>NZ_OZ032157.1:0-1428869 GCF_964026485.1 Rickettsia endosymbiont of Villa modesta | reverse complement strand
TTAAAATTTTCTTAAAAATATCGGTATTTTTAATTATTATTCACATAAGTTTATAATGAATTTATACAAGTGGATAATTAAGTGTAAAATTCGTTTATAGCTTAGAAAAGACTATTTTTTCAAAGGAAAATGAGATTTATTCACAATTTTATCCACAAACTATTTATTTAAAAGAAAATACACTAGATTTACTTGATTTAATAAGGATTTGAGGAAATTTTTAATAGAGTTTAATAGGAAAAATAATAAGTTATTAAAAAATTTATCCACAATTACATGTGTAAAGTATGACAAAGCTAATTATTCACTTGGTTTCAGACTCTTCCGTGCAAACTGCAAAATATGCAGCAAATTCTGCTCTTGCACAATTTACTTCCGTAAAACCAAAATTATATCATTGGCCAATGATTAGAAATTTGGAATTGCTAAATGAAGTATTAAGTAAAATAGAATCTAAACACGGGATAGTATTATACACGATTGCTGATCAAGAACTCCGAAAAGCTTTAACGAAATTTTGCTATGAATTAAAAATTCCATGTATTTCTGTAATAGGTAAGATTATTAAAGAAATGTCTGTTTTTTCAGGTATTGAAATAGAAAAAGAACAAAATTACAATTATAAATTCGATAAAACTTATTTTGATACGCTCAATACTATAGATTACGCCATAAGACATGATGACGGACAAATGCTTAATGAGTTGTCGGAGGCCGATATAATATTAATAGGTCCTTCTAGAACTTCTAAGACACCGACTTCCGTATTTTTAGCGTATAACGGTCTAAAAGCTGCCAATATTCCTTATGTTTATAATTGTCCCTTTCCTGATTTTATAGAAAAAGACATAGATCAATTAGTAGTAGGACTCGTTATTAATCCAAATAGATTAATAGAGATAAGAGAAGCTAGGTTAAATTTATTGCAAATTAACGAAAATAAAAGCTATACAGATTTTAATATAGTACAAAAAGAATGCTTAGAGGTTAGAAAAATTTGTGATCAAAGAAATTGGCCGGTAATTGACGTGTCGACTAGATCAATAGAGGAAACAGCAGCTTTAATAATGCGGATATATTATAATAGAAAAAATAAATATAATAAATAAAAAGATTTTCATTATTTACAAGTAGAGGTGAGTAATTTATAATTTTATTTATGCTTCTTCGTCATTGCGAGGAAAAATTGAAAATTTTGACGAAGCAAAATGTACTCTAGGTCATACCGTGGCTTGACCACGGTATCCAAAAAATAATTTATAGTATTAATTATTTTAAGATTTTTATGGGATCCCGCGATCAAGTCGCGGGATGACAACAGAAAAGCAGCATCACGCAACACATAGAGGATAAATATGGCAGATAAAGTAACGGATAGCTCTTTTAAAAAGGAAGTATTAGAATCGGATTTACCGGTACTGGTTGATTTTTGGGCAGAATGGTGTGGACCATGCAAAATGTTAACACCGATAATAGATGAAATCAATAAAGAATTAAAAGGCAAAGTAAAAGTACTTAAAATGAATATTGATGAAAATCCTAACATTCCTTCAGAATACGGTATTCGTAGTATTCCAACGATAATGTTATTTAAAAACGGTGAACAAAAAGATACTAAAATAGGTTTACAGCAAAAAAACTCTCTTTTAGATTGGATCAATAAATCTATTTAATAGTTATGTCACTTAGCCATTCAAAAGTATTTATAGAAATAACAAATGGTTATGTAGAAGGTATAGATACTCATAAAAGAGCTCAAGGTTTAAAGCATTTTTTCTTGAAAAAAGGGGTTTCTCTTTCTCCAAATATACCTATATTAAACGATATTAACTTTTCTTGCCAAGAAGGAGAAAAAATAGCTTTTATAGGAAGTAACGGTTCCGGAAAAAGCTCTCTTTTGAAGCTAATCGCCGGAATATATCCGTTAAAATCCGGTACGGTTAAAGTTCATGGTGATATTGCTGCAATTATAGATATGGGAGTCGGTTTTGAGCCGGAACAAACTGGTCGTGAAAATATAAAAATGTTGATGCTATATAGTAATATGTTAGATAAATATAGCAGGAAAATTGAAAAGGAGATTATAGATTTTTCGGAACTAGGTAATAAAATCGACTTACCGATAAAAAATTATAGTTCAGGAATGTTATCACGACTTGCTTTTTCTGTATCAATATTTCAAAATCCCCAAATTCTATTACTTGATGAAGTTTTTGCAGCAGGAGATAGCCGTTTTATAGAAAAATCTCTTAATTTAATGAAAAGTAAATTTAAAAATACCCCTATTTCGATAATAGTAAGTCATCAAGAAGAAATTATAAAAGATAATTGCGACAGATGTATTTTATTAAAAGACGGCAATATTATAGGTGATGGAACACCATCAGAAATGTTTAAAATTTATAATAGACTTTTTGGATAACCTACTTCTAAAGGTAATTTGTACGTCAATCCGGTACTCGAATCCTCACGTACGCTTTTGTACGCTACGGTTCTGTGTTCCGTGTTTCCTTCAAATTCCTCTTTATAAGATAGGTTATCCAAAAAGTCTAATGGAGAAACTCATAAATGATAAAGTATTTTTTTTCTAAAAAATACTGGCGGGCAATAGTATTACTAGTTAAAGCTTCTATAATTAGGCAAAATAAGGATTCTTTTTTAGGTTCTTTATGGGGCTTAATTCAGCCTTTTATTCACATAATGGTAATTTCATATTTTTTCGGTTTTTTATTAAGACAACCGAGAGAATTTATGGTAATGAACTTAGTCGGCGGTATTCCTTTATGGAGTTTTATAGTAAGCAGCCTAACGATTTGTTCAAGTTCTTTAGTTACACGTGATCAAATAATAAAAAAAGTTAGAATTTCTAAGACTTTTTTTCCTGTTGCGGATAGTTTAGGGCAATTATATACTTTAATTTGCTCGTTTTCGGCAATGTATTTTGCTTTTATTTTATTATTTCCAGAAAAATTTTTTTGGCAAATAATATTTATGCCGATATTAATTTTGCCCTTAATAATATGTGTGATTAGCGGTTCTATCGCAGTAGCATTTTTAACGCCGTATATTCGAGATATACCACAAATGTTGAGTGTTATTCTTGGAGTTATTTATTGGAGTATACCGATAGTTTATCCTTATTCACTAATTCCGGAATCTAAAAAAATATATTTTGAATTTAATCCGTTCTTTTTAGTTATAAGACCCGTACAAGCATTGGTGATTGACGGAACACTACCGGATATGATGCTGATAGTTAAGTCTATTATAGTTGCATTTATTACTGTTTGTATCAGTTATTTAATTTATAGACAATTTTCTAAAAGAGTTATTTATTACTTATGAAACTTGGTTTTAATCTAGATTTTAATGAATTAGATTTAACCGGACTTAAAAAATTAGATCAAATATTTTTAGATTATCTCTTTAAAGCCGATAAATCTCTGCATAAAGATTTAATGTTATTTAGATCGACTCCTCTCTCCATTATTCCACAAGATTATTCCGAATTTTTATTCAAAATCTCTCCTCATTTAGACGATTTTTTAGCAGAGTTATTTTGTATTTCAAAAGAAGTAACGATATCAAGGTTAAAACATAAAGATTTTGATATTATTTATGAATGTAAAAGAAAGTTTGTTCAGCGTGTTGCCGTAAAAAAATACCCACCGGAAAAAATAAAAGATATTGATTTTGAAGATTTGTATTTAAAGCTAACTGATTTAATAGGTACGAATTTTACCTCTAAAGAATTTGCCAAACAAATAATTATATGGCAACAGGACGAAGAGAATTTTGCCACAGAATTAGATGTAGCCGCTAAGTATGCAGCATGCAGGGTTTATTCGTGTGAGGGTGTCATTCCGCGGCTTGACCGCGGAATCCAGAAAGAATTTAAAAAAGACTGGATCCCGTGGTCAAGCCACGGGATGACAGTGGCAGATAACATCCTATTCAACCTCCCTCAAAAACTAGATAAAGAAAATCTAATAGATAATAAAAAAATATCTAAATATCAAAAGAATCAGCGATTAGATTTTGACTATACAGATTCTTTTTTAAATTTAGATGAAGCTTTAAACGATTCTCATTATTGTATTTATTGCCATAAGCAGGATAAGGATAGTTGTTCCAAAGGGATAAGTGTCATCCCGCGACTTGATCGCGGGATCCAAGAAAAAATTAAAAAAGACTGGATCCCGTGGTCAAGCCACGGGATGACAACCGGCTGCCCTTTAAAGCAAAAAATTTCTGAGATGAACTATGTTAAGGCACAAGGCTTTAACTTAAGTGCTCTTGCTATTATTGTTATTGATAATCCGATGGTTGCAGCAACAGGTCATAGGATTTGTAATGATTGCTCTAAAGCTTGTATTTACCAAAAGCAAGATCCGGTAAATATCCCGTTAATAGAATCAAATATTTTAGAAGAAACGCTTAAATTACCTTACGGTTTAGAGATATATCTACTTCTTACCCGCTGGAATCCGCTTAATATTTATGCTCCGCTTCCGAAAGAAGCTACTAATTATAATATTTTAGTTACCGGTCTTGGTCCTGCAGGTTTTAGTCTTAGCTATTATTTATTACGGTCAGGTCACAATGTCACGGCTATTGACGGCTTAAAAATTACCCCTTTACCTTTTAACGTTCATAAACCTATAAAATTTTGGCATGAATATAAAAATTTGTTATCGGAAAGAATACCGAGAGGATTTGGAGGGGTAGCGGAATATGGGATTACCGTTCGGTGGGATAAAAACAATCTTGATATATTGCGGCTGATACTCGAGAGAAATAACAATTTCAAATATTATGACGGAGTAGCTTTAGATTTTAATATAACGCAAGAACAAGCTTTCGATTTGGGTTTTGACCATATAGCTTTTTGCATTGGAGCAGGTCAGCCGAAAATTTTAGATATAGAAAATTTTGAAGCTAAGGGCGTAAAAACAGCTTCCGATTTCTTAATGACTTTGCAAAGCGGAGGAGCATTTTTGAAAAATTCTAATACTAATATGGTAATTAGAATGCCGATTGCGGTAATAGGCGGCGGCCTTACTTCCTTAGATGCAGCAACGGAAAGTGTATATTACTATAAAAAGCAAGTAGAGGAATTTGCCGAAAATTATATAGAAAAAGATTTAACGGATGAAGATAAAGAAATAGCTGAAGAATTTATTGCTCATGCAAGATTATTTAAAGAAGCTAAGAGTAATGAAGAATTAAGAAAGGTTTTTAATAAGCTTGGAGGAGCTACTGTTTATTATCGTGGAAGATTGCAAGATTCGCCGGCATATAAATTAAATCACGAAGAGCTAATATATACATTAGCACTTGGTGTTGATTTTAAAGAAAATATGCAACCTTTAAGGATTAATACAGATAAATACGGTCATGTGGAATCTGTGGAATTCAGTGTCATCCCGTGGCTTGACCACGGGATCCAGAAAAAATATCAGAATAATGTTATAGATCCCGTGGTCAAGCCACGGGATGACACTATGGTAATCAAAGCCAAAACCGTGATTATGGCAATCGGTATAGAAAATAACACTCAATTTGATGAGAATAAATATAGTTATTTCGGTGATTGTAATCCTAAATATTCGGGAAGTGTAGTGAAAGCTCTTGCTAGTAGCAAAGAAGGGTACGAGGCTATTAATAAAAGACTTACAAATAATGCCCCTAGCTTTAAAAATAGTTATAAAGATTTTTGTACACAGCTTGATTATTTGCTAACTTCTAGGGTTAATAAAATAAATATTTTAGATGATAAAACTTTTGAGTTGATAATTCATTCGCCGCTTGCTGCTAAAAATTTTAAGTTCGGACAGTTCTTTCGCTTACAAAATTATTCTGAAGATGCTTCTAAGTTAATAGAGCCGGTAGCCTTAAGCCCTACAGATATTGATGTAGAAAAAGATTTAATTAGCTTCATAGTTTTTGAAGTCGGTAAATCAACTAGCGTATGTAAAACATTATCTGAAAATGAGAAAGTAGTTTTAATGGGACCGACAGGCTCGCCGCTAGAAATACCTCAAAATAAAAAAATAGTTGTTGTTGATTCCGAAGTAGGTAATATAGGCTTATTAAAAGTTCTAAAAGAAAATAATAATGAAGTTATATTTTTTACTTATCCTAATATAAAAAACCATAAATTAACTTCTGTAGATATAGTAATAATTAATGCTTCTCCTGACATAATAGAAGAATTACAAAGCCTAAAAAATGAAATATTCGGTGAAAATACGGAGCTAATAGTTAGCGTTAATTTATCGATGCAATGTATGATGAAAGGGATTTGCGGACAATGTATTCAAAAAGTTAAAGGAGAGCAGAAATATATTTTTGCATGTATTTGTCAAAATCAAAAAGCAGAAATAGTTGATTTTAAGAGCTTAAAAACTCGTTTACGTCAAAATTCTTTGCAAGAAAAAATGCTCCGTCATTGTGAGCGACTATAGGCGTTGTTGTATGGCTCTTATGTCGTTCCTAGCTAAAAGCAGGAATCCAGCATAAATCGAGCTTTTAATTTCAAAAATTTACTGTATTTATAGTTTTTTTCTGGATTCCTGCTTTCGCAGGAACGACATTGGTACGTTCGTACACTACTTATAAATTCACTTCTCAAAACGACAAAATGCTCTACTACTATCTTGATTAAGAAAATCGATAATTTGCATTACTATAGAATTATTTTTATATTTCTCGGCAACTTGTTTAATACGTTCAGTAAAATTACCTTCACCTGAGAAGATTTCTTCGATAGCCTTTAAGGCACTTAAAGAGTCTGCTTTATCAAACCCTTTTCTATTCATTCCGATTAGGTTTAAGCCTTCAAGCACCGCACGTTTACTACTTACAAGCCCGAACGGTATTACGTTTGCCCCGACCGGTGATAGCCCGCCAATCATCGAATATTCACCGATTCTAACATATTGATGTACGGCAGATAGCCCGCCGATTATTGTGTAATCACCTACCTCAATATGACCTGCTAGGCTTACGTAATTAGCAAATACTACATTATTGCCGATTTTACAATCATGACCGATATGAACGCCGACCATAAATAAATTATTATTTCCTACTCTTGTCACCATTCCGCCGCCTTGGCTTCCTGCTTGTACCGTAACATATTCTCTAATAGTATTATTAGAGCCGATTATCGTGTTTGATCGCTCATTAGCATATTTTAAGATTTGCGGAGGTTGACCGATTGATGCAAAAGGGTAGATTACAGTGTTTTCACCGATTTCAGTAATCCTTTCAATTACTACATGAGATTTTAGCTCGACATTGTCATGAAGCACAACTTCAGGACCTATAATACAATACGGTCCAATTTTTACGTTTTTACCGAGCTTTGCCCCTTCTGCGATTAAACTAGTCGGATGTATATTAGAATTTGACACTATATCCCTTACGATTTATCTTTAATCATTGCGGTAAATTTACTTTCTGCAGCCATTTCACCTTCAACTGTAACCGTACTTGAAAATTTCCATACGTTAGCTCTTTGCTGCTCAATAACAGCGTGAATATGCATAGTATCACCGGGCTGAACGATTCTCCGAAATTTTGCATTTTCGATAGCCATTAAAAACACTTCTTTATTCTTAGTAGAGCCTAACGATTTAGCAACTAATATAGCAGCAAGTTGTGCCATAGCCTCAACCATTAGAACGCCCGGCATAACAGGTCTTGCCGGAAAATGTCCTGTAAATTGCGGTTCGTTAACGGTAACGTTTTTAATACCTTTTATTGATTTGTTAATATCAATTTCAAGTACCCTATCTACTAATAAAAATGGATAGCGATGAGGTATTAAATCCATGATTTCGGTAATATCTATGATCATTTATTTAGTATTTTATTTATTACATAGAGTCTGATGTCATTCCCGCGAAAGCAGGAATCCAGTACTTTAAAGCTTGTAAAAAGCTCTATTTGTCTAGCTTTGTGATGGATTCCTGCTTTCGCAGGAATGACATTGTGGTTCATACAATAAAACCATTTTCAATAGCAAACTACTTTTTTAATTTGCTATTAGAGGTCTTGACTAATTGTTTCATAATAATAGATTGTCTATGCCAATCCATGATAGGAACTGCAGGGCTACCGCCGACAATTTTACCTGCCTCTATATTTTGTGCTACACCACCTTGTGCCGCTACCTGTGTCCCGTCGCCTATATTTAGGTGTCCGGCAATTCCTACTTGTCCTCCAAGAGCACAATATTTCCCTATTGTGCTACTTCCTGCTATACCTGCTTGTGCTACGATAATAGAGCCTTTGCCTATTTTTACACCATGCCCTATTTGTACTAAATTATCTATGCGGCATAAATCTTCTATAATAGTATCTTGAAGCGAACCTCTATCAATAGTAGTGTTGCTACCGATTTCAACATTATTGCCGATTTTAACTATACCTATATGGAATATTTTATGATGTACGCCTTTTTCGGTAGAAAACCCAAACCCGTCCTGTCCGATTTTTGCACCTGCAAGTATTACTACCTCATCACCTATAATTGTATAATTTATTGAAACATGTTGTTCTATTCTAGCGTTTCTGCCGATATTTACGCCTCTACCTATAAAACTTCCGGCTTCTATAATACTATTATCACCTATAATAACATCGTCTTCAATAACTACATTGTGACCGATATAACAATTTTTTCCGATAGTCGCCGAATCTGCAATAATAGCGGATTTCATTATTTTAGCAGGGTATGATTTAATAGGAGTATAGAAAAAATCTATTAATTTGCCGTAAGCAAAATATGAATTCTCGGCATGTATTAAAACAGTATTTGAATTTGCTTCTCCTGTAAAATTTTTCGGTACTATACAAGCGGCGGCTTTGGTAGTTTTTAAAAATTCGGAGTATTTAGGATTGCTTAAAAAGCTAATATCATTTGGTGATGCTTCCTGCAGAATTTTAATATCATGAATAGCTATATCTTCATGAATCTTAGGAGGTTCTATAATATCGTGTACAAAATCTATAATTGCCGTTAGTTTTCGTGGTCCTAAATTTTTATAAAAATTACTACTTACCATATGAAACTTTAAGCAAATTAATCATTAGCGACAGTATATAAGTGATAGTTTTATTATGCAACAAAATTTATAAGACTAATTATCCCCGTAATGACCCCACATACGCAAAATTTTTATTTCTTTGGTTTCTTCATATACTTGATAAAATAATCTATGTTGTATGTTAATTCTTCTTGAATAAGCCCCATTATAAGCACCTACTAATTTTTTATAAGGAGGCGGATTTTGAAAGGGGTTATTTTGAATAATATGTAATAGATTTTGAATTTTATCGTTATAAATGGATTTACTTACTAATTTATAATCTTTGCGTGCAGCTTCAGTAAGGTATAAACTGTACATATTTACTTTAATTTTAAGATACTACATTTTTTAATAGGAGTATTTAGTCCCTTAATAATTGAGTCGCTTAATTCTTTATTAGAAGCAATAAATATTGTGTCTTGTATATCTTCCCAATCATCAGCCGAAATTAAAACTGCAGCATTTCGCTTACCCTTTATTAACGTAGGTTCATGACTTATAGCTAATTCATCAATTAACTTATATAAACTTTTTCTAGCTTCACTGGCAATTAAATATGTCATAAATTTATTTAATTAAGTATTAATAAGAATAGTACCACATGAAGTACCAATAGTCAACACTCGATGTCATTCTTGCGGAAGTGAGAAAGCGTTGTTGTGTGTATTGATAAAACCCACTGTGTCACCCCGTGGCTTGACCACGGGGTCCAGAAAAAAAATTAAAATACTAAAATTTTAGTATTTGTAAGCTGGATCCCGCGATCAAGTCGCGGGATGACACTGGAAAAACTGATCCACGCAGCCAATACCCCGCACGAATGACGTAAAATGAGTCATGCGGCAATACCAATTTTTAAAATTAATAATCATATTGACTTGTTTAGAGTTTTGCTTAGAATCATCTTGGAACAGCTAAGGTTGTTCTGGAGTGTAGAAACCTCCATCAACAGGCGGTAAAACCACCGTTAAATTGGTTTATTCCTCGATATTTTACGGTCGGGGAGGTAGTAGTCATGTTCAGGGCTTAGAGTATAACTTTAAGCCTAAAAACTACTCAGCTGTTCTTGTTGACGGTGTTTCTAACTCCCTGATCACCAATCGGGCTTTGAATTGGCTTCTTGGTGATCAAACTTGAATCATTTAAGTTTAATCAGGAGGACAAGCCGTTATGAACACTAAAACAGCAGAAGAAAAAATAGATATTATTGAACCGTATCTAGATTTTATCATTAAAGATAAAGATTTATTACATGCAATTTATCCGAATGGAATGGGTATGGTAAATATAGAACTTATTTTAGCTAAGAAACCCTATAACACATATGCTTACTATAAGTTAATCCGTACTTTATTCAAATTGCCATGCCGAAAAATTGTACTTATAATTGATAAACAACTTCTAAAAGCATCGCTTAGTTTATTTCGTTCAATTATTCTCGGTACTTTATCATATCTCAACTTAGTTAAAATTTTTATCTATGATGAGAGTGATTTTGTATTGAATATACGAGCTTTAAAAAGTAACGAAAATTACTTTTTGTTATATAAAATTAATTACTTTAAAAAACTTATTAATTGGGAGTAATTGAAAACACGTTCGATGTCATTCCCGCAAAAGCGGGAATCCAAAAAATAACTTCCATAATTTATATAGAAGCTACATATTTATTCCAAAGGCACACCCTCTACACCTCCTAATATTTTAGAAGTGTCATCTTGGGTCTTTTGATTATCAACTAAGCAATTAACATAGTTATTTAAATCAATTAGTTTTTTACTAATGATATTATTATTTGCAATATTTCCTATTTGTTTATCGAGTTTTAGTAAAGCAGCTTTATCATCTCCTAGCTTTTGTATCTTCTCAAATAAAACATCCAATGTTTTTTTGTTGGTATTAAAAACACTTTCTAGGTCTTTTAGAGAGTTTTCAATATCTTGTTTTGCTATATACCTCTAGTAAATGAAAAATTGTCAAAGAAGTCAGCAAGTGTTATTAAGTAAGAATGGATTTATAGAAAATTAACATCAGTAGAAAAAGAAGAATTAAAGCTTTACCATAGAAGCGAAAGGGATAAGAGGATTTGTGATAGAATCAAAGCTGTTCTCACGTATGATGATAGCTATAGTATTGATGAGATATCGAAAGTGTTATTACTGAGTGATGAAGGGATAAGAAAACATTTAATAGATTATCATAATGCTCAGAAGCTTAAGCCTGGAAATGGCGGTAGTGATAGTAACCTTACTAGACAGGAGGAAGCAGAGTTAATAGTTCATCTAGAAAATAATAATTATGTGTATGCTAGAGATATAGGTTTGTTCATAGAACGTCAATATGGAGTAATCTATACATTAGCTGGGGTAATCAAGCTGTTACACAGACTTGGTTTTAGTTATAAGAAACTTAAGTTAATTCCTGGAAAAATAGATTTAGCTAAGCAAGAGGAATTTAAGCTGCAATATAGTTTGCTAAAAAATAATTTAGCTAAAGATGAGTCTATTTATTTTATGGATAGTGTTCATCCTCAATACCAAACTCGAGCAAGATTTGGTTGGATTAGAAAGAATGTAGTTAAAACATTACCAAGTTTCAGTGGTTGGAAGCGTAAACATATTATTGGTGCTATTAATCTTAAGGATTTAGAGGTAGTAACAACTGACAATCCTAAGGTTAATGGTGATTATATTATTGAATTTTTAAAGGAATTAGAAGCAAATAATCAAGATAAAAGTAAGATTTATTTGATATGCGATAATGCTGGATATCATAGGTCAAAAAAGGCAAAAGAATATCTACAATACAGTAAAATAGAGTTACTATTTTTGCCAGCATATAGTCCTAATTTGAATCCAATTGAACGACTGTGGAAATTTATGCATTCTGTTGTAAGTAACAATAAATTTTATGCGAATTTTGAGACATTTACTGATTCTATACGAATATTTTTTGAAAATATTGAAAAATATAAAAATAAAATTTCTTCATTGGTAAATGACAATTTTCAAACCATTATTCCTAATCATTTTAACAACTCTTCATGTTGAAGAAGTATATTTTCGGAATACTTATCAATAACATAAATATTATCGTTAGACGTTCCAGGAATAAGCATTTGAGCAACCTCATCCATATCGTTTCTTATAGCCTTTTTTAGTGCAGAATCCTTGTGTTTATTATCAATAATATTAATTGCGTCATTAGACATTCTTGGAATAAGCTTTTTACAAACTTCTGTTAATTTTTTATCAGCTGCTAAAGTTAAAGCTGTATTATTTGTTTTAGTTATAGTATTAATTGTTTCGTTATACATTCTTGGAATAAGCATTTCGCAAGCTTTTCCAAAACCTTTAGAGGCAAGTAAGGTTAAATCTGTTTCACCTTTTTGCTCACCGGATAAAATATATTCTTCAATAATATTGATAGCTTCATTAGATATTTTTGAAATGAGTACCCCACTAACTTCTTCTAAACCTTGTTCAATAGCAGAATGTAGAAGAGTATTATGAGAAGCATTAGCCTTGTTGAATAACTCAGTATTTTGTATCTTTTCAATTAATTTTTTGGCTTCTATTGTATTTTTTTCTTTTATTGCTTTTGTTAATTTATCATATAATACTTCATCAGATTCTATTTCAAAAAATTCTTTTATATACTTCTTTAACTTGAAAAGTTGGAAAATGAATATTTAGATGAGCGAATAATCAATGTTCTTATGGATAATTAATATCTAATACTACCAATTCTTCAGGTAAAAGAAGTATACCTGCAAACATAATTTATCCTTATTAAACTTTATTATCTTATTAACTTAAAGTTAATTAACATTATAAAAATAAGTTTAGAAATGCAATAGATCTTTAATCGAAGATATAAAAAAGTGGGATTTAAATAAGAAGTGGTGGCCACGGCTGGAATTGAACCAACGACACAAGGATTTTCAGTCCTTTGCTCTACCGACTGAGCTACGTGGCCTTAATAATTAAATGTCATTCCCGCTTACGCGGGAATGACATTTTACTCAAGTAAAGAAATATAACTTAAGCTTATAATAGATTAATCGGCTTTTGTCTATTCTTAATTAGTAATATTAGACAAAAATATGGAATTATGATATTATAAGCGTTTATTTTTATAACGGTTTTTTTATGATCAAAATCGGCGATATAGAACTTTCTTCAAATGTAATTCTTGCTCCAATGTCTGATATTACGGACTTAGAATTTAGAAAATTGGTAAAAAGATTCGGTGCAGGGCTTGTAGTTTCTGAGATGATAGCAAGTCGGGCAATGGTTGTGAAATCTAGGCAGTCAATGCAAAAATGTGCTATCATGCATGACGATCCGACAAGTGCATGCGTGCAGCTGGCCGGCTGTGAGCCGAATGTAATAGCTGAAGCTGCTAAAATGAACGAGGATATGGGGGCAAAGATTATCGATCTTAATTTTGGTTGTCCGGCGAAAAAAGTAGTAGGCGGTTATGCAGGTTCGGCTCTAATGAGGGATGAACAGCTGGCAGCTAAGATTTTTGAAGTGACGGTTAAAGCGGTGAAGATTCCGATAACGGTTAAAATGCGTATGGGCTGGGATGATAATATGAAAAACGCTCCGACTTTAGCTAAAATTGCCGAAAATTCAGGGATTCAAATGGTCACCGTTCACGGTAGAACGAGATGTCAGTTTTATTCCGGTAATGCCGATTGGAATTTTATACGATCAGTTAAAGAAGCCGTAAAAATTCCGGTTATTGCTAACGGTGACATCACTAATTTTGCTAAAGCAAAAGAAGCCCTGCAAAAATCCGGTGCAGACGGTATTATGGTCGGTAGAGGAGCATACGGCAAACCTTGGCTTATTTCACAAATTGCACATTACCTTAAAACAGGTGAAGAAAAACCTGCTCCCTCTATAGCAGAGCAGCTAGATATCGTAACCGAGCATTATAACGCAATACTTGATTATTACGGCGAATCCGTGGGCGTACCTATTGCTCGTAAGCATATTGGTTGGTATAGTAGCGGCTTACCAAGTTCAGCAGAGTTTAGAGGTGCTGTTAATTTGATGAACGACCCCGCAGAGGTAAAAGAGAAAATTGCAGAATTTTATATGAGTGTTATGGATCATAGTACCGGATAATTTTCGCTTTATGTCATTCCCGCGGAAGCGGGAATCCAGCATAAAGCGAGATAAATCGAGCTTTTAATTTCAAAAATTTGCTGTATTTATACTTTTTTTCTGGATTCCCGCCTCCGCGGGAATGACATCGAGTAGGTTTTACAGGTCCACGCAATAATCCCTCACAGGGATGACAGCGAGGACTTTTTAAAAAATGTCCAGTACTATAGTTATGGAGACGAATAAATGAAAAGAATTTTAAGTTTTATTTTTATAATATTGTTTTTTAATTTAAGTTATGCAGACGAAAAAGCAGCAATTATAACTGATTATAAACCGGTATTTTTGCCTGTAATTGCTGAGAATAAAAAAATAAAAATCGCTATTCGTTCTTATTTAAATAATGAAAAATCATATTTCGTTTTAGTAGAACCGAATTCTTTTAAAACTGAGTTAGTCCTACAAGAATCGGTAATTTTACCTACGAATAAAACAGAAAAAGAAAATCTTCTAAAAAAATTAAATAAAACTCCGTATATTAAAGCTTTAAATAAATATAACTCTATATACTCCTACGAAATGAAGAGTGGTTATACGAAGATCAACTTGGAAAAGAGCAAGGAGTCTGTAAGCCGAGGAGCGGAGCGTATAATAATACGTGAGCATCCGAGGACTTACAAAGGCGACGTAGCCAATTTTTCAAGTTCATCGAGTATACAGCAAAATTACGGTGCTACGAGTAGCATGTATAAAGTAAAAGGGCAGTTCTTGACAATTGATATGTGTCCTTCTTCCAAAAGCTTTGAAGAAGATTTTTTTAAAAAGCTCGTAGAATTATCGAGCAAACTAAATAAACCTATTCCGATTGCTATATGTGTTTCAGGCTTATGGATTAATAAGCATACAAAAGAGTTCTTATGGTTATTAAAGCAACAAGAAAACGGTTATTTACAAATAACATGGGTTAATCATTCATTTAGCCATCCTTACTTTAAAGATAAACCTCTTGAAGATAATTTCCTTCTTTCCAATAAACAGGACTTTGAAAATGAAGTATTAGAAGCAGGAAAAATATTAGTAAGTTATAATATTGCTCCGTCACCTTTCTTTCGTTTTCCTGGATTAGTTTCTGATCAAACATTAATAGAAAAGCTAAAAGATTTAGGATTTATTCCGCTTGGTAGTAATGCTTGGCTTGCTAAAGGCGAAAAAGTTCAAGACGGCTCTTTTATATTAGTACACGGTAATAGTAACGAAAAAGCCGGAATAGATTTAATTATGCCGATGTTACCGGAATTAAAGTTACTTCCTATTGAAAAAGCGTTTTTATTATATGACAATTGATTGGTTAAATATTAATAATTGGAGAGTTAATGAATCAAGTAGTAAAATCGCCGGTAATTATAAATAAATACGGTAAACCAACAGTGGTGCTTATATCACATGAAGAATATGAGAAATTTAATCAGCTTGAAGATATATACTTCTTTTACCTGAAGAGTTGTTAAAATGATTAGGCACAATGGTTTGAAAATTGTCATTTACCAATGAAGAAATTTTATTTTTATATTTTTCAATATTTTCAAAAAATATTCGTATAGAATCAGTAAATGTCTCAAAATTCGCATAAAATTTATTGTTACTTACAACAGAATGCATAAATTCCCACAGTCGTTCAATTGGATTCAAATTAGGACTATATGCTGGCAAAAATAGTAACTCTATTTTACTGTATTGTAGATATTCTTTTACCTTTTTTGACCTATGATATCCAGCATTATCGCATATCAAATAAATCTTACTTTTATCTTGATTATTTGCTTCTAATTCCTTTAAAAATTCAATAATATACCTCTAGTAAATGAAAAATTGTCAAAGAAGTCAGCAAGTGTTATTAAGTAAGAATGGATTTATAGAAAATTAACGTCAGTAGAAAAAGAAGAATTAAAGCTTTACCATAGAAGCGAAAGGGATAAGAGGATTTGTGATAGAATCAAAGCTGTTTTCATGTATGATGATAGCTATAGTATTGATGAGATATCGAAAGTGTTATTACTGAGTGATGGGGAGGGATAAGAAAACATTTAATAGATTATCATAATGCTCAGAAGCTTAAGCCTGGAAATGGCGGTAGTGATAGTAAACTTACTAGACAGGAGGAAGCAGAGTTAATAGTTCATCTAGAAAATAATAATTATGTGTATGCTAGAGATATAGGTTTGTTCATAGAACGTCAATATGGAGTAATCTATACATTAGCTGGGGTAATCAAGCTGTTACACAGACTTGGTTTTAGTTATCAGAAACCTAAGTTAATTCCTGGAAAAATAGATTTAGCTAAGCAAGAGGAATTTAAGCTGCAATATAGTTTGCTAAAAAATAATTTAGCTAAAGATGAGTCTATTTATTTTATGGATAGTGTTCATCCTCAATACCAAACTCGAGCAAGATTTGGTTGGATTAGAAACGCGAATTTAGGATAAGGAAGAAGAGAAGCATGGAATAAGAATAAAGTATTTACAAGTTAAGAGTGTTGGGTTACTGAAGTTTTTCAACAAAAAAACAAGAACCCGACAATGAAAAAATGTATCACAACTTTATTTTATATACTAGACAATTTTTGTGAAATATATGAAGAATGGGAGAAGCAAAAATTAATACCAACAGATAGAAAACGCCGGAGAGAAGGGAATTTAAGCCTTTCAGAGCTTTTAACTATCGTATTATATTTTTATATATCGCCGTGCAAAGATTTTAAGAATTATTATTTATATCACTTATCATATAAATATAGAGGTTATTTTAAATTACCAAGTTATAGTCGAATAATACAATTATGGTCAAGATTAATTCTACCGCTTGGTTATAATGTTGCAACTATTTAGAGGAGAGGAAACAGGAATTTATTGCATAGATTCAACTAAATTATCGATATGTCATACAAAACGTACAAATAGCAATAAAGTATTTAGTGGTATACTTCTTTTACCTGAAGAATTGGTAGTATTAGATATTAATTATCCATAAGAACATTGATTATTCGCTCATCTAAATATTCATTTTCCAACTTTTCAAGTTAAAGAAGTATATAGCTAAAATAGGGATGAGTAGTTATGGATGGTTTATGGGGTTTAAGTTGCATATAGTAATTAACAATAAGGGAGCGATTATGGCGATCAAAATTACCAAAGCAAATAATAGTGATTTATCGGTAGCAGACGATATAACTGATGGATTACAAGGTAAACTCTTTGGTGATAAGGGATATATTTCTAAGGAATTATTTACTAAATTATTAGGTCGTGGATTACGCTTATTTACAGGAATTAGAAAAGATATGAAGAATCATTTATTGGAAATGGAAGATAAAATACAGCTTAGAAAAAGGTCGTTGGTTGAGTCAGTATTTAATGTCCTAAAAAATAATATGAATCTTGAACACTCAAGGCATCGATCACCTACTAATTTTTTAGTTCATATTCTAGCTTGTGTTAATGCTTTTAATATTACTAAAACTAATATTTTAAACTCTTTTTTCGATAATCTTAAACTCTTCTTATCCTAAACTGGCGTTAGAAAGAATGTAGTTAAAACATTACCAAGTTTCAGTGGTTGGAAGCGTAAACATATTATTGGTGCTATTAATCTTAAGGATTTAGAGGTAGTAACAACTGACAATCCTAAGGTTAATGGTGATTATATTATTGAATTTTTAAAGAAATTAGAAGCAAATAATCAAGATAAAAGTAAGATTTATTTGATATGCGATAATGCTGGATATCATAGGTCAAAAAAGGTAAAAGAATATCTACAATACAGTAAAATAGAGTTACTATTTTTGCCAGCATATAGTCCTAATTTGAATCCAATTGAACGACTGTGGAAATTTATGCATTCTGTTGTAAGTAACAATAAATTTTATGCGAATTTTGAGACATTTACTGATTCTATACGAATATTTTTTGAAAATATTGAAAAATATAAAAATAAAATTTCTTCATTGGTAAATGACAATTTTCAAACCATTGTGCCTAATCATTTTAACAACTCTTCATGTTGAAGAAGTATATATGATGTTACGACATCATCAAGAAGTAGCGGTTATAATTATGGCATGAGAGGTGCAGGTTCGTTATCATTTACAGAATTTTTTTACTTATTTTCTAGATTGCCACACAGCCTGCGGCTACTCGCAAGGCATTGTTGCGTGGATCGGTAAAACCCACTGTGTCACCGTTCGCTTGCTAACTAGGTCCATAAAAATAATAAACAAATACTAATAATTTTAGTATTTTAACTGGATCCTGTGGTCAAGCCACGGGATGACAGAGGTGAAATTGATCCATGCAACAATGCCTGCTCGCAATGACAGGGTGGTATCCACGCAATAATGCTAGAAGCCAAGGATTGCATCAGTTTTGTGAAAAATACTCTCACTTTTAACAAAGGTTTCGTAACGTTTTACTATTTCGGTTATGGTTCTATATATAACTTCCAAAAAGTCAATTAAACTTTACTTCAGGTGGTAGCGACATTAATATTGCTTCAACATTTCCATCGGTCATTAAGCCGAATTTAGTACCGCGGTCATATAGCAAATTAAATTCTACATATCTACCCCGCCTTATAAGTTGGTATTCTTTCTGCTCAGTTGTCCAAGGTAAAAATAACTTACTTCTAACGATTTCAGGATATACCGACAATAAAGCCCTACCTACATCCTGCGTGAAGGCAAAATCCTGTTCAAAATTACCGCTATTTAAGTAATCATAGAATATTCCGCCTACTCCTCTCGGCTCTTTTCGATGCTTTAGATAAAAATATTCGTCACATTGCTTTTTAAATTTAGGATAATAGCTAGAATCATACTTATCGCACGCTTCTTTAAAAGCTACATGAAACTTTGCAGTTTCGTTTTCTTCCGGATAAAAAGGTGTTAAATCGCCACCGCCGCCAAACCAACTTTTAGAAGTTTCTATATAACGAGTATTAAAATGCATAGTGGGAATTAGTGGAGATTTAAGATGTGCGACTAATGAAATGCCTGTTGCAAAGAATTTCCCGTCTAGCTCTGCTCCTGGGATTTCACTACGAAATTCGGGAGAAAATTCACCGAATACGGTAGATATATTAACCCCGACTTTTTCAAATACTTCTCCTTTCATGAGAGACATAATACCACCACCACCGCCATTACGTTGCCAGCTTGTACGTACAAACTTAGCCGGTTTTAAACCTTTTGTCTGTGCATATTCTTCTTCGATTTTTTCAAATTCTTTGCACAATAAATCACGTAAATTAGTAAACCAATTACTTGTTATTTCTTTATTTTCTATTTTCATAATTATTAAGCAACGATTTAATTACTTTCCTCATCATATACATAATCACTAAAAATACAGCAGCAATGATCATGATATAAAAAGCCGGAGCATAAAATAAGCCTGTATGCTCTACAAGCCAACGAGAAATAATAGGTGAAGTTCCGCCGAATATCGCTATCGCAAAATTGTAGCTGAAAGCAACACCGGTAAATCTTTGTTCTGCCGTAAACAAGGATATAACGAATATATAAGCCGTACCTGCTATACTTCCTGCGAGCATACCAAGCATTGTAAGAGCTATAATTTGTTGCCACATCTCTTCTGCTGACATAAGTAACATGGTCGGTAAAATCAATATCAAAATAGCAGTACCAACAAGCATTGCCATTTTAAATTTTCCGATAATATCGGCAGTACCGCCGGCAAGCGGCATCGCTATCATTGCAATAAATGAACTATACGCTAAATATGATAAAGCAATAGTATTACTAAGGTGCATTACATTATAATAGAAAACATTTATATAAGTTTTTACTAAATACATAACACTGCTAGCAATAGCACCTATACACATAGTTAAAAACATCGATCTCCAAGCAGTTCTAATTACATTGGAAAAAGGTGCGTTAAGAACTTGTTTCTTTTTCTCAAGCATTTTAAAAATCGGTGTTTCCGATACACGTAATCGCAAGTAAAATCCGGCAAGACCCATAAATCCACCAAGCAGAAAAGCAAAACGCCAAGCAAAATCTATATGAGAAAAATAACGTTCAATTATAATACCGATAAATGTTGCAATTAACGTACCGGCAATATTTGAACCATGTACTAACCCTGCCGTAAAACCGGCTCTTAAGTTTTGACGATGTTCAAGGATAAAAATAGCCGCTCCCGTTCCTTCACCACTAATACATAAACCTTGAATAAGCCGCATTATAACTAAAGTTATAGGGGCATAAATCCCAATACTTGCATATGAGGGTATGAGACCCATAACAAAGGTCGGAATAGTCATACCTAGCATCGAGATTATTAAAGCGATACGTCTACCGTATCTATCACCGATATAACCGAATAATATACCTCCTATCGGTCTTGTCAGAAAGCCGACCGCAAATACTCCAAGGCTTAGAAGAGTTTTAATGAATTCTGATTCACCTGGAAAAAAAACTTGTCCAATAATCAACGAAAAAACTGAATATACCGTAAAATCATAATATTCGAGTACATTACCTGAAATAGCAGATAAAAAAATGAACTTAGACCTATTCATCGGGCTTTAAATAACTTAATTACTAATTAGTTATTATAGACGAATTCCATCATTTATAAAGTGTAAAGTGTTAAATATGATTTATTTAAACTAATTGAGATAAGAAAGTTTTTGCCGGCACAATTACAGGATGATTATAATTGAAGCAATCAATTTCCTTATATTCCATATTAAATACTACTTGAAAGGCAAAAGGGCAATTTAAAAGTTCTTGAAAGGAAGTGTTGAGAGATAAGAAATTAAGTAGAGAATTATAGGAAGGATATTTTTTTGGAAGAAATAGTGTTTAAAATTAAGATAATTTTTGTTCAGTATACTTCTTTAACGCGAATTTAGGATAAGGAAGAAGAGAAGCATGGAATAAGAATAAAGTATTTACAAGTTAAGAGTGTTGGGTTACTGAAGTTTTTCAACAAAAAAACAAGAACCCAACAATGAAAAAATGTATCACAACTTTATTTTATATACTAGACAATTTTTGTGAAATATATGAAGAATGGGAGAAGCAAAAATTAATACCAACAGATAGAAAACGCCGGAGAGAAGGGAATTTAAGCCTTTCAGAGCTTTTAACTATCGTATTATATTTTTATATATCGCCGTGCAAAGATTTTAAGAATTATTATTTATATCACTTATCATATAAATATAGAGGTTATTTTAAATTACCAAGTTATAGTCGAATAATACAATTATGGTCAAGATTAATTCTACCGCTTGGTTATAATGTTGCAACTATTTAGAGGAGAGGAAACAGGAATTTATTGCATAGATTCAACTAAATTATCGATATGTTATACAAAACGTACAAATAGCAATAAAGTATTTAGTGGTATACTTCTTTTACCTGAAGAATTGGTAGTATTAGATATTAATTATCCATAAGAACATTGATTATTCGCTCATCTAAATATTCATTTTCCAACTTTTCAAGTTAAAGAAGTATATAGCTAAAATAGGGATGAGTAGTTATGGATGGTTTATGGGGTTTAAGTTGCATATAGTAATTAACAATAAGGGAGCGATTATGGCGATCAAAATTACCAAAGCAAATAATAGTGATTTATCGGTAGCAGACGATATAACTGATGGATTACAAGGTAAACTCTTTGGTGATAAGGGATATATTTCTAAGGAATTATTTACTAAATTATTAGGTCGTGGATTACGCTTATTTACAGGAATTAGAAAAGATATGAAGAATCATTTATTGGAAATGGAAGATAAAATACAGCTTAGAAAAAGGTCGTTGGTTGAGTCAGTATTTAATGTCCTAAAAAATAATATGAATCTTGAACACTCAAGGCATCGATCACCTACTAATTTTTTAGTTCATATTCTAGCTTGTGTTAATGCTTTTAATATTACTAAAACTAATATTTTAAACTCTTTTTTCGATAATCTTAAACTCTTCTTATCCTAAACTGGCGTTATCAAGGTCAAAATTTTTATCTTTCATGTTATTTTTCTTTACAGCACAAAGATGCACTTCTTGCCTAGTTGCTGTATCTTTGGTAGACTTTGTACAATATGCTTTATCTACATATGCAGCACCGGAGCGTGGCATAACGTGTTTAAAACCTTTGCTATCAGTAACATTTGCAGAGGTAACTGCAACCTTATTAATAATCCCTGATTGGATATCAACGCTAACATGTTTTTTATAACCATACCAAAACTTATTACCTCCTTTACAACCAATTTTAGCTTGTTTATCATTCGCAACTTTGGGCAAAGTCTCATTATTTAGCTTGTCATATTTTTGCTTCCTCAACTCATCACGTTCTGTCCAAAGACTAGCTTTTGAGATCAAATGAGAGGCATCTACAAAGGTAAATACCTCGCTCATATAACTTTGCTTTCGTAGTTGTTCTCTAAAGTTTGCAAATATTTTTGATAGTAAGTTAGTACCTATTTTCTTACGTATTTTACTAAACACACTATAATCTGGAGTCGTCTCTGTAAGAGCAAAATCACAAAACCATTTGCCGGCATTACTATCAGCCAAATAACGTTCTGATTCTCGATCAGATAAGTCTTCCATAAATTGCAGAAGTAAACATTTAAATAACCTCAATGCTCCATAGCCTTTATAATTAGCTTCAGTTTCTATCGCTAATAACTCTCTTGCAACTGCTTTGAAATTAAATTAACTTTTAAATTTACGATATTGATGTTCCGGGCTAACTAATTCATCTAAACTGACCATTGTTATTTGATGCTCTGACATTTTTTACTATAATGGACTGAAAAATCAAGACAAGATTTTGAGCAATTTACTTGGTAATTTTGTTCAAAATTAAGCTGCCATTTGTGTATGATATTGTATACTATCGAGATAGACATTCATGGGTTTTTTATACCCAATACTTGAATGAAATCTCTGATAATTATATTTACTGATATAATCATTGATACCCTCTTTAAGCTCTCCTATATTTTGATAATCATTAATAAATATACAATTATATTTCAGCGTCCTAAAGAAACGCTCAATAACAATATTGTCAATACTTCTGCCTTTACCATTCATTGATATCTGAATATTATAATCTTTAAGAATCTGTATATGATCATTACTGGTATATTGACTACCTTGATCACTATTAAATATCTGTGGAGCTTGATACTTATTTAATGCTTCCTTCAATATATCAGTTACTAATGTCCCGTCCATGCTATTCGACAGTTTATAGCTTAATATGGCTTTGCTATGCCAATCTATAATGGCTGCTAGATACATAAAGCCTCCGTTAGTGCGAATATATGTAATATCTCCGCTCCAGACCTGATTAGCAGTAGAAACAACTACTTTCTTAGTTTTATCAGTTGTGATCCAGTATTTATCAAGTAGGTAGCTGTATATTTTATGCTCACTATCTTTTATAGTAGCCAGTTTCTTTTTATGAGGGTATATCGCTTCAATACCAATTAATCTCATATATTTTAGCACTCGGTCTTGACCTATCTTAAAACCATCTTCTAATAATTGCTGATACATATAACGATAACCAAATTCTGGATTATCTGTATATATCTCATCTATTCTATTTAACATATTTAAATTATAGCTACTAAGTGATCGTTCTTTATAATATGTTGAAGAACGGTTAACCCCTAATAATTCACATTGTCTTGTCTTTGGTAACTATTCTAGCTTGGATATGACAAGACTCTTTCTATTTGATAAATCCAAGCTTCTGAGCTTTCCCACAGCCCAATCTCTTTCAATTGTAGTTTTTCCTAAAGCCTTTGCCAACGCATCATTTTGCTCCTTAAGTTCTTTAATTTGTTCTTGATATTCACTCACTACCTTAGCTGGTTCAAATGCTATTGATGCATTTGATAAAAATTGTTTCTTCCAATGTGATATACTATTGCTACTCACCTCATATTTAGACGATAACTGTGATATTGTTACTTCTTCTTTTAATAATTCTAACACTATCTTTGTCTTCTCTTCAGCACTGAAATTCCGTATCTGTTTCTTAGTCATTTTATCTCCTATAAGTTATTTCTTTATTCTAACTTATTACCAAGATAATCTAACTCTTTTTTTGTCTAATTTTTTCAGTCCATTATACTTCGAGTAATGAAGAGTAGCTATACGAAGTTAGTTCAACTTAGAAAAGAGTAATAGGTCCGTAAACCAAGCGTTGTTGTATGGCTTGTTTATGTCATTCCTGCGAAAGCAGGAATCCAAAAAAAAAGCATAAATATAGCAAATTTTTTAAATTAAAAGCTCGATTTATCTCGCTTTATGATGGATTCCTGCTTTCGCAGGAATGACACCGAGCGTGTTTTTCGAGCCATGCAACAAGACCGCAGCCATGGCTGCGTGGTAATCTCATGAAATAATAACAAACTCCTGAGATTGCTTCGTCAATTTACTATTGTAAATTTCCTCGCAATGACAAAAAATATACTCCTGTGAAATAAAGAGTTGTTATACGAAGTTCAACTTGAAAAAGAGCAAGGAGTCTATAAGCCGAGGAGCGGAACGTATACTTAATACGTGAGCATCCGAGAACTTACAAAGACGACGTAGCCAATTTTTCAAGTGGGGCGAGTATCTACGCTACTAATTTTTCACGTAATACTTCAACTAACTTATTAATTGCTTCGGTTGGGTGGATGTTTTCAAGGATAGCAAGCTCGCCTGCGAGTCTATTTAAAGCTGATTCGTAGAGTGTTCTTTCACTGTAAGAACGATCATTATCAACATTTTTATGTAAGTCCCGTAATACTTCGGCTATGGCTACAATATTACCTGAGTTAATTTTGCTTTCATATTCTTGGGCTCTTCTACTCCACATTCTATTTCCTTGTTTTGGTTTACCTTGAAGAGTTGAATATATGACATCTAAATCTTTTCTGCTTGCAACCGCTCTAAGACCAACAACCGCAGCTCTACTAACAGGCACTTTTAATGTCATTTTATCTTGCGAAAAGGAAATTACATATACTTTAATTTCAGTACCTGCAATAGTATGATATTCAATATTTGTTATTTCACCAACTCCATGTGCAGGATAGACAATTCTCTGCCCTATTTTAAACTCGGATTTTTGTTCGGTTTTATTTTCGGATTGTGTTGTATTTGCCATTATTAATTCCTCCGTAGTGGTTTTAGTGCCTAAGAACTTAATGTTAGACTATTATTTTCTATAGCATAGCACATTTTGCTTCTATTATAAAGTAGATATTTTTATTGAAATAAAATTGATATGCTTTTATTGTAGAGAAAGTTAATAGTTAAGGGAAAGTTATGCGAAGTATTTTTATCGTGCCGATATTTTTATTATTTTTGAGTAGTTGTTCAGAAGAAAAAACACAAAATAAGAACCAAGAAGAGAAACAAATAATAGGGCAGGAAACTCTGCAAAACAACAACACTTCTCAAGAAATAAATCAAGAAGCAGTAAATTCTGAAAATGCAGCTGAATCGATAGCACCTGCTAACGATAATAATCAGACTGATAAAGTATCAACGCCGGCTTCACAAGAACAAAAAAATCCTGAAATAAAACCTGTTAAAGTTACTTTTAAAGTTGATGATAATGATATGGTTCTCGGTAACAAAAAATCAAATGTTATAGTAGTCGAGTATTTTTCTCCTACCTGTCCGCATTGTGCTTATTATCATCAAACAATTTTTCCGGAACTTAAGAAAAAATATATAGATACTAATAAAATTGCATATGTGGTTCGTGAATTTATTGCTACAAAACAAGATTTAGACGCTGCAATTTTAGCCCGCTGCAAGGGTGATATAAATAGTTTTGTACAGTTTCATAATATCATATTACAACAACAAGATAAATGGGCATATAGCAATAAATACAGAGAATTATTAACTGATATAGGTCAGCTTGGCGGTGTTCCTCCGGAAGAATATAAGCAATGTTTAAATAGTGATAAAATTACTGAAACGCTAATTGCTAATACTAATTTTGTAGCAAAAGCACCAAAATTTATAGGTACTCCTTCTTTCTTCGTTAACGGAGTACAAACCGGAAATTATAGTATAGATAGTATTTCTACGGCAGTCGATAAAGCTTTAGAGGAACAGAAAGAAAAAGCAAAAAATGAGATGAGTTTGTAATTTTGACAGTAGATCGTCATTGCGAGCAGTCGTTAGGCTGCGTGGTAATCTCGTCAAATATCCTGCGATTGCTTCGTCGACGCGACGCCTATGGCGTCTTCTCGCAATGACGGAGATAAACTAATGAATACGGAAAAACTAAAAGATATCAAAGCAAGAATTAAAGACTTAAAAACTCCTAAGTTTTCTAATCCTAAAATTCGGCAAGAAATTAGCCCGTTCACTATCACTGTAGATTTAGTTTCAGGTACAATGGTAGGTGTCGTAATTGGAAGATTTACGGATAAGTTTTTTAATTCTAAACCTTTATTTCTTATTATATTTACAATAATAGGAATGATTGCTGGCTTTAACATTATAAGGCAAAAAGTGAATAATAAAAAGTAAGGAAATGACTCATAGCCCTTTAGCACAATTTGATATCAAAAAATTGATAGACATCAAAATGTTCGGTTTTGACGTCAGCTTTACTAATTCGAGTATCTATATGTTACTTGCTAGCATCTTAGCCTTAACTTATTTTTACTTAGCTTTTTATAACTGGAAATTAGTACCTTCTAGATTACAAGTAAGTGCTGAAATAGTTTATAATCTTGTAGCTGATATGTTAAATCAGAATATAGGAGTAAAAGGACGCAAATTTATTCCGTTAGTTTTTAGTTTGTTTATTTTTATTTTATTCTGTAATTTACTTGGTATGACACCTTATAGCTTTACTGCTACTAGTCATATTATCGTTACTTTTACCTTAGCAATTCTAGTATTTTTAACGGTCACTATAGTCGGGTTCGTAAAACACGGCTTACGTTTGTTAACTCTTTTTTTACCACACGGTACTCCTTTATGGTTAGCACCGTTGATGATAGTAATTGAACTGTTTACATATTTAGCAAGACCGGTTAGTTTATCATTGCGACTCGCCGCTAATATGATGGCGGGACATGTTTTATTAAAAGTAATAGCCGGTTTTACCGTTTCATTAATGATTTACTTGAAATTTCTGCCAATCCCTCTTATGGTGATACTAATTGGGTTTGAAATTTTTGTTGCAATACTTCAAGCTTATATTTTTACTATTTTATCTTGTATGTATCTTAATGATGCTATTAATTTACACTGATGCGAATAGCGAATTATTACATAATTCGCTATTCGGTTAGCAATAATTTATATACCTTGAGTAAATGAAGAGTTGGTATACGAAGCTCAATTTGAAAAAGAGCGAGGCGTTTTGAAGCTTTTAACCGCAGCGTACATACTAGTAGTGAGGATTAAAAGCAAAAAATAACGAAACCAATTTTTTAAATTCAGCGAGTATATATTTATTTTTTGATTAATTAAAAGTTAGGTTTTTTATGGATATGGTTTCTTTAAAATTTATTGGTATAGGGCTTATGGCCATCGGCATGTACGGTGCGGCTCTAGGCGTTAGTAATATATTTAGCTCTCTACTTAGTTCAATAGCACGAAACCCTTCAGCTGCAGAAAACTTACAAAGAATGGCTCTGATCGGTGCAGGTCTTGCTGAAGCAATGGGACTTTTTTCCTTTGTAATTGCTATGTTACTTATTTTTTCTTAAAATTCATTTTTAAATAAGATGCCTCAATTTGATATTGCTACCTATTATTCACAAATTTTTTGGCTTATCGTTACTTTCGGCTTATTGTATATCTTTGTTTATAAATTTATCACTCCAAAAGCCGAAGAAATTTTTAATAATAGACAGACAAATATTCAAGATAATATTACGCAAGCCGATACGCTAACCCAAGAAGTAGAAAAGCTAAATAAATATTATAACGAGGAAATAGACAAAACAAATACTGAAATAAATAGGCTAAAAAAAGAAAAAATAGACTCTTTAGAATCGGAATTTTTAATTAAAAAAAAGAATCTAGAGCAGGATTTAAAAAACTCTATAAATCAAAATATTGAAGATATAAATTTAGCTGCTAAGCAATTTAGAACTAATAAAAGCGAAGCAATCATAAAGCTCGCAGTTAATATTATTGAAAAAATAGCCGGAACTAAAGCAGATATGAATTTACTACAAAATATAAAAGTAACATAATGAATTTCCTAGATGAAAGCTTTTGGCTTGCCGTTAGTTTTGTAATTTTTGTATATTTAATTTATAGACCGGCGAAAAAAGCCATTTTAAATTCTTTAGATGCTAAGATTTTAGAAATCCAAGAAAAAGTTCTAAAAGCTGAAAAGTTAAAAGAAGATGCTGCTTTGCTCTTTGAACAAACCAACGCACAAATACAAAAATTAGAAACTTTACGCTCTCAAATGATAGAAGAACGCAATGAAGTTACTAAGAAAATCATTCAAAAAAAAACTAAAGAAATTGAAGAATTTTTAGAGCATAAAAAATCTGATGCTATACAGTTAATTCAAAACCAAAAATCAACCGCAACTAAAGAGCTACAAGATGAATTTTGTGATGAAGTGATAAAACTTGTTTCCGAATATTTTCAATCAGCTAAATTTTCAGAAAGCAATATCGCTAAAAATTTAATGGATAAATCTGATTTTCCTCAGGAGGAGGATAAATCTACATAGCCACACTAACCGCTACCTAGCAATTTCCTTAAGATTTCCTCGTCATTAATACATGACCGTAATATTGAGCCGTCAATAAAATATTCTAGATGTTCGTTTGTTATCTTGTTTGTTAATTCAGGATAGGCTCTAGTGAATTCTTTTACACAAGCGAAGTTTTTGCTAAGGCTGTTAATCACTCCTAAACAAATTGCTTCAAAGCATAACGTTTTAGCTATTTCTATATTTTTAACATTTGCTAAAGCTCTTAGTTGTTTTGCTAAATATCTATCGCCTAAATAGCCTTTTACCCCCCCCCCCAAAATTTCCTAAGATTGAGAACTTGCTACTCCATTTATATTTAGCAGCATTAATATACTTCTTTTACCTGAATAATTGGTAGTATTAGATATTAATTATCCATAAGAACATTGATTATTCGCTCATCTAAATATTCATTTTCCAACTTTTCAAGTTAAAGAAGTATATAATATATATCAAGGTCAAAATTTTTATCTTTCATGTTATTTTTCTTTACAGCGCAAAGATGCACTTCTTGTCTAGTTGCTGTATCTTTGGTAGACTTTGTACAATATGCTTTATCTACATATGCAGCACCGGAGCGTGGCATAACGTGTTTAAAACCTTTGCTATCAGTAACATTTGCAGAGGTAACTGCAACCTTATTAATAATCCCTGATTGGATATCAACGCTAACATGTTTTTTATAACCATACCAAAACTTATTACCTCCTTTACAACCAATTTTAGCTTGTTTATCATTCGCAACTTTGGGCAAAGTCTCATTATTTAGCTTGTCATATTTTTGCTTCCTCAACTCATCACGTTCTGTCCAAAGACTAGCTTTTGAGATCAAATGAGAGGCATCTACAAAGGTAAATACCTCGCTCATATAACCTTGCTTTCGTAGTTGTTCTCTAAAGTTTGCAAATATTTTTGATAGTAAGTTAGTACCTATTTTCTTACGTATTTTACTAAACACACTATAATCTGGAGTCGTCTCTGTAAGAGCAAAATCACAAAACCATTTGCCGGCATTACTATCAGCGAAATAACGTTCTAATTCTCGATCAGATAAGTCTTCCATAAATTGTAGAAGTAAACATTTAAATAACCTCAATGCTCCATAGCCTTTATAATTAGCTTCAGTTTCTATCGCTAATAACTCTCTTTCAACTACTTTGAAATTAAATTAACTTTTAAATTTACGATATTGATGTTCCGGGCTAACTAATTCATCTAAACTGACCATTGTTATTTGATGCTCTGACATTTTTTACTTTCTTATTTTTTTATCACATTATAACCTTTTACTCTTCATATCTCAACACTCCCTTAATCAATTCTTCATATTTTCCACTTATTCAGTGCCGGCTAACCTCATTGTTGTTCCGATAACATCATTTTTTCTTATGCCGCTTGCTTTGCTATCTCTGCCTTTTACTATGATTGGGTTTGATAGCTATATATTAATAATGATCATGGGATTTTTTATTGAAATAATAATAAAATCAGCCGCCTATTTTAATAGCTTAACGGGAGCTGTATGGTATTTCGGTTATATTACCAATTTCAGCATATTACTTTTTTTATTCGGTTTTTTTTGGATTTGTATATGGAAAACTTCGTGGCGTTTGCTTGGTCTTGTAATTATGATAATATCTTTTATATTTATGTTCTACTCTCCAAAGCCGGAATTAATATTTGACACAAATCATATGGCAGTAGGCATTAAAGACAAAGACGACAAGCTTATAATTTATGCCGATAAAATGCCTACATTTAATAGAACTTATTGGGCTAATTGGTTCGGACAAAAAGATAGTATGGTGTTACCTTTAAAAGATAATATTTTCATAACTAATCACGGACAGAAAATTGTCATTAATAACAATAATCATTGTGAAAAAGCCGAAATTCATATCAATCTCAATTACAAAGCTCAATGCCACGGGAGCTTAATAACGATTAATCACGATTTTTTAAAAAAAAGCCCTGTTATACTTATCTTTTGCAATAAAAAGGAATGTACGGTAAAATCTACTCGATGTCATCCCCGCGTAGCATTGTTGCGTGGATCGATTTCACTTATGTCATCCCGCGACTTGATCGCGGGATCCAGTTAAAAATACTAAAATTATTAGTATTTTTTATTGTTTTTAAGGACCCCGTGGTCAAGCCACGGGGTGACACAGTGGGTTTTACCGATCCACGCAACAAGGTCCAGCTTTTAACTGGTATGACATCAAGGTCTTTTTAAAAACTGCTAGATACTATAGGTATAATCAAATAATGCAAGTTATACATAAAACTTTAAAAATTCCTTCAAAAGGATATAAAAAAATCTTGAGCCTTTTAAATGAAAAAGGTCAATCAAGACTTATCGGCGGCTGCGTACGAGATGCGTTACTAGAGAAAGATAGCTACGATATCGATATAGCTACTAATTTAACACCGGATGAAGTAATAAATATTTTATCGAAAGCTATAGTCAAATCAGTTGGATTTAATTACAAGGAGCGAGGAGCGAAGCCTATAGATAATAGGGGAGCGACGAGCGACTCGTTCAGTGAATTCAAATCATTTGACTATAATATAAAAACCATCCCGACCGGCTTAAAATTTGGTACGATTACGGCTATTTTAAACGAGGAAAAATTTGAGATTACAACTCTCAGAAAAGATATCGAATGTAACGGCAGACATGCCAAAGTAATATTCACAAACAATTTTGCCGAAGATGCCGCAAGACGAGATTTTACTATTAATGCTTTAAGCTATTGTCCCTTTAAGAACGAGATATATGATTATTTTGAAGGATTTAAGGATTTGCAGCAGGAAAAGGTTGTATTTATAGGGGAAGCTCTAGATAGAATTAAAGAAGATTACTTACGAATCCTACGCTTTTTTCGGTTTTCTAGCTATTATGCGAATCAACTTGATGATGGCAGCTTCAAAGCATGTAAAGCTTTAAAAGACGGCTTAAAAACTTTATCACGAGAGCGAATTAAAAGTGAAATGGATAAAATTATCGTTTCAAAAAGAGCGGCACAAATTTTAGAAGCTATGTTTGAAATAGGAATATTAGAACTAATATTCTCTATACAAAATTATAAAATAAAATTTTTTGAGCAATCTAAAGAATTAGAATTAGCAACTAATTATGCTTTATTACTATATAATTTAAAAAATATAAATTCAAAGCTTCTTCTCGATTGGAAATTCTCAAGACAGGAAGCAATGCAAATATTATCTATAACGAACTTTCTGAATGATTCTGAAGCTAACATAAAAAAAATTTGGTTTGAAAAAAAGAACTACAAGGAATATTTATTAGCAGCCCGTATAATCGGTAAACTAGAGCATTCACAAGTAAAAGAATTTATTTATAAATATGATACATTATTACGCCCGAAATTCCAAGTAAACGGTAATGACTTATTAAATATGAATATAGAAAAAAAAGAGATAGGGGAAAAATTAGAATATCTAAAAAATTTTTGGATAGAGCAGGATTTCAAGCCTAGTAAATTGGAGTTGTTGGAAAAGTTATGAAGCTTAAGATTTATAATATACTTCTAATGTCATCCCGCGACTTGATCGCGGGATCCAAAAAAATGGATACCGTGGTCAAGCCACGGTATGACACCGGAAAGATTCTAACTTTACTATTCCTTACATTCTTCAGCCTTACTAGCTACGCTAAGCCTAAGATAGTTGTAAGTATTACGCCAATTGCTAGTATTGTTTCGATACTTGTTAAGGATAAAGCGGATATCGAGAGCCTAGCTATTAATATCGACTGTCCTCATCATTATAATATAAAACCAAGCGATCTTGCTAAAGTCAAAAATGCCGATATAGCTATTTATATTAATGAACAATTCGACGGCTTTGCCGAGAAATTAATTGATAATCATAGCAAAAACATTATTAAAATCAGTGATATAAAATCTTTAACCACTATAAAAGATAATTGGCATATTTGGCTTGATCTTGATAATGTAAGAATTTTACTACAAGAATTTGCACGAATATTTAGCGAAAAATTTCCTGAGCTACAAGAAGATATTAATAATAACCTTTCAGCAGCACTTAAAGAATTAAACAAGCTACAAGAAATTAAAAATAATGAATTTGTAACGATAAAAGACGTAATTTTATTAAGTGATAGTAGCGAGTATTTTTTTGTTAATACTAATATTAAAACTGCAAAATTATATAGCGAAAGTCAAAAAAGTCTACGATATATACGCAAGCTAGAATATTTAATTAAAGAGTCTAATAATAAATGTCTTGTGTTAAGTAACGAACAAAATTCACGATTATACGATATAAACGCTAAAATAATAATATTAAATAGCGAAAACTGGAATGTGAAAAACGTCGATTCAAACACTTTTCAGAACCAATATTTACAAATGATTAATCAAGTTAAAAAATGCATACGCTAAATAACGAAGAAGAGACAACAAAACTTGCAAAGCTTTTAGCACAAAGCTTAAAACCAAATGATATAGTTTTACTTAACGGTGACCTAGGATCCGGTAAAACATTTTTTTGTCGTGAAATTATTAAACATTTTTGTGGTGAAAATACAAGTATTATAAGCCCGACTTTTAACTTACTGCAAACATATAAAGCATCTAACTTCACTATCTATCACTATGACTTATATCGTCTTAAATCACCTGAAGAAATTTATGAACTTGGATTTGAAGAAGCATTAAACGGTAATTTGGTTTTAATAGAATGGTCTGAAATTATTAAGCATTTACTTACCCCGCCTTTAATCGAGATAAATCTAGAAGTATTAGACGAAAATAAACGTTTGTGTAGTATTATAGCAAATTCGTCAGAATCTTCCCTTATTGATTTTCTACAAGATTCTCCACTATTCGGTACAAAACTTGATATTCAAAGAGATAAAAGCCCTACTAGAAAAGTTAAGTTATATACCTCTAGTAAATGAAAAATTGTCAAAGAAGTCAGCAAGTGTTATTAAGTAAGAATGGATTTATAGAAAATTAACATCAGTAGAAAAAGAAGAATTAAAGCTTTACCATAGAAGCGAAAGGGATAAGAGGATTTGTGATAGAATCAAAGCTGTTTTCATGTATGATGATAGCTATAGTATTGATGAGATATCGAAAGTGTTATTACTGAGTGATGGGGAGGGATAAGAAAACATTTAATAGGTTATCATAATGCTCAGAAGCTTAAGCCTGGAAATGGCGGTAGTGATAGTAAACTTACTAGACAGGAGGAAGCAGAGTTAATAGTTCATCTAGAAAATAATAATTATGTGTATGCTAGAGATATAGGTTTGTTCATAGAACGTCAATATGGAGTAATCTATACATTAGCTGGGGTAATCAAGCTGTTACACAGACTTGGTTTTAGTTATAAGAAACTTAAGTTAATTCCTGGAAAAATAGATTTAGCTAAGCAAGAGGAATTTAAGCTGCAATATAGTTTGCTAAAAAATAATTTAGCTAAAGATGAGTCTATTTATTTTATGGATAGTGTTCATCCTCAATACCAAACTCGAGCAAGATTTGGTTGGATTAGAAAGAATGTAGTTAAAACATTACCAGGTTTCAGTGGTTGGAAGCGTAAACATATTATTGGTGCTATTAATCTTAAGGATTTAGAGGTAGTAACAACTGACAATCCTAAGGTTAATGGTGATTATATTATTGAATTTTTAAAGGAATTAGAAGCAAATAATCAAGATAAAAGTAAGATTTATTTGATATGCGATAATGCTGGATATCATAGGTCAAAAAAGGTAAAAGAATATCTACAATACAGTAAAATAGAGTTACTATTTTTGCCAGCATATAGTCCTAATTTGAATCCAATTGAACGACTGTGGAAATTTATGCATTCTGTTGTAAGTAACAATAAATTTTATGTGTATTAGTTGACATTTAATCTTACATTTAATAAAAGTAATGTATTAAAAAATACAGATAAAAAAATGGAAGGTCACAATGAACTTAAATCAAAAAATAATAAAGCCAAAATTAGGGTTACTAGAACTCGCTAAGAGTCTTGGAAGTATATCATCAGCATGTAAAGCGATGGGCTATAGTAGAGATAGTTATTACAGATTTAAAGAACTGTATGAAACTGGTGGTGAAGAAGCATTATATGAGATTAGCCGTAAGAAGCCAATTATAGCAAATAGAGTTGATCCTGCTGTAGAGAAAGCAGTATTAGATATGGCAATAGAATATCCAGCATATGGTCAGCTAAGAGTATCAAATGAGCTTAAGAAGAGTGGGATACTTGTATCACCTGGGGGAGTAAGATCAATTTGGTTACGTAATGATTTAAACAACATCAGTAAAAGACTTAAAGCATTAGAAGCAAAAATGGCTCAAGATGGTATTGTGCTTACCGAGGCACAATTACAAGTGCTAGAGAAGCGTCGTAATGAAAAAGAAGCACATGGAGAAATTGAGACACAGCATCCAGGGTATCTAGGATGCCAAGATACATATTATGTAGGCAACTTTAAGGGTATAGGTAAGGTTTACTCTCAGGTATTTATTGATAGCTACAGCAGAGTAGCTGATGTTAAACTATATACTGATAAAACAGCTTTAACTGCTGCTGATATGCTTAATGACCGAGTGTTACCATGGTATGAGACTCAAGGGATACCAATACTGCGTATTCTTACAGATCGTGGGTCAGAATATAAGGGCAATATAGAGCATCATGCTTTTGAATTATTTCTAAGTATCGAAGGTATAGAGCATACTACAACTAAAGCATATTCTCCTCAAACAAACGGTATGTGTGAGCGTTTTAATAAAACCATGAAACAAGAATTCTTTGATACAGCAATGCGGCAAAAGATTTATACAGATCTTGATGATCTACAATTAGATCTTGATATCTGGCTAGAGTATTTCAATAATGAGCGACCTCATTCTGGTAAATATTGTTATGGAAAAACTCCTATGCAAACTTTTAAGGATAGTAAGAAATTAGCTGTTGAAAAGAATAATGAAATCTTGTATCTTGAATATTTATCTGACAGTCAAAATTTAACTGACAATCAGGTGCAAAATTTATAGTGTCTGTAAGATCAAATCTTGACTTCTACATTTTATGCGAATTTTGAGACATTTACTGATTCTATACGAATATTTTTTGAAAATATTGAAAAATATAAAAATAAAATTTCTTCATTGGTAAATGACAATTTTCAAACCATTGTTCCTAATCATTTTAACAACTCTTCAGGTAAAAGAAGTATACACTATCAAGTGCTCTATTCTGCCAGGCAGTAACTTCCTCTAAAATACCATCAGTTACCTTTGATATTAACTCAGATGATACCTTGGTAGCATATAGTTCTTCTAAGTGTCCTTGTATTTCCCTAATGGTCATTCCCCTAGCATATAAGGATATTACTTTATCATCAAATCCTTCAAATTTTCGTACTCCTTTTGGAATGAGTTGAGGTTCAAATTCTCCATCCCGATCCCTTGGCACTTCTACTGTCAATTTACGACCTTCAGGATCTATTAAAGTCTTTTCATAATTGCCATTACGTCTATTCTCTGACTCCTTGGCATTCTTAGAATGCTTCTCATAACCTATATGAGATTCCATTTCTTTCTCTAAAATCTTATTTACTATCTGCTTTTTAAATTCCTGAAATATCCCTTCTTTGCCAAATATCTCAGATGGATCACTTTGTGATAGTATTTCTGATACTACTTTTTCTATAGTCGGATTTGATACTTTGCTCTTATTCTTCATATTAGCCTCATGTAAGTTGTTTTAATTAATTTTATTCTTAACTATTTTTACAACTTACACAAACTTTCTGACACCCTCAGTTATTTTTGATATATGGCAACGAAATTGGTCTGGCATAGCTCCATTTTTTAGCTTTCCAGAAGACATTAGAAAGGCGATTTACACTACTAATGCTATTGAATCCACTAACCGTCAAATTCGTAAAATTATTAAAAATAAGGGAGTATTTCCAGATGATAAATCAATGCAGAAAATAATCTTTTTGGCATTGACAAATGCCTCTAAAAAATGGACAATGCCTATTAAGAATTGGGCAATGGCTTTAAATCAATTTGCAATCCTTTGTGATACTAATTTACAAAATTGGACAAATGGCGAAATCGTACTTACACAAAGAATCTGACAGAACCCAATTCTCGGAATTTATGAATGCTATATGTTTTAATTTGAAACACTTAACCGTTTTAACGGCTAGCTAATATTATAATGGATAACGCATAGATAATAACAAAATCTCCACTGATTTTTACTAATTTTGTATATATACTTCTTTTACCTGAAGAATTGGTAGTATTAGATATTAATTATCCATAAGAACATTGATTATTCGCTCATCTAAATATTCATTTTCCAACTTTTCAAGTTAAAGAAGTATACTGAACAAAAATTATCTTAATTTTAAACACTATTTCTTCCAAAAAAATATCCTTCCTATAATTCGCTACTTAATTTCTTATCTCTCAACACTTCCATAAAATTTATTGTTACTTACAACAGAATGCATCAATTTCCACAGTCGTTCAATTGGATTCAAATTAGGACTATATGCTGGCAAAAATAGTAACTCTATTTTACTGTATTGTAGATATTCTTTTACCTTTTTTGACCTATGATATCCAGCATTATCGCATATCAAATAAATCTTACTTTTATCTTGATTATTTGCTTCTAATTTCTTTAAAAATTCAATAATATAATCACCATTAACCTTAGGATTGTCAGTTGTTACTACCTCTAAATCCTTAAGATTAATAGCACCAATAATATGTTTACGCTTCCAACCACTGAAACTTGGTAATGTTTTAACTACATTCTTTCTAATCCAACCAAATCTTGCTCGAGTTTGGTATTGAGGATGAACACTATCCATAAAATAAATAGACTCATCTTTAGCTAAATTATTTTTTAGCAAACTATATTGCAGCTCAAATTCCTCTTGCTTAGCTAAATCTATTTTTCCAGGAATTAACTTAGGTTTCTGATAACTAAAACCAAGTCTGTGTAACAGCTTGATTACCCCAGCTAATGTATAGATTACTCCATATTGACGTTCTATGAACAAACCTATATCTCTAGCATACACATAATTATTATTTTCTAGATGAACTATTAACTCTGCTTCCTCCTGTCTAGTAAGTTTACTATCACTACCGCCATTTCCAGGCTTAAGCTTCTGAGCATTATGATAATCTATTAAATGTTTTCTTATCCCTCCCCATCACTCAGTAATAACACTTTCGATATCTCATCAATACTATAGCTATCATCATACATGAAAACAGCTTTGATTCTATCACAAATCCTCTTATCCCTTTCGCTTCTATGGTAAAGCTTTAATTCTTCTTTTTCTACTGATGTTAATTTTCTATAAATCCATTCTTACTTAATAACACTTGCTGACTTCTTTGACAATTTTTCATTTACTAGAGGTATATACTTAGCTCTAATTGAACTGAACTTTGCGTTTTCAACCAAACTTTTTGAAAAATTATAAATTAAAAGTTATTACTTTCAATTATTATTTTTATTCTGAATTTAAAATTAGATTATTTGAGATAATGAATTTATAGGAAAATATAGAATGGTGACCCCTACGGGACTCGAACCCGTGTTCCCACCGTGAAAGGGTGGTGTCCTAACCGCTAGACGAAGGGGCCTTCACTTTAAAGTAGGCAAATAGATATATTAGTCATACCGTGGCTATGACCACGGCATGACAGTAAGCTAGAAGTTTTATACAACAACTTTGCCAATATTGCAAGTATAAAAATTATAGGTTTACCTTAAGCTTAACACTACCTTGATGGCTTCTATAATGTTTATTAAGATAATAATTATAATCCAAAGAAATAGTAGTATTCTTGATACTAACTATAATACCCGTTCCTAAATTATAGGATGTTTTCGGTTGCTTCGGTATTAGATAATCCTGTTTGAATGTATTATCAAATATTTTAACAACTCTATTTATTTTTTGGGTTTTCTCTTTAAAATTATGTTCTACCGCTCCTTGGAATGTTAGGCCTAAATTATTAAATTTTAGAGCATCTTTTAAAGGTACTTTGACTTTAGTACCGACAATTCCGGACAATATATTATTCTCTTTCATTGTAAGAGTTATTTCTTGTACGTTAATACCGGTTTCATTATACACCCCGTCTCGTGACTTCCCGTATCTTAAGCCGATATTTGGAGTAATAACAAGCTTGTTTTGCAAAAGATAATTATAATTCAGTAATGCTTCCGCATTATAACTATGATTGCGATGTTTTACATTACTTCTAATTTTAGTATCACCATGTGAATAAGTTGTCTTATCTTTAATAAAGTTTTTAGAAGCAGATACTAAAGCTTGTAGTGCAAAATTCTTCGGTAATTCTTTTTGTCCGTAAATAGAAACCACATGACTATCAATAAGTTCTTTGTTATTATTTTTACTGTTTTTAAATTTAAATACTGAATAAACATTACTGTAAGCTATACCTAGAATATTATTGTCGATTTCAACGTCAAACCCAATAGTAGCACCTTTGTTAGTACCTCTATAACCGGTCATATTTTCTACGCGTCCATGATTATTAGTGCCGTACATACCACGCATCCACAAACCTCTTTTTATATGAGATTCTTCTTCATCACCAGCTCCTACCGCTACCATATTATTAGACATATTCATAGATGCATCTAATCTGTTACGAATCATATTATTTACAATAGTATTAGCAACTTTCGCTTGATTTAAAGTAGGAGCATTTTCTGAAATTTGCGTTTGCATTTCTTTTTTTGCTTTCTGTTCAAGAGGAATAGCTGTATCAACTTCCGTTATTTTAAGGTTATCCCCATCGGAATCGGATAATTGCTCTATTATTTCTTCTTCCTCTTCAAATCCTGAATCATAACTTTCTTCATCTTCGCTACCATCGCCTAATGCTAATGCACACTCATTACTTGATACAGGTAGTGCAAGTAACCCTTTATCTCCTGCTTTTTGAATACCGGATTCTGTTACTTCTGTGTCTTCTTGTTCTTCATTGCCTGCAGGTAAGGTAGATTCTGATTTACCATCCGACGCTGACATTTTATCCATTTCACGATTGAATTTTTCAACCTTCTCATCTAAACTACTGACTAAAATCGCAATATCTTCGTCTGAATTATATTGTGGATCCAAGGATACAGGGATTTCTGCACCGTATTTCTTAAGCTCCTTATTTATTTCTTCAAAAGAAAAAGCTTGATCAAATGCTAACGAGTCTTTTTCAGCTCTACTCAAAGCCTTACTTACAAGTTCTTCTTCTTCTCTCAGCACTTCAATCTGCTGAACGATTTGAGCAGCTTCTGAGCTTGTACTTAGCAATTGTTCCAGTTCTTGCCTTTTAACTATTACTGCCATTTGATATGTCCGGAGAAGAGCTAATTTAGTTTCACTTGAATTTTTATCACTACTATTGGCTATCTTTGAGCTTGACTGGTCCGGAGTTGGACAGCTATCCTCAGCTCCATATCTATGACCTACTCCTATATCTCTATTATCCCATGATAAATCTTCATTACTACCAAATATGTTTAAGCTACTAGCTGAAGATGAACGTGAAAATACCGGCTTACTCTCAGTTACCTTAGGCTTAGATTCCGTATTTAGATGCTTTATCTCCCCTTCTAACCAAATCTTTTCTTTCGACATCTCAAATACTTCGAGCATTAACTTCTTAAATTTTGGATCATCGTGATTTAAAGTATCTAACTCCAATTCCTTAGCCTTATAATCATTGGCTATTTTTTCATGTTCAGATTTTAATTTCCCTAATTTCATAACATTAGAACCGCTTAAATCCTCTAAGCCGTTAATTGAAGGTGAACGGGATAGATTTAATTCTGTATCGCTAAGTAAATCGCTTATGTCGCCAACTGAATAACGTGATGATGATACATCTGTGCTTGAATACCCTTCATTTAGAGGAAATGCTGCTTCTATGGCTTTCCTTTTTTCTTTTAATTGTGATTCTTTTGAAGATAAGTCTAGAAACCGCTTAAATTCTAGGTTTTCTAGATCTTGATCTTGATATTGATTCAATATGGCAATAACTTGCTTTTCCTTAACTCTTCTATCTCCCTCTACTTTTAGTAGTTTATCTTCTAAATCTAAAGAATCTAATTTCTTATCAAACTCAGCACTGGATAATGGTGTTCTAACTAATTTTCGTTTACCAGTATTCCTACAACTTATAGATGGTTTAGGTTGCTCTCTATTATATATTGTTTCTGATGCTAAATTCTCATAACTAACCGGCTCATATATAGTAAATAAATTAGATTTAGATAATGGCTGTGTATCTTTAATAGTACTATCAACTAAATTTAGCCTACCTTGTGATTTATTAAGTAAAACTTCAGCTTTTCTTAGTACTTCAGGGGAAGCAGTCTTATATAGTGAATTATATACACCTGTAAGTTTTCTTACTTCTAATTCTCCTAGTTGTTTAAGTTTGCTTAATAAATAACCCCGTGTATTTATATCATGAACTCTATCAACTCTTAATACTACTTCTTGATGTTGATCATTATCTAAATAAGGTAAAGATTTGATTATTGTCGGATCTATTGATTCCTTAGGTACTCCTGAAGAGCTTAGGGAGTTTATAGCATTTATTATAATAGTTTTATGATCTTCTCGAAACTGTTGAGCTTGCGGAGAGTTATATAGTGACTCTACATTTATAGGTGGGGTTACAGCTAAATTTTTCGGTAAGCTATTCATATTAGCAGTCGGCATAGAATGACCATTCCCCCAATTTGGATTAAATCCAATATCTGCATCTGTTTCTATATTATTAAAGTGTTTATCCGCTCTGCTTTTAATAGCGTCCATTTTTTTTTCTGCTTTTGCATTATGTGCTTTTATATCTTCCGGTTTGCGTATTAATGCCTGTTGTAATCCTTGATAGACTTCAATTGCTTCTGGGTAATCATTTTCTATTCCCTGTAAAGCTAAATTAAGTGATTTTTGTTGTGAAGGACTGGTTGTTTGCAGTATTTCACTTCTTTTTACATCTAAGTCACTTATAAGTTGAGCTGCCTTTTCTATTAATTTACTATCTACACTTAAAATAGCCTCCTTATGATGCCCATTTCCCGAACCTTGACCAAATCCTCCCTCTTTATCTACTGTTCTTTGCTTTGAGGTTTCTCCATCTCTTTTCCTTTTACTGCTTTCTGCATCATTTGTTTGTAAAATTGACCCTACTTTTGATACAGCTCTCTTTATTATATTACCTTGTTTTTTCTTACTAGAAACTGAATAAGTACTTTCTTCAGTTAAAGTTTCTTGAGGTACATTTTCAGCCTTTGTATTCATTCTTTGGTTATACGCTGCATCCCAACTCGCTGATAGTTGCTCGAAATCATAGGCTGATGACAAATTTTGACCTTCCAAACTCTTAAAGCCTGAATCCATACTTTTAGGGTCTGCCACTTCTTGATTCGACAACATTACTGTATAAGGTTGCTGCTGAACCTTTATTGGCTCTAAGTACCCATCTTCATCCTCCGGCAAAGTTCTCTGAAGCTCATGACTTAATTGCATGGTTGACTTTGCTGTTAGCGACTGCTTAGAAATAGTAGCAGCAGCAGAAGTGGTTGACGGAGTAAGAGCTAGTCCCTCTAGTTTTTTTATATTTTCTTCAATCTTATCAATCTTATCATTCTTATCATTTGTTACCATTGCAACATGATTGTCCATTTGCTCTTGCAGTTTTTTTAGCTTTGTTCTACTTACTTCCTTTTTTGCATCATTCAATATTTTTTGAGCTTCATCTGCCGCCGCTTTTATAGCTTTTTCTTGCTTCTTTATTTTCGATAATTGTTTTTGTGTTTCTTGTCTTTGCTTTTTATCCTCTATAGCTCCTACTTTTAATTTTAATTCTTGCAACCTGTTCGATGTTGTATTAGCATTTGATATTTGCTGCATTTTTTTTGCAATATCTTCCCTGATTCCTACTATATCTCTTTCTTTTTGATGATTTTCTTCTTTTCTTTTCTTTTCTATCTCAGTTCTTTGCTTATCCTCCGCTTGTTGCTGTTTTTTTGCTTTTTCTACAGTAATATGTCGTTGATTTTGTTCTAATTGAACTTCCTCTCTTTCACTTATTAGATCTTTGTATTCTGCACTATTTCTTTTTACTTCATTTGCTTCCGCTTGCCTTTTATCGACTACAGCTTGTCTAGCAGCATTGACTTTCTGCCGTTGAGCAAGCACCTCTAGTTGTTGCGGCTGATTTAAGAATAACCCAACCAGCGGCATCTCCGTAACCGGAGCTTTTCTTTGGGGTTTTGTTAAAACTATCCCACCTACTAAAACATCTATTTCTCTAGATAAACTATTTGCTTCCTCATTTTTATTTGTTAACTTTTGTTGAAGTTTATCTATTTTTTTATTATTTTCTTTTAATTTTGCACTATCTTGATCTAATTCACTCTTATTTTTTACTCCTCCTGTCTTTTTGTTACAACTGGCCAGACTCCTATTTGTTTCAGCTAATTCTTTTATTTTTATTCCTATCTTTGCAGCTTCTAACTTTAGTACTTTTGTTTTTTCCTGTGATGAAACTATCTGTTTTTGTAGCTGTTGTAATGGTTTTTTATTTTTTTTGCCTTGGGTATTTTCAATTGTCGATTCTACTTCAGCTAACTTGATTCCTAACGTCTCATTAACTCGTAATATATTACTTACCATCTTCACTGCAACTTCAGCACTGCTCAACAATAGAGGTTTTGGAGAAACCGGAGGTTTAGCCTGTGTGCTAGGTTGTACTGTCTGTTGTGGCTCGCTACTAAACGATAATCTTCGTACTGCCGGTGGTGTCTTAGCTCCCAAATTATCATTTGGTTTAGAATCTGGAGTAGGCTGATACGAAGTCGCCAGTGTTGATGGAGTACCAGGTGCCGTAGTATAATGTTCCGGTGATGTCAGAGTAGTATTTGGTGTATTAGGTGCAGTGACAAAGCCATTTGAAGCTGGGCTAACAGTAGGCGAAGACGCTGTTATTATAATTTCTGGTTTTTGAGACGTTTGCTCTGTCGGTTCAGGAATATAATTATTTTGATTTTGCTCTACTTTTTCAGCACCTACAAATGTTTTGTTTCTAGTAGGTGGTCGTACTTTTCTCGTTTTTCCGACATCAGACTTACTACGTGCTACCTTTTTATAATGATCCTCTATAGGAATATCTTTTAATGGATTAGATGGCTTAGATATTTCCATTTCTCTTATTTCAGATGAAGTATATGTGTTTCTTTCTGGTTCCGGTACCATCACTGTTCCTATCTGCTGCGGTGTATTTGTCGTATCTCTATTTCCATTTGATTGTGACAATCTGAGTGATAATTTCTTTTCGAGTGCGTTACAAAATAATGCTTTTTGATCGCTGCTCGCCATACCCTCAAAAGGTATTGCGATTATTGCTCCTACTGAAATAGAGGCAAGCAGAGAATATTTTAAAAATCTTGATTTTTTTAGTAAATTTTGTTCTGTTAACTTATTCATTGCAAATATCTCAATTTAAATTAATATTTTATATATACTTCTTTAACTTGAAAAGTTGGAAAATGAATATTTAGATGAGCGAATAATCAATGTTCTTATGGATAATTAATATCTAATACTACCAATTCTTCAGGTAAAAGAAGTATACATAAACGTTGGGCACTATAATAAATAAGTTAATAAAAAGCAATATATAAGTTAATTTATCTTAACTTATAATTACGAGAGAATTTTATTCTAATTATTGAAAATATAATAGATATAGCGTATAATACATTTTATACTTTCAATTGAAAATACTACAATATTTTAAAATAACTTTGGAAGCAGAGTATAATAATTTAAATATTTGGTATTTTGTTAGTTTTATTTACGGTATTATTGTTTATTTTTCGCTTGATTTTGAGCTTTCATTTACAACAATTTTTTTCATTTTTTGTGCTTGCCTAATATTAACCTTTACTAGAAATTCTAATATATTTTTACAGTTTACTTACTGGATGATTATTGCTTTTATTTTTGGCGTATTTATCTCTAAATATCGTGTGACAAATTTACACGGCGAAACACTTCATAAACCAATAATAACAGAAATTAGCGGCAATATAGAATCGATAAAACCGACTATTATAGGAGGACAAATAGTATTAAACAACATTAAGATTGAAAAAATTAATCGTAATTTACAAAAAGTTAAAATTAGTATACCGAAGAAATATATATACCTCTAGTAAATGAAAAATTGTCAAAGAAGTCAGCAAGTGTTATTAAGTAAGAATGGATTTATAGAAAATTAACATCAGTAGAAAAAGAAGAATTAAAGCTTTACCATAGAAGCGAAAGGGGTAAGAGGATTTGTGATAGAATCAAAGCTGTTCTCACGTATGATGATAGCTATAGTATTGATGAGATATCGAAAGTGTTATTACTGAGTGATGAAGGGATAAGAAAACATTTAATAGATTATCATAATGCTCAGAAGCTTAAGCCTGGAAATGGCGGTAGTGATAGTAACCTTACTAGACAGGAGGAAGCAGAGTTAATAGTTCATCTAGAAAATAATAATTATGTGTATGCTAGAGATATAGGTTTGTTCATAGAACGTCAATATGGAGTAATCTATACATTAGCTGGGGTAATCAAGCTGTTACACAGACTTGGTTTTAGTTATAAGAAACTTAAGTTAATTCCTGGAAAAATAGATTTAGCTAAGCAAGAGGAATTTAAGCTGCAATATAGTTTGCTAAAAAATAATTTAGCTAAAGATGAGTCTATTTATTTTATGGATAGTGTTCATCCTCAATACCAAACTCGAGCAAGGTTTGGTTGGATTAGAAAGAATGTAGTTAAAACATTACCAAGTTTCAGTGGTTGGAAGCGTAAACATATTATTGGTGCTATTAATCTTAAGGATTTAGAGGTAGTAACAACTGACAATCCTAAGGTTAATGGTGATTATATTATTGAATTTTTAAAGGAATTAGAAGCAAATAATCAAGATAAAAGTAAGATTTATTTGATATGCGATAATGCTGGATATCATAGGTCAAAAAAGGTAAAAGAATATCTACAATACAGTAAAATAGAGTTACTATTTTTGCCAGCATATGGTCCTAATTTGAATCCAATTGAACGACTGTGGGAATTTATGCATTCTGTTGTAAGTAACAATAAATTTTATGCGAATTTTGAGACATTTACTGATTCTATACGAATATTTTTTGAAAATATTGAAAAATATAAAAATAAAATTTCTTCATTGGTAAATGACAATTTTCAAACCATTGTGCCTAATCATTTTAACAACTCTTCATGTTGAAGAAGTATACAAGAAATTAGGGTAAATGACAGAATTACTTTGCTTGCTAAACTCTATAAGCCGCAAAATGCTATACTCCCCTGGGGAGATGATTTTGGTTTTTACGCTTATCTATCGGATATAGGGGCAAACGGCTATGCCATGTCGCAGCCACAAATTATAGAACGTAACGAGACAAATTTTGATAGCTTTATTTATAGAGTATACTTCTTCAACATGAAGAGTTGTTAAAATGATTAGGCACAATGGTTTGAAAATTGTCATTTACCAATGAAGAAATTTTATTTTTATATTTTTCAATATTTTCAAAAAATATTCGTATAGAATCAGTAAATGTCTCAAAATTCGCATAAAATTTATTGTTACTTACAACAGAATGCATAAATTTCCACAGTCGTTCAATTGGATTCAAATTAGGACTATATGCTGGCAAAAATAGTAACTCTATTTTACTGTATTGTAGATATTCTTTTACCTTTTTTGACCTATGATATCCAGCATTATCGCATATCAAATAAATCTTACTTTTATCTTGATTATTTGCTTCTAATTCCTTTAAAAATTCGATAATATAATCACCATTAACCTTAGGATTGTCAGTTGTTACTACCTCTAAATCCTTAAGATTAATAGCACCAATAATATGTTTACGCTTCCAACCACTGAAACTTGGTAATGTTTTAACTACATTCTTTCTAATCCAACCAAACCTTGCTCGAGTTTGGTATTGAGGATGAACACTATCCATAAAATAAATAGACTCATCTTTAGCTAAATTATTTTTTAGCAAACTATATTGCAGCTTAAATTCCTCTTGCTTAGCTAAATCTATTTTTCCAGGAATTAACTTAGGTTTCTGATAACTAAAACCAAGTCTGTGTAACAGCTTGATTACCCCAGCTAATGTATAGATTACTCCATATTGACGTTCTATGAACAAACCTATATCTCTAGCATACACATAATTATTATTTTCTAGATGAACTATTAACTCTGCTTCCTCCTGTCTAGTAAGGTTACTATCACTACCGCCATTTCCAGGCTTAAGCTTCTGAGCATTATGATAATCTATTAAATGTTTTCTTATCCCTTCATCACTCAGTAATAACACTTTCGATATCTCATCAATACTATAGCTATCATCATACGTGAGAACAGCTTTGATTCTATCACAAATCCTCTTATCCCTTTCGCTTCTATGGTAAAGCTTTAATTCTTCTTTTTCTACTGATGTTAATTTTCTATAAATCCATTCTTACTTCATAACACTTGCTGACTTCTTTGACAATTTTTCATTTACTAGAGGTATACGTTCTTATATACTTCTTTAACTTGAAAAGTTGGAAAATGAATATTTAGATGAGCGAATAATCAATGTTCTTATGGATAATTAATATCTAATACTACCAATTTTTCAGGTAAAAGAAGTATATATACAAAATTAGTAAAAATCAGTGGAGATTTTGTTATTATCTATGCGTTATCCATTATAATATTAGCTAGCCGTTAAAACGGTTAAGCGTTTCAAATTAAAACATATAGCATTCATAAATTCCGAGAATTGATTTTTGGCAATACCAATATATCTGACACGTTTATTATCTTGTGAGAATACTCTTTCAAAAGGTGCTCTAATTTTTGTATAATATCTATCAAGGTCAAAATTTTTATCTTTCATGTTATTTTTCTTTACAGCACAAAGATGCACTTCTTGCCTAGTTGCTGTATCTTTGGTAGACTTTGTACAATATGCTTTATCTACATATGCAGCACCGGAGCGTGGCATAACGTGTTTAAAACCTTTGCTATCAGTAACATTTGCAGAGGTAGCTGCAACCTTATTAATAATCCCTGATTGGATATCAACGCTAACATGTTTTTTATAACCATACCAAAACTTATTACCTCCTTTACAACCAATTTTAGCTTGTTTATCATTCGCAACTTTGGGCAAAGTCTCATTATTTAGCTTGTCATATTTTTGCTTCCTCAACTCATCACGTTCTGTCCAAAGACTAGCTTTTGAGATCAAATGAGAGGCATCTACAAAGGTAAATACCTCGCTCATATAACCTTGCTTTCGTAGTTGTTCTCTAAAGTTTGCAAATATTTTTGATAGTAAGTTAGTACCTATTTTCTTACGTATTTTACTAAACACACTATAATCTGGAGTCGTCTCTGTAAGAGCAAAATCACAAAACCATTTGCCGGCATTACTATCAGCCAAATAACGTTCTAATTCTCGATCAGATAAGTCTTCCATAAATTGTAGAAGTAAACATTTAAATAACCTCAATGCTCCATAGCCTTTATAATTAGCTTCAGTTTCTATCGCTAATAACTCTCTTTCAACTACTTTGAAATTAAATTAACTTTTAAATTTACGATATTGATGTTCCGGGCTAACTAATTCATCTAAACTGACCATTGTTATTTGATGCTCTGACATTTTTTACTTTCTTATTTTTTTATCACATTATAACCTTTTACTCTTCATATCTCAACACTCCCATAAAAAACTTGTTTTTTATCTGTTTATTTTATCAAAATATGTATAACTTCTATATCAATATTGAAGTTATTTTTCTAGATTTCTGCTTTTGCAGAAATGACATTAAAAAAAATTGTTCGATACCATAGTTTTATACACCAACCAATTGTTGTAGAATACGTAAAATACGATTTACTTCATAAGAAGTAGCCTGTGCTAATCTTGGATAGATAATTCTTGTTATGCTTATTGACCTGCAATGTTCTATTAGTGCATAACTTTTTACCTCTAAATTATCTCGTACATCTAGTTCAAAATGAAGATTACTAAATTCCAGTTGTGATTGGCTGCTAAGAGGACAAATAAAAATTATAGGAGGAATAGAATCTAATATTGTTTGTGAATTTAATATTATTACGGGACGTATTTTTCCAACTTCATTTATTTTAGCAGGATCAAGCCTAGCCAAATAAATACCGCCCCGTGTTAATATTTCTTTTTGCTCCACCATTTTTCCTTTTCTTCTAGTAATTCTGAATTTAAGTTTTCAGTGATTTCTGTCATTTCTTCTAGATATTTTTTAGATTTTTTCATTGCATTAAAGCTTTTTATAATATCGTCTTGTTCAAATTGAGACTGAAGATTATTGAGTTCATGTATAATGGCTTGACGAATAAATGCTGTTCTAGATAATCCTAGCTTTTTAGCAATTTCATTACTAGCTTTAGCTATATTATCGGGTAGAGTAATAGATAAGCTTGTCATATCATTTTTTATATATAATTTTATATTAAATATAATACTAAATTCTTAAAAAAGCAATATATACTAGGTCAACTTCAAAAATTGGCTATGTCATTCTACAAGAGCTGCGGTACTCACGTATTAAGTATACGCTCCGCTCCTCGCCTTGTGAATTCCTTGCTCTTTTTGCAATTGACCTTCGTATACTACTTTTCATTTCACATCAGTATACTTACAATTCTCTAACTGGTTTTAATACTAGCTTCTTATTCCTGAAGATATTGATTCTAGAAAAGAAGCCGTTTTTTGGTTTTTTAAAATCACGTTTATAATTTTCACCGGTGACAGCATTATAGCTAGTAATTAAAGAAGGTATAACCTCGTTATAATATATTTTATAAAGGTCATGCATAGTTTCTTTGGTAGTTAAATATCCCCATTTTACGGCTTGTTGCGGTACTCTAGCGAGTGCCTCAATGCAGGCTACAGCTTCTTCAATTTCAGGGTTTTTATTTTTATACACTTCAGCGTTTGGCGATAAATTAGCTTGCATATCTTTAAACATAGCCTCAATCATTAATGCCATATATTTATCGGTTTTAAATTTTTTTACAAGTATTAGGTTATTCCTACTGCTATAATTTAAAAGCCGAAATTTATATATAAAAATCATAAATTTTATAGCATAAACTTTTAAGCCGCTAACTTTATTTGCATTATAAAATTTAAGCTTTGTTTCATAATCTAATTGCTTTTTCATGCCTGCTTTAAGGAGCTTACCCAGCAAATTATGACAATGTATTATATCATTTTTTCTAGCAATTCGTACTTTATCGGTAGCTTTAGTACCGGAAAAATTAGCCGAATGGCGAGTTATTTGCCTGCCGTTATCATCTCTTTTTATATCGGCAAAATGCCCAAGCTCTTGGGCTGCGATAATCTGAAGCCTAGCAACGGCAGGCCAGCCATTACCGTACATAGGATAGTCTTTATTGTTTTCAGCAAAAGGATTACCGCCGCATGAAACAAAAATAGCTACGTCCTTGCCGTTAGTGCTTTGCATACCGCTATTACCGCCTACTCGTTGCCAGCTAACCATATCCATCATATCGCCGATATTATGCGAATAGGTAAGGAATACTTCCGTCTTATTAAGAAGAAGCCACCTTATTACGATCGGATGAGCCGACTGAACAAAAAGACGTGCCAACATTTCGGTTACTTCTTTCTTAACCGGTTGTAGCTTTTGTATTTGTTTTTTTAAGTTATCAAAGATTGATTTTATTTTCTGATCTGAAGCAGAGTTTCTATATAAATTTTGAAAAAGCTTGGTAGTTTCAGGAATTAAATGCGGGCTTGTTAGTTCTTCTTTACTAACCATTAAGCTTATATTAAGAGCAGGCTCGGTAAATCTTGCAAAATTGCAGCAATCATCGGTATCTATCCGTAATTTACCAGACTTAATTAATTGCATCGCCAAATGCTCATACTCTATTTCCATGTCCTGCTTATAAATAGCAGGAACATTGTCAAGAATGTGGTATATGCTAGTCATTTTAAAAATTTAGTGGTTATTTTCTACATTACCTGTTGGTAGTATACTTCTTTAACTTGAAAAGTTGGAAAATGAATATTTAGATGAGCGAATAATCAATGTTCTTATGGATAATTAATATCTAATACTACCAATTTTTCAGGTAAAAGAAGTATATATACAAAATTAGTAAAAATCAGTGGAGATTTTGTTATTATCTATGCGTTATCCATTATAATATTAGCTAGCCGTTAAAACGGTTAAGCGTTTCAAATTAAAACATATAGCATTCATAAATTCCGAGAATTGATTTTTGGCAATACCAATATATCTGACACGTTTATTATCTTGTGAGAATACTCTTTCAAAAGGTGCTCTAATTTTTGTATAATATCTATCAAGGTCAAAATTTTTATCTTTCATGTTATTTTTCTTTACAGCACAAAGATGCACTTCTTGCCTAGTTGCTGTATCTTTGGTAGACTTTGTACAATATGCTTTATCTAAATATGCAGCACCGGAGCGTGGCATAACGTGTTTAAAACCTTTGCTACCAGTAACATTTGCAGAGGTAACTGCAACCTTATTAATAATCCCTGATTGGATATCAACGCTAACATGTTTTTTATAACCATACCAAAACTTATTACCTCTTTTACAACCAATTTTAGCTTGTTTATCATTCGCAACTTTGGGCAAAGTCTCATTATTTAGCTTGTCATATTTTTGCTTCCTCAACTCATCACGTTCTGTCCAAAGACTAGCTTTTGAGATCAAATGAGAGGCATCTACAAAGGTAAATACCTCGCTCATATAACCTTGCTTTCGTAGTTGTTCTCTAAAGTTTGCAAATATTTTTGATAGTAAGTTAGTACCTATTTTCTTACGTATTTTACTAAACACACTATAATCTGGAGTCGTCTCTGTAAGAGCAAAATCACAAAACCATTTGCCGGCATTACTATCAGCCAAATAACGTTCTAATTCTCGATCAGATAAGTCTTCCATAAATTGTAGAAGTAAACATTTAAATAACCTCAATGCTCCATAGCCTTTATAATTAGCTTCAGTTTCTATCGCTAATAACTCTCTTGCAACTGCTTTGAAATTAAATTAACTTTTAAATTTACGATATTGATGTTCCGGGCTAACTAATTCATCTAAACTGACCATTGTTATTTGATGCTCTGACATTTTTTACTTTCTTATTTTTTTATCACATTATAACCTTTTACTCTTCATAGCTCAACACTCCCTTTAATGATGAAAGCATTATAAAATTCTATATGTAGTTGTGCATCTCTTGTTATTTTAATTAAAAATTATTATATAAAAATAGTCTAGTTAAAAATATTTAACTTTATTAATTAAAATATGTTATCTATATGAATATTGATAAATTTACTGCACATGCTAAATCAGTGATAGCTAGTAGCCAATCGATTGCTGCTAAAAACGATCATCAGCAAATATTACCTTTGCATTTATTATCTAGTCTTTTAAGTGAAGAAACAGGTATAATTCAAACCCTTATTAATAATACCGGAGGTAATATAAACTTATTAAAAGATCAAGTTCAGCTAGAACTAAATAAAATCCCAAAAGTTCAGGTTGAGGGAGGGGGACAAGTTTATTCTTCTGCTGAAGCTCTTAAAGTTTTAGAAAAAGCTAGTAGCATTGCTAAAGACAGTGGGGATAGCTTTGTAACCATAGAGCGTATATTTGAAGCATTAACTTATGATAATACTATAGCCGGTAAAATTTTAACGAATAATGGAATTAATAGTAAAAAATTAGCAGCAGCTATTTTACAGCTTCGTAAAGGCAAAAAAGCAGATACCGAATCGGCAGAAAATAGTTACGATGCTCTAAAGAAATACGGCAGAGACGTAACAGAGCTTGCCGAAAGCGGTAAGCTTGACCCGATAATCGGGCGTGATGAAGAAATAAGAAGAACCGTGCAGGTACTATCACGACGCATGAAAAACAATCCTGTGTTGATCGGTGAACCAGGAGTCGGTAAAACTGCTATAATAGAGGGGCTTGCACAACGTATATTTAGTAAGGACGTACCTGAGTCACTTATGAACTGCCGTATTATTGAGCTTGATATGGGAGCATTAATAGCAGGTGCTAAATATCGAGGTGAATTTGAGGAGCGTCTTAAAGCAGTGCTTAGCGAAATTAAAAAATCAAGCGGTGAAATTATTTTATTCATCGATGAACTGCATCTATTAGTCGGTACGGGAAAAACCGACGGTGCTATGGATGCCTCGAATTTACTAAAGCCGATGCTTGCTCGTGGTGAGCTGCACTGCATCGGTGCTACTACTTTAGACGAATATCGTAAATATATCGAGAAAGATGCAGCACTTGCTCGCCGTTTCCAGCCTGTTTACGTGAGTGAGCCGACGGTTGAGGATACTATATCAATACTTAGAGGAATTAAAGAAAAATACGAGCTGCATCATGCAGTGCGAATTTCCGATAGTGCAATAGTTGCAGCAGCGACGTTATCAAACCGTTATATTACCGATCGTTATTTACCTGATAAAGCTATTGATTTGATTGATGAAGCTTGTAGCCGTATGAAAATAGAATTGTCAAGTAAGCCTGAAGAGCTTGACGAGCTAGATCGCCGTATTATTCAGATAAAAATTGAGCTTGCAGCACTTAAAAAAGAAAATGACGAGCATTCTAAAAAGAAAATTACCCATTTAACCGAGGAACTCGAAAAGTTAGAATCTAAATCATATGATATGAACGCTAAATGGCAGGCAGAAAAGTCTAAACTACAGCAAGCCCAAAAACTTAAAGAAGAGCTAGAACGAGCAAGAATCGATCTAGAGCGTGCCGAGCGTGACGCTAATCTCGCTAAAGCTAGTGAGCTAAAATATGGAATTATACCTGAGATTATGAAAAAGATTCAGGAAGCCGAAAGTATGGATAATAAAGGGCTATTAAAAGAAGTTGTATCGGAAAGTGATATAGCAAGTATTATCTCTCGTATTACTGGTATTCCAATTGATACGATGTTATCAAGTGAGCGTGAGCGTCTACTTGTAATGGAGCAGAAATTACGAGAATCGGTAATAGGGCAGGATGAGGCAATTAAAGGTGTTAGTGATGCGGTAAGAAGATCACGTGCAGGTATTCAGGATATTAACCGTCCGCTTGGTTCGTTCTTATTCGTAGGACCGACAGGAGTTGGTAAAACTGAGCTTACCAAAGCCTTAGCTGGTTTTCTTTTTGATGACCGTAATGCGATACTTCGTATAGATATGTCGGAATATATGGAGAAGCATGCTATTTCTCGTCTGATAGGAGCACCTCCCGGCTATATTGGATATGATCAAGGCGGGGTGTTAACGGAAGCAGTAAGACGCCGTCCTTATCAGGTAATATTATTTGATGAAGTTGAAAAAGCCCATCCCGACATATTTAATATTATGCTGCAAATACTTGATGAGGGAAGATTAACCGATAGTCAGGGTATCACAGTTGATTTTAAAAATACTATTATAGTTTTAACTTCTAATTTAGGTGCTGAGATACTCGTTAATCAGAAAGAGGACGAAGATACATATAAAGTAAAAGATGAGGTTATGGAATATGTAAAAGCAGTATTTAAGCCTGAGTTTTTAAATAGGTTAGACGAAATTATATTATTTCATCGCCTAAATCGTAATAATATTCATGATATAGTTAAGATACAGCTTGAAGCCTTGCAGAAAATTTTGCTACAACAAAATATTACTCTTGAATTTGATGAATCTGCTTTAAATTATTTAGCCGAAAAAGGCTATGACCCAAGCTTTGGAGCAAGACCCTTAAAACGCCTTATCCAGAGGGAAATACAAAATAACTTAGCCAAAATGATTTTAGCAGGCGAAATAAGTAGCGGCAATACCATGAAAATAGCTAGAGAAAAGAAAGAGCTAAGGATAAAGATAATTGATTGATTTAAGTGTACGGCTCATATATCATTCCCGCCTATGCGGGAAGGCATTGTTGCGTGGATATAAAAAAGCACTCGATGTCATACCGTGGCTTGACCACGGTATCTATAAAAGTAACTTAAAATACTAACATTTTAACTGGATCCCGTGATCAAGTCGCGGGATGACACTGGAAAAACTGCTCCACGCAACAAAGCCACGTGGGAATGATATAAAACTGAGCCATACAACAAGGCCTTTTTAGTCGCTCATAATGACGAATTAAGCAAAATTATAGCTTATTAATATGCTTCAATTTCAGTTAATGTTATACTTTCAGTACCTGATAATTTATAACAATCATTACTAGTAGAGTTAGGAATTTGTACGTCAAATAATAGGGTTTTTTCTTCTTTATACAGATCAACTAAGTAAGAATTTGTAATATCTGTAACTATTGGCGATAAGTAAGTTGTTGTTTCAATAAGCTTATCAATAGCATTTTGTCCGTCTTTTAATATTTTATCGACTAGTTTTTTATCTTTATAAAAAGTATTTACGGTGCCTATTAAGGTTGTTGATATCTCATATATAATAACACCGTTTTTAATTATATTGGTTATATTAGAGTCTAATTTTGCTGTTTTAGAAAAAATTAAAGAAATAACAGTAGGATATTTATTAAATACATTAGGTAGTTCTAAAAAATTATTTACGGCTGAATAGGCAGAATTGGTTGCTTCTGAAAAACAATTAAATGCTTTGTATATGTTTTCATAATTGTTATTACTCATAAACTTACCTCTTTTTTATATAGATAATTACCATGAAACATGATAATTACATATTATACTACTAAATTAAGAAGTGTCAATATTAAAATTTATTTACTGATATCCTCTAAACTCCATCTAGCTTTTGGACAGAAATTCAAAGGAGTAAATAGCTTATTATTGTAACGCTCAAGTCCTGCATATGCAATCATTGCAGCATTATCGGTACATAAACGGATAGGTGGATAAATAAGCTGATAACCATATGTTTTAGCACAATTACTTAATATTTCTTGTAAATATTTATTAGCAGCAACACCGCCGGCAATAACTATAGCATCATTTAAAAAGCTTGATCCAAGCGAATTTTGCGGGTAGAGCCTGTGCTCACGTACTTTTGTACGCTCCGCAGGCTCTTCCTTAAATTCATCTTGTCTAAAGCTTTTTAAATTTAGCTGTGTAGTATAATCTATATTCTCGTAATAATCATTTACAACTCGTTCATATGCTCTAATAGCATCCTGTACCTTACTACTTAGAATTTCTCCTATGGTGAACTGAAAACTTGCCGCTATATCATTAATTACATCATCATTTAGAAAGCTTGATACAAGCGAATTTTTCGACTTTCGCCTGTACTCATGTACTTTTGTACGCTGTGCAGATTCTTCCTTAAATTCATCTTGTCTAAAGCTTTCTAAATGATGACGGTCTTTATAATTAATTTCTTGTAAATTCATTATTAAAGTACGCACGGCAGTTTTAAGCCCTGAAAAGGACATATTGCAATTACCGCTGTTAATTATAGGTTTTGGAAATTTATATTTATAAGGATTGCCAAATTTTGCTCTTTTCTCAATTTCAGGTCCTCCAGGAAAGGCTAAGTTTAGCATTTTTGCTACTTTGTCAAAGGCTTCGCCTACGGCATCATCTATAGTAGACCCTAGGATTTTATATTTTCCAAGCCCTAGAACCGCTACAAATTGGCAATGTCCCCCCGAAGCTAACAAGAGTAAATAAGGATAAGGGATATTATCGGTTAATCTTGCGGTTAAAGCATGACCTTCTAAATGATTAATTGCAATAAATGGTTTTTTAAAAGCACTGCTTAGCGACCTTGCAAACATTGAGCCGACTATAACACCGCCGATTAAACCCGGACCGGAAGTTGCAGCAATTGCACTAATTTCCGTTAATTTAGTGTTGCTCTCTTTTAAAACATTTTTTAATGCTTTATCTAGATTCGATAAGTGAGAACGTGCGGCAATTTCAGGTACGACCCCTCCAAAAACTGCATGTTCTGTATTTTGTGAAATAATTATATTAGATAAGATTTCTCGATTTTCGGTGATTATAGAAACAGCTGTATCGTCACAGCTTGATTCTATACCTAAAATTTTTATCATTTAATATTGAAACCGGTATTGGCTAAAAAAGTAGTGTTGTTACGTGGATCGATAAAATCCAATGTGTCACCCCGTGGCTTGACAGAGGTGAAATTGATCCACGCAATAAGACTCGCTCGCAATGACGATATTTATCTTTATTTAATAATGCCTAATTAGATACCTTTAAGGTATTTAATTGATTATACAGCTTATAAATAGATTGTTCGGCATCAATAATTTTTTTATTAACTATTTTTAGTAATTTTTCCGAAGGTTTTTCTGTTATTTGCGTTGCAGAACTTACTTGCTCTGCTAAATTTTTAAGTGATTCTTGTATTTCTACAAAAGATTTTTTAAATTGTTCTTTAATAGTAATAGATGATTCTTCAAGCTCTTTAATTTTTAAGCATAGATTTTCTAATAAATGATCTATTTTAGTTTGCATTAAAGTCAATTTTTGCTTTTGTTTTTTACTAAGATAGCTTAAAGTTTCTTGCATTTTTGCCTGTATACGTACTTTTGTAGTACGTTCAAGTTCTGAAGCTAAACCTATTTTACTCATTAAAAATATTATCCATTTGTGAACGTCAAAATGATACCACTTTGCACCGTTACGATAATCTGAAGGAAAAGCATGATGGTAATTGTGCCAATTTTCACCTAGTAAAAATAGAGCCATCCACCAAATATCTCCAGCGTTACCTTTGTAATATTGTTTACTACCGGCAAAGTGGCATAAAGAATTAACACAGAAAGTTGCTTGCTGCTGCAGGAATCTACCGAGTCCCATAAATAAAAATCCTGCATATGCCGATTGTATAGTACCGCCGACTAAGTAACCGATAAATAAAGGCACGACAATATTCATAAAAGCTGCTATTTGCCAATAATATTTTAGCTGCCATTTTAATAAATTGTTTTTCCCGTGCTTAGCCCAAGTAATGCGATCAATAGACTTATAGCTACCGCTTCCGACTAGCATCCATCCTATATGAGACCACATAAAGCCTAAAAATTTATTGTCAAATTTTAAAGGAGTATGCGGATCTTGGTCTTGATCCGTATATCTATGATGTTTATAATGATTCGATGCCCAAGATAAAGCCGGTCCTTGTAATGTTCCTGCAGACAGCATAATTAAAACAAACTCGGCATATTTATTTATTTTGTAGGCATTATGAGACCACAATCTATGCAAACCAATCCCAACGGTAATATTATTAATATAATAACTAGCAATTATAAAAATAACTTCAGTTAGTCCTATCCCATAATCAAACGAATATTTAACTACAAGAGATATAATAAAAATAGGATAAAATATTAAAGCAAATAAAGCAGGCTTATTTAGTTTACTTAACATAAAATTTACAGTTTTTAGTTATAAAATATATAAATTGGCAACGAATAAAATCTTATTATATTTATAGTATACATAAATATAATTAATAGATATTAACATACTTAATGCATAAATACAAAGAAAATTTTGACAACAAAATTCTAGTCGTTATCTTTATTTAAACAATAACCGATAAAACCGAACGGTTTTAATAATTAAATTGTCTTTCCCTAAGACCTCTCTAATTCTATTTATATGAACATCTATAAGACGTTCATTAAAAGTCTCTTCACTTTCCCATAAATATTTTATTATTTCTTGACGCGAAAATACTTCATTTGGAAACTGAAAAAAAAGTCGCAAAATTTTAAACTCAGTAGGACCTAGGCGAATATTCAGTCCGTCTTTGTATACTTTTTCAGTATTTAAATCAATATTTTTATGCTTAAATTTAATAATATTATCCTGTAAAACTGACTTAGAACGTCTCAATAAGCTCTTTAAAGTACCTACTATTTGCTCAGATAAAAAGGGCTTATAAAAAAATAGTACGTTATCGTCTATTTCTGTTAAATTTAATTGCTTGTTTGGTAATAAAAATATTATAGGCGTTTTAGAAAATTTATTAATTTTTCTAACGTTATTTATTGTTATTAAAGGATTTTCTTGTAATTCTGCACTAATAATCATGATAGCAAGCGGCTGACTAAAGAAATAAGTTAATGCTTTTTCTAGAGTTGAAGCCCTAATTATATTAAATCCTGCTCTCTCTATATCATTACTTAAAGAAATATTAACACTTTTTTTATTTTTTTCTTCTATAATTAAAACTTCAGGTAATAGCTTATCAAACACTGAATTAATCTCCATTAATATTTAGTAAATAATTAAAAACTTTTGTAATAATTTTCTGATTTATTAGGGTTTATAGCAAACTTTTTATAAAAAGAAACAAAGAAATAATAATTTTTTAAAGATAATACTTGAATTTAATAGTTTTAGTTGCTATAAATGGCCTTATTTTAAAGTTTGTTTGTTGGAGATTTTTATATATCATGAGCTTTTATGAATCAGTTTTTATTATACGCCAAGACGTATCATTAAACGATATAGATAAAATCGTTGATGATTTTGCTAAAATTATTAAAGATAATAATGGTACTATCGTAAAAAAAGAATATTGGGGGTTAAGAACTTTAGCTTACAAAATCAGTAATAACAAAAAAGGACATTATTATTTTTTAGGTCTAGATATTACTGGTAATGTAAAAGAAGAGCTAGAAAGAAAAATGAAGCTTAACGAAAATATCATTAGATTTCTTACAATTAAAGCAGATTCAATTAGTAGTGAACCTTCACCGATATTAAAAAATCAGAGTACAGAGAATACTCCGGTAATTGATGTAACGATTAATAATTAAATTTGTAAGAATTAAGGTTAAAGAATGTTAAAAAGTAATAATGCTAGTGAAACAGCTACTCGCAAGGTAGGAGATAAAACTGCTAAAAAAGTGTTTTTTAGAAGACGTAAAGGATGCCCTCTTTCTGTGCCTAATGCACCTGTTATTGATTATAAAAATCCTGAGCTTTTAATAAAATTTGTTTCTGAAGGCGGTAGAATGCTACCAAGCAGGATCACGAACGTTTGTGCAAAGAAACAAAGAAAGCTAAATAATGCTATTAAAATTGCAAGAATTTTAGCGTTATTACCTTTTGTATTTCAAGCTAAATAAAGGCATAATACATGGAAATTATATTAATAAAACCCGTAAGAAAATTAGGTAAAATTGGCGACATGCTCAAAGTAGCAGACGGATTTGGTCGTAATTATCTTTTACCGCAAAAATTAGCTATTAGAGCTACTGAGCCTAATAAAGAGCTAATAGTGAAACAAAAACACGAATTTGAAGCAAAAGATAAGCAAATAAGAGAAGAAGTAGAAAAAATTAATGCTCTTATTAAAGAACAAAAATTAGTTTTTATCCGTCAAACATCAGATGACGGTAAACTTTTCGGTTCGGTGACTAACAAAGAAATAGCCGATAAATTATCTGAAAATGTATCTTATAATATCGCTCATTCAAATATTATTCTTGATAAACAAATTAAATCTATCGGAATTTATACAGTTGAAATAAGACTCCATGCAGAGCTTAATGCTATAGTTACGGTTATTGTTGCAAGATCAGAATCAGAAGCACAAGATTATTTACGCGAACAAAAGACTGAAACTTCAGAAGATTTAGCTGAGTCAGCATAAATTTTTTCTATCGTCATTGCGAACGAACATCGTTCCTGCGGCAATCTAGTTAAAAATTCTGATTTACAGAATTTTTTTAACTATTTTTCTGGATTGCAACAATGCTTCGCTCCTTGCAATGACGGTTCGGTGTCCATACAACAACGTTCCACCTATGCGGGAATAACATAATTCGTACACTATCGAATTAACTACGATATCCTTAGAAATAACTTTCAACAATACTAATATTTTTCAACCATGCTATATGAAAAATTTGAGTATAATATCAATAATCTAATAGGTAATTTTGGTTTATCTAAAATAGCGGTTGCAGTCTCCGGTGGGAGCGATTCGGTAGCACTTCTTTATCTTGCTAACATTTGGGCAGAAAAAAATAATATAGAATTATCTGTTATATCGGTTGATCATAACTTACGGGAACAGTCGAAGCAAGAGACCCATTATATCCAAAATATCAGTAATAATCTAAATCGCAAGCATTATAGTTTATATTTTGATCATCAAAATAATTTTTCTAATTTACAAGAAAGAGCAAGAGAAGGACGCTATGATTTGATGACAAATCTATGTCTAAAACTCGATATATTAGTACTTTTAACTGCTCACCACGCAGATGATTATATAGAAAATTTTTGTTTAAGATTAGAACGTAATAGCGGTATATTTGGACTTAGTAGCAGTAATATTCATTGGTATAATAATATACAAATAATTAGACCGCTATATAATATTCCAAAAAGTGAATTAGTAGAGTATTTAGTCAGTCATAATATAAAGTGGTTTGAAGATGAGTCAAATTCATCTGATAAATATAGACGAAATGTTATTAGGCAAAAATTAGCTAAAGGCGAAGATTATATTAAAGCCGATATAATCTTACAACAGCTTGAAATTAATGATTTACTGGATAATAAATTTAAACCAGAGTTAATATCAGCAATAGCCGAAGCAGTCAAAATTTTTGAATATGGCTTTGCTTTTCTTGATTTAGTTAAATTTGATAAGTTTTTAAATGAGGTGAAAGTACAAATAATTAATTTTTTACTGATAATAATTAGTGGACAATCTAGAGCAGCTCGTTTTTATTCGGTAGAACCTATTTTGAAATTAATTACTCAAGACGTAAACTTTAAGAATACCCTTCATGGCTGTGTAATTAATCGTATACAAAACGAGTTACTTATATACAGGGAATTCGGCAAAAAATTACCTGAAAGTAAAATATTATTGGATAAATCCGTTATTTGGGATAATAGATTTTGCATCACAAGAAATCAAGAAACTCAAAATTGTTTTGTAACTCATCTATCGTTAGAAGATTATAAAATGATAAAGAAACAATTAGATCTAGAACCTTTGAAAAATCTATCCTGCAAAAACCACAATGCAATTTTATTTACCTTACCTATCATTAAAATACTTGAAAAAGTTATAGCAATACCACATATATCATATTATGATAACGACATGTGGAACTTTGAAGTATCTTTTGCTCCAAATTTTGTATCTCGTTTCACCCATTTTTGCTAACACCGGTATTTAGCTTTGTTGCATGGATACCAAATCGTCATTGCGAGCGGCCGTAGGCTGTGCGGCAATCCATAAAAAATTAAAAAAATGCTATAAATTAGCGTTTTTTACTGGATTGCTTCATCAAAACTTGCAGTTTTTCTTCGTAATGATGAAAAAAAACGATCCATGCAACAACGCCTCTAATACCGATAAAAATTTTTATTAGGTTTTATATCGATGAATAATCAAGGTAGAAGTATTTTAGCTTGGGCAGCACTTTTTGTTTTTGTAATATTACTTTTTAATGTTTTCCAATCTGACGGTTTACTTGGCGGAAGAAATAATATAACTTTCTCGGATTTTTTAACGCGAGTTGATGAAAAGACCGTTAATTCGGTAAAAATTCAAGGTAGAGTAATTGAAGGCACTTCAAATGACGGCTCTACTTTTAACACTTATGCTCCTGATTATCCTGATTTAGTAAATCGTCTTACTAGTAATGACGTTAATATTAAAGTGGTGCCTCTTGAAACAAGAATGAATACCTTTTTAGGCTTTTTAATTTCTTGGTTTCCTATGCTTTTATTGATAGGTGTTTGGTTTTTTTTCATGCGTCAAATGCATGGAGGCGGGAAAGCCATGGGGTTTGGAAAATCGAAAGCTAGGTTGCTATCAGATAAAGGACCAAAAATTACCTTTAAAGATGTAGCAGGTATCGATGAAGCAAAAGAAGAATTAACTGAAATAGTAGATTTCTTAAGAGATCCAAGCAAGTTCCAAAAGCTTGGGGGTAAAATACCGAAAGGCTGCTTACTTATAGGACCTCCTGGAACAGGAAAGACCCTTCTTGCTAAAGCAATTGCAGGTGAGGCTAATGTTCCGTTTTTTAGCATATCAGGCTCTGATTTTGTTGAAATGTTTGTGGGTGTCGGTGCAAGCCGTGTGCGTGACATGTTTGAACAGGGTAAACGTAATGCTCCTTGTATTATCTTTATCGATGAAATTGATGCGGTAGGTCGCCATAGAGGTATCGGTATGGGCGGCGGCAATGATGAACGTGAGCAAACCTTAAACCAAATGTTAGTCGAAATGGACGGATTTGAAGCAAATGAGGGAGTTGTGATCATTGCAGCTACAAACCGTCCTGATGTTCTTGATCGTGCATTGCTACGTCCCGGTAGGTTTGATCGTCAAATTGCCGTTGCAAACCCTGATATAAACGGTCGTGAGCAAATTCTAAAAGTACATTTAAAGAAAATTAAATATAATAGTACGGTACTAGCACGAATTATTGCTCGTGGTACCCCGGGCTTTTCCGGTGCTGAACTTGCTAACTTAGTTAATGAAGCTGCTCTTATTGCTGCAAGGCTTGGTAAGAAAGAAGTAGATATGCACGATATGGAAGAGGCAAAAGATAAGGTGCTGATGGGAGTTGCACGTCGTTCTATTGCAATGTCGGAAAAAGAAAAAAAATTGACTGCATATCATGAAGGTGGACATGCATTAGTAGGGCTTTATTGTCCTGCAGCATCGCCTATTCATAAGGCTACGATTATACCGCGCGGTAATGCTCTTGGGATGGTGCAAAGACTTCCTGAAACTGATGAATATTCTCAGAATCGTGAACAGATGGAATCATCTATAGCGGTTTATATGGCAGGAAGAGTAGCAGAGGAAATTATTTTCGGTAGAAATAAAGTTACCTCAGGAGCTTCATCGGATATAAAAGGTGCAACTAATATTGCAAGAGCGATGGTTACAAAAGCAGGTTTAAGTGATTTAATAGGACCGATATTCCATGGTTCAAGCGGTGGTGATATGTATGGTAGACAACCAAGTAATGAAACCTCGGAAGCTACTGCAGAGTTAATCGATGCCGAAGTTAAAAGAATTATTACGCAAGGATATGAATTTGCAAAAGATATTTTAACAAAACATGTAGATCAGCTTCATACTTTAGCTAATGCTTTAATTGAGTATGAGACATTATCCGGTCAGCAAATTAAAAATTTACTTAGCGGTAGAGCTTTAGATTCAGAAGAAGAAAATAAATTTCCTTTTAATGATTCATCTACTATAAAAATAGATAAAGAAAAATCACCTGAGAAAACAAAAACAGCTAAGGCTAAAAAAGAAAATTCCGCTTCCTAAGTTTAATAGTATAATTTATGTATAAATTTATAGATTTATTTTGCGGCATCGGTGGTTTTAGAAAAGCCTTGGAAACAAAGGGTCTTGAATATGTTTTTTCTTCTGATATAGACAAAGACGTACAAGAAGCATATAAAAGAAATTTTGGTGATAAGCCGTATGGTGATATTACTGAAATACCGGAAAACAAAATCCCTAAACATGATATTTTATGTGCCGGTTTTCCTTGCCAATCTTTTAGTATTTCAGGTAAGAGGCTTGGTATAGATGATATTAACGGTAGACTCTTTTATGAAATAATCAGAATAGCACAATATCACAAACCCTATATATTATTACTTGAGAATGTCAAAAATATTCTGAATATTGATAATGGCAGTGTAATTGAAACTATAGACCAAAAATTAGATGAGATTGGCTATATAAGTATATAGAAATGTGTTAAATGCTTCATTATTTGGAGTACCGCAAGCAAGAGAAAGAGTTTATTTTGTTTGTTTACGAAAAGATTTTAGCAGTGAATATACACTCAAATACGTAAAGCCGAAAAAATCTTATGAAAGGATTTTTCTTGGTGATATTTTAGAAAAGGATGTTGATAAAAGTTTATCTATTAATAGAGATGATATTGTTTTAGATAAAACACCGTTTGAAAAGCAATTAAAGCCAATTAGGATCGGTCAAGTTAATAAAGGCGGTCAAGGTGAAAGGATTTACAGCCCTTTCGGTCATTCAATAACTTTATCGGCTTTTGGTGGCGGTGTTGGTGCTAGAACCGATCTTTATTATATAAATGATAAGATAAGAAGACTATCAATCAATGAATGTAAATATTTAATGGGTTTCCCTCAAGATCATTATGTTGCAGATGGATTAAAGGGTTATAGGCAATTAGGCAACTCAGTAATTCCACAAATAATAGCAAATATATATGACTCAATAATAGCAGTTTAATGGATAATGGAAACGCATATATAGGTAAAAATGTAGAAAATCTTTTTAAAAATAGTATCAGTGAACATATTGATATAATAGATAAGATTAGAGATGTTTTTAAAATAGAAGGCAATTTTTCACATGCTATTAGCACAGGAATATATGCAGAAAAATCTGATGTTAAAATGAATTTTAGCTGCGGTTATAACATAGATGTTAGTATTTTAAGGCATATAAGCAGGCAATAGCCTATAATCAATTTACAAGAGCGTCTATAAGTAATTTTTGCAAAACATTTAACTTAAATTGTTTAGATTATCTACAAAATTTGATAATTAACAAATCGAGAAATATTAAGTCAAATTTAATTCCATTTGAAGAACAAGAAAGGGTGTTATTGATTTTTCAGCCTATTGCAAAAGAAATGGTTAAATGGTCATTCTCAAATGAAACTGTAAGAGAGTTATTAGTTTTATATCAGAGAGAAGAAAAACTAATGCGTATATATGTAATGAAAGATGTTCTAAAAGCTCTAAATTATGATATTATTTTTACAAATAAGGGTAATATTATAATAGGTAATTATATTGTAATTCAACGAAAAGGGGGGAATGGCTCTTTAAGTAAAACAATCCCTAAAGATTCAATTAAACATCCCGGTAATAACATTCAACTAAAATTAAAAATCAAAGATTTTGTTAATGGTATGAAAGATTGTGAATTAGCTAATTATTTTGTATAGTCCTAAAAATAAATTTTAAGAGAGTACTTAAATGGCAGAGTTAAGATTACCGCCAAATTCAGTAGTAAAAAAAGGAAAAGAGCATAAAGAACACGAGGAAATGCTTAAACCTAGAAAGGTAAAAATTTATAGGTATGACCCTGATCTTGATGAGAATCCTACTATCGATAGTTTTGAGATAGATTTAAGCAAAACCGGACCGATGGTTTTAGATGCTTTAATTAAAATCAAAAACGAAATCGATTCGACTCTAACGTTCAGGCGTTCTTGTCGAGAGGGAATTTGCGGTAGTTGTTCCATGAATATTGACGGTACAAATACTTTAGCATGTATAAAACCGATAGAAGAGATATCAGGCGATATCAAAATCTATCCGCTTCCTCATATGAAAGTAGTGAAAGACTTAGTACCTGATATGTCGCATTTTTATGCACAATACGAATCTATAGAACCTTGGCTCAAAACCGATAGCCCTACCCCTTCAAACTCTGAAAGGTTACAGTCGATTAAAGACCGAGAAAAGCTTGACGGTTTATATGAGTGTATATTATGTGCTTGCTGTTCTACTTCCTGTCCTAGCTATTGGTGGAACGGTGATAAATATTTGGGTCCTGCGATTTTATTGCAGGCTTATCGATGGATTGCCGATTCAAGGGATGATCATACCGGCGAACGTCTTGAAGATTTAGAAGATCCGTTCAAGCTTTATCGTTGCCATACGATTATGAACTGTACTAAGACCTGCCCGAAAGGCTTAAACCCTGCTAAGGCTATAGGTAAAATAAAAAGTTTAATTGCAGAACGTCATGGCGTATGATTCTTAATTAATTATTTTTTGTTGGTTATTTCTTAGTTCGATATCTTGTGCTTTTGCTGTTGATTGTAATAATGCCATGACACAAGGTGACATGAATTATTGTGCTGGCGAAGAATATAAGAAAGTTGATAAGAAACTAAATCAAATATATAAAGAAATATTAAAGCATATTTCAGACGAACAAGAAAAAGTTACTTTACTTAAAAAATCCCAAAATTTATGGATTAAGTACCGAGATGCTGATTGTGAATTTCGGAGTTCTGGGGTTTATGGCGGTTCCGTATATCCAATGATACTGCTTATGTGTCTTACAGAAAAAACCGAAGAGCGTATAAAAGAATTTGAAGCCATGCTGAAATGTGAAGAAGGCGACTTAAGTTGTCCCTTTATAATCAAAACTCAGAACTTAGGTTCTGTGAAAGAGCCAAAATAGATTAATTCATAATTTGTAATACTTTAAATAATGTTCCCATTTGTTTTGGGGATATTAGCCTCTCTACTTGTTTTTCTATTATCCCTGCTTGCTCCCTGCTAAGCTTATCTTGCAATGTTTGTTTGCGTAATAAGATTCCGTTTTCTATTAAAAAATCTCGTTGCGATATTGTATCTATTACATTTATTTTACTATTTTTAGCTACTGTTTTTAATGTATAAAAATCCACATGTGCCGATAAATCAGCTTCTCCAAGATTTTCAAGGATTGGGCAATATTTATGGTTTTTAACCGCTTGTAATGTTGGATTATACTGATATCTAGTTCTGTTACCCGGAGCTAGATCATAGCCGTAATCTATTATTAAGCAGCTGCCGCTTAGTTTTTTTAGATGTTGTGCTATAAATTTTATAATTTCTATTGAGTTATAAGATTCTTCAAGCACTGCTCCGTCTTTTGCTTCAATATGAGTACGCAGCAAATATTCTTGTAATTGCTTATTAACGCTTATTTTATCGTATTTAATTCTGCCGTCTACCGGTTGCACTACAAATATTCTTTCATACCATAATTCCTTGACTTTAATATATTGCTTTATCGGCATAGCATCAAAGAATTCATTAGCTATTATTATAGTAGGTTTTTTTTGTATATCTTCTACAAATGATCGATGGCTAATCGGTAAATTAATATCTTGTAAATTAGCCTTTTGATGAGCAATAAAATTTTGATTAATTTCTATTAGTTCAATTGATAAAGCTTTGTAAAATTCCGGTACTAATTTTGCAGTGCGTAGTAAATCACGCATTAATAGACCTCGACCGGGACCAAGCTCAACCAAACTAAGACTTTTTGGGCAACCGATTCTTTGCCACTCCTTGATACACCATAAGCCGATAATTTCACCGAATAGCTGCGAAATTTCAGGAGCTGTAACAAAGTCCCCTGCGCTAGCCAATGATTTTACTTGCTTATAATAGGAAGTAGGATTTGATTGTAATACTTCCTGCATGAGAACATCGCAAGTAATATAGCCGTTTTGTTCAATTGATTGTCTTATTTTGGATTCGATTGACATATTAAATAACTTCCTAAAAGTAACATAGGTACAGATAAGATTTGTCCCATAGTTAAGCTATCTAAAATAAACCCGATTTGTATGTCTGGTTCTCTAAATATTTCAATAGCGATTCGGAAAAGAGCGTAAAATATTAAAAATATTCCTGAGTTTAAACCGTACTTTTTAAGAGTTTTGTGCTTAAATGTTGCATACGCTAAGATACAAAATAATACTAAACCTTCAAAAAAAGCTTCATATAATTGACTAGGATGTCTTGGCATCAAATCACTATTAGGAAAAATCATACCAAAAGAAGAATTTGTAATACGTCCGTATAGTTCGCCGTTAATAAAATTAGCGATTCTACCTAAAAATAATCCGATAGGTACTACAGGGGCTATTATATCTGTGAGACTTAAAAAATTAATTTTATATTTTCGACAAAACAAATAAGCAGCAGTAATCACCCCTAAAGCTCCGCCATGGAAAGACATACCGCCTTCATAAGTTTTTAAGATATCTATTGGATTTGAAAAATATCTAGAAGGGTTATATAATAAAACAAATCCTAGTCTGCCTCCGACTATTATGCCTATAACGGCATAAGTAATGAAATCTTCTAGATTTTTTTTAGTAATTTGAGGTTTAAATTTTTCTATAATTTTGTTTGCATAGAACCAACCTAGCAAAATTCCTACTACATATGAAAGAGAATACCAAGAGACAGCAAGTGGACCTATAGAGAAAATAATTGTATTGATATTAGGAAATGTCATAATAATTCATTTAACGTCTGAGTTACGGAAAATTACGTAAGTAATTGACGAAGCAATCCGGTTTTTTATTATTTTTATGGATTGCCACAGCCACTTCGTGGCTTCGCAATGACAGTATCTATATTTGGTTAGCAATACCAAGTTCTTTTGAGTTAAAATTATTGATAAAAATAAAATTCTTAGTAATAATAAAAAAGATTTATATTTATAATAATAATGATAGGTAAAATATGCAATATTTAATGGATCTATATCATACCTCAAGTACTGAGTTAGTATTATTGTTTGTTATGTTAGTATCTCTTATACCGGTGATAGTTCTAATTAAAAGATTAATTTTTATTCCTGTAAAAAATTATTTAACTAGACATCATTATGATGATTATGAAAGGATACTAAAAAAATATCCTATATTTCGTTATTTATTACACACTTTATTAACACTTTACTTTATAGGTTGGGGAAATGTTTTTCATCCTACTTCTTTTAAAGCACATGTATTACTGGGAATCAAAGATACTATAGTAATCTTATATACTAGTATATCCGTGACGATGTTATTATTAACGCTTATAGATGCTTTTGCAGATTTATATAACAATAGGATCAAGGCCGTTACAAAAAATGCACCGCTTAGCTTATATTTTCAAATATTAAAAATTATTGTCATAGTTATTGCAGCAATGGTAACTATTTCATATATATTAAATATTTCGCTTAGTACATTCTTAACAAGTTTAGGTGCAGCCGCAGCTCTTTTAACATTTGTTTTCAAAGATACCGTTTTAGGATTACTTGCAAGCTTGCAACTAACTACTCAAGAAATTATTAATATTGGAGACTGGGTACGTATAGGCGAAATTGAAGGAACAGTTGAAAAAATTACTATTTCCGTAGTAACAATTAGGAATTTTGACCAATCTATTTCTACAGTTCCTACTTACAGTATTTTAAATTCTAACGTAACTAATTATAGAGGAATTAGTGAATCAGGAGCAAGAAGGGTAAAGAGAGTATTTAATATTAATATGGCAACTATTAACTTCTGTGATGCTACTATTTTAAAAGAACTAAAAAAATCTCCTTATATATCAAAGGATGTAATAGATAAAATAACTCTTGATAAAGAAGAGAAAGATTTAACCAACATTAAACTATTCAAATTATATATTCAGGAATATCTAAAAAATAATCCAGCAGTTTATACCGAAGGATTTACTTTTCTAGTAAGACAGCTTGAACCTACGATTAATGGGTTGCCTATAGAAATATATATCTTTGTTAAAGAAGTGAATTTAGTAGGTTATGAAAATATACAAGACAATATTTCTGAACATTTAATTTCTATACTTCCTGAATTTAAATTAAAAATATTTCAGAATGTAGGAGTGGTATAATATATCTGAAGTTAAATTTGTATCCAAGATGGAAGCCGTCCTTCATCTTGGATACTCACTACTCTTGAAAGAAAAGAAGTATATATACTACTTGATTATTTTCTCTAAATGCTTTAAAATTTAAAGCTTTAAAAATATGAAAATTTAAGACCTAGGAATGAATAATAATATAATTAATTTAATAGCCGCTATTATACTGTCTTTAAGTATAATTTTCGGTTGGCAATATTTTGTTGTAAAACCTGAACAAAAAAAACAGCAACAGCAAATAGCAGTGCAGAAAGCAGAAAATTTAAAGAAACAACAGTTAAAAGCTTTAGTAGAACCTGCAACTGATATTGTTGTTCAAGAAGAAAGTCAAGTACAGCGTATTAAAATAGAATCTGAATCACTCACCGGTTCTATTTCATTAAAAGGACTTAGATTTGACGATTTAATATTAAAGAAATATAAGCAAGATTTATCTAACAATAGTCCTGAAGTGAGATTATTTTCACCGGCTAATACAGAAAATGCATATTTTGCTGAAATTGGTTTAGTTAGTAATTTATCTAGTGTAAAACTCCCTAACAACGATACTATATGGAATAGTGATAGTGAAATATTAAGCCCTGAAAAACCTGTTAATTTATTTTGGGTTAATGAAGACGGAGTTAAATTTTTAGTTACTATTACTGTCGATGAAAACTATTTATTTACTATAGAACAAACCATAGTTAATAATAGTGATAAAGAACTTCCTGTGCAATCTTACGGTTTAATAAACCGTAAATATATTGCCGTAGAGAAAGCAGTGAATATATTACATCAAGGACCTATCGGGTGTATAGACGAGAATCTTAAAGAATATTCGTATGATGATATTAAAGATAAGAAAAGTGAAAAATTTGCAGCAAGTAAGGTTGACTGGATAGGAATTACCGATAAATATTGGTTATCTTCCTTGATTCCGGATAAATCAAGTAATTACAGCTCGAATTTTAATTATGCTCTTAAGCAAGGGACTGAAAGATATCAGGTAGATTTTATTTCACCGGTACAAATAATAAAGCCCGGTGAAAATTTCTCCATTAAAAGCAGAATTTTTGCAGGAGCAAAAAAAGTAGATTTGCTTGATAAATATGAAAAGCAATATGATATTAAATTATTTGATAGAGCTATTGATTTCGGCTGGTTTTATATAATTACCAAACCGGTTTTCTACGCCATGAATTTTTTCTATGGCTATGTCGGTAATTTCGGTGTTAGTATATTAATTGTTACGGTTATAATTAAGCTATTAATGTTTACTTTAGCCAATAAGTCTTATCGTTCGATGAAAAAAATGAAAAATTTACAGCCGGAAATCGATAGGATAAAAGATTTATACAGTGATGATAAAGCACGTTTAAATCAAGAAATAATGGCTTTATATAAAAAAGAAAAAGTAAATCCGGTAGCGGGTTGTTTACCTATACTTGTTCAAATTCCGGTATTTTTCTCTATCTATAAAGTATTGTATGTAACTATTGAAATGCGGCAAGCACCGTTTTACGGCTGGATTAAAGACTTATCTTCCCCTGACCCTACTACTATTTTTAATTTATTCGGCTTATTACCGTTCTCGCCGCCATCATTTTTAATGATTGGAGCATGGCCTATTTTAATGGCTATTACTATGTTCTTACAGCAAAAAATGAGTCCTGAACCTGCAGATCCGATGCAAGCTCAAGTAATGAAATTTATGCCGCTAATTTTTTTATTTATGTTTAGTAGTTTTCCTGTTGGGCTTTTAATATATTGGTCTTGGAATAATATTCTATCCATAATTCAACAATATTATATTAATAAATTTAATTAATTAATGAGAATAGATAAAAATTTACCTAATTATCTAACTATTGCTCGAATAATGGTAATTCCGGTTATTATACTGGCATTTTATATAAATAATTCACTTGCACGTAAACTTGGAGCATTATTATTTGTTTTAGCTAGTATTACGGATTTTTTTGACGGTTATATTGCAAGAAAATATAATTTAGTTACGAGCTTTGGCAAGATGTTTGATCCTATAGCAGATAAGCTACTAGTAGGTTGCGTTATTATAATGCTACTAAAAAAAGATAATGTAGATGAGATACCTTGTCTATTAATTTTAGCACGAGAATTTTTAGTTAGCGGTCTTCGGGAATTTTTAGTTTTAGTAAAGGTTAGTGTGCCTGTATCGAGACTCGCTAAAGTAAAAACGTTTTTACAAATGTTTGCTTTATCGATATTGATACTAGGCTCCAAAGGTTCAGGAATTATTTATTTAGATATATTAGGGGAAATAATTTTATGGATTGCCGCTTTTTTAACAATCATTACAGGTTATTCTTATTTTAAAGCATGTAAGAAATATTTTTAAATAGGAGAATTTTATGATATATGTAAAATATATAATTTTAGGGTTTATTATGGTGTTTAGGAACATTTAAAAACATTAAATGAAGCTTCTACTCTTTTAATTAGTTGTGTAGATTTTAGATTAATAGATGAAACAGATAAATTAATGAAGCAATTAGGGTTAGAAGATAATTTTGATAAAGTATCACTGCCCGGTGCATCGCTTGCCCTCGTTAACGACAAATATACTTATTGGGGAAAAACAATAGAAGATACTATCGAGATTTTACAAGAATTACATAACATCAAACAAATTGTTTTTCTTGATCATAGAGAATGTGGAGCTTATAAAATACTTATAGGTCAGGAACAGCTAAATACCAAGGAAAAAGAAACGGCAGCACATGCAGAAATTTTAAACAAGGCCCGTGATATAATAAAAGAAAAATTCCCCCAATTAAAAGTTTATACTTTTTTAATGGGTCTTGATGGTGTAGTAGAGCAGATTTATGAAATACCTAGCTAAAAGCGGAGTTGTTGTATGACTCGCTCTTAGGTCATTCCTACGAAAGCAGGAATCTAGGCTTCACCACTGTCACCCTGTGGCTTGACTATAGTACCGGACAGTTTTTAAAAAACTCTCGATGTCATCCCCGCTTTCGCGGGGATCTAGGCTAAAAAATCTTAATTTTAAAGATTTTTTATTATATCATTTTTTCAAGGTAAAACTTTAAAAAAGCTTTAAAGTACTGGATTCCCGCTTTTGCGGGAATGACATAGGAACAGGTTTTATCTACCCATACCATACAACTACAAGTTCACAAAAATAACAGATTTTATTTTGTATCTGTATCCTTATTATCTTTAGAATTAGCAGTATTATTTGGAGAGTCGTCTTCTGTAGGTAGTTTAGAGATGGATAGTTTTTGTTTATATTTTTGCTGCTCTGCTAAAAAATTTTGAGCCTCTTTGGAAAGGCTATTATATAGTGCACGTTTCTTCTTATTAATCTCGACTATTTCTACTCTATATTCTTGTATTTCCTTGCGTACTTCCGGTTTTATAGTACCGGCATAAGCAGAAAAATCATCTATAATTTTTTGTGTTGTAGCGTCGTTGGTTTTTGCTGCATCTTTTTTTGAGTCGTCAGAAGTTGTACTATTGGCAAAGCAGCTTGTACTAAGTAAAATAGCTATTCCAAATATTATTTTTTTTATCATATAAACCTTAAGCCTTATTCTTAATAAGTGATATTGTTGTGTGGATACCTATGTCATTCCCGCAAGGCATTGTTGCGTAGACTGGTAAAACCTACTGTGTCACCCCGTGGCTTGCTAACTAGGTCCGTAAAAACAATAAAAAATACTAATAATTTTAGTATTTTAACTGGATCCCGTGGTCAAGCCACGGGATGACAGAGGTAAAACTGATCCACGCAACAACACTTTCCCGCGAAAGCGGGAATGACATAAGAACCACGCCTATGCTTGTACGCAATGATGACTACGGTATCTACGCAAAAACTTCTTAATAAGTAGACCATTTTTAAGTCTAATAGTCAATGAAAAGATATAATAGAAATTATTTGTATTTTATTGTTTGCTGAGTATAAATATACTAATAGTTGGGAATAAATATAAAATTATGAAAAATATACAATATTATAATAATAATGCTCAAGAGTTTTATAACAGAACAATCAATGCAGATTTATCTGATAATTATAAAGAATTTATTAGCTATTTGCCGAATAAAGCTCATATTCTAGATGCTGGTTGCGGAGTTGGTCGTGATACAAAATATTTTTTAAGTCAAGGCTACTAAGTTACTGCTTTTGACGGTTCACCGAAATGGTGAAATTAGCCACAAAAGAAACCGGAATAAACATACTGCGCTCAACTTTTCAAGATATCGATTTTAAGGAGTCGTTTGATGGTGTTTGGGCTCAAGCAACTCTCCTTCATGTGCCTTATAATGAAACAACCAATGTTTATAAAAAAATTCACGCTGCATTAAAGCCAGAAGGAATTTTTTATGCTTCTTACGGATATGGTTCAGATATTATATACCTCTAGTAAATGAAAAATTGTCAAAGAAGTCAGCAAGTGTTATTAAGTAAGAATGGATTTATAGAAAATTAACATCAGTAGAAAAAGAAGAATTAAAACTTTACCATAGAAGCGAAAGGGATAAGAGGATTTGTGATAGAATCAAAGCTGTTCTCATGTATGATGATAGCTATAGTAACGCGAATTTAGGATAAGGAAGAAGAGAAGCATGGAATAAGAATAAAGTATTTACAAGTTAAGAGTGTTGGGTTACTGAAGTTTTTCAACAAAAAAACAAGAACCCAACAATGAAAAAATGTATCACAACTTTATTTTATATACTAGACAATTTTTGTGAAATATATGAAGAATGGGAGAAGCAAAAATTAATACCAACAGATAGAAAACGCCGGAGAGAAGGGAATTTAAGCCTTTCAGAGCTTTTAACTATCGTATTATATTTTTATATATCGCCGTGCAAAGATTTTAAGAATTATTATTTATATCACTTATCATATAAATATAGAGGTTATTTTAAATTACCAAGTTATAGTCGAATAATACAATTATGGTCAAGATTAATTCTACCGCTTGGTTATAATGTTGCAACTATTTAGAGGAGAGGAAACAGGAATTTATTGCATAGATTCAACTAAATTATCGATATGTTATACAAAACGTACAAATAGCAATAAAGTATTTAGTGGTATACTTCTTTTACCTGAAGAATTGGTAGTATTAGATATTAATTATCCATAAGAACATTGATTATTCGCTCATCTAAATATTCATTTTCCAACTTTTCAAGTTAAAGAAGTATATAGCTAAAATAGGGATGAGTAGTTATGGATGGTTTATGGGGTTTAAGTTGCATATAGTAATTAACAATAAGGGAGCGATTATGGCGATCAAAATTACCAAAGCAAATAATAGTGATTTATCGGTAGCAGACGATATAACTGATGGATTACAAGGTAAACTCTTTGGTGATAAGGGATATATTTCTAAGGAATTATTTACTAAATTATTAGGTCGTGGATTACGCTTATTTACAGGAATTAGAAAAGATATGAAGAATCATTTATTGGAAATGGAAGATAAAATACAGCTTAGAAAAAGGTCGTTGGTTGAGTCAGTATTTAATGTCCTAAAAAATAATATGAATCTTGAACACTCAAGGCATCGATCACCTACTAATTTTTTAGTTCATATTCTAGCTTGTGTTAATGCTTTTAATATTACTAAAACTAATATTTTAAACTCTTTTTTCGATAATCTTAAACTCTTCTTATCCTAAACTGGCGTTAGTATTGATGAGATATCGAAAGTGTTATTACTGAGTGATGAAGGGATAAGAAAACATTTAATAGATTATCATAATGCTCAGAAGCTTAAGCCTGGAAATGGCGGTAGTGATAGTCACCTTACTAGACAGGAGGAAGCAGAGTTAATAGTTCATCTAGAAAATAATAATTATGTGTATGCTAGAGATATAGGTTTGTTCATAGAACGTCAATATGGAGTAATCTATACATTAGCTGGGGTAATCAAGCTGTTACACAGACTTGGTTTTAGTTATAAGAAACTTAAGTTAATTCCTGGAAAAATAGATTTAGCTAAGCAAGAGGAATTTAAGCTGCAATATAGTTTGCTAAAAAATAATTTAGCTAAAGATGAGTCTATTTATTTTATGGATAGTGTTCATCCTCAATACCAAACTCGAGCAAGATTTGGTTGGATTAGAAAGAATGTAGTTAAAACATTACCAAGTTTCAGTGGTTGGAAGCGTAAACATATTATTGGTGCTATTAATCTTAAGGATTTAGAGGTAGTAACAACTGACAATCCTAAGGTTAATGGTGATTATATACTTCTTTAACTTGAAAAGTTGGAAAATGAATATTTAGATGAGCGAATAATCAATGTTCTTATGGATAATTAATATCTAATACTACCAATTCTTCAGGTAAAAGAAGTATATTATTGAATTTTTAAAGGAATTAGAAGCAAATAATCAAGATAAAAGTAAGATTTATTTGATATGCGATAATGCTGGATATCATAGGTCAAAAAAGGTAAAAGAATATCTACAATACAGTAAAATAGAGTTACTATTTTTGCCAGCATATAGTCCTAATTTGAATCCAATTGAACGACTGTGGAAATTTATGCATTCTGTTGTAAGTAACAATAAATTTTATGCGAATTTTGAGACATTTACTGATTCTATACGAGTATTTTTTGAAAATATTGAAAAATATAAAAATAAAATTTCTTCATTGGTAAATGACAATTTTCAAACCATTGTGCCTAATCATTTTAACAACTCTTCATGTTGAAGAAGTATATCTAAAATGTCTAAGGAGGCTATTAATCAGGTTACTAATAATGGTGAAACAACTTTAAGTATAGCTAAGAATAAAGGTTTAAAAAATGTATGTGACTTATTGCATAAAATAGATGGTTTTCAAAAGTTGGCTGATGGAATAAACGGTAAAGTAGACACTAATATTGCAATAAATGCTAAAGATAAAGCTATAATAAAAGACACTATAGATGAGATAATACACAAAGCTAAAGAACTTAATAATACAACCGATATAGAGACAATAACTGCTAGTATGCAAGAGCTTATAGTTGATAAATCTACAAAATTAAAACTCATGATTATAGAGAACCAGCTTAACGAAATAATTGATAGCCAAAATATAAATGATGATGATGTTAGCATGTTAGGCGGTGATTTTGTACCTGCTGCCGGTTAATAATAAAATGCAAAAATATTTATCAATTAAGCAGACATCACTGGAGAAGGGGCAAAAGATTTCGTTGGATAATTTCCACTTTCTTTCTCCAATTTTTCAAAATGAAATATACCAAATCCAAATCCAATACTTGTTGGAATCATAATAATTAATACTCCCCAGTTTCCCAAGGTTTTTATTAAATGAGGAAAACCAAAAGAGCTAATAACATACATACAAGCAGCTGATAAAGCATATGTAAATGTTACGGAAGTAAAGCGTTTAAAGATTGGAAAATGTCTAAAACAATTTGGTACAGCCGGCATAACATTAAGGGTAAAAGCCATGATAAGTGATTGAATAATGAATATTTGATTTGGATTAGAAGCCTTATTTAATAAATATGGACATAGTAATATTGTAATAGTAAAAATACCTAATAATGCTTTTAGAATTTTTAAAGGATATATCTTATAACTTAATGCTGCTACTATTATTATACTTATAAGTTCTATTATAGATAATTTGAAATTTTGTTTTATAACTTGTTCAGGAGTACAGTTAAATTTGGTTACAAGAATATTGCCGCAATAAATATATGCAAAATAAAAACATACAGGCCATGCACAATCCATTATAAATAGAGCTATTGCTGTCTTTTTATTAATTTTTTCTTTCCAAATAGGATTATTTTCTAATACTTTTATATCCCTATTAGCTTTTTCAAAAGTTTTAAGTAATTTAAGCTTTGCATTAGCAAATTCAGGGGTTTCTCGTAATGCGGTTCTTGCTAATGTTCCTACAACGGCAATAATTGCACCGATACCAAATACATAACGCCAATTAAAGCCATAAGAAGTCACAATAGTAGCAACCCCTAAAGCTGCGAAAGTTCCTACAGTAGCGAAAACCGTAGCTAAGGCTACAATAGGATATTGTATTGGAGGCTTAGTAAATTCGGTTAAATAAACTTCTGTTCCTATTACCTCTCCCATTGAGGACATACCTTGAACAATTCTACATAATATTATTATAATAGAAGCTGTTATACCAATTTCATTGTGAGTAGGAAGTAATGCCATTACTATGCACGAAGTAGCCATCATCATAGTTGTTATAACTACTGTAGTTTTTCGCCCATATGTATCGCCTAAATATCCAAAAACGAGAGCTCCGAGCGGTCTTAAAGATAAAAGTAGCACATAAAGCTGCTATAGAGTAAAGCGAAGTAGCATAAGCATCAGCTTTTGGGAAAAAAAGCTCATTAAGAAGTACGGACATATGGACATAAAGCATAAGATCAAAATATTCCAATAAGGTTCCTACAGATAACAACCCTACAACTTGTTTTTGTTCTTTTGTCAAACTTCTTTGTTCTTTTTCGTAGCCTAGCATAATTCCTGTATAAAAAATTAAATTGTAAAAAGAATTAATACTGTTTTGTATAAAAGTCAATAAAGGATTTTGTTTATATGTTTAAATAGATTAATAATATTTCCTAATGCTTAATTACAAATCAGAGGAATATCTAATATATTAGACCAAATTTTATCCCAACCTTTTGCATGAGAAATATTAGGAAAAGTTTGCTTTTTTACACATGGTGAGTTACTTGTTTTTACGTAAAGTTCTGCTATGAAAGGCGGGACCCTTTTGTCATCCATGCCGGAGAGATGTAATTGAGGGATATTATTAACCTGCTTTGCATAATTTATTGGGTTTAACGATTTAACTAAGTAACCACGATAATTATGATATTTATCGAACTTTTTAGTATCTAAATTACCGGCAATCGTTATAATATCTTTAACATTACTATTTTGAGCGGCAATTAATATTGTAAGCCCGCCGCCACCGGAGAAGCCGACTAAGCTAAATTTTTGTCCGTTATTGATAATATTTATGACATTGTTAATTGAATCTACGACTTCCTGCCCCATTCTTTTATCTAACCAATAATCGCTAACGCATTTTGGATTCATTTCTAAAGGAGTATATTGACAAGGTCGTGTTATATAAACAACATTCGGTCTTTTATCGATTGTAGCAAGCTTCAAGAGCATCGGATTAACAGGGGTAGGGTTGTCAGAGTTAACGCCGCCATCCGCAAGATGCCCATCTCCCTCAATATAGAATACGAAAGGTAGGTTATGGTCGGTAATACGCTGATAAGTCGTAAGAGTAAAATCACCACCGTTTACTAGCCTCATCTGAAAGTTATTTTGAGTTGCTATATCTTGTGAATGCTTTACCCTACTAGCTACATCATGAGTGGTAGAACACCCTGAAAGAAATATTGATGTAAGGAATATTATACAAAGAAGTTTTTTCATAATATTTATAGGCAATATTTGGTAGAAGTTACTTGCATGTCTTTAATGATATTCCTGCGTGGACACCAAATCGTCATTGCGAGCGACCGTAGGGAGCGTGGTAATCCAAGAAAAATAATAAAAAATTCTGATTTACAGAATTTTTTACTGGATTGCTTCGCCCTGATTACTACGTAATTTTTCTCGCAATGACAGAAAATAATTAAAATGGTATTTCGTCGTCTAAGTCGCTATGGTCAAAGGAATGATTTTTAGCTTCAGGATGTTTATATTCGCTATGCCCTGAATCTTGAGTATGATTATTAGAGTTTTTACTATCTAATAATATTAATTGTGAATTAAAATTTTGTAACACAACTTCCGTGGTATATTTTTCTTGACCTGAATTATCATTCCACTTACGGGTTTGCAATGAACCTTCAATATATAATTTACTACCTTTTGTGACATAGCGTTCTACAACAGATACTAATCCTTCGCTAAATATGACTACTCTATGCCATTCAGTTCGTTCTTTTCGTTCGCTGGTAATGCGATCTTTCCAAGTTTCGGTTGTTGCTAAGGAAAGATTAATGATTTTTTTCCCTTCGCCCGTAGTTCTAATTTCCGGATCACGCCCTACATTACCTATTAATATTACTTTATTTAAACTACCTGCCATAGATTACTACCTATTTTAAAATATTATTATTGCAATAATAAAATAAAAGAGCCTATAATACTACAGGTTTTTTAAAAAATATCTCAAAAATTTTGTAGTGAAGTGATTATGAACCAAGAATATATTAAGGTACGCGGTGCTAAAGAGCATAATCTAAAAAATATAAATGTTGATATTCCAAGGAATAAATTTGTTGTTATCACCGGTCTTAGTGGTTCAGGCAAGTCTTCTTTAGCTTTTGATACTATTTATGCAGAAGGTCAAAGGCGATATGTTGAAAGCTTGTCTTCATATGCAAGGCAATTCTTGCATTTACAAAATAAACCGAATGTGGAATCTATTTCCGGATTATCGCCTGCTATTGCAATTGACCAAAAAACTACTTCTAAAAATCCTCGTTCTACGGTTGGAACTATAACGGAAATTTACGATTACCTTAGGTTATTATATGCAAGGGTGGGTATTCCTTACTCTCCGGCAACCGGTCTTCCGATATATAGCCAAACGATTTCTGAGATGGTAGATATAATTAATGAACTACCTAGAGGCACGAAAGTATATTTACTTGCTCCTATTGTTAGAGGACATAAGGGGGAGTTCAAACGTGAAATTATGAACCTGAAAAAGCAAGGCTTTCAGAAATTAATAGTTAACGGTGAAGTTTGTGAAATTGATGATTTACCGAAACTTGATAAAAATAAGAAGCATAATATAGAAGTCATCGTTGATAGAATAGTTCTAGACGAAAGTTTAGGTAATAGGCTTGCAGATAGCTTAGAGAGTTCGTTAAATCTTGCCGAAGGTATTACTTATTTAGAAATTGTAGAATTGCCGCCGGCAGTTAAGACCGAATTTGAAAAAAATCAACGTATTACTTTTTCCGAAAAATATTCTTGTCCGGTATCCGGTTTTCAGCTTACTGAAATAGAGCCTCGAATTTTTTCTTTTAACAGTCCTTTTGGAGCATGTCCTAAATGTGAAGGGATAGGTAAAGAGTTTTTCTTTGATAGAGAATTAATTGTTCCAGATCAAAGAATTTCTATTAAAGACGGTGCAATAGTGCCTTGGGGTAGCACATCTTCTAAATTTATCCTAGAGACATTAAAGGCTCTTGCCGATCATTATAAATTTTCTATTGAAGTACCTTTTGTAAGTTTATCACAAAATGTTAAGGATATTTTATTTGAAGGTTCAGGAGAAGAGGCAATAAAGTTTGAATTTCACGACGGTTCTAAAACGCAAATAATAAAACAACCTTTTGCCGGTATAATACCAAGTTTGCAGGAAAAGGACCGTACTATAGAGTCGGTTTTAATTAAAGAAGAACTAGCTAAATTTAAGTCAGAACATAAATGTACTGCCTGCTCAGGGTTTAGATTAAAAGACGAAGCATTATGCGTTAAAATAGCGAATTTTCATATAGGCGAAGTAGCGGGTATGAGTATTGCAGCCTTGCAAAAATGGTTTAGTCACTTAGAAGAAAAATTAAATAAAAGGCAATTATTTATTGCTGAGCGTATACTCAAAGAAATTACTGAGAGATTAAAATTTCTTATGAATGTCGGGCTTGATTATCTAACGTTATCACGAGAAGCAGGTACTTTATCGGGAGGAGAATGTCAGCGTATTCGTCTTGCATCTCAAATAGGATCAGGGCTTAGTGGTGTTTTATACGTACTTGATGAGCCGTCTATAGGGCTTCATCAACGAGATAATACAAGATTAATCGAAACCCTAAAAAGACTTAGAGATCTGGGTAATACCGTTTTGGTAGTCGAGCATGACGAAGAAACAATGTATGAAGCAGACCATATTATCGATATAGGACCGGGAGCCGGTATTCACGGCGGTCGTGTTATTGCAGAAGGCAATGCAGAAGAAATAAAGAATTTTGAAGAAAGTATTACAGGTAGGTATCTAAGTGGTCGTCAAACAATCAAAGTGCCGTCTGAAACAAGAGTAGGGCATGATAATAGGTCAATTGAATTACTTGGGGCAGTTTCTAACAATTTAGATAATGTTGATATCAAAATTCCACTTGGTACTTTTACTGCTATAACGGGAGTATCGGGAAGTGGTAAATCAAGCTTGATGATTCATACTCTATATAAAGCGGCTCTAAAGCATTTAGAGCCGACTAGTAAAGTATTTCCCGGCAAATATAGAGAATTAAAAGGACTTGAATATATTGATAAAATTATCGATATTAATCAATCCCCGATAGGTAGAACTCCTCGTTCAAACCCTGTGACTTATACAGGTGCCTTTACCCATATTAGGGATTGGTTTGTGGAATTACCTGAATCAAAAGCTAGAGGGTATAAAGTAGGCAGATTTTCGTTTAACGTTAAAGGCGGTAGATGTGAAGCATGCCAAGGTGACGGGCTAATTAAAATAGAGATGCATTTTCTCCCTGACGTATATGTAAAATGTGATATTTGTAATGGTCACAGATATAATAGAGAAACACTTGAAATAAAATATAAAGGCAAATCTATTGCCGATATTTTGATGATGACGGTAGAAGATGCAATGCAATTTTTTGAGAAAATTCCGTTAATCTATGAAAAACTAATTACCTTAAATGAAGTAGGTCTAGGCTATATTAAAATCGGTCAGTCTGCTACTACTCTTTCAGGCGGTGAAGCACAACGTGTTAAGCTTGCTAAAGAATTATCAAGACGTTCAACTGGTAAAACGCTTTATATACTTGATGAACCGACTACGGGACTACATATTGACGATATTAATAAATTGCTGAAAGTTTTACATAAACTTGTTGATATGGGAAATACCGTTTTAGTTATCGAGCATAATTTAGATGTTATAAAAACGGCAGATTATATTATTGACGTCGGTCCTGAGGGGGGTGACAAAGGCGGTAAGATAGTTGTATGCGGCACTCCTGCAGACATTGCTGCTTGTGCGGAAAGCCATACCGGCAGATATTTAAAGCAATATTTGGAGTAAGTCTAATGCCTATGGTCGTGGTGGTGGGTATAGAAGCCTAGAGAAGAAAGTGCATTTGAGAATTCAGAGTTAGGAGTTATTTCGTTTGGTATTCCGCTACAACATATATGACCGTTTAAGCATATCACTTGATCGGAGTTTTTTATTACGGTAAATAAATCGTGAGAGATCATAAAGACCGTAATATTTAGCTTTTTACGAATCAGATTAATAAGCTGATAAAATTCCTGCTGGCTTGTTACGTCTAAAGATTGCAGCGGTTCATCTAAAATAATTAAATCAGGATTATTAACTATTGAACATGCAAGAACTACCTTTTGAAACTGCCCTCCTGAGAGCTTAGAAATTTCTTGATCTTTTATATGTTCCAAATCAATAAATGAGTTAATCTCTTTAATATTGTTATTAAAATTACTCGGTGCTAACAAATCTAAAAATTTTTTCACCGTAATAGGTAAATCAGGGCTTAGGCCGAACTTCTGTGGTACATATCCGATTTTTAATTTGGAATCAATTATAATCTCACCGCTTGTCGGTTTTTCAAGCCCAAGCATTAACCGTAATATGGTAGTTTTACCTGCACCGTTAGGGCCGATTAAAGTAGTGATATTGTTTTTTTTGACGGTAAAGCTAACGTTATTTATCGGCAATTTATTACCGAATTTTTTAGATACGTTACGAAACTCGATTATAGGTTTTTCCAAGATAATATTTTGTGTTTAAAGTTTTACGTCATTCCTGCATGGTATTGTTGCGTGGACCAAAAAATCCGTTCGGTGTCATACCGTGGCTTGACCACGGTATCCAAAAAACAATAAAAATACTAATAATTTTAGTATTTTTAACGGGATCCCGCGATCAAGTCGCGGGATGACAGAGGTGAAATTGATCCACGCAACAACACCTGCTCGCAATGACGGTTTAATGCGGGTAAGCCATGACATCACGTAGAATAAATGCCGATTAATTCAGTTTCAGTTAGTAAATGTTTTTGCAAAGCTAATACTAAATCTTGCTTGCTAGCGTTTTCATCAAGCTCAAGATAATCATTTAGAGCGTATAGTTTGAAAAAATAACGATGAGGTTTACCGGCAGGGTGGACAAGGACCTCCGTATTTCTTTTCTTTCCAGCTATTATCTTAAATTTTAATATTGCTATCTATTTGTCCTTCTGAAAGCTCAGTAATAGAAGCAGGAATATTATATATTATCCAATGATCCCATATACCGTGCGGTGGTGCTATTTCTATTGGTGCATCAGGATCATCCATGATAAGCACAAAAGATTTAGTATCTATAGGAGCATCACTCCACTCTAAATGCGGAGAAACATTCTGTCCTTTACAAGTAAATTTATCAGGAATACGCTCATTATGCTTAAACGCCGTACTTGTTATTATGAAAGTCATAAATGCTCTCCCCTATGAGTGTTGTTTATGTCATTCCTGCGAAAGCAGGAATCTAGACACTAAAAAGTATAACACACTAAATTTTTTAAATTAAAAGCTCAAGATAATTTCGCTTTTTTCTGGATTCCCGCTTTCGCGGGAATGACATAGAGTACTTTTCGGTATAACATTTTAGTTGACAACTTGCCATTGTCCGTCAGGTTGGCGGCATGCATTACCGTATGCTTTTTGTTGTTTTCCGCCTATTACAACTGTTTGAGTGTACTCACGGCAATATTGACCAGTGCTATTTCTGTAAGTTTTATTAGGTGTTACGTAACCATGATTACCGTTATCCGGATTACGCCATTCTACGCTAGTGCCGCTAGGTGTTGCTTCTAAAGCTCTTTGTGAAGTGAGTTCAGCAAGTCTTCTATCCTGCTCATCCATACCTGCACCTATTTGTCCACCAAGAACTGCCCCAAGTAATGCACCTACACCTACTCCGACAAGCTGTCCTTTGCCCTTACCGAATTGAGAACCAAGTAATGCACCGCCGGCACCCCCAAGAAGTGTTCCTGTACCTTGTTTATTCATACCGCCCGGACCGTTACAGGCTTGTAACATAGAAGCTGCAAGAGCTATAATCATAATTTTAGATGATAGTTTCATATAAATTCTCTCTTATTAAATATATAATTTAATAAGTATATGGTTTTTAGAATTTTGTAAAGTTAAAACTAGATTCTGTAAACAAAATTTAAATTATTTTTATTTTAAAATATTATTTTTAATTTTGTTCACAGAACCTAATTATAATTGAATTTTATATTTTCTTTGTTAAACTACAAAAAATAAATTGGAAAGATTCGTTATGGATACTAATAGCCGTAATCGGTTAATAAAATCGGCATCTTATTTATCGGTTACTACGGCATTAATTATTTTAAGTATAAAATTATACGCTTGGGTTGTTACCGATTCGCAATCAATTCTTGCTTCTTTAATTGATTCAATGCTTGATATAACTTCTTCCTTTATTAATTTAATAGCTTTAAGATTTGCCCTGCAACCGCCCGATCATCATCATCGATTTGGGCATGAAAAAATGCAGGATTTAACAATTTTTTCTCAATCGATATTTTTCTTTGCTTCAGCTTTTTTTGTAGGCTTTTCTTCGGTTAAATCTTTATTTGAAAAAACAAAACCGGAGAATATCAGTGACGGTACTACAGTAATGTATGTATGTATATTCTTAACAATTATTTTAGTACTTTATCAAACTTATGTAATTAAAAAAACAGGATCGGAGATAGTAAAAGCCGATAAGCTTCATTATTTCACAGACTTACTAACTAATGTTATAGTAATTATCTCTATAAATTTAAGTGATTATTTTTGGTTTGTTGACCCATTATTTGGTGTAGTTATTTCGTTATATATATTTCACTCTTCTTATTCTTTATTTAAAAAGGCATTTAAAAATTTAGTTGATCATGAATTACCTGAACAAGATAGACAAAAAATTATCTCGATAGTTAATAACCATTTAGGCGTAAAAGGTATGCACGAAATGAAAACTAGATATGCTGCTCAAAAAGCTTTTATTCAGTGTCATTTGGAAATGGACGGCAATATGTCGCTTTATAATGCTCATAAAATTAGCGATGAGATTGCTTTTGAAATATTGCAGGAATTTCCGGAGGCTGAAATAATTATCCACCAAGATCCTTTTGGAATCGAAGAACACATAAATTACCGTGAATATATTGTTAGATAAAAAAACGGATTTTAATAATTTTTTCATGGAGCAAGCTTTAAAACAAGCACGGATTGCTTTTGATAAAAATGAAGTTCCGGTTGGAGCAGTGATTGTAGATAGGTTAAATCAAAAAATAATTGTTAGTAGTCATAATAATACCGAAGAAAAAAATAACGCTCTTTATCATGCTGAAATTATTGCTATTAATGAAGCATGTAATCTTATATCTTCTAAAAATTTAAATGATTATGATATTTACGTTACTTTAGAACCTTGTGCTATGTGTGCGGCAGCTATATCTCATAGCAGGTTAAAACGTTTATTTTACGGGGCTTCTGATTCCAAGCACGGAGCAGTAGAAAGTAATTTACGATATTTTAATAGTAGTGCTTGTTTTCATAGACCGGAAATATATAGCGGAATTCTTGCGGAAGATTCGAGGCTATTAATGAAAGAGTTTTTTAAGAGGATGCGATAATCATGGTAGAACTGTTGATACCGGAGTCCTCATTGCGAGCAGCTGTAGGCTGCGTGGCAATCTCATGAAATAATAACAAACTCCTGAGATTGCTTCGTCGAATTACTATATAATTCTTCTCGCAAGGCATTGTTGCGTGGACCGGTAAATGCTCTTTATATCATTCCCACGAAAGCGGGAATCCAGAAAAAAAAGTATAAATACAGAAAATTTTTGAAATTAAAAGCTCGATTTATCTCGCTTTATGCTAGATTCCTGCTTTCGCAGGAATAACATCGGTATCCACGCACGCAAGCCTCTCGCAAGAATGATATAAAGAAGTAAGAAAATATGTTAAAACTATTAACCCCCTATTATTTTAATAAATTATTAAAGGTTATAATACCTATATTAGCTATATCTACTTTTGTCATGATGATTATAGGTCTTTATTTAGCTCTAATAGTTTCGCCGGTAGATTATCAACAAGGTGAGTTTGTACGCATTATGTATGTTCATGTTCCTGCTTCTTGGATGGCCCTTGGTATTTATGTTTTCATGGCAGCATGCAGCTTTAGCTATTTAGTATGGAAAACTACTATTAGCTATTTGCTAGCCGTAGCTTCTAGTTACGTTGGGGCTACTTTTACTTTGATTAGCTTAGTAACAGGTTCTTTATGGGGAAAACCTATATGGGGAACATGGTGGGTTTGGGATGCAAGACTTACCTCTATGCTCATATTATTTTTATTATATCTAAGCTATATTATCATAGTAAATAGTGCGGATAATATAAGAAAGGCACAAAATCCTGCTTCTATTATTGCTCTTATCGGACTGATTAACATACCGATAGTAAAATTCTCGGTAAATATTTGGTATAGTTTGCATCAGCCTGCTAGTGTTTTAAGGCTAGGGAGTCCAACTATTCACTCTTCAATGCTAAAGCCTTTAATTATCATGTTTATCAGTTTTATATTATATTTTCTATTAGTATTACTTTTAAGAACTTCTATATTAATCGACAAAATCAAAAACAGATAACAAAATGACCTATGTTATAACTGATGAATGCGTAAAATGTAAATATACCGATTGCGTTGACGTATGCCCTGTAGATTGTTTCTACGAGGGTGAATTTATGCTAGTTATCAATCCTGATGAATGTATAGATTGCGGCGTATGTGTTCCTGATTGTCCTATAGGTGCTATCAAACCCGAATCACCGGAGTTAATAGAATGGGTAGAACGTGCAAAAGATTTTATAGAAAATAAAGGATGGAAAAACATTACCAAAAAAAAACCTGCTTTGCCTGATGCCGATAAATTTAAAGATGAGAAAAATAAGTTTAATAAATATATAAACGCCAGTTTAGGATAAGAAGAGTTTAAGATTATCGAAAAAAGAGTTTAAAATATTAGTTTTAGTAATATTAAAAGCATTAACACAAGCTAGAATATGAACTAAAAAATTAGTAGGTGATCGATGCCTTGAGTGTTCAAGATTCATATTATTTTTTAGGACATTAAATACTGACTCAACCAACGACCTTTTTCTAAGCTGTATTTTATCTTCCATTTCCAATAAATGATTCTTCATATCTTTTCTAATTCCTGTAAATAAGCGTAATCCACGACCTAATAATTTAGTAAATAATTCCTTAGAAATATATCCCTTATCACCAAAGAGTTTACCTTGTAATCCATCAGTTATATCGTCTGCTACCGATAAATCACTATTATTTGCTTTGGTAATTTTGATCGCCATAATCGCTCCCTTATTGTTAATTACTATATGCAACTTAAACCCCATAAACCATCCATAACTACTCATCCCTATTTTAGCTATATACTTCTTTAACTTGAAAAGTTGGAAAATGAATATTTAGATGAGCGAATAATCAATGTTCTTATGGATAATTAATATCTAATACTACCAATTCTTCAGGTAAAAGAAGTATACCACTAAATACTTTATTGCTATTTGTACGTTTTGTATGACATATCGATAATTTAGTTGAATCTATGCAATAAATTCCTGTTTCCTCTCCTCTAAATAGTTGCAACATTATAACCAAGCGGTAGAATTAATCTTGACCATAATTGTATTATTCGACTATAACTTGGTAATTTAAAATAACCTCTATATTTATATGATAAGTGATATAAATAATAATTCTTAAAATCTTTGCACGGCGATATATAAAAATATAATACGATAGTTAAAAGCTCTGAAAGGCTTAAATTCCCTTCTCTCCGGCGTTTTCTATCTGTCGGTATTAATTTTTGCTTCTCCCATTCTTCATATATTTCACAAAAATTGTCTAGTATATAAAATAAAGTTGTGATACATTTTTTCATTGTCGGGTTCTTGTTTTTTTGTTGAAAAACTTCAGTAACCCAACACTCTTAACTTGTAAATACTTTATTCTTATTCCATGCTTCTCTTCTTCCTTATCCTAAATTCGCGTTATAAATAATATGAATTAAATACATGTGTTTATTTTGTCACAAAACTTTATAAAAGCTTTATTATATGAATCTAATTACCGATTAAATATAGAACTAAAAAATATAATATGTTATATATGCCATTAAAGATAATGTTTAATTATTTAATTTGAGGTGCTAACCATGAAAAAGTTACTTTTAATAGCTGCTACAAGTGCAACAATTTTATCTTCTAGCGTATCATTTGCTGAGGGCATGGATAATGAATGGTATTTAAGAATAGATGCCGGTGCAGCAATGTTTAATAAAGAAAAAGATAAGGCAACCGGTGTTAAATTAAAATCTAATACGACTGTTCCGGTTGATTTAGGTATCGGTTATTATATTTCCGAAAATTTTAGAGCCGATTTAACATTAGGCACTATAATAGGTGGAAAGTTAAAGAAATCTGGAGCTGCAACTAATGCACCTTTTACCGGTACTAACGTTTCAGCAAGCCATAAACCTACTATTACACGTTTACTTATTAACGGTTATGTAGATTTAACTAATTTTGATATGTTTGATGTTTTTGCCGGTGCTGGTGTTGGTCCTGCATTAGTTAAAGAGAAAATGACATATAATGGTATAACAGGTCTTTCATCTAACACTAAAAACAGAACTAATATCTCTTACAAGCTAACTTTAGGTACTTCTGCACAAATCGCCGACGGTGTTAAAGCAGAACTAGCTTATAGCTGGATAGATGATGGTAGAACAAAAAGTAAGAATGTAATTTACCAAGGAACAAGTGTACCAACCGGTGGCATGCGTTATCAAAGCCATAACTTAACAGCCGGTATAAGATTTGATATATAATTAACAAGAATATATTAATAGTTTTAAGTGATAGCCCAATGTCATACTGTGGCTTGACCACGGTATCTAGAAATATAAAAAAAGACTGGACTCCGTGGTCAAGCCACGGAGTGACATTAAGCGACAACTCAGAAATGTCACCTAAAACTGTTTTTTATCGAATTTAGGTAAAAATTATTATCTAATATCGTTTTTACTAACAACTAATAAAATTTAAAGGAAAAATTTAACAATATGAAAAAATTACTTTTAATAGCAGCTGCAAGCACAGCACTTTTAACTTCCGGTCTTTCATTCGCTGATTGCGATATGAATTCTTCCGTAGGTTCATCTACTAATTCATCGATGTCATCATCTATGGAAAATCAATATTATTTAAAACTTAATGCCGGTGGCGTGATTTTTGATAAAGCAAAGCCTTCAAATAGCAGTGTTAAGTTAAAATCCAATACAGGTTTTACCGGTAATATTGGAGCAGGTTATTATATCATGGATAATTTAAGAACTGATTTTACCATTGGAATGGTAACAAATAACCACATGAAAAAGTCTACAAATGTTTCAACCTCTAGCTCTACTGTTACTACTGTACCATCAGTTATTTCAGCAGGTGGACAACTTATTATTAATGGTGTTGTGATTCCAGAAGGTGTACTTACAAGTGGTCCTGGTGGCACTACCACCACTGCTACTACAGTATCAGTAAAACATAAACCTACTATTGTAAGTGCATTACTTAACGGTTATGTAGATTTTATTGATGTAAGTATGTTTAAAGTGTTTGCAGGAGCAGGTGTCGGTGCTGCGTTAGTAAAAGAAAAAGTAAATATTTCAACTAAGACTGTTGCTAATAATAATGTTATTAGTAGTACTAATTTTTCAGGAACCACTAAAAACAAAACCAACTTTGCTTATCAATTATCTTTAGGGACTTCATTTGAAGTAGCACAAGGTGTGAAGGCAGAACTCGTTTATAGCTGGACAGATTACGGTAAATCAAAAACTAATACTAAAAATGTTGCCGGCAATAAGGTTAAATTTGGTGGAACCCGTTATAAAGGTAATAACTTAATGGCAGGATTAAGATTTGATATGTAATTAGATCTCAAATCTTTTTACAAACTATTAACACGAAAAAGGAGTCTTTAATAAGACTCCTTTTTTTATTTGTGTGCTTTTTGCTTGTATGGATACCAAATCGTCATTGCGAGGAGGCGTTGTTGCGTGGATACCGATGTCATTCCTGCGAAAGCAGGAATCCAGCATAAAGCGAGATAAATCGAGCTTTTAATTTCAAAAATTTTCTGTATGTATACTTTTTTCTGGATTCCCGCTTTCGCGGGAATGACATAAAGAGCATTTACCGGTCCACGCAACAATGCTTTGCGAGGAGCGAAGCGACGTGGCAATCCAGAAAAAATAATAAAAAAAATTCTGTAAATCAGAATTTTTTACTAGATTGCTTCGTCGAATTACTACGTAATTCTTCTCGCAATGACGGAAAACCGATCCACGCAACAATATCTGCTTGCAAGGTGTTGTTGCATGGATCAGTTTCCCTTTGTCATCCCGTGGCTTGACCACGGGATCTAGTAATTAAAAAATACAAATTATCTCGCTTTATGCTGGATTCCTGCTTTCGCGGTAATGATATTGTATGCTTTTTTTGAGCCATGCAACAACGTCTACGCCCGTTCGCAATGACGATTAGGTATACACTACTGAGTTAGGAATGACATAATAGAGTTATCATATCTTAGATTTTCCTTTATAAAACGTTACGTTCATTTGATGTATTGCTTCAAAGCCTAAATAAATTTTAATACGTTCTAGAATAATATCTTGATAATAAGGTAATTCTGCTGCCGTAGCATTATCTTCTGCTTGTATAAATAGCGTATTAATCTTTTGTTTTTTGTAAGTATATGTGGTGATTTTTAAAGGTAATGCTTTAGTGCTGAAGTTAAATCCGACTATTTTATTCCAGTTAATCATGATTTCAGGCAGCAATGGATGTTGTTTGGCAAATATACGTCTAACTATTTTATCGATATCCTCTTTAATTAGCTTCATTTTAATAAACTCTGCACTGTTAAAGTTATGACGGCCATTGCAAGCATTATAGATATTACGGGAAAATATAAAGATGTAACCGATATAATCATTAAAAATATATTACAAACTGCTATAATCGATACTACTTGTTTATGAGACTTACCTTTTTGTACTGCTTTTTGAAAAAAATGTTTTAGATGAGGTTGCCAAATTTTTTCTTTATTGAGTAGCCGAATTAATATGGTTAGCACTGCATCAGTGATGTAATATAAGCTAGCAATAGCACAAGCTACAAATAAATTAGTGCTTGTAAGAGCAAGCAAGAGTAAGCAAAGGCCCGTTAAGAATCCAAGGCTAATACTTCCCACATCTCCTAAAAATATTTTTGCCGGATGCCAATTAAATATTAAAAAACCACAAGAACAACCAAGAATAATCACATTTACGCTAGCTATAAAATACGGATTATCAATAGCAGGAAATTGTAAGAAACATAATATAAGCATGGTGCTAGATAGATGGAGAGATTCCACACAACTCATACCGTCTATACCGTCCATGAAATTATATATATTAATAAAACCGCTTAAAGCTATAACTAAAATATAATATATTAGTATATGAATGGAATTTACCTGCGAAAAAAGAAAAATAGCAAAGGCTGCACAAATTAAGTGGAATATTAAACGAATTAGAATAGGTACGGCTTTTAAGTCATCTAAAAAGGAAATCGAGGCAATTACCAATAATAACGGTAATATTTTTATTGAATTAGCAAGGTTATTGCTCGTTATATATTCAAACCCGCTCAAAGCAATCATTACGACAATTACAATAGCAAGACCACCGCCGCGCGGTGTTATCTTATCGTGAGAGCGACGACTACTAGGTACATCAACTAAACCGATTGCAGGAAGATATTTAGTTAATATATATGTTAATATAGCGGTTGCTATAAAAGAAAACATAAACAATAGACTTCCTACATAACTTGCTTCTAAGGGTAATTTGTACGTCGATCCAGTACTCGCATCCTCACGTACTAGTATGTATGCTGCGGTGCTGCGTTCCGTGTCTCCTTCAAATTCCTCCTTATCAGCTACGTTATGTAAAAAGTCTAAAGTGCTATAGCTATTTATATTCATAGTAACATATTAGATTTAAAACTATAATATTTGTTATTACTTATAATGACATGATCATGTACCATAATATTTACGGTTTGGCATGTCTCTACTATCTTATTTGTCATATGAATGTCGGCTTTTGAAGGTTCAGGGCTGCCGCTTGGATGATTATGCACAAGTATAAGGCTGCTTGCTTCATTAAATAAAGCTCGTTTAATTATCTCACGTGGATATACTGCAGCTTGGTCTATAGTTCCTTGACTTAAAACCTCATCGGCAATTAAAATATTTTTCTTATTCAAAAATAAATATACGAAATTGCTCTAGTCGCATATTACCCATATTAACTTTTAAATAATCAATCAAAGAACTCCAAGAAGCAATAATATTTTTATTTATTATTTTTTGTTTCAATACTCTATCTATCAACTCACGTATTAAAGCAAAATTGATATATAAATTTTCATTGGTGCCTTTAATACTAAGTAGCCTTTCCTTATCAAGGTTAATTAAATCCGTAATATCAAAATGATCAAGTAATTTTTTAGCAAGAGGTTTTACGTCTTTACGAGGGATAGCCGAAAATAACATTACTTCAAGTAATTCGTAATCGGAAAAATGTTCTGCTCCAGCAGCGACGAAGCGTTCTTTTACTCTTTTACGGTGACCTATATAATGAGGCGTATCATCATTACTAAATTCTATCAAATTATTTTCTAACATTCTTTATGTTTACTCAAATTTGTTGCTGATGTTATTCCTGCGAAAGCAGGAATCCAAAAAAATAACCTATAATTATAGTACAAAATACATATAAAAAACAAGTTTTTTAATATGTTCTGTTGGATTCCTGCTTCGCAGGAATGACATCAAATCACTGTATCAAACCATACAATCAATTTTTATCCTATAGTTTAGTATGGAGGATAATCAAGTTTTTTAGGTGATAACGTAAATATTTCAAAACCATCTTTAGTCACGCCTAAAGTATGCTCAAATTGAGCCGATAATGATTTATCACGTGTAGTAACCGTCCATCCATCTAATTTACTTAATATAGTATCATAATTACCGGCATTTATCATAGGTTCAACGGTGAAAAACATCCCTTCTTCTAACGTTAGACCCGTGCCGCTGCGACCGTAATTTAATATTGATGGTTCGTCATGAAAAACTCTTCCAATACCGTGACCGGTATAATCTCTAACCACAGAATAATTATGTTTCTCGGCATAGCTTTGAATAGCATAGCCAATATCACCGAGTTTAGCACCGGGTCTAACTACTTCAATCCCTTTCATCATTGCATCATAAGTTACTTGAATAAGACGCTTTGGCTTAATTGCTACGTCACCGACATAATACATACGGCTAGTATCGCCGTACCAACCGTCTAAAATTACTGTAACATCAATATTTACTATATCACCGTTTTTTAACGGTTTATCGTTTGGAATGCCGTGACAAACCACATGATTTATAGAAGTACAAATCGATTTTGGAAAGCCTTTATAATTTAACGATGCAGGAATGGCATTATGAGAAGTAATAAAATTATGACAAAGGTCATTTAAACTATTAGTAGTGACATTCGGTTTTACGTAATCAGTAATAAAATCGAGCGTCTCTGCAGCTAATTTTCCAGCTAGCCGCATCTTTATGAAATCTTTTTCCGTGTGGATTTTTATGGTCATGAATTTTGGTTACCTTTCCCTCAAGTAAAAAAAATATATTTTTCATAATACAAAATGGTTCTTTTAATGTAAATAACTTATCCTATTATTGAGAAGTGTTGCTATGTTACTTGATTTAGGTTTTGGATATTATATAATTGTTAATATAATTATTATTTAACATAATGGGTGTAGTTAGGTTATTATTTGCTCTTTCTGTTGTAGCTTCACATTCAAATTCTCATCCATTTCTTAAATTTGTAGGTTTAGAAATCGCAGTACAATCTTTTTTCATGATTTCCGGCTTTTATATGGCTATGATTTAGAGCAATTATACAAGCAAAATAAAATTTTGGAAAAGTAGATATTTAAGGCTTTATCCTACTTATATCTTTTGTATTTTAGTTACTTTCTTCTTGCAGCAAAAATTTTCTTTTTTAAGTCAATTGTATAATCTTCCATTTCCGGCTGTTTTTTTTAATTTTTACAAACCTAACAATGTTTATTGGAATTAATAATAATACAGTACATTTTACAAAATACTTTATTGATTCCACCCCTCCTCTTTATCAATTTTTATTGATACCTCCTGGTTGATCAATTGGGTTAGAAATTTCTTTTTATTTAATAGCATCTTGGATTCTAAAAAAGAAAAATATCTATAATTTATATATCTTTAATTACTAGAATTATCCTTCAACTTAACGGATTTATAGGAGATCCTTGGTCTTATAGATTCTTTCCTTCTGAACTGGCAATTTTCTTAATTGGTAGTCAAGCATTTTATATTTATTCTGGTAAAGAAATAAACGAAAAAAAGTCTTGGCTTAGTCAATTACTCTATTTATATATTATATTAATAATTATTACTTTTCCTTTTATCCCAATAGAGCCTCAATTAAAAAAATTACTTTGTTATTGTTTATTTGCTCTATCTTTAGGAAAAATATTTGACTTAACCAAAGATAATAAGTTAGACAAATTAATTGCTTTACTCTCTTACCTAATATATTGTTGTCATTTAATTGTCTTGTATACCTCTAGTAAATGAAAAATTGTCAAAGAAGTCAGCAAGTGTTATTAAGTAAGAATGGATTTATAGAAAATTAACATCAGTAGAAAAAGAAGAATTAAAGCTTTACCATAGAAGCGAAAGGGATAAGAGGATTTGTGATAGAATCAAAGCTGTTTTCATGTATGATGATAGCTATAGTATTGATGAGATATCGAAAGTGTTATTACTGAGTGATGAAGGGATAAGAAAACATTTAATAGATTATCATAATGCTCAGAAGCTTAGGCCTGGAAATGGCGGTAGTGATAGTAACCTTACTAGACAGGAGGAAGCAGAGTTAATAGTTCATCTAGAAAATAATAATTATGTGTATGCTAGAGATATAGGTTTGTTCATAGAACGTCAATATGGAGTAATCTATACATTAGCTGGGGTAATCAAGCTATTACACAGACTTGGTTTTAGTTATCAGAAACCTAAGTTAATTCCTGGAAAAATAGATTTAGCTAAGCAAGAGGAATTTAAGCTGCAATATAGTTTGCTAAAAAATAATTTAGCTAAAGATGAGTCTATTTATTTTATGGATAGTGTTCATCCTCAATACCAAACTCGAGCAAGGTTTGGTTGGATTAGAAAGAATGTAGTTAAAACATTACCAAGTTTCAGTGGTTGGAAGCGTAAACATATTATTGGTGCTATTAATCTTAAGGATTTAGAGGTAGTAACAACTGACAATCCTAAGGTTAATGGTGATTATATTATTGAATTTTTAAAGGAATTAGAAGCAAATAATCAAGATAAAAGTAAGATTTATTTGATATGCGATAATGCTGGATATCATAGGTCAAAAAAGGTAAAAGAATATCTACAATACAGTAAAATAGAGTTACTATTTTTGCCAGCATATAGTCCTAATTTGAATCCAATTGAACGACTGTGGAAATTTATGCATTCTGTTGTAAGTAACAATAAATTTTATGCGAATTTTGAGACATTTACTGATTCTATACGAATATTTTTTGAAAATATTGAAAAATATAAAAATAAAATTTCTTCATTGGTAAATGACAATTTTCAAACCATTGTGCCTAATCATTTTAACAACTCTTCATGTTGAAGAAGTATATAATATATTACCTGCTATTTCATATTGGGCTGATAATGGGACATTTCTTAATACGTTGGTTACTTTTATAACAGTAATAATTATTTCTTTTTTAATTTATTTCTTTATTGAAAAGCCTATAGAATATTATAGAAAAAGATATAAAACTCATAATTTAGCTTAATATTTAAAACTATGCTATATTACATAAATAAAATTCTTTCAAACAATAAAGTACAAGCTGTTATCTTAGGGATAATTGGGTTTGCTATTGTTACTGTTCTCACGTCATATAATATAGACGATCCGTCTTTTAACTCGGTTACAACAGAGTATCCTAGTAATTTAGTCGGAATTCCTGGCTCTTATTTATCAGACTTTTTATATCAATTTTTTGGGTTGGCTGCTTTTATTATACCGCTTGCTTGCTTTGTTTGGGGTAGAAATTGTTGGTATGGAAGATATCGCGGCTCATTTATCCGTATATTTGTAATGTTGCTTGCTCTCATTAGCAGTAGCACATTATTATCTAAGATTAAGCTAGAATTCATACCTGCAAATGCAGGCGGAGCTGTTGGAATAATAGCTTCTAATTTTTTTGAGCGATTTACAAATCAACTATACGTATTATTAATATTTTTTACCTTTATTATATTAGTTGTTTTACTTGAAATTAAATTTACTTCTTTAAGTAATTTTATTATTAAGCTAGGTAAATTTTTAATCTATCGGGTACAATATTTTTTACATAATATATTTTCACAATTATCTTCAGTAAGATTATTCCCTACTAGCAATAATGATAAGATAAATATCACTTCTTCTTACCAAAAGCCTGTAAGTGAAAAAGTAAAATTCACTGAAGAAGCAAAACCCGTACCTGCAAATCCTATAAAATTCTTTAGCAAACCCCCAGCAGTTCCTAAAATATCTCAAAGCGAAATAGCAGAATTGCCGCCTATTTCGTTATTACGTGATCCTGAAAACCATCATGTAAAAGGGGCTTCTTCCTTAGAGCTAAAACAAAAAGCCGAGGAGCTATTAACCGTGCTGAATGATTTTGGAGTTAAAGGGCATATAATTAATATCAATCAAGGACCTGTTGTAACTCAATATGAATTTGAGCCGGCAGCAGGTACGAAAACATCAAGGGTAGTAGGATTATCCGACGATATAGCACGCTCGCTTTCGGCTCTATCGACAAGGATAGCAGTCATACCCGGTAAAAATGTGCTTGGCATTGAGCTTCCTAATAAGCAGCGTGAATTCTTTTGTTTAAAAGAACTGATAGAAACTCCCGAATACCAAGACAAATCAACTTTATTACCATTAGTTTTGGGTAAAGATTTAGCAGGTAAGCCGCTGATTGCCGATCTTGCTAAAATGCCTCATTTATTAGTAGCAGGAACCACTGGCTCAGGTAAATCGGTCGGTATTAACGCTATGATAGTCTCGCTCTTGTACCGCTATACTCCTGAAGAATGCCGCTTTATCATGATTGACCCGAAAATGCTTGAATTATCGGCTTATGATGGAATACCGCATTTGCTAACTCCTGTGGTAACCGAGCCTTCTAAAGCGGTAGTTGCTCTTAAATGGGCGGTTAAGGAAATGGAAAATCGCTATAGAATGATGAGCAATATCGGTGTTAAGAATATTGCAGGTTATAATACAAAAATCTTAGAAGCGGTTAAAGAGAATAGAGTAATTGAGCGTTCAATTCAAACGGGTTTTGACCCTGAAACAGGTAAACCTATTTACGAAACCGTTACGATGAATATGGAAAAGCTACCTTACATAGTGGTTATTGTCGATGAGATGGCTGATTTAATGCTAGTTGCCGGTAAGGATATCGAGATGTTGATTCAAAGGCTTGCTCAGATGGCAAGAGCGGCAGGCATCCATATTATTATGGCAACTCAAAGACCTTCTGTAGACGTTATTACCGGTGTCATTAAAGCCAACTTTCCAAGCCGTATTAGCTTTAAAGTTACCTCTAAAATCGATAGCCGAACGATTTTAGGCGAGCAAGGCTCCGAGCAGTTACTCGGTATGGGTGATATGTTATTTATGGGTAATACTTCAAAGATAAGTAGGGTACACGGACCGTTTGTTAATGAAGCCGAAATCGAGAAAATTACGGAATATTTGAAAGAGACCGGTACGCCTGAATATATCTCTGCCGTTACCGAGCAACCTGAAGAAGACGATAGTAGCATTGATATCGGTGACGGCACATCTGATGAAGTGCTTTACAAAAAAGCCGTGCAGATAGTGCGTGACGAACGTAAATCCTCCATTAGCTATATCCAAAGATCGCTTAGAATCGGCTATAACAAAGCTGCCAACTTAGTTGAGAAGATGGAGAAAGAGGGAATAGTTTCGCCTCCTAATCATACAGGTAAAAGAGAGATATTACTGCCTGAGAGGTAAATGTCATTCTCGTATTCTTAATGTCATCCCCGCGAAAGCGGGAATCCAGTACTTTTAGCTGTCATCCCGTGGCTTGACCACGGGATGACGCGGTAGATTCTCGCTTCCGCGGGAATGACATCGGTATCCACGCAACAATGCCGCCCTAGGCTGCGTGGCAATCTCGTCAAATATCCTGAGATTGCTTCGTCAATTGCTATGCAATTTCCTCGCAATGACGGCTCGGCTTACATTTTTCATTGACATTATTATTAATATATTTTAATAATTGCCGCTGCAATATATTAAATAATGGAAATAATTCAATGACTATCTCTAATACTGGAACCAGATACCCAAGTTACTACATCCCATATACCAAAACTACTTCTAATATAATATCACGTCTTAAAGCTTTAAAAGCTAAGATAGCGAAAGTAAACCCGATGGCTATAAGAGGTAATAAATGGTCGGATTTACATATAGCGGTAGGAGCTAAAGAAATAAAGTTAGTAAAAGCCTTATGTAATGAAAAAAATATTAATGCTACAGATGCTAAATGTAGAACTCCTTTGGAGTTAGCAATACTTGGTAATGATTTAGAAACAGTAAAATTTTTAGTTCAGATGGGAGGAAAAATTGCTCCTAACATGTATGGTTGGTCTGCTATTCATTTAGCAATAAAAATCGGTAATGTAGAAATGGTAGAATATTTATATGAAAATACGGAATTTCAAAAGTACGATAAATATGGATATACTTTACATGATTGGGCAGAAGCAATGGGGTGTGGAGAAATAGTACGGTTTTTTCATGATAAAAATCATAATAATAAAACCCCTTTAGAGTTAGCCGTAGAATCGAAGAACATTTCATCAGTAAAAGCATTAATTAGCAAAGGTGCTAAATTTGATATTAAAAGCGAACTCGGTTATAAGATTTTTGAACTTGCTATTGATTCTGAAGATATGAAATTAATAGAGTATCTAGTAAATCATACGCTAGTCGGTAAAAACACGGGGCAGCAAACTCTTCTAGAAAAAGTAGCTCAAATTTATGACAAGAATATAAATCTCTCGAAACTAGTAAAAGTTTTGATTAAAGATAATGCAGGATTTGATAAAGCTTTAGGACAAAAGCTTTTACAAAAAGCAATATATGCTGATGATTTGGAGTTAGTAGAAACTTTATATAGTAAGGGTGTTGATGCCCAGTATAAAGACCCATTAGGACGTAGCGGCTTACATCATGCTATAAAAGCTAATTGCGGTGAAGAATTAATCCAGTTTTTGATTGAACACACTACGGATATTAATTATCGTGATAAATCGGGCTTAAATCCTCTAGGCTTAGCAAAGAGTAATAATTGTACCGTAGCTACAAAATTATTACTCGAAGCCGGTGCTTATGACGATTATATGTATGATGATGTTATTAAGGTGTTAGGAGAATACGGATACTAAATAGTCATTGTGAGCGGGCGTTGCCTGCGTGGAGCGATTCCCTCCCTGTCCATCCTGGGGCTTGACCACGGGATCCAGTTAAAAATACTAAAATTATTAGTATTTTTATTGTTTTTTTTTGATACCGTGGTCAAGCCACGGTATGATACCGAACGGATTGTTGGGTCCACGCAATAAGGTCTTCCCGCGTGGACCGGTAAATGCTCTTATGTCATTCCCGCGGAGGCGGAAATCCAGAAAAAATAATTAAAAAAATGCTATAAATTAGCATTTTTACTGGATTGCTTCGTCGAATTACTATGTAATTCTTCTCGCAATGACGGAAAACCGGTCCACGCCGCAAAGCTACCGCCCCTGCAGAATGCAAATGCCACATATTCATACTAAATTTGTAAAATATTATATATAATTATTAATCATAATAGAAATATTAAAAAAATTGTATTAGAATTGTAACACTTCCTAAGTTATTTAATTTTTATAAAGGTTTACATATTATGGCGAATATTTCTACAAAATTATTTCAAAAAGCAATTCAAAAAGGTCTTAAGACCGCTTTATTCACCACCTCAACCGCAGCGATAATGCTGAGTAGTAGAGCGGGGCACTCGGTGCTGCAACGATAGATGCAAATACAAACTTTACCGTAGGAGCGGGCCTTAATCCTGCAGGACCGTTTGGTGGTGGTGTTTTACAGTATGGAAATGATACTGTTACGGTTGACGCTGATGCAGCAGTAAACATTACGGCAATAGATGTACACGGTTTCGCTCCAGATTTATTTACGGTAAATGAGGATATTTCTTTAGGTTTTGTTTTGCTCGGTGGCGGTACGGCATTTCCTGTTAGCATTAGTAATAACTTTACGCTAACTTTAACCGGTGAAAATGGATTAGGAACTGGTGACGCCGATACTTATGACGGTTTGGGGAATATTACCTTAAACGGTGCCGACGCAGGTTTAACTATAAATTCCGGAACCCCAAACTTGATAATGCTTTGACGGGACTATAGACGGTGGAGCTGCCGGGCAGGGTGTATTAAGAGTTAGCACAAATACCACTTTTGCTGCTGCGGTAGGTGCAACTAAGAGCTTAGCTTCAATAACTGTTGATGCTGGCGTAACCATAGATAATGCTACTATGCTTGCAGCAACGAATATTGTTGTGAATGGTGGTAAAGTTGATGCAACAAATGTGACCATTAATAATGGAGCAGCGGATGTAAAGGCAGCAAACGCAATCACGGCAGCAGTAAATTTTGCAGTAGACGGTGCGTTAACAGCAAATAACGGTATAACCGGAGCAGTAACTGCAGCAGGGGGTAACGGTACATTAACAACAGCCGGAGTAGGGGTTACCGGAGCGGTAGGTACAAATGGAGCATCTCTAAAAGCTCTGAATGCTAAAGTTGATAATGGTGCTGCGGATCTTGTTTTTACAAGTGATATTTATGCACAAACCGTAAATTTTGCTAGTGTTGCAAATAATGGAAATAATGCAGTCGGTACGATACAAGTCGGCGGTAATTTAGTAGCTACAAACGTAAACTTCAGTGCTAATGCAGCCGGTGGTACTTTAGAGTTTAACGGTCCCGGCGGTAACACTTATAACTTAAGCGGAATTATAGCAAACGGTGCTACCGGTATACTTAATATTAATGCCGGTGGTACAGTGGTTGCAAATGATGCTAGTATAGGCACAGTTGCACAAATTGACATTCAAGATAATAAGTCTTTTGCAATAAATGCTAAGAACGCTGATGTTGATATATTAAACGCTCAAGCGATTAATTTTAAAGGAGTAAACTCAAAGCTTTTCTTACTTAACGATAGTACTACAGATAATAGAGTTATAACTCTTAAAAATGATTTACCGGCGTTTGCAACCGGTGGCGGTACGTTACTTCTTGCTGGTACAACAAAACTTGTAACCTTACAAGGTGACGGTGGAGCTAAAACAATAGGTACGGCAGGAAGTGAATTAGCATCATTAAATGTTTTAGGTAGTGTAGCCTTTAATAATATAGATACTACGAATGTTCTCGCATTTAATATCTTAGGTACTACAAATTTTGTTGATGTAGGCGGTATTACTAACCAAATTAATGTAATAAATATCGGTGCTGCAGGTGTATCGCCTGCAGGTGCAGCGATTGCTGCCGCTGGTGGTTCTTATACGATTGATGCAAATGGCGGTAATGTAGGAATTTTAGCAAACGGTCAGACTATTAATTTTGCTCATGAAGACGCAACTTTAGTATTAAAAAATAGTGCAGCCGGTAACGGTACGATAACATTAAATGCTGTACTTGATCCATTAGCTCCAAATAAAGGTAAACTTGCTGTAGATTCAGGAGCTGCGGGCGGGAAAGTAATTCTTGCAAGTGTCGGAAATGCTACTTACGGTACTGTAGTAAATAAATTAAAAGAATTAGAATTTAGAGGAAACGGAACATTCCAAATAGATACTGAGATATTTGTTAACGATTTAGAATTATTAGTGCCGGCAGTTACCTATAATAAGGATATCAACTCTAATTTATCATTCGGTGCTGCTACTGCTTTAACTCAAAACGGTAATATTAACGGTAATATAGATTTCAATAATCAAGCAGCAGTTATAACACTTGGTGCAAATAAAAATATCACCGGTAGTGTTACAAGTACCGGCGGTGTTAACGGTACAATCATTGCAACCGGTGCAAGTACTATTAATGGACCTATTACTAATATTGCTATGTTGAAAGTAGGTACCGGGGCTGTAAGCATAACCCAAGGCGGTAATACTAGTATTACTGAAATCCAAGGTAACGGTACTGCACTCTTAACATTACCTGCAAACTTTAACTTAACAGGCAGCATAAATAAAACTGGCGGTCAGGCTCTGAAGTTAAACTTCACGAATGGCGGTAGTGTTAGAGGTGTTGTAGGGACTGCGGCTAATTCGGTTGGTGATATCACAACGGCAGGCACAACAAACTTTGCAAGCAGTGTTAATGCAAAAGGTGCGGAGACGCTCGGCGGTACTACAAGTTTTGCCGATACATTTACTAACACCGGTGCAGTTACTTTAGCTAAAGCTTCTATCACTAATTTTGCTAAAAATGTAACGGCTACCAGTTTTGCAGCTAATAATGCTACTATTAATTTCGGTAATAGCCTAGCCTTTAATAGTAATATAACAGGTAGCGGTACTACACTTACTTTAGGTACAAATCAAGTAACATATACCGGTACCGGTAGCTTTACCGATACGCTAACCTTAAATACTACTTTTGACGGAGCAGCTAAGTCAGGAGGTAATATCCTAATTAAATCAGGTAGTACTCTTGATTTATCAGGGGTTTCAACTTTAGCACTTGTTGTTACTACTACTAATTTCGACATTAATAATATAAGTCCGGATACAAAATATACGGTAATATCTGCAGAAGCGGCAGGTGGATTAAAGCCTACTCCCGCAGGTAATGTTAAAGTAACCGTTAATAATGACAACTGCTTTGTCAACTTTACTTTTGATGAATCGACTTTAACGTTATTTGCGAAAGATGTATCTCAAGAAGTTATAGATAACGACTTCAAACCGGGCGGACCGCTTGCAAATATCCCAAATGCTGCAAATATAAAGAAATCGCTTGAGTTAATGGAGCAAGCACCAATCGGTTCAGATGCACGTTTAGCTTTCGGTAACTGGGGTAAACTGAATCCAATCCAAGAAGCAGATGCTGTAACTCACCTCATGCAAGACGTTGTAAAGCCTAGCGATACTATAGCTGCTATTAATAATCAAGTTATACTAAGTAATATCTCAAGTAGCTTAATTAATCTAAATGCTAGAATGGATGCAATACAGCCGGCTGCCGTAGCTGCCGGTGATGAGGACAGAGATGCTAAGTTTGGTGCATGGATAAGTCCGTTTGTCGGTAATGCAACGCAGAAGATGCGTAACAATATAAGCGGTTATAAGTCGGATACAACCGGTGGCACTATAGGTTTTGACGGCTTAGTTAGCGATGATCTAGCACTAGGGGCTGCATATACAAGAGCCGATACCGATATTAAGCTGAAAAATAATAAGACGGGCGATAAGAATAAGGTAGAGAGTAACATCTATTCCGTATACGGTTTATATAATGTACCTTATGAAAATCTCTTCGTTGAAGCTATAGCATCTTACTCAGATAATAAGATAAGAAGTAAATCAAGACGCGTTATTGCAACGGCACTAGAGACTGTCGGCTATCAAACCGCAAGCGGTAAGTATAAATCTGAAAGCTATACAGGTCAGTTAATGGCTGGTTATACCTATATGATGCCTGAAAATATTAACCTAACACCGCTTGCAGGGCTTAGATATTCAGCTATCAAAGATAAGAGCTATAAGGAAACCGGTACTACTAACCAAAACCTTATAGTTAAAGGCAAGAACTATAATAGCTTCGATGGTTTACTCGGTGCTAAAGTATCAAGTAATATCAATGTCAATGAAGAAGTAGTGCTAACACCTGAGCTTTACGCAATGGTTGATTATGCATTCAAGAATAAAGTTCCGGCGATTGATGCAAGATTGCAAGGTATTATGACTGCTCCTTTCCCAACCAACAGCTTTAAGCAAAGCAAAACAAGCTTTGATGTCGGCGTCGGTGTTACTGCTAAGCACAAAATGATGGAATACGGTATTAACTACGATACCAATATCGGAAGTAAGTATTTCGCTCAGCAAGGTAGTGTAAAAGTACGTGTAAACTTCTAATGTCATCCTGTGGGACTCCTTTTATGTCATTCCTGTGAAAGCAGGAATCCAGGGTAAAGAGAGATAAATCGAGCTTTTTAAAAGTTTTTAATTACTAGATTCCCGCTTCCGCGGGAATGACATAGAGTATGTTTTCCGAACCACGCAGGAATAACATTGAACGTCTACAAAAAACAATAAAAAAGCCTATATAGTTTGACTATATAGGCTTTTTTGCTTTATAATGTACTATTGTGTATATTTGTACTGTGTCATACCGTGACTTGTCCACGGTATCCAGTCTTTTTTTTATGGACCCCGCAGGTACAAGCCACGGGGTGACACTGAGGAAAATTATGTTAGATAATATTAGAAAAACTGCCGATAGTTTTATAATGCGAGTTTTATTCGCAATGATAGCTTTTGCTTTTGTCGGCTTTGGTATTAAAGATGTATTAAACGGAAGAAGAAACGGTGATATTGTTACTTTTTCTCATGTGAAAAATATCTCCCAAGAAGATTTTTTGAGAGCGAAATCTTTAGAAATTAATGCTATAAGTAAGCAAACAGGAACAAGTTTAACGGATGAAGAAATAGCACAGTTAAATATTGATAACCGAATCCTAAAAAGGCTTGTTTACGATAATGTTTTAGATTATTTAGTTGGCTATTACGACTTAGATCTAAGTGATGACACAGTTAAAATTTTAGTCAAAGAATCACCGGTTTTTAAAAATGAGCAAGGTGTTTTCGATATAAAAATTTTTAAAACTTATTTTAGAAATTCTTATATGGATGAAGAAAAATATTTATTAAACTTCAAAGAAAAAGCTCTAAAAAATATTTTTGTCGGTACTTTTGTAGAAAGTTTCTATGTTCCTAAAGCTATGACTGACAATATAGTAGATTATATGGCTGAAAAAAGAGAAGTAGAATTAGTGCAGATAGATTTACAAAATAAACCGAAAGATTTACAAATCTCTACTCCTACCGATCAGCAATTAAAGGATTTTTACCAAGATAATAAAACCTCGTTTGAAGTACCTGAGAAACGCAGCTTTTCTTATATTAAAGCTAATATTAAGGATTTAAAAGTCTCAGTTACTCAAGATGAGTTGTTAGAGTTTTATAATGAAAATAAAGATGAATTCGGTGATCAAAGTTTTGAAGCAGTACAGAAACAATTACAGGATTTATTAAAGGCTCAAAAAATCGATATACTTAATATGGAGTTTGCTAAAAAGCTGGAAGATGAGACGGCAGCCGGTTCTAGCTTAGTTGAAATTGCCGAAAAATATAAGCTACCGATACAAAACGTTAACTATATAAGTTATGCAGAGCTTATTGAAGATAAAATAATTTCCGAAAATGTTGATAGTATTTTTGAGCTTTCGGAAGGAGAATTATCTTATCCTATAGAAGCAGAAGATAAAAGCTATCTTATATTGGTAGAATTAAAGTCGATTCAGCCGGCAAAAATACCTGAATTTGACGCTATTAAAGAGCAAGTAAATAAAGCTTGGATAAAGCGGAATATTGCAGATGTAAACTTAAAAATTATCAAGGATTTAGCAAAGGAGTATAATTCAGATCAAGAGAACATAAAAGAGCTTAAAGCTACCGGAATAAAAATAAGCAAAAAAAGCTATATTAGATCCGAAATGGAAAATGATCTAACCCTAACTCCTGAAATATTATTATCAATTTTTAATACTAAAATAGGAAGTAATACACCTATATTCCAAGTAGGTGATGAAGTATATTTTGCACATATTAAATCTAGAACTATCGATGAATTAACGGCTAAAAATATTCATATAAATTCAGAAAAAAATATAATATATAATATTAAAAATTCTGTAATTGACGAGCTAATTAACTACACAATTATTCAGAATGATATGCAAGTAAAAGCTAATTTTAGTAAGTAGGGAAAGTATCTCTAATGTCATTCCCGCGAAAGCGGGAATGACATAAAAAGAGACCAATATAAAACAAACATTATAAACAAAAAAATAGAACTATGAGCTTTAAAGATTTACCGGAGTTTTTAAAATTTTTAGAAAAAAACGGTGAGTTAAAGCGTATTTCTATTGAAGTTAAAACTGACCTAGAAATTACTGAAATCAGTAGAAGAGTATTAGCACAAGGCGAACCTGCATTACTTTTTGAAAATGTTATAAAAGCCGACGGCACTAAATCCGATATACCTGTTCTAACTAATCTTTATGCTAGTATAAATCGTATTTGTATGGGACTTAAACTTAAGTCACCCAAAGAATTAAGAGAGCTTGGCGTTTTACTAGCATTCCTTAAACAGCCGCAACCTCCCGCATCTTTTAAAGAAACATTATCAATGTTACCTCTTGCTAAGCGTGTCTTTGCTATGTCTCCTAAAACAATATCAAAAGCAGCCTGTCATGAAATCGTCATTGACAAACCGAATATCAATATATTGCCGATCCAAAGATGTTGGCCTGATGATATTGCGCCTTTAATTACCTGGGGGATAGTAGTTACTAAAGGACCTAGTAATGATAAAATAGATAATTACAACCTTGGTATATATAGGATGCAAACAATAGCTCCTAATAAGCTATTGATGCGTTGGTTAAAGTTACGGGGCGGAGCAGAGCATCATAAACGTTGGAAAGAAGCAAAAAAAGAGCCGTTTCCTGCCGCTATCGTTATTGGGGCAAATCCAGCGGTAACTTTGGCAGCGGTTACACCGATACCTGAGAATATCTCAGAATATAATTTTGCAGGTTTACTCGGTAATGAAAAAATAGCACTGGTGCAATGCAAAACTATTGACTTAAAAGTACCTGCACATAGTGAAATAGTGCTAGAAGGTTATGTAAGTTTAGAGGAATATTTGCCTGAAGGCCCTTTTGGGGATCATACCGGATATTATAATGATGTTGAGGAGTTTCCGGTCTTTACCGTCACTGCAATAACGATGAAGAAAAATCCAGTATATTTAAGTACCTATACCGGAAAACCGCCTGATGAGCCGTCAATCTTAGGTGAAGCATTAAATGAAATCTTTATTCCTATCTTGCAGCAGCAATTTCCGGAAATAGTCGATTTTTGGCTTCCACCTGAAGGTTGTTCATATAGAGTCGCGGTAGTATCGATTAAAAAATCTTATTCCGGTCATGCTAAAAGAATAATGCTTGGGATTTGGTCGTACTTACGGCAATTTATGTATAGTAAGTTTATTATAGTTGTAGATGATGATATTGATGTTCGTAATTGGCAAGAAGTAATTTGGGCAATAGCAACAAGAAGCGATCCAAGGCGCGATACGAGCTTTATAGATAATTCTCCAATAGATTATTTAGATTTTGCATCACCTGATTCAGGGCTTGGTAGTAAAATGGGAATAGATGCAACCGATAAAATATACCCTGAGACAAATAGAAAATGGGGTAAAAAAATAGAAATGAGTAAGGAAGTTATCGACAAGGTTGATAGTATGTGGGATGGTTTAAAGATATAGGGTTGCTTTATGTCATTCCCGCGAAAGCGGGAATCCAGAAAAATAACTTCAAATATCGGTATAAAAGTTATTGACTTAAAAAATAGGCTAAAATAATAAAAAAATCTTTAATATCAAGATTTTTTAGTCTGGATTCCCACTTTCGCGGGAATGACATAGAGAGCCATACAATCATATAACATTATCAGAACTAAACATGTATAACATCCCGCACGAGACGATCATTAATAATTTCAAAGAAATAGCCGATAAATATCAAGAGCTTATTTTGCATTTCATGCAAGGTAGGGGGAGTATGATATCTAGGAGCCTAATTGATAGTGATAAAAACAGGATTATAGCTTCTTTAATGGTAGAACAGTTTTGGGCAAATCCTGAAAAATTTTGGCAGCTTAATATTGAATATATTGATAAGTTAAGAGAGCTTACAACGAATAGCTTTGCAAAATTTGTCGGTAGTCCGGCAAAAGCTGTATTTTCTCCGGATAATCGAGATAAAAGATTTAAAGATTCTTCATGGGAGGATAATGCTTATTTTGACTTTGTTAAACAATATTATTTACTATCTAGTGAGTGGCTTAAGAAGAGTATAGAACAGTATGAGTTATCAAATGATCTCAAGCAACATTTAGAGTTTGTAACTAAACATTTTATCGATGCTTTTTCACCTTCAAATTTTGCTTTTTGTAACCCAAAAGTTTTACGTGAAACATTACAAAGCGGCGGTCAAAATCTAGTACAGGGATTAGAAAATTTTTTAAGAGATATAAAAAGTTCAGGTGATATATTAAATATTAAAACTACCGATAAATCCGCCTTTAAACTCGGTCAAAATATTGCGGCAACAAAAGGAAAAGTTATATTCCAAAATGATTTAATGCAATTAATATGCTATGAACCGAAAGAGAAAGTTCATAAGATTCCGATATTTATTATTCCGCCATGTATAAATATATTATATACTCGATTTATCTCCGCACAATTCTCTAGTATCTTTTTTGGTAGAAAATAATTTTCAAGTTTTTCTTATTTCATGGGTTAACCCTGATATTTCTCTATCGGAAAAAGGCTTCGAGGATTACTTAAAAGACGGTATTTTAGCACCTTTTGAGTATGTGAGAAACCTTGGTTTTAAAAAAATTGATTTTGTCGGATATTGCATGGGTGGTACGTTCCTTGCTATAATTATCGCCTACTTTAAAGTAAAAAAAATGGATTCTATTCACAGTAGCACTTTCTTTACTACTTTGCTTGATTATACTCACCCGGGCGAGCTTGGAATATTTTTTAATGAAGCTACGATTAATTACATTAAAGAAGATATAAAGCTAAAGGGCTATTTTGATGGACAATATTTATCAAATAGTTTTAGTTTGCTAAGTGCAAATGATCTAATTTGGACGTTTTTTGTCAATAATTATTTGCTTGGTAAAAAAACTATGCCTTTTGATTTGCTATATTGGAATGCGGATTCTACTAACTTGCCGGCAAAAATGTATGAGGAATATTTACAAAATACATAGTGTAATAACTTGCTAAAAGAGTCTAATAATTTAGAGCTACTCGGAACAAAAATAGATCTTGGAAAAGTTGATTGCAACACTTTTTTCGTAGCCGCAAAAGAAGATCATATAGCTCCATGGCGTTCAATATATGATGGAGTAAAATTATTAAACGGACATAAGATTTTTTGTCTCACGGATTCAGGGCATGTAGCAGGTGTAGTTAATCCTCCTGCGATTGCTAAATATAATTATCGGCTTAACGATGACTTAAGTTTAAGTAGTCATGAGTGGCTTATGAAAGCTACGGAATATGAAGGCTCATGGTGGCACTATTGGCTTGATTGGCTTATAAAAAATAATGATAATAAGGCTAGTAGATTCTTTAGATTATCAGAATCTAGAGGCTATTGAAGAGGCTCCAGGCAGTTATGTAAGAAGATAGGTGTTGTTACTTCTATGTCATTCCCGCATGGATAGAAAAAAGCACTCGATGTCATACCGTGGCTTGACCACAGTATCCATAAAAACAATGAAAAATACTAATAATTTTAGTATTTTTAACTGGATCCCGCGATCAAGTCGCGGGGGGATGACAGAGGTAAAATTGATCCACGCGGGAATGACATACAACCACACACAACGCCTAAAATATAAATAAGTCATGAAGAGAAAAAATAATAAATTTATAGAAATATCTATTGTCTTTATCTTGGGAGTTGCTTTAGGTATTTATGGACAAAATCCGGATTATTTTACTAATCTAATAAATCAAAAATCATTAGCTTCATCTGCACCGAAAATAAAGCATTACAATATTTCAGAGCTTTCAAGAAGTAAAGTTAGTACATGTTTTACTCCTCCTGCCGGTTGTACTAAGTTTATAGCAAATCAGATAGATAGAGCTGAAGAATCTATTTATATGCAAGCATATGGTATGAGTGATGCGTTAATTACTACTGCACTTATTAATGCACAGATGCAAGGAGTAAAAGTTAGAATATTGCTTGATCGTAGTAATCTTAAGCAAAAATTTTCTAAATTGCATGAATTACAACGAGCAAAAATTGATGTGGATATAGATAAAGTACCGGGAATCGCTCATAATAAAGTTATAATTATTGATAAAAAGAAAGTAATAACCGGTTCGTTTAATTTCACGGCTGCTGCTGATAAACGTAATGCTGAAAATGTAATTATTATAGAAGATCAGGAATTAGCAGAGTCTTATTTACAAAATTGGTTAAACAGGAAAGCGAATAATTGAGGGGAACGCCGTTATTGCGTGCGATACCCGAGCCGTCATTGCGAGCAGCCATATGTCCCCTTTATGTCATTCCCGCGAAAGCGGGAATCCAGAAAAAAGTATAAATACAGTAAATTTTTGAAATTAAAAGCTCGATTTATCTCGCTTTATTATGGATTCCTGCTTTCGCAGGAATGAAATAAAAAAATAGTTAAAAATTACGCAGATTTCTTATTAAAGTTTTTTTGTACTTGTTCTGCCATATTTTGCATATTATTAGAAGCATGATGAACATTTTCGGCAATATGCTTATTTGTGGCTTCTAATATTTTGTTTGAAGACTCATAAGCAATACTTGCTAATTCCTTAGCATTATCCATAGATGTTTCATAAATAGATTGTAAACATTTTTGATGACATTCACTGGCTTGTTTGAAATCTTTAGAATTTGCTGCTTCTTTAGTAGTATTCAAAATAGTATTAACATTATTTTGTATAATCTCGGAATTTTTCTTAAGCAAAGATTGCATGCTTTCTGTAGCAATTTGATTAGTTGTTAAAAGAATATTCATAGCTCTTTGCATTGTATTTGTGATAGATGAAAGATTACACTAGGGATATTTTTCATAGAACTCATATAAAATTCCGGATTCATATAGGATTTCATTAAATCTAAAAATTGTGTATTATTTAACATTATTCATTCTCCTAAAATAAATTAAATTTTTTACTTAAAAAATTTTTTGTGTTTTATTTTGTGTTTTATAGGTTACGTATATGTAAACATAAACCCTCAATTCGTGCTAACATTTATAAAATTATGAGTCAATAATTGTTAGCATTAAGAATAATATTAAAAATAGTTAAGTTTTTATAAATGTTAGATACATCAATTCAAGAATTAATAGATAAGTGGCAAAAATACCTCGTTTTGCAAAGAAATTACTCTAGTCATACAGTAATTTCTTATAATAATGACCTTAAGCATTTCCTTGAGTTTATGAATTATTATAATTCAGAGCTTGTAACGATAAATCATATTAAAACCGCAGATATAAGATTAATCCGAAGTTGGCTTGCAAAACGTAACTGTGATAATTTTACCACTTCTTCAATTTCACGTGGTTTATCTGCAGTAAAAAATTTTTATAGGTTTTTAGAGAAAACAACACAATTAAATAGTCAGATAATTTTTTCTATAAAATCTCCTAAAAAAACTAAATTATTACCAAAAGCTTTATCGGAGGATGATGTAGTAATATCACTTGAACATATTGAAGAATACGGGAATGTTAAGTGGGTAGAGCTTAGAAATAAAGCCCTACTTGTTCTTATATATGCTTCAGGTCTACGTATATCGGAGGCATTATCAATTACGAAACTTCATCTACAAAATCTAGAATTTATAAGAATAATAGGTAAAGGTAGTAAAGAAAGAATAATTCCGTGGTTACCGATTGCTAAAAATTTAATTACCCAATATTTAGAAATATTGCCGTATAAGCTAGGTGATAATGAACCAATATTTAGAGGAAAGCAGGGTAAGAAATTGCAGCCACCGGTATTTAATCGTGAATTAATTAAATTAAAGCATTTTTATGGTTTACCGCAGCATTTAACTGCCCATTCATTTAGACATAGTTTTGCTTCACATTTGCTTGAGCATGGTGCAGATTTACGCTCTATTCAAGAGCTATTAGGTCATAAAAGTCTATCTACTACACAAAACTATACTAAAACAAGTATAAAGCATTTAGAGGCTGTATATACTACTGCATATCCAATTAAAAAATAAAATATATTAATATTCATAATCTTCTTGCGTTAATTTTAAGTTATATATTATATTATTTTAAAAACCTTATAAACATAATATACTAAAGCTAATATTGAGATATTAATATGCTAGAAACACCTAAATTACCTAGGGGATATAAACCTTCTAAAGATGAAGAATATATGTGTCCTAATCACCTAGAATATTTTAGACAAAAACTTTTAAGATGGAAAGAGGATTTATTAAAGGAATCTCAAGAGACTTTAAATCATTTAAAGGAAGAAAATTTAAAAGAATCCGATCTTAACGATTGTGCTACTCATGAAACAGAAAGAGCTTTTGAGCTTCGTAGTAGAAGTAGATATTGTAAATTAATGAGTAAAATAGAAGAAGCATTATCACGTATTGAAAATGGGGAATACGGTTACTGTGAAGAAACAGGCGACCCAATAGGTATAAAAAGATTAGAAGCACGACCTATTGCTGCATTATGTATTGAAGCTCAAGAGCGTCATGAAAATTATGAGAGAAATCATTTGGATGAACCTGGGAATTAAAATTGTAATTGATGTGTATGGCTCGAAAAACCTACTCAATGTCATCCTAGCAACGGCGGGGATCCAGAAAAATAACTTCAATATTGATATAGAAGTTACATATTTGACAAAATAAACACATAAAAAAACTTATTTTTTATGTGTTTTACTGGATTCCCGCCTATGCGGGAATGACATAAACGATCCATGTAACGAGATCAATCTTTACAGAGGCAACACTACAATATTAATATACCTTAAAACCTAAAGAAGTTAGAGCATTTACCGTTTCAAATAAAGGTAATCCCATAACATTTGAATATGAGCCGGAAATAAATGAGATAAAAGCTTCTGCATAACCGGAAATTTTACATCCGCCGGCTTTATCTGTTCCCTCATCCAAAGAACAATAAAAATTAATCTCTTCATCACTTAATTTTTTGAACTTAACAATAGTCTGAACTATTTTTTGTCTAACTGTAAGCTGATCATTCTCTTTTTTGATAATACATAAACCGGTATAGACGCGATGACGACGTCCGGATAACATCTTAATACAATTCTTGACTTCTTCATAAGTAGTAGCTTTCGGCAATATTCTTCTACCTACTGCCGCTACGGTATCGGCAGCTATAATTATAGCGGATTCCTCTATTTGAGATGCAACTTTTATAGCTTTTTCGTAAGCAAGCCTTATGGCTAAGGGAGCGGGTAATTCACGCAAATTAAGTGTTTCATCTATATCTGCCGGAATAATTTGTGAAGGGATAATTTTGATTCTGTTTAGTAACTCAATTCTTGCAGGAGAGCTTGATGCTAATATAATCGGTAGGTTTTTTTTGTTCTGCTTCATACTTATAAAGACTAGTGACGATGAATCACACGCCCCTTAGTTAAATCATAAGGGGTCATTTCTACCGTAACTTTATCTCCTAGTAATATTCTGATACGATTTTTACGCATCCTACCGGAAGTATGAGCAATAATTACATGATCATTCTCAAGCTTTACTCTAAAAGTAGCATTAGGTAAAAGTTCAAGTACTGTACCTGTAAACTGAATGAGGTCGTCTTTTGACATTATAATTTATATTTTTATGGTCGGGGCGGAGAGATTCGAACTCCCGACCCTCTGGTCCCAAACCAGATGCGCTACCAGGCTGCGCTACGCCCCGAGAATTAATTATGTCTATACTATATACTCTATTATTCGTAGCAAATCAATTTGTTTATGCAAAAATTTATAGATTTTGCCTAGAAAAAGCGGTTTTGTTTATATCTTTAAGTATCATTGTGTCATTCCTGCGGTTTGTTATATGGTCTTGATGTCATTCTTAGCTAAAAGCGGGAATCCAGAAAAAAAGTATACATACAGAAAATTTTTGAAATTAAAAGCTCGATTTATCTCGCTTTATGCTGGATTCCTGCTTTCGCAGGAATGACATCGGTATCCACGCAACAATGCCTTGCGAGTAGACATTGCCCGCCTGGATACTGAAGATCGTCATTGCGAGGAGAATTACATAGTAATCAGGGCGAAGCAATCTCAGGAATATTTGACGAGATTGCAACAATGCTTCGCTCCTCGCAAGGCATTGTTGCGTGGATCAATTTCACCTCTGTCATCCCGTGGCTTGACCACGGGATCCAGTTAAAAATACTAATATATTAGTATTTTTTATTGTTTTTATGGACCCCGTGGTCAAGCGAACTAGGTGACACAGTAGGTTTTACCGATCCACGCAACAAGACCTCCTCGCAATGATAGTGACGGTTTGGGTATTCCTTTCTATACAAAAATTAATAAAATTTTGCTGTTTTTATTAAAGGACTAAAATAAATAGGTTTTATCCTTGTATTTCTTAAGTTTTATATACGATTTATCAAATTTCTATAAAAAATACATAAAGTTTAATTTATTTTAAATAAGAAAAAGTAACTTCTAGTTACTTTTTATATGTAGGAAATACTTTATTTATAAGTATTCTTATAGGCATTTTAGTATTTAATTAATGTTTTTCAATTAAAAGTAATGTGTTATTTATATAACAAAATTATAAGTTAGAAAAATTTTTGTTCTTTTAATAATTATTAATCATTTCATCTTATCCTCTTTTATTATTTTTTTTAATTAAAGCCCTGAATAAAAAATTAATTTTATTATTAACTTTTTTTAAAAGTGCAACGAAGGTTCTGTGAACATTTCTAATTGATTTACTATTTTGAGGTATTTTTTAGCGAAAATTAATAAGATTTTTGGCAGAATAGTTATTCATTTTTCAAAAAAATCTTATAATTTGCAGCAAAAAAATACCTCAAAATAGTAAATCAATTAGAAATGTTCACAGAACCTAGCGAAAATATTAAGAATTTTTATCTTAATCTCATTTACCAAAGATTTTTAAAAATCTTCCAAAATACAGAAAATTTATATTTGTTTAATGAATACTAGTCTCGAATTGATAATTTAGAAAATTAAGCCCAAATTTAAGAGATGTTATGTCAAGTCAACGAAAAAATACTCTAAAAAATTTAATAAAAAAAGGCATGTTCGCATCAACTGCGGCAGTGATGCTTGCAAGTACGAGTAGCCTTGCTGCTGCTATTCCTAACCCATCCGTAACGGCAGGCGGCGCAGTTTTATCCACAGGGGTAGGTCTTAGTGGGCCATTTGTATCCGGTAACCTTCTAACCCTTGGCGGGGTAAATAATTTTACTGCAGATGTGGCAGCAATTCTTGCTATATAATTCTTGCTATATATTTAAATATCTTTAACGGCACTGTAATGATCGTGCCGAATAACCTAAATCTTGGACCTGTTATACCTCAAGATCTTAATGCGGCAAATGTCGGGCTAGATGTAGATGTTACTAACCCTGTAAATATTACTTTAACAGGTGCTCCGATTACATCGGCAACTGCAAGTGCGGCAGTTTCGCCTTTTGCACCGAATCCCGGACCGGGAGAAGCTAAAGGGAGTACGTACTATTTTAATAGCTTTAATTTTAACAACCTTGCTAGTACTTTGACTATTAACTCCACAGATCCTGCTGCAGAACCTATTATTTACTTTGATGAACACACTCTTACAACTACCATTCAGGGGCAAAACAATCTTACAATAGCTGTTGCTACTGAATTTATCGTTAAAGATCCGGCTTGGACTAAAGTGCAGGCTATTAATATCGGTAACCTTACTAACTCAAGATATAATTTTGCAACCGATATTTCAGATTTGACGCTTTATCCCGGCGGTTCTCCTGAAGTTATGGACGCACAACCTATAGCAAATATCAATTTTTCCGGTGCAAATTCTAGTTATGTAGTAAGTAATGAATCAACAAATGACGCAACATTTATAGCTACCGTACCCATAGTTCCGGCGCAAGATTTGTGGGGTCAATTAGGAGTATACTTCTTCAACATGAAGAGTTGTTAAAATGATTAGGCACAATGGTTTGAAAATTGTCATTTACCAATGAAGAAATTTTATTTTTATATTTTTCAATATTTTCAAAAAATATTCGTATAGAATCAGTAAATGTCTCAAAATTCGCATAAAATTTATTGTTACTTACAACAGAATGCATAAATTTCCACAGTCGTTCAATTGGATTCAAATTAGGACTATATGCTGGCAAAAATAGTAACTCTATTTTACTGTATTGTAGATATTCTTTTACCTTTTTTGACCTATGATATCCAGCATTATCGCATATCAAATAAATCTTACTTTTATCTTGATTATTTGCTTCTAATTTCTTTAAAAATTCAATAATATAATCACCATTAACCTTAGGATTGTCAGTTGTTACTACCTCTAAATCCTTAAGATTAATAGCACCAATAATATGTTTACGCTTCCAACCACTGAAACTTGGTAATGTTTTAACTACATTCTTTCTAATCCAACCAAATTTTGCTCGAGTTTGGTATTGAGGATGAACACTATCCATAAAATAAATAGACTCATCTTTAGCTAAATTATTTTTTAGCAAACTATATTGCAGCTTAAATTCCTCTTGCTTAGCTAAATCTATTTTTCCAGGCATTAACTTAGGTTTCTGATAACTAAAACCAAGTCTGTGTAACAGCTTGATTACCCCAGCTAATGTATAGATTACTCCATATTGACGTTCTATGAACAAACCTATATCTCTAGCATACACATAATTATTATTTTCTAGATGAACTATTAACTCTGCTTCCTCCTGTCTAGTAAGTTTACTATCACTACCGCCATTTCCAGGCTTAAGCTTCTGAGCATTATGATAATCTATTAAATGTTTTCTTATCCCTTCATCACTCAGTAATAACACTTTCGATATCTCATCAATACTATAGCTATCATCATACATGAGAACAGCTTTGATTCTATCACAAATCCTCTTATCCCTTTCGCTTCTATAGTAAAGCTTTAATTCTTCTTTTTCTACTGATGTTAATTTTCTATAAATCATTCTTACTTAATAACACTTGCTGACTTCTTTGACAATTTTTCATTTACTAGAGGTATACACAAGCGTGCGTGAGGATTCGAGTACCGGATCGACGTACAAATTACCTTTAGAAGTGACTTATGCAGGAAGTCTAATATATTTTTTGATACTTTTAGTGTATTTTAAATAGATTTTCAATACTAAAAGTAGTATTTTTGGCTTTTTTATAATAGAATTACTAATCGTATGAATATACATTTCGATACAAAATAAATAAAATTTGCTTTTTTTTTCTCAAGCTTATATTTTAATTGATAAGTTTATAATATGGAAATTTATGTCAAATACAGATAAAGAAAGAGCCATTACCGCAGCACTCGCACAAATCGAAAAAAGCTACGGTAAAGGTTCGGTAATGAAACTAGGGCAGCGTCCGAATGTTGATATAGAAGCCGTATCTACCGGATCACTTGGGCTAGATATAGCTCTTGGAATCGGCGGTGTTCCTAAAGGTAGAATCATTGAAATTTTCGGTCCTGAAAGCTCAGGTAAAACCACTTTAACGCTACATTTAATTGCCGAAGCACAGAAAAAGGGCGGCACATGTGCCTTTATTGATGCCGAGCATGCCCTTGACCCTGCTTATGCTAAAAAATTAGGCGTAAATATTGATGAGCTTATTATTTCACAACCAGATACAGGTGAACAAGCTCTAGAAATTGCCGATACGTTAATTCGTTCCGGCGGTATTGATATGATAATAATAGATAGTGTTGCGGCTTTAGTACCAAAATCAGAGATTGAGGGCGAGATGGGTGATGCCCAAATGGCTTCTCAAGCAAGATTAATGAGCCAGGCTTTACGTAAACTTACCGCATCAATTAATCGTACCAATTGTATTATTGTTTTCATCAACCAAATCAGAATGAAAATAGGCGTGATGTTCGGCAGTCCTGAAACTACGACAGGCGGTAATGCTTTGAAATTCTATGCTTCTGTTAGGATCGATATAAGAAGAATAGGCTCCATTAAAGATAAAGAAGAAGTAATAGGCAGCCAAACTAAAGTAAAAGTAGTCAAGAACAAAGTATCTCCTCCATTTAAAACTGCAGATTTTGATATAATGTACGGTTCAGGTATTTCAAAAGAAGGCGAGATAATCGACCTTGGAGTTAAGCTTGATATTGTTGAGAAATCCGGCTCTTGGTTTTCCTATAATAACGTACGCATTGGACAAGGACGTGAAAACGTCAAACAATATTTAAAAGAACATCCACAAATTTCCAACGAAATTGAGAAAATCATACGCAAAAAATCGTCAAAAATTACTAATATAAATCTTGATCAAACGGAGGAAGAAAATGATTGATTTAACAGGTAAAACTTCCTTAATTACGGGAGCTTCAGGAGGCATAGGCGGAGCTATAGCGAGATTACTGCACAAACTCGGAAGCTATGTAATTATTAGCGGTAGTAATGAGGAAAAATTAAAATCCCTTGGAAATGTTTTAAAAGATAATTATACGATAGAAATATGCAACCTTGCAAATAAGGAAGAATGTAGCAATTTAATATCTAAAGCACCAAAGCTAGATATTTTAGTATGTAATGCCGGTATTACTAGTGATACGCTAGCAATTAGAATGAAAGATGAAGATTTTGACAAAGTTATTGATATTAATTTGAAAGCAAATTTTATTTTAAATCGTGAAGCAATAAAAAAAATGATGCAAAACAGGTATGGACGCATTATTAATATATCTTCAATAGTAGGAATTTCAGGCAACCCTGGGCAGGCTAATTATTGTGCTTCTAAAGCAGGTTTAATAGGCATGACCAAATCGCTCTCTTACGAAGTTGCAACCAGAGGAATTACGGTTAATGCAGTAGCTCCAGGATTTATTAAGTCTGATATGACCGATAAACTAAACGAAAAACAAAGAGAATCCATAGTACAAAAAATTCCGCTAGGTACTTACGGTATGCCGGAAGACGTGGCAAACGCAGTCGCATTTTTAGCAAGCGATCAGGCATCATATATTACCGGCCAAACCATCCACGTAAACGGGGGAATGTTAATGGTGTAAAATTTTGTGCTAGCATAAAATAATTTTTTGTGCTAGAAGTTCTTTTAAAGATAAAATGCTATGAATATTTTAAATAAATATTCATACACAGTTAAAATAAAGTCTAATAGCTGAATAACCGCTATTATGCGGCATATAAAATTAAATGATTTATGGAGTTCAAAATTATGAGTACAACGGACAAGATCGAACAGAAAGTTATTGAAATGGTTGCTGAAAAGCTAAATAAAGATAAATCGATAATAACTACGGATTCAAGATTTATAGAAGATTTGAAAGCCGATAGTCTTGATACCGTAGAGTTAATGATGGCAATAGAAGTTGAATACGGTATTGATATACCTGATGATGAAGCCACTAAAATTAAAACCGTATCCGATGTTATAAAATATATCAAAGAACGCCAATCTTAATCTGCATAAATTAAATCCCTAATAGATAATTAAAAATGTCGAACCAAAGAGTAAATAAAAGAGTAGTTATTACTGGACTTGGACTTGTTACTCCTGTTGGGCTTAATGTTAGCTCATCTTGGAAAAATATTGTAAATGGGATAAGCGGTATAAAAACTATTACGGAATTTGACACTTCTAAACTTGCGTGTAAAATTGCCGGACTTATAGATAACTCTGAGAAAGATGGATTTAAACTTGAAAACTTCACACAAGCAAATGACGTTAATAGACTAAGTAAAATGGATAAATTTATCCATTACGGAGTAGCAGCCGCAACCGAAGCAGTTGAAGATAGCGGCTGGTTACCCGAAGATGAAAAATCTCGTGATAGAACCGGTTTGATATTAGGCTCAGGAATTGGTGGACTTAAAATGATCGAAGACACCTCTATAAAACTTTTTCAAGAAAATAACGGTAAAGTTAGTCCTTTCTTTATTCCTGCTTCATTAATTAATCTTTTATCCGGTCTTGTTTCTATAAAATACGGTTTTAGCGGTCCAAATCAAGCAGCAGTAACGGCTTGCTCTACAGGAGCACATGCTATAGGCGATGCTATGCGTATGATAAAGCATGGCTATGCCGACATTATGATCGCAGGCGGTGCAGAAGCTCCGGTTACACCTGTTGGAGTTACAGGTTTCGTTGCTGCTAGAGCATTATGTACTAAATATAACGATAATCCTGAAAAAGCCTCAAGACCTTGGGATAAAGACCGCAGCGGTTTTGTTATGGGTGAAGGAGCAGGCGTTGTAGTCTTGGAAGAATATGAGCATGCCTTAAATCGAGGGGCTAAAATTTACGGTGAAGTTATAGGATACGGCTCTACAGGTGATGCGTACCATATGACAGCACCGCATCCTGAAGGTAGAGGAGCTTATAGAGCGATGAGAGATGCAATGCTAAATGCAGCTATCACTCCCGATATGATTGATTACATTAATGCACATGGCACTTCTACTAATCTCGGTGATGGAATAGAATTAGCAGCCGTACAAAAATTATTTTTAGAAGCGAATCCCCAAATTTTAATGTCTTCTACTAAATCATCAATAGGACATTTGCTTGGTGCGGCAGGAAGCGTTGAGTTTATCTTTTCAGCTCTTGCAATTCGAGATCAGATTGCACCACCAACTTTAAATTTAGATAACCCTATGGATGAGGTTAAGATAGATTTAGTAAAATTAAAAGCTAGAGAAACTAAAATAGACTACGTGCTTTCCAATTCGTTTGGGTTTGGCGGTACTAATGCTAGCTTAGTCATTAGGAAGATTTGAGCCTACACTGTCATTGCAAGCGACTAAAGGCCTTGTCCGCTTAGATCAGTTTATGTCATTCCCGCGTATGCGGGAAGGTGTTGTTGCGTGGTTCAATTTCACCTCTGTCATCCCGCGACTTGATCGCGGGATCCAGTTAAAAATACTAATAATTTTAGTATTTTTATTGTTTTTTGGATACCGTGGTCAAGCCACGGTATGACACCGAACGGATTTTTTGGTCCACGCAACAAAGTATTCAGTCGCTCGCAATGACGAAGTTTGCATACGCATACGCAACAACATCAACAATATATTCCCTTTCATGCCCCCAATTTATTACATAAAAGACGGTAATCTAAGCTTTGCGGATAAAGTAATCTTATCTGATTTAGAACTTTATTTATATACCTCTAGTAAATGAAAAATTGTCAAAGAAGTCAGCAAGTGTTATTAAGTAAGAATGGATTTATAGAAAATTAACATCAGTAGAAAAAGAAGAATTAAAGCTTTACCATAGAAGCGAAAGGGATAAGAGGATTTGTGATAGAATCAAAGCTGTTTTCATGTATGATGATAGCTATAGTATTGATGAGATATCGAAAGTGTTATTACTGAGTGATGAAGGGATAAGAAAACATTTAATAGATTATCATAATGCTCAGAAGCTTAAGCCTGGAAATGGCGGTAGTGATAGTAAACTTACTAGACAGGAGGAAGCAGAGTTAATAGTTCATCTAGAAAATAATAATTATGTGTATGCTAGAGATATAGGTTTGTTCATAGAACGTCAATATGGAGTAATCTATACATTAGCTGGGGTAATCAAGCTGTTACACAGACTTGGTTTTAGTTATCAGAAACCTAAGTTAATGCCTGGAAAAATAGATTTAGCTAAGCAAGAGGAATTTAAGCTGCAATATAGTTTGCTAAAAAATAATTTAGCTAAAGATGAGTCTATTTATTTTATGGATAGTGTTCATCCTCAATACCAAACTCGAGCAAAATTTGGTTGGATTAGAAAGAATGTAGTTAAAACATTACCAAGTTTCAGTGGTTGGAAGCGTAAACATATTATTGGTGCTATTAATCTTAAGGATTTAGAGGTAGTAACAACTGACAATCCTAAGGTTAATGGTGATTATATACTTCTTTAACTTGAAAAGTTGGAAAATGAATATTTAGATGAGCGAATAATCAATGTTCTTATGGATAATTAATATCTAATACTACCAATTCTTCAGGTAAAAGAAGTATATTATTGAATTTTTAAAGGAATTAGAAGCAAATAATCAAGATAAAAGTAAGATTTATTTGATATGCGATAATGCTGGATATCATAGGTCAAAAAAGGTAAAAGAATATCTACAATACAGTAAAATAGAGTTACTATTTTTGCCAGCATATAGTCCTAATTTGAATCCAATTGAACGACTGTGGGAATTTATGCATTCTGTTGTAAGTAACAATAAATTTTATGCGAATTTTGAGACATTTACTGATTCTATACGAATATTTTTTGAAAATATTGAAAAATATAAAAATAAAATTTCTTCATTGGTAAATGACAATTTTCAAACCATTGTGCCTAATCATTTTAACAACTCTTCATGTTGAAGAAGTATATATAATATATTATGCACATTAACTACTTAAAAGATTTGATTGGTTTTAAGTCTGTAACTCCTGAGAGTGACGGGGCTATGGAGTATATTGATGATTTGCTTAAACAGCACGGCTTTAAGACCGAAATAAAAATATTCGGCGATTCTAAAAGCGAGCAAGTTACTAACCTTTATGCTGTTTTCGGTAGCAATGAGCCTAATATTTGCTTTGTTGGGCATGTAGATGTAGTGCCGGCAGGTAATCATGAGCTTTGGCATAATGCGAGTCCATTTAAGGCTAGCCAGCAAGACGGTAAGATATATGGCAGAGGTGCGGTGGATATGAAAGGGGCTATAGCGTGCTTTCTAGCAGCTAGCTTAGATTTTATAAAAAATAATACCGATTTTAAAGGTTCTATTAGTTTCTTACTTACCAGTGATGAAGAGGGAAAAGCAAAGCATGGTACTAAAGAAATGCTGCAATATATTTATGACCAAGGGCATAAGATGGATTTTGCTATTGTCGGTGAACCCACTTGTGAAAAAGAAATAGGCGACACAATTAAGATCGGTAGAAGAGGAAGTGTTAACTTTAAATTAAATATAGAAGGCTTAAGCGGGCATGTAGCTTATCCTCATAAAGCAAATAATACGTTGCCTTGCTTAATAAAAATATTGAATGAGTTAACAAATATAAGACTTGATGAAGGGACGGAATTTTTTCAAAGTTCAAATCTTGAAGTGACGAATATCGATGTCGGTAATAATACTTCAAACGTAATTCCGGCAAGTACGGAAGCATCTTTCAATATACGTTTTAATAATTTACATAGTGCAGAAACTTTAGCAAAACAGGTAGAAGAAATTATTAAACGATATTGCAAAGAATATAAAGTAGATTATAAGTTAGAATATAGTAGTTCTGCTGATAGTTTTATTCAAAATCCAAACGATAAAATAAAAGAATTTGCTAAAATAGTAGAGCATATACTTAAAATAAAGCCTGAATTCTCTACAAGCGGCGGTACGTCGGATGCGAGATTCGTTAAAAATTATTGTCCGTTAATAGAGTTTGGTTTATTATCCGAAACGGCACATAAAATAAATGAATACACAAAAATTAGCGATTTACAAAAATTATATGATGTGTATTATAATTTTTTAACGAAATCTTTGTGTACTTCAAATAAATATAAATAGGTAGACGAAGTTCATCGAGTATACGCGGATGTGATGAAACTGGTAGACATGCAAGATTTAGGTTCTTGTGCTGCAAGGCGTGGGGGTTCAAGTCCCTTCATCCGTACCACTTAAATTTTCTCATAAAAAATAACATAAAATTTTTATGCAGCAATTTAGTATTTATCAAACAAGCGATGAATTGCTTCTAAAATCGATATTGCTTCTGATAGAAAAATGCTATCGCTCTGATCTTAAAAGCGTGATATTAACTGCAGATGCAGATCAACAAGAAATGCTCAATAAAAATCTTTGGACTTATTCACGTAAGCAATTTATACCTCACGGAAGTAAAACGGATCCGCAGCCTGAAAAACAGCCGATTTATATTACCGATGAGTTACAAAATCCTAATAATGCTAGTGTGCTTGTTATTATTTCGCCTACGGATATAGGAAAAATTTTACAAGCAAAAGAATATATAAGAGTTTTTAAAAGGATAATTATAATAACCGATTTACCGGAAGATTTAAAAGAATTAACATTTAAAATAAATAAATTTACCGAGCAGGAAAATAAAATCGATTGTTTTACTCAAAATCTTCGTGGAATGTGGAATAAGGTGGAATAGATTTATATTCTTTTACGTACAAATAAATATAATCCGATCGTTAAAGCAATAACCAAATTGGAATAACAAGCAAAAATAAAATCTAGATTTTTTGAAGCAAAATTTTGCAATATAAAATGAATTGAAGTAACTAGCAATACTGTTAAGGCAGAAAATAATACCGGCATAAAAGTTGTTTTTTTGCTATAAGGATATCTCAAAAAAACTGCAAGTGCTAAAAAAGGTAATACAAAATTATATAAAGGCCAAATTATTCTTTGATGTGCTTCAGCAATTAATTTAATTTTTTTAGTAATAGCTAAATCATGAGGAGGGGCAAGTAATTCGCTTATATAATATTCGTTTGCTTCTTTATTATGTTTAGTTCTTTGCGATACTAAAGGATTATCATTTTGTAGTTTTATCATTAAAGAATCAAAAGTTAACTGAGTTAAATTACCGTTTACGTCATATTCTTGTCTTATGCCTTTATTAAGTTCAAAAATCGGGCTATTATCATATATATTAAGAGTACCTGAACCCGCAAATACTACTGATGGGTTATCAGCGTTGCGATTATCAAATATTATTACGCCGTTCATAATATTTCCTGCTGATTTTTTATCTATAAAAACAGTGATATCTTTCGTTACTTTATTAAAAGTTTTCTCTTCAATCATACTTGAGATATAATTATTCTGTATAAAGTTTAAACGTGATTTTAAGTTTATATGAGATAACGGCAGGATGGTAGAAGATATATAATAAGCAAGTAGCATAACTATTAATGCGACATATAAAGCAGGCAATGCTAGCTGTACATTATTAACTCCCGAAGCTTGTAATATAATTAATTGTCGCTCGACTTTTAAATTATTATAGATATAGATCACGGCAATAACCGTTACTACCGGTAACAGAATAAATAATAAAGTAGGAAGTACTAGAACTATTAAACTGAAGAAGTCCATAACTTTTATACCTTTATCAAATAAATATAAAAGTTTTAATATTTGCGTTATCCATACTATACTAGTCACTGAAAAAGTAACGACTATAAGCAGCGGTAAGATATTTTTTATAAAGTATTTTCGGTATAGTAGCATAAGTTTGTTCCAAATCTGTCATCCCGCGGCTTGACCACGGTATCCGGTAAAAAATACTAGTGTTTTTTATTATTTTTATGGATCCCGCGGTCAAGCCGTGGGATGACAATAGTAAGAATTAAATCTCCAACCTTTCTTATTGTATTATTTGCAAAGATTCGATAAATTAATTTACCTATCAGTATTGTTATAAATGCAATAGCAATGCCGTAAATTATATCACTTGGGTAATGCATGGCAAGGCTTATACGAGATAAAGACACGAGTATGATAACACAAATCATTAAGATTTTTAACGATAATTTAATATAATCCCAAATAAAATATGTTACCAAAACGCTAAGAGCCGCGTGGCTGCTTGGAAAGCTTGAAAAGCATCTTTCATTTGCAGTATTTATTATGGTCATGAAACTATCAGCAGGAAGACTGCAATAAGGGCGAGGGAAATTAACTGAAAATTTAAGAGCGGTAAAAATTAAACCAAATACCCCGTATATTATACCTATTTCAACTAATTTATTATAATTGTGCCAAAATTTATTTTGCCGTTCATTATCATTTTTAATTTTCTTTAATTGAATATAAAAATATATACAGTATAAAATATATATTAAGGCGAAATTAGCGATATTAAAACAAAACGAAATTATTTTTAAAAAATAAGGTATTAGACCAATGTTAGTAATGTTATTCAAAAATAAGAATATTTCTTGATTTAAGCCGCAAAAATTATAAAAAACTTCAAACATCATTTTAAATATTTATGTTACAAGTAACAATACTTGGATGCGGAGCATCTCTCGGCGTACCGGTGATCGGGTGCGATTGCAGTATATGCTTATCGAATTCAAAGTACAATAAAAGAACTAGATCGGCAATATATATTAACGATGAAAATAGTCAAATATTAGTTGATTTCGGTTTTGATATTAGAAATCAACTATTACAAGAAAAGATAAATAAGCTCGATTGTGCTATATTAACACATGATCATTCTGATCATGTTAACGGTATAGATGACTTACGGGTATTTACTTTTATGCAAGGTAAACCGCTCGTAATCTATACAGATCACGATAGTGTGGCAAAGCTTCATACAAAATTTGATTATCTATTTAACAATAAATTATTTAAGCTTGGGCAAATGCTCACAACTCAATCTGTTAGTTTTTTTGATAAAATTAAAATTAATACTATTGAAGTACAGTTTTTTAGACAACATCATGGACCTATAGATAGTTTGGGCTTACGTATAGGTGATTTCGTTTATTCGCCTGACGTAATCGATTTTCCGCCTGAATCGAAAAAATTTTTAAAAGATATAAAAATATGGATTTTAGATTGTATGGATTATAAATCAAATCCGAATCATGCAGGGCTTGATAAAGTTCTAGAATGGCGTGAAAAATATAAACCTGAGCAGATATTATTAACCAATATGAGACATACGATAGATTATCATGAGATTACGAAAATGCTTCCAAATAATGTTAAGCCGCTTTATGACGGTTATAAATTTACGGTTTAGTTTATGATTATTTTAGAAAAAGTTTGTAAGCGTTACGGCAAAAATTACGTAATTAAGAATATTGATTTAGATTTTACTACTAAAGAAACTACTGTAATAATTGGACCTTCGGGAAGTGGAAAAACTACTCTGCTTAGAATTTTAAATAATTTAGAAGAACCGAGTAGCGGTACTTTTTTGGTAGACGGGAAGAAGCTATTATCTAAAGATAGAAGAAAGCTTCGTTTAAAAGTTGGTATGGTTTTTCAAAATTTTAATCTCTTTCCGCATTTAACGGTAGGAGAAAACCTAATTTATACACCGGTAAATGTATTAAATTTGCCAAAAGAACAAGCAATTTCTATGGCAAAGGCATTACTTGCAAAATTTAAGCTAACGCAAAAATTTGACTCATATCCGGCAAGTCTATCAGGAGGACAGAAACAACGTATAGCAATAGCAAGAGCCTTGATGATGAAACCGGAAATTTTGTTATTCGATGAACCGACTTCGGCACTCGATCCCGAAAATATTAAAGATGTTATAGAGAATATAAATTTATTAAAAGGTCAAATGAGTATGGTAGTAGTCACGCATCATTTGAAGTTTGCAAAATTAATAGCGGATCGTGTTATTTTTATGGATCAAGGGCAGATTTTGGCAAATCAGTCTGCTAAGGAGTTTTTTAATAAACCGGCATCGCATCGAGCTAGGTTGTTTTTAGAGAATATCGGTGATTTAATGTAATATTCTTGATAAATATAAAATTGCAAATTATAATTAGTATTTAATTTAGTATTAATTATAGGTCTAATAATGGAACATATTTATGCAAATCTAACAGTTAGTATCTCTGAATTTAAAAAAAGTCCTACCGCATTATTAGATAAGGCAAGCGGTGAGCCTGTTGCCTTATTAAATCATAATAAACCGACTGCTTATTTAATTTCAGCTGAATTATATGCAAGAATCATTGAAGCTTTAGATGATAATTATTTATTAGAGCTTTCTAAAACTAGATTAAAAGATAAAGAAAAAGCAATAGCGGTTAAAAGTAGCTTTTGTCATTCCCGCTAAAGCGGGAATCCAGTAAAAAATGGTAAAAATAAAAAAATCATATAAAAATTTAGTATATAATTTATTTAGAAAGCCGGATTCCTGCTTTCGTAGGAATGACATAGAATCAATAAATAATATCACCGTATGAATAAAAAGCTTATCTTATTTTTTAGTATAATATTACTATTATCACATCGTACAGTCTTTGCACAGACACGAGTAGAATTACCTCAAAAACTAAAAAGTTTTATTAAAAAGCTCGAATTGCAAAAAGACGAATTACAAGGAGGAGCAATTGCAATTTTATACAAAGGTGAAGTTATTTATAAAACAACGTTTGGAAATCAGAAAGGTAATAAAAGAGCTATTACCGACAAAACTTTATTTCCGCTAGCATCGGTTTCAAAAGCCGTTTCAGCAACGGCAATTGCATTAATGGTAGATCAAGGAAGTTTAGATTTTGATGAAAAATTCAAATTACCATACTTCAAAAATACTATTAGTCTTAATAATATTTTAAGCCATATAACAGGTTATCAATTTTCAGGAAATATTGAAATTGAGCAAGGAATGAGTCGCTCAAAGCTTTTAATGCTGCTGCAAAAACAACAAGCTAGTTGTAAACCAGGGCAATGTTATAAATATAGTAATATCGTTTTTAGTTTACTTGAAGAAGCTTTAAATTGTAAAAAATCAAGTTTAAATGCTGCAATAGATAATTTGCGTACAACGCTTAAAACGCAAGATATATACCTCTAGTAAATGAAAAATTGTCAAAGAAGTCAGCAAGTGTTATTAAGTAAGAATGGATTTATAGAAAATTAACATCAGTAGAAAAAGAAGAATTAAAGCTTTACCATAGAAGCGAAAGGGATAAGAGGATTTGTGATAGAATCAAAGCTGTTTTCATGTATGATGATAGCTATAGTATTGATGAGATATCGAAAGTGTTATTACTGAGTGATGAAGGGATAAGAAAACATTTAATAGATTATCATAATGCTCAGAAGCTTAAGCCTGGAAATGGCGGTAGTGATAGTAACCTTACTAGACAGGAGGAAGCAGAGTTAATAGTTCATCTAGAAAATAATAATTATGTGTATGCTAGAGATATAGGTTTGTTCATAGAACGTCAATATGGAGTAATCTATACATTAGCTGGGGTAATCAAGCTGTTACACAGACTTGGTTTTAGTTATCAGAAACCTAAGTTAATGCCTGGAAAAATAGATTTAGCTAAGCAAGAGGAATTTAAGCTGCAATATAGTTTGCTAAAAAATAATTTAGCTAAAGATGAGTCTATTTATTTTATGGATAGTGTTCATCCTCAATACCAAACTCGAGCAAGATTTGGTTGGATTAGAAAGAATGTAGTTAAAACATTACCAAGTTTCAGTGGTTGGAAGCGTAAACATATTATTGGTGCTATTAATCTTAAGGATTTAGAGGTAGTAACAACTGACAATCCTAAGGTTAATGGTGATTATATTATTGAATTTTTAAAGGAATTAGAAGCAAATAATCAAGATAAAAGTAAGATTTATTTGATATGCGATAATGCTGGATATCATAGGTCAAAAAAGGTAAAAGAATATCTACAATACAGTAAAATAGAGTTACTATTTTTGCCAGCATATAGTCCTAATTTGAATCCAATTGAACGACTGTGGAAATTTATGCATTCTGTTGTAAGTAACAATAAATTTTATGCGAATTTTGAGACATTTACTGATTCTATACGAATATTTTTTGAAAATATTGAAAAATATAAAAATAAAATTTCTTCATTGGTAAATGACAATTTTCAAACCATTGTGCCTAATCATTTTAACAACTCTTCATGTTGAAGAAGTATACAAATATTACCGCTAGAGCCGAATATATACTTCTTTTACCTGAAGAATTGGTAGTATTAGATATTAATTATCCATAAGAACATTGATTATTCGCTCATCTAAATATTCATTTTCCAACTTTTCAAGTTAAAGAAGTATACAACTTGCTTATCCGCATTCTAAAGCAATAATAGACGGACAAGAGGTAATAACATTGCTTCCGTTTCCGCCTTACTACCCAAAGACGGTACCTGCATCTGCCGGTATTTTTGCATCGATAGATGGAATGATTGAAATATTCAAACTTAGTTTTGGTTATAAACCGAATCTTATTTCTAAAAGTACTTTAGATCGTAATTATTATGTATAAAATAGTAAAATCAAACAAAGATGTTTTTGAATTTAAATGGCAACTGATTTGGCCTATTGATCAAAAAATGATTGAGTCATATTACGCTCTTGGATGGCGTATTCTTAAAGTAAAAGGACGCTCAAATAAGGATTTAATTTTTCACTCAGGCTATATTAACGGTATTAATTCTTTTATTGGTTTTATACCCTCAGAAGAACTTGGAATTATTATTCTAGTGAACCAAGAAGGTAGTTTTCCACTTAAAAATGGGCTGGGACTTTGGTTTGATTATATATAGATTAAAAAAGTTATATTATATGAATAAAAAACTTATTTTTATAATTTTCAGCACCGTAGTTGTAACCGGTTTATTATATAGATATATTAATGAGCATTATCCAAAATTTTTTAAAGAACCACAAAATATAGGGAGTTTTTGTGCGTCGTTATTAATATTATTTAGTATAATTTACAGTACTATTAGCCAAAATGAAGTGCGTAAATGTTGTTTGCAATTAGCAATGTGGGCAGCAATCTTCTTAGTTATAATAACTGGTTATGCTTTTAGGTTTGAGCTGAACTACGCTTATCATAGAGTAATGTCTGCTTTAATTCCATCATATAAATGGTCTACTGAAGTCGGAGAAATTATTATAGCCCGTAGCGGAGACGGACATTTTTATATCAATGCTTTTGTAAATGATGTTAAAATAAAATTTATGGTAGATACCGGTGCAAGTGATATAGCTTTGACTAAAGAAGATGCTCAAAAATTAGGTTTTGATTTAACTAAATTAAAATATACTAGAACTTATCTAACGGCTAACGGCGAAAATAAAGCCGCCCCTATAACTTTAAATAATGTAGTAATAGGTACGGAATTTAAGAACGTCAAAGGTCATGTAGGTCTTGGTGAACTTGATATCTCATTGCTCGGTATGTCGCTACTTGAGCGTTTTAAAGGTTTTAGAATTGATAAGGATTTATTGATCTTGAATTATTAGGCTTCATCGTCATTGCGAGGAGCGAAGCGACGTGGCAATCCGGTCAAGCATCCTGAGATTGCTTCGTCAAAATTTTCAATTTTTCCTTGCAAGGACGACTTTTAAGTCGTACACAAGCCGGCTTAGAACGGCATTTTAAAGCCTGGCGGTAAGCTTATACCATTTAAAGCTCCTGATAAAGAATTTTGAGAATCTTCATCGCATTTTTCTTTAGCATCGTTAAAGGCAACTTTAATTAAATCCTCAAGCATTTCTTTTTCTTCCGGTTTTAATAAAGATTCATCAATCGTAATCTTTTCAACTGCGCCTTTACCGGTGATAGTAATTTCAACAAGCCCACCGCCGGCTTTACCGGTATATCTTGCATTTGCCATTTGCTCTTGAGCTTCTTGCATTTTCTTTTGCATTGATTGGGCTTGCTTTAAAAACTGATTAAAATTTACCATAATTCTATCCTTTAATTTTTAGCTTTTAAGTAAAATATCCGAAATTACTATATTTGGGAAATGTTTTTTAATTAAACCAAAATCGTTACTTGCTTCAATCTTACCGATTAACTGATTCTTTAAGGTTTGCTTGTGCTGTTCTTTTATTACTATAAATTCAAATTTTTCTTTAGTAAAAGCAGCTAACAAATCTTCTATTTGTTTTTTTATTTTGCTTGTAACTTCAAGGCTTACAAGTTCTAATCTATTATCACTGAGATTTTTAAGTTCCGTGTTATTAAGCAGGAAGTAATATATATCTATCTCATTATTTTTATATAGATATTCAAGAAAATCTACAATTTCAAATTTTTTTTTTATTTCCGGAGTAATTAATTGATTTAAATTTTGATTATTACTATCCGAACCGTCAAGTAGCTGTAGCGACGTCGAATATATAGATTTTATAACCAACATTTCCGTTTCTGTTAGCCCGTTATAGGAAATCTTTATTTCTGCGACTCCTTTATTATATATTTGCCATAAGATTGATAAATGCGGCAAACTGATTTTATCTAATATGTTTTTAGTTCTATCATTAAATGATTCATATATCGGCAAACTATAATTAGGTAACATTTTTACTTTGTTAAGATAGGCAATAAAATCTGCTACCGATTCTATAAAAATCTCAAGATTAACCGAAAAGCTGTAAAGTTTATTGATTAAATTTATGGCTTTTTCTGTCTCTCTATGAATTATATATTCTACAAATTCCATTATAACGGAAGCGTCAACAAGCCCAAGCATTTGATTAATTACTTGAGGAGTAATTATATTATCGGATTTCGCAGACATACTAGCTGCTTGATCTAAAATAGAGACTGCGTCACGTGCTGACCCTTCAGACTTATGAGCTATAATTCTTAAAGCCTCTATATCGGTTTTTAAATTTTCTTGCTTAGCTATATCTTCAAGTAGCTTAAAAATCTCTTCAAAACTCAACCGCCTTAAATCATAACGTTGACATCTTGAGATAATAGTTGCAGGTATCTTTTGTACTTCCGTAGTTGCAAAAATAAATATTATGTGAGGCGGCGGTTCTTCCAAAGTCTTAAGAAGTGCATTAAATGCTCCTTTAGAAAGCATATGCACCTCATCAATAATAAAGATTTTATGCTTCCCTTGTAGAGGTTTATATTCAGCGGATTCTATGATTCTACGTATATCATCTACGCTAGTTTTACTTGCCGCATCAATTTCGATGATATCAGGATGATTATGGTTATTAAAACTAGTGCAATTTGTGCATTCTTCGCATGTTTTAATAGTCGTATTTTCGGTAATTAAAGCAGAGCAGTTTACGGCTTTAGCAATAATACGAGCCGAGGTAGTTTTGCCCACTCCTCTAATACCCGTTAAAAGATAACCTCCAGTGAGCCTATCATTTAAAATAGTATAGCTTAAAACTTTGACTAATACCTCTTGCCCCTGAAGCTCGGTAAAATTACTAGGACGATATTTCCTTGCAAAAGGAATATACTGATTAGATGAATTTATATCTAGCACGATTTAAATTTTGAAGAGTGATTTGATTTTTTCAGTGTCATTCCCGCGTGGCATTGTTACGTAGACCGGTAAAACCTACTGTGTCACCCCGTGGCTTGACCACGGGGTCCATAAAAACAATAAAAAATACTAATAATTTTAGTATTTTTAACTAGATCCCGTGTCAAGCCACGGTATGACAGAGGTAAAATTGATCCACGCAACAATGCCTTCCCGCCTACGCGGGAATGACATAAACGAGCCATGCGGGCAATGTCGGTTAAGCCACGGCATGCTAGTAATGACCCATCAAATCCCACTCCGGCTGCTTCCTTTCAGACCTGACCGACTAAATGGGCACAATGCCCACTACTAGCATAATTAACATAACCTGTTTATTTTCAAGAAACAACATATTTTTTTTCTATTTCCGATTTTGTTAACCTCTCAGGTGGGCCGAATATTTCGGGATTTTTTATTTTAAACAGATCATCGGAAAATTTTTGTACTTTAGCTATTTTATCAAAAGTAATAGTGACTATATCATGATCTTCAAATATTTTGAGTAGCTCAATTTGTTTATTAGCTTTATTAAAAGTAATTTCGCTACGCTTTTCCGTTAAAGTATGATAGATAGTGATTTTAAAAATATTTCCTTCATTAACTACCGATTCAAAAACAAAATCCTTGTCAAAATGCTCTTTATCTTCTAATAAAAAATTAAATATATTTTCAGCTCGACTAATTCGGCTTACCTGCTCCATATCATAATCGTACATCGATACGAAATTTTTAGTACCGACTATGACTATGGGAAAAGGAGGGTAATAATTACATCTGAAATTATTAGGCTTGTTAATCAATAATTTTCCTTTAACCGTAGTATCGTGAGAATCTTCTTGAGTAAAATCTATCGCAACCGATTTTATCGTACGTAGATAAGTTTTTAGCTCCGAAATAGTTGCTTTATCATCTGCTCCAAACGCTACAACTGAATTTATAAAAACACAAATAATAATTAAGAATATTTTTTTCATTTTTATTGTTTTATATTTTAAATTATGTTTAAACTACCTTAGTTATTTTGTTAAAACAAATGATATTTATGAAAATCGTTGCTTTAAAAGAAAAAGCCAAGCATGAGTCGCGTACCGCTATAACGCCTGAAGTAGCAGGATTGCTAGTCAAAAAAGGCTATGCGGTTACGGTAGAAAAAGATATAGGGCTTTCTGCCGGTTTTCTTGATGAAGAATATATCGCTCTAGGTGCTAAGATATCTTCAGTGCCGCTCGAAATTATTTCCGATGCCGATATTATATTAAAGGTACAACCTTCATCCGTTACGGATAAATATAGTGAGCTTGAATTTGCAAAAAAAGGAGCAATTGTTATAGGCTTACTATCGCCTTATTTAAATCATGAATATATAAAAGCGGCAGCTAAAAAAAATCTTACGACATTTGCTATGGAGTTTGTGCCAAGAGTTACTAAAGCTCAAAATATGGATGCTTTATCTTCTCAAAGTAACTTAGTTGGTTATAGAGCCGTAATTGAAGCAAGTTATCATTATACAAGAGCTTTTCCAATGATGATGACGGCAGCAGGCACGATCTCGCCATGCAAAACTTTAGTGCTTGGTATCGGCGTTGCGGGACTACAAGCTATTGCAACGGCAAAAAGGCTTGGTAGTATTGTTGCAGGATATGACGTAAGAGCTGCTACCAAAGAGCAGGTAGAAAGCTTAGGAGCTAAGTTTGTTTCGCCGGAACTACAGGAAGATTTACAAGATAAATCAGGTTATGCTAATGAGCGTTCAGAAGATTATAAGGCTAAACAAGAAGAGTTTTTAGCAAAAATCATTAAAGGATATGATATAGTTATTACTACTGCCCAAATTCCAGGAAAAAAAGCACCTCTGCTTGTTACGGAAAAAATGCTGGAATCTATTAGACACGGCTCAGTGATTGTTGATATAGCGACCTCTACAGGAGGAAATGTGGAAGGTTCAGAACCTGATAAGATCGTTACTAAACACGGTGTTATCATAATAGGTTTATCAAATCTTGCTACTAAAATTGCTACCGATAGCTCAAAACTCTACTCTAAGAATTTATATAATTTTCTTAGTTATGCCCTGCAAGACGGTAAATTTAATATGGATGATGAGTTAGTACGTGATATGTTGATTACTAAAGACGGAAAAATTGTGAGTGAGAAATTAAATATATGAATCAATTACCTATAATAGCGAAACAGGCTGCTGAAATTGCCCATAATACCCAAGAATTATCAGATAAATTAAAAGATTTGGTAATAGATACTAGTTGGCAAACAAACCCAAGTACTATAGACCCGCTAGTATTTGCTATAACCATTTTTGTATTAGCTTCTTTTGTCGGATATTATGTAGTGTGGAAAGTAACGCCTGCACTCCATACTCCGCTTATGTCTATTACTAACGCTATTTCAGGGATTATAGTTCTTAGTTCTATGATTGCCGCAAGTAGCTCTGCTTTTGGGTTTTCCGGTTTACTTGGGTATTTTGCAACGCTGCTTGCTTCTATAAATATTTTCGGTGGGTTTATAGTGACAAAAAGAATGCTTGAGATGTTTAAGAAAAAATAAATGAATCTGTTGGCTTGACTGTGTATAAATAATATAATAAGCTACTACTCTTCATCTATCCTACTATATAACTTATGCATACAACATATAGATCAAAAAATTCTCTTATAAACGGCTTTTTGAATTTAATTGCACATTATGGTCTAATATTGTGTTTTCTAATGATTACTTCTTGTACTACAAGATATGAAATTATTCCCCCAAGTACTGCAGAAGGTAGAAAATGTGCTAATGAATGTTTATTAGAAAAAGAAAGATGTATGCAAAGTTGTGATATGTATAATACGCAATGTAATTTACTTAATCAACTAAATGCTCAAAATAACTATTTAATCTCACAACAAGCTGCCAAAAGCAATAAAGATAACAAATATATGCAGCACTTTAGTAGCCATCAAAATAATCTTTGCAATAATTCTAGTTGTAGTTGGCGTTGCATTGAAAACTATCATATCTGTCACAAGAACTGCGGCGGAGAGGTTATAGTGATAAAATAAGGTATTTTAGCCAATTGCAAAGAGTAGAAGTATCTTCTTCAAACTTCTCTTTATAAGAGTTTACAAAAAGGTCTAATGCAGTATTAGCTTAGCTTTCTTTATGATAATAAGAAAAAGTTAAGCTAAAGTTCTAGTTCTTTATATTCAACGGTAACTACTTCGTATGATTTAGATCCTTTCGGTGTTGTAACTTCTACAAAATCACCTACCGATTTTCCAATCAAAGCTTTTGCTATAGGAGAAGCGATTGAAACTCTTTTTCTAGTTATATCGGCTTCATATTCTCCTACAATAATATACGTTACTTCTTCTTCAGTATCGTCGTCAATCAAAGTAACCGTAGCTCCGAATTTTATGTTATCTCCTGATAATTTACCAATATTAATAATCTCCGCTCTTGCCGTCATATCTTCAAGCTCTTTAATACGTCCTTCTATAAATGCTTGTTTCTCACGTGCCGCTTCATATTCCGCATTCTCGGATAAATCGCCGTGTTCTCGTGCTTCGGCTATATCTTCACTAATTTTTTTACGCTCTACATGTTTTAAATGTTTAAGCTCGTGTTCTAATTTTTCAAAACCTTTAGCGGTGATAGGAAATTTTGTATTCATAATTATATTGTATAGATTTAGTAATTTTAGTATACTATTTTCAATAATATAGGTTTCAGCAAGTATATTTGTAATAGTTAAATTTGTCAAATAAGCCTTTTTAATTATTTGGCATTGCCTAAAAACAGTTAATTTTAAATTTAGATGTCATTCCCGCGAAGGCGGGAATCCAGTAAAGCATATAAAAAAACTTGTTTTTTATATGCTTATTTTATCAAATATGTAACTTGCTATATAGTATTAAAGTTATTTATTCTGGATCCCCGCCTACGCGGGGAGACATTATTGCGTGGATCGGTAAAACCTACTGTGTCACCCCGTGGCTTGACAGAGGTGAAATTGATCCACGCAACGATGCCACGTGGGGATGACATCGAACGCGTTTTTCGAGTTATGCAACAACATCAATGCTTTCTTGTAATGATGTAGGTATTATTTTTCATAAACAATAGCAACAAATTAGTAATCCTATGGAAATTAAAGATTTTGACTTTGAGAAAAAGCGTAAAATTTTCCACCTATCGGCTATAATATTTCCGTTGCTTTATTTATTTATTCCAAGAACCGCTATTACGTTATTATTATTTATAATAACGGCTATTACATTATATTTAGATGTATCACGTCATAATAATGCAAAAATTAGCGAATTTGTAACTAGATTTTTTTCAAAAGTTATAAGGCTCGAAGAAAATAACGGTTCTTTTGCTCTAAGCGGCATTAGTTTTATGATGCTCGGTTTTTTCTTAACTGCTCTTCTTTTCCCTAAAAATCTAGTGATTTGTTCGTGGTTGATTTTAATTATTTCAGATTGTTTAGCGGCTCTTGTCGGCGTTAAAATAGGAAATAGCTTAGGTAACGGTAAATCTATAGCAGGTTCTGTTACTTTCTTAGCTTCTGCAATTTTTATAAGTATATTAGTGTATTTCTATTTAGTGTACAATACGAGTTTTATTATTATCATTATAAGCTGCATAGGGGCTACAGCAGCTGAATTTTATTCAAAAGATTTAAGAATTAACGATAATTTATCTATACCGCTTTCTTATTGTTTATCTACAGCTATTCTTTCCTACATATTGTAATATAATGAGAGTTACACCGGAATTTTATGAGTTCTTAAGAAACCGCATTAACATATCTGATGTAGTGCGGCAAAAAGTAGCTTTAACTAGAAAATCCGGTAACTATGTAGGTTTATGTCCTTTCCATCAAGAAAAGACCCCATCTTTTACAGTTAGTGATAGTAAGAGATTTTTCTATTGTTTTGGTTGTAAAGCAGCCGGTGACGTGATAAAATTTACTTCTAATATTAGCGGTTTATCCTATAATGAGTCTGCTATAAAGCTTGCAACCGATTATGGTATAGAGATACCGAAATTAACTGCGAAACAGAAAGAATTTTATGAAGAATCCGATGAAATTCTAAATATTTTAGAACTCGCCAATAAATTTTTCAGGACACAATTAACGCCTGAAATATTAAATTATCTACACGAAAGGGGTATTACCGAAGAAACAGTAAAAGAGTTTTCAATAGGCTTCGCTCCGAAGAATAATAAATTTGAAAAGTTTGTTCACGATAAAAATATAGATATTATAAAGCTTGGTAAAGCAGGGCTAATCGGCAAGCGAGAAAACGGTGAAATATATAATTTATTTTCTAACCGTATTATTATTCCAATTAGAAATATTTACAATAAAATTGTAGGCTTTGGCGGTAGGGTACTAGGGGAGGGGCTGCCTAAATACTTGAATTCACCTGAAACTACAGTATTTCAAAAAAGTGAAACTCTATACGGTGAGCATAAAGCGATAAGCAGTAGCTATAAAAAAAATCACTCGATTCTAGTAGAAGGTTATTTTGACGTTATAGCACTACATCAAGCAGGCTTTAGCGAAGCGGTGGCAAGCCTTGGTACTAGCGTTACTGAAAATCATTTACATAAATTATGGCGTGCCGGTGATGAAATTATATTATGTCTTGACGGAGATAATGCAGGTATAAAAGCTAGCATAAGAACTATTAACTTAGCATTACCGCTTATTAATAGTGAAAAGAAAATTTCTTTTATTAGGTTACCAAGCGGACTTGATCCCGACGATGCAGTAAATAAAAACGGTGCTGATTTTTTTGCAAAGCTTATAGATAAAAGAATAAGCCTATCAGAAATGATTTGGCATATTGAGTATAGTGGCAAGAGTTTTAAAACTGCAGAAGAAAAAGCTAATTTAGAGAAAAATTTAAAAGATTACTGCAGTAAAATATCGGATAGTAATTTAAAAGCAAGTTATTACAGGTTTTTTAAAGATCAAATATGGCAAAATTTAGTCACAAATCAGAAGAAAGCTACAACTAAAAACTCAAATTCGGCTCCTATAATTTCAAGTCACGGCTATTCAGAGCTTGAAATGCTAGAACACGCTTTTTGTGCTTTATTGGTTAAATTTCCTATAATACTTGAAGAAAAAGATATTAGAGATTTCATCTTAAATTTAAATTTTAATAATAAGTCGCTTGAAGAATTCCGTAATTGGTATTTAAACGAGATTATAGATAATAACGTAGAAGCAAGTGAAATTACTGCAATTGTGGAAAAAACTAGCTTTTTTGATATTTTTTTATTATTATCAAAAACGGATAATTTGTTTTTAGATATCTCATTTAATAAAAATAATATCAGACTGGATTTATTATGGCAGTGGCTACATAAGAAATATTATCTAATAAATTTACAACAGGAATACGCTATTACCATAAACAGTACAGACAATCACGACTTTGAAAAGGTTTTATTATATAAAAAAGAAATTCTGAAGATTGCAAATGAACTTCAAGTTTTAAACGAATCTTTTATTAATCACACGATAACTTAATTATTTCAAACTTCTTTTAAAAGAAAAAAGCATATAGGTATTTAATGAGCAATAGCAATATAGACAATGATCTAGATAAAATAGATAGTTTACTTAAAAAAGCTAAATCTAAAAAGATACCGGTCACTTATGATGATATAAACAAAGCTCTTCCTCTTAATAAAAATCCTTCAATAAGACAATTAGAGGAAGCTATATTAAAATTTTCCGATGCAGGAGTAGATATTTTAGAATCTAACGAAGATGATGAAATTAAGCTTGATATCGGAATGGATGAAGAATTTAAGCTATCTACCAATGTTGATAATGACCCTGAGGATGAGGTAGAAGAAGAAAATATAGGTACTACCGATGATCCCGTAAGATTATATCTTAAGGATATGGGGGGAGTCGATCTTTTAACTCGTGAAAACGAAGTAGAAATAGCAAAAAGGATTGAGGAAGGACGTAAAACAATGACTGCTTCCTTATGCAAAAGCCCTATTGCTATGCGTTGTTTTATAGTATGGTATGAAGATTTAGTTAATGAAAAAATGTTACTACGTGATCTGATAGATTTAGAAGCTAACATGTTACATGACGAAACACCCGAAAATGATGAAGAACATAGTAGTGAGACCGAAGGAGAAGAGCATGAGGATAATCACTTATCTATGTCTAGAGTAGAAACGCAGATATTACCTAATATCATAGAGCGTATGAAAAAGATTTCTTTTATCTGCGAAGAGCTACTCATTGAAGCTAAAAAATGTTATGAGAAATCTTTTGAGCCGAAGGTTTTACAAAATAGCAAAAAATATAATAATAATTTGGAATTATTGATAAATGAAGTTTCGGAAATACATTTTAATTCTAAAAGAACAGAAGAAATTTTAGGTAAGATGTATGGAATAAATCGTGATTTAATTAATAAAGAAACAGCCTTTTTAAAACTTGCTGAAAAATACGGAGTAACTCGTCAAAATTTCCTAGATGAATATATAGGATCGGTTATCAATGCAGCATGGAAAGAAAAAATGCTGAAAAATAAAAAAGTTGCTTGGAAAGAGTTAATTACTAAAGAATCGGATTATATAGATCAAATGATTGCCGAATTATCGCTTATAGAATCTAATACCGGGCTTTTAGTTAATGATTTTAAAAAACTAGTGAATACTATACAAAAAAGTGAGAGACAAACGCTACAAGCAAAAAAAGATATGATAGAAGCGAATTTACGTTTAGTTATATCTATCGCTAAAAAATACGCTAATAGGGGATTGCAGTTTTTGGATTTAATTCAAGAAGGTAATATAGGACTTATGAAAGCGGTGGATAAATTTGAATATCGCCGTGGCTATAAATTCTCTACCTATGCTACTTGGTGGATTAGACAAGCTATAACAAGGGCTATTGCAGATCAAGCAAGGACTATACGTATTCCTGTGCATATGATTGAAACAATTAATAAGATACTGCGTACTTCAAGGCAAATGCTTAATGAACTCGGCTATGAACCGACGGCAACGGAAATCGCTAACCGTCTTTCAATGCCGCTTGATAAAGTGCGTAAAGTCATGAAAATAGCTAAAGAACCTATAAGCCTTGAAAATCCCGTAGGTGATGATAGTGACGGCGGCCAATTAGGCGATTTTATCGAAGATAAGAATGCAGTAGCACCGATTGATGCGGCAATTCAGTCAAATTTACGAGAAGTTACCACTAGAGTACTTGCAACTCTTACGCCTCGTGAAGAAAGAGTGCTTAGAATGCGTTTCGGTATAGGTATGAATACTGACCATACATTAGAAGAAGTAGGGCAGCAATTTAAAGTAACTAGGGAACGTATAAGACAAATCGAATCCAAAGCTTTAAGAAAGTTACAACATCCTATTAGATCCAAAAAGCTTAATAGCTTTAGAAGCGGTGGAAAGCGTGGTGACGGTAATCCATCAGATTTACTAGAAGCATGATAATATTTGTGCTGTCATCCCGCGACTTGTTGCATGGATACCAAATCGTCATTGCGAGGAGGCATTGTTGCGTGGATACCGATGTCATTCCCGCGGAAGCGGGAATCCACAGCATAAAGCGAGATAAATCGAGCTTTTAATTTCAAAAATTTGCTGTATACTTCTTTTACCTGAAGAATTGGTAGTATTAGATATTAATTATCCATAAGAACATTGATTATTCGCTCATCTAAATATTCATTTTCCAACTTTTCAAGTTAAAGAAGTATAGATTATCATAATGCTCAGAAGCTTAAGCCTGGAAATGGCGGTAGTGATAGTAAACTTACTAGACAGGAGGAAGCAGAGTTAATAGTTCATCTAGAAAATAATAATTATGTGCATGCTAGAGATATAGGTTTGTTCATAGAACGTCAATATGGAGTAATCTATACATTAGCTGGGGTAATCAAGCTGTTACACAGACTTGGTTTTAGTTATCAGAAACCTAAGTTAATTCCTGGAAAAATAGATTTAGCTAAGCAAGAGGAATTTAAGCTGCAATATAGTTTGCTAAAAAATAATTTAGCTAAAGATGAGTCTATTTATTTTATGGATAGTGTTCATCCTCAATACCAAACTCGAGCAAGATTTGGTTGGATTAGAAAGAATGTAGTTAAAACATTACCAAGTTTCAGTGGTTGGAAGCGTAAACATATTATTGGTGCTATTAATCTTAAGGATTTAGAGGTAGTAACAACTGACAATCCTAAGGTTAATGGTGATTATATTATTGAATTTTTAAAGGAATTAGAAGCAAATAATCAAGATAAAAGTAAGATTTATTTGATATGCGATAATGCTGGATATCATAGGTCAAAAAAGGTAAAAGAATATCTACAATACAGTAAAATAGAGTTACTATTTTTGCCAGCATATAGTCCTAATTTGAATCCAATTGAACGACTGTGGGAATTTATGCATTCTGTTGTAAGTAACAATAAATTTTATGCGAATTTTGAGACATTTACTGATTCTATACGAATATTTTTTGAAAATATTGAAAAATATAAAAATAAAATTTCTTCATTGGTAAATGACAATTTTCAAACCATTGTGCCTAATCATTTTAACAACTCTTCATGTTGAAGAAGTATATACTTCTTTAACTTGAAAAGTTGGAAAATGAATATTTAGATGAGCGAATAATCAATGTTCTTATGGATAATTAATATCTAATACTGCCAATTCTTCAGGTAAAAGAAGTATATTTATACTTTTTTTCTGGATTCCCGCCTACGCGGGAATGACACCGAACGGATTTTTCGGTCCACGCGGGCAATGCCTCATCGCAATGACGGCTTAGGTATCCTTTCCGCAGGAATGACAATAACAATCCCCTTATGTATCGATATAAGATTACCATTGAATATTTAGGCACGGATCTTGCAGGTTGGCAAAGGCAAGCAGGAGTAATGTCGGTACAACAAATACTAGAAGAAGCGATTTATAAATTTTCCGGTGAACAAATAGTATTGTTTGGATCAGGAAGAACAGATGCCGGTGTTCATGCTATAGGTCAAGTAGCACATTTTGATCTTTCAAAACATTTAGAACCTCATAAAATTATTACAGCTATCAACTATTTTGTAAGACCTTATGCAGTAGCGGTATGGCATTGCGAAATAGTCCCAAATAATTTTCATGCAAGATTTTCAGCCACCTCTCGTCATTATATATATAGAATTATTAATAGACCTTATCCATCGGTAATTGATTTAAATAGAGCATGGTGGATTAGTTCACCTTTAGATATTCTAGCTATGCAAAAAGCTGCCGCTTATCTATTAGGCAAACATGATTTTACTTCCTTTAGGGCTAGCTCATGTCAATCAAAATCACCGATTAAAACTTTAACTGAACTTAATATTGTTAGAGAAGACGAAGAAATAAAATTATATCTTTCAGCCCTATCATTTTTGCATCATATGGTGCGTAATATTGTCGGTAGTTTAGTGCTTGTCGGTAAGAATATTTGGCAAACAGAACAAATTAAAGATATTCTAGAAGCCAAAGATAGAAAAGCCGCCGGTCCTACTGCTCCCGCATCCGGACTTTATTTTGTAAAAGCAGAGTATTAATAACTGTGAAAAATATCGCAGAATTATATTGATAAACAATACCGTGTCTAATAATAGCAGATCATACTATGTATCTTTTTATTAAAACTTCATTTAAAAATTAATTATTCTTTACAGAAAATAGAATTTATTTTATAATGCACGCCAAATTTATAGGTTATTTATTATGAAAAATTCTAAACCTTCCATTATAGAACATTCTTCTCATATTAACTCTAGCAATAATATAGTAATTACTAAAGTTTAGAACAATTAATCCTACTCTTAAAGCAAATACGATAGTTAAAAATCTTCCATATTTACAAAATGTAAATGCTGCAATAGAAACAATACTTATACCTTTTTAAATATTTAGATGAAGAAGCTGAGAGAATTATAGAAAAGAAAATCGGCGTAATTGAAATGTTTTTTAATAATTATAAATATGACGAATTTAAAGGGCATGAATTATTAAAAAAGTATAACATACAGCAAAAAGGGAATGTACTATTTTATAACCTCAGTTCAAATGTTAAGAACAGTTATACCTTACAAAATAAATTTACTGTAAAATCTCTTGATCCTATAGAAAATATTTTCCTTAAAGTTCAAGCAATGAGTGAGGCGTTTTATTGTAGTATACTTCTTCAACATGAAGAGTTGTTAAAATGATTAGGCACAATGGTTTGAAAATTGTCATTTACCAATGAAGAAATTTTATTTTTATATTTTTCAATATTTTCAAAAAATATTCGTATAGAATGAGGGTGTCAGAAAGTTTGTGTAAGTTGTAAAAATAGTTAAGAATAAAATTAATTAAAACAACTTACATGAGGCTAATATGAAGAATAAGAGCAAAGTATCAAATCCGACTATAGAAAAAGTAGTATCAGAAATACTATCACAAAGTGATCCATCTGAGATATTTGGCAAAGAAGGGATATTTCAGGAATTTAAAAAGCAGATAGTAAATAAGATTTTAGAGAAAGAAATGGAATCTCATATAGGTTATGAGAAGCATTCTAAGAATGCCAAGGAGTCAGAGAATAGACGTAATGGCAATTATGAAAAGACTTTAATAGATCCTGAAGGTCGTAAATTGACAGTAGAAGTGCCAAGGGATCGGGATGGAGAATTTGAACCTCAACTCATTCCAAAAGGAGTACGAAAATTTGAAGGATTTGATGATAAAGTAATATCCTTATATGCTAGGGGAATGACCATTAGGGAAATACAAGGACACTTAGAAGAACTATATGCTACCAAGGTATCATCTGAGTTAATATCAAAGGTAACTGATGGTATTTTAGAGGAAGTTACTGCCTGGCAGAATAGAGCACTTGATAGTGTATACTTCTTTTACCTGAAGAATTGGTAGTATTAGATATTAATTATCCATAAGAACATTGATTATTCGCTCATCTAAATATTCATTTTCCAACTTTTCAAGTTAAAGAAGTATATATCCTATAATGTACTTAGATTGTATTCATGTTAAAGCAAGAGATACGCATGTAATAATAAATAAAGCAATATATATGGCTATAGGAGTTAATATGGGAGGCAAGAAGGAGCTATTAGGTATTTGGATAGGTAAGAATGAGGGTTCTAAATTTTGGATGCAGGTAGTAACAGAACTGAAGAATCGAGGAGTTGAACAAATATATGTTGCATGTGTTGATGGTCTTAAAGGTTTTCCAGAGGCGATAAATAGCATTTTTCCAAGAACCATAGTACAGTTGTGTATTGTGCATATGGTAAGAAATTCTGTAAAATACGTATCATACAAAGATTTAAAATCGGTAACAGCTGATTTAAAGGCAGTTTATTCTGCAATAAATGAAGCAGAGGGATTGAGAGAATTACAAAACTTTGCCAAAAAATGGGATGAAAAATATCCAGTTATTTTTGATATATGGCAACGAAATTGGTCTGGCATAGCTCCATTTTTTAGCTTTCCAGAAGACATTAGAAAGGCGATTTACACTACTAATGCTATTGAATCCACTAACCGTCAAATTCGTAAAATTATTAAAAATAAGGGAGTATTTCCAGATGATAAATCAATGCAGAAAATAATCTTTTTGGCATTGACAAATGCCTCTAAAAAATGGACAATGCCTATTAAGAATTGGGCAATGGCTTTAAATCAATTTGCAATCCTTTGTGATACTAATTTACAAAATTGGACAAATGGCGAAATCGTACTTACACAAAGAATCTGACAGAACCGTATAGAATCAGTAAATGTCTCAAAATTCGCATAAAATTTATTGTTACTTACAACAGAATGCATAAATTTCCACAGTCGTTCAATTGGATTCAAATTAGGACTATATGCTGGCAAAAATAGTAACTCTATTTTACTGTATTGTAGATATTCTTTTACCTTTTTTGACCTATGATATCCAGCATTATCGCATATCAAATAAATCTTACTTTTATCTTGATTATTTGCTTCTAATTTCTTTAAAAATTCAATAATATAATCACCATTAACCTTAGGATTGTCAGTTGTTACTACCTCTAAATCCTTAAGATTAATAGCACCAATAATATGTTTACGCTTCCAACCACTGAAACTTGGTAATGTTTTAACTACATTCTTTCTAATCCAACCAAATTTTGCTCGAGTTTGGTATTGAGGATGAACACTATCCATAAAATAAATAGACTCATCTTTAGCTAAATTATTTTTTAGCAAACTATATTGCAGCTTAAATTCCTCTTGCTTAGCTAAATCTATTTTTCCAGGCATTAACTTAGGTTTCTGATAACTAAAACCAAGTCTGTGTAACAGCTTGATTACCCCAGCTAATGTATAGATTACTCCATATTGACGTTCTATGAACAAACCTATATCTCTAGCATACACATAATTATTATTTTCTAGATGAACTATTAACTCTGCTTCCTCCTGTCTAGTAAGTTTACTATCACTACCGCCATTTCCAGGCTTAAGCTTCTGAGCATTATGATAATCTATTAAATGTTTTCTTATCCCTTCATCACTCAGTAATAACACTTTCGATATCTCATCAATACTATAGCTATCATCATACATGAGAACAGCTTTGATTCTATCACAAATCCTCTTATCCCTTTCGCTTCTGTGGTAAAGCTTTAATTCTTCTTTTTCTACTGATGTTAATTTTCTATAAATCATTCTTACTTAATAACACTTGCTGACTTCTTTGACAATTTTTCATTTACTAGAGGTATATTCCTACAAAAATCTTATTAATTTTCGTTTAAAAACCTATTTAATTATTAATTAAAATAAGATTGTGAACAGGCTCTTACCAATTAAAGTATAAGCTTGAGAAAGAAAAATCAAATTTTATTTATGTTATTGTGCTTGGTGGAGTAGACGTAATAGTCACCTATTACGCCCCTCGTTAGAACCGCATCGTGCCCTATTAAGGCAACGGGCTCAAGATATCATCATTTACACGGTATGCCCACTTAACATGACATGATATACTTTTACCTTTGGCAAAGGATGGCGTGTAATAAAAAGTCTAAATTGTTCCCAGTTAAATGATTTCTTCTGACTGCGTCTATTTAGCCATTTGAACATTATTTTAACCGCCTTCCATATAAAACCATTTACGGCATTGCAATTGTGCGACACTCCATCATATTGGATATGTCCTCTAAGCTTACTGCAAAAGGTTGTCCATATGATAGGTAGTTTGTATTTGTTTCTAATGCCTTTACACCAATCATTAACTTTCTTTAACTTGGTACTTATTCTTTTTCCACTGCTCTTTAACTTAGGTATTATTCTACCATTCCTAGACTTTTCCAGATAAAAGGTAAATCCTAGAAAATCAAAGGACTCTTGTTTTATGCCTCGAGACAACTGGTGCTTTGAAAATCTGACCAATTTGGTCTTTTCTTCATTAAGTTTAAGTTTGTACTTTTCAAGTCGTTTCCCAAGAACTGCTTTAATCTTCTTTGCATCCTCTTCATATCTACAGCATATTACTGCATCATCACAGTAGCGAAATAATTCTACCGTACCCCTGCAATGTTGGGTCACTACTTTTTTAATCCATTCATCTAGTACATAATGAGCAAATATATTAGCAAGTATGGGGCTTACAATACTTCCCGCAATTACCCCTTCTTCCAGGATAGTTAAAACTCTCCATCAGATAAAACTCCCGCCTTAAACATACGGATTAAATACCTAATTAGCCTCTCATCCTGAACCTTCTCCCGTAATATTTCGATCAATATCTTCCTATCCAATGTATCAAAAAAGTTCGCTAAGTCTACGTCTATTATGCTCTCAACCTCATTTTCAAAAAGATGTTTAGAAAGCTCCCTTACTGCATCATGACATCCAATCCCTGCCCTGAAACCGTAGGAACACTTAAGAAATAATGGCTCATAGATATTTTCAAGTACCTTCTTCATCATCTTTTGGCAAAGCTTATCTTCAAAATTGCTAATTCCTAAAGTCCTATACTTACCTGGGCTTCCTTCCTTTGGTATCTTTACCTCTAGTATATTCCCTGGTTTATATACCATGTTCTTTAGTTTCTTAACCAATTCTCTGATATTTTCTGTAAGGTTTAAGCTATAGTTCGATTTGTCCATACCATCTGTTCCTACCGCTTTATTTACATCAAGCTCTTGGTAACATTTGGTAAGTGCTTCTTCATTAAATAAATGCATGAGATTGTTAAATCTCTTGCCTTTATCCTGTGAGGATAGCCATGCTATTCTTTTTAGTTTCGTTTCTGTATTCATTTGATATTCTGTTGTTATCATAACATTTCCCTAAAAAGATCAATTTTACCTAGAGGATCCTTCGCTCCACAAACTCTCCTCTGCTTCAACACTACTAACGCCAGTTTAGGATAAGAAGAGTTTAAGATTATCGAAAAAAGAGTTTAAAATATTAGTTTTAGTAATATTAAAAGCATTAACACAAGCTAGAATATGAACTAAAAAATTAGTAGGTGATCGATGCCTTGAGTGTTCAAGATTCATATTATTTTTTAGGACATTAAATACTGACTCAACCAACGACCTTTTTCTAAGCTGTATTTTATCTTCCATTTCCAATAAATGATTCTTCATATCTTTTCTAATTCCTGTAAATAAGCGTAATCCACGACCTAATAATTTAGTAAATATTTCCTTAGAAATATATCCCTTATCACCAAAGAGTTTACCTTGTAATCCATCAGTTATATCGTCTGCTACCGATAAATCACTATTATTTGCTTTGGTAATTTTGATCGCCATAATCGCTCCCTTATTGTTAATTACTATATGCAACTTAAACCCCATAAACCATCCATAACTACTCATCCCTATTTTAGCTATATACTTCTTTAACTTGAAAAGTTGGAAAATGAATATTTAGATGAGCGAATAATCAATGTTCTTATGGATAATTAATATCTAATACTACCAATTCTTCAGGTAAAAGAAGTATACCACTAAATACTTTATTGCTATTTGTACGTTTTGTATGACATATCGATAATTTAGTTGAATCTATGCAATAAATTCCTGTTTCCTCTCCTCTAAATAGTTGCAACATTATAACAAGCGGTAGAATTAATCTTGACCATAATTGTATTATTCGACTATAACTTGGTAATTTAAAATAACCTCTATATTTATATGATAAGTGATATAAATAATAATTCTTAAAATCTTTGCACGGCGATATATAAAAATATAATACGATAGTTAAAAGCTCTGAAAGGCTTAAATTCCCTTCTCTCCGGCGTTTTCTATCTGTTGGTATTAATTTTTGCTTCTCCCATTCTTCATATATTTCACAAAAATTGTCTAGTATCTAAAATAAAGTTGTGATACATTTTTTCATTGTTGGGTTCTTGTTTTTTTGTTGAAAAACTTCAGTAACCCAACACTCTTAACTTGTAAATACTTTATTCTTATTCCATGCTTCCCTTCTTCCTTATCCTAAATTCGCGTTACTATGATCCATCCGACTTCCTATATCCACTCTCAGCTCCCTTGGGTTTTACTCTTGTCGGCTGATACTTCAAAAAAATGGAAGAGAATATAGGATATCCCACGTTTATAGATAAACTTTTATTACATGCCATGCTCTCCGACCCCGGAAACCTAAACCTATATCTGCCTAATTTACGATATAGATAATGTTGCATTCCTTTATCTTAACAAAGTCTGCGATCTCATATAACATTTTTAACGTGGCTCAATCACTACGGCCTGCAATATCTCTGCCTACGCTTAGCATAATTGTTGCCAATTTCTGCCCAAGGCTCAATACTTAGCGTGCTAGGTCAACACTTCTAAGACTGTTCTTTCAACAGCCCGTCTCAACTACTGCACAGTATACTTGCGTCAAATTTACAAATTCACTCTTACTTTAATGCTACCTGAGTGTCCTTGATATTTCTTAGCTAAATTAGCATCATAATTTATACCATATTCCATCATATTCTGCTTTATAGTAACACCTAGACCTATATTATAATCTATTCTATTACTTCTAAAGCTAATAGTTGGCAAACGATCATTTATTCCAGATAATCTTGCATCAATTGCAGGTGTTTTATTCTTGATATTATAATTAGCAAATCCATAAATCTCAGGTATTAATATTACGTTATCTATATCATCCAAATAGATATGCTGTGATATTCTAACACCTACATTTCCACTTAACTTATTATAACTTTTCTTACCTACAATTAAATTCTGAAAACTAGTACCACTTTCTGCATAGCCCTTATCTCTGATTACAGAGCCTAATGCTCCTAGACTTGGTATAATATTAATGTTGTTTCCTATATTGTGAATATAACCAAGTGATAGGCTACCACTATAAAGATACGACTTATATTTACTTGATGCTATCTCTGTTCCTAATACATTCTTTGATACAGCTATATTACGTAACTCTTTGTTTTTAATAAAACTTTCTGCATAGGATAATGTACTATCTAAATACCAGCTATAGTTCGGGATATTATACGCACTATAAAGTGAAAACATATTAGTTCTAACTTTATCCGTATTACCTATATTCTGATTCTGCGGTCTTATATTTGTATATGCTCTTGTATATGCACCTCCAACAACAAGTCCATCACATACTAATCCATCAAAACCAATAGTATGATTATGACCTCTTGTCTTATAGCTACTAAAATATTCTGATCTCTTACTACTGACTTTATCGCGACTCTTATTTATTGATGTTCTTAACCATACTCCATATTGACTTACATCCTCTTCACCTGCTGAAACTGTAACTGCACTTTGACCTAATCTATTATGTATTGCATGAATCGCTGTCTTATGTGCATTTGACAGTGACTGCTGAACTGCTACCCTTACTATATCACTGCTCCGTTCTTTGGGATGATCAAGTATTCTTGAGAACATTTCTTCTACTTGCTCTTTACTAAGAAGACCTATATTATTCTTGAACTCAGAACCATTACTGCCTGGCGGTGACTCCTTTAGTTCCTTCATGAAATCATTTTCTTGCTTAGAGTCAAATCTATAATCGTTATCTATTATGTTATTTGAATCATCAGATGCATATAATGTTAGAGAATTTGCATCTAATGTCCATTTCACAAACTTATTTTGTTCCCCACTACTATCTAATTTAATATTTTTTTCTGGATTACTTAATAACACTATCTTACTACCATCCTCAGCAAGAATTATATTATATTTAATATCATCATTTACTTTACTTATATCACTATTAATAAATGCAAGTTTTATTGTTAATTCACTTACATTCGATAAATCTAATGTACTACCAGATTGAAGAACTATATTACCTCCAGATAAACTAGATTCATCATAGGTACTACTTATTGTAATATGATCAGAAAAACTATTTGTTCCAGATAATGTAAGCTTATTATTATCAAGTATAATAGTGCTATTATTAGTACTTATATTACCTTGTACCTCTATATCATCTGATATCGCAACACTCGCATTATCTATGCTAATACTACTTGCCTTTATGTTACCGTTAAATATAACGTTTGTATTACTTGATATAGCTATATTATTACTATTTGATAATGTTTTATTAAACTTAGTATCACCATTTATGACAATATTGCCTTGACTCTCTACACTACTTGCAAAATATGTACTACCATTTAACTCTATATTACCATTAGTACTTACCTGACCTTGAAACTTTGTAACAACACTCGATTCATCAAAGTCAAGCATATTGCCACTACTGGCATTAAATGCTGATGTTAATGTAGTTAATGATAATGACAACATACTGCTACTTGTCCTATTAGCTATAATATTGTTACATGAAACGTCTCCTGAAAATAATGTTTTACCTGATGTCTTGATATCACCACTGCTATTAATATCTCCATTAAACTGCGTATTATTGCCACTTGATATGTTACCTACCGTACTAGAGCTAGATCCTATATCACCGGTAATGTGAGTACTGTCAGCAAAACTGAGGTTCAATGGATTGCCTCCCGTTCTGTTTATACCGCCTGTAAAGTTCATTCCTGATGGGAATGTAATGGCACCGCTACCATTGCCCTGTAACTCTCCTATAGAATAATCACCTGAAGCTTGCAATGTAATATCACCTGCTCCAGCACGCATTGTAGATATGTTAGATATTACGCCACCTATAGTACTACTACCTAAAAATGTTATTTCCTCTCCTGATGAACCAGTGCTACTAATTGTGCTGCTTATATTAACATTATCTCCAACATTTATAACGCCTTTATTACCTTGGAAATCTATACTGCCATTTATATCTCCGTTAGCATTGTATTTTGTACTTTTATAAAAAACAATATTTGCATCTACTTGACCTAAATCAATCTTATTAAGATCTAATCCAATACTTTCCACATTGATCTCAGGCTTGATATCAATTTCTGCATCGTCATCACTTGATATCTTAATCCCCTTTAGCCTATAGTCCTTTGTTCCAAATGTAATAGAGTTGTCATTATTATTATCTATTGTAAATTTCTTATCTCCTTTAGAGTATAAAGTTAGTATCCCATACTTATCCTGACTTGGTACTATAGATGCATCAAGCGTTATTGTGCGTTCCTCACCTTCTGATGTGTTTGTAAGTGCAAGAATTGAATCCTCATTCTTATAGACAATATTTCCTGTACTTATCTTTAAATCCTCATCCCTTGAATCTAAAATATATTCTCCAGATCCAGAACTATTACCTATATTGATATTATCAATTGATGTGGTACTACTGTAATTAGTAAGAAAGCCTCCTGAACCTATACTAAGGTTTGATGCGTTAGTAGACACATTCTTATCAAATATCACATTACCACTAATATTTATAGTACCTAACTTCTTATCATCTGTACCAAGTGATACATTATCACTTGCAGTAATTGTAAGGTTACTACCATTACCGTCAAATAAAATGATGCCACCTCCATTATCAGCGCCCTTTATATTATTATTAAATTTAATAGTTTGATTTTTTGCAGCAGATAATACAAGTTGTGCATCCTTATCAATCAAGTTAATACTCCCTCCTGCACTGCTGATAAGTGATAAATTATCCTCATTACTCTTTATAGAAAGAATTCCATTTTGCCCTATATTAATAGTTTTAATTGTACCTACGCCTTTATCTACTACCTTTAATTTAGTAGCTACCTCTAAGATAGCACTACTAGCATTACTTATAACGCCATCTAATTTATACCAATCATCACTAATATTTCCGTCAAATACTAATTTAGCAGCTTTACCTGCAAAATCTACATTACCTGTTATTCCTTTATCTGATATTAATCTGCCATTACTGCTAAATAGTATATTAGCTGTTAATGCCTTAGATGCTGTAATAACTGTATCCTTATTTGCTACCTCTATTGTTTCTGCATTTCCCTGAGGAATTGTAATATCACCAGCTCCACTAAACTTTAATTTAGAAAGTGCATTAGTACCTCCTATTGTCCCTGTTACAGTTCCCTTGCCTAAAAACTCTAATGTTCCTGCTGAAGAAGTACTACTGTCAACATTACCTGTAATCGTTTGACTATCTGCAAGTTGTAATAACCCATCTTTACCTGCAAAATCTACATTACCTGTTATTCCTTTATCTGATATTAATCTGCCATTACTGCTAAATAGTATATTAGCTGTTAATGCCTTAGATGCTGTAATAACTGTATCCTTATTTGCTACCTCTATTGTTTCTGCATTTCCCTGAGGAATTGTAATATCACCAGCTCCACTAAACTTTAATTTAGAAAGTGCATTAGTACCTCCTATTGTCCCTGTTACAGTTCCCTTGCCTAAAAACTCTAATGTTCCTGCTGAAGAAGTACTACTGTCAACATTACCTGTAATCGTTTGACTATCTGCAAGTTGTAATAACCCATCTTTACCTGCAAAATCTACATTACCTGTTATTCCTTTATCTGATATTAATCTGCCATTACTACTAAATAGTATATTAGCTGTTAATGCCTTAGATGCTGTAATAACTGTATCCTTATTTGCTACCTCTATTGTTTCTGCATTTCCCTGAGGAATTGTAATATCACCAGCTCCACTAAACTTTAATTTAGAAAGTGCATTAGTACCTCCTATTGTCCCTGTTACAGTTCCCTTGCCTAAAAACTCTAATGTTCCTGCTGAAGAAGTACTACTGTCAACATTACCTGTAATCGTTTGACTATCTGCAAGTTGTAATAACCCATCTTTACCTGCAAAATCTACATTACCTGTTATTCCTTTATCTGATATTAATCTGCCATTACTACTAAATAGTATATTAGCTGTTAATGCCTTAGATGCTGTAATAACTGTATCCTTATTTGCTACCTCTATTGTTTCTGCATTTCCCTGAGGAATTGTAATATCACCAGCTCCACTAAACTTTAATTTAGAAAGTGCATTAGTACCTCCTATTGTCCCTGTTACAGTTCCCTTGCCTAAAAACTCTAATGTTCCTGCTGAAGAGGTACTACTGTCAACATTACCTGTAATCGTTTGACTATCTGCAAGTTGTAATAACCCATCTTTACCTGCAAAATCTATGTTATTAGTAATATTAGCATTAATGTTTAATGTACCTTCCGCACTATATGTTATATTACCAGATATGGATTCTGTGTTCAGTATTAATGTTGCATCATCAAGCACTATACTTGTAGCATTTATACTACTACCAGCATTTGCTGTTAATACTGCCTTATCGGTAATAGTTAGTTTCCCATCTGATTTCCCGCCATTATAAGTAGTATCATTAATCTTATTAATCTGTAGATTATAATCCTGATCCAATTTAAGATCTTGATTCAGATTTAATGTGCCAAGAATTAATGTTCCCGCTGACTTCCACAACACTGGATCAAACCATATCGTAGCTCTATTATTATTATAATCAGTTACGTATACCATAGACTGATATACGCCAATATCATTAGGATGTCTTAGCTTTCCATAACCTGAGCCTTCACTTCCAAATGAACCAACCCATGAATTATCTTGGGTATTCCAGATCGAAATTCTATTATTTTCGGAATCTGCAACATAAATGTTGCCTTGACCATCAAGAGCAATTCCAGTAGGATGTTTCATCTTTCCATCACCTGAGCCTTCACTTCCAAATGAGCCAACCCATGAATTATCTTGGGTATTCCAGATCAAAATTCTATCATTATTGGAATCTGCAACATAAATGTTGCCTTGACGATCAAGAGCAATTCCAGTAGCCCGATTAAGCTTTCCATAACCTGAGCCTTCACTTCCAAATGAACCAACCCATAAATTATCTTGGGTATTCCAGATCGAAATTCTATTATTTTCGGAATCTACAACATAAATTTTGCCTTGACCATCAAGAGCAATTCCAGTAGGATGTTTCATCTTTCCATCACCTGAGCCTTCACTTCCAAATGAGCCAACCCATGAATTATCTTGAGCATTCCATACGGTAACCCTATGATTGTTATCATCAACAACATAAATCTTATCTCGATTATTTAACGCAATTCCAGAAGGCAACGAGAAATTCCCAACACCTGAGCCTTTACTTCCAAATGAGCCAACCCATGAATTATCTTGAGCATTCCAAATCGCAACTCTGTTATTAGAATCAGAAACATAAATCTTACCTTGACTGTCAGCAGCAATTCTATCAGGTTTATTTAACTTTCCCTTGCCTGAACCAGTGATGCCTAATGCAGTGGTATATATAGGTATCGCCAGTGCTGATGGCAGCATAGTTGTACTAAGCGCTATGTATAACAATATTTTATTCAATTTGTGCTTTTGCATATTATTCTTATTAATTAGTGGATTGTTCATAATTCCTCACATTACATTAATATAGTTCATTATATAGTTTTGTTAGTGCTATCTTATAGCTTAAGCATAACTTTAATTTTAGTCAATATTATTTGAAAGTGTGCATATCATAAAATCTTGCTATATATATACTTCTTTAACTTGAAAAGTTGGAAAATGAATATTTAGATGAGCGAATAATCAATGTTCTTATGGATAATTAATATCTAATACTACCAATTCTTCAGGTAAAAGAAGTATACTCCTACGAAATGAAGAGTGGTTATACGAAGATCAACTTGGAAAAGAGCAAGGAGTCTGTAAGCCGAGGAGCGGAGCGTATAATAATACGTGAGCATCCGAGGACTTACAAAGGCGACGTAGCCAATTTTTGAAGTTCTATCTTAGTATACCTCTAGTAAATGAAAAATTGTCAAAGAAGTCAGCAAGTGTTATTAAGTAAGAATGGATTTATAGAAAATTAACATCAGTAGAAAAAGAAGAATTAAAGCTTTACCATAGAAGCGAAAGGGATAAGAGGATTTGTGATAGAATCAAAGCTGTTTTCATGTATGATGATAGCTATAGTATTGATGAGATATCGAAAGTGTTATTACTGAGTGATGGGGAGGGATAAGAAAACATTTAATAGATTATCATAATGCTCAGAAGCTTAAGCCTGGAAATGGCGGTAGTGATAGTAAACTTACTAGACAGGAGGAAGCAGAGTTAATAGTTCATCTAGAAAATAATAATTATGTGTATGCTAGAGATATAGGTTTGTTCATAGAACGTCAATATGGAGTAATCTATACATTAGCTGGGGTAATCAAGCTGTTACACAGACTTGGTTTTAGTTATCAGAAACTTAAGTTAATTCCTGGAAAAATAGATTTAGCTAAGCAAGAGGAATTTAAGCTGCAATATAGTTTGCTAAAAAATAATTTAGCTAAAGATGAGTCTATTTATTTTATGGATAGTGTTCATCCTCAATACCAAACTCGAGCAAGATTTGGTTGGATTAGAAAGAATGTAGTTAAAACATTACCAAGTTTCAGTGGTTGGAAGCGTAAACATATTATGGGAGTGTTGAGCTATGAAGAGTAAAAGGTTATAATGTGATAAAAAAATAAGAAAGTAAAAAATGTCAGAGCATCAAATAACAATGGTCAGTTTAGATGAATTAGTTAGCCCGGAACATCAATATCGTAAATTTAAAAGTTAATTTAATTTCAAAGCAGTTGCAAGAGAGTTATTAGCGATAGAAACTGAAGCTAATTATAAAGGCTATGGAGCATTGAGGTTATTTAAATGTTTACTTCTACAATTTATGGAAGACTTATCTGATCGAGAATTAGAACGTTATTTGGCTGATAGTAATGCCGGCAAATGGTTTTGTGATTTTGCTCTTACAGAGACGACTCCAGATTATAGTGTGTTTAGTAAAATACGTAAGAAAATAGGTACTAACTTACTATCAAAAATATTTGCAAACTTTAGAGAACAACTACGAAAGCAAGGTTATATGAGCGAGGTATTTACCTTTGTAGATGCCTCTCATTTGATCTCAAAAGCTAGTCTTTGGACAGAACGTGATGAGTTGAGGAAGCAAAAATATGACAAGCTAAATAATGAGACTTTGCCCAAAGTTGCGAATGATAAACAAGCTAAAATTGGTTGTAAAGGAGGTAATAAGTTTTGGTATGGTTATAAAAAACATGTTAGCGTTGATATCCAATCAGGGATTATTAATAAGGTTGCAGTTACCTCTGCAAATGTTACTGATAGCAAAGGTTTTAAACACGTTATGCCACGCTCCGGTGCTGCATATGTAGATAAAGCATATTGTACAAAGTCTACCAAAGATACAGCAACTAGGCAAGAAGTGCATCTTTGTGCTGTAAAGAAAAATAACATGAAAGATAAAAATTTTGACCTTGATAGATATTATACAAAAATTAGAGCACCTTTTGAAAGAGTATTCTCACAAGATAATAAACGTGTCAGATATATTGGTATTGCCAAAAATCAATTCTCGGAATTTATGAATGCTATATGTTTTAATTTGAAACGCTTAACCGTTTTAACGGCTAGCTAATATTATAATGGATAACGCATAGATAATAACAAAATCTCCACTGATTTTTACTAATTTTGTATATATACTTCTTTTACCTGAAAAATTGGTAGTATTAGATATTAATTATCCATAAGAACATTGATTATTCGCTCATCTAAATATTCATTTTCCAACTTTTCAAGTTAAAGAAGTATACTGAACAAAAATTATCTTAATTTTAAACACTAATTGGTAAATGACAATTTTCAAACCATTGTTCCTAATCATTTTAACAACTCTTCATGTTGAAGAAGTATATAGATTACTCCATATTGACGTTCTATGAACAAACCTATATCTCTAGCATACACATAATTATTATTTTCTAGATGAACTATTAACTCTGCTTCCTCCTGTCTAGTAAGTTTACTATCACTACCGCCATTTCCAGGCTTAAGCTTCTGAGCATTATGATAATCTATTAAATGTTTTCTTATCCCTTCATCACTCAGTAATAACACTTTCGATATCTCATCAATACTATAGCTATCATCATACATGAGAACAGCTTTGATTCTATCACAAATCCTCTTATCCCTTTGCTTCTATGGTAAAGCTTTAATTCTTCTTTTTCTACTGATGTTAATTTTCTATAAAGCCATTCTTACTTAATAACACTTGCTGACTTCTTTGACAATTTTTCATTTACTAGAGGTATACGTTCTTATATACTTCTTTAACTTGAAAAGTTGGAAAATGAATATTTAGATGAGCGAATAATCAATGTTCTTATGGATAATTAATATCTAATACTACCAATTCTTCAGGTAAAAGAAGTATATATTAGTATTTTTAACTGGATCCCGTGGTCAAGCCACGGGATGACAGAGGTGCAATTGATCCACGCAACAATGCCACGCGGGAATAACATAAAACGAACCATGCAACAAAGTTGCAAATTTCTCACAATGACGTGAAGTTAAGCAATAAGATTCAAGCGTACTTCTTCGTTTAGTTCTTTTGTAGAAGATAATTCTATATCAAGTTCGGCAAATATATGCACTAAGGCTATAGATAAATCATTTATCATTTTATCGGTATGGGCTGGAGTTGGGATGATTCGGAGGCGTTCCGTACCTCTCGGTACGGTTGGAAAATTGATATGTTGAACGTAAATACCGTATTCATTAAGGAGCATATTTGAGGCACTAGCTGCTTTAATCGGATCACCAATAATTATCGGCACTATATGACTTTCATTTTTCAAATAAGGTATATTAAAATTTTCAAAAGAATTTTTAAGTTTTGTAACTACTTCTTGATGTTTTATTCGTTCTTCATTCGATTCTTTAAGGTGTCTAATACTATGCGTTGCAGCGGTAGAAATTACCGGCGGTAATGAAGTAGTGAAAATAAATCCCGGAGCGGTTAGCCTTATAGCATCGACTAAATTATGGTTGCTAGTGATATAACCACCGATAGTGCCATATGCTTTGGCAAGTGTACCTTGAATAATATCGATTTGATCGCTACAATTAAGAAGCTCGGCAATACCGCCTCCATGTTTACCATATAAACCGACCGTATGAACTTCATCGATAAAGGTTAAAGCATTATATTTTTTGGCTAAGTTGATTATATCTTTGATAGGTGAGAAAAAACCGTCCATAGAGTAAGCCGATTCAAAAACAATAATTTTCGGTCTATTAATATCGACTGATTGTAAAAGCTCTTCTAGATGCTTAACGTCTAAATGTCTATATATATATTTCTCGGCTCTTGAACTTGTAATTCCTGCAATTATTGAAGCATGATTTAGCTCATCGGAGAAAAATACTATATCTGGCATGATTTTAGCAAGACTTGCAAGCGTTGTATCATTTGCAACAAAACCGGATGTAAAAACTAAAGCTGCTTGCTTTTTGTGTAAATCTGCAAGTTCTTTTTCAAGCTCAAGAATGGCAATATTATTACCGCCGATATTGCGAGTTCCGCCTGATCCAACACCGTATTTTAGCAAGGCATCTATAGAAGCTTGCATTACTTTTGCATGTTTACTCATACCCAAATAGTCATTAATGCACCACATAACTATTTGTTTATTAGCGTGTTCTGCAAAAGGAAAATTATCGGCTTGTCTTTTTAAGGCTTTAAATTCTCGATATCTTCCTTCGCTCTTAATTTTGTCTATATGTTTGCTAAATATAGTATCGTAATAAGACATTTTCTTTATGTCATTCCCGCCTACGCGGGAATCCAGTATTTTAAAGTTTTTTAAAAGCTTAGGTTATCTCGCTTTACGCTGGATTCCCGCCTACGCGGGAATGACATAAACCGAGCCATGCAACAACACCCCGCCTACTCAGGAATGACATCGAACAGAACAATACTTCCAAACTCACGTTTGCAACCATTCTATAGTCAATTCAGTTGAATTTTGTGATAGGCGTGAGGAGCGACGCCTATACTAATAGGCGAGTCGACGAACAACGAAGCACAAAGTTCAAATCAGTTGACTATACATTAAAACTAATTAATTTTAAAGTTATAATATAGCTTTTTGTACAATATCGTTTAATCTCTTTGAAAATGCACCGGTATCAGCAACCGGTTCGCCCTCTAAAATACAGGCTTGATCAAATATTAGATTAACCAATTCTTCATTATTTTTATTATTTGCTTTTAAGTCGTTAAAGATTTTCTCTATGATTTTATTTTTAGGATTTAGCTCTAAATTTTTGGCAGATGCAGCAGCTATTTGTTTCTGCTCAATCAAAAATCTCTCCATACGAATATCCATAGCAGCGTCGCTAACGGCAAGACAAGCAGGGCTTGAGGTTAATTTTTTAGAGATCTTAACTTCTTTTACTAACTCCCCAAGCGTCTCTTTAAAATAATCGGTTAGCAATTTATATTCGTCATCGGATTTTTTACTATCTGCATTTTTATCCTCAGATTGTGAAGTAGTTTGCTCTACATCGATATTGCTTCTTGTTGCTGATTTAATAGCATGTCCTTTATATTCGCTATTAACATTTACCCAAAAATCATCCACTGTATCGGTAAAAAGTAATACATCGATATTTTTACTAAGTAGTCCTTCAATTTGTGGGCTTGAAAGTAATTTATCGGGATTATCCCCGCTTAAATAATATATAGTATTCTGCCCTTCTTTAAAATTTGCGATATATTCGTCAAGGCTGATCATTTTATTATGCAAGGCACTTCTGAATATGCATACTTCTAATAATTTTTCATAGTCGGTAGTAGCCTCACACAAACCTTCTTTTAAAGCACCACCGAAATTAGCCCAAAACTTATTATATTCTTCAGGTGATTCCTCTTTCTTTTTTCTAAGCTCGCCAAGCACTCTTTTTGTAATAGCATTCTTGATTTTCTCAAGTACACTATTATGCTGCAATGACTCACGGCTAATATTTAACGGTAAATCTTCTGAATCAACCACGCCTCGTAAAAATCTTAAATATGACGGAATTAAATCAATATTCTCATCAGAAATAAACACTCTTTTGATATATAATTTAACTCGTCTCTTGCGATCAGGATGGAATAAATCGAATGTTTTGCTCGATGGAATGAAAAGCAAGTTAATAAATTCTATAGCTCCTTCGTTTTTATTATGCATAGTTATCCAAGGGTCATCAACGGCATAAGATAGGCTCTTGTAGAATTCTTTATATTGTTCTTCCGTAATTTCTGATTTCGGTCTTGTCCATAATGCAGAAGCTGAATTAAGCTGGATTTCATTATTACCGGCTTCATCAAAGAAATATATCGGTACTGCTATATGATCGGAATAGCTTTTAACGATATGTTTTAACCTGAAATGATCAAGGAATGTATCTTCTTCCTTTTTGATATGTAAAACGATTTCCGTGCCTCTTGTGAATTCTTTGTCCGAATCTGAAATAATGTACTCGCCAAGTCCGTCCGATTCCCAAGTATGGACTTTATCTTCGCCTGCTTTTCTTGAGGTGACAAGCACTTTATCGGCTACCATAAAGCTTGAATAAAATCCAACACCAAACTGACCGATTAACATATTGTCTTTTTTAGAATCACCGGAAAGGCTTTTAAGAAAATTTGCCGTACCTGATCTTGCAATAGTACCGAGATTTTCAATTAAATCGTCTTTATTCATGCCGATACCGTTATCACGGATGATGATTTGTCCTTTATCTTTATCGACTTTAACCGTAATTTTAAAATTGCTATCGCCAGCTACTAATTCACTATTACTTTGAGATAAATAACGTAATTTATCGCAAGCATCCGAAGCATTAGAAATTAACTCCCTCATAAAAATCTCTTTATTACTATAAAGAGAGTGAATCATTAAATTTAAAATCTTGCCAACCTCGGCGTCAAATTTCTTTTTTTCTTGTGTCATAATTATTCCAGTTAATGAATTATTTTTTAGTCATATAACTGCTGATATCATTCCCGTGAGGATCAGTTTTTCCAGTGTCATCCCGCGACTTGATCGCGGGATCCAGCTTAAAATACTAAAATTTTAGTATTTTAAATTTTTTTTCTGGATACCGTGGTCAAGCCACGGTATGACACCGAACGCGTTTTTAGATCCACGCAACAATGCCACGCGGGAATGACATCGACAGCTTAGCAACCATTGCGCCCTATTTAATATAGGAATTAATAATCAAATTTAAATAGTATTCGTCAATATTTTTTATCAATATCGTTTTTAAGCTATTAGTATGACCTTTAATAATTTCTATATCCTTGCGTGATAATTTCCATTCTTTTGCTAGATAATTTATGATTTCTTCATTAGCTTTACCTTGTTCCGGTGTTGCTTTTATAGATAATTTTAGATATGGGATATTATTGATGATTACAAAATCGCTAATTAGATTCTGTTTAGAATTAGACTTTACTTTAAGATTAAGTAAAACCTGATGTGAAGAAGAATTGTAGTTATAGAATTTATTCATTATGTTATTTATCACATTTATTTATGATAATAAAAGAATACTTGAAAAAAACTATTAAAACTGATATAAGGTTTACCGTAAATGCTTAGCACCCTTAGCTCAGCTGGATAGAGCAACAGATTTCTAATCTGTGGGTCAGAGGTTCGAATCCTTTAGGGTGCACCATTCTTCATTTTTTGGTATTTCTGCAAAAATATCAAACCGCAGATGCAGCATAAAATCAAGCTTTTTGCCGTTTAATGAAAGGTTCGATAAAACTAATTTTTATTAATTGTCTTTCACCAAATCTCTAAACTAAGTAGCTTTTCTCTTTCTTCTAAATAGTAAATTTATTACCTTATAAAAAGAAATATTAATAATTTAATTAAGCAACAAGTCACCTTAATCTCATTTATCTTTAATTTTGGTAGCGGGAAGTTTCAAGCATCAACATTACGGCAGAAGTTAAACCGAGTTGAATATTTAGCGGCTGTCGATAAACTGCCAAGATGGATACACGCTAAAGACGGGGTTAAGCTGCAAGGCTTAGTGAAACGTCGGTAACATTATAGATTATAATTATTACTAATTATTAAAACTCTCTACTATTTCCTTTAATCCTCTATATATCAATAAATTCCCTAAATCAATTTAAATTCATTTATTTATATTTTTAGTTAAATTTCTATTGCTTTCTTAAAGCCCTTTATTATGATTCCGTCTATAAGCTCATTTTTAACAAAATGTTAAGATTTATAGAATTTAATAAGGATATATCTATGTTTATAAGATTATTTGGAACTCCGTATGAAAAGCTAATAGAAGCAATAAAAGCAGAAAACACGGCAGAAGCACAAAAATTAATTACCCAAATGAATACAGCCGAATTAAGCAAAGTTGATAATGGTGATACAGCTTTAATGTTGGCTGCTAGTTATGGTTTAGACAAAGTTTGTGAGATGCTTATGCCAAAATGTCCAAGCGGGCTATTAATCATGTTAATAAGGGCTATACAGCTTTAATTGGGGCTACAGGTAATGGATTAGACAAAGTATGTGAGATGCTAATACCTAAAATGTCTGAGCGGGCTATTAATCACGTTAATGAATAACCCGAACAGTCATTGCGAGGAGGCATTGTTGCGTAGACCGGTAAAACCTACTGTGTCACCTTGTGGCTTGCTAACTAGGTCCATAAAAACAATAAAAAATACTAATAATTTTAGTATTTTTAACTGGATCCCGTGGTCAAGCCACGGGATGACAGAGGTAAAACTGATCCACGCAACAACACCTTGCGAGGAGCAAAGCGACGTGGCAATCCAGAAAAATAATTAAAAAAATTCTGATTTACAGAATTTTTTTTCTTCCTTGCTTCGTTGAAATTTACAATTTCTTCTCGCAATAACGAAAAAATCGGGTCATGCAACAAAGCCGTATGACAATAATTCACAAAATAATTTTAGAAATGTCTATAGAATTTAATATAAAAGAAAAAATTTATATCATTTTATGTACGTTTTTTACAGTCCTTATTATAGTAGGAAACTTAATATATCAAAAATTTGTTTACCTTAATATTCTTAATTTTTATATTCTTGAATTATCTATAGGAGCAATTTTTTACCCGTTAACTTTTTTATTAACGGATTTAATAGCTGAGTTTTACGGTAAAGAAAGAGCCAATTGTTGTGTAAAACTTGCTATTATTTTTAATATAATAGTAGTTTTAATAATAAGTCTCATGGATAAATTGGAAGCTACTAATTGGTCTAATGTTGACAACATAACTTTTCATAAAGTCTTTGGTTCATACCATATACCTCTAGTAAATGAAAAATTGTCAAAGAAGTCAGCAAGTGTTATTAAGTAAGAATGGATTTATAGAAAATTAACATCAGTAGAAAAAGAAGAATTAAAGCTTTACCATAGAAGCGAAAGGGATAAGAGGATTTGTGATAGAATCAAAGCTGTTTTCATGTATGATGATAGCTATAGTATTGATGAGATATCGAAAGTGTTATTACTGAGTGATGAAGGGATAAGAAAACATTTAATAGATTATCATAATGCTCAGAAGCTTAAGCCTGGAAATGGCGGTAGTGATAGTAAACTTACTAGACAGGAGGAAGCAGAGTTAATAGTTCATCTAGAAAATAATAATTATGTGTATGCTAGAGATATAGGTTTGTTCATAGAACGTCAATATGGAGTAATCTATACATTAGCCGGGGTAATCAAGCTGTTACACAGACTTGGTTTTAGTTATCAGAAACCTAAGTTAATTCCTGGAAAAATAGATTTAGCTAAGCAAGAGGAATTTAAGCTGCAATATAGTTTGCTAAAAAATAATTTAGCTAAAGATGAGTCTATTTATTTTATGGATAGTGTTCATCCTCAATACCAAACTCGAGCAAAATTTGGTTGGATTAGAAAGAATGTAGTTAAAACATTACCAAGTTTCAGTGGTTGGAAGCGTAAACATATTATTGGTGCTATTAATCTTAAGGATTTAGAGGTAGTAACAACTGACAATCCTAAGGTTAATGGTGATTATATTATTGAATTTTTAAAGGAATTAGAAGCAAATAATCAAGATAAAAGTAAGATTTATTTGATATGCGATAATGCTGGATATCATAGGTCAAAAAAGGTAAAAGAATATCTACAATACAGTAAAATAGGGTTACTATTTTTGCCAGCATATAGTCCTAATTTGAATCCAATTGAACGACTGTGGGAATTTATGCATTCTGTTGTAAGTAACAATAAATTTTATGCGAATTTTGAGACATTTACTGATTCTATACGAATATTTTTTGAAAATATTGAAAAATATAAAAATAAAATTTCTTCATTGGTAAATGACAATTTTCAAACCATTGTGCCTAATCATTTTAACAACTCTTCATGTTGAAGAAGTATAGATACTTCTTTAACTTGAAAAGTTGGAAAATGAATATTTAGATGAGCGAATAATCAATGTTCTTATGGATAATTAATATCTAATACTACCAATTCTTCAGGTAAAAGAAGTATATATCTTTTTTAGCATCAACTTTTGCCTGTTATATAGCTCAACTTGTTGATATTAATATCTATTTATGGATAAGAAATAATTTTAGTACGGCAATTTCTTTATTTATGGATACTTTTATTGTAATTGGGATTATGAGCTTATTTAATATTTTTCCTTTTGACCAATTGGGTCAGCTTGTACTTAATAGCTATTCATTTAAACTATTTTTTACCGTATTTAGTACGCCGATATTCTATTTGGCAGTTTGGTTAATAAGCTTGTTTATTAAGAAAGGATAAGCTCTTAGGAGAAACTTATCCTTATTTATTTTACAAATTGACTTTTAGTTTAATAAGCCCTTGATGGCTTTGATATTTTCTATGAGTGTAATAATTATACTCAAGCCGAACATTTATATTTTTTCTGCTCATAAGTATATTACTACCGATATTATATCCAAGCTTAGGTTGTTTTGGTATAATAATTGTTTCTTGTAATGTTTGCCCTTTAAAAGTTGCTTTTGCATTAACTTTTGTATTTTTTTTATTGAAATGACACTCAATATTACCGTACAAACTTGGTGTTAATACTATATTATTTATGGTCGCTATAGGCTTAAACACTATTTTACCGCCAACACTACTTTCGAAGGATTGATTTGATTTCTTTGGAATCATTAAGTTTTCTATATCTACATTGTATTCTTTATAGTTGCCAGCTCTTGAATAATCATATTTAAAACCGATATTAGGAATAAAATGTAAATCGTATTTTGTACGATATTTATAATTTAATAAGGTTTGAAAACTTAAATTATTGTTTTGATATTTGCCAATTATATTATTAATACTTTTAGATTTATTCTTAATATAATTATGACCGTAAGATGTTATAGTCTGCAACGAGAAGCCTTTAATTAGTTCTTTTAGACCGTAAATACTTAAAAGATGACCGTTAACAGCTGTTTTTCCTAGTTTTTTATTATATTTAATTTGGGATTCTAAACGGCTATAAGCTATTCCTATAACATCATGACTATTAATGAATTCAGCATCAGCCCCGATAGTTACACCGGTGGTACGACCTTGATATTTTGGAATATTTTTCCAAGCTCCTTGTTTATTGATGTCGTATAAGCCGCTAATCCATACCCCTCTGTTTATACTAGCTTCTTCATCACCGGCACCTATTGCAGCAACCTTTAATCTATCACTGAAAATATTATAGTGAACAGGTTTGTGAAGAGTTGAAGCCGCCTTAACTAATATTGCTACTTTCCTATTGGTGTCATCAGATGCTTGCTGTCTCTGTGTCGCTTCATCTTGTTCTGCAATTGCTTCAGTTTTGAATGACAAATCGATAGCTTCGTCTTCGCTTTCTAAAGCTATATCTTTTTTTGATTCTTCTTCAGTTGTATTATTACTTTCTTCTAATTCTTCATCAGTTTCATATCCTTTATCTTCTTCTTCACTAGATCTTAAGGCTAGAAGTGATTTTTTGTCATCTGATGATTTATCATTTTTGCTATCGCTAGAACTCAATAACCTCGGTGATAAAGAAGTTGTTGAATCAGATTTCTCTGATTTGCTATCGCTAGAACTCAATAACCTCAGTGATAAAGAAGTTGTTGAATCAGATTGCTCTGATTTGCTATCGCTAGAACTCAATAACCTCGGTGATAAAGAAGTTGTTGAATCAGATTTCTCTGACTTTTTATTGCTATCTTCAAGTTGTGTATCATCCTTTGTTGAGGAGTCGTCATTTGTCGCCTCGTTTTCTTGCTGGAATAATGATTGGAATTGTTTCATATCTAAACGTCTTACTTTCTTTTTCTGGTTATTATCTTCTGATTGAACATCAATACCGTGTGTTTGTTCTAGTTCAGGACGTTTAGACTCTATTTGTTCAATAAAGCTTATTAATGATTCTCTTTCATCTTTGTGTGTATTATTATTGTTTTTTACATACTCAATAAATACCGGATCTCTTGCAAGTTTTAGAAGCTCTTGTTCATAAAGTTCGTATATCTCTTGTCCCACTTTGGTTCTTGGTCCTATGAAGTTTGGATCAAAATTTATTTCAGATGGTTTAGGAATTACTTTTGTATTTTTATCTTCAGCATAGTTAAATTTTTCTTTAAATGCTTCGTCTAAAAGAGAAACAGGCGAACTATCTATATCTATCATCTCTCTATTTGGTTCTGCCATGTATTTTGCTAATACTTCTGTTTTAATAGCAAACTCTAACTTTTGTGAATTAGTTAGTAATATATTTGTTCCTCTTAATTCTGAAGTAGATTTATAATAATTTTTTCCTACATTAGATTTAAAATCCGTATCTTTATAATTATGATTGTTCTTTTGACCAAAATTATGGTTAGGTTTTACCTTATCCATTCTATCTATAAATTCCTGTGTATAACCCATGCTAATTAGATAATCATTAGTTCCAAAGTTATTGCCATTAGGAATCGGGGGAGGCATTGGAATACCGTTATTATAAATCAGCGGCTTTTCAGTATTATTAGATACGGTTTTATTTTTTTGCTCCCATTTAGCCTTAAATGCTGTTTTTACTCCTTCTATAGTTATTCTATTAATTAAGCGTGTTAATTGCTCTGAAGTTAAATAATTAAGAGAAGGTATAATTTCCTTTAAATCAACTTCATTAGCTGAATTATTAAGTTTATTCTCTTCTAAAATAACCTTAGCTTCAAGAAGTGATTTTAATAACTCAGGATTTTTATTATTTAGTATATCCAATAAATCTTGTCGGCTTATATCATTATTTGCGATTAATTGTTGAATTTCAATTTTTTCTAAAATATTTTGTTTTAATTTATTTAGATTAGCTTTAGCGGTAGGAATTTCCCTAGTTAATTTTTGATACCCTTGAAGTGCAAAATTAATTTTTTGTGAGAACGTTAACTTATTAGGGTGTTCTATTAAGTCATTAAGTTTATCATTAAAGGTACTTTGTCCAAGAATATTTATATATTGATTAGAAAACTGTAATTGCTCTAGAGGATCTGTAATTCTTAAGAATTTTGCTATATATTCTTGTTTATTTCCATATTGTTCAATTCTTTTATATTGTTTTGCATTTATTATATTAGATGAACGAAGACGTTGTTTTGTTTGTTCTAACGATTCATTAAAAATCTTACTTACAAAAGCAGATATTATTTTTATATCATTATCTTGAAGTATTTTTTGTATATCCTCTCTTTTAGCAATTTGTTCAATTTGCTTGATAACCTCTTCGTTCTCAGTGTTAAATAAATTTACAAAAGTTTTAGGAGAAAAGTTATACAATTTTGTTACTTCATTACGTATTAAGCCTATTACCTCATTCTGCTTAGCAACTTTCTGTTCAAATAATTCAAGTACTTCCTTCATTTTAGCCTTAGTATTATTATGAGACGTTGTGGTTGCCTGACTTTGACGTGCTGAAGTTGTATTTTGAATAAATTCATTATACGATTTATATAATCTAGGATATGTAGCTTCAAAATTTTTAAAATCAAATTTATGATTACGATTTGAACTATTAAAAGCTGTAGAAGTCGGTGTTCCATTTAACGGAGGCGGGGGTGGAGGAGGTGGCATACTCCCATTTAGAGGAGGGGGTGGAGGAGGTGGCATACTCCCATTTAGAGGAGGGGGTGGCGGAGGAACAGGAACGCCATTTTGACCTTTATTTGAATTATTATTAACATTGTTTTCTACAGGTAACTCAAAAATTTTATCTATTCCTGCTTTTAATGTGGTTTCATCAGATAAAAGTATAGAGATTAAAGACTCTACTTCCGGCTTGCGTTTATATCTGTTATTACTCAGCCAGTTATCTAATGATGCTTCTAGTACTTTTTTATCTTCTGTTGCAGCCAGTGTTGCAAGCGTTAATTTTTTTTTGTCACTAACGTCTCTATCAGATATAGATGTTGGTAAAGTTTGTATGGCATGGTGTTGAGCGTGCTTAATAAGTTCATCTTTATGTTCCGGAGTAGTAGTTAATATGGTATTTAATATTGTTCTATTGCCTTCATCATCAACAATAAATAATATCCTGTCTATATCTTTACTTAAGTCAATATTAGATATAGCTTCCTGTTTAAAAGAATTACCTAAATTATTCTGTTCTGCAAATTGTAATGCGTCTATAGGATTTTTTGTTAAAATTTCCTTAAACTCTTCTTGATTTACTTGTAAGTTTATTTGCTGTTTTAAGTATTGTTCAGTCTTGCTTAATTGATCCTCCGGTTTACTATTTAGAAGACTATGTATTGATCTTTTAAAGTCGAATGATTGTATTTCTGGTTTTGTTCTACCTGTGTCAAAAGGAACCCTCGAAGATGTTGTTCTAGAATGCTTAGTAAAGGGTTTAGTAGTAGTTTGATTATTGTCTACTAGAAGCTTTACTCCTATTCCAGCTTTTATTTGTGCTAAATAAAGATTTGCACGTTCTTTATCTACCTTAAATTCATTCATTATTTCTGAAATTTTAGGAAGAACATCTGTATTTACATATTCTTGTTTTTTAGTATACATAACCTCAGTGGTTATATCGTCAATATATTTTGTGTCATCTGTATTAGTGTCTTTACCAAAACGTTTATGTAGTTCCTTTTTTGTAAGAACCGTACCACTACGTACAAGCTTTGGTCTTTCATTTGCCATAACTTGATCTCTTATTATGGTTCTACGGTGTGTTGCTTCTTCTTTACTTATATTAAGAGCTTTCTTTAGTTCATCTAATTCAGGGACTTGACCGGTAGTTATGTATTCTTTTTCTTTAATTGCAGTTGTTATTGAGTGAATATACAGGTCTATTAATGCTTTTTTAGTCTTTTCTGCACGGCGTACATTTTGATTTTTTTCTAGTTTATTATCTGTTTTTTTAGCACAATAAGCTATTTCAAGGTTTTGTGCTGCTTCTTCAGGCGTAGGAATTTTTTTTTGTGATATATACCAGTTAACTTTTTCCTTAAAGCCTGGTTTCGTTCCGGCAATATATAAGTCAAGCTCTGCTTTTTTTTCTCTTGCTTTGTGCCTAGTTTTTTTATTGCTACTCGATAAATCACTTTCAGTAAAACCGGTTTGCACATCAATCGCTGCTTGAACAACACTAGGTATCAAATTTGCTCTTCTCCATGCTTCTTGTTTTTCTTGTAAAGTATAACTATTCCATTTCTGTTTTCTTTGTGCTTCGGAAAGACCTCTCAAGGTTGGTATTTGGTTAGCTAATTGGGTAAAGCTTGCCGCTCTAGCACTTGTACTTAAAAAGCTACTAGTCAACAAACATGTTGACATGAAAAAAGTTAAAACATATTTTTTTGAGTGGGAATTTTGTAAGCTCATTCAAACCTCGATCTAGTTATTATTTTTTTAAATATACAACGAGGCGAATTATATAATATTTATTAACTTATGTAAACTATCAATTACTAATTTTTGTTAACTAATAGATTTTTTTAACCAAAATGTGTTTAATACATCACATACTAATGGCATCTCAATTTTTGGTAAATAAAATATGCAAATTCAATTTCACTTATATAACACTCTTAGCCGTACTAAAGAGGTTTTTAACCCTCAAGATAAGACTAACGTAAAAATGTATGTATGCGGACCGACTGTTTACGATAATCCTCATATAGGTAATAGCAGGTCGGTAGTGGTATATGATTTACTTTATCGTATAGTTATAAAAATATTTGGTGAGCAATCTGTAAAATACGTACGTAATATTACGGATGTTGACGATAAAATTATCGATAGGGCTGAGCTACTTAGCATTACTATTAATGAGTTGACTGATAAAGTTACACAAGAGTTTCATACAAATATGGCATATTTAGGTTGCCTACTACCGAGTATTGAGCCGAAAGCTACAGAGCATATTGATGTAATGATCGAAATAATAGAACGCTTAATAGCAAAAGATCATGCATATATTGCGGATAATCATGTTTATTTTGATGTTTTATCAGCTCCAAATTATACGGAATTATCTAACCGAAATTTAGAAGAAATGTTTGAGGGAGTGCGTATAGAAAACAACAAAACCAAAAAGCATCCACAGGATTTTGTATTATGGAAACCGGCAAAGCCAAATGAATCCGCAAATATGAATTTTGAAAGTCCTTGGGGGCTTGGTCGCCCTGGATGGCATATTGAATGTTCAGCCATGAGCTACAAATATTTAGGTGAGAATTTTGATATTCACGGTGGCGGAGCAGATTTAATCTTCCCGCATCATACTAATGAAATTGCACAAAGTAGATGTGCTTTTCCGGATTCTACCTATGCTAAATATTGGGTACATAATGGCTTTCTAACGGTGAACGGTGAGAAAATGAGTAAATCTCTCGGTAATTTTATTACCGTAAGGGATTTAATGGATAAAGAAATTTCAGGAGAGGTAGTAAGGTTATTTTTATTAAGTACTCACTATAGACGTCCACTTGATTATAATGATAAAGCTATAGAAGATGCTAAAAAGACTTTAGATTATTGGTATAGAGCCATAGAAAATATTAATGTACAAAAAATAGATTTACCTCACAATTTCATGCAAAGCTTACTTGATGACATGAATACACCGCTTGCCGTTAAAATAATTAATGACTATGCTAAAGGTGTTTTTATTTCTAAAATTGAAGAAGCAAGACAGCTTAATGCCTCTGCTATTATTACTTGTGCTAATTTTATTGGTTTAATGAATAAGACTCCCCATGAGTGGTTTAATAGCGGTGTGGATGAACTCTATATAAATGAGCTTGTAAATAAGCGTTTGGAAGCAAAAAAACAAAAAAATTGGTTATTAGCCGATCAAATTCGTAACCAGTTATTGGAGAAAAAAATAATTCTAGAAGATAAACCTGATGGTACTACTATTTGGCGAAAAGAATAAAAGCTTGTAAATTATGCAATATACGTATATAGTTTGTAGGCTTATTGTAGAACGTCATTGCGAGGAAATTATGTAATATAATTGTACGTACGCAATCTCAGGATATTGGACGAGACTTCCACGCAGCCTACGGCTGCTCGCAATGACGATTATTCAAAACTTAAGCAAAAAATTCACACGTAAGATATATGTTAGTTCATGTATAGAGCTGTCATGCCAGTTCCTTGATCACGGCATCCAGTAAATATATGATAATAAGTTGTTTTTGGATCCCGTGATCAAGCCACGGGATGACAAATATGCACAATATCTTACGGAGGTATAAACTAACAATTAGGAGAATTTAAAAATGTCAAAAATACCATCTGTTAACATTAAAGAATTATTAGATGCAGGCGTGCATTTCGGTCATAAGACTTCACGTTGGAATCCTAAAATGGCATCTTATATATATGGTGAACGTGATGATGTTCATATAATCGATTTAAGACAAAGTGCCGCTTTAATGAGTGTTGCTTTGAATACAATATATGAAACCGTAAAAAAAGACGGTAAAATATTATTTGTAAGTACTAAAATACAGGCTAGTGATATTATAGCGGAATATGCCGAAAAATGCGGACAATATTATGTAAATCATAGATGGCTTGGCGGTATGCTAACTAACTGGAAAACTATTGCGGGTTCAATAGAAAAACTAAATAAGTTAGAAAAAACCTTAGAAAGCGAAGAAGCCCTTATGGGTTATACTAAGAAAGAGATACTCGATATGAGCCGTAAGAAAGAGAAGTTACTTCTATCTCTTGCCGGTATTAGAAATCTTAATTCTAAACCTGATCTTCTAGTAGTTATTGACACTAATAAAGAGCATATCGCAATTAATGAAGCGGTAAAGCTTAATGTTCCTATAGTTGCAGTAGTCGATACTAATTCTAATCCTGATGATGTAGATTATCCGATTCCGGGTAATGACGATTCTATAAGGTCAATAAGACTTTATTGTAGTTTATTTGCAGATGCGGCATTACAAGGACTTGAAGAATCAATGAAAGCTTCAGGGGTTGATATGGGTGCTATGCAGGAGCATACAGATAAGGCGTTAACTTCTAAAAATGTTTCTAAATTAAAACAAGCTAAAAAATTCTCTAAAACGAAAAATATTGATGAGGAGACAAATACAGAATTTGAGCAAGCATTAAATGATGCCGATGAAAATAAAAATTCTGATAATGTATAAATGTTGTTGTGTGGATTGAAGAACCTACTCGATGTCATCCCCGCGTGGCCTTGTTGCGGGACCTAAAAATATGTTCGGTGTCACACCCCCGTGGCTTGACCACGGTATCCAGTTAAAAATACTAAAATTATTAGTATTTTTTGTTGTTTTTATGGACCCCGTGGTCAAGCCACGGGGTGACACCGAGGTCCTTCTTCAAGCGACACCCCAAGCCAAATATAATAATTAAGGAGAAAGTAAGGTATGAGTGAAATAAATATAAGTGCTGCAGCGGTTAAAGAATTAAGAGAAAAAACCGGTGCAGGTATGATGGACTGTAAAAAAGCATTAATAGAAACCAGCGGTAATTTTGAAGAAGCTATAGATTTTCTGCGTAAGAAAGGCTTAGCTGCGGCAGCAAAAAAAGCCGGACGTATTGCTTCTGAAGGTTTAACGGCTGTAAAAGTTGATGGGCTTACTGGAGTGGTGGTTGAAGTAAATTCCGAAACGGATTTTGTTGCTAGAAATGAGCAATTTCAGGATCTAGTTAAGGATATTGCAAATCTTGCAGTAATTGCAAAAACTATAGATACGCTAAAAACATCTAAAATGCAAAGCGGTAAATCAGTTGAAGAAGAGATTATAGAAAATATCGCTACAATCGGTGAAAATTTAACATTACGTCGTATGGATATATTAGAGATATCCGAAGGAGCAATCGGTTCCTACGTACATAATGAAGTTGTACCGAATCTAGGAAAAATTTCCGTATTAGTAGGTCTTGCGTCTAATGCAAAAGATAAAGCAAAACTAGAAGCTTTAGCTAAACAAATTGCTGTTCATGTAGCAGGAAATAACCCGCAAAGTATAGATGATTCAAGCTTGGATCAAGCACTCGTAGAGCGTGAGAGAAAAGTATTTTTTGAGAAATCTAAAGAAGAAGGAAAGCCTGATAATATTATAGAAAAAATGGTAGAAGGTAGAATACGTAAATTCTTCTCTGAAGTTGTATTGCTTCAGCAAAATTTCTTATTTGAGCCTAAACTTACTGTTGCGGAAGTAATTAAAAATGCTGAAAAAGAACTCGGTGCAGAAATTAAAATCGCCAAATTTATTAGATACGAACTTGGTGAAGGTATAGAACACGAAGAAAAAAATACGATAAATCTCCTGAACAAATAGTAACAGAAATAGAAAAACATAGGTAACTTCAAGAAAAAGAAGGCTACGAAATATGTTAATCTTATCTTATTAATAATACCGTACTTCTTTTGTTAACAATAAAATTTAAAGAGTTTTGATATGTATATACTTCTTTTACCTGAAGAATTGGTAGTATTAGATATTAATTATCCATAAGAACATTGATTATTCGCTCATCTAAATATTCATTTTCCAACTTTTCAAGTTAAAGAAGTATACCTCTAGTAAATGAAAAATTGTCAAAGAAGTCAGCAAGTGTTATTAAGTAAGAATGGATTTATAGAAAATTAACATCAGTAGAAAAAGAAGAATTAAAGCTTTACCATAGAAGCGAAAGGGATAAGAGGATTTGTGATAGAATCAAAGCTGTTTTCATGTATGATGATAGCTATAGTATTGATGAGATATCGAAAGTGTTATTACTGAGTGATGGGGAGGGATAAGAAAACATTTAATAGATTATCATAATGCTCAGAAGCTTAAGCCTGGAAATGGCGGTAGTGATAGTAAACTTACTAGACAGGAGGAAGCAGAGTTAATAGTTCATCTAGAAAATAATAATTATGTGTATGCTAGAGATATAGGTTTGTTCATAGAACGTCAATATGGAGTAATCTATACATTAGCTGGGGTAATCAAGCTGTTACACAGACTTGGTTTTAGTTATAAGAAACCTAAGTTAATTCCTGGAAAAATAGATTTAGCTAAGCAAGAGGAATTTAAGCTGCAATATAGTTTGCTAAAAAATAATTTAGCTAAAGATGAGTCTATTTATTTTATGGATAGTGTTCATCCTCAATACCAAACTCGAGCAAGATTTGGTTGGATTAGAAAGAATGTAGTTAAAACATTACCAAGTTTCAGTGGTTGGAAGCGTAAACATATTATTGGTGCTATTAATCTTAAGGATTTAGAGGTAGTAACAACTGACAATCCTAAGGTTAATGGTGATTATATTATTGAATTTTTAAAGAAATTAGAAGCAAATAATCAAGATAAAAGTAAGATTTATTTGATATGCGATAATGCTGGATATCATAGGTCAAAAAAGGTAAAAGAATATCTACAATACAGTAAAATAGAGTTACTATTTTTGCCAGCATATAGTCCTAATTTGAATCCAATTGAACGACTGTGGAAATTTATGCATTCTGTTGTAAGTAACAATAAATTTTATGCGAATTTTGAGACATTTACTGATTCTATAGAGGGTGTCAGAAAGTTTGTGTAAGTTGTAAAAATAGTTAAGAATAAAATTAATTAAAACAACTTACATGAGGCTAATATGAAGAATAAGAGCAAAGTATCAAATCCGACTATAGAAAAAGTAGTATCAGAAATACTATCACAAAGTGATCCATCTGAGATATTTGGCAAAGAAGGGATATTTCAGGAATTTAAAAAGCAGATAGTAAATAAGATTTTAGAGAAAGAAATGGAATCTCATATAGGTTATGAGAAGCATTCTAAGAATGCCAAGGAGTCAGAGAATAGACGTAATGGCAATTATGAAAAGACTTTAATAGATCCTGAAGGTCGTAAATTGACAGTAGAAGTGCCAAGGGATCGGGATGGAGAATTTGAACCTCAACTCATTCCAAAAGGAGTACGAAAATTTGAAGGATTTGATGATAAAGTAATATCCTTATATGCTAGGGGAATGACCATTAGGGAAATACAAGGACACTTAGAAGAACTATATGCTACCAAGGTATCATCTGAGTTAATATCAAAGGTAACTGATGGTATTTTAGAGGAAGTTACTGCCTGGCAGAATAGAGCACTTGATAGTGTATACTTCTTTTACCTGAAGAATTGGTAGTATTAGATATTAATTATCCATAAGAACATTGATTATTCGCTCATCTAAATATTCATTTTCCAACTTTTCAAGTTAAAGAAGTATATATCCTATAATGTACTTAGATTGTATTCATGTTAAAGCAAGAGATACGCATGTAATAATAAATAAAGCAATATATATGGCTATAGGAGTTAATATGGGAGGCAAGAAGGAGCTATTAGGTATTTGGATAGGTAAGAATGAGGGTTCTAAATTTTGGATGCAGGTAGTAACAGAACTGAAGAATCGAGGAGTTGAACAAATATATGTTGCATGTGTTGATGGTCTTAAAGGTTTTCCAGAGGCGATAAATAGCATTTTTCCAAGAACCATAGTACAGTTGTGTATTGTGCATATGGTAAGAAATTCTGTAAAATACGTATCATACAAAGATTTAAAATCGGTAACAGCTGATTTAAAGGCAGTTTATTCTGCAATAAATGAAGCAGAGGGATTGAGAGAATTACAAAACTTTGCCAAAAAATGGGATGAAAAATATCCAGTTATTTTTGATATATGGCAACGAAATTGGTCTGGCATAGCTCCATTTTTTAGCTTTCCAGAAGACATTAGAAAGGCGATTTACACTACTAATGCTATTGAATCCACTAACCGTCAAATTCGTAAAATTATTAAAAATAAGGGAGTATTTCCAGATGATAAATCAATGCAGAAAATAATCTTTTTGGCATTGACAAATGCCTCTAAAAAATGGACAATGCCTATTAAGAATTGGGCAATGGCTTTAAATCAATTTGCAATCCTTTGTGATACTAATTTACAAAATTGGACAAATGGCGAAATCGTACTTACACAAAGAATCTGACAGAACCCAAGATAATAAACGTGTCAGATATATTGGTATTGCCAAAAATCAATTCTCGGAATTTATGAATGCTATATGTTTTAATTTGAAACGCTTAACCGTTTTAACGGCTAGCTAATATTATAATGGATAACGCATAGATAATAACAAAATCTCCACTGATTTTTACTAATTTTGTATATATACTTCTTTTACCTGAAGAATTGGTAGTATTAGATATTAATTATCCATAAGAACATTGATTATTCGCTCATCTAAATATTCATTTTCCAACTTTTCAAGTTAAAGAAGTATATATACTTCTTCAACATGAAGAGTTGTTAAAATGATTAGGCACAATGGTTTGAAAATTGTCATTTACCAATGAAGAAATTTTATTTTTATATATTTTTCAATATTTTCAAAAAATATTCGTATAGAATCAGTAAATGTCTCAAAATTCGCATAAAATTTATTGTTACTTACAACAGAATGCATAAATTTCCACAGTCGTTCAATTGGATTCAAATTAGGACTATATGCTGGCAAAAATAGTAACTCTATTTTACTGTATTGTAGATATTCTTTTACCTTTTTTGACCTATGATATCCAGCATTATCGCATATCAAATAAATCTTACTTTTATCTTGATTATTTGCTTCTAGTTTCTTTAAAAATTCAATAATATAATCACCATTAACCTTAGGATTGTCAGTTGTTACTACCTCTAAATCCTTAAGATTAATAGCACCAATAATATGTTGACGCTTCCAACCACTGAAACTTGGTAATGTTTTAACTACATTCTTTCTAATCCAACCAAATCTTGCTCGAGTTTGGTATTGAGGATGAACACTATCCATAAAATAAATAGACTCATCTTTAGCTAAATTATTTTTTAGCAAACTATATTGCAGCTTAAATTCCTCTTGCTTAGCTAAATCTATTTTTCCAGGAATTAACTTAGGTTTCTTATAACTAAAACCAAGTCTGTGTAATAGCTTGATTACCCCAGCTAATGTATAGATTACTCCATATTGACGTTCTATGAACAAACCTATATCTCTAGCATACACATAATTATTATTTTCTAGATGAACTATTAACTCTGCTTCCTCCTGTCTAGTAAGGTTACTATCACTACCGCCATTTCCAGGCTTAAGCTTCTGAGCATTATGATAATCTATTAAATGTTTTCTTATCCCTTCATCACTCAGTAATAACACTTTCGATATCTCATCAATACTATAGCTATCATCATACGTGAGAACAGCTTTGATTCTATCACAAATCCTCTTATCCCTTTCGCTTCTATGGTAAAGCTTTAATTCTTCTTTTTCTACTGATGTTAATTTTCTATAAATCCATTCTTACTTAATAACACTTGCTGACTTCTTTGACAATTTTTCATTTACTAGAGGTATATCGGGTGATTGTTTAATGATAGATGAAATTACGGCACAACAGCTACCGTCAAATCCATAATTTGGATTATTATAGCCGATTTCTTGTATCTTGCTACGTACTATTTGCTCAATATCTACATAGGTACTAGTAGTAATTTCGCCGCCTACTAAAACTAGACCAGTTGTTACAAATGTTTCACAGGCAACACGACCCACTAGGGTCATGCTTTAGAATTTCATCAAGTACCGTATCTGAAATTTGATCGGCAATTTTGTCCGGATGCCCTTCAGAAACCGACTCAGATGTGAATATAAAATTTTTCATACATTACGCTCCTTTTAAAATGCTTCAAATGTTATATTAATATATGATTTTTTATGTCATTCCTGCGAAAGCAGGAATTCACTATAAAGCGAGATAAATCGAGCTTTTAAAAAGTTTTAAAGTAATGGATTCCCGCTTTCGTGAGAATGACATCGAGCAGGAATGACATAGAGCCATGCAACAAGCCTTGACACAGCTTTATATAACTCAATGAATCTCCATCCAGTTATTACCTATTCTAATTTTGGTTATAATCGGTACATCCATATTAGTAGAGTTTTCCATGATTTTTTTGATAATAGGCGTTACGAGTTCTACTTCATCCTCCGGCACTTCAAATAGTAATTCATCATGAATTTGCAGTACTAATCTGGTTTTAAGCTTATTTTTGTCTATTTCTTGATCTAGATTGATCATAGCAATTTTAATTATATCGGCATTAGTTCCTTGAATAGGAGCATTAATAGCTGCACGTTCTGCAAATTGTTTAAGCTTTTTATCATGAATTAGAGGTACAAAACATTTTCTGCCAAAGAAATTTATGACATAGCCGTTGCTACTTGCAAAAGCTTTTGTTTGCTCCATATATTCTTGTACTCCTTTATATTCGGCAAAATATTTCTTGATATATTCGGATGCTTCGCTGTTACTAACGTTTAATTGCTTGGCAAGCCCAAAAGCACTTATACCGTAAATGATACCGAAATTTATGGCTTTTGCTTTACGTCTATGTTCGCTAGTTAGTTCATGTTTTTGCAAGTTAAAGATTTGACAAGCCGTTTGAGTATGGATATCGTCTTTATCGATAAATGCTTGTTTTAGTGCATCTATATTTGCGATATGGCTTAATATTCTAAGCTCAATTTGGGAATAATCTGCAGATATTAATTTATAGCCTTCTTCAGCGATAAAAGCTTGTCTGATTTTATTCCCCTCACTAGAGCGAATAGGTACATTTTGCAAATTAGGTTCTTGTGAGCTAAGTCTTCCTGTAGTAGTAGAAGTTTGTAAAAATGTCGTATGTACTCTATGTGTTATATTATCTATCTGTTTCGGTAAACTATCAGTGTAGGTATTCTTTAATTTTGTAAGTTGCCGCCATCTTAATAACAAGTCGGAAATATTATATCCATGCTCGCTAAGCTTTTCTAATATTTCTGCCCCTGTTGAGTAAGAGCTTGCTTTAGCCGAAGCTTTACCGAAAGGTAACTGCATTTTTTCAAATAAAATCTCACCTAGTTGTTTTGGTGAACCGATATTAAATTTAGTTCCGCTAAGAGCAAAAATTTCTTCTTCAAGTCTAGCTATTTCTGCACCAAATTCAGCAGATAACTGATTTAGATAATTTGCGTCTACTTTAATCCCAATTTTTTCCATTTTATCTAAAATAAAACAAATAGGTAAATCAATATCGCTGTAAAGTCTAAAGGCTTTATTATCTTTAAGCTCCAGTATATTTTTTTTATAAAGTGAAGTAAAATCGGCTACTATTTTTGCCGATTCATTAATTATATTTTCCTCTTTTAAAGCCTCTTCAAATAAATTTTTCTGTGATAAACCGGCAGATAACGCATATTGCATTAGTTCTAAATCCTCTATAGCCGTAATTTCATGAGATTGTTCTGCATAGAATTTAAGTAGAGGCTTTAGAGAGTAGGTAATTTTTTTTATAGATTTATCGGTTAGTAAATTGAAGATTATCTCCGAAAACCAGTCGTTATTATTTTTAGTATTATAAGAAAATAGATCATGGGAAGTGTTAGAAATTTTAATAATATAGCTTTGGTTTTGCAATGATAAAATAAAGGCAAGATTATCCCCTTTATGCTGTAGTAAATATATCCCGAATATTCCTATTTTCTCAGCTTTTTTAGCAAAATCCGCTAACTCGCTAGCGTTACTGATTTCTTTTGCTTCGGTTACTTTATTGTCTACTATCTCTTTATGGTCATTAATTTTAATATCAAATAAATTTTCTGCTCTTTTATATAAAGATTTAAAACCGTATTCCTGTAAAAATCCTGTTAATTTATCGCTATTTGGAGGTGACCATTCTAAATTATTCAGCTGAAAATCTAAATCAACATTAGAATCAAGCCCGATTAATTGCCATGAAATTAACGCCGCTTCTTTAGAATTTTGTAAAGTTTCACGTTGTTTTAGGCTTGAAACTTGGTCTAAAGAATTAAATATATTTTCTACAGAACCAAATTGCGTTATAAGACTACTTGCCGTTTTTGGTCCAATAGACGGCACACCCGGAATATTATCCGATCTATCGCCGATTAAAGCCATCACTTCACGTAATTTATCAGAAGTAGTACCGAACTTTTTAACAACATCATCCTCTGTAATATATTTTCCTTTTAACGGATCATATATTTTGATGTTTTTCCCCATTAACTGCAATAAATCTTTATCGGAAGAGATAACGACTACATCTTCGCCGAGTGCAGCTGTTTTAGCGGCAAAGGTTGCAATAATGTCATCGGCTTCATAACCGTTTTTCTCTAGAATAGGAAAATTTAAGTTACTAGCAACATCCCGAACTAAAGGTAATTGTACGACTAAATCCTCAGGTGGAGGTAGGCGGTTAGCTTTATATTCAGGATAAATATGATGGCGGAAATTTTTCCCGCCGCTGTCAAATACTACAGCGACATGTTTAGGCTTAAAGTCGCTCAGCAATTTTAGGAGCATTGAAGCGAAGCCGTAAAGAGCACCTACAGGCTCACCTTTCGGGGAAGTTAAAGGCTGTTGTGCATAATAGGCTCTAAAAACAAATCCATATCCGTCTATGAGCAATAAAGTATTTTTTTGAGTCATCTCGTGATTTTATTTTTAATTCTATCGTCATTGCGAGTGAACGTTAGTGTTATTGTATGACTCATTTTATGTCATTCCCGCGTAGGCGGGAATCCAGCATAAAGCGAGATAAATCGAGCTTTTAATTTCAAAAATTTGCTGTATTTATACTTTTTTTCTGGATTCCCGCTTTTGCGGGAATGACATCGAGTAGGTTTTTCGATCTATGCGGGCAATGATGTAGCAAAACCTCACAACCCGACCAAACTTTTAGCAAAATCATGTCGGTTGAATATTTTTAAATCTTCTATCTTCTCTCCTATACCGATAAAGTATACGGGTAGATTAAATTTCTGTACCACTCCGACAAGCACCCCGGCTTTAGCACTACCGTCTAATTTAGTCACGATAAGTCCCGTCAAATTAGTAGCATCATTAAAATGTTCTACCTGGTTATAAGTATTTTGTCCTGTAATAGCATCAATTACTAAAACGCTATGAGTAGGAGCATTCTCGTCTAGTTTTTTTATAACCTTTACAATCTTAGACAGTTCATCCATCAAATTTTTCTTATTATGAAGCCTGCCTGCCGTATCGATAAAAAGTATAGCGATATGTTGTTTTATCGACTCTTCCATAGCACGGTAAGCAACACTCGCAGGGTCAGCCGATTCTTCACCAGTAATAAGTAGTGCATTTGCTCTATCTACCCAAGTGCTTAGCTGATTCACGGCAGCCGCTCTAAAAGTATCACAGGCCGCAACTGCTACTTTTTTCCCTTGTGCTGAGTACATTGCAGCAAGCTTACCTATAGTGGTGGTTTTACCTGCTCCGTTAACACCACAAACTAAAATTACGTTTAATTTATTTTCGTTTAGTGTAAAAGGAATTTCTGACTTTGATAACTGCTGCTCTATTAATTCAGCTAGGGCTTCTTTTACTGTATCACTATCTATTTCTTTGTCAAATTTTACCTTTTTAAACTCTTCAATAATATTAGTTACTACCGAAACGCTCATATCACTTGCAATAAGCAGCTCTTCAAGCTCTTCTAGAGTTTCTGTATCTAATTTTTTCTTGTAAAATATTTTGTCGATACCTTCCGATATTTTATTAGAAGTTTTAGATAAACTTTGTTTTAATTTACTAAATATCGAAATCATATTAAGATAGTTTTTGTTTTATGGGTGTTGGTGTTGTTCTTGCTTCGTTGTCATACCGTGGCTTGACCACGGTATCCATAAAAATAACCAAAAATATTAATATTATTAGTATTTCCAATTGGATCCCGCGGTCAAGCCGCGGGATGACAATAAAAAAACAATTAAGGACACTTATCTCTTCTTCTTATTCTTGCTTTTGTTTTTATTTCCGTCGGTAGTTTTATTGAATCTACCTAAATTTTTAACAAATTTTTGTAGTCCGTTAAGTTCCGTTCCATATGTCCTAGTATATTCACGGACTGTTTCTAGATCTTGTCTATGAGAATCATCTATTACTACTACTTCCTGCATAAAATTATTAGCATCAAACGTAATTTTTACTATCTTCTGCTTTTCAATTTTTGGATTGAGCCAAGCTCTTTGAGACATAACTCTTTCAACATAATACCAAGTATTTTGGGAATATTCCGGTACCATAGTAGGCGTACCTATTAACTCTACGACTTCTGTTTTATTTAGTTTTTTAGACTCTAATTTTACAAGTGCCGAATCATCAATGGATTGTCCTCTATTTTCGATAGTTTTGCAGCCGCTTAAGGAAAAAAAGGCTAATATACTAAAAATGTATGTTATAAAAATTTTCATAAGTTTAATTTTATCTAGATTTTATTACAAGATTATAATATACTGCTTCACTAATTTGACAAATACTTTTTAATTTATATTTAGAGAGGCTAATAATGGCAGTTCCAAAGAAGAAAACATCAAAATCAAGACGTAACATGAGACGTTCGCACTTAGCACTTGGCAAAGTTAACGTAATAGTTGACTCGCAAACCGGTGAATATAAGCTTCCGCATCACGTTTCTTTAGTCGACGGCACTTATAATAATCGTCAAGTAGTAACAAAGAAAATTGAAACTGAAGAAGAAGTAGCCTAAAGATTTTATGACCTGTAAAATTATTGGTTGCGGCGGGTATCTTCCTTCAAAAATAGTTAGTAATGACGAGCTTGCAAAATTTGTAGATACTAACGATGAATGGATTAGAACAAGAACAGGTATTACGCAGCGTCATATAGCAGGTGATACAGAATATACTTCCCATCTTGCTTTAAAATCAGCTGAAAAAGCTATAGCAGATGCGAGGGTGTCGGCAAATGATATTGATTTAATTATTACATGTACTACTACTCCGGATAATAGCTTCCCTTCAGTCGCCTCTAAGCTTCAAGGTTATCTTGGTTTAACTAATATACCGTCTTTTGATTTACAAGCAGTGTGTGCCGGCTTTGTTTATGGTTTACAAGTAGCGAATTCTCTTATCTCATCAGGGAAATATAAAACTATTTTGCTTATAGGAGCCGAGAAAATGACGTCATTATTAGACTGGAATGATAGGACTACTTGCGTTTTATTCGGTGATGGGGCCGGTAGCGTAATATTGCAGCGTAGTAGTGATGATTCCGGTTTAATAGATAGTAATATCTTCTCAAGCGGGGCTGATTATGAAATATTATACACAAACGGTGGTGTAAGTATGAATGGTATTAGTGGCAAGATAGTTATGCAGGGGCAAAAATTATTTCGTCATGCAATAGAAAAAATGCAACAATCTATAGAAGATTTACTGCATGCTAATCAATTCAGTATAAGCGATATTGATTATTTTATACCTCATCAAGCAAATATCCGTATTATAAACAAACTTGATGAACTATTAAATATAGAAGAGCATAAAGTAGTGAAAACCGTAGAAAAACATGCTAACTGCTCTGCGGCTTCTATTCCTCTTGCTTTGAATACTCTTAAAGCATCAGGCAAAATAAAAAAAGGTGATATTCTACTATTCTCAGCTATAGGTGCAGGTCTTACTTGGGGCAGTGCATTAATTAGATGGTGAATATACTCAGGTAGAATTTCAAAAATTGTCGTCGTTGTTTAATATTTCTTGATCCTCACATATTATATATACGCTGCCGGTTATAAGCTTCAAAATCGATTCCTCTTTTCTACATTAAACTTCATTTATCTATTTATCCAAAATATCTACTCATATTATAAAAATGATATTTTTACCACATTTATTCATGAGTAATTGCATTTTATAATATTTTAGCCTTTAAACTAATAAAATAATGATATATACTAACTCACATAGCTTTTGGTTAGTTTAGTTTTATAACTAGCTAAAATGAATTCAATATTAATAAATTATAATCTCAAGGAGTTTAATTATGAAAACAAAAATTACATTAGCTTTTCTTGCATTATTTGTGCTTGCAGGGTGTAATACAACAAAAAGAACACCGCAATTTGACGGTAATATGAACCAAGGTGAAGAAACCTCATTAATGAAAGATTTCGAGAAGCATGCAGGAAATGCAGTATGGTTTGCTTTTGATAGCTCTGCTTTATCACCAAAGGCTAAAGAAGAACTAGAGAGACAAGCTTGCTGGTTATCAAAGCATCCTGAAGTAAAAGCTACTGTTGAAGGACATTGCGATGAAAGAGGTACCAGAGAATATAACTTAGGTTTAGGTGAAAGAAGAGCAGCAGCAGCGAAAAAATTCTTAGCTCATAAAGGAATCGACCATAGCAGATTAAATACAATCTCTTATGGTAAAGATAGACCTGCTATGATGGGTAATACTGAAGAAGCTTTTGCTTATAATCGTAGAGCTGTAACAGTTGTACATCACTAAAATTATTTACTAATTGATAGTATCCTAAAAGGTCGAGTAATAAGCTCGACCTTTTTTATTTATAACCTGTTATGTTATTCCTGCTTCCGCAGGAATAACATAAAATAGGTTTTTCAATCCGTGCAACAATGCCTTTAGTCGCTTGCAATGACGAAAAAACTGATCCACATTGCCCTGTTTTTTAGACAATACCTCAAAAATATAAAAATTTTACTAGACTTAACGGCATAATGATTATATAAATTTCAAATGAAAAGGGGCTGTAGCTCAGTTGGTTAGAGCACGCCGCTCATAACGGTGTGGTCGTAGGTTCAAGTCCTACCAGCCCCACCACACAAATTCTTATTTAAATTCGTATTAGCACTGAATTTATAATGATTAATCTAAAAACACTTTCTTGGTATCTTACTAAATTATATTCTAAGTGTTTCTTTATTATATTATTTCTTTTAATCGGGCTATTAATCATCTCAAATATTTTTGATCTTTTACAAAAATTCAAAAATATTTATGTTCCTTTTAGTTTTTTTTGGAGACTTATTTTATATAAGATTCCTTATTTACTAGGTCAAGTATCTGCGTTAATTAGTTTTACCTCTATGTTATTTTTTCTTAGAAATCTAACAAAAAATAATGAATTAACGGCTATGTTATCTAGCGGTATTCATATTTGGCAAGTGCTTGTTATTCCATGTATTGTAACTTTAATTTTAGGTATAGTTTTTACGACTATATTGAATCCTATCGGTACTATAGGCTTACAAAAATATGAGTTATTAGAAGCAAAACTAACTAAAAAAGCCTTGAGTGAGGGTATAATATCTAAATCAGGTTTATTATTTTTTGAATCTTTAAATGATGAAAATCAAATTATCCAAACACAGTTTATTAATATTGCCGAGAAAAAATTAAATAATATTACAATTTTATTTGTTGATAGTAATAATTCTTTTTTAAAGAGAATTGATGCATTATACGGTATTATTGAAAATAAAATGTTACATTTAAATAGAGTTAAGGTTTTTACAAAAGAGGAAACTAAGGCTTACAATAATTTAACTATACAGACAAATTTATCAATTAATAGTTTAGTAAATAAATTTATTCGTCCTGAAATGGTTTCTATTTGGGCTTTACCTAAATTAATTAATGAATTATTAAATTCAGGTTTACCGGCTATTAATTATCAAATTTATTATTACAAGCAATTATTTAAGCCTATAATGATGATGGCAACCGTAATTTTAGCAAGTTGTTTTATTAGTCTTAAACAGCGTGATAATTCCCAAGAAAAAATACTGATATTAGGTTTATTTTCAGGTTTTATAGCATATTCGTTATCAGAAATATTATTAAAAATACTTACTTATAATAATTTGTCTTTAATTGCTGCTATTTTATTGCCTAGTATGCTAATATTTTTTATTAGTAACTTTATTATTTTACATTATAAGGAAATTTAATATATACTCGTTTAATTTGAAAAATTGGCTGCGTCGCTTCTCATTTTTGATCCTCACGTAGTATCCTACGCTGCGGTCAAAAATTCCGAGGCTTCTTGCTCTTTTCCAAATTAAACTTCGTCTATAATTAAATTTTTATTTACTATGAGACTGTTTATTTTATTAACAGTCCCATAGAAGCGTTTTTAGAATTTAGAGAGAAAAAATAAAATGATAATGAAATTTTTGGAAGGGTTTTCTTCCGGTATGGCCATAGATCTTGGTACGGCAAATACTATTGTCTATCAAAAAAGTCGTGGAATTGTTCTAAGGGAACCTTCTGTTATTGCGTTAATAAAAAAAGACGGTGCTTTTGTGCCTTATGCTTATGGTCATGAAGCAAAAATGATGCTTGGGCGTACTCCTACGGATATTGAAGCAAAAAGACCTTTAAAAGACGGTGTTATTGCCGATTTTAAGGGTGCAGAGGAAATGATAAAGTATTTTATTAGAATGGTGCATAATCATCGCTCTTTTTTTGGTCCGACAATTATTATTTGTGTACCTTCCGGTTCTACGCCGGTTGAGCGTCGTGCTATTCAAGAAGCAGCAGAAAGTGCAGGGGGTAGGGATGTCTATTTAATTGAAGAACCTATGGCGGCAGCGATCGGAGCAGGGCTACCCGTAACGGAAGCGACCGGTTCGATGATTGTTGATATTGGAGGAGGCACTACGGAAGTTGCAGTTTTATCACTAGGAGGCATAGTATATGCAAGGTCGGTAAGAGTCGGCGGTGATAAGATGGATGAAGCTATTATCTCATATATAAGGAGGCACTATAACCTATTGATAGGTGAGGCTACTGCTGAAAAGATAAAGCAAGAAATAGGTACGGCTTATGTAGATGAAAACGCTGAACCGAGAAAAATGGAAATTAAAGGACGTGATTTAATTTACGGTATTCCTAAAGAAATGATATTGAACGAAAGACAAATTGCTGATAGTCTAATTGAACCGGTAAGTCAAATTGTTGAAGCGGTAAAAGTAGCACTAGAAGCAACGCCTCCTGAGTTATCTTCGGATATAGTTGATAAGGGAATTGTTTTAACAGGCGGCAGCTCATTATTACGAAATCTTGACTTTGTCCTTAGTGAAGCCACTAAATTGCCGGTAATAGTTGCAGATGATGCCCTCTCTTGCGTGGCACTTGGAACAGGAAAAGTACTTGAAGATTTTACAAAGCTAAAACATGTACTATTTAAACAGGATTAAAAATGGCAATACTTGCAAATAGAGTAAAAAATTCTTCAAATTCATTAGAATTAATAAGAATAATATCGAATACTCTTAAGCGTTTTTTTGTTATATTTGGGCTTGGATTGTCTGTATATTTATTTTTTACTACGCCTAAAAAAATATCTAGTATATCACTTGAGATAACCGGTAGTATAGTATCAACCGGTTTAGCAGTTTATGAAGATATATTTGAATATATAAATTCAATAACACAAAAATTTGTTTATTTTCAAGATTTAGAACGAAAAAATATAGAACTTAAACTTGAAATAGCAAGATTACAACATTTGCAAAGTGAAGTAGAATCGGTAAGAGCTGAAAATATTGCATTAAAAGAGTTGTTAACGATTGCTGAGGAAGAAGAATTTGAATACATTACTACTAAATTACTTAGTGTTTACTTTAATCCCTTTTCTAGAACTGCTTTGATTTCTGCAGGTAAAAAGCAAGGCATTGAACCTGATCAAATCGTTGTTAATTCAGGAAAATTAATAGGAAAAGTAATAGAAGTGAGTAATAATTATGCTAAAGTAATGTTAATTAGCGATGTTAATTCTAGAATACCTATTAAAGCTAATTCTTCAAGAGAACAAGGTATTTTAGCAGGTAATAATAATAATAGTAAAATTTTATACTTGCCTAATAATCATTTAGTACAAAAAGATGAGGAGATAGTAACCTCCGGACACGGTAATATTTATCCTGCAGGTATTTTAGTGGGTTATGTGTCTAAAGTTACGGAACATGATGTTATGGTAAATGTAGCAGCTGATCTATCTAAAACGGAATTTGTGCAAGTATTGTTACCTAAGGAATAATGAAAAAGGATTATTTTGGTATTATTGCCGCATATATTTGTATAATAATCTATAAATTAAAATTTTATCAAATACTGCATCATAGAAAACGTTATTATGTCGGTGAAATAGATATTATTGCGTTACGTAATAAAGAGATTGTTTTTATTGAAGTCAAAGCAAGAAGCTCTAAAATTGATGATAGATTTGTATCTTTCAATCAGCAAAGAAGAATTACTAGGGCTGCGGAAATGTTTTTAAGTAGCAATTCTAAATATAGAAATTATAATATCAGGTTTGATTTGGTAATTATAAGATCTTATAAATTACCTATAATTATAAAAAATGTTTGGTAATACTCGTTGTTGTATGGCTCGAAAAACCCGTGCGATGTCATTCCCTCGTGGATCGGAAAATCTACTCAATTTTCATTCCCGCCTCCGCGGGAATGACATAAAACGAGCCATGCAACAAAGCTCCGCCTATGCGGGGATGACATTGAGTAGAGGCTTTTCGATCCATGTAACAATGCTGGTAATACTCGCCAAACTTTGTATATATCTATCCTTTATTTATTCAGAGGTTATTAATATGGCACTTGCTACTAAAGTGAAAGAATTTTTAGAAGAAAAATTAAAACAAGAAAAGATAGATCGTAAATATCTTGCCGAAGTCACTAATATTCCTTATACTACTGTTAGTAGAATTATGAGAGCGGAAGCTAATCGTGAATTCAATCCTGAAATAGATACAATCTTAAAAATAGCAAAATACTTTAATTGTACTATGGATGAGGTAATAAAAAGAAAAGTACGACATAATTCATAAAGCTTGATGCAAGCGAATTTTGTATGATTTGGCTGTACTCACGTAGTTTATCTACTGCTTTCGCAGGCTTGCATTTAAATTCATCTTGTCTGAATATTTCTGAAATATGCTGTACCTACGAAATAAAACATAAAATATGACAATAAAAAATAAAGGACTGATTATAATTTTATCTTCCCCTTCAGGTACGGGTAAGTCAAGTTTAGCTAAAGCATTATTGAAAATAGATAATAATTTGCGTTTATCTATTTCGGCAACTACAAGAAAACCTCGTCCAGGAGAAGTAGAGGGCATAAACTATTACTTTAAGACCAAGCTAGAATTTGAAGAATTAGTTAAGCAGAATAAATTTCTTGAATATGTTAAAATATACGATAATTATTACGGTACGCCTAAAGAATATGTCGAAATGTTATTAAATCAAGGCTTGGACGTTTTGTTTGATATTGATTGGCAAGGAGCAAAGAGCATTAAGAAAAATGCTACTAATGTTGTTGCTATATTTATATTGCCTCCTAGTATTGAAATACTGGAGCAACGCTTAAGAAATAGAGCGACCGATAATGAAGAAGCAATAAAATTACGTATGCAGTCGGCACAAAACGAAATGTCACATGCTAATGAGTACGATTATGTAATTACTAACGATGATTTCGACCAGACGCTTAAAAAAATACATGCTATTATAGTTGCAGAACGAGAAAAAGCTTTTTAACTTTATCACTTTTTCTTTTTATACTGAAAATTAGAAGCTTAATTTCTAATTTTTATGGTATACTCGGTGAATTTCAAAAATTGGCGTTGTCGTTCTACAAGAGCTACGGTTCTCACGTATTAAGCATACGCTCCGCTCCTCTCGCCTTGTGAACCGATTACTCTTTTTGAAATTGACCCTCGTCTACTGATTCTTCATTTTACTTCGGATTATACTAGTTTAAATGCTTAGAAAACAATTCCTTTCATCAATAATAAAACATTTTAAAACTCATAAAGTTTGTGCTTTGTTAGGACCAAGACAGTGTGGAAAAACTACCCTTCCTAAACAATTCGCAGAAGCTTATAATATTTCTAAAATCAATGCAAATATCCTTAGAAGATTTAAAACTTGATCAAATTAATGTAATATTCCCAGGTGATATTAGCTTTAAATTGTCAGAAAAAATACAGGCAATAGGCCTCTCCTGCTTAATTTAAAATGATACAAGAGCTGCAACTATATAGTTTTACAGCCTTAGAATGTTATATTATTTCACATCCGCCTTTTTTAGCACCTTTGCCGACAAGTTTTGTTTGCTGAGCTTCATAATCATTATTAAAAGTCTGATCGTCTGTTAAATTTGGTGTTTCGGTAGTTACCATACTTGTCACAGGTTTAGATTTTATTTCCTTTGATAAAGTTGTTGTTTTAGCTTTAATTCTTCGTAATGCTGCTAATGTCTCCATATCATTACTTTGTTTATTCATATTTTCTCCTATATTTTATCTTATCCACACGTTATTTTGTTTTTTTTGTTGAACTTGATTACTTTGCTCAACTTGGTGATTCTTTGTGGTAGCTATTGGGTGATTTAAAGAATCTTTTATTCTATTTGCTTCACATTGAGTATTAATTTTACTACATATATTTTTACGTATATCTTGATCTTCACTGCTTAAATTTTTATTATTGACTATTGCTTCCTGTTGGTTATTGAGTAAAGAATGCTTCTGTTTAAATTCTTGATGTTTGTTAGGATCTAGAGTATTTTTTGATTTCTCTATAGTATCTCCAAGCTTATTTATTTTTTCTTGGTTTTCTTGATGAAATACCTTAACACTTTCTATTTCTTCTTGAACGTGCTTTTGAACTTTTCGAGCTTCTTTTACTACAGTGTTTTTAACTGCTAGATTTTCTTTCTTTACTTTTAAATTCTCTTCTAATTCTTTAATTTGTTCAGGTAATAAATTTTTATCTTTTAATTTCTCAGTTAAATCATTAATCTCTTTTTCTATAATCTCTTTTTCTTCATTAGTTTTTTTAAGTATTATATTTACTTCTTCTTGTTCCTCTTTAAGTTCTGCAAGTTTTTGTCTACGCTCTTCTATTTCTTCTTTAGTTAAAATATTTTTATTAATCGCCTGTTCATCGATTATCTCTTCTCCCTTTTCATTTGTTTTAACCATTGTTTCTATAGGAGGAGATAATTTTTTATATTCTGCTAATTTGGTCGTAAATCTATCATGAATAGCATTAAGTTCCTGAATTTGTCTTGCAGCTCCCATTTTATATTGTATTATTGCTTCTTCCCGTTCCCTTTGTTTTTCTAACCGTTCTAGCTCTTTTTGAGTAATGTCAGAATTAAGCTGGCTTTCTGCTAGTTCTTGCTTTTTTAATGCCATAGCCTCTACTTTTTCTGCTATATCATTAATAAAAGAACTATCAGATTTAATATTTCGAGCTGCACTTACTAATCTACTTAACTCTGCAGGATTATTAGTAGCGGTAATTTGAGCAAGAATAACTTTGATATCATTAAGTGCTTGAGGATCAGTTGTTTTTTCTTTTTGTGGATATTCTTTATTCGTAATTTTACTCACAATAACCTTCTTATGTGTGTTTCCATCATCCACAAAACGTTAACAAAAATTAATAATTAAGTCAAGAAAATTTGAACAAAAATTAATTTTGTATTTCTAGCCATTGATTTAATAACTCGTCTAGTTTCTTTTTATCATTAATTAATTGACTAGTAATATGGTTATATTTTTGAGGATTATCTAGATATAGATTAACGTCTTCAAGTTCTTTTTCTAAGTGTTTGATGGATATTTCTAGCTTTTCAATATCGTTGGGCAATGTTTCAAGCAAACGCTGGTATACTTCTTCAACATGAAGAGTTGTTAAAATGATTAGGCACAATGGTTTGAAAATTGTCATTTACCAATGAAGAAATTTTATTTTTATATTTTTCAATATTTTCAAAAAATATTCGTATAGAATCAGTAAATGTCTCAAAATTCGCATAAAATTTATTGTTACTTACAACAGAATGCATAAATTTCCACAGTCGTTCAATTGGATTCAAATTAGGACTATATGCTGGCAAAAATAGTAACTCTATTTTACTGTATTGTAGATATTCTTTTACCTTTTTTGACCTATGATATCCAGCATTATCGCATATCAAATAAATCTTACTTTTATCTTGATTATTTGCTTCTAATTTCTTTAAAAATTCAATAATATAATCACCATTAACCTTAGGATTGTCAGTTGTTACTACCTCTAAATCCTTAAGATTAATAGCACCAATAATATGTTTACGCTTCCAACCACTGAAACTTGGTAATGTTTTAACTACATTCTTTCTAATCCAACCAAATCTTGCTCGAGTTTGGTATTGAGGATGAACACTATCCATAAAATAAATAGACTCATCTTTAGCTAAATTATTTTTTAGCAAACTATATTGCAGCTTAAATTCCTCTTGCTTAGCTAAATCTATTTTTCCAGGCATTAACTTAGGTTTCTGATAACTAAAACCAAGTCTGTGTAACAGCTTGATTACCCCAGCTAATGTATAGATTACTCCATATTGACGTTCTATGAACAAACCTATATCTCTAGCATACACATAATTATTATTTTCTAGATGAACTATTAACTCTGCTTCCTCCTGTCTAGTAAGTTTACTATCACTACCGCCATTTCCAGGCTTAAGCTTCTGAGCATTATGATAATCTATTAAATGTTTTCTTATCCCTTCATCACTCAGTAATAACACTTTCGATATCTCATCAATACTATAGCTATCATCATACATGAGAACAGCTTTGATTCTATCACAAATCCTCTTATCCCTTTGCTTCTATGGTAAAGCTTTAATTCTTCTTTTTCTACTGATGTTAATTTTCTATAAATCCATTCTTACTTAATAACACTTGCTGACTTCTTTGACAATTTTTCATTTACTAGAGGTATATATTAGCCCGCCTTGAAAATGTGCGACCCCAAATATTAAAGATGCTATAATAACAGCTAAAATTTGCCGGTTCTGTAAAAGATTTTGTAATGTTCTTTGTAAAAATCCTCGAAAGAATGTTTCCTCAGCTATACATATGAAAAAGAAATTATTAATTGCCCATATCGGTAATATGCTTGGGATTTTAGGTTCAAATAAGACGTAACCGCTTATTAAAGATAGAACCATAATTATTGCTATACATAGTAATAGAGAAAGAGAAGTATATCTTATAGCATTCGTATGTTCTTGTTTTTCTAAAATATATAAATCACTGACAGAAAAAATTATTAAAGCCGGCATTATCTTATCAAAATTTAGATACATAGAAAACGGTATGGATAATTCCGATAATGGTACTTTATTAATAGCAAGTATATTAAAAAATCCCGGAACTTTATGAAAAGCAAAATAAAGTAAAACAAAGGGAGATTAATATAAATAATGAGGTTTTTAGTACTTTATTTAGCTGTAAATTAAAATAGGCATAGGTAATAGCAGTAAAAATAGATAAAGCCCCAACTCCTATAATATTTATTACGCCTTGATATAAAGCGGCTAAAATTGTAATGCCTATGCCTAAATATGCAGGTCTTTTATCACGACAAAATAAAGATATTAAGATTGTTGTAATGAGAAAAATATAGGTGATAGTTAAGGATGACATATAAATCTTTATAAAAAACTATTTTTAATATATAGTTATTTTTTAGCATTAAAAATAGAAAAATTATTAAATATTGGATTTTAAAAAGAAAATATAAAAAATAATCATAAGAAAAACCAATAAAATAATATATATGTAATTGGGAGATTTTATGAAAGATATAGAATATTGGGAAAAAAATTTGGAAAGCTGTAAATATTCACATAAATTAATCGAAAGGCTTTTATTTTTAAATACCCAAGTAAAACAACCTGTTGATATTAGAGAAGTTAAAAAAGGTATTTATTATGCTCGTAAATATCATGGTAAGCAAATGCGTCAATCAGGTGATCCTTATTATTCTCATCCAATCGCAGTAACAATTATGGTAGCGGAATTTGTAGCAAAAGAAGTGCCTAAACTCTTTACTTTTAGAATGCTACAAGCTGCATTACTTCATGACACTATTGAAGATACTAAACTTACTGAAGGAATGATTAGTAACATTTTTGATGAAGAAGTAGCAAGGCATGTAGAAGGCCTAACTAGAATTAAACCTTGTGGAAAAATAAGTAGCGAGAAAAGTCTGAGTGTATTAATTAAACAAAAAAGATACGATACTGCTCTTATAAAACTTTTTGATAGGATACATAATTTACAAACTTTAGAAGCAAAATCGCCTGAAAAAGCTCATAAAATAATTAAAGAGACATTAAAAAGCTTTTTAGTGTTAAGTGAAATACTTGAAATACCTTCAGTTTCAGAGCTTATATATGCTGAATGTTATAAAAATAATTTAAAGTTTAATATAAATGTTACTTTTAATAAAATTATAAATTTCGATTCTTTTCCATCCTCTCAAAATAAGTTACTCCCATAAAGAAAGTTATACCTACCGGAATGAAAATTAAAAATAATCCCCAATATCCTAGATAATTGGTAATATAAACTAAACCAAATGACGTTATAATATAAGTAAATAATTTTGCTATTGCACTTAGCATACTAGTATATGTAAATCTCTTAAAAACCGGAAAATATTTATAAAATATAGGAGCTGCCGGTACGTGATCAAATACGAATAATGCAGCTAAACATTGAAAAATAAAAATATATAAAGGAGTAGGGTTATAATTTAACATTATAGGAAAAAAAATGAGAGAGGTAAAAAATAGATATAATTTTACCTTTAAGATTTTTAAAGGATGGATCTTATAGCTAATAAATGCAAGAGCGATAATACCGAGTAAATCTATTATAGATACCCAAAAATTTTGATTTATAATTTGATTCGGAGTAAAACCACATTCTCTTTTTAATATATCAGCACAATATATATACACGAAATAAAAACACGGAGGTCTAGCACATTGGATAAAGAAATACCAAATAGAAGTGGCGTTTGGAACTTGTTGATCTAGAATGTCTTTGTCAATTTCTTCAAGCTTAATATTATTTTCTTGAAGTCTTAGTTTTAATTTATTTTTTTTATTTGAAAATTCCGCTGCTTCTTTTAAACTAGTCCTCGCAATAGTACCTACAAAAGCAATAGTTGCACCAACAAAAAAGGCTATACGCCAACTTGATTCATGTTGATAAATATTTTGATTAGTAAAAATTGATGCAATACCTAGTGCTACCGTCGTACCTACGGCAGAAAATACGGTTATAATTGCTACTAACGGATATTGTATAGGAGGAGATGAGTTTTCGGTTAAGTACAGCTCTGCACCTCGTGCTTCTGCAGTTGCCGACATACCTTGAATTATACGACATATAGTAAGAACCCAAGAGGCTGTTATACCTATTTGTGCATATGTTGGCATACTGCCTATAATCACACAAGTAATAGCCATTAATAGAGTAGTTAAAATAACTACAATCTTACGTCCAAAATGATCTCCTACATATCCGAATATTAATGCTCCTATAGGTCTTAACAAGTAGGTAGAGCAGAAAGAAAAGGCAGTAAGCAGCGAAAAAGTGAAAGAATCATATTCCGGAAAAAATAAATTATTTAAAAGCACCGCCATATGCACATAAAGCATAAGGTCAAAATACTCTAGAAATGTACCTATAGAAAGTAATCCGACAGCTTGTTTTTGTGCTTTATTTAAACTTCTTTGTTCTTTTTCGTAGCCTAACATAACCTTTACATAATAATTAGATTACGAAATAAGCTATTACTTTTTTGGTTAAAAGTCAATAAAGGATTAAGAATTTCTAATAAATATTATTACAAAATATTTAGGTTCCGTAAAGTTATCTAGCCTAAAATCTTCAAATTATCTATTTTTCTCTGAAAGCTTTAAATGCAGTATCAGTAACGGGATCAAGTAAATATCTAAGTAGTGTTCTAGTACCGGTTACGATTTGTACCTCAGCCTGCATACCGGGATGTAATTCAAGATTTTTAACTTTAGCAACTTTGTTAAATTCATCCATATCAATTTCAACTCTTGCAACATAATAATTGTCTTGCTGTTGTCCCGGATGTTGTCTTTCATCTTGTACGATATCGGGTGATATGCTTACTACTTTACCGGTAAATGTTGGAGTCGTTCTTGATTTAAATGCACTGAAACGTATTTTTGCAACTAGTCCCTCATGTACTGAGTCAATGTTTTTTTGAGATACCTTTGCTTCTATTATTAATGGATCATTAATTGGCGAAATTTCCATAATAGGTTGTCCGTGACTTATAACACCGCCTATTGTATGATATTTTAAATTATTAACTATGCCGTCAACAGGTGATCTGATTATCACACGATTAAGCGAATCCGTCAGGGAATTATATTTTTCTTTAAGAGATGCTGTTTGTACTTGAGCTTCACGAAGCTCTGTTAAAGTCCTTTCAGTATATTTATTTTGCTGATTTATAATTTTAATTTGAGTTTCGGTAATAGCATGGCGTATCCCTGCTATTTCGGCTTCAGTTGTTGCAACATCGCTTTTTGAAGCGGCAACTTTTGCCTCTTGGTCTAATAAAGCTGCTTTTTGTACAAAGCCTTTTTCTTTTAACGTTCTTAAAGCTTTTAAACGGTCTTGATAGACTTCAGCAGTTTTTGAAGCGGCAACTTTTTTTGCTTCTAAACCTTCAATTTTTTTCTCAAGTTGAGCAATATTTTGATGTAATGCATCTTTCTCTGAGTTATATACTTCTTTTCTAGATCTAAATAAATTTTCCTGTGTATGAATTATTTTAGCTACTTCCGGTAAATTTATATCCTGCATTAGAAAATCAGAGAATTCGATTTGTTCTAAATTATCACGTTCGGCAATTAAACGATTTTCAGTTGCTAAAAAATTACGGTACTGACCAAGAATATTTTCATGTTCGCTTTTTATTCTAGTTTCTTCAAGCTCTATTAACTTATCGCCTTCTTTGACTTTGTCACCTTGCTTAACGTAAATAGCATTGATTATTCCACCTTCATTATGTTGAATCGTTTTTTTATTTGTGCTTGGCATTACGATACCGACAGCTACAGCACCGCTATCAAGAGGGGCAAGAGCCGCCCATAATCCGCCTATTAATACTAAAAAGATAATAACATAAATACCGAAAAGTATAGGTGACCTTGCAGCTTGGGCTACGTTATTACGATCTTTATCTGTTTTTTTGGTAGTAAAATTAACAAACCTGTCAAGCTTTACTAATAAGAACTCTATAACGTGAGAGGTTTTCTTTAATGTAGTATTTATTAAAGCTTTACGTTTAGAACTTTGACCTTTAAGGTTCAATGAATCTGCGCGTAAGGACAATAATTGTTTCAATTGTTCCGGAGTAATTTGAGGTTTATTGTGTTTTGAGTCCTGCATAATATTTAATCATTATTATTTTTAGTCAGCATTGCTCTCGGTGTCATTCCTGCGTGGACCGGTAAAATCCACTGTGTGTCACCTCGTGGCTTGACCATGGGGTCCATAAAAACAATAAAAATACTAATATTATTAGTATTTTTAACTGGATGCCGTGATCAAGTCACGGCATGACATTAATTTGGTATGACACTTTAGTTATTAATATGAATTGTGCCGCTTTTTAAAGTTTTAAAGTGTTTTTGAATCTCTTCTTCCGTTCCGTAAACTGCAACTGCTCCATCCTGTAATATTAGAATTTTATCAACAACGGATAATACGGATGGTCTATGTGAAATTACAAGAACTGCTATTCCTTTAAGTTTTGCTTGTTTTAAAGCACTTGCAAGGGCGACTTCACCTGCCTCATCTAAATTAGCATTAGGCTCATCTAAAATGATGAGTTTTGGATTGCCGTAAAAAGCTCTAGCAAGCCCGATACGTTGTCTTTGACCACCTGATAGATTAGAGCCGGCAGGACCGATATCAGAATCATAACCGTCAGGGAATCTTAATATCATTTCATGAGCTCCGGCTATTTTAGCTGCTTCAATAACTTTTTGCGGATCGGCACCTTCTTCCATTCTAGCTATATTTTGTTTAATACTACCGCTAAAAAGTTCTATTCCTTGAGGAAGATAGCCAACATGTCTACCGAAATCTTCTCTATTCCAACGATAAATTTCAGCACTATCTAAACGTACGGAACCTGATGATTCTTTCCATACCCCGACTATGATTTTAGCTAAAGTTGATTTTCCTGTAGCCGAAGGACCGATAATTGCTAAAACTTCGCCCGGCTGTACTGCAAAACTAACGCCTTTTAAGATATATTTCGGTACGGGAGGTTGTGGTAAATGTTTCGGTATAGGATGAGCATAATAAATATTTTCAACAGTAAGATGACCATCAACGTTCGGAATTGGCATCGCTTCATCTCTAGAAGCATAAGTGTTAAATAAATTATTAATGTTTTTGTATGATTTAATAGTACCGCTCATACTTTTCCATAAATCAATAGCATTATCGAAAGGAGCAAGAGCTCTACCGACTATGATAGAACTCATAATCATATTACCGGGAGTCATATCTGCACTGTGAGATTTTACAACAATGTAAGCACCGACTCCGGTAACAGCCATTTGCATTATGTTACGGATAAACCTTGAAAAGTTAGAAATAACACCGTTACGATAGCTAGCAATTGATTGTTTATCAAGTGCTAATATGTTAAATTTATGCCAATTTTTTGTAACATTCTTCATCATTCCCATTGCTTCAATTGCTTCTGCATTTCTGTTTGCAATATCGGCTTGTGTCATACCTTTTATCGAAAATTCGGTAGCTTCACCGAGCGTTTTATTAGTAGCGGCAGCGTTAAAGAAAGCGGTTGAAACTATGATAACTGCACCAAAAACGGTAATAAGACCGATATATGGATGAATTGAGAAAATAACGGCAATATAGATAAGGCTCCAAGGGGCATCGAATAAAGTATTAATTCCGGTACTTGTTAGGAATGTTTTGACGGCTTGAAAATCACGTAATAATTGGCTAGAACCCATATTTGCTCGTGTTGCGGCTGCAGAAATTGAAGAAGCAAAAATTACGGGAGCTACTGTTCTATCAAGCCATTCTCCTACCTTTATAAGTGTAAAAGAACGAGCAATTTGTAATAATCCGTAAACAAAATAGATATATGCGATTATTATTGATAAAAATAATAATGTTTGTAGATTACCGCTTCCAAGGACTCTATCAAGAACTTGTAGTGAGTAAAGAGGAGTAATTAACATTAGTAAGTTAATTACAAAAGCAAACCAAAAAACTATCCAAAAAGCTGTTCTACATTCGCCTAATGCTATTACTAGCGGGTTTTTTTTATTTAGATTATTATTGTTATTATCCATATTAGTTATATTATAAATAATTATTAATTAGTTCTTCAGCAATTTGGACGCTGTTTAAAGCTGCTCCTTTACGTAAATTATCACATGTAATCCATAGATTTATCGTGTTATCTCTACTTACGTCATTTCTAATGCGGGAGACATATACGGCATCTTCGCCTACCACTTCAACGGGCGAGATATAAGCAAGGTCATTATTATTAGAAATTGTAACAATTCCATCTGCGTCTTGTAATATTTCTTCAGCGATGTTAGCGTCCATTTTGTCGTTAAATTCTATGTTAACCGATATAGAATGACCGATAAATACCGGTACTCGCACGGAAGTAACACTAGCTTTAAAGTGATTGCCCATAATTTTGTTTAGTTCAAAAGCAATTTTTGCTTCTTCACTTGTATAGCCGTCTTTATTTAAATCACCTATATGAGGAAAAAGATTAAATGCAATCTGTTTTGGAAATTGCTTAGGATCATTCTCTCCAAAAACATATTTAGATTTTGTTTGGTCGTAGAGTTCGTCCATTCCTGCTTTACCTGCTCCTGATACTGATTGATAAGTAGATATCACTACTCTTTTAATCTTTATTTCATTATCTAGCGGTTTTAATGCTACTGCAAGCGGAATTACTATACAGTTAGGGTTAGCTATGATATTTTTAGTATTAAACTCTGTAAGTGTTGATAAATTAACCTCAGGTACAATTAACGGTACTTGATTGTCAACTCTAAAAAGTGAGGATTTGTCGATAACTACACAACTACTAGCAGTAGCTTTAGGTACAAGTTCTTTTGAAACTTCTGAACCGGCACAAAAAAAAGCAATATCGATATCATCAAAATTTAAATTAGTTAAACTACTGATTTTCAGTATTTTTTCTCCATAACTTATTTCCCGTCCGATAGAGTTATCTGAAGCTATAGCATAAATTTTATTAACGGGAAAATTACGTTCAGCTAGAATATTTAGAGTTTCACGCCCTACATTTCCTGTAGCTCCAATTACTGCAATATTGTATTTTTTAGTCATTTATTTATTAATCCGATGAGTTTTTCGCCTCCGATAATATGGAAGTGAAAATGAAAAATAGTTTGTCCCGATTTTTCGCCTTTATTAGTTATTAAACGATAACCGTCTTTATCTAAACCTGCTTCATTCGCTATATCGGAAATTTTAGCAAAAAAATGTTTTATTTCGTCTATTTGAGCTTTAGAGATAAAATCCGCATAATCTATATATTCGTTTTTAGGTATAACGATAATATGTACAGGTGCTACGGGTGCTATATCTTTAAATGCTAAAATTTGTTCGTCTTCATAAATTATTTTTGCCGGAAGATTTTTATCTATAATTTTAGCAAAAACATTTTCTTTATTATACATCATTTTATTCCTGTTAAAGGTGACTTGAGAAACACACTCGATGTCATTCCCGCATGGACCGGCAAAATCCACTGTGTCACCCCGTGGTTTGACCACAGGGTCCAGTTAAAAATACTAATATTAGTAGTATTTTTATTTCTTTTCTAGATCCCGCGATCAAGTCGCGGGATGACAATAGAAAACCGGTCTACGCAACAATGCCACGCGGGAATGACATTAAGGAAATTTTTCTATTCATTAAACAAGCATACTACGTGCTAAAAATTTCAATTCAGCTTCAATGCTAGAGTTGGCAATTATTATATCTTCTAGTCGGTAATTATTTCTTTTTAAATAATTTTCTCTAATATCTGAAGCAAAGAAGCCGAAGCCTAATATTAAGACTATCTTAAATATAAACTTTAACTCTTCGATATTAATCGCCGTAACGATTATATTCGCTATTACGGCAATAGCAACAACTAACCACATTTTATGGTATAATGCCCAAAATATACTTAAAAGAGCAGCTATCCATGAAAAGCCTTCTTCAATAACAATAAAATTATTATTTTTTTGTGTGGAGTTAATGTATATTGCGTATATATTCATTATTTAAGCTTAAGCCTTGAAAATTCAAGGGACAATAATTAATTAAACCTGATTAGTCAAGTATACTCTGTTGCTTTCAAGAATTGCTCTTTGTTATCTTCATGGATTCACGTACTCACTTATTAAGTATAAGCTGTGTGCGTTCACCATTTGATAACAAATTCAATTCTTGAAATCATTTGAGTATATACTAAGATTGAACTTCAAAAATTGGTGACAATGTTCTACAAGAGCTGCGGTACGAACTATATTAAGTAACGGCTTTCGTTCCGAGGACTTTGAACTCCTAGCTCTTTTTGAAGCTGTGTCGAATAACTCCTCATTTTATTTAGGAGTAATTCAATACTATATAGTACCTAATTAACCACTTAATATCAATAAATTTTATAGTATGTCAGATAATTTAGCCTTACACGGCACAACAATACTTTGTTTAAAAAAGAACGAAGAAATAATTATAGCAGCAGATGGACAAGTCTCGCATGGTAATACCGTACTAAAATCCACAGCACGAAAACTTCGGACTATAGCAAATAATAAAATTATTGCCGGTTTTGCGGGTTCTACGGCTGACGGTCTTGCGTTATTTGAAAAACTTGAAGTAAAGATAGAGCAACATAAGCATAATCTACTTAGAAGTGCAGTTGAGCTTGCAAAAGATTGGCGTAGCGATAAATATTTGAGACGTTTAGAAGCAATGATGATTGTTGCCGATCGTAATCATATATTAATTTTAACCGGTAACGGTGATGTCGTAGAGCCTGAAAATAATGTTGCGGCAATAGGTTCAGGCGGTTTATTTGCACTATCTGCCGCTCGTGCTTTAATGTCTTACGAGAACAATTTAACTGCTGAAGAAATTGCTTTAAAATCTATGAATATAGCTGCAGATTTGTGTGTATTTTCTAATCATAATATTATAATGGAAAAAGTTGTATGAAAGCTACTAAAACTACTTATAAAAAAGACCCTATTGGGCTTACCCCTTCTCAAATAGTTAATGAACTTAATAGATTTATCGTAGGTCAAGAAAAGGCCAAAAAAGCTGTTGCTATTGCACTTAGAAATCGCTGTCGTCGTAAAAGAGTAGAAGGTAATTTACGTAATGAAATAGTACCGAAAAATATTTTAATGATCGGTTCAACCGGGGTCGGGAAAACGGAAATAGCAAGACGCCTTGCAAAGCTTACTAATTCTCCTTTCTATAAAATTGAAGCAACTAAATTTACCGAAGTCGGATATGTAGGGCGTGATGTAGAATCAATAATTCGTGATTTGGTCGAAATAGCCGTTAATACTGAAAAAACTTTAGCAAAAACGGAAGTAGATATTAATGCACGTGAAAAAGCGATAGAGAGAATATTAGATAGTTTAGTAGGTAAAACTTCTAGTAGTGAGACTAGAGAAAAGTTCAAAGAAAAAATTTTAAACGGCGAACTTGATTATACGGAAATCGAAATTAGCGTAGCTGATACTACACCTGTCGGTGGTGGAAGTTTTGAAATACCGGGCATGCCGGGAGCATCTATGGGCGTTCTTAATCTTGGCGATATGATTGGACGAGCCCTTGGTAGCAGTAGGACTAAAACAAAAAAAATGCTAGTTAAAGATGCTATGGCTATTATTATACCTGAGGAATCAGAAAAATTAATAGACCAAGAAAAAATTATTCAGCAAGCTATAAATTTAGCCGAAAATGATGGGATAGTTTTTATTGACGAGATTGATAAAATAGCTTCGACCGGTAGTTCCGGAGCAAAAAATGCTGAAATAAGTAGAGAGGGAGTGCAAAGAGATTTGCTACCTTTGATAGAAGGAACAACGGTTAATACTAAATATGGACCGGTTAAAACCGATCATATATTATTTATTGCTTCAGGTGCTTTCCATATTGCTAAACCTTCTGATTTATTACCGGAGTTACAAGGAAGATTACCGATTAGAGTGGAATTAAATTCACTCACCAAAGATGATATGATTAAAATATTGCTTGAGCCTGAAACTAGTTTAATAAAGCAATATTCGGTACTAATAGGTACTGAAGACGTGCATCTTGAATTTGCTGCTTCTGCTATTGAGAAGATAGCTGATTATGCGATCACCGTTAATTTAGAAGTCGAAGATATAGGGGCTAGAAGGCTGCATACTATACTTGAGAATCTGCTTGAGGATATAAGCTTTGAAGCTAGCGAAATGAAAGGCAAAAAAATAACTATCGATGATAAATTCGTAGAAAATCAATTATCAAAAATAATAACTAATCTTGATTTAGCTAAGTTTGTTTTATAGCATGCTTTTTCGATTGGTGGTTGAGATAGGATTGTTGTGCGTCTCTTTTCTCTGTCACCCCGTGGCTTGACCACGGGGTCCAGCTTAAAATTAAATTGTTTTTTGGATCCTGTGGTCAAGCCACGGGATGACACCGAGTGCGTTTTCTGATCCATGCAATAACATCTACAACCTCACAAAATAGCATTTGAAGAAAAATTTCATGATAATTCATATAGCAAGTCTAACGTTTAATGGAATTGATATTATTGATGTTGACGTGCAGGTACAAATATCACCGGGTATCCCTGCTTTTACTATAGTAGGGCTCGCCGATAAAACTATAGCTGAATCAAAAGAACGAGTCAAAGCAGCGTTATCTTCTATAGGGCTTGCATTACCTACTAAAAACGCCAGTTTAGGATAAGAAGAGTTTAAGATTATCGAAAAAAGAGTTTAAAATATTAGTTTTAGTAATATTAAAAGCATTAACACAAGCTAGAATATGAACTAAAAAATTAGTAGGTGATCGATGCCTTGAGTGTTCAAGATTCATATTATTTTTTAGGACATTAAATACTGACTCAACCAACGACCTTTTTCTAAGCTGTATTTTATCTTCCATTTCCAATAAATGATTCTTCATATCTTTTCTAATTCCTGTAAATAAGCGTAATCCACGACCTAATAATTTAGTAAATAATTCCTTAGAAATATATCCCTTATCACCAAAGAGTTTACCTTGTAATCCATCAGTTATATCGTCTGCTACCGATAAATCACTATTATTTGCTTTGGTAATTTTGATCGCCATAATCGCTCCCTTATTGTTAATTACTATATGCAACTTAAACCCCATAAACCATCCATAACTACTCATCCCTATTTTAGCTATATACTTCTTTAACTTGAAAAGTTGGAAAATGAATATTTAGATGAGCGAATAATCAATGTTCTTATGGATAATTAATATCTAATACTACCAATTCTTCAGGTAAAAGAAGTATACCACTAAATACTTTATTGCTATTTGTACGTTTTGTATAACATATCGATAATTTAGTTGAATCTATGCAATAAATTCCTGTTTCCTCTCCTCTAAATAGTTGCAACATTATAACCAAGCGGTAGAATTAATCTTGACCATAATTGTATTATTCGACTATAACTTGGTAATTTAAAATAACCTCTATATTTATATGATAAGTGATATAAATAATAATTCTTAAAATCTTTGCACGGCGATATATAAAAATATAATACGATAGTTAAAAGCTCTGAAAGGCTTAAATTCCCTTCTCTCCGGCGTTTTCTATCTGTTGGTATTAATTTTTGCTTCTCCCATTCTTCATATATTTCACAAAAATTGTCTAGTATATAAAATAAAGTTGTGATACATTTTTTCATTGTTGGGTTCTTGTTTTTTTGTTGAAAAACTTCAGTAACCCAACACTCTTAACTTGTAAATACTTTATTCTTATTCCATGCTTCTCTTCTTCCTTATCCTAAATTCGCGTTTCTAAGGAATTATTTACTAAATTATTAGGTCGTGGATTACGCTTATTTACAGGAATTAGAAAAGATATGAAGAATCATTTATTGGAAATGGAAGATAAAATACAGCTTAGAAAAAGGTCGTTGGTTGAGTCAGTATTTAATGTCCTAAAAAATAATATGAATCTTGAACACTCAAGGCATCGATCACCTACTAATTTTTTAGTTCATATTCTAGCTTGTGTTAATGCTTTTAATATTACTAAAACTAATATTTTAAACTCTTTTTTCGATAATCTTAAACTCTTCTTATCCTAAACTGGCGTCTATACGAATATTTTTTGAAAATATTGAAAAATATAAAAATAAAATTTCTTCATTGGTAAATGACAATTTTCAAACCATTGTTCCTAATCATTTTAACAACTCTTCATGTTGAAGAAGTATATATATAGAGAAAGGGTGAGATGGGTTAGGGTGATTGTGGTCGGAGATTTATGTCATTCCCACGAAAGCGGGAATCCAGCATAAAGCGAGATAAATCGAGCTTTTAATTTCAAAAATTTGCTGTGTTTATGCTTTTTTTACTGGATTCCCGCTTTTAGCTAGGAATGACATCGATCCTTAAGTCGACATCCATGCCCTTCCGCAGGAATGAGCTATACAATATTACTTACCTATGCAGAAATTTTTAAAGATCTCGCCTAGTATTTCTTCTACGTTAATAACTCCCGTAATAGCACCGATGCAGCGTGCCGTCATTCTAATATCTTCAGTTGCTAGAACTAAATCATTATCTAAACTAAAAGCCGTTAAATGTGAGAGAGCTTGTTTTAAATAATGACGATGACGTTGATTTGTTATGTAAGGCGTTTCGGTAAAACCCGCCATATTTTCGGCAATATTTTCGATATTTTTTAATATACTTGAAAGAGCAATATTATTTTTTACTGAAACTCTTAAGCATTTATATTTATCTTCAATAGAAAAGATTTTACTAGGTTCAATTAAATCGATTTTATTAATTATCACGATAGTATTTTCATCAATTAAACCTGTAATATCTTCATTTATAGAGGAATCTAATTTTTCGGCATCAAACATAATAATTTTAATATCCGCTGTTTTAGCCGAATTAATAGCTCTTTTTATACCTTCTTGCTCGATAATGTCACTACTTTCTTCTCTTATACCTGCCGTATCCTGTAAAATAATAGGGTAGCCGCCAATGTCTAAATGACCTTCAATTATATCTCTAGTAGTTCCTGCAATATTCGAGACAATTGCTATATCTCTCTGCATTAAGAAGTTTAGTAAGCTAGACTTACCGACATTCGGCGGACCGATAATTGAAAGCTTAAGACCACTATTGAGTAATTCTCCTCGTCTATTATCATTAAGATAATTAGATATTTCGTTTATAAGGTTTTTATGAGTGTTGTTAACGTCATTAAGAACGCTATCAGGTATATCTTCATCAGGGAAATCTATATAAGCTTCAAGCAGAGAGATAATTTTTAAAAGCTTGCTACGCCAGTTATTATATAATTCTTCAAGCCCACCGCTTGCCTGTCTAATTGCTTGCCTATGCTGCATAATAGTTTCAGCATTAATTAAATCGGCTATCCCTTCTGCTGCCGTTAAATCAAACTTATTGTTTAAAAAAGCTCTTTTCGTAAATTCTCCTGCTTCTGCTAAACGAATATCAGCTATATTTAACAATGTGTTAATAAGCATTATGGAGATAGCTTTACTGCCGTGCGTATGAATCTCAACTACGTCTTCACCGGTAAAGCTATTAGGTGATTTAAAATAAACAACCATAGCATTATCAATTAGCTCCTTAGTTTCGGGAACTGTAATTTGTTGATAATACATGATAAGTGGTTTAAAGTCCGCTCTGCCGGTAAGTAGCTGTAAAACTTCTAAGCTTTTAGGACCAGAAATCCTAAAAACCGCTACGCCTGCTTTACCGAATGCAGAGCTTTGTGCAAATATCGTTTCCATTTATTTTATACACTCTTGTTTATTAAATAATATATAATATAATAGCATAGCATATGATAGTACATGATAGCATATAATATTATTCTTGAGAAAATCATGACCCCAAAAACCACCTCTTTTAATTGTAGTCGTTTAAATTGTCAAATCCCGAATTATAAAACTAAAATGCTAGAACTTAGCAAGGAACGTGAGTCAAGTTCCATATATATAGATTTTGTTCAAAAGTTTTTAAATTATATTCCGATAAATTATGATTTTGAGAATAGAGAAAAACTATTTCAAAATTTTGCAGATGAAGCCTTTAAGTTTTTTAAGCAAAGGGTAGAAAGAGCAAGAAAAATAGCAATAACAAAGACGGTTATAGAAAATGATCCGGCAATAAATGTCTTGATATTACTTGATAATAAACCGCATATTGTTGATTTTATTATATGTCTGCTTAAAAATATGAATTTGCAAACTAAGTTTTTACTCCATCCGGTAATAAACTGCGTCCGAAATAGTAAAGGAGAATTAGAAAAAATATTAGAAAATTCTGTGTCGGATGAAAAATCAGAATCGATACTGCATTTAACCATTTTAGGAAATTTTGACGATAAAACTACTACATTTTTAACTGAAGCTATAAATGAAAGATTAGAAGAGTTAGAGCAAAGCTATAGCCATTTACCGCAATTACTCATAAAATTACAAGGTTTATCTAAAAATATAATTGATAATGATAAATTAAATTTTGAAGAGGCTAAAGAATTCTTAAATTGGCTACAAAACGATAATTTGGTTTTATTAGGGACTCTTGATTTTGAGGTAAAATCTTTAAAATTAAGCAATGAAATAGGAGCAGCAAAAATATGGCAAGAAGTAAAAGACGAGATTGATGATATTATAAAATGTTCTGCTAATCCTTTATATCAAAATCAATTAATAATACTCGGTAAAATAAATAGTGCGTCGCTTATCCATTCAGATAATTTAATCGACTATATCTTAGTGAAAAAATTTAACTCTTCGGGCGAATATATTTCAGGAAGTATAATTTTCGGCATATATAATTCAAATATGTATTACCATTCAATAAGTGATATTCCAATCCTACGACAAAAATTTAATTTTGTAATTGAGAAAGCCGGTTTTGCATTATCTGGTTATAATGCCGATAAGTTAAGAATTTTAATGGAGTCGTTACCGAGAGAAGCTTTAATACAAATTGATCAAGGCGATTTATATTGTATGTGTTTACATATGCTCTCAAGTATGATGAGTAAGAAGCTTAAATTATTTATTCAATATGATTGGTCGAGTTCTTTTCTTAATATCATAATTTTTCTGCCACGAGAACGTTTAACGGCTGAAATACATAATATGATAGATTGTTATTTAGCGGAAAAATTCGGTAGTAAAATTTTATCCAACTATATAACCGAAGTAGTCGGTAATTTTTCTTATCTTTTTGTAACGCTTGAAGCACAAGGGGAACATAAAATAAATTTTGAAGCAGAAATAATACAGCAAGATTTAGATCGTATCTCTACACGTTGGAGTGAAGATTTTTATTTTAAGCTTTCTAAAAAATGCGGTGAATATCAAGCAGGTATTAATTTAAAGCTTTTTGATAATGTTTTTCCAGCAGATTATAGACAAAAATTTTCTCCGGAAATAGCTTTAATAGATATTGAATATTTAACGGAAGCAAGCAAGTCACAAGAATGTATGTTTAATCTAGTTTCTGTAAATGAAACGGAATTTTACTTAAAAATATATAGTCCAAAAGTAAAACTTGCCCTTTCTAATATATTGCCGCCAATCGAAAATTTAGGTTTTAAAGCAATTGATGAACAAACTTTTGCAATTAAGGAGGCTCTGGAAATTAAAGAAAGCTGGATATATAATTTTATCTTAACTTCTATCATACCGGTAAAGGGTAATATTACCGAATTAAAAATAAATGTTGAAGAAGCTTTAGATCAAATGGCACTTGGGATGCTTGCTAATGATTCTTTAAGTAAACTGATAGTGCTTGCCGGTTTTAATTGGAAGCAAGTTAAACTCGTCAAAGCTTTAACAAGATATTTACATCAAACGGGATTTAGTTACGGTAAAGGTTATGTGCAACTAACACTACTTAAACATCCCGAATATACAAAAATGTTGGTAAATCTGTTTGATATAAAATTTAATCCTAAACATCCTGATAATAATTGTGATGTAATTCAAGATAAACTGAATAATTACTTAGTAACCGTTGAGATGAGTAGTGAAGATAAAGTACTACGTAGTATGCTTGGTATAATTAATGCTATTACTAGAACAAATTACTATCAACCGCATAAACATGTTTTTTCATTTAAGTTTGATTCTTCAAAAGTACCTGGTTTACCTAAACCTGTTCCGTTTGCTGAAGCATTTGTTTACTCTAAGGATTTTGAAGCTGTTCATTTAAGAGGCGGTCCTGTATCACGCGGAGGACTTAGATGGTCGGATAGAGCAGAAGATTATAGGCTTGAGGTCCTTGGACTTATGAAAGCACAGATGACGAAGAATTCCGTTATTGTCCCTGTCGGCTCTAAAGGCGGTTTTTATGTTCATTTTACTGAGGAAGGACTTACTCGTGATGAATATATGGAAAAAGTGGTAGAATGCTATAAGAATTTCCTGAGAGGTTTACTGGACATAACCGATAATATCGTTGACGGTAAAGTAGTACATCCGAAAGACGTTATTATTTATGATAAAGAAGATCCTTATTTAGTGGTTGCTGCCGATAAAGGTACAGCTTCATTTTCGGATTACGCTAATAGTGTGGCAAGAGAATATAATTACTGGCTTGATGATGCTTTTGCTTCCGGTGGCTCTGCAGGTTACGATCATAAAAAAATGGCTATTACCTCTAAAGGAGCTTGGATTTCCGTAACTAATCACTTTAAAACTTTAGGGTTAGATGTCCAAATAGATCCTATTACCGTCGTAGGTATAGGAGATATGTCGGGAGACGTGTTCGGTAACGGTATGCTAAGATCAGAGGCTATTAAGTTAGTTGCTGCCTTTAATCATAAACATATATTTATTGATCCTACCCCTGATCCTGTATCAAGTTTTAATGAGCGGTTGCGTTTATTTAATTTAAAGGGTTCTAATTGGTCCGATTATGATTCTAAGCTTATTTCTAAAGGAGGCAAAGTATTTGAACGTAGTAGTAAATTAATAAAATTATCACCGGAAATTAAAAAATTACTTGATATAAATGATAATGAATTATCACCGGAAGAATTAATTAAAGCTATTTTAAAAGCAGATGTTGATTTATTGTGGAATGGCGGAATAGGCACTTATATCAAAGCTAAAACGGAAAATAATTTAGAAATCGGTGATAAAACAAATGATAACCTTAGATGTAACGGTGAAGAAATTAGAGCAAAAGTTATAGCAGAAGGCGGTAATGTCGGGGTATCACAGAGAGGTAGAGTTGAATATGCTAAAAAAGGCGGACGCATAAATGCCGACTTTATTGATAATTCAGCAGGTGTTGATTGTTCCGATCATGAGGTAAATATCAAGATTGCTTTAAGTAGTGCGGTAACCTCAGGAAAAATTACTTTAGAAGAACGTAATACACTCCTAAATGATATGACAAAGCAAGTTGAAGAGTTAGTATTGCTTGATAATTATAAGCAAACCGAAGCAATAACAATTATGCAACTATCTCCTACTTTAACCGTTAATATACTTAGTCAATTTATAGATATTTTAGAAGAAGAAAAAGTATTAGAACGGGAAAATGAATTCTTGCCTAGTGCGGAAGAATTGAATAGAAGAGCTATCAGCGGTGAAGTACTAACTCGTCCTGAGCTTTGCGTGTTGCTATCATATAGTAAAAGGTCGGCTTATCACGAGTTACTTAATTCTACTTTTTCTCATGATAAATATTTTGATGCATATCTTATAGATTATTTTCCTGAAATGATGCAAAAAAAGTTTCGTAATGAAATTTTATCTCATCCTCTTAAACATGAGATTATTAAAACTGTTACCATAAATAAAATAATTAATCAACTTGGAGGACCGCTTATTAGTATTGTAAAGCGTGAGATTGGGGCTCCTCTTTGTGATATAATAAGGTCATATACCATTATTTGTGAAATTTTTGATCTTGATGATATATGGGAAACGGTAAGTAAGCTACCTACTAATATTGATTACAATGTAAAAATCGATATGTTTACCGAAATAACGAAATTAATGCGTCGGGGTATTTCGTGGTTTATTAAAAATTTAAAGCATCCTATTAATATTAGTGAAACTATAGAAGAGTTTAGAGTTCCTGCGCAAAACTTAAGAAAAACAGTAGGTACTTTATTAGTCGGAGAAACTAAAATAAGATTTGAAGAAAAATTAAATTATTATACAACTAGTGGGGTAGAGGAATCATTTGCTGCTACTATCGCTACATTTGACAATTTAATTTCAGTATTTGATATTATATATGTAACAAAACAGACTTCAGGAAATAATAAAGAGGTAGCAAAAGCTTATTTTGCTATAAGCGATATGTTTAGTCTTGATTGGTTACGTAAAGCTTGTGATAAGCAATTGAACGATTCATTTTGGCGACGCCTCGGTATTCAATCGCTAAAAGATGATTTATATGACAAACAACGTAGATTATTAATAAAAATAATTAATAAATCTAAAACAACTATTGATTTAGATTTATGGATTGATAATAATAATAACTTAGTTAGAAATTTTCTTGATTTTATTAAAGAAATTAAATCTCAAGAAACTATAGACTTAAATATAATTATTTTAGCAAATAAGAAATTTGAAATATTCTTACAAAAACTTGAGTAAATTATGTCGTCAATGCTTAAGCAAATTAGGTTAGATTCGGGTAAAGCTTTAAATCAGGTATCTAGTGATTTAAAAATTAGAAAAAAATATTTAGTAGCTTTAGAAGAGGGTGATTTTGATATTTTACCGGGAGAAGTATACGTAAAAGGTTACTTAAAATTATACTTGGATTATCTTAATGTAAAAGATCGAAATGCAGAGCAGATAGAAGCTACTAAACAGAACGAAACCGAAAAATTATTAAGTAATAAAAGAGCTACGGTATTGATAAATTATAAACGTAAAAAACAATTAGTACTTATATCTATTATAATGTTATCGATTATTATTGTAAGTCATCCATTCATAATTAATGCTTAGAAGAAAATGGATAATGAAATATTAAAGAGATTAATGGAAGAAGTTGAGCATAAACTTGACGAGTTATTGCATGCACAAGCGAATAATCAAAATGAAGTTAAAAAATTACAAAACGAAAATAAAGAATTAAAAGATAATTATATAAAAATGCTAGATCAAATTAACATTTATATTAATGAACTTGAAGAAATAAAAAAACAGCAAAAATAATTATGTCAATTGTTACGGTAACATTAAATAACAAGAGCTTTCAATTATATTGTAATAATGGAGATGAGGAAGAATTACTATCTTTAGCGAATAAATTGAATGATAAAATAGCGGAAATTAAACTTGGTAGTCCCACAGCCTCTTTTGAGCTATTATTAGTTATGGCATCTCTTAATGCTCAAGCTGAAATAGCTAGTCTAACAGAAAAACTTAATAAAAACGGCTTTCAAAAAAATCATCCCGACGAAGAAAAATTCGCAGAAACCTTAACTACTATAGCAAGTTACCTAGAAAACCTTGCACGTAAAATGGGAAAGTGATATATTAGCTCTTGGCTGCTTGGTTTGTGAGCTTAATATTAACCTAGGACTACCACTAACTTTTAGGACATCGTCCCTGTCTAATACTAATTCAGTTTAGATATATGAAGTCCACCTTTACATAAAGGTCTTTGAAGGATTTTAAGTAACGGTCAAAGCGGTCATGTATACCTATGTCATTCCCGCGAAAGCGGGAACCAGCATAAAGCGAGATAAATCGAGCTTTTAATTTTTAAAAACTTGCTAGATTTATGTTATTTTTCTGAATTCCCGCCGTTGCTAAGAATGACATAGAGTAGGTTTTTCGACCCATGCAACAAAGCCGTATGACACCAAAAACGACGTATTACCTTTAAAAAATGAAACAAGCAAAATCAAGCAATAAAGTTCTTGGTGCTTGTTTAGGCACTATTATTGAATATTACGACTATAGTTTATATGGTTTTTCAGCAGCAATTATCGCCGATAAATTCTTTTCAGCCGGTACTGATCCGTTAACAAAGCTTGTAAATGTTTTTGCCGTTTATGCGGCGGCATATTTATCAAAACCTATGGGTGCTTATATTTTTGGACGTATAGGGGATATATACGGTCGAAAAAAAGCCTTAAGTTTTACGATTATCGGTATTGTAATACCTACCTTAATAATAGGTTTATTGCCTGATTATTCTTCGATAGGAGTTTGGAGTACGATAATTTTAGTTTTATGTCGCTTCATGCAAGGTATTTTTATTGGAGGGGAATATGATGGTGCAGCGATTTATGTTATTGAACATTTAGGAGCAAAATACCGATTTACTGCCTCGGCAATAACTAGATGTACAGGAGTAATGGGTTTATTATGCGGGATTGGTGCAACTAATTTCTTTAATTCTCATATTTTTCCGGAGTGGGGTTGGCGTATTCCGTTTTTACTAAGTTTACCGCTTGCATTAATAACTCTTTATTATCGCCGGAAATTTGATGAAACACCGGAGTTTAAAAAAGCACATCATAGCCAAGATTCTATTGAAAAACTTAGCTCTATAATTAAAAAGCAATGGAAAAATATTGCAAGGTTAATATTTTTAGCCGGAGGTTTTGGAGCAACATATCAAATTGCGATCATCTTTATGAAGCAATATTTACCGATTGTATTACCTTCAGTCGGTATTATTATGAGTTCTTTTTCAGTCTTAATAGTAATATGTTTTGCTGTTTGCATGCCGATTGCCGGCTTTATTGCCGACCGCTTAGGAGTTAATTCAGTATTAAAAATCGCATTTATATGTACTATTACAGCAAGTGTATTTTTTGTGATAGCAGTAAAATATCAAATGACTAATTTAGGGCTTGCAGCTAGTTTAATGTTAGCTGCATCAGTTGCACCTTTTAATGCTCTTGCTCATAGTATAGTTATTAAGTCTTTTGTAGTTAAAGAACGCTATCGTGTTATAAGTTTAGGACATAATATTGGTTCAATGTTAATGTCCGGTACTGCTAATTATATTTGTGCAAAGGTAATAAAATCATTTGATTTCAATCTATTCCCGATTTTATATCTTTGTATGTTTGCCATACTTGCTTATTCTATGACTATGTTGTTTAGTAAGGATACTATATTAAATAAAGATCTAAAAAACGGCAAATAAACATAAGTAATAAATTGTAATTATCTTAAAAATGACATATTATAATAAATGTTAATTTAGAGTTATAATATGGAAAGAATAGTGACCAACATGGATCAGCATGGTAGAGTGCTTATACCGGTATCAATTAGAGAAAGATTTAATATACATCCGGGTGAAAAAATCACCATAGAAATTGAAAATAGTGAAATTAAAATCGTTAGCGTTGATAGTATAATTGATGAGATGCATAAGATTTTTACCAAAAATCAAATTGATAAAAATATTTCTATAGTAGATGATTTTATTGCTGAAAGGCGTCAGGAATATTTAATTGAAGAAAAAAGAAGTAAAAGATGTCCAAAATAATATTTGATGCCTCTGCACTAATTGCCGTATTTGCTAAAGAAGATGGTCACTAATTGATTAAGAAATATACTTCTTCAACATGAAGAGTTGTTAAAATGATTAGGCACAATGGTTTGAAAATTGTCATTTACCAATGAAGAAATTTTATTTTTATATTTTTCAATATTTTCAAAAAATATTCGTATAGAATCAGTAAATGTCTCAAAATTCGCATAAAATTTATTGTTACTTACAACAGAATGCATAAATTTCCACAGTCGTTCAATTGGATTCAAATTAGGACTATATGCTGGCAAAAATAGTAACTCTATTTTACTGTATTGTAGATATTCTTTTACCTTTTTTGACCTATGATATCCAGCATTATCGCATATCAAATAAATCTTACTTTTATCTTGATTATTTGCTTCTAATTTCTTTAAAAATTCAATAATATAATCACCATTAACCTTAGGAACGCCAGTTTAGGATAAGAAGAGTTTAAGATTATCGAAAAAAGAGTTTAAAATATTAGTTTTAGTAATATTAAAAGCATTAACACAAGCTAGAATATGAACTAAAAAATTAGTAGGTGATCGATGCCTTGAGTGTGCAAGATTCATATTATTTTTTAGGACATTAAATACTGACTCAACCAACGACCTTTTTCTAAGCTGTATTTTATCTTCCATTTCCAATAAATGATTCTTCATATCTTTTCTAATTCCTGTAAATAAGCGTAATCCACGACCTAATAATTTAGTAAATATTTCCTTAGAAATATACTTCTTTTACCTGAAGAATTGGTAGTATTAGATATTAATTATCCATAAGAACATTGATTATTCGCTCATCTAAATATTCATTTTCCAACTTTTCAAGTTAAAGAAGTATATATCCCTTATCACCAAAGAGTTTACCTTGTAATCCATCAGTTATATCGTCTGCTACCGATAAATCACTATTATTTGCTTTGGTAATTTTGATCGCCATAATCGTTCCCTTATTGTTAATTACTATATGCAACTTAAACCCCATAAACCATCCATAACTACTCATCCCTATTTTAGCTATATACTTCTTTAACTTGAAAAGTTGGAAAATGAATATTTAGATGAGCGAATAATCAATGTTCTTATGGATAATTAATATCTAATACTACCAATTCTTCAGGTAAAAGAAGTATACCACTAAATACTTTATTGCTATTTGTACGTTTTGTATGACATATCGATAATTTAGTTGAATCTATGCAATAAATTCCTGTTTCCTCTCCTCTAAATAGTTGCAACATTATAACAAGCGGTAGAATTAATCTTGACCATAATTGTATTATTCGACTATAACTTGGTAATTTAAAATAACCTCTATATTTATATGATAAGTGATATAAATAATAATTCTTAAAATCTTTGCACGGCGATATATAAAAATATAATACGATAGTTAAAAGCTCTGAAAGGCTTAAATTCCCTTCTTTCCGGCGTTTTCTATCTGTTGGTATTAATTTTTGCTTCTCCCATTCTTCATATATTTCACAAAAATTGTCTAGTATCTAAAATAAAGTTGTGATACATTTTTTCATTGTTGGGTTCTTGTTTTTTTGTTGAAAAACTTCAGTAACCCAACACTCTTAACTTGTAAATACTTTATTCTTATTCCATGCTTCTCTTCTTCCTTATCCTAAATTCGCGTTAGGATTGTCAGTTGTTACTACCTCTAAATCCTTAAGATTAATAGCACCAATAATATGTTTACGCTTCCAACCACTGAAACTTGGTAATGTTTTAACTACATTCTTTCTAATCCAACCAAATCTTGCTCGAGTTTGGTATTGAGGATGAACACTATCCATAAAATAAATAGACTCATCTTTAGCTAAATTATTTTTTAGCAAACTATATTGCAGCTCAAATTCCTCTTGCTTAGCTAAATCTATTTTTCCAGGAATTAACTTAGGTTTCTGATAACTAAAACCAAGTCTGTGTAACAGCTTGATTACCCCAGCTAATGTATAGATTACTCCATATTGACGTTCTATGAACAAACCTATATCTCTAGCATACACATAATTATTATTTTCTAGATGAACTATTAACTCTGCTTCCTCCTGTCTAGTAAGTTTACTATCACTACCGCCATTTCCAGGCTTAAGCTTCTGAGCATTATGATAATCTATTAAATGTTTTCTTATCCCTTCATCACTCAGTAATAACACTTTCGATATCTCATCAATACTATAGCTATCATCATACATGAGAACAGCTTTGATTCTATCACAAATCCTCTTATCCCTTTCGCTTCTATGGTAAAGCTTTAATTCTTCTTTTTCTACTGATGTTAATTTTCTATAAATCCATTCTTACTTAATAACACTTGCTGACTTCTTTGACAATTTTTCATTTACTAGAGGTATATAGGTTTGTTCATAGAACGTCAATATGGAGTAATCTATACATTAGCTGGGGTAATCAAGCTGTTACACAGACTTGGTTTTAGTTATCAGAAACCTAAGTTAATTCCTGGAAAAATAGATTTAGCTAAGCAAGAGGAATTTAAGCTGCAATATAGTTTGCTAAAAAATAATTTAGCTAAAGATGAGTCTATTTATTTTATGGATAGTGTTCATCCTCAATACCAAACTCGAGCAAGATTTGGTTGGATTAGAAAGAATGTAGTTAAAACATTACCAAGTTTCAGTGGTTGGAAGCGTAAACATATTATTGGTGCTATTAATCTTAAGGATTTAGAGGTAGTAACAACTGACAATCCTAAGGTTAATGGTGATTATATTATTGAATTTTTAAAGAAATTAGAAGCAAATAATCAAGATAAAAGTAAGATTTATTTGATATGCGATAATGCTGGATATCATAGGTCAAAAAAGGTAAAAGAATATCTGCAATACAGTAAAATAGGGTTACTATTTTTGCCAGCATATAGTCCTAATTTGAATCCAATTGAACGACTGTGGAAATTTATGCATTCTGTTGTAAGTAACAATAAATTTTATGCGAATTTTGAGACATTTACTGATTCTATACGAATATTTTTTGAAAATATTGAAAAATATAAAAATAAAATTTCTTCATTGGTAAATGACAATTTTCAAACCATTGTTCCTAATCATTTTAACAACTCTTCATGTTGAAGAAGTATACTATGTGAAATAATGTGAGTAAAGTCAATATATTTATATTTTTAACAATCTAACGTTATGTCTACCGCCTTCAAATTTAGTGGTTAAAAACTTATCTATAATATCAAACACTATTTTGTGATCTATGGTTTTTGCTCCGAGTATTAAGATATTAGCGTCATTATGAGCTTTAGCGTTTTCAGCGGTTAACATATTATGGCACAAAGCTGCTCTTATTTCCGAGCTACGATTAGCGGCTATAGACATACCAATTCCTGTATCACTAATTAAAATACCGATAGGAGCTGATTTTTCAATAATAATATCTACTACTTTCTTAGCATAATCAGGATAATCGACGGTTTGTGTATTATTCGTTCCGCAGTCATAAACCTTTAAAGATTTTTGCTCTAAATAATTGATAATTTCAGACTTAAGCTCATAACCTGAGTGATCACTAGCTATGACAATATTATAAGTTTTCATAGTTAATTTTTTGATGGAAAATAATGATAAAAATTATATACTATGTAAGATTTGTTTTCTAATGTAAATAATCGTTTTGTTAAATATATGAAATATCCTGTTGCACTTAGTATCGTTATATGTTTTTGTTTAGTTGCTTGTGTTGAACAGCCGCCTGCTCCAATTGAGTATAAAGTAGGAGATGTTACTGCAAATAATAATTCTACCGAATTAGAACATGATGAGGGGTTGATAGTTCAAAGAACTATGGAAGACGATTCCGTATCAGAAAAAGTTAGCGGTAGACTCGAAGAACCAAAGGCAAAAATTATAGAAGATGATAATGATGATATTGAGATTCCTATATCTCGGAATGAAGATGAAGAAGAGATAGAGCAGTCAAACTTTGTAAAACCGTTAAACGGGGTAATTATTACCGAGTTTAAAGCCGGTAAAAGTAAAGGGATAGATATTGCCGCTAAAGAATATAGCGAAGTTAAATCGATAGCCACAGGAACGGTAATATATTCAGGTTTTAATAAACAATTCGGTAATTTAGTAATAGTTAAGTTAGATAAAGACGATTTAGAAGTAGCATATGCGAGTTTAGACGATTTGTTACTTAAAAAAGGTGATAAAATTACTAAAAATAGTGTTATCGGACATGTAGAACATAAGTTACATTTTGCGATGCGTAAAAACAAAATAGTGGTTGATCCGAGTAAATATATAGAATTTTAAATGGAAGATTTTATTACTCTTACTAAATACGGTAAACCTCAAAATGTTATAGTAAGGAGGAGTGGTAAAGCTAAAAATATAGCCATACGAATTACGCCTAAAGGTGCAGAGCTTGTATTGCCTCTTAAGGCAAAGCTAGAGAAAGGTCATAATTTTCTGTTAAGTAAAGAATATTGGGTTAGGCAAAAATTACGCCGTAATGTAACTGTGATACCAAAGGATGAAGATAAGATTTCTATTTTGGGAAAATCTTATGAAATAATACATATTAATTCGTCTAAAAATCAGATAAAACTAAATGATTCTACGTTAGAAGTATATTGCAGTACGGTACTAAAAAAACTTAGTATAGAAGTATTTCTTAAAAAGATATTATTAGCAGAAATAAAAATAATAGTAGAGAATATATCTAAAAAACATAATTTGACTTATTCCAATATTAGAATAATGGAAAATGTTACTCGCTGGGGAAGCTGTTGTAGCAAAGGGAATCTTGCTTTTAATTGGCGAGTAGTTTTTGCTCCCGTTGAAGTACTGAAATATTTAGTAGCTCATGAAATGGTGCATTTAAAAGAAATGAATCATAGCGAAAATTTTTGGGAGCTAGTTGAGGATATATATCCTGAATACCAACCGGCAAAATTATGGCTAAAAAGAAACGGTAAGAATTTATATAGTTATTTGTCGTGAAATGTCATGCCGTGGCTTGTCCGACCTTGTTGCGTGGACCGTTTTATGTCATCCCCGCGAAAGCGGGGATCCAGAAAATAAGTATTAATACAGCAAATTTTTGAAATTAAAAGCTCGATTTATCTCGCTTTATGCTGGATTCCTGCTTTCGCAGAAATGACATCGGTATACACGTAGGCAATACCAAACGGGAATGACATCGAAAAGGTTAATTTAAAGAAAAACATAAAGGATCAATAGAATGCACAACACCACAAAAAGAGTAACAGTTCCGGCACTTGAAGAAATCTTATACGAGCCTATAAAAGTGTTAGATCACGGCTTTATTAGAGTTATCGACTATATGGGGGATGATAGTGCTATAGTACAAGCGGCTCGTGTTTCTTACGGTAAGGGTACGAAGCAGCTAAACCAAGATAAAGGGCTGATAAACTACTTGCTTCGTCATTATCATACCACTCCTTTTGAGATGTGTGATATCAAGTTTCACATTAAACTACCGATATTTATTGCAAGGCAATGGATTAGGCATAGAACAGCTAGCGTTAACGAATATTCGGCAAGGTACTCTATTTTAGGCAACGAATTTTATTTACCAGAACCGGCAAATATTGCTTCCCAATCTGCCGTAAATAAACAATGTAGAGAAAGTGGTAGTTTACCGAAAGAAGTGGCTGAAAAGGTTCTTGCAATCTTAGAGGAAGATGCTAAGCAGTGTTATGAGCATTATAAAGAGCTGATGAATGCCGATGAAGATGGTAATATTATAGATGAGAATACCACAGGAATAGCAAGAGAGCTTGCTCGTATGAATTTAACTTTAAATTATTATACGGAATGGTATTGGAAAATTAATTTACATAATTTGCTTCATTTCTTAAGATTGCGTGCCGACCCTCACGCACAATATGAAATTAGAGTTTATGCCGAAAAGATGCTTGAGATAGTCAAAGCTTGGGTTCCTTTTACTTACGAAGCTTTTGAGGAATATCGTTTGCAAGGAGCAAATATTTCACGTAAAGGCTTGGATGTAATTAAAAGAATGATAAACGGCGAAAAAGTTACCCGTGAAACTAGCGGTATGGCTAAAAGAGAATGGGAAGAATTGATGAAGATTTTTGGGTAGTATATACTCGATGAACTTGAAAAATTGGCTACGTCATCTTTGTAAGTTCTCGGATGCTCACGTATTAAGTATACGCTCCGCTCCTCGACTTACAGACTCCTTGCTCTTTTCCAAGTTGATCTTCGTATCCCAATTCTTCATTTCGCAGGAATGACATACAACAACCATAATGGAATTTGATAAAAAGGAGTATTTTGAGTGAGAAATATTATATATTTTATACTATCACTATTATTTAGCTTTAAAGGTTATGCACTTGAAACAATAAATATTGAGCATGGGCGAGCTGATCCTACGCCTATAGCAGTTAATAAATTTAATGCTGATAGTTCTGCTGATGACGCCGTAGGTCACGATGTGGTTAAAGTTATCTCTAATGATTTAAAGCTTTCGGGGTTATTTCGTCCTATTTCCTCTGCATCTTTTATAGAAGAGAAGACAGGAATAGAATATAAACCGCTTTTTGCTGCATGGCGTCAAATTAATGCTAGCCTTTTAGTAAACGGCGAAGTTAAAAAACTAGAAAGCGGTAAGCTTAAAATTAGCTTTATATTATGGGATACGTTGCTTGAAAAACAGCTTGCCGGCGAAATTCTTGAAGTACCGGAAAATTTATGGCGAAGAGCAGCACATAAAATTGCCGATAAAATTTATGAAAAAATTACCGGTGATGCCGGTTATTTTGATACTAAAATAGTGTATGTATCGGAAAGCACTTCTTTACCGAAAATAAAAAGAATTGCTTTGATGGATTATGATGGGGCTAATAATAAATACCTTACCAATGGAAAGTCACTAGTATTAACCCCAAGATTTGCTCGTTCAGCGGATAAGATTTTTTATGTTTCATACGCAACTAAAAGAAGAGCTCTTGTTTATGAAAAGGATTTAAAAACAGGTAAAGAAAGCGTAGTAGGTGATTTTTCCGGTATATCTTTTGCCCCTAGATTCTCACCGGACGGTAGAAAAGCCGTAATGTCGATAGCTAAAAACGGCTCAACTCATATTTATGAAATTGACCTTGCTACTAAACGGCTTCATAAATTAACTGACGGATTCGGTATTAATACCTCTCCTAGCTATTCACCGGACGGTAAAAAAATTGTATATAACTCCGATAGAAACGGGGTGCCTCAATTATATATCATGAATTCGGACGGAAGTGACGTTCAGCGTATTAGTTTTGGTGAAGGTTCTTACACTGCTCCTAGCTGGTCGCCTAGAGGAGATTATATAGCATTTACTAAGATTACTAGAGGAGCTGAAGGAAAAACTTTTAATATCGGAATTATGAAAGCATGCCCCCAAGATGATGAGAATAGTGAAAGGATAATAACAAGCGGATATTTAGTCGAAAGCCCTTGTTGGTCGCCTAACGGACGAGTTATTATGTTTGCTAAAGGTTGGCCGTCGAGAGCTAAAGCTCCAGGGAAAAATAAAATATTTGCAATTGACCTAACAGGTCATAATGAAAGAGAAATTACAACACCAGCCGATGCTTCCGACCCTGAATGGTCAGGCGTGCTGAACTGATGTCATTCCTGTGAAAGCATTATTGCGTGGATCGTTTTATGTCATTTCCGCGTAGGCGGGAATCCAGTAAAACCTATAAAAACTTGTTTTTTTTAGGTTTATTTTTTAAATAAATAACTTATTATATCGATATTTGAAGTTATTTTTCTGGATTCCCGCTTCCGCGGGAATGACATAGAGTAGGTTTTTCGATCCATGCAGGTCAAGACACTGGATGACAATCCAATAAGGCTTAAGCTACTTTTTTACTATGGTTTAAGATAAACTTTTTTATTTTTTCAAAAGCCGTATTCTCTATTTGTCTAATACGTTCCTTAGAAATATTATACTCATTGCTTAAAATATCTAGAGTTTTAGGAGTATCCGTTAATTTACGCTCTGTAAAAATACGGAGTTCTCTATCGTTTAAAATCTTCATAGCATTTGATAGTAACTTCCTTTTACCGGTAGAGTCTTGCTTATTAATAGCTATAGTTTCGGGAGTAGGGCGTGTTTCCGGTAATAATTCTATTAATTCTCCTGATTCTGCATCGTCGCTATTTATAGGGTTGTTTAACGATAAATCAGGACCTGAAATTCTAGTATTCATCTCAGAAACTTCATTAACCGAAACGCCTAGCTCATCTGCTATTTGTACGAAATCGTCGGCAGTAATAGCCCTTGAGTATAAATTGGTAATTTTATGCTTAATTTTATTAAGGCTAAAAAATAATTTTTTTTGTGCAGCCGTTGTTCCCATCTTTACTAATGACCAAGATTTTAATATATATTCTTGAATAGCGGCTTTAATCCACCACATTGCATATGTTGATAGGCGGAAACCAAGTTCAGGATTGAATTTTTTTACTGCCTGCATTAAACCTATATTACCTTCTGAAACCAATTCAGTAATAGGAAGACCGTAAGTTCTATAGCCACTTGCAATTTTTGCAACAAGTTTAAGATGGCTCGTTACTAATTTATGTGCAGCTTGTAAATCATTCTCTTCTAAATAGGATTTCGCTAATAAAAATTCTTCTTCTTGCGTAAGTGAAGGAATTTTATTGATTTTCTGTAAGTAGCTATAAAATCCTGATTCGCTAGAGATTGCTAATGCATTAATATTATTAGTCATACCAACCTTACTATTTTTCTTTATGCTAACATATATATGATCTAAAATAAACTTTTTCTAGAGTATTTTTAAATAAAATCAAATAATGTCTAAAAAAATTAATGAGAATCTAGCTTTTTCCCTGCTAGGACTAATAATTAGTATGGTGTTACTAAGCTTTGCTTCAGTGCCTATCTATAATTTATTTTGTAAGGTTACAGGATATGGCGGCACTACTGCAAAAGAAACGGTGAGTGTGTATTCAAAGGTAAAGGGTACTAAGCCTATAATTATCGAGTTTGATGCTAATGTTGATAAAAACTTACCTTGGCGGTTTATTCCAAGGCAGCAAAGAGTGCAAATTGTTCCGGGGCAGAATACTCTCGTGTTCTATGAAACAGAGAATCTAGGCGGTAACGATATAATAGGGACATCCATATATAATGTTACTCCAAATAAAGCAGGAAAATATTTCGTAAAAATTCATTGTTTTTGTTTTGAAGAACAATTATTAAAAGCCGGCGAAAAAGTCTTAATGCCGGTTACATTTTATATAGATAAGGATTTTGAGCTTGACCCTGAAATGCAAGACATTAAAGTACTTACCTTATCTTATAGTTTTTTTAAAGTAAGAGAACTATAGATGTGAACTATAGCTGTCACCCCGTGGCTTGTCCACGGGGTCCAGTTAATTATTAGTATTTTAAATTGTTTTCTGGATACCGTGGACAAGCCACGGTATGACAACGGAGCGTTTTTCAAGAGCTACGCAGGCAAAGCTAATCATTGATGCTCAATAAGCCATTTACGAAGTCTAACAATCGGTGGAGTGTTTATAAGAGCGGTAGAAGGTAAAACTTTGCCGTTAGTATTGAAATTTATTATAGGCTCTATACCGTATATGCTATACCACGGCTTTAACGGTGAACTATTTGAATATTTACGGTGAAACCAAGATAAGAAAGGTGTCGTTTCTTCATATTCTATTACTTTAACCGATTGTGGATTTTTGTGATATATAAGGCTAAGTACCGATTGGTCGGAATGATGCCATTTATATTCATCGTAATTAGGATGAATATTATAATCTTTGCCTGAAAGAATTCTAATATCTTCACAACTTCTTAGCCATTTTTCAATAAAAGAACGAGAAAGCTCAGTATTACGCATAATAATAACTGCACTCCAAATATGATCGTTATTTCTACATTCTTCGTTCAGACAATCCATTAAAGCAAAAGTTTCGCCTTTAACAAAACTACCGTTTTTACGATCGCGATCATGTACCAGTAATATATCATTATCGCCTAAAAGATTTGTTAAATTATTGATATGCTTTTTAATAACAAAAGCTGAATCTAAATATACTATAATAGCTCCTTCCGGTGCATTTTTCATTGTTTCAAGTATAATATAAGGTTTCCATAGCCATAACCCCGCTCCTGCAGGTTCATTAAAAATTTCTTGATTTTTTTCTATAAATGCTTGATTTATATACTTTTTCTTATAGTTAAATATGAAATCTATACCTTTATTAATCGCATAGTGAGTAGTAGCATTTTGATTACGATAAACATATTCCGGACCGTCGGCATAAGAAACTAAATAAATAGGCTCTTTTATCGAATTCTGAATAGATAAATCTACTTTTTGTAATGATAAATCATTAATAAAACCTTGGCGTGCATATTCTAAGATAATCAGTACGAAATAAATTAGAGCTAATGTAATAATCGTTTTGTATAATACTTTAAATAACATATTATTTTATAATTTTTAATTTTTTAAGCTACGTTATTGTAAGGAGGTATTGCCCGCGTGGGTATTACCTCGTCATTGCGAGCAGCCGTAGGCTGTGCGGATCAATTTCATCTCTGTCATCCCGTGGTCAAGCCACGGGATGACAGTATATCATGACTAATTGATAATTATTAAACAACGCCGATTATAGCATTTTAATATATTAAAAGATAGTGTTGTAATTTAATTATAAATTTAGTATAATTTGCTGTTTGTTTAAGGTTGGTATGATTAATTTAGGGGATAAGCAGTCTACTATAGTTGTCGCGATGTCAGGCGGGGTTGATAGTTCGGCAGTTGCCGCAATGTTGCATGAACAGGGACATAATGTTATAGGTATTACCTTGCAGCTATATGATCACGGTATGGCAGTAGGGAAAAAAAATGCCTGTTGTGCCGGTCAGGATATTTACGATGCTAAAATGGTAGCAAATAAGCTAGGTATTCCCCATTACGTACTTGATTATGAGAGTAAGTTTAAAGAGTCGGTAATAGATAATTTTGTTGATAGCTATTTACAAGGCGAAACCCCGCTTCCATGTGTGCAATGTAATAAATCAGTGAAATTCAGGGATCTAATTAAAACGGCTAAAGAGCTTGGAGCAGACAAGCTTGCTACCGGTCATTACGTACGAAAAATAAACGGTGTTCACGGGGCGGAGTTACATACAGGACTTGATCCGGCAAAAGATCAGAGTTATTTTTTGTTTACTACTACTAAAGAGCAATTGGAATATTTGAGTTTTCCTCTTGGGGGGCTTACTAAGGATGAAACACGTAGGCTTGCTAGTAAATTTGGGCTTGAGGTAGCAGATAAACCCGATAGCCAAGATATTTGCTTCGTACCTGATGGAAATTATAAGAGTGTAATAAATAAAATACGTCCGGGAGCAAGCGAAAGTGGCAAAATTATTCATGTAAACGGGTTTGAGCTAGGAGAGCATAGCGGTATAATTAATTATACTATAGGGCAACGTCGTGGCCTTGGTATAGCTTATAACGAGCCTTTATATGTAGTAAAGATTGATCCTAAGGACAATATAGTATATGTAGGACCGGAGTCTGCATTACATGTGCAGGAGTTTATAATTAAAGACATAAACTGGCTTGCAGATGAGATTAAAGATAATGAAAAGCTAGAAGTAGAAGTTAAAATTCGTTCGACAAGACCGCCTCGTCTAGTCGAAATAAGCAAACTCGACGATGATAAAATGAAAGTAAAATTTTTATCCGAAGAAAAAGCCGTTGCCCCTGGGCAAGCATGCGTTATTTATGCGGGAGATAGGGTACTTGGCGGCGGGTGGATTACTAGAGATATAAGGTAATCGCGTCATTGCAAGAGGCAATGCCTTTAGTCACTCGTAATGACACAATTCACAAAAAAATAAGCTCACTAAAACAGGAGAAACTAATGAGTTTTTTAAGGAAGAAAAGTTTTGAATCAGTAAAAGAGATAGGTAGCTCAAGCGGTCTTAGCAAGACGCTTGGAGCATTCGATTTAATATTACTGGGTCTTGGTGCAATGATTGGTACCGGCGTATTCGTTGTTACCGGTATAATTGCTGCTAAATATTCAGGGCCTGCAGTAATGTTATCTTATGCGATTGCAGGTATTACCTGTATTTTCGTAGCACTTGTTTATACTGAACTTGCTGCGATGCTTCCGACTTCAGGAAGTATTTATACTTATTCCTATGTAGCGTTTGGTGAAGTATTCGCTTGGATGATCGGTAGCGTTATAATATTAGAACTCGGTGTTGCTGCAGGAATAGTAGCTGCGGGCTGGTCGGGTTACGTACAAGGAATATTAGCGGCAGGCGGAATTAATTTACCGAAAGAATTAACTACCGTACCGACAAACGGCGGTATAATAAATTTACCGGCATTTTTAATCTCGGTATTTATCGGCTTTATTTTATATTTAGGTACTAAAGATAGTAAGAGACTAAATGCAATTTTAGTTTTCATAAAAATGGCTGCAATATTTGTATTTGTACTCGCTGCTGCTCCTCATTTCGATGCTACTAACTGGAGCAATTTTATGCCTTTCGGTTTTAGTAATGTTTTAGTAGGTGCATCTATTTTATTCCTAGCTTTTACAGGTTTTGGAACGATTGCAACTGCAGCTGAGGAATGTAAAAATCCAAAGCGTGATATAATGATTGGTATTATCGGCTCGCTTGTTCTAACTACTATAGTTTATGTAACAATGGCAGGGCTTGTGACCGGTATTGCACCTTTTGATCAGTTAAATAACGATCAACCACTTGCTTATGCTTTAACTATTAATAATAGCAAGATTGGCTCTGCTATTGTTGCAACCGGTGCGGTTTGTGGTATGATGACGGTGTTGATGATGAATATTTACGGTACTTCTCGTATTTTTTATGCTATTGCACGTGACGGTTTACTACCGAAAAGTTTTGCAAAATTGCACCCAAAATATGATAGCCCGTATATTACGATTATAATATTTGTTTCTTTAGCTGCTATCCTTGGAGGATTTTGCTCTACGGAATTATTAACTCAATTAACTTCAATGGGAGCATTAATTGATTATATAACCGTCACAATAATAGTGGTATTATTTAGGGTAAAGCTACCTGATGCTCAAAGACCTTTTAGATGTCCGTTAGTATTTATTATTGTACCGTTTATTTTAATTGCTTGTGCTTATTTGCTATTTATTCAAATATATGACGGTGAATTTAATCTATTAACGGCAGGTCGTGCATTAATATATTGGTTTATTACGATATTTGTTTTATATATTGTAAGATCGTTCTTTATGAAAAAAGAGCAAAAATAGGTATACTCGAGTCGTCATTGCGAGGAGCGAAGCGACGTGGCAATCTTGTCAAGTATCCTGAGATTGCTTCGTCAATTACTTCGTAATTTCCTCGCAATGACGATTTGGTATCCACACAAAACCACAAAATTAAGCAAATGACTGAAAAGCTGCAACCACTCCGAGGAATGAAAGATCTATTGCCGGATGATTATAAAGTCCACAACTATATAATTAACAAGGCAAGAGATGTAGGAGTATTGTACGGCTATAAGCAAATGAGTACTCCAATACTTGAGTATACCAAAGTTTTTAACCGTTCTATGGGTGAAAGCTCTGACGTAATCAGTAAAGAAATCTACAGTTTTTTAGATAAAAGCAATGATTCCGTAGCATTACGACCTGAATTTACGGCAGGTATTATTAGAAGTTTCCTCTCAAACGGTTTGCAGTACAAACTACCTCTTAAGCTTTTCTCTACCGGTCCTGTTTTTCGTTATGATAGACCGCAAGCAGGGCGTCAAAGACAATTTCACCAACTAAATTATGAATATATCGGGGCTAAAGGTGCTATTACTGATGCTGAAACTTTGAAGTTAGCCGTAGATATACTTAAAGCACTTGAAATAGAGCAGGATACTATCTTAGAGCTTAACTCTCTTGGATGCAGCGAATCAAGAAGTGCTTATCAACAAAAGCTAGTAGAATATCTAAATGATTTTAAAGATCACTTATCGGAAGAAAGTAAAATAAGGCTGACCAAAAACCCAATGCGGATTCTTGATTCTAAAAGCGAAATTGATCAGAAAATAGTAGCTGCTGCTCCGGTTTTATCTGAATATTACACTGATGAATCCAAAGAATATTTTGAGGAGTTACTAAAATATCTTGATATTTTAGGCGTGAAATATAGCATAAATCCACGTTTGGTTAGAGGGCTTGATTATTATTGCCATACTGCTTTTGAATTCACTACGAAAAAGCTAGGGAGTCAATCCACTATTTTGGCCGGCGGACGTTATGACGGGCTTGCTAAAATCATGGGTAATAATGATGATGTACCGGCTATCGGTTTTGCTGCCGGTATCGAGCGAATTGCTTTAATGCGGGAATATAATATATCTGAAGTAAAGCCGGTATGTGTATTACCGATCGGTGAAAATAATATTACTTACTCTTTAGAAATTGCCGATAAATTACGTTCGCAAAATATTGCTACTATTATAGAACCCGTAGGTAAAATAGCTAAAAGAATGCAACGTGTTCTTAATGAAAATGCTAAATTTATTATTTTCATAGGTGACGAAGAACAAGCAAATAATAGCCTCAAACTTAAAGATTTAGAAAAACAAGAAGAATATATAGTAGATTTTGCAAAAGTTCTTGAGTTGTTGAAGAAATATTAAATATTTATAACTTTTCTAAAACCTTTTCAATTATTCTTAAATTTAACCACGACATCTAAAAATATGATTATTATAAATGATTTAGCCATGAGTTATGGTGCAAGAATACTATTTACCGATGTAAATTTGCATATTAAAAATAATAAACGATATGGTTTAGTAGGTGCCAACGGAGCAGGTAAAACAACTTTTTTTAAAGTCTTGACTAAGGAAGAAGAGCCGGCTTTCGGCGATATTAACATACCTAAAAACTCTAAAGTAGGTTGTTTAAAACAAGATCAATTTCTTTATGAAAATACTAAAATTATAGATACGGTAATAGCAGGGAATAAGGAGCTATGGAAAGCTTTACAGGAAAAAGAAGAGATATTAAATAGACAAGAATGTAGCGATGAAGATGGGTATAAGCTTGGTGAGCTTGAACAAATAATATACGATAATGACGGTTATACCGCTGAAATTTTTGCAGCTAGCTTGCTTGTAGGTCTTGGAATAGCCGAAAAATATCATTATAAGCCGCTTTCTGCTCTATCAGGAGGTTATAAGCTTCGTGTTTTACTTGCACAAAGTCTATTTAATAATCCGGATATTTTACTACTCGATGAACCGACAAATCACTTAGATATTATTTCAATATATTGGCTTGAGAATTATTTAAAAAATTCTTTTAAGGGAATATTAATTTTTATATCGCATGATTTAGCTTTTTTAAATAATGTCGCAACGGATATTTTAGACATAGATTATGGAGAGATAAAACTATATACAGGAAATTATGATAATTTTGTTCAAGAAAAGCAGATAATAGCTGCTCAAAAATTAAGCGAGAGAAATTTCTTAGAAAAGAAAATAGAAAATATACAGGCTTGGGTTGATAAATTTAGAGCAGGGACGAGAGCAAGGCAAAGTGCTTCTAGAGAAAAGCAGTTAGAGAAAATAGAATTGCCGGATATACAAAAATCTTCAAGAATTAGTCCGTTATTTAGATTTAAACAACTAAGAAATTCAGGAAAATTAGTATTAAAAATCGATCAAATAACTAAAGATTTTGAGAATAAGCAAATATTAGACCTTTTGCATAACGAAGCTAATAAAGAGGAATTTAAAGGAGACACGGAACGCAGCACCGCAGCGTACACAAGCGTACGTGAGGATGCGAGTACCGGATCGACGTATAAATTACCTTTAGAAGCAAGTTATGCAAAAGGTCTATTAAATAAAGTTAGTTTTAACGTATCACGAGGAGAAAAAATTATTATTATCGGTGCAAACGGTATCGGTAAATCTACTTTGTTAAAAATCTTAATGAATAAAATATCAGCAGATCAAGGTAGCTATGAGTGGGGATATGAATCACAAATATCTTATTTTGCTCAGGATCATCACGAGTTACTTAATGAAAATATTAGTATTATTGATTGGCTTAAAAAGCAATCTGAAAAGGAAACGGAAAATACTATTAGAAATACGCTCGGACAAGTATTATTCCGTAGCGATGAAGTAAATAAAAATATTTTAAGTCTAAGCGGCGGGGAGGGGGCAAGGTTATTACTTGCTAAAATGATGCTAGAAAAAAGCAATATTTTGGTTCTTGATGAACCGACAAACCACCTTGATATAGAATCAAGAGAAGCTCTTAAAAAATCTCTAATTGATTTTGAGGGTACGGTAATATTAGTAACGCACGATCGTGATTTTGCAAAATCCATAGCAACAAGAATTATTGCTCTTTCCCATAGAAAAAATCTTATTGATTTTAAAGGTAAATATGATGATTATTTTGAGAAATACGGTAATGATTATTTAAGTTCTGCTATTAAATTATCCTAAGTTTTAGGCATTGTCATTGCGAGCTGGCGTTGCCTGCGTGGAGCGGTAAATGCTCTTTCTGTCATTCCTGCGGAAGCAGGAATCCAGAAAAAATAGTCTTAATATTGACAAAATAAACCTACAAAAACAAGTTTTTTGTTGGTTTTATTGGATTCCTGCTTTCGCAGGAATGACATAAATGTTACTCCACATTATAAAACTCCAAATGATGACCGCTAATAAACTTTTTTACTTCAGCATGATTACCATACTCATCAAACTTTAATAATAACCCTTGTTTGTTAAAATATAATATATTTGTAAATAGTTGATCATCACAGTCCCACTTAGCTTTAAAAGCCTTGTCCTTGATAAGTTTAACTCCGTTTACTCCTTGTTTATGATATACTTCTTTTACCTGAAGAATTGGTAGTATTAGATATTAATTATCCATAAGAACATTGATTATTCGCTCATCTAAATATTCATTTTCCAACTTTTCAAGTTAAAGAAGTATACTTCTTCAACATGAAGAGTTGTTAAAATGATTAGGCACAATGGTTTGAAAATTGTCATTTACCAATGAAGAAATTTTATTTTTATATTTTTCAATATTTTCAAAAAATATTCGTATAGAATCAGTAAATGTCTCAAAATTCGCATAAAATTTATTGTTACTTACAACAGAATGCATAAATTTCCACAGTCGTTCAATTGGATTCAAATTAGGACTATATGCTGGCAAAAATAGTAACTCTATTTTACTGTATTGTAGATATTCTTTTGCCTTTTTTGACCTATGATATCCAGCATTATCGCATATCAAATAAATCTTACTTTTATCTTGATTATTTGCTTCTAATTTCTTTAAAAATTCAATAATATAATCACCATTAACCTTAGGATTGTCAGTTGTTACTACCTCTAAATCCTTAAGATTAATAGCACCAATAATATGTTTACGCTTCCAACCACTGAAACTTGGTAATGTTTTAACTACATTCTTTCTAATCCAACCAAATTTTGCTCGAGTTTGGTATTGAGGATGAACACTATCCATAAAATAAATAGACTCATCTTTAGCTAAATTATTTTTTAGCAAACTATATTGCAGCTTAAATTCCTCTTGCTTAGCTAAATCTATTTTTCCAGGAATTATAACTTAGGTTTCTTATAACTAAAACCAAGTCTGTGTAACAGCTTGATTACCCCAGCTAATGTATAGATTACTCCATATTGACGTTCTATGAACAAACCTATATCTCTAGCATACACATAATTATTATTTTCTAGATGAACTATTAACTCTGCTTCCTCCTGTCTAGTAAGTTTACTATCACTACCGCCATTTCCAGGCTTAAGCTTCTGAGCATTATGATAATCTATTAAATGTTTTCTTATCCCTTCATCACTCAGTAATAACACTTTCGATATCTCATCAATACTATAGCTATCATCATACATGAGAACAGCTTTGATTCTATCACAAATCCTCTTATCCCTTTCGCTTCTATGGTAAAGCTTTAATTCTTCTTTTTCTACTGATGTTAATTTTCTATAAATCATTCTTACTTAATAACACTTGCTGACTTCTTTGACAATTTTTCATTTACTAGAGGTATATATTAACCAAGATTCTACCGCAAATAATAAAAGATCAAGATCTTACTAGCGAGCAAGTTTACTACTTAGAAAGAATTGGAGATCTTATACACAGAGACTCAGATGATAGAGCCGCAGAGTTCATAGTTAGGTATCTAGAAATTAGTATAGATAATTTATTGCATCCAATCGAAGATTCACGTATTATCAATGCAATTCAACCGCTGGCAGATTTTTGGGAGGAACACATAGTTCCTAAAATGGAATCTACTATTATAGGATGTACAAAGGAATATAATTGTGGTACATTTGATGGAGCGTAACTAATCATGCATAAGAGCGTTGTTGCATGGATACCAAATCGTAATTGCGTGCGACTAAAAGGAACGTGGCAATCTCAGGACTTTAGCACGAGATTGCTTCGTCAAAACTTGCAGTTTTTCCTCGCAATGATGTTGAAAAGCGGTCCACGCAATAACGCCTTGCAGGGATGACATCACCGGCTTTTCAAAAACTATCCGGCACTATAACAAAAAAACTCTAATCACTAAAATTATAACTAGTATTTTTTCTAGCAGCACTTATATCTTTTAAACGTTCACAAACCTTTTCAAAAACTTGTTTAGGCAAGATATTTGAAGCATTAATTTGTAAAAATTTATCGTCTTTTAATTTAATCGAAAAAGAAGGTTCTTGGAATTCCGGTCCATCAATTTCTCTAGCAATTTTTATATAATAACCGATTATATGACTGTTATAATAATCACTTTTACTAATCATTTTCTTAGCTATTTTATTAATCTTCATGTCAGTTTTAGCAGTATAAGTAACCGTAAGAGCAATGCCGAGCATAAGACGCTGTCTATGACTAAAAGGAATGTCTGAAGATAGTATAAATTCCGAAACAAAATTTGCTCTGAGGGTTTTATCAATATTTTTATTATATTGTGCTAGCATTATAGCGAGTTCAATAATAATAAGAGTCGTAGCATCGAAATTAATTAAAAGATATTGTACTGCTTCAATATATTTTTCAATTTTACATATATTTCTATCAAATTTTACTAATCTCTTCACCCTCTCATAAATAATATCTTTTTCTGTTTCATGAGACGGTAACGAATCAAATCTTACTCCTTCTTTTAAACCGTAATTTGAGATAATAATCTTTTCCGGTGAAAATACCTTAATCATCGCTTTTATTACTAGAACTGCATTATAATTTATGGCTTTCTGCTCGTAATAACTCAGCTTTAATTTATCGATTTGCGATAATTTCTCTAAATATAACTCAAACTCTACACGATTTATTTCAAAATTATGTAAATTTTTAAGGGGATAATTTATAGACTCCATATATATACGGCTCATTAGACGTAATGCACCGCCAATTAAATATAAATTAGGATGATGTGCAGCTCCAAATTCTTCCTCTAGCATTTTAGTAATCAGTCCAACATCACCAAAATTGCTACTAGCAATAATTTTTGTACCGAGCGGCAATGATTTTAATTTACCGACTTTTTTATTTCCAATCTGAGCAAGCTCAAGACTTCCACCGCCAAGATCGGCTACAATACCGAAAGCATCACTAATACCGGAAATTAATCCGGCAGCTGTTAAATAAGCTTCACGTTCACCTGAGATAATTTCAATATCAATATTGAATCTCTTTTTAATTATAGCTTTGAATTCATCTGCTTTAGGATGCCCCCTAAGTATAGCTGTGGCAACACATCTAATATTAGTAACGGACAGTTTGGTAAAAATATGGATAAGATATTGTAGAGATAAATATGTTTGATGTTTTACGTCTAAATTATCTAAATTAAGTAAATTTGTAAGATAATTTCTAAATTTATAATTAAAAATTTCCGGAGCTCCAAGCTCATCACTTTCATAAACTACAGCTCTTAAAGCATTTGAACCGATATCAATAATAGCTGAACGCATTTTTGGATCTTACTCATTATTTTCCGGAGCAGTTGTTGTTTCAGTCTCTTCAGAAGCCTCATTATTATTTGCCCTAGGATCAAAAGGTACTTGAGTAGGTACAAAAGTCGGCGGTAATAATCTACTAGTAAAAAATTTATCTTCGTAATACTTAATTTTACGAGATTTTATAGGCGGAAAGGATTCTATTAAAACAATTTGCTCATCTCTCGGTAACTGTATTACTTCTTGAGGTAAAAGTAAAGCTCTTTGAACTTGAGAAACGTTTTGGGTTCTAGTAGAAATATTAAGGTCAAAAAATAAAGGTTTACTAAATGATCTTTGTTCTACCGTCTTATTACCGACAAGCTGCGATATTAAATTTGCCGTTTCATAGCTATTAGCAGCAAAAGTAATACGGTATGTTGCATTAGATAAGAAAGAATTCATCCCCGCATCTTCATATGTTCCTTTTAACTGCTGCGTATCTTGAATAATCAAAAATAACCGAACTCTATAACCTCTAAAATAAGCTATACCGGCTTTAAAAGTATCCATCTTTCCAAGTGTCGGGAACTCATCAAGCAAGAACATTACCCCATGCGGCTCTTCCTTTAAATCCGGCATTTTACGGCTTAAAAACTCTGTAGCCTGCTGATAAAACACCTGCATTAATTTTTGTAAACGCTGTATATTATCGGGTGTTAACCCTACATATACGGTTGTTTTTACTTTTTTAAATTCTTGTACGTTGAAATCAGAAGATGCAGTAGCCGAATCAATAAGCGGGTTTGCCCATAATTCAAGCGATGAGTTCATTGTAGATATTACGCCCGAACGCTCTTTATCGGCTTTTTGTAAAAACGCAGCAATATTCATATATGCAACAGGATGTATTACACCGCCAAGCGTATCGAGTACGACCGCTAGATTATAAACCACGTCGTCACTTCTCATGGTACGCACTACTTCACCGAAAGATTTAGTTTTAGTAGGATCGGCTATTAAATATAAAGTTACACCTAAGAATAAACTTCGTGCTTCATTATTCCAAAAATCTTTTTCCGGCATTATAAGATTTGAAATTTTCTGCACGTCATCAACCATCTGCCCGGGCTTAGTACTAACCCAATCAATCGGATTATAACAATGCGTAATACCATCGGGATTAGAAGGCTCCCATACAAAAACTTTCTGACCTTGTTTCTCACGCCAACCGCTCGTCAAACCGTGATTTTCAAGCTTTATGTCATGTACTACTACTGAATCACTCCAAAATAACAGGTTAGGTATCACAAAACCCACACCTTTACCTGAACCTGTAGGAGCAAATAATAAAGCATGCTGGAACCCGTCTGCAACAAAATATCCACCGGCATCAACACCTATTAACATACCTTTTTTGGATCTAAGACCAGCAGCCTCTATATCTGACGGATTAGCCCAGCTAGCATCTCCATATACTTTTTCCAGTTGCTCAAAAAATTGTAATGATTTTATTCTTTCAAAGTTTTTAATGTAAACTATTATGACAACAATAGCAGGACCAAGAAGAGATGCAAGTAGCTTCAATTTTAAATAATTATAGTCGGCAATTTTTAACTGCCCCCAAACATTAATAAGCCAGTAAGCCCACTTATAAGCAATATTGATAGCATTTATATCTACACCTAAAGCTCCAACCTCATTAGTAAAAATTGCAACAAATGCACCGCTTATCCAAATGGTACAAAAAATAACAACCGGATGAATTATAGCATGACCGAATATATTCCTAGTAACTTTAAGTATCTTATGCCATTCCATGAATTGATATTCCTAGTTTTTACTTATTACTTAATACTGTTAATATTCCTACTAAACTGCCGATGTTATTTCCGTGTAAGTAGGACGTTATTACACAGCTCGTTTATGTCACTCCCGCGTAGGCGGGAATCCAGTTAATAAAAAATCTAAATACAATAAATTTTTAAAGCTCGATTTTATCTCCTTTATGCTGGATTCCCGCCTACGCGGGAGTGACATAAAGAGCATTTACCGGTCCACGCAACAATGTCATAAACGAACCATATACGTCAATGAAGAACCGGTATACGAAGATCAACTTCAAAAAGAGCAAGGAGTTCACAAGTCGAGGAGCGGAGCGTACACTTAATACGTGAGCACCGCAAAACTTGTAGAACGACGCAGCCAATTTTTGAAGTTCATCGAGTATACGCTACACCATACCTTCGGCGTTCTTATTCTTCTTATAATACACTTCCGAAACATATCTTTTCCCACCGCTACCGCGTTTTAACTGCACAACGATATCTACAACGGTTAAAATATACTTCTTTACTTCTTCAGGCGGCATACCAAGATCTGCTTGCATAACCATAAGCTTTAACTGCTCAATAGCCATAGCGGGACTATCCGCATGCAGTGTTGATATTGAACCGGGGTGACCTGTATTAATAGCACGCAAAAAACTAAAAGCTTCCTTACCTCGAAGCTCACCTACTATAATTCTATCTGGTCTTAAACGCAAACATGCCTCTATTAAATCTTGAGTAGTAACATTTGCACGTCCCTGTCCTCCTTTGGAAGCAAGTAAATGCACTCTGTTAGGATGGCTTGATAGCACAACCTCACGAGCATCTTCTACAGTAATTAATCTTTCTATTGCAGGGATTTCAGTAAGTGCCGCATTAGTAAAAGTAGTTTTACCGGTTGAAGTACCGCCGCTAATTATGATATTTTTCTTTGAAACAACTGCATGTCTAATAAATTCTTTAATCTTTTTTTCAGCTAAGAAATTATTTAAAATTACTGCATCTTCATCTACTAAACTCTCTGTTGCAGTATCATCAAATGCTCCCATTTTAGCATATTCATCTAAAGTTAGATTCATACCGCTAGGCTTTCTTATAGAATAAATGATTTGTCCTATCTCACAAGCAGGAGGAAATACTATTTGAATACGGTAACCGTTCGGCAAAGTTGCAGAAAGTAAAGGCTTTTCTTCCGAAATCATCTGTTCGGTAGATTGAGCAACTAAACGCCCTAATGAAAGTAGATGTTCACTATCCAATTCCGGTATTTGCTTAGAATATATATCGCCTTTTTTTTCAACCCATGCTTCCCCAGGCTTATTAACCATAATCTCGTTAATACCGTCTTCAGCAAATAAATTTTTAAAAGGAAGTAAAAACGTCTCTAAGGCTGCAAATTCTCCATTCATTTCATTACCTTCGATTTTAATAAAACGGCTTTTGGGAATTTATAATCCTTATTAACGTATATTCTAACCGGCGTACCTTGATTAACCGTTGTCGTCGGCTTAAACTGCTGCTGCGTTATCATATTTTGTACAACATTCGTCACACCCGTAAAAGCTTGAGTAGAAGCTTGTTGTGCTTGTGTCGGAGTCGATGCGATAGAGGTAGTAGTAAGCAAACTTGAAGCTGCCGTATTAACTGCCTGTACTAAGGTTTGAAGTCTCTGCTCAGCAGTATTCGCTGAAGAAGCAGTTTGTGCTGTTGTACATGCTTGAGTCATAGTAGTATAAGCAGTCGAAGTTTTATCGGTAATAGCCGCAAGTACGTTAGTACAAATCGTAACTATTCTAGTACTTGCATCAATCGAGGTATTAGCCGCTATAGTTTGAGCAGTATTTAACAATTGTGTTGCCGTAGCACTATTGGTAGCTGCTGCCTGCGAATCTATAGGAGGCGGCACTAACTTATCAAGGACTTTAGCAAGACCTATATTAAAGCCAGATTGTAATACGGCATTTGCAAATTGTTCTTTATATTTATTATCAACTCTCCCTTGCAGGCCCGGTCTACCTAAATTATCAACTGCAGGTGAGTCGAATTCTATAGTATAACCGTTAGTTAAATCGATTCTATCCCATATTATAGAAACTCTACCGTAACTGTCTGACGAAGTTGAGGTTGCATATTTACCGAATATTTTTGACCCTTTCGGTATCAATATAACTTTATCTTTCTCAGAAAATACGTCTCTACTAATAATGGCTCTTATTTCACCGCCGAGATCACTATTTATTGCCGTCTCAAGTACTGCATCAATTAATTTACCGCGTCCGAGAACCAAAGACATATCACCACGATCTTTAAAGGTCGCTTCTGCCGTAATCTGTTCCTGTGTTTTTTTAGGCTCTACACCACCAACTAACACTATAGCTGATTTTCTTTTTGCTTCACGACGTTGCTTCTCTGCATCACTCTCAACTAACGTTCCTGAAGTCGAAGGCAACGAAACCGGCGGCAATGGAAGCGTTTTGTCTTTATTCTCTTCTACAGGAGTAGTAGGAGGTAAGACCGGTGGAACTTCTACTACCGGAGGAGGAGGCGGTGGAGCAGTAGGCGTCTCAAGCTTAGGCGGATCAGGTAACTTTGGAATCTCCGGAATATTATCATCAACATCAGTAACAGGTTTTACAATATTAGTCGGCACTTGAGTCTCCGGTATTTCTTCTTTTTTATTAGCGAAAAAAAGAGTATAAAAAATATATATAAATATACCGCAAATTACGACTACTATCGCAATACTCTTATTAAAGCTAACTGAAACTTTTGATAATTCTCTCTGTACTTCAGGAGCATCTGCTCCTGATAAAGAACCGGTATTATTATTGTTATTTTGCTCTTCAGCCATATCTAAATTATATTAGTTAAAGTGTTTTATATCAAAAATTGTCATACCGTGGTCAAGCCACGGTATGACACAGTACCCTATTAAAACCTTGCCATGTAATTACTATTTTTCTTAGGATAGTAAAATTTAATTACATATACTAAATCCCTTTCGTTGCCCATCATAAGTTCTGTAGAAGCGATATCAAATTCATATGTTCTTTTATTAGTTATAATAGTCATATTTGTACGAATATCTTTTTCAAGAGGCTTAATAAATAATCTATTTGCCAAAGGAGTTATTTTCCAAGCATAAGCATCCCCAAGAATTATATTTTGGATTTCTTCATTTTTAGCAAATTCTATATGCGATTGAAAGCCAAAATGTAAAACTAACAAGTAAACTTCATTTGGATTATATATATAAGTTTTTATCCTATTATCTTTAGTTATAGATAAATCATCTACATAATTATTACTACTATTATTACATGGATCATCTACAAGTGGACATTCTCGTTGTACTGTAAAACCACTTAATAATATCAAAACTAAAAAATAAAATCTAACTATTGTCATCGTCTACCCTATATCCGTTAACTTGAAACCCTACCGGATTTATATCAAGTTCTGAATCTGTTAATTGCATAGGCACATAAGCATAACTTACTACCGCTATTTTATTATAAACTAATTGGCTTCCTGATGTTTCATTTACGGAAAATCTAACTATATATTTATCTGCTGCGATTTTTGACCATGATTTTATTACTAAAAATGTAGTATTATCTTCTTTATATTTTATCGTAGGATCAAAATCTTTATTTCTTATATAACCAAGATAATTATAATAAACACCGCTTGTTGAAAATAATCTTATTGTCGTACGAGCTATCGTTGCAAAATCAACTGGATTATATGTTTCCCGTGCCGTTATGTATTTCTTTATAAAATACCTTGTAAGAGACTCATCCGCCGTTAACACCGGTGATGAAATAGGTTCTACCACCGAGGCACGTCCGGTATTACTATTAAGCTGAATAACAAAAGGATCAAACTGTTTGGATTTTACTACAAATGCTATTACTAAAGTTGATATAACCATAAAAATGGTTAGTAGTATTATTAATATGATAAGTAAGTTACGTTGAACAATTAACTTATCAGATCGCTCTTCATACCAATTCTGAGTAATTTTTAAAGGATTAGCCGATTTAATACTTTCTTGATTTTGTGTATCTCCTGAACCGTTTTTCGAGTTGTTACTTGATTTAAAGAAGCCAAATATATTATTCATATCAAAGGTATTTTTATTATTACATTGTTATTGTGTAAAACTATTACTTTTAGGCTATATTTACTGAATTAACCGGTCTTCTTATACAAGGATTTACGCTTAAACTCGATCCATCATCTATATCAGCAGAAACGCACGGGCTTTTAATTTCATAAGGAGCTGAAGGGGTACATGACAACAATTGAGCAAGCATAATTAATACTAATAGAAACTTTAATGATTTTAACATTCTAATTATACATTATTAAATTATCTTGTTACTATTTTAAAATTACCTTACTATACAATAGTTCACAAGCATTTTTTGAAAAAATCTATTTATAAATATAAAAAAATATTAAAAAGATTGTAAACTATTATACTCTGAAGTAAATAAAGAGTAGTTATACGAAGTTCAACTTGAGAGCAGAGCGTATACTTCTTTAACTTGAAAGGTTGGAAAATGAATATTTAGATGAGCGAATAATCAATGTTCTTATGGATAATTAATATCTAATACTACCAATTCTTCAGGTAAAAGAAGTATATACTTAATACGTGGCTACCTGCGGACTTATAAATATATTGTCGCCAATTTTTCAAGTGGGACGAGTACAACATAATAACTACCATCAATAATTGTTATTGTATAATTTTAATTTATAATCTATTTATTTTAATTTTAAAGTTAAACAATATTTGGTATTGTAGCAACAATATAAACTTATTTTATAGCTTAAATAACCTTAAATTAACAAATCATAATCATATTATAATAATTATGATAGAGTTAAAATAGAATAAAATTAGATATTAATCTAGTAATTATGGACCCATTAACCAACGCAATACAAGAATATATAAAATCCGGCGAATATTTTATTGATGCAAGAAAATGGTATAATTTTAAGTATATCTTACCGTTAAGTCATAGAAGTCTTTTGCTTTTAATATGCACGATTTTTACCTTATTATTAACCTTAATTTGTATAAATATCAACATATTGCTACCAATAAACGAAAAAGTGAGTTATTTAATAAAAGATGATGCCGAAAAACAAGCTACCGTTACTAATACTAAACATTCAACATTAGCAAATCCTTATATCTCTGTTGCAAATATTATGCTTCAGAATTATGTAAAACAACGGGAAGAATATAATTACGATATATTAAAAGAACAATTTACCTTTATCAAAAATGCTTCTACGAGTATTGTTTATACGCAATTTGCTAATTTTATGAATATTGATAACTCATTATCACCGGTCATAAGATATCAAAAACTATATAGACGCTCAATTAATGTATTATCAATTAACAATATAAACGATAACGAGGCAGTTGTTACTTTTGAATCATTGGCACAAAATAGTACGGGTAAAATTTTAGAAAATATGGTATGGGAAGCAAGAATCGGATTTATAATGGATTCTATCAGAACAAGTACATCACCTGATATGCCCTTCAATTTTACCGTTACTAGTTACAAGCTAAAGTTATTAAGGAATAAAAATTAGAAATAATATGAAGCAACTAATAATATTTTGTACTTTTATAATACTTACATTAGATGTATTTGCTCTTACTATATCACGACCTCTAGGTCGAGACCCGCGTCTAAGAGTTATGACTTATAACCCTGACGATGTTTTCAAATTCACAGGATATTACGGCTATCAAGCAAGTATAGAACTAGCAAGAGACGAGGAAATAGTCAGTATTTCTATGGGAGATACTACTTCATGGCAAATAGTACCTGCCGGTCATAGGATTTTTATTAAACCGATGGAACCGGATGCTACTACTAATATGACTTTAATTACTAATAAACGGACTTATTTCTTTGAACTATATGCCGCCGAAACTCTTGATATGCGTGATCCTGAAATGGTCTTTAACGTAAAGTTTCTTTACCCGGATGACGAAAATGACAATATGAGCGGTCATATGCAAACTTTTTCTGCTTTCCTAGCCAGTCCCGATCTTACTCATCCTGAAAAATATAACTTTAATTATTATATTAGCGGCAGCGAAGAAATAGCTCCTATTAAAATTTTTGACGACGGCGAGTTTACTTATCTGCAATTTAGAGACAAAAACGCTGAAATTTCCAGTATTTTTGCTGTAGATGATTCACTTCGAGAATCTTTAGTAAATTATCGCCTTGCTCAAGATAATCCTAATATGGTGATCCTTGAACAGGTTTTTCCTAAGCTCGCTATACGTAAGGGTAAAAAAGTCACATGTGTATTTAATCAGTCTTTCAAAGCATATTAATGTCTACCAACGTCATTGCGAGGAGCGAAGCGACGTGGCAATCCAGAAAATAATTATGTCACATTTAATATACTTTCTTACTTTGATTTTACTAACTAGCGGCTTATTTATAATGCTTACAAGCCGTAATTATATTCATAAAATTATCGGGCTTGGAATTTTTCAAAGTTCGGTATTAGTATTTTATTTAAGTATCGGAAAAGTTAAAACAGGCGGTGTACCTATTTTACAAGATGGGCTAACTACTTATACTAGCCCTTTGCCTCATGTATTAATGCTAACTGCTATAGTAGTTGGGTTTGCTACTCTTAGCGTAGCTTTAAGTTTAATATATCAAATTTATAAACATTTTGGTACAATATCAGAAAATGAAATTAATTTTGATAAATATACTCCTGTGAAATGAAGAGTTGTTATACGAAGTTCAACTTGGAAAAGAGCAAGGAGGCTGTAAGCCGAGGAGCGGAGCGTATACTAAATACGTGAGCATCCGAGGTCTTACAAAGACGACGTAGTCAATTTTTCAAGTTCAACGAGTATAAATGATCCTAGCTAACCATTTCCCTATCATACAAATATTATTCCCTTTATTCGGGGCTTTACTCTCAATAATATCTTTTCGCTTTATTACCTTTGCACGAGTAATTACTACGATTTGCATTTTATCTAGCCTTTTGGTCAGTGTTTATGGATATAGCATTATACAAAATACGGAGCTATCTTATACCATGGGAGGATGGAGTTCAAAAATAGGAATAGAATATCGGCTAACTTCACTAAACCAAGCTATTATTATTTATCTTAACTTGGTTTTAGTATTCTTTTTAGTTTTTTGTCATAAGATTACTAATCGAATAATCTTAAAATATATCAACAACAATAGAAAATCTGTATTTTATGGTATATTATTATTCGCTCATACGGGTTATTTAGGAATGATTAGTACTAATGATTTCTTTAATTTATATGTGTTTATAGAAATTTCAGCACTTAGTAGCTATGTATTGATAGCCTCAGGTAATAATCCAAAATCTTTAATCGGAGCTTTTGACTACTTGATAATGGGTAGTATTGGTGCGACTCTTATTCTCATAGCTATAGGGTTTTTACTAAGCATTACGGGTAGCTTAAATATGAGAGACGTTGCAGCTTATTTACAAGAATATCCTAATTCTCGTATAATCAATATAGCTATCGGTTTTTTCTTAATAGGAGCTATTTTAAAAACTGCTTTTTTTCCTATGCATTTTTGGATGATGAGAGCTTATAATAACACGGCTTCAGTCACTTTAGTATATTTAGCAGGGATTTCTACTATAATAGGAATATATATAATATATAAATTTACTTATATTATTATAGGCTATGAGACGATTAAAACTTCTATTACAAATTTTATAAGACCTATCGCTTTAACTACTCTTATTATAGCTCCGTATTTTGCTTACCGAGCAGAAGACTTCAAGAATATTATAATTTATTCATGTTTCACTCAAATAGGTTATGTATTTCTATTATATGTTACTGAGGGCGGTATAATAATTTTACCGAGTTTATTACTTGCAGACAGTATAAATAAAATAGCTCTTTTCTTGATAGATGCTTATAATGAAAGCTATAAAAAGAATTCTAACAAAGTTTTAACCATAATTATTATTATTTGCAGCTGCGGCTTACCTATCAGCCCATTATTTTTTATCAAAGTAAATATTCTCGAATTATTATTTAGACAAAAACTATTATTAGATTTTGTTATAATCTTACTCAGCTCCGTAGGATCACTATTTTATCCTTATAAAATGGTGAAAGTTACTTTTTGGAAGAATTGATTAAATAAATATTATGAAACTTTATATTACAGAGAAAATTTTAAAAAAAGAAAAGCAGCAGATATCCGACTCCGAAATCTTGCTAAAGAAATTAATTTACAATCTTCTGATTTTGAAGAGTGGTTAAATTATAGAAATGAAGGTAGAAAATAAAAAAGGCGTGTTGCATGGACCGAAAAACCTACTCTATGTCATTCCCGCGAAAGCGGGAATTCAGAAAAATAACTTCAATATTAATACAGAAGTTACATATTTGATAAAATAAGCATATAAAATATAAAAATTTGTTTTTATATGCTTTACTGGATTCCCGCTTTCGCGGGAATGACATAGAAAGCCATACAGGTAACACCCTAACCATACTATAAAAAAAAAGTATAACCAGCTTACCATGATTACACAATTTACTACTCCGAGTCTTTTGATTCTATCAACTTTGCTAGTTGGTGCATTAAACTTAACTAGTCCGTATGCCACTAAAAAAGATAGCTTTATACGTAATTTTTTACTTATTACTATCGCTATTTTTTTCTTCGGGAATATTTTAATTATAGACTGGTTGTTTTTAAAAGGTATTAGAGCAGGCTTTGAATTTAATATATTTGGTAATTACTCTATAGGATTCCATCTTGAACCTTTAGGGCTTATATTCTTAAGCTTAATAGGCTTTTTATGGATTTGTGCTTTACTTTATACCCCTAAATATCTTGCTATTAATAATATAGAACACTCTTCTAGATTCTTATTTTTCTTTAACTTAACTATTCTAATTGGCGTTTTAATTGCCTTATCTAGCAATTTATTCACTATGTTCATTTGTTATGAGCTTCTAACTATTTCTACAGCTTTTTTAATAGGACATACCAAAAATAATATAGTACTTAGCGGGTTATACAAATATCTAAAAATTCTGATGATTTCTGCCACAATGTTGTTTTTACCGGCAGTGATAATTATTTATGCTAAAACCGGTAACGGAGATTTTGCAAGCGGCAGCCTAGTAGAAAATTATTTTTCTCAAAGCCAATCCATTATCTTATTATTAATGTTTATTTTTGGTATTGCTAAAACTGCAATTTTTCCAGTACATTCATGGCTTCCTGCCGCAATGGTTGCACATTACCCTGTTAGTAGCTTACTGCATGCCGTAATAGTGGTTAAAACCGGATTATTTTGTATTTACAAAATCCTATTATATATATTCGGCTTATCGTATTTACAAATGATATTTGCCGAGTTTAACTGGTTAATTTTTATACCGATAGTGAGTATATTTTACAGCTCACTCAAAGCACTAGGCACGGATAATATTAAAAAAATACTCGCCTACTCCACTATGAACCAATTAAGCCTTGCCTTACTTAGTGCTTGCATGTTAACACCTAAAGTACTTGGAGCTGCAATACTCCATTTAGTTTCGCATTCTTTTACAAAAATCTGCTTATTTTACAGTATGGGAAGTATTTACAGTTTAAAGAAAGCTGACCAAGTACAGGATTTGCATGGAACATCTAAAGAGTTTCCTTTAATTTCTTTTATTATATCTATCTCTTCATTATCATTAATCGGTATACCCATCTTTAGCGGATTTATAAGCAAATTCTCAATATTGCTTGCTGCAAGCGAGCAGAATCAAATCATAGTTATGATTGTCGTAATAGCTAGTAGCATATTTTCAAGCCTTTACCTTCTTAAAATATTAAGCTCTATTTATAAACCTTCTTTTATAGAATCTAGCGTAACAAAATCACTCCCCTACTCTATGGAAATCAGTATAATCATTTGTGCCTTAGCTATAACATTATTTTACTTTATCCAAATCTTAATCAGAGAATTTTTAGTTTATATTACATAAATATGTATTTACATAATTTATGTATTTACATATAATCATACAATATGCAATTATTTTTGAGGATAAATATGGCACAAATTATTAGAGCAACAGAATTTGTACGATCTTTTTCAGATATTATGAACAGAGTTTACTATAAAGGCGAGAGCTTTGACGTTCAAAAAGGTAACCATATCGTAGCAAGAATTACGCCTGTACATGCAGCTGATAAACCAAAAAAAACGTTAAAAGAGTTTTTTGAGCATGCACCTATATTAGACCATGATGATGCCGCACAATTTAAAAAAGTCGTGTATGAAGCACGTCAAAAATATGATTTTAAAAGAGATGATAAATGGAAGTAGTTATTGATACCTCTATATTAGTGGATTTAGAGAGAGGTAGATTAACCTATAAGGTACTAGAAGAATATGAACAATGCTATATTAGTCCTATTACTTTAACAGAATTATTAATAGGTGCGGATAGAGCCGATAATGAAAATAGACGTATTAAACGTTTAGTTTTTATCGAATATATAATCAATTCACTTATAATATTACCTTTTAAGACTGAAGAAGCCCGTATATATGCAAAAATTATAGAAAATTTACGTAAAGAAAAGATAACTATCGATACTAATGACATGCTAATTTCTACAACGGCAATAACGCATGGTTATCCTCTATTACCTTTAAATGTAAAAGACTTTAAGAGGATTCAAGGACTAGAGGTTTTAACAGTTTCTTCTAAAGATTAAAATGTTTATTCAAAATACCAGATTTACATTTCCGCTTACTAATTTTGAGCTTATGTTTGATTTTAACCCACAAAATCAGCTAATAGCTTTAGCATTTCTAATTGTCACTGCTATCTTAAATCTTTATACAATTTCCCAAAATAGAAAATTTGAGACGCTAATAGGTAGTTTATACTGTCTCTCTTCTATTATATGCGTGTTTGCAGCTGATTTTATTTCCATGATAATCTCACTTGAATTCATGACGATTTTTGCCTGTATAATTATTTTTTGTGACCAATTAAAGATAAAACCGGCACGTCAATATTTCCTCACTCATTTATTCAGCAGCGGGCTAATTTTAATTGGCATGACTCTTCTAATCCAAGCAACAGGTAATACAGCTTTTATTTCTTTAACGGAATCAGTGTATAAGTTTGAGTTACCGGCAATATTCATACTTGCAGGTTGTTTGATTAATCTTGGCACTATTTTTGTAAACGGCTGGGTGGTTAATTGCTATCCTGCAGCTTCAGGTAGCGATATTGTATATTTAATAAGTTTTACTACTAAAGTTACTTTAACTATCATTTTAAAATTATTTAGCGGTCTTGATATATTAAAATTTTTTGGAATATCAATGATCATTTATGGATTAGTATTTGCTCTAATTGAGAAAAACCTTAAACGATTAATATGTTATCTTACCGTATCACAGCTTGGCTTTATATTAGCGGCTATTAGTATAAATTCTCCAAACATAGCTTATCTTATTACAAGCTTTATATTCATACATATACTATATAATGGGGTATTTGCTTTATATTTTACCTATATAGAAGATGAATACAGTATTAAAAATTACCAAGATCTTCAAAATACTCAAATTAATTTGATTTTATTAGGCGGGTTTGTAGTTAGCATATTAATATATACATCTATACTGCCTATTAATTCTTCTTATATCAAAGACGGAATTGCCAATCTTTTAGATGCAAATAATATTATTATATTTTCCAAGATAGCAACTTGTACCGTATTATTTGGGTTGTTGATGGAGAGTTTCGTGTCATTCTCGCGGTCCTCAATATCATTCCCGCGAAAGCGGGAATCCAGTAACCTTTATGTCATCCCGCGACTTGATCGCGGGATCCAGTCTTTTTTTTATTTTTTTCTGGATACCATGGTCAAGCCACAGTATGACAATAATTCGTTCTTATTGGATTCCCGCTTTCGCGGGAATGACATGAGAACTATAACCTACCTCTCCTCGTGCATCATAACTTTATGCGTATGTTTATTCTACCCTATTCAAATATCACATACTGCTAATTTTAAGCTAGTTATCCTTGCAATCTCAGTATTATTGGCTTTAATTTTTAGAAAAATACCACGCATTTCGACAGAAAACATAAACCTTGACCTATACCAATATATTGAAAAATTTATATATTTCAGTATCGATAAATATAAAGAAAGGACAGACAGTACCGAAGATACAGAAGAATATCTTAATTTTAAGGTTATTTGGGATAATATTTTAGGTAAAATATCTGCTTGGCATAATCAGCAAACTGCCATATTTATTATATTATTCCTATTAATTAGTTTGATTTTAACACTCTGTCATACCGTGGCTTGACCACAGTATCCAGAAAAATAAAAAATTATTTACATTCTTAATCCCTAGATTCCTGCTTTCGCAGGAATGACATATATGAAGGTCGACAACATGAAACCACCAATCGCAAATAAACAAAATTATAGCTTTGAAGCCCACGGACAAACAATAAACGATGATTATCAATGGCTGCGTGATCCTAAATGGCCAAATGTAGAAGACTCTAAAATTTTAGACTACTTAAAGGCTGAGAATAAATATACCGAAAATTTCTTTGCCGATCTGCAAAACGATAAGGAAAAGATTTTTGAAGAATTAAAAGAACGAATCAAATTAGACGATGAGTCAGTTTATGTTAAGAAAAAAGATTATTACTATTACCATAGAGTAGAAGGCGATAAAAATTATCCGATATATTGTAGAAAGCATAATAGTATGGAAGCACATGAAGAGATAATATTAGATGTTAACCTTCTTACTCCAAACGGCGGTTTTACCGATGTTGCCAAAGTCGCAATGTCACCTAATCAAAATTTAATGGCTTATAGCGTTAATTTTACAGGTAATGAGCAATATAATATCAAAATATACAATCTTAAAGAGCAAAAATACTTACCTGATAATGTAACGGATATAGCTCCTACTGTGATTTGGCATGAAAAATTAAACGGCTTTTTCTATATTACTATTAATGAGAATCAACGCTGGGATAAGGTAATGTTTCACCGTCTAGGTGAAGATGTTACTCAGGATAAATTAATATTTGAAGTAAAAAACCCTCTTCATTTTATCAGCTGTGAGAAATCTGCAAGTAGTGAATATATTTTTATAAATTCAGGTGATTATAATGAAAATGAAATTTACGTGATTTCTATGCAGGATGATAATTTTACTCCTAAATTAGTACGAGCTGCAGAAAATAAAATATTCTATGATGTAGAACATAATGGCGATTATTTTTATATTAAAACTAATTATAAAGCTAAAAATTTCCATATTGTAAAGCTACCGGTAAATAATTTTGAAAATGCTAATTGGGATGATATTTATATTAAGGAAGAACAAGACAAATATTTAAAAAGCTTTGAGGTTACAAATAATTATTTAATCTTAAATTATCGTGACCAAGGTTTACCGCTAATTAAAATAAAGCGATTTAAAGATTTACAAGAAAAAACAATTCATTTTCCTGACGAAAGTTTCCAAACAAGTAGCTTTTCTACAAACTTTGAAGAAGACGATATCAGAGTAAATTACTCTTCTCTAGCAAGACCAAATACCACTTATAGCTACGATTTTGATAGCGATAGATTAACGATATTAAAGACCCAAGAAATACCTTCAGGCTTTAATCCTGAAGAGTATAAAGTAGAGAGAATATTTGCAGATAATGGTGATGTAAAAGTACCTATCACTTTGTTTTATAAAAAATCTTTATTTAAAAAAGATGGCTCAAATCCTTTATATCTAATGGGATACGGAGCTTACGGGACTAGCATGCCTGTCAATTTTAGAAATACGGCAGTGACGCTTGCCGATCGTGGTTTTATTTACACAGTTGCTCATATTAGAGGCGGTGACGATCTAGGTCATGGCTGGTATGAAGCAGCAAAATTTTTAACCAAAAAAAGAACCTTTGAAGACTTCATAGCTTGTAGTAAAGCTTTAATTAATGAGCAATATACAAGTAACAATAATATAGTAATAATGGGCGGTAGTGCCGGCGGTATGTTAATAGGTTATGTCCTCAACGAAAAACCTGAACTCTATAAATTAGCCGTTGCTCATGTACCATTTGTAGACGTACTTAATACCATGCTTGATGAAAGCTTACCTCTAACTCTTTTAGAATATAATGAATGGGGTAATCCGAAAGAGAAAGAATATTTTGAATATATTAAATCATATTCCCCTTATGATAACGTAAAAGCACAAAACTACCCTGCTCTATTCATTACTTGTGGTATATCCGACCCACGTGTAGGTTACTGGGAACCTGCTAAATGGGTAGCAAAATTACGAGAACTAAAAACAGACAATAATCCCTTATTATTAAAAACGAATATGGATACGGGACATAAGGGTTCTGCCGGTCGCTTTGATTATTTGAAAGAGATGGCCGACGAATTAGTATTTATTTTTAAAGTGTTTGATGTGGGGATTTAGTTAGCAGATTTGTTGCTGGAATCCTGTTATGTCATTCCCGCGGAGACGGGAATCTACCGTCTTAAGAGTCAAGAGTAAAAAGCGTTAAATTTGATAAATTTCGTTATGTTTTAGCATAGAATTTAAACAAATAATAATTTTACGCATGACGGCAACCAAAGCTACTTTAGCTTTTTTGCCTGAAGCAATTAAACGTTAATATAATTGCTTCATTTTACAGTTATATCGCATAGCAACCAGTGCCGCCATATATATACTTCTTTAACTTGAAAAGTTGGAAAATGAATATTTAGATGAGCGAATAATCAATGTTCTTATGGATAATTGATATCTAATACTACCAATTCTTCAGGTAAAAGAAGTATATATCCCTTTACCTACCCATGTTATACCTTTGTCAATAGGATTATTTTCAGGTACATAATTTAGACGGTCTAGTCGCTTTTGTTCTGCTTTCCTTTGTTCTTTTTGTTTGTCTTGTTCAGCTTTTAGTTTATGATAGTCTCTATCATTATAATATGCTTTCTTCAACAGTTCTCTATCCTTATATACTTCTTCAACATGAAGAGTTGTTAAAATGATTAGGCACAATGGTTTGAAAATTGTCATTTACCAATGAAGAAATTTTATTTTTATATTTTTCAATATTTTCAAAAAATATTCGTATAGAATCAGTAAATGTCTCAAAATTCGCATAAAATTTATTGTTACTTACAACAGAATGCATAAATTTCCACAGTCGTTCAATTGGATTCAAATTAGGACTATATGCTGGCAAAAATAGTAACTCTATTTTACTGTATTGTAGATATTCTTTTACCTTTTTTGACCTATGATATCCAGCATTATCGCATATCAAATAAATCTTACTTTTATCTTGATTATTTGCTTCTAATTTCTTTAAAAATTCAATAATATAATCACCATTAACCTTAGGATTGTCAGTTGTTACTACCTCTAAATCCTTAAGATTAATAGCACCAATAATATGTTTACGCTTCCAACCACTGAAACTTGGTAATGTTTTAACTACATTCTTTCTAATCCAACCAAATCTTGCTCGAGTTTGGTATTGAGGATGAACACTATCCATAAAATAAATAGACTCATCTTTAGCTAAATTATTTTTTAGCAAACTATATTGCAGCTTAAATTCCTCTTGCTTAGCTAAATCTATTTTTCCAGGAATTAACTTAGGTTTCTGATAACTAAAACCAAGTCTGTGTAACAGCTTGATTACCCCAGCTAATGTATAGATTACTCCATATTGACGTTCTATGAACAAACCTATATCTCTAGCATACACATAATTATTATTTTCTAGATGAACTATTAACTCTGCTTCCTCCTGTCTAGTAAGTTTACTATCACTACCGCCATTTCCAGGCTTAAGCTTCTGAGCATTATGATAATCTATTAAATGTTTTCTTATCCCTCCCCATCACTCAGTAATAACACTTTCGATATCTCATCAATACTATAGCTATCATCATACATGAAAACAGCTTTGATTCTATCACAAATCCTCTTATCCCTTTCGCTTCTATGGTAAAGCTTTAATTCTTCTTTTTCTACTGATGTTAATTTTCTATAAATCCATTCTTACTTAATAACACTTGCTGACTTCTTTGACAATTTTTCATTTACTAGAGGTATACTTCTTTAACTTGAAAAGTTGGAAAATGAATATTTAGATGAGCGAATAATCAATGTTCTTATGGATAATTAATATCTAATACTACCAATTCTTCAGGTAAAAGAAGTATATACATATCAAAACTCTTTAAATTTTATTGTTAACAAAAGAAGTACGGTATTATTAATAAGATAAGATTAACATATTTCGTAGCCTTCTTTTTCTTGAAGTTACCTATGTTTTTCTATTTCTGTTACTATTTGTTCAGGAGATTTATCGTATTTTTTCTTCTTTCTCTTGCCTCGATCTCATCTGTTGCCTGTTTATTTGCAATTTGACGTGTAGTTTCTGGATCTTGTTTAAACATAATACCTCCTGTATGATTGAATAGGTTCATTTAACCATGTTACAATCAAAAGTCAAATATTATTTTAGAAATTCTATTTTTATTAACTGAGTTCAGCTATCAAAGAAACTTCGTAATTACCTGTAAATATTCATCCAGGACTTTTTGGTTATTCTCAACAAATTTTAAAGCTTTTTCACGATAAGCTTTAAGTTCTAGAGAATTATTAGGGCTAAGTAGATATGTTAGTTTGGTTAGTAAATCTTCACCGTTTTTGATTTGGATAGCTGCTTCATTTTGCAGTACGCCTTTAGCGATATCGGTGTTTTTACTCATATCGGGACCGAATATAATACAATTAGAGAAATATGCCGCTTCTAAAATATTATGCCCGCCTTGTTTAAAAGAACCGCCGATAAAAGAAATTGTAGCTACGGAAAAAAACAATCCCATTTCACCGAATCTATCAACTATATAAAGATCGTCGCTTAATACAAGTAAATCATTTTGCGATTTAGCGGTAGCGGATAAATTATGTGACTTACAATTATCGATAATTGATTTAATTCGCTCAGGATGTCTTGGAATTAATATGATATAGCAATCTAAAAACTGCTCTTTTAGGTTTTTTATTATAGGCAAAATCACCTCTTCATCTTCGGGGTGAGTGCTGGCAAATACCACGATTCGCCTACTGTCTAAATGTAAACTTAGTTTTGATAACTCTTCTTGATTAACTGGAAGTTTTTCGTTGGCAAATTTAATATTACCTAAATTAACTGTATCTGATACGCCAAGTTCATTGAATTTTTGTAAGTCACGCTCGCTTTGCACGATAATTTTACTGAAATTTTTGAGGATAAGCTGAAAGAAGCTTTTTCTTTTTAGCCAAGCTTTAAACGATTTATCGGAAATACGAGCATTTACTAGCAGTAATTTACACTGCCTCGCTCCTTCATTAATAGTACACGGCCATAATTCCGATTCTATAAAGATACCTAAATTAGGTTGCCAATTTTTTAAAAATTTTCGAGTAAAAATAATATTATCTATCGGTAAAAATTGGTGAACTGCTATTTTAGGTAATTTGGCAGTTAATATTTTAGCGGAGCTGTTAGTCCAAGAAGTTACTAAAAAACGAATGTCAGGATAGCGTTTACTTATATTACTTATTAAAGTTAAAGCTGCCATTGATTCGCCGACGCTAGCTGCATGAATCCATATTAAGACAGAGTTGTCTTGTCGATACTTACCTATAGCAAAACGTTCTTGGATGCGTCTTATATCTTCCTTACCTATTAATAAACGTATAAGAATTATGATGAAATAAATAGGTAATAATATAAAGCTTAAAGCATAATATAATAACATCATTTCTTTAAACTCTCTGTTAAGCTTGCTAGTTGTTTTTCAAAGCTTATATGGTTTTGTATTTTATTATTTGTGAGTTCTAAAGGTGAGCCAACTATGATTTTAATGATACCAAACGGTAGGGGTATTATTAATTTATCCCAACTTTTTAATCTGAAACATCTAGAAGTGGAGCTGACTATAGGAATAAGTTTTTTGTTATATCTATAGGCAATTTCGGTAATGCCGCTATTTACTTTATATACCGGTCCTTTAGGACCGTCCGGCGTGACTATTATATTTGCACCTTGAGATAACTTACCTATGATATTACGTAAAGCTCCAATTGGATTTTTATTAGTAGAACCTACTATCACTTTGCAACCGAATTTTCCTACTAAATCGTTTAAAATTTTCCCGTCTAAATGCGGTGATATTAAAGCATAGATATTTCTATGTCCTATAAACATAGCTGGGCTTAAGGCAAGCATATTATGCCAAAATGCAAAGATTCCTCCTTGTTCGTTTAGGAATTTTTCCTTATTGCCGTTATCGTAAAATATAAATTTCTGCCTTGAAGTAAAATAAACAAAACGCAAATACCAATATAGTAAAATAGTAATTATACTAAGTACATATTTATTATTTTTTAAAAATTTTTTAAAAACTTTCCGCATTGTTTGTTCTGCCAGTGTCATACCGCGGCCTGTACTTGAGGTATCCATATAAATATTTACATTGTTAATGTTATTTCTGCTTTATTAGATACCGCGGTCAAGCCGCGGTATGACAGCTTAGTATTATAGAGCATCACAAGCTCTTTCAATCCTAATACAAGCTTCTTCTAGCTCTTCCATAGAAGTGGCGTAAGAGATTCTGAAATACCCTTCTAAGCCGAAAGCGATACCGGGTACTACGGCAACTTTTGCTTCTTCAAGTAAATATTCGGCAAAATCATTACTATTTGCAATAATTTTTCCTGATTTAGTTTTATGCCCAAATATTTTATCGCATTTAACAAATAAGTAAAACGCCCCTTCTGGCTTATAACACTCAAAATATTTTACTCTTTTCAAAATTGATAAAGCAAGATCACGCTTTTTTTGAAAATTTAAAGCATTAGGCTTTATATAATCTTGAGGACCGTTTAATGCTTCAATAGCAGCCATTTGACTTATTGAGCAAGGGTTTGAAGTACTTTGCGACTGAAGAATAGTCATTGCTTTAATCAAAGCTTTAGATCCTGCACCGTATCCTATACGCCAACCCGTCATAGAATAAGCTTTAGATACACCGTTTACGGTAAATATTCTCTCTTTGAAATCAGGTGCTATTTGGGCTAATGTATAAAATTTAAAATCATCAAAAGTAATATGCTCGTAAATATCATCGGACATTACGTTCACATGAGGATATTTTCTTAAAACTTTAGCAATATTTTCTAGCTCTTCAAAATTATAGCTTGCACCTGTCGGGTTACTAGGTGAGTTAATAATAAGCCATTTAGTTTTATCGTTAATTAAACGTTCTAAAGCTTCCGCACTTAATTTAAAATTATTTTCAATTTCGCAATTTACAAAAACAGGCATTCCTGTGCTAAGTGCAACCATATCAGGATATGAAACCCAATAGGGTGCCGGAATAATGACCTCATCCCCTTTGTCCAAAGATGCCATAAACAAATTATATATAACTTGCTTACCGCCGGTGCTTACTATTATTTCATCAAGTTCGTAATCTATATTATTTTCACGTTTGAATTTGTCTTTTATTGCTTGCTTTAAAAGCGGCATCCCCTCAACGTTAGTATATTTAGTAACGCCGTCTTTAATGGCTTTGATTGCTGCTTCTTTAATATTGTCAGGCGTATCAAAATCAGGCTCACCGGCACCGAGTGCAATGATATCAACTCCCGCTTTTTTAAGTTCAAGAGTTTTTTTTACGACTGCAAGGGTCGGCGACGGCTTTATAGAATTTAGTCTCGTAGAAATAATTGACATAATTTTGAGTCCGTATTAAATGAAAGCTATAGTAAAATCAGTAATTTCAAGAAATAAATATTAATTTTTATAATGAAATCTACAATTAGATATTATAATTTGTTTAGGATTGACAGAATATATTAGTCTATGTTCGTGGTTAATTCTACGTGACCATAAACCTGATAATATATGTTTAAAAGGTTCGGGCTTACCTATACCTGTAAACGGTGCTTCTTGGATATTTTTTATTAGAAGTTTAATACGTTCATATTTTTTAATATCGTATTTTTTCCAATACGCTAAGTCCTCCGCTGCTTCTAGTGTCCACTCAATCTCAACCATCTAAATTAACTTTAGCAAATTCTCCTCTTTTTGCTTGTTCGATAGATTTTTTTATTCGATTAGCATTAGCCGGATTAGATAATAAATATAATGTTTCTTTTGTAGATTCATATTCTTCTTCGGTTAAAAGAATAATATTCTTATGATTCTTTCTTTTAATAAGATAAGGGACATGATCGTTTTCTACGGTATTTAGTACAGAGCGTAAGTTTTTCCTAAATGAAGTGCCGCTAATTGAGTTCATGAGCTACCTATGGATGTACATATAACATGTACATCCTAGCTTCAATTCCATTAATTTACAAGTAAAATTATTATTTTATTTAAAAATTTATCAAGATATGCTTTATTATAGTCAGTAATATTATTTAGTAATTAAACTATGCTCGGTAAAATAAAAGACAAAATCAAACATTATTGCTTAACTATAATAAATATACCGAATTTTATTAAGAATAAAATTTTAGAATTTAAAAATTATATAAGTGATTGTAAATATAAATTCTCGCATTTAGCCGAAACTAATTATCAGCTTGGACTTGATCATTTATATAGAGGTAATTTAAATGATGCATTGCTTAGGTTTAAACTAGTCGATAAATTTTTTAATCCTAATGATTCTAAAGTATATTATCAACTCGGATGGGTTTATTTTTTAAAAAATAATTACAGACAAGCTATAGAATATTTAGAAAAATCTAATGAAAAATATAAAGCTATATTTATAAATTTTTTGAAAAATTATAAGGATATTACTGAAATACCGGGGGAAATTTGGGGAAAATATCGTGATTTAACTGCACAATATTATCCTACTATTTTTAATAACGATAAAAATATCCATCTCCCGTATAGGTTTGTTAATGATACACTCAAGCAGATATCTGATTTACCGGATAATTATTCTATTTTGGAACTTGGAAGTAATATAGGGCTGGTAGGTTATGAAATACAAAAACGTTTTCCGGAAAGTTTTACTTTAACCGGTGTAGAAATTTCTACTTTAATGAATGATTTACAAGAAACATATTACCCGAACACTAAAATTTACGATCAAATATATAATATTGCTATCGATGAATTTTTAAAACAAAACTCTAATAAATTTAATATTATTTTTAGTTTTTGCGGATTATCGTTTACTAACAATTTAATAGAATATTTTAATTTAATATACTCATCTCTTAGTAAACAAGGGTATTTTGCCCTTTGTTTACCGAACACGGCAAAGACACAATTTTCAGTAAAACGCAAAGAATTTATTTTTAACTTGAATGAAATAAATAATATTTTACAAAAAAATAATTTTACTATATTAACTTCGGAAGAAATAATACTAGCGGAAAACAATAAATATAGTATTATTGTTTGTAAGAAATAACATAAATCAATGAGAATTTTAATTATACTATCTATTATACTATGCTCATTATTCGCAAGAGCTGATCTTGAATATGTTGATAATGACATATATAACTATAATGGTGGAAGAAATGAAAACGGTTGCTTGGAAGTTTACGATCCATACGAAAAATTTAACCGTAAAGTGTTTGCATTTAATTCTGTACTAGATTATATAATATTGCGTCCTTTAGCAATAGGTTATAAGAATATCACGAATGATTACGTAAAAGCACGTGTTAATAGTTTCGTCAGTAATGTTGATACACCGCTTACGGCGGTAAATTACGGGCTTCAGTTAAATTACGATAAAACTATGAAAAGCGTTTGGCGGTTTCTCATTAACACGACGCTTGGCATAGGAGGTTTATTTGACGTAGCAGGTAAAGTAGGTTTGCCGTCTGAACGTCAAACTTTCGGCAGTACCCTCGCACATTATGGAGTTGCCCCAGGTTCTTATTTAGTATTGCCGATAATCGGTAGTACTAACGCAAGAGATATGACGGATTTGGTACTTACTAATTATGCTCTTAATCCATTAATGTACTACACGCATAATGATTTTGACTTAGGAGTACTAGCGGTTAGTAAAATAAACGATCGATATGTTGTATTACCGTTTAGTGATTATGTGATGAAGAATTCTACCGATCCTTATGTGGCTATTAGATCAGCATTACATCGTGTTCGTGAAGCATCGGTTCAATATCCTGAAAATTTTAAATGTCCTAAACCCAAGAATTAATTAAATTAACGAGGATTATATGCAAAAAATTATTACAGGTTTATTTTTATTAGTTATGACGTTTTCCGCTTATTCTAGCGAGAAAGTGCCTGCTGGTTTGAAAGATTATGTTACTAATTTAGTAAATGAAGCTTCTAGTATATTAAATGATAGTAAGCTATCTGAGCGAGTAAAAATTGCTAAAGCACGTGAGTTAATGTCTCAGAACCTAGATTTTGATTGGATGGCTAAATATACATTAGGCAGAAATGGGATAAAAACTTTATCAGGTGGGCAGGTTCAGGAATTCATCAAAGTTTACTCTAAATATGTTACTAAATCTTATACTGATTTAATAAAAGATTATAAAGGTGAACAGCCTAAAATAGTAGGAGTTCGTCCTTTAAGCTCGACCGATTTTATGGTTGCTATGAATATCGTTAGTAATAAAGAGCAAGACCCTATTAAAGTAGAATATCTTGTACGTGAAATGAAAGGGAACGGAAAAGATGTTTTTAAAGTTTCTGATATAATTACGGAAGGTGTAAGTCTTATTGGGGCTCAACAAGACGAGTTTACCGATACTTTAAAAAATCAAGACTTTGAGGCACTAATACAAAAATTAGAAAGTCGTTCTTAATGACCCGATGTCATTCCTGCGAAAGCAGGAATCCAGAAAAAATAGTCTTAATATTGACAAAATAAACCTAAAAAAACAAGTTTTTTGTCGGTTTTACTGGATTCCCGCTTCCGCAGGAATGACATCGATATCCACGCAACAAAGTCCGTTTGCTAATAGCGTCAAACAACATAAATCACTCACATGAAAATCCTAGCAGGCAGTAGTAGTAAGTTACTTGCATCTCGTTTAGCTATAGCATTAAATATTAGATATATTGAGCCGAGAATTACCTATTTCAATGATTCCAAAATAAAAGTAGAAATTCAAGAATCGTTTCATAATGAAGATGTAATCATAGTACAATCCACATCAAAGCCCGTTAATGATCGCTTAATTGAGCTGTTCTTGCTAGTAGATGCAGCAAAAAAAGCAGTAGCAAATCGAATAATTTTAGTAATGCCTTATTTCGGTTATGCAAGGCAAGATAATATAAATTCTCAAAATATAATTCCTGCTAAGTTAAAAGCAGATTTTTTAGAGAAGCTCGGAGTAAACCATGTAATTACTATTGATTTACATTCCGATAAAATAGAGAAATTTTTTAATATTCCTATTTCTAATCTTGAACCTATAAATTTATATACCTCTAGTAAATGAAAAATTGTCAAAGAAGTCAGCAAGTGTTATTAAGTAAGAATGGATTTATAGAAAATTAACATCAGTAGAAAAAGAAGAATTAAAGCTTTACCATAGAAGCGAAAGGGATAAGAGGATTTGTGATAGAATCAAAGCTGTTTTCATGTATGATGATAGCTATAGTATTGATGAGATATCGAAAGTGTTATTACTGAGTGATGGGGAGGGATAAGAAAACATTTAATAGATTATCATAATGCTCAGAAGCTTAAGCCTGGAAATGGCGGTAGTGATAGTAACCTTACTAGACAGGAGGAAGCAGAGTTAATAGTTCATCTAGAAAATAATAATTATGTGTATGCTAGAGATATAGGTTTGTTCATAGAACGTCAATATGGAGTAATCTATACATTAGCTGGGGTAATCAAGCTGTTACACAGACTTGGTTTTAGTTATCAGAAACCTAAGTTAATGCCTGGAAAAATAGATTTAGCTAAGCAAGAGGAATTTAAGCTGCAATATAGTTTGCTAAAAAATAATTTAGCTAAAGATGAGTCTATTTATTTTATGGATAGTGTTCATCCTCAATACCAAACTCGAGCAAGATTTGGTTGGATTAGAAAGAATGTAGTTAAAACATTACCAAGTTTCAGTGGTTGGAAGCGTAAACATATTATTGGTGCTATTAATCTTAAGGATTTAGAGGTAGTAACAACTGACAATCCTAAGGTTAATGGTGATTATATTATTGAATTTTTAAAGAAATTAGAAGCAAATAATCAAGATAAAAGTAAGATTTATTTGATATGCGATAATGCTGGATATCATAGGTCAAAAAAGGTAAAAGAATATCTACAATACAGTAAAATAGGGTTACTATTTTTGCCAGCATATAGTCCTAATTTGAATCCAATTGAACGACTGTGGAAATTTATGCATTCTGTTGTAAGTAACAATAAATTTTATGCGAATTTTGAGACATTTACTGATTCTATACGAATATTTTTTGAAAATATTGAAAAATATAAAAATAAAATTTCTTCATTGGTAAATGACAATTTTCAAACCATTGTGCCTAATCATTTTAACAACTCTTCATGTTGAAGAAGTATATATCCCGTTTTTAAGAACTTATAGCAATTTCGTTATAGTTGCACCTGATAAAGGCAGTATCAATCGAGTTCAAAAAATTAGTAATTTATTAAATATAGATTCAGCTTATATAAACAAAGAAAGGGATATAAATAATAATTGCGAGATGATATCAATAATAGGTAGTGTAGAGGGCAAAAATTGCATATTAATTGATGATATTATAGATAGAGGCGAAACAATTGTAAAAGCAGCAAGATTTTTAAAAGAACATTCGGCTTTATCGGTTAGTGCTTTTATAACTCATGCTGTGCTTGCTGCCGGTTCTAAAGATAAAATTGAAAATTCGGTAATAGATAATATTTTTGTTACCGATACTATAGAAGTAGGTGACTTACCTCCAAAATTTCATATAATACCGGTAATGCCAATTATCGTAAAAGAGTTAAGAAATATACTATGAGCTTGTGTACTCTAGAAATAAATCTATCTGCAATAAAAAATAATTATCTTTTATTACAAGATATTTGCAAAACCTCATTAGTCGGTGCTGCCGTTAAAGCTAACGGTTACGGTCTTGGAGCAGTGCAAATTTCTAAAGCTTTAATAGAAGAAAATTGTAGGCATTTTTTTGTGGCCTCAAGTGAAGAAGGAGTGAATTTACGTAAAGCTCTAGCTTCGTGGCATGGCTCAAAAAACCCGCTCGGTGTCATACCGTGGCTTGACCACGGTATCCAGAAAAAAATTAAAAAAGACTGGATCCCGCGATCAAGTCGCGGGATGACAGAGAAGGAAGTGAGTCATGCAACAACGCCCAAAGCACTAGATAATGATGTTAATATTTTAGTTCTTAACGGCGTTTTTGAACATGATGCTTTAGAGCTTATAGAATATAATTTAACCCCTGTTCTAAATAACTTAAAACAAATAGAAATTTGGCAAAAATTTAGTAATTTGAAAAACCGATTATTGCCTTGTTATGTACATTTCAATACGGGGATTAATCGCCTTGGATTAACTCATAATGAAATAGAACAGCTAATTAATGATCGTGATTTATTAAAAGGGTTAGATTTACAATATATTATAAGCCATCTAGCTATATCCGAGGAAATAGATAATCCTTATAATCTAGAGCAATTAAACAGATTTAAAGCTTATTTACAATATTTCCCAAACGTTAAAGCAAGTCTTGCTAATTCCGGCGGCATATTTTTAGGACAGGACTATCATTTTGATTTAGCAAGACCAGGTGCTGCTTTATATGGGCTTAATCCTGTAATGAAAAATCCCGTAACCTTAAAAGCTCCTATAATTCATTTACAGAATTTGACACTAGATAGCCATATCGGTTATAATATGACTTTTACAACTAAGCGTGATAGTGTTATTGCAACGTTACCGCTTGGTTATGCCGATGGGTTTAGTCGTAATTTTAGCAATCAAGGAGAAGTATTTATTAATGGTCGCAGCGTTCCTATAATAGGGCGAATATCGATGGATTTGATAAATATCGATGTTACCGATCTACCACCGCTTGATATTTTTCTAGGGCAGGAAGCGGAAATTATCGGAAATTATTGCACGCCCGATAAAATAGCGAGTATTATAGGTACTATAGGGTATGAGGTATTGACTAGTCTCGGTAGCAGGTATAAAAGAATTTATAAGTAATCGTCATTGCGAGGAAAAACTGTAAGTTTTGTACGTCCGCAATCTCAGGAGTATTACTTCACGAGATTGCCACGCAGCCTACGGTTGTTGCAAGGCATTGCCCGCATGGATCAATTTTACCTCTGTCATCCCGTGGCTTGACCACGGGATGACACAGTGGGTTTTACCGGTCCACGCAGCAATGCCTGTTCATGACGATTTAGATAATAATTATAAAACAAAAAAATATACACAAATGTTATTAAATATAGCTAATTCGGTTGGTAAACGTACTATAAAGTTTGCACAAAGTGTAGGTAGTTTTTCTCTATTTAGCTTTGCTGCCGTTAGCAGTATCATAAGACCGCCTTTATATTTGAGTTTAATCATCAGACAATTATTATTTATCGGGTTTCACTCGCTTCCGGTTGTTGCGATGACGACTTTTTTCTCAGGTGCGGTACTTGCATTACAGAGCTATACAGGCTTTTCTCGTTTCTCGGCTGAAAGTTCCATTGCAACGGTAGTAGTATTATCGCTGACTAGAGAGCTTGGACCTGTCTTAGCTGGACTAATGGTAGCGGGAAGAGTCGGGGCATCAATCGCCGCCGAAATAGCTACGATGAGAGTAACGGAGCAGGTAGATGCTTTATATACTTTATCTACCGATCCTATTAAATATTTAGTTTTTCCAAGAGTAATAGCCGCTATTATTACAATGCCTTGTCTTGTTTTAATCGGCGATATAATTGGTGTTATGGGCGGTTATTTGGTAGGGGTATATAAACTTGATTTTAATAGCACGGCTTATTTAACCAGTACTTTTCAGTATTTAGAACCGATTGACGTAATTTCCGGTCTTGTTAAAGCGGGAGTTTTTGGGTTTATTATTTCTATAATAAGTTGCTATAGCGGCTATTATTCAGGTAAAGGGGCTAAGGGAGTGGGAAGAGCTACTACCTCGGCAGTAGTAAATTCTTCTATCCTTATCTTAATCAGCAATTATTTAATAACCGAATTATTTTTTAAAGTAAAAATATGAGTACAAAGGAAGAATTTAAAATTAAAATTCGGTCATTATATAAATCATTTGCTAATCATAAGGTGTTAGACGGAATAGATTTGGATGTAAAAAAGGGCAGTTCATTAGTTATTTTAGGCGGTTCCGGTAGTGGCAAATCGGTTCTAATTAAAAATATAGTAGGACTGATTAAACCTGATAAAGGTCAAATTTTTATTGATAATGTAGAAATCCAAGATATCTCAAGTAAACAAAAATTTGAGATTATGGACGGTATAGGCTTTTTATTTCAAGGCGGAGCATTATTTGACTCCTTAAATATACGTGATAATATTACTTTCGAGACTAGAAAATTATCTAAGAAAGAAAAAAACGACCTTGCCGGTGCAAAGCTTAATTCCGTCGGTTTGTCCCCTAGAATACTTGATCTGTACCCTTCCGAATTATCCGGAGGAATGCAAAAAAGAGTAGCACTTGCTAGGGCTATTTGTAGTACACCGTCGATTTTATTTCTTGATGAACCGACCACAGGGCTTGATCCTATAATGGCAAATGTTATCAACGAATTAATTATAAAAATCCAAGAAGAATTAGGGGCAACTACGATTACTATAACTCATGATATGATTAGTGCCGAAAAAATAGCTAAAGAAGTAGCTATGATTTATCAAGGAAAAATTAAATGGTACGGTAGTAAAGATGAAATGTGTAATAGTGATAATCCTTATTTAAAACAATTTATAAATGGATTAACTACCGGTCCTATAGAGGTATAAAATGTTTAAGAACTTATTATGTATAATAATATTTCTGGGTATAAACCTAAATGTTTATGCTATAAACTCTAGCTCTTATACGACAGATGATATAATAAAAATAGTAATTATTCTTGGAATAGTTATTTTAATTTTTAGTCCTGCAAAATTCCGTGTAATCGTTATCGGTACTATGTTAGGCTTGGCCTGTGCCTATTTCACATATAAATACATCGTACCTATCTTTATTTCTTTACTAAACGGACCGTAATTATCTCTTGACACTAGGGTAGGATTACTTTATATTTTTTATCTATTGTATATACTCAGATAGAACTTCAAGAATTGGCTACGTCGTTCTACAAGATCTGCGGTACTCACGTATTAAGTATACGCTCCGCTCCTCGACTTGTGAACCGATTACTCTTTTTGAAGTTGATCTTCGTATGTGTCTTCATTTACTTGGAGTATATTTTATAAGTTTTAAGGTATTTAGCTTATGTCACGTAAGTGCGAACTCACAGGTGTGGGTGTTTTATACGGCAACAATGTATCACATTCTCAACGTAAAACTAGAAGACGTTTTGAGCCTAATTTAAGGTTAGTTAAGTTTACAAGTGATATAACAGCCGGAGAATATAGATTATCGGTTAATGCTAGATGTATTAGTTCAGTGGAAAAAGCCGGCGGTTTTGATGCGTATATTCTAAAAGCCAATGATAATGTTTTATCAAGTAACGCTAGAGCTATTAAGAAAAAAATAATTCAGACTAAAACGGCAAAATCATTATGAAAAGCGGTATACATCCAGAATATAAAAAGTTTTTGATTAAAGTAGGAAGCGATGTTTTTGAAACAATGTCTACTCATCCTACAGGTGAAATTTTAATGGATGTTGATTTTAGAAAGCATCCGGCATGGAATAAAGATTTCGGAAATGTAGTAAATCAATCGAACAAAAGTGTTAGTGATTTCAATAAAAGATTCTCAGGTCTTTCTTTCGGTGGTAAGAAAGAAGCTAGTTAAGCTTTGTTTGTGGATACTAAAGGTCGTCTGGGCTACGGAAATTGCATAGCAATTGTACGCCCGCAATCTCAGGAATTTATTATTATTTCATGAGATTGCCACGCAGCCTACGGATGCTCACAATGACTACTCGGTATCTATGCAAGAATGACACTAGCAATATTCGCATAGTATTGGACTAAATCACAATATAACACAGATAAATCGTCAATTCTCAATTATTGCGGGGTGGAGCAGCTCGGTAGCTCGTCAGGCTCATAACCTGAAGGTCGTTGGTTCAAATCCAGCCCCCGCTACCATATTTGATAAAATAACCATATAAAAACTTGTTTTTATATGGTTATACTGGATTCCCGCCTATGCGGGAATGACATTGAGTAGGCTTTTTAAGCCATGCAAAAAGTATTCAGTCGTTTGCAATGATGACTCTGTATCTACGCAGCAATGCCTAATTACATCCAATACGAAAGCAAATTATGACTACTCAGAAAATAGTATCTACAAAATCATCTGACGGCAGTAAGCTTTTTCGTCATCAAGCTAAATTTGTAGCTGGTGCTATGAATATAAATCAAATCCCCAATTTTTCATTACCGGAAATTGCTTTTGTCGGTAAGTCAAATGTCGGCAAATCAAGCCTAATAAATACGATATGTAATAATAAAAATCTTGCTAAAGTTTCTAATACTCCTGGACGTACTAGGCAAATCAATTTTTTTAACCTTGCAGATAAACTTATTATAGTTGACCTTCCCGGTTATGGTTTTGCTAATGTTCCTATATCAGTCAAAGAACAGTGGGAAGTGTTAATTAGTTATTATTTACGAAATAGTTATAATTTAAGGTTAGTTAACTTATTGATTGATTCAAGAAGAGGTATAAAAGAAAACGATAAGAAAGTAGCAGAGCTATTACTTGCAAATAAAAGAGAATTTCAAATTATTTTCACAAAATCCGATAAAGTTAAGGATCGTAAAAACCTTAACGATGAAGCACAGAATTTTCTTGCAACTTTAAACTACTCATGTAATGTTATGTATGTAAGTAGTAGGAGTAAAGAAGGTGCAAGAGAACTTAAAGCTAGTTTGGCAAAATGCATCAAACCTCAAAGGTAAAGAGGTAGATAGTATTTCTTCATTAAATAACATTGCTATAATTAAGAATATAATAAAGTGTAGTAGTGAGCTGAAGAATCAAGCAATAGTTCTAAAATTACCTGCTACTATTATTATGGACAATAAATTATTTACGGCTTTTATTGAGTCTGTTAGATTGCTTGAGATGTGCGGTGCTAAAATATATATAGTACATGATCATATTGATTTGCGAAGTTCGTCTTTAATATCACAAATAGATGAAAATTTTAGTCAGAAAATTAGTAAAATAAGCGACTATAGTTCTCTAAATAATCCTATTATTATGGAAATTTTATCTAGTTACGTTAACAAGCTTATAGTAACAAAGTTAAGTAGTATAGGTTGTTATGCAGTTGGTATTTCAGGTAAGGATGCTAATTTACTGCAAGTAAAAAAGTCAAAATTATCTCACCGAAAAATTGTAAATCATGATGTTATAAATATTGGTTTTTTAAGTGAACCTATTATGATTAATCCGGAAATTTTATTAAATTTTGAAGATAATAATATTATACCCGATAGCACCATTTGCTAATGATGATCAGGAAAAAACGCATTTATTAAATGTTAACTTAACGGTAGCAACAATTGCTTCTGCATTAAGTGCAGAACATTTAATATTGCCATATGAGATATTACAGGTATCCGAGACATTTCCGTATAATATAAAAATACGAGATATTAACTTATTGAAATCAATGTTAGATGATAGTAATAATTTCATCGAAGAAGAATTAATTAAGATAGCAGTTAATGCACTTGAAAATAATAACGGTTACGTACATTTTGTGAATAGTGAAGTACCGAATTCAATGTTGTCAACTATGTTTGATATTAATATAAATTAATAGAGGTTTTTTATGGCAGGAGCATTAGCATCCGATCTTTTATTTGTAGGGTTAACTAGACCGCCGATGATATTTGGAGTAAGTATTAAGTTTGCTGCATTAAATATGATAATGACGATGATAGTATTTATTTGGAATAACGGTATTATGATTTTATTCATTGCAGCTGCTTTGCATTTGGTAGCTTATATTATATGTTTTAAAGAACCGAGATTCATAGAGCTATATTTAAATAAAATGTCAAGAACTAGCCAATGTCCTAATAAATTTTACTACGGAGCAAATTCGTATAATATTTGAGTTTTATGTCATTCTCGCGTGAATGCTAAACCTACTCGATGTCATCCTCGTACAGGCGTGGATCCAGAAAAAAGGTATAACCGACAAAATAAATCAAAATAGTTAAATCAGGTGAGGTAATGAAGTTATTTAGAACTAGAGCAGCTAAAGAATTAAGGTCTAAACAAGAAAGACCAACTTCGCATTTTATTCCTTATAAATGTCATTGGGATAGTAATACTATTTTAACAAAAGATAATTCTTTATTACAAGTTATTAAAATAAACGGATTTTCTTTTGAAACTGCTGATGATGAAGATTTAGACATTAAAAAGAATATCAGAAATGTCTTACTTAAAAATATGGCTTCGGGAAATATCGTTATGTATTTCCATACTATTAGAAGACGTAAAGCAGTAATATTTGACGATACGGAATTTACTTATGATCCTACCGTAAAAGTCCCTAATGATTTTATTACTTATTTAGGTGCGGAATGGCGTAAGAAACATGCGAGTGCTAGGTCATTTTTTAACGAATTATATGTTAGTATTTTATATAAGCCTGATACAGGCGGTGCTGTTATAGTTGAGTATTTTCTAAAGAAGCTTAGACAAAAATCTAATAAAACCGCTTGGGAAAATGACATGAAAGAGATGAAAGAAAATCTTCAAGAAATGTCAACTAGAGTGGTTAATACATTCAGAAGTTACGGAGCAAGATTACTTGGAGTTCGTCAAACGCAGTCAGGTAGTTATTGTGAAATTTTAGAATTCCTTTCATCTTTAATCAATTGCGGCGATTCACCAGGTCCTATAGCATTACCGCGTGGTACTATTGACGAATATTTACCGACTCATCGCTTATTTTTTGATTCGCGTACTATTGAAGCAAGAAGTCCGCTTGGCAAAAAATATGCCGGAATGATTAGTATACTTGAATACGGGCCTAATACTTCGGCAGGAATTTTTGACGGATTCCTGCAAATGCCTTTTGAATTTGTCATGACTCAAAGCTTTGTCTTTGCTAATAGAACCATAGCGATCGGTAAAATGCAATTACAGCAAAATAGAATGATACAATCCGGTGATAAAGCTACTTCGCAAATTGCTGAAATTAATACGGCCCTTGATATGGCCACTAGCGGTAATATCGGTTTCGGTGAGCATCATTTATCGCTTTTATGTTCTGCGAATAATATTAAATCTTTGGAAGATATATTATCAATGGCAGCAGTTGAGCTTTCTAATTCAGGAATTCAGCCGGTTAGAGAAAAAGTTAACATGGAACCTAGCTATTGGGGACAGTTGCCGGGAAATATGGATTATATAGTACGTAAATCCACTATAAATACTCTTAATATGGCTAGCTTTGCCTCACAACATAATTATCCGCTTGGTAAAATTAGAGATAACCATTGGGGAGAATATGTCACAGTACTTGATACTACTTCAGGTACGCCGTTTTATTTTAATTTCCATGTAAGGGATGTTGGACATACTCTAATTATCGGTCCAACTGGTGCCGGTAAAACAGTTCTTATGAATTTCTTATGTGCGGAAGCACAAAAATTCAAACCTCGTATGTTCTTTTTTGATAAAGATCGAGGAGCAGAAATATTTATACGTGCTTTAAACGGAGTTTATACGGTAATTGATCCGGGATTAAAATGTAATTTTAATCCCTTGCAGCTTGAAGATACTAGTGAGAATAGAATATTTATTTTAGAGTGGCTTCGTGTACTTGTAACTTCTAACGGTGAAAGTTTAACTGCACAAGATAATAAAATCTTATCGCAAGCAGTAAGCGGTAATTTTAGATTAGAGAAAAAAGACAGAAGGCTTAGTAATGTTATAGCATTTCTTGGTATTGATACACCAAATAGTTTGGCAAGTAGGATTGCAATGTGGGTTGGTAAAGGTTCACATGCTAAGATATTTGACAATGAAGTAGATGATATTGATTTACAAAAAGCAAGGGTATTCGGGTTTGATATGACTGAATTACTTAAAGACCCTGTCAGCCTTGCACCGGTATTGTTATATATTTTCCATCGCATTAATATCTCTTTAGATGGACAAAAAACTATGATAGTACTTGATGAAGCATGGGCTTTAATCGATAATCCGGTATTTGCACCTAAAATCAAAGATTGGTTAAAAGTGTTGAGAAAATTAAATACTTTTGTTATATTTGCTACGCAGAGTGTTGAAGATGCCGCAAAAAGTAGAATTAGTGATACGTTGATTCAACAAACAGCTACGCAGATTTTTTTACCTAATTTGAAAGCTACGGATATTTATCGTAGTGCATTTATGTTAAGTCAGCGAGAATATATTTTAATTAAAACTACCGACCCTACTACACGTTATTTTTTAATAAAACAAGGAATAGATGCCGTAGTTGCTAAAGTTAACTTAGACGGTATGAATAATATAATTAGTGTTTTATCCGGCAGAGTTGAGACTGTAATATTGCTCGATCAAATTAGAGAGAAATACGGCAATGATCCGGATAAGTGGTTACCTATATTTTATGAAGCAATTAAAACATTATAGATTTAATGGATACCGAGTCGTCATTGCGAGCAGTCGTAGACTGCGGGGCAATCCAGAAAAAGTAATAAAAAAATTCTGTAAATTAGAATTTTTTACTGGATTGCTTCGTCAAAATTTTCAATTTTTTCTCGCAATGACGTTAAAAACTATCTCATACGAGGCAAGTAACTAGTCATGAAATTATTTCCTCGTAGTATACTTATAACATTAGTATTAAGCTTTGCCCTAAATTTAGGGCTAGTTACTAAAACCCATGCCAAGGATACTCTTGATAGCATTGTAGATATTTTGAGTGGCTTAACTTGCGAAACCCAAGGCGTAGGCGATCTGCTGCGTACTGAATTTTCTCATACATGTATTGTTGCTCCGTTCTTTACTTTTGCGGTAATGAATCTTGTCTCTCCCGTTTTATATATGAATACGTTTTTAAAGCTTAAAATAAACGACAGTGATTTATTTAACGATAGTAATTTTGGAAATTTCCCCGGAGGTCAATGTACTCGTGAAAATAGAATTGATCCTAAAAATCCAGAATTACGCTTTGCTTTATGTAATAATGCTAAATTAATTGTATCTCGGGCAAAATCTGTTGCTGAATCGGCACTTGCTATTGCTAAAGCTGTCTTAACAGGGGGCGACCCTTGGGATGATATAAAGAAAGCGTGGGAAAATAAAAAAAAGGAATATCATATTCCATATAGTGGTAAGCCCGGTGATGACGGTTTTGCATTTGATGTAGGCTTCCCTGTAATATATTGGAAAGTTATTCAATATAAAGATAGAATATGTGTTTCAACAAAGGGGTTTACAGGAGACGTCCCCGTCGGCTGTAAATATATGAAAGAGCCGTTTCCGAAATCCATGTATAATAGTTTTATGGATGTAGCAGATAAGGATTTTATTCAGGATCCTAAGGAAACGCCTACCGATCCTTTAGCTTTAGTTTCCTGTAGTGCAGCAGGCGGCGGATGTTATCAAAAAGCTTATAATGCTTCAAAAACTGCAGTAGTCATGACTTCTCCTCTTATAGAATGTATGAGGCAAATGATTGCTAGATTACTAATTAGTAAAGATGTTTGTAGTTTTGATAATGTAGAACAAGTGGTTAATTTGGCTTCAAGGCAAGATAGTGCATTATTTCAGTTCCAAGTAGGAATGTATAAAATAGTTACGGCTTTTCTAACTTTATATGTTATGTTTTTTGGCTTTAAACTATTACTTGCAGGTGAAGTACCGCCAAAAAGTGAGTATATAAATTTTATATTGAAAATGATATTCGTAACTTATTTTTCAATAGGAATTAATATAACCCCTGGTAATGACTCTCCGTATGACCGACTAGACGGTATGATTCAGTGGGCGTTTCCTTTCTTACTTGACGGTATAAACGGTTTAGCAAGTTGGGTTATGAATGCTGCTCCGTCCGGTTTATGTAAATTTAACAATCTTTCTTATGACGGTACCGTTTCTTATATTGCATTATGGGATGCGTTAGATTGTAGGGTAGCTCATTATTTGGGGCTTGATATATTATCTACGTTACTTGTCGAAAATGCTTATCGAAGCCATGATTTTTTAAATTTTGATTTCTTTAGTTTTAGTGCTCCACCATATATTTATTTGCTAATTCCGGCGATAATCTCCGGTAATATGATGTTGGTGTCACTCGCTCTTTCTTATCCGTTACTTGTGATTTCGGTTGCTGCCTTTATGGTTAATGCAACGATTATGTGTATGATATCTATAGTAATACTCAGTATTTTAGCTCCTCTTTTTGTACCGATGTTTTTATTCACATATACACGAAATTATTTTGACAGCTGGGTTAAGCTGATGATTTCGTTCTTGCTACAGCCTATGGTGGTAGTTATTTTTATGATTACGATGTTTTCGGTATATGATTATGGTTTCTACGGTAAATGTCAATATAAGAGCAAGTTAATTCACAATAGTATAGAAAATCTTGCACAGAGCGGCGGTACTTCAAGTCGGGATGTTTTGATATTTTATATTAATAATGATTGGGATGATATATCACAATATCCTGATAAAGATGCCGTAGAAAGCTGTCAAAATAGTTTAGGTTATATGTTAAATAACCCGATTACCACGGCATTTAATTTTGCAAAAGATAGTGTAAGTGAAATCGTCGATAGTAAACCGGGAGATACCCCTACTGATAAATTTCTTGCTAAATTCCAGTTTTTATCGGGAGTAGTTTTGGGACCCGGAATGTTTTTCATGTCTCCAAAAGTGCTTTTTGAGAAAATTAAAAATATTTTACTTGCGTTAGTTACGGCATGTTTTACATTGTATTTGATGTATAATTTTAGTAGTCAGCTAGCTGAATTTGCTGCAGATATGACGGAAGGAGTAGCTCTTAATAGTGTTGCTATAAAACCGCAAGCAATATTTAAGGCAGGTATGGCAGCCCTTGCTGCTGCGGGTGCGGCAACTAAGGGAGTAGATCAGATAGCAAGTAGAGGAGGAGTTGGTGATTTAAAAGCTGGTCAAGGTGGAGGAGTAAGTGATAATATTGCTATGAGCGGAGGTACGTCGGCACCTACGGTAACAACACCGACAGCTTCGTCTTCTGTAGCAACTTCTAGCCCAAAAACAGTAAGTAGTGAAGCAAGATCAGATGTTGTTACTCCTCCTCCTGCTCCTCCAGAAGCTGTTTCACCACCGCCTGCTAGTATTAGAACTTCTATTTCTACACCTGCACCGCAAAGTAATATTGAAACTGAAAGTATTGGAAAAATCATAAGAGATAATAATCAAGAAAGTAAAAAAGAGATTGATAATACTCCGCCTCCACAGGAAAAAGTTGATAATGCAGCTCCACAAGAAAAAGTTGACAGCACAAGTAAAGGTACAGGAGTAATTGATTATAGTTTTAACTTAAAGGAACATGAAAATCCGGCAGGAGTAAAGCAAATACGGGAAAATGCAGAGATTCGGGATAAACGTGCAGAAGTAGAGAAAGCATGGAACGAATTAGTAGCAAGCGGCAGAGGAAGAATAAGAGATCAGCAAGGTGAAGAAACATCGGAGCGACGCACGAATGCGGAAAAGAAATGGAATGAATTAGTCGATAGCGGTGTAGTAACTGAGATAAGAGAAAGAGATAATAGTGTAACTAATAAATTTGATAAATTAGCTGATGAACTTAATAAGTCAGAAAAAGCAAAGGTAGAAGAAAATAAAAATATAGGAAACGACAGAAAAGAAGATAATACTACTACGTCACCGCAAGAAAAAGTTGACAGTACAAGTAGGGGTTCAGGAGTAATTGATTATAGTTTTAACTTAAAGGAACATGAAAACCCGACAGGAGTGAAGCAGATACGGGAAAATGCAGAGATTCGGGATAAACGTGTAAAAGTAGAAACAGCATGGAATGAACTAGTAGCAAGCGGAGGAGGAAGAGTAAAAGAACAAGAAGGAGGAGAAGTATCAGAACGACGTGCAAATGCTGAAAAGACATGGGATGAGTTAGTAAAAAGCGGCGTAGTAACAGAAAAAAAAGATAATAGTTCTAATGAAAACTCTTAAAACCTTAAAGATATTTATTATAGTTTGTATAGCGTCTGTAAGCTTAGCTAGCTTTGCCGGCTTTGGAGAATCATGTTCTAGTTTACCGACTACTTCAGATGGGTATCTAGAAACGGACACGGCATATGGCTATATAATTCGTAATATTGATATGAAAGATCCGAGAGGTAATTGTAACTCAGCTGCATCTAGTATAACGTTTTGTTTTAAAAATATAGAAGGTAGTAGTAGCCCTTGCACCATATATCATTTAAATGAAGGGGACTCTAAGAAAATTAGTGATTTAAGTACTGATAATAATCCTGATCTTGGAGCAAATCCTGTATTAAAGAATATCGTTTTAACGGTTAAAAAATGGGATAATGATCTATGTTTAGTTATGCCTACGTCAAGAGGACCGATGCCGGTAGCATGTAAATCTTTAAGTGCTACTCCGCCGCCTACTCCGCCTGATGATAAAAATTGTAATATAGGAAAAAGTTGCTATACGGGAGCAAATTATAGTCAATCGTTAATTAATTTTTCCGGTCTTGCAGTTCAGTGTTTGAGCGAAACGCTTAATAAAATATTTTTTGCCGGAAATGGTTGTAGCTCTCAAGATCAAAATTCTAGAATAACTAATCTTGCTGCTTTTTCTACGTTTCAAGGTTATTTAAAGAGAATTATAGGTGCGGCATTAATTCTTTATACTATGTTTTTTGCCTTTAATATGGCTCTAAATAAAGAATATGCAAGTACTGAAAAAATAGCTCTTTTTGTAATAAAGTTCTTATTTGTTGCTTATTTTTCTATCGGTCTTGGACCTTTAGATTTTAGCGGCGGTCAGCCGACAAAAGAAAACGGTATGTTAAAATATGGATTACCTCTTTTGACGGGGGCAGCACCGGACTTTGCACAGATGATCTTTAATGCAGCAGGTTCTAGAGGATTATGTCAATTTGATAATTCAAAGTATAAGGATGGTTATAAATTTTACGGTTTATGGGACGCAATTGATTGCCGTATAGGTTATTATCTTGGCTTGGATTTACTTTATAATATAGATAAGAATGGAGTTTTAGGGAATTCAGTCGGCAATGGTCCCAGTGGTAATAATACACCTATACCTAATTTTGATCCTGACGGCAAAAAAGACAGACCGAAAGATTTAAGTAAAGCAGGAGCACTTAGATTTTTTACCGTTATGTTTGGATTCTTTATGGCCGGAAACGTTATTATACTTGCAGCAGGTCTAGTATTTTCTGTAATATTTTTATCTATACTTTTATATTTTATTACGCATTATTTAGTTTGCATGATTACTATTTACGTTATGACATATATTTCTCCTATATTCATTCCTATGGCTCTATTTACTCGTACAAAAGCTTATTTTGATGGGTGGTTAAAAGTATGTATTTCATGTGCATTGCAGCCGGCAGTAGTAGCAGGTTTTATAGCTTTATTAATAACTATGTATGATTCTGCAATATTTAAAAATTGCGAATTTCTTAGATATGATTATGAAAAAGGGGATATTAGATTTAGTACTTTTGAGTTAAGGCTTCCTGTCAGCGGGGCAGATGAATGTCAGAAAAGCTTTGGATATAAAATGTTAGAATATTATGCAGGTGAAGGTTGGGAAGAGCATTTATTGACACTTTTCCCAATAAAATCAATTGTTAGAGATGTTGTATCTATTTTAGCGGAACTTTTGTGCGTATTAGTATTTTCGGTTATTTTTTATTACTTCTCTAAATCTATAGGGCGATTTGCTTCTGATTTAACTAATGGTCCTAATATGGATGCAGTAACGGCAAGTCCAACTAAAATCGTTGATTTAGTAAAGAAAGGAGCAGTTTTCCTTAAGGATGCGGCCATGGCTTCACAAGGTAAGCCGCCGGTAGGAGATAAGCCGGATGTTGGAGGTAAACGCCAAGAAGGACAGAAAGGAGATGATGCACTTGGTACAGAAGGAGGTAGTAGTGCTAAAGACGCCTTATTGACGGGTGGAGGTAAATAATAGAATATGCAGAGTAACTTATTAAAAGTTTTAGGAGTACTCGCTATAGTAGCAACGTTAGTTTGCTTTATTTTTGCAGCACTTGGTATGATAGGAGCAGTAAAAGTCGGTGACGGCTGCTACATGAGATATGCTCCGGATGGTAAAGGAGGTTCAGATTCAATAACCGGTACTATAACCCTTAATGCTAATGCTAATTATGTAAACACTTCTAAGATGTTGCCCGACGGCACGACTCAGCTTATTCCTGATCCTAATCGTTACGGTGAATGGTTAAATACTCAGGTGCTAGTAGAGAACAATCAACCGGTGAATTTACAAGTGGTCGGTCAGGTTAGTTTGTGTTTAGCTTATGTACCAAAGGATAATGTACAATTTACTGAAAGTACAAGGCCTGGTAAATCTAATTTAGACGATAAAGGTAACATGATTCCGATTCCTCGTATTACCGATGCAGATAATCCGCCTCTCTCTCTAATAATGGATGCAAAAAATAATGAATGGCGTAATATTGCCGAATTATACACTAATGATAGAGTTTTAGTTTCCGTATCTCCTAATTTTGCTAATACGGATGCAACAGTTGAAGATGCTTTTAAAGATGATAAGGTTACGAAAGATTGTTCCCAAGGCAAAACTTCTTACGATCCGATTTGTGGAAAATATTCTATTTATTCCGGTAAATATGTTAATGCTTGCGAGTTAAAAGAGAAGTATTGGAATTGTAAAGTCACATGGAGGTGTCCTAGCTGGTCTGAGCAAGCAGGTTGCGACTGGGGAGGATTGGGCTGTAATACTAAGTGTGATAAGATACCAGAATGTAAAGAGAAATGTTCGGCTTGGGTTAATATAACTGGTCCAGCACCAGAAAACTACCTAGATGATGGGAGTTTTACATTTTCGTGGTCTGACGACATAGGTAAATTATTTATCGACTATTCAGCTCTTCAATGTTCTAATAATGCTAATATTCCTCCAAATGGTCGATGTCCTGATAGTGTTAGCGATCGCAACCCAAAAGATAAAGATTATATTGGAGGTGTAAATTGTCCTTCAGGAATATGTAAGGACGGAGATTTTCAAAAGAATCGAAGATTTTGGTATACGGCGGACGGTAAAGGAGGCAAAGGACCAACCGGACTAATATATCAAATGAATGATGCGGGTTCTGTAAGTCAAGCTCTGCCTTCTAAGCTAGAATTTGCTGAATTTGTTGCAGAGACAGAACAACCGCCTGACTATAAAGATAAAGACGGTAAATATTTATATAAAGTTATATATAATAGACCTTTTAACAGTAATATTGAAAAAAGCTATTTACAATATAGGCTTTGGTATCCCGCTTCACAAGATGCTAGTAAGAATACGGGAGGATACGTTTTAAATATTAAACAGACTAAATGCTATAGAGAGAACGGTAATAGTTTTAACGATACTTTTGATGATCGGGGGCGAGTGCAATACATAATAGTAAAGCCTGCGGAAAACCCGAATACTAGCGGTAAAACCTATTCACCTCAAGGAATTAACGTTAATAGCGACGGTAAATATAACTTTAGCACGAATGAGGCGGGTTATATATGGATGAAAATTCTAAATGATCCTAATAATAATTTAAGGGACTATAAAGATAGTGAAGGTAGCTATAAAGTACATTTCTCAACATCCTTAAAAGTAGGAAGTTTTACTATTAAAGTAATGAATCCGTTACTTCAGTTATTTAAAACTAAAGTACAAGGGGCTGCTACTTCTATTTTTAAAAATATGGTATGTTATAAAGCTAATGATAGCTCGTCCTGTACTAACTTTTTTACCTATATTAAAGCAATTTTAATTCTGTATGTGATGACTTACGGAGCAATGTTCTTGCTTGGTTTTGCTAAGATAAACCAAAAAGAGCTAGTAATTAGAATAGCAAAAATCGGCATAGTTAGCGGACTTATGAACGGTAATACTTTTGAATTTTTCAATAACTATCTTTTTGATGCAATTACCAATTTTTCAGACGCAATTATTGCTAATATGAGTGGATATAGTTTGTTTACTTCTACTAATACTATTTCTAATCCGTTCATGTTTTTAGATGCAGTAATGAGTAAAATATTTTTTAGTCAAACCTTTATCGCTCAATTACTTTCACTTCTTTCTCTGGGGCTTAGCGGTATTATATATTTTATAATTACTTTTATTGCGGTTGGTATAGTAATTATTACGGCACTTAGAGCTGTTGCCGTTTATATTATGGCATTTATGGCAACTTGTATATTAATCGGTATAGCCCCTTTATTTATTAGTTTCTTATTATTTGATTTTACTAGGTATTTATTTGATAATTGGGTGAGGTTTACGATCCGCTATATGATAGAACCGGTAGTTATGATGGCAGGTATTATAGTGCTAACCCAGCTATTTACCATTTATCTAGATTTTGTTTTAGGTTATAGCGTTTGTTGGAAATGTGCTTTACCGATAAAAATTCCGTTTATCGGTACTATTTTACCTATTGCATTGCTGAATGTACCTATCTTCTGTATTAATTGGTTTGCCCCTTGGGGAATGGATTATATGTCGGGTATGATGGGAGTAAATATGCAAAATATCGTAGCTCTAGTTATTATTGCTTATGGTATGTATGGTTATGTCGAATTTTCAGGGCGTATGGTAGCAAAATTAACTAGTGCTGTTGGACCTTCGGCTACTGAAATTGGTGGTAGAATGTCTCATGATGAAGGACAAAAAGCATTAAGTCCAATAGGAATGGATGATAAAACAAGACAAGGTATTACCGGCAGAGCAGAAGCACGATTAAAACAACGCAATAAGACATTAGACCAGGCTGAGAAAAATAGGAAAAATACGCCAAAAGAAGGGGGCGAGAAGACAAATGAAGAACCGCCGCAGCCTGAAGCACGAGGATAGGGGGTGAATCGAAAATCGTCATTGCAAGTGGGTATTAGTGTTGTTGCATTGCTAGTTTTATATCATTCCCGCTTCCGTGGGGATGACATCGAGTGCATTTTTCGAGCCATGCAACAATGTCTTTGGTTGCTGGGTTGTTGCATGGATACCCGAATCGTCATTGCGAGGAGCGAAGCGACGTGGCAATCCAGAAAAATAATTAAAAAAATTCTGTAAATCAGAATTTTTTACTGGATTGCTTCGTCGAATTACTGTGTAATTCTTCTCGCAATGACGGAAAACCGAGTCATGCGACAATGTCTTTGGTCGCTCGCAATGACAAAAAATAAAAACCACGGTATGACATGTTGGATAACAATTTAAAATTATGAAAATTCTTAAGAGTTTAATTTTATTAGTTTTGTTTATGGCGATGCCAGCTAAAGCTGATGATGCTTTTTCATGGATGTCAACCAGTTTTAGTGGGTTAAAAAGCTTATTCGGTTGTTTAGAAGTGCCTGAATTTACAAGTTTTAAAGAGGGTAATATAGGAATTAGTTTATCTACAGCCGGAACTTGGCAATCAACAGGTAATACTGTTGAGAAAGGTAAATTGTTAAAAATAAACTGGTCTACTTCAGGTATTACTCCTGAACCTAGAAAATATCTAGTATTATATAGAATTGATCCAAGATTTAGTACGCCGCAAGTTTTCATTAAAACTTATAATTATTCTAAATTACAATTTGAAGCTTTAGGATTTCCTCGTTTTGTTACGGACAATAACAGTGCAACACCTGGGGCTATACCGCCTGATAAAGACCTTGATGCACTTTCATTTACTAAAATGTCTGATTCTGTTAAATATTTTAACTATTCTAACGGTAATTCGAGAATTGAAGTTAAGGCCGGCGATGTAGTAAATATTAGTTTAGTTGGTAAAGATAATTTTTTTAGTCCTAATACTCTAGATAATATTTTAACGCAGGAACTTGATAGTTCAATATTTGCTGCTTCTGCACTTTATACTCACAGTAACCTTGGAACTTTTGATAATAGAATAATTTACTCATCTGCAAAGGAGGTATGTGATCTTATAGACGCTTCAAGAGATCCTGATAAACCAAGCGGGTGTAGCGGTACTGGCTCAGCTACAAAATATAAAAGTATAAATAGTAACGAAGCATTAGTCGGCAAACCTATGATGACGGGAGCGGTACAGAATTTCATGGGCTTAATTAATTCTTGTCCTGCTAATGCCGGTATAAATACTAGCCCTTCTTGCTATTACGATCAAGGTAGAGGGATGATAATTAAAGTAGGCGGGCAGGTTATTAAGGAACGAGATCAGAGTTTTGTAAATTCAGGCAGCACTCAAAGTAGCTTTATATATTATCAAGCCACTAGCGGCGGTACTATGGATTTTACTAGCGATTGGCAAGTTAATAACATGTTTAGTAATTCAGTTTTAATGAGTGATTGGAGCCGAAATTTTTCAAATTATGCTAATTTTGTAGATTATATAAATAAGAATGATTGGTCAGCTAATTTTTTATATTTCGGTCGTTATTCGATGATTGTTGAAATAGGTAATGGGGCAAATTCAATTAGTCCAGGTGATCAGCAAAATATAAGTTTAGAATATTTAATAACATCTGATGGTACGTTACCTGATCCATCTGTTCGTGGTACGCCGGTAGATTATAACTTTGCGGCTGATGCACCGCAAGATGGATATTTATGGTTAAGGGTGGTAAACCCTAATAGTAATATACAAGGGGTGGTTAGTGTAAATTATGCTAATTATACCGGTACAACTTGGTTTTCTGATATAATATATAACGGTGCTATTAAACCTATTACCGATCAGTTTAGAACTTTTAGTCAGAACTTTTATATTAAGTTAGTTAAAAATTCTGCAGTGCAGAATATAGCTAAAGCTGCATTAACCCTTTATGTTACTATATTTGGGCTAATGTTCGTTGCGGGAGCATTAAAATTAACTGCCGTAGAAGTAATAACACGTATATGCAAAATAGCTATAGTGGCTTTTTTAATTAGAGAAGAAAGTTGGAGCTTCTTTAATACATACTTCTTTAGTGCATTTACTGACGGTATTGATTTCTTTGTAACTAACGTAGTAGGTACTACAAGCTCTAGAGCTAATATTTTTGGTTTTATTGATCCTATATTTGATAAATATACTAACGGTAGGATTTGGGGATTACTATTTATTGAATTATTACAAATACATAATGGTTTAGCATTTATCGCTATTATAACCATTTATTCACTTATTACTTATTTTAGAGCTATTTTAGAAGTTATAATAGGCTATGTTATTGCATTCATAGGGCTAACTGTTATGATTTCATTAGCACCGTTTTTCATAATATTAATGTTATTTGAAAAAACTAAAAGTTTATTTGATAATTGGATATCGACATTGCTTAGCTATGTAGTGCAGCCGACAATATTATTGATTTTCTTTTTATTGATAGATCAGGTTTTATCTGAGCAGCTTTTAAAAGTAGTAGTTAGAGCCTGTTGGGATACTCTGATACCAATAAAAATAGGGCTTGATTTAACACATCTTGGTATTCCGATTAATTTCTCTTTTACATTACCGTTCTTACCAGGAATACCTTTCTATGTACCGGATGTACCGGAAATTAGTAGCTCGAATATTCTAACGAATAACGCTAATACTTTCTTAGTATTGTTTACTACGGCTTTATTATTTTATTCATATTGCTTAATGTCATATGGTTTAGTAACTTTTGTAAATATAGTAGTCGGAATGCTTACAAATGTTACACCGGCACGAATATCAGGAAATTATCAAGAACGTTCTGATCCTGTGGGAGCCGTTATGCAGGATATAGGTTCGGTAACAAAACCGATTAAAAAGGCTGCAATGGCTCCGGCTAGAGTTTTCAAAGACAAGATAATTGATCAAAATTATAAAGCTAGAAAACCGGAAGGAGGTGGTGAATTTACAAATAAATTCCTTGCCGAGCGTAATGATGTACCGAAGAAAGAGGAAGAGAGAAAGTAACAAAATTATTTTAGTGTCATCCTAGCTAACTTGATTGGAGTTGTGCCGGTTGTCGATGTCATTCCCGCGAAAGCGGGAATCCATAGTCAAGAAAACACAAAATAATATTAAAAATTATAAACACAAATGGTTTTATTTTTTCTGGATTCCCGCTTTTGCGGGAATGACATAAACAAGAAATAACACATAAAAAATAAATGAACAAAAATATTTTTATTACATTATTAATATCGCTATTGCTGCTTTCCGGTTGTACCGGCGATACTTGTATTGACCCTGATGATTTCGGTTTTATCAAATTCAATGTCTCTTCTAGATATAGTCCGGAAGAAATTACTTCAAGACAGGAAGGTGATCAGGTAGCACCATGGCGTGATAGTGCTTATAAAGTAAATGGTTATCCTTTAACCGTTATGGTAAGACCGTGGAGTTATATACTTGGTGATAAAAATACTTCAGGTCAGTTATCTGCATGGTGTCCGTGGTATGGTCAGAAAAATAACACAACTACTTTGGCTGCTTTTTGCGTTAAGCTACAACCGTGTACTTTTTGGGATAATGCTAGACTTGATATGTGTACTCCTAATCCCGCAAATCAAAATGACGCAATGATTAGTAATCCTCCATGTATAATGACAGACGGTGTCGGGCTTTATTTTCTTATTGCCGCTAAAAATACCGATCCCAATATTTCACCGGATTCACAGCGTAAACCGCAAGGTATAACTCAGCATTTAGGAGAGCTTACTTCGAGTGTAGGCTATGAATTTTATAGTATTAGTAGTACAGGACAATTCTTGAAAGCCGGCGGTATAAATTATCAATATAAAGGTGAGGATAAGTCAAAATATGCTCAATCTCCTATTTATTTTAAGATTATGGATAAATTTTATGATGATAATAGCGGGCAATATAGATTAGTAATCAAGTCCGGAGTTACTGATACTAGACCCGATCCGCTACAATTTTTAACGGATTTAATAAAAGGAGTATTATTTGGTAAGGATGGGATTATAAAGAAAACTTATCAACAAATAATTGATACGCCGGGTTATAGGATGAGTGTCTCGGCTATTTTAACTCTATATATAATGTTTACGGGCTTTTCCTTTTTAATAGGTAATATAAACCTTACTCATGTCGAACTTATAGTTAGAATATTAAAAGTTAGTATAGTCTCAATATTATTAAGTACGGATAAAGCTTGGACATTTTTTCATGAGTATTTATTCGTATTTTTTATTGACGGGGTTCAGCAAATACTGCAAATAATTAATGAAGCTGCGGCTACCGGTCCCGGTTCTCAAAGTTTGCTGGGGTTACTTATTTCTCCTCAAACTTTATCTAAATTATTTTCTTTACTATTTGTTGATTGGCTTGGTTTTATATATATCATTCTATATTTAATAGCCCTATATTTTATTTTCTTTCTTATATTTAAAGCTACTATTATCTATCTAACCGCTCTTATAACTATCGGTATGATTATAATTATGGGACCGATATTTATTTGTTTCATGTTGTTTAATATAACTCGTTCGTTATTTGAGAATTGGTTAAGACAATTAATATCATATGCATTACAGCCTATAATTTTATTTGCCGGTATCGCTTTTATTTCAATGATCATCAGAACCGAAATATATTCAACTCTTGGTTTTGGGGTATGTAAACATGATTTTCCTAATTTAGGTCCGATAAATGAAATATTCGGTAGTTTTCTTGAGGATATAGATCCAAGCCTTGGTAATTCAATATTTTATTGGTGGTTCCCTGTACCAATGAAAGGAGGTATAAATAATTTCCACAAAGCAAAGATATTAGTTCCCGAAGATCATATAATAGTAGATGATTCTTGTAAGAATGATCCTGATAAATGTAAGCATTGTGCTGCGTATGAGTGTATAGATGAACGCTATATTGAATTACCGTTTTTAGATTTAGTTAAAGATGCAAAAAGGATTAGTAATTTTATAAACAGGAAATTTGTCCAACTTGATGGGATATTACTAATTTTTGTGTCTATTTATTTGCTAAGTAAATTTAACGATACTGCTATATCGACGGCACAATTTATTGCCGGTACCTCAGGTAATTTAACAGACATACAAAAAGTTAATCAGCAATCTTATGAATCTGCAGCGAAGCAAATGAATAGACCGTTAAGTTATGTAGCTAAGACGGTAAGTGCACCTGTAACTACCCGTGTAAGTGCGAAGTTAGAAGAAACTAGTATGTTCTTTGCTAAAGGATTTGAAGGTATAATGATGGGAAGGCTTGAAAAGCAAGCTCTTGGTTCTTCAGCAAACAAAGCCGTACAAAATGAGGTTAAGAGAAAATACGGCATAGATTCTAAGGATGTAAAAATGAACGCTATTACTGATTATGAAAACGGTATTTCAGGATTGTTAAAGAATTTACCTAAAGGGAATGAATTAAAAGCAAAAGAACTATCGCAAATGAAATTTACTCAGCTTCGAGATACAATTGCTGCAAATAAATATGGAGTGAAAGATTACGCTGCTTTAAGTAAAGAACAAAAAACAGAGCTTGATAAGTCCTTAAAAGATGCTAACTTACGTGAACTCGCTAGCGATGCGAGTTTTACTAAAGATTATCAAGATGCTTATAAATATGCTCACCAAGAAATGTCAGGGCGAGGTGTCGGTCTGTTCGGTAAGAATATAAAACCGCTTAGAAGTTGGCAAGAGATGGAGCATCGTGTTGATACAAAACGTAAATTAAAAGAAGAAAGGCGTGTAGGTATAGGTGAAAAAATATATGCAGGTTATACAGGAATAAAAAGAGGAGCTTTAACTGCAATAGTCGGTAAAGATTTACGTGATGCTTATGAGGGTAATCTAACCAGTGCCGAATGGCATGATTTTGAATATAACGATCCAAGGCTTAGAACTTATAGCGAAAAATTAAAAGATGATGAAAAAGCACGGGAACGTGAAGAACTCCAAATGCATATTAATAAGGAAACGTTAGCTGCTCAGGCAGATATATTATCACCGGAATATCTAGCAAGGCTAGAAAAAGCAGGTAGACAGAGTGATGTAGAATATTATCAAGAATTAGCTCAAAGAAAGCTGATTCATGAGGTGCGTGGTAGGTTATTCGAGGAAGGTGAACCGGTAATGATGGGCGACAGATTTATGCGTGAGAAAGCTACTGATTCTCAGATGCGAGATATGATAGATAACGCCTATAGAAAACATGCAGAATTTATAGAGGAAGATCGATATACTCGTCGCCAAGAACATTATGATATTATGCACGAGAAAGCTAAAGGAAATTTAGAACAAACTTATAAAGAGCTTAAAGATCATTTCAAAAGAGATGATATCAACATTGAGGAAATGCCGGCATTAATAGCACAAAAGATCAAAGATACTGAGCAGGGACCTGAAGTAGACGCAAAGATTACGGAAGAGCTTAATAACTTTAATGCTGATGTTAAAAATTATGAATATAGTACTGAAGTATTAAATAAAATAGAGGACAGAAAGCAAGCTATTACCGATGAAGTCAATGCTCAGATCGATCAGATTAATAAATATAGGGAAAATGCCAAAATGGAAAAATATGTGAGACCAATAGTAAATGAAGGCAGAAAACTAAGAAAATTAGAAGATCATTTAAGAAATATGAAGTAGAAGAGTTAGTACTGCCTAAAAAGAATTGCTTGGGGTTATCCTAGTGCTTCAATGTCATTCCCGCGGAGGCGGGAATCTACCGTCTTAAGAGTTAAGAGTAAAAAGCGTTAAATTTGATAAATTGCGTTATGTTTTAGCATAGAATTTAAACAAATAATAATTTTACGCATGACGGCAACCAAAGCTACTTTAGCTTTTTTGCCTGAAGCAATTAAACGTTCATATAATTGTATAATGGACTGAAAAAATTAGACAAAAAAAGAGTTAGATTATCTTGGTAATAAGTTAGAATAAAGAAATAACTTATAGGAGATAAAATGACTAAGAAACAGATACGGAATTTCAGTGCTGAAGAGAAGACAAAGATAGTGTTAGAATTATTAAAAGAAGAAGTAACAATATCACAGTTATCGTCTAAATATGAGGTGAGTAGCAATAGTATATCACATTGGAAGAAACAATTTTTATCAAATGCATCAATAGCATTTGAACCAGCTAAGGTAGTGAGTGAATATCAAGAACAAATTAAAGAACTTAAGGAGCAAAATGATGCGTTGGCAAAGGCTTTAGGAAAAACTACAATTGAAAGAGATTGGGCTGTGGGAAAGCTCAGAAGCTTGGATTTATCAAATAGAAAGAGTCTTGTCATATCCAAGCTAGAACAGTTACCAAAGACAAGACAATGTGAATTATTAGGGGTTAACCGTTCTTCAACATATTATAAAGAACAATCACTTAGTAGCTATAATTTAAATATGTTAAATAGAATAGATGAGATATATACAGATAATCCAGAATTTGGTTATCGTTATATGTATCAGCAATTATTAGAAGATGGTTTTAAGATAGGTCAAGACCGAGTGCTAAAATATATGAGATTAATTGGTATTGAAGCGATATACCCTCATAAAAAGAAACTGGCTACTATAAAAGATAGTGAGCATAAAATATACAGCTACCTACTTGATAAATACTGGATCACAACTGATAAAACTAAGAAAGTAGTTGTTTCTACTGCTAATCAGGTCTGGAGCGGAGATATTACATATATTCGCACTAACGGAGGCTTTATGTATCTAGCAGCCATTATAGATTGGCATAGCAAAGCCATATTAAGCTATAAACTGTCGAATAGCATGGACGGGACATTAGTAACTGATATATTGAAGGAAGCATTAAATAAGTATCAAGCTCCACAGATATTTAATAGTGATCAAGGTAGTCAATATACCAGTAATGATCATATACAGATTCTTAAAGATTATAATATTCAGATATCAATGAATGGTAAAGGCAGAAGTATTGACAATATTGTTATTGAGCGTTTCTTTAGGACGCTGAAATATAATTGTATATTTATTAATGATTATCAAAATATAGGAGAGCTTAAAGAGGGTATCAATGATTATATCAGTAAATATAATTATCAGAGATTTCATTCAAGTATTGGGTATAAAAAACCCATGAATGTCTATCTCGATAGTATACAATATCATACACAAATGGCAGCTTAATTTTGAACAAAATTACCAAGTAAATTGCTCAAAATCTTGGCTTGATTTTTCAGTCCATTATAATTTACCAATGAAGAAATTTTATTTTTATATTTTTCAATATTTTCAAAAAATATTCGTATAGAATCAGTAAATGTCTCAAAATTCGCATAAAATTTATTGTTACTTACAACAGAATGCATCAATTTCCACAGTCGTTCAATTGGATTCAAATTAGGACTATATGCTGGCAAAAATAGTAACTCTATTTTACTGTATTGTAGATATTCTTTTACCTTTTTTGACCTATGATATCCAGCATTATCGCATATCAAATAAATCTTACTTTTATCTTGATTATTTGCTTCTAATTTCTTTAAAAATTCAATAATATAATCACCATTAACCTTAGGATTGTCAGTTGTTACTACCTCTAAATCCTTAAGATTAATAGCACCAATAATATGTTTACGCTTCCAACCACTGAAACTTGGTAATGTTTTAACTACATTCTTTCTAATCCAACCAAATCTTGCTCGAGTTTGGTATTGAGGATGAACACTATCCATAAAATAAATAGACTCATCTTTAGCTAAATTATTTTTTAGCAAACTATATTGCAGCTTAAATTCCTCTTGCTTAGCTAAATCTATTTTTCCAGGAATTAACTTAGGTTTCTGATAACTAAAACCAAGTCTGTGTAATAGCTTGATTACCCCAGCTAATGTATAGATTACTCCATATTGACGTTCTATGAACAAACCTATATACTTCTTTAACTTGAAAAGTTGGAAAATGAATATTTAGATGAGCGAATAATCAATGTTCTTATGGATAATTAATATCTAATACTACCAATTTTTCAGGTAAAAGAAGTATATATACAAAATTAGTAAAAATCAGTGGAGATTTTGTTATTATCTATGCGTTATCCATTATAATATTAGCTAGCCGTTAAAACGGTTAAGCGTTTCAAATTAAAACATATAGCATTCATAAATTCCGAGAATTGATTTTTGGCAATACCAATATATCTGACACGTTTATTATCTTGTGAGAATACTCTTTCAAAAGGTGCTCTAATTTTTGTATAATATCTATCAAGGTCAAAATTTTTATCTTTCATGTTATTTTTCTTTACAGCACAAAGATGCACTTCTTGCCTAGTTGCTGTATCTTTGGTAGACTTTGTACAATATGCTTTATCTACATATGCAGCACCGGAGCGTGGCATAACGTGTTTAAAACCTTTGCTATCAGTAACATTTGCAGAGGTAACTGCAACCTTATTAATAATCCCTGATTGGATATCAACGCTAACATGTTTTTTATAACCATACCAAAACTTATTACCTCCTTTACAACCAATTTTAGCTTGTTTATCATTCGCAACTTTGGGCAAAGTCTCATTATTTAGCTTGTCATATTTTTGCTTCCTCAACTCATCACGTTCTGTCCAAAGACTAGCTTTTGAGATCAAATGAGAGGCATCTACAAAGGTAAATACCTCGCTCATATAACCTTGCTTTCGTAGTTGTTCTCTAAAGTTTGCAAATATTTTTGATAGTAAGTTAGTACCTATTTTCTTACGTATTTTACTAAACACACTATAATCTGGAGTCGTCTCTGTAAGAGCAAAATCACAAAACCATTTGCCGGCATTACTATCAGCCAAATAACGTTCTAATTCTCGATCAGATAAGTCTTCCATAAATTGTAGAAGTAAACATTTAAATAACCTCAATGCTCCATAGCCTTTATAATTAGCTTCAGTTTCTATCGCTAATAACTCTCTTGCAACTGCTTTGAAATTAAATTAACTTTTAAATTTACGATATTGATGTTCCGGGCTAACTAATTCATCTAAACTGACCATTGTTATTTGATGCTCTGACATTTTTTACTTTCTTATTTTTTTATCACATTATAACCTTTTACTCTTCATAGCTCAACACTCCCTTTATACTTTTCTTGACTGCATAAATTATTACCCTCTGCATTTAAGTTTTCTGCTTTTTTCTCGGCTATATTTTTATTTCTTTGTAAATATTCATTTATTGTTTTTAAGCCTTTAGGCCCTATTTTGTTATCATAAAGATAAAGAGTTGTAAGAGTAGAGTTAGTTTTAAGAGAGTCAGCAATTAATTTAGCACCTTCATCCCCTATTTCGTTAGCTTTGAGATAAAGAGTTGTACTACCATTTCTTAAACTATCGGCTTCCTCATTTAATCCTCTTTTTTCTAGAAATTCTATTAATCTCTCATGCGGCGTTTTTGTTGCTGCTACTTCTTGCTGTTGTTCTTCTTGCTTTTTCCCTGCATCTGCTTTATTAGCTAAATTATCTTTTTTATTTGTCAGTAAATCACATGTATTTTTAAAACCCTTTTTTGTAGCTAAGCTTAAAGCCGTATCGTGGTATTATACAACAATGACAAGTATGAGAGATATTACTAAGATAAAGCTGTAACTATTTAGTTATAGGTAAACTATTTTCTGCTTGATTTTCTTCAATTTCATTAATTTTAGAAACTAAATCTGATTTCTTTTTTGAGGAAAGGTTAGCAAGTACTATTGCGTTTATTAAAAATAATATTGTTAGTATTATAGTGCTTTTAGTAAGAAAATTACCGACTGTTTTAGCACTGACTACTCCCATATTATTACCGCCGCTTATACTACTAATTCCATCCGATCTACGCTGCATCAGAATAACTATAATTAGCAATATTGCAATAGTAATATGTACAAAAAGAAGAATGTCTATCATATAATAAAATAATCATTACCGTATTTTAAATGTAAATTATACATTAGTTTTATATTATTTGCAACTTAGCTTTATAAAATAAACATAATACTATAATAGTATCTGACAGAAACTAGACTAAAATCAGCATATGAATTTTTCAAGAAAGGTTAAAAATTCACAAAGCTTAGGATGTATAGTGGTGCTACTAGGGGGAATTGAACCCCCGACCTCTTCATTACCAATGAAGTGCTCTACCCCTGAGCTATAGTAGCAAGACTATATGAAAGACAATTAAATTATTTATATTTTTAAATATTTTAAACCGAAAACTAATAAGATTTTTGCGGTAATAACTGTGCCTATTTCAAAAAAATTTGATAATTTGTAGCTAAAAAGAGTAAAAATAGATTAATTGTCTTTCATATAGTCTTGAATTTTATTTCAAACTCTTTTTGCCACATATTTGCTATTAAATCAAGAAGAATTTTAGAAATTCGTTTACCATATTACTAAAAAGCTCTTATTCTAGCTTTTCATTCTCTCCACTTATATGTACCTCATCAGAAGATGCTACTGTAGCTTCATTAGCATGCATCCCAAATTCTTTATGTAAATAATCACTTAAAATCTTTAGTGTTTTTTCTTTGGTTTGGCATGCTAATATCATTTTATTATCTTGTACTAACTGGGCTATCTCTTTTGCAGAAGCAGGTCTCATTTCTAAAGAGCCGCTTTCTTCTTGCCGTAATCGGTCGGTCGTTACAGTCGTAGTAACTCTATGACACGTACCGAATAAGTCTATATCTATCCTTGAAATTGCCTCGTTACTAGTTATTTTTTCAACAGTTTTGGAGTGATTTATGCTATCCTGTGAGATACAAGCAAAAACTAATCCTTTTTTAGTTATTTTGTGTTCGTAAGCACTGCCATAGTAAGAACTCTTAGGTGTTAAGACTACAATTTTATCATTAAATTCAACTAGGTTTGCAGGTTTTGTAATTTTTTTCATATTTCATCTAAACTTCTATTTTTGTAAAAATATAAGGCGATCAATGCAAAAATACAGCTTAATATGACGTAATAAACTGCCGAGGTTACATGCCCTGTTTTTTGTACTAAATATTCAAAGACAAGAGGCGTAGTACCTCCGAAAATACTTGTAGCAGTGTTATATGAAATAGACAAAGCGGTGTTATGTATATTTGTAGGATAAAACTCTGCTTGTAATGCCGGTTCAGGACCGATATAGCTAGCGGCAAGTATAGCTAGTATAAATTGTGAGATAATTACGCTTGTAAAGTCACCGTTCTCAAAATTATTAAGTAAAAACGGTGTTGTTATAATAATTATTATCAGGTTAATTACAAAAATTTTCCTGCGACCTATAATATCGGATAAATAACCGCTTAATAAAGTTACAGCTATCATAATCACGTAACATACGTTAGTGAGGCTATTTACTTCATTTTCAGTAAAGTGACGGCTGATTTTTAAAAACGATACCAAGTAAATTGTAGTTAAATAGAATATTATCGAACCGGGAGCATTGATAAAAATCGAGATTAATATATCAAACCAATGATTGGTAATGACTTTTTTTAACGGTGATTGTAAAATCTTTTTCTGCTCTCTTAGATTTTTAAAATTCGGTGTTTCGTGTGTATTTTTTTTAATATAAAATGCTGCAAAAAGAATAAAAAATCCAAGTAAAAAAGGTATTCTCCAGCCAAAACTATCAAATTGTGAAGCTGTTAGGATATTCTTAACGATATAAGAAACAAAAGAACCAAGCAATAAACCGGAGCATATACTAGACATTGAAATACTACCGGTAAAGCCTCGGTGTTTATGGCTAGTATGTTCAATAACAAAAGAAATAGAACCGGTCAAAGCTCCTCCCATTGATAATCCTTGCAGAATTCGTACACAAATCATTAATATAGTCCCAGTTATACCTATAGTATGGTAAGTTGGTAATATTCCTATTAATACGGTCGGGGCAGACATGCAAAATAACGCACTAGTTAAGGCTACTTTGCGTCCAAATCTATCACCAATAACACCAAAAAATATGCCGCCCAACGGTCTTGCCAAATAACCTATAGCAAATACTAAAAAAGCTTGCCGTAAAGAAGTATTAGCATCATAATTCGGAAAAAATTTTGCTCCTATTATGGGTGCAAAATAACCGAATAATACATAATCATACCATTCAAAAGTGTTAGCGATACCGCTTGAAAATACTAGTTTACTGCGATTCATGTTTTCTACTCATAGCTTTTTTTTCGGAGTATATTATAAATAAGGTAGCAGGAATTACTATGACTGCTCCATGAAGTGTGCTTTTATCGGGAAACTCATTAAATATGAAATATGCCGCTATTGCCGAAATCACCAGCTCTAAATATCTATAAGGAGCGGTAGCGGTTGCATCTACCATGGAAAAAGCTTTAAGTAGAAAGAATAATATTAAGCTTCCACTACTACCGAGTACAAACAATAAAGTTAATTCAAAACCGCTAGGGGTTAGCCAATATTGCGATGCAACAGGCAATGATACTACAGCAGTTACTATTGCCGAATAAAATAGCATACTGATCATCGATTCTTTTATTACGAATTTTTTATTAATAATGTCAAGCATAGCAAATGAAATAGCCGCTAATACAAAATACAAAATTTCGGGGTTAAAATCCTCGGCATGAGGTTTAAGCGTAACAACAAGCCCTATAAATCCTACTACGGTAACTACCCATCTTTGCCAAATAATATCTTCGTTAAGAAAAAATACGGCAAGTATTAAAGTAAATAAAGGGATAGAAAAACTTACAACGGTTGCGGTAGTAACGGGAGCTATGGTAAGACCGTAAGTCCAAGAAGTCATACCGAAAAATAATAATAATCCTCTTAATATATGTACAAAAGGACGACTTGTTTTTAAGGTATTTTTACCGTAATAAAAAACAAAAGGTAGTAAAACTATGCTACTGAAAAAGAAGCGGAAAAAAGCTACTTCAAAGCTATGTAAACGAGTCCCAAGATATTTAGACATTACATCATTGGCACTACTACTTACTAAACTAAGTAAAAACCAACCTATACCGGTTAAATATGTTTTTAATGCATCATTCATTAATATGCTCCAATAATTTCTATAATTTTACTTAAATGTCTTGACTTTTAGTATAAAAGAATTCTATCTTTTATGAAAATGGTATAAATATATAAACAAAAATTTTATATAATAATACGGTAATCAATTTTAAGCAAGTAAAGGTTATAATTAATATGTTAAGAATAGTGAAAAAATTAGGGATAATTTTGTTTGTATCCAGCATAAGTATTAATAGTTTTGCTAAAAGCATGTATGATGATGTAGATTCTGCTCCTGACTATGATAGTACACCGTATTATGAAAACGAAGGAAGTTTAGTTTTCAAGATGCGTCTAGGAGGTGTTTTTTCAAGTGCTAAGCAAAAAGGATTACCTACTCCTACTTCTCCTCAACCTGTTCCAGTAGGAGAAGTTGCAAAAAACGGTTATGGAGGTGATGCATCCACTACTATATTCTTTAACAATTATTTAGCTACTGAATTAGCGCTTGGTTTTAATGTTTTACGCACTAAATATACATCCCTTGCAGCCGTTGCTCATAATTATGGCGTTGATAATGTCAAACTAGGAAAAAACAAACCTATTTATATGATTCCTGCAACGGTTACCGGACAATTTCATATAGCTCCTTACGGTGGAATAAGACCGTATATAGGCATAGGTTATCACGGTTCTTATATGCTTACGCAAGCTACCGGTCTTAAAATTAGAAACGGACACGGTGCCGTAGGACAAATAGGTGTAGATTTTTATGCTGAAGATGATACTTTAATCAATATTGACGTAAGACAATTTTTCTTAAATCCTAAACTTGAGTATAAACCGAATTTAGTAGGTAATAAAACCGTGATCTCTAAAGTTAAACTTAATCCTTTAATAGTTTCTGTAGGTATAGGATTTACTTTTTAGAGAATATACGACTCCCTTTATGTCATTCCCGCGAAAGCGGGAATCCAGTAAAACATATAAAAACTCGTTTTTATATGTTTATTTTGTCGGATATGCAGTTTTTATGCCAATATTTAGGTTTATTTTTTCTTAGATTCCCGCTTTCGCGGGAATGACATCGGTAGCCTAGTAATAATCGCTTTTAGCTAAAATGACATTAAAAAAGTAATTCCCCTATGTCCCTACAAATTATCCAGTTATTATACTTAGTTGCGGCTGTTTGTTTTATTCTGTCGCTAAAGTTTTTATCCTCACAGAAACAAGCACGTTTAGGTAGTACCATAGGTATCTTGGGAATGGCGATAGCAGTCGGCGTTACTTTTTTCCTCCCGGATTTTGCTCATAAATTACCCATTATAGCAACCATATTATTAGGCGGTATAATCGGAGGGATTATTGCACTTAAAATCTCCATGACGGCAATGCCTCAATTAGTTGCCGGATTTCACTCTTTTGTTGGTCTTGCTGCGGTATTTGTAGCTTACGCTACGATACTTGCTCCTGAAAATTTTTCTATAGGAATAGCAGGAAGTTTACCGATTAATTTATTAATAGAAATATCGCTTGGAGTTTCTATAGGAGCGTTAACTTTTAGCGGTTCGGTTATAGCTTTTCTAAAACTACAAGGCTTAATGAAAAGTAGCCCACTAAAATTCTACGGTCAGCAATATATATGCTTATTAACGGCAATAATATTGGTTATTCTAGTAATATCTTTTATTCGTTCAGAAAATATATTTTTATTTACTCTAATAGTCTTTTTATCGCTGTTCATCGGAGTATTACTAATAATACCGGTGGGCGGTGCAGATATGCCTGTTATAGTATCAATGCTAAATTCTTATTCAGGTTTTGCAGCAGCCGGTATCGGCTTTACGCTTAGCAATAGCCTACTTATTATTACCGGAGCATTAGTCGGTAGTAGCGGAGCTATACTTAGCTATATAATGTGTAGGGCTATGAATCGTTCATTAATCAAGGTTATTTTTGGGGCGTTTTTGCCTGCACCTACCGGGATTAACAAGGATATAGACGACGATAAAATAGCAAAAACAAGCTGCCCTGAAGATGCGGCACATTTACTACTTAATGCATCATCGGTGATAATTGTTCCAGGTTACGGTATGGCAGTAGCCCAGTCTCAGCATATCATAAAAGAGATGGTTGATATATTAGAACGTTCAGATATTAATGTACGTTTTGCCGTACATCCGGTAGCAGGTAGAATGCCGGGGCATATGAATGTTTTACTTGCAGAAGCTAATATAGATTATGAGAAAGTACTTGAGCTTGAAGAAATTAATAGAGATTTCGCTACCACTGACGTAGTGCTTGTGATTGGGGCAAATGACGTAACTAACCCTGCTGCCAAAAATGATCCGAACAGTCTAATTTATGGTATGCCGGTACTCGATGTTGAGAAAGCTCGTACTATTTTGTTTATTAAACGTTCTATGGCTTCAGGATATGCAGGTATAGAAAATGAGCTATTTTATCACGATAATACTTTTATGTTATTCGGCGATGCTAAGAAAGTAGTTGAGGATATAGTTAAGTTTCTAAATGAAGATTAGACCTCTTGCATAACTTGCTTCTAAAGGTAATTTATACGTCAATCCGGTACTCGCATCCTCACGTACTAAAGTGTACGCTGCGGTAGCAAGCACTTCCGTGTCTCTTTCAAATTCTTCTTTATTAGCTTCGCTATGCAAGAGGTCTATTGACTTAAATAACTCTATTTGTTATAACTTCTTAAATTAAGCCAAAAGACAATTATCATGAATTCGCAAAAAACATTACCGCTTCTGCCAAAAGCCACGGCTATGTGGTTAATTGAAAATACTTCTTTAACTTTTAAACAAATTGCCGATTTTTGTGGTATTCATGAATTTGAAATAAAAGGTATGGCTGACGGTGAAGTAGCACAATCTATAAAAGGTTTAAATCCAGTTGCAAACGGTCAGTTAACTTTAGAGGAAATTGAACGTTGCAGTAAAGATCCTAATGCTAATTTACAAATTTCATATAGCCCTGCTGATGAATTGATGAAAAATCAGAAAAAACAGCGTGCTAAATACACTCCTATAGCAAGGCGTCAAGATAAACCGGATGCTATATATTGGTTATTGTCTAATTATCCGAACATCCAAGACCATCAAATAATTAAATTAATAGGCACTACTAAGACTACTATAGATGCTATTAGAACTCGTAGCCATTGGAATATGAATTCTATTCGTCCTCGTGATCCCGTATTACTAGGAATCTGTAGTCAAATAGACCTGAATACAATAGTAGAAAGCCTAAAGCCTCCACAAAATCCTACAAAAGAATCATAAAATTATACTAACTTCTATTAGTTCACTTCTAGCTCTTGTTGTATGACTCAAAAAACGCATTTATGTCAGTCCCGCATGGCATTGTTGCGTAGACCGGTAAAATCCACTGTGTCACCCTGTGTCTTGACCACGGGGTCCAGTTAAAAATATTAGTATTTTTTATTGTTTTTATGGACCCCGTGGTCAAGACACAGGGTGACACAGTGGATTTTTTTATGGATTAGAAAAGTGATTATTGCCTAATAAATCGTTTATCACTAGGTAAAGTATAACTTTTATCGGTAGAACGATAGGGACAAATATCAATCCCTCCACGCCTAGTATATACTATATAAATAGAAAGAAAATCAGGATTTATAGCGTTTTTAATATCTGTAAAAATACGCTCAGCACACTGCTCTGCAAACTCATTACAATTTCTAAAAGATATCAAATATTTCAGAAAAGAATCATGTTTTAACTTTTTTCCTTTATATTTTATAACGATTGTACCCCAATCCGGTTGACCGGTTACTAAGCAATTTGATTTGAGTAAATTAGAATTAATCTCTTCTTCTACCAAAACATCTTCATACTCAATTAAACCATTATCGGGTGGACCGTAATTATTGCATACTATATCTAAATCATCGATATTTTTACCGCTCGGAATACCAAATTCTATTTTTGTATTTATAGGAAATATACGTCCTGTTACTTTAGCGTGTGTAACATTACTTAGATCCTGCAAGATAATTCTTTCTAGTTCTTCTACTGATTCAACAACAAAGTTATTAAAAGAATTTAGATATAGTTTAAATGATTTTGATTCTACTATATTTTCAGAATCCGTCGGTATATAAAAAGTGCCTACTCCAACCCATGGTTTACCGTTCTTATTAAGACAAGATAGTTCATATGTATTCCAAATATCTACACCGTAAAACGGAAGATTATTACTATTTATTCCAAGTTCGTTTCGATTATTTATACGTGAAATTTTAAATAATAAAGTCGCATCATAACTATCTTTATAAGTACTTTTTTTACCAAGTAAAGAAGTAGATAAAGGCATTAATTATGCTCCTTGTGCTAAAATTTCTTTTTGTTGTAATTCATCATATTCTTTTAGCATGTAACCGCGTCCCCATACAGTGTCGATATAATCTCTACCGCCAGCAGCATCACTTAACTTTTTACGAAGTTTACAAATAAATACATCAATAATTTTCATTTCTGGTTCGTCAACACTACTATATAAGTGATTTAAGAACATTTCTTTAGTTAAAATAGTTCCTCTTCGGAGTATTAATAGCTCTAAAATAGCATATTCTTTGTTCGTCAAATGTACTTTTTTACTGTCAACTTCTATAGTTCTAGTATCTAGGTTTACGCTCACCTTATCAAACCTAAATACTGATGCTGCATGACCTTTAGAACCTCTAACTATAGCTTTAATTCTAGCAATTAATTCCTCTCTTACAAACGGCTTGGTTAAATAATCATCGGCTCCAGAAGAGAAACCGGTAATCTTTTGATCCGTATCCGTTAAGCTAGATAAAATTAAGATTGGGGTTTTTATTTTTGCAGCACGCAATCTTAATAATATCTCAAAACCATTAATATCCGGTAACATAAGGTCTAAAATCACTAGATCATAACCACCGACTTTACCAAGCCTTAAACCTTCCACACCAACTGAAGCTTTATCGCAAACTATACCTTCTGAAGCTAAAATTAGCTCAATTAAGTTAGCCATTTCCGGCTCGTCTTCAATTAACAAAACTCTCATTATTTTTCTCCATAAAATTCAATTTTTATATTGTGCTATAATTTAATTACAGTTAATTATTGTTAACTAAATTATAATTTTTTATCTGGTGCTTTATACATTCATTAATTACATAAGTAAAGAATATTTAATCAAATTGATAAAATTTTTACTATTAAGCTCTATCTGTGATTTAAAAACCATGGCGTTTAAAACGAAATTTATTAAATAATTAATTTTCTTAGAATGATTTTCTTAGTTTTGATGCTCTGACATTTTCTTATGATATAAGGCACCAAAATCTATAGGATCAATCATTAAAGGCTGGAATCCTGCATCTTGAGTACAGCTAGCTATAATTTTTCTAGCAAATGGAAATATCATTGCCGGACAATGAACAGATAATAAAATCGGATGTTGTTCAGAATCAATATTAATTAAATTAAATACTCCGGCATATTTTAATTCTATCTGAAATAATTTATATTTTTCATTTCTTGCAGTTGCTTCGATATTTAACTCTACTTCATAGAAATTTTCTTCCGATAAATTAGTAATATTTATATCTAGAGATAAATCAATTTGAGGGCGTTGATCTAAAGCCGCAAGAGAAGACGGGGCAGAAGGGTTCTCAAGAGATAAATCTTTTATATATTGTGCATTCACGGAAATATGCGGCATTGCCTCATTAGTATCGGTGTTTATTGTACTCATAAAAATCCTTATTAAAAATTAAATATAATTTTTTAGAACCTGTTCACGATCTTATTTTAATTAGCTTTAAAATTAAGATCGTGAACAGGTTCTTACATAAAAAAGTTATGTTAACGGTAAAGTTACGCCTACTTGTTTCATGTATTTTCCTTGGCGATCGGCATATGAAGTATCACAAATTTGATCACTTTTTAAAAATAAAAACTGACAAGCTCCTTCATTTGCATATATTTTAGCAGGCAATGGAGTAGTATTAGAAAACTCTAAAGTTACATGTCCTTCCCACTCCGGTTCTAACGGAGTCACATTTACTATTATACCGCATCTTGCATAAGTGGACTTGCCGACACAAATAACTAATACATCACGCGGTATTTTAAAATATTCTATAGTTCTGCCAAGGGCAAAACTATTAGGTGGAATAATACACACATCTACTTCTCTATCAACTAAATTATATTCACTGAAATTTTTTGGATCAACCGTAGTAGAATTTATATTGGTGAATATTTTAAATTCATTAGATACTCTAGCATCATAGCCGTAAGAAGATAAGCCGTAAGAAATAATCTTTTCTTTATTATGAACTCTTACCTGCTTTTCCGCAAAGGGTCTTATCATACTTTGATTTATAACAGCTTCTTTTATCCACTTATCTGACATTATAGCCATAATCAAAACTTAATTTAATTAATAAACTAACAATTATAACTCATAATTATTTACAATACAAAATTTTTCTTTAAAACTATAAGTCTGAGGCTGCTTGAATAATGATAGTGATAATAATACTACATTGTATACTTTAAATTAAATTATTACGAATTAAAATAGTTTTTTATTGTCAATTCTGAAAAGTATTATTATATTTATATTCTAGCGTAGTTGATTTATATTTATTAATACTAAAAATTTATTTTGTATAGTAAATTTTATTGTTTAAGTTTAGAGGGACCTTATTAAAGTGAAAAAATTATTATTAGCTGCAAGTATTATTTGCCTTGCATCGGCTGGTCTTGCCGAAGAAAATCCAACACCTGTTATTTCTAATTCTGATACTGAAATAAAATTAGAAGGATTTTATTTATTTGAAAGCGGTTATATTAAACAGGATCATTTAATTTTATTTGATAAAAATGTAACTGATAACAGGAAAAAGCTAGGGTTTTACACGGAAGCAGCGTTTGCGGCAACTATTTCTAAAACTATCAATGATGTAATAGCAGGTGCTAAAATAGTGCTTCAGCCTACTACAAGAGCAAAAACCTCTGCAAGTTATAACGGATCACATATCTTTATTGAAACTAGTTACGGTAAAGTAGAATTAGGCTCTCCTGTCGATGCAAGTGCTAAATTGCGTGTTACCGGTTCTCAAGTAACCGCAGGTACCGGAGGATGGTATAGATATGCTCTACTTGACGGTCAATATATGAGGTATAACGGTTTAAAACCGGATTTCGATACTGGTGCTAGCTTTTATCTTGAATCATACTCGAACTCTTTTGATCAAATCAATGAAAAAACTGAAAAAGCTAGAAGACTCAACTTTTTCACACCTAAAATGAAAGGCTTCCAGGCCGGTATCTCTTATACTCCCGATACTGCTAATACGGGCGGTAACAAAGATATAAATAATTTAACGCTAACGCTTGAAAGCTCAGGAAGAAACGGAGTTAGTGTTTCTAGAACCGGAATAAAGACGGTTTCCTTAGGAAACGGCGAAACTATGACTATAAATCAGAATATTAGAGATGCTTTTTCTGCCGGCTTAACTTATGAACATGAAATTAGCGAAGATGCAGACTTAAAATTATCCGTTACCGGAGAGTATGGTAAACCTGCTCGTCGTCTTGTTCATGCTAAAATGGAAGGAACTAAGGTAATAGAAGTATTGAATACCTGTAAGCTTTCTAATTTAAAAGCATATAATCTTGGAGCCGTATTTACTTATGGTAATTTCTCTTGTGGAGCTTCTTACGGTAATTTAGGTAAAAGCTTAACCGCTAAGGAATATTGTAAAGTCGGTCGTGATACCTATTATTACAATGGAGCAGTTGCTTATGGACAAGGACCTATAAAAACAAGTCTTGAATATCTTAAAACTTCAAGATATAAAAACACCGTCGATGCTGTAAGCTTAGCTACTGAATATAAGATCATGCCTGGTTTATTACCATATGCTGAAATTTCTCATTTCCAAGCTAAAGGTAAACCTGTATATTACCCTGAAGCACCTAGTAAAACAACACGAGGTACTGTTGGTCTTATAGGTACAAAACTTAAGTTTTAATTACCCACAAATTAAGTTCCACCACTATTATAATCAAGGCTTAGAGCAATTTTATGCCTTGATTATTTCATTTTCTTAATTGAATTATCAATAAATTTTATAGTTCCATTTTCCATTGTTGTAATAATCTTGTCTTCTCTTCTGCTAATCTTTAAACCCATTCTATTAGCTTACAGCTCTCTAATTCTTGTCAAATTATGTGTTGTATCATTTACTTAAAAATGCTGCAGCCAAGATAAATTTAAAGTTGGTCTACACAGCATAAATTACATAAGTATCGGCGAATCCTAAAAAATTCGTACTATACTGCCTTTTGATTAAATAAAATTATATATTTTACTTTTTTTATTTTTAGATATTGACTTTCTTTAACTACCATATATTGTGATGCAACCATAATATACTTCTTCAACATGAAGAGTTGTTAAAATGATTAGGCACAATGGTTTGAAAATTGTCATTTACCAATGAAGAAATTTTATTTTTATATTTTTCAATATTTTCAAAAAATATTCGTATAGAATCAGTAAATGTCTCAAAATTCGCATAAAATTTATTGTTACTTACAACAGAATGCATAAATTTCCACAGTCGTTCAATTGGATTCAAATTAGGACTATATGCTGGCAAAAATAGTAACTCTATTTTACTGTATTGTAGATATTCTTTTGCCTTTTTTGACCTATGATATCCAGCATTATCGCATATCAAATAAATCTTACTTTTATCTTGATTATTTGCTTCTAATTCCTTTAAAAATTCAATAATATAATCACCATTAACCTTAGGATTGTCAGTTGTTACTACCTCTAAATCCTTAAGATTAATAGCACCAATAATATGTTTACGCTTCCAACCACTGAAACTTGGTAATGTTTTAACTACATTCTTTCTAATCCAACCAAATTTTGCTCGAGTTTGGTATTGAGGATGAACACTATCCATAAAATAAATAGACTCATCTTTAGCTAAATTATTTTTTAGCAAACTATATTGCAGCTTAAATTCCTCTTGCTTAGCTAAATCTATTTTTCCAGGAATTAACTTAAGTTTCTGATAACTAAAACCAAGTCTGTGTAACAGCTTGATTACCCCAGCTAATGTATAGATTACTCCATATTGACGTTCTATGAACAAACCTATATCTCTAGCATACATATAATTATTATTTTCTAGATGAACTATTAACTCTGCTTCCTCCTGTCTAGTAAGTTTACTATCACTACCGCCATTTCCAGGCTTAAGCTTCTGAGCATTATGATAATCTATTAAATGTTTTCTTATCCCTTCATCACTCAGTAATAACACTTTCGATATCTCATCAATACTATAGCTATCATCATACATGAGAACAGCTTTGATTCTATCACAAATCCTCTTATCCCTTTCGCTTCTATGGTAAAGCTTTAATTCTTCTTTTTCTACTGATGTTAATTTTCTATAAATCCATTCTTACTTAATAACACTTGCTGACTTCTTTGACAATTTTTCATTTACTAGAGGTATATGTTAAACCATATTTACCAAGTTCTTCAATACAATATCCAGCTACAAAAAAACTCTTTCTTATTTTGAAGGATTAACACAATTATCGGAACTTCAAACTATTATATCAAACAAACAAGATAATAACCTTATAGAGGCAATATTTCAAATTTTAGAGTCTATTGAGAAGTTCACGGATAATAAGCAGGTTATTCAAGCCTACCGATATGTATTAAACCTACAAATTAAAGAATTATCATTATTTGAAGAAATGTTACCTGCAAATGGTCTAGGTCCAATGATTGCTATAATTCCTTAATTAAAATATGTGATATGCTATTTAACTTAGGACGTGAAGATTCAGCTATCATATTTGATAGAAAGAATAATAAATTAGATTCTATATTAGAATGTTATACCAGTCTTATAGATAAGGCTGAAAAGCCTATAAAAAAATATGATTTATACCTCTAGTAAATGAAAAATTGTCAAAGAAGTCAGCAAGTGTTATTAAGTAAGAATGGATTTATAGAAAATTAACATCAGTAGAAAAAGAAGAATTAAAGCTTTACCATAGAAGCGAAAGGGATAAGAGGATTTGTGATAGAATCAAAGCTGTTTTCATGTATGATGATAGCTATAGTATTGATGAGATATCGAAAGTGTTATTACTGAGTGATGAAGGGATAAGAAAACATTTAATAGATTATCATAATGCTCAGAAGCTTAAGCCTGGAAATGGCGGTAGTGATAGTAACCTTACTAGACAGGAGGAAGCAGAGTTAATAGTTCATCTAGAAAATAATAATTATGTGTATGCTAGAGATATAGGTTTGTTCATAGAACGTCAATATGGAGTAATCTATACATTAGCTGGGGTAATCAAGCTATTACACAGACTTGGTTTTAGTTATCAGAAACCTAAGTTAATTCCTGGAAAAATAGATTTAGCTAAGCAAGAGGAATTTAAGCTGCAATATAGTTTGCTAAAAAATAATTTAGCTAAAGATGAGTCTATTTATTTTATGGATAGTGTTCATCCTCAATACCAAACTCGAGCAAGATTTGGTTGGATTAGAAAGAATGTAGTTAAAACATTACCAAGTTTCAGTGGTTGGAAGCGTAAACATATTATTGGTGCTATTAATCTTAAGGATTTAGAGGTAGTAACAACTGACAATCCTAAGGTTAATGGTGATTATATTATTGAATTTTTAAAGGAATTAGAAGCAAATAATCAAGATAAAAGTAAGATTTATTTGATATGCGATAATGCTGGATATCATAGGTCAAAAAAGGTAAAAGAATATCTACAATACAGTAAAATAGAGTTACTATTTTTGCCAGCATATAGTCCTAATTTGAATCCAATTGAACGACTGTGGAAATTTATGCATTCTGTTGTAAGTAACAATAAATTTTATGCGAATTTTGAGACATTTACTGATTCTATACGAATATTTTTTGAAAATATTGAAAAATATAAAAATAAAATTTCTTCATTGGTAAATGACAATTTTCAAACCATTGTGCCTAATCATTTTAACAACTCTTCATGTTGAAGAAGTATATTATTCTCGTGCGGAACGGCAACAACAACCGCCGCCGAGCTTGCCATGCTTGCAAGTAGCCCGATACTACTGGTTGCTAGTAAAAGTTTATTAAAAAAAGTTTTTTTTCATATTAGTCATAATTTCCCCTATAACTTATTGTTTTTAATGATTTTACCACTTAACTTATCGGTCATTATACACTATTTATTTATGACACACAATAATTAATTAATAAATTTACTATTGGTTAATATTTATTAATTAATTATGATTGAGTGATTTATAAAATTTAAAGAAATAGACCGATTTAATGAAAGGGTAGGGGTTTATGGTGTTTGTTTGGCGGATAATTCATTGTGAGAAAATTGCGGCTTTATTGTTTGGCTCTTTTATGTCATTGCGAGGAGCGAAGCGACGTGGCAATCCAGAAAAAGATTAAAAAAATTCTGTAAATAAGAATTTTTTACTGGATTGCTTCGTCGAATTACTACGTAATTCTTCTCGCAATGACGGAAAACCGGTCCACGCAATAACGCCACGCGGGAATGACATAATAGCTATGAAGTAACATCCTATTCATCATCTATATTAGAAAGCTCATCTTGTAATTCTTGAGAAAATATATCCTCATCATCGTTAGAATCATTTGATTTCTTAAGGGAGTTTTTGAAATTATTTAAGTCTTTATTTTCAAATATTTCAATAGATTTTAAGGTCTCGTTTGGAATTATAACTATAATATTTTTACTTAATTCATCTAAATAATCAGTGGTGACGGAAACTTTTAGCACTCCTCCATATTTGCTCTGTTTGCTACTTACTACAAAATCTTTTAAAGATTTACTTTTAAAATAGTTTTCAGAAGTAAAGACCATTGTTATAAAAAATAGTACTAACGAGATAGTAGTACCTACGGCAAATCCTGCTAATAGCCCTAAGAATCTGTCAATAAAACCGTTTCTCATAAACGAAATTATAGCAAGAAATTTATAAACTATAAAAACACATAAAATTAAAGAGATAACATAGGATATAACACCGGCTATAATTATTCTTATAACCTCATTCTCCATATATTTCCCGATTAGTTCAGAAATATACGGATATAAGAAATATCCTAACATTATAGAAGTAATAAAACCGAGTATTCTAGTTGAAAACCCGATTATACCTTGATATAAGCCGAAAAATGAGAAAAGAGTAATAATAGCAAAAATAGTAATATCAAAAAATGTAATCATTATTGTTAACTTCTATTGAATAATTGGATTTAAATCTTATATACTTTAAGAGGTGATCTATAAAGATATTTTAAAGCTAGCTAAATTCTTTCTTGCTGCAAATTGTAAGATTTTTTTGAAATAGGAACTACTATTACTACAAAAATCTTATTCATTTTCGCTAAAAAAGCTCTTTAATTATCAATTAAAATATCTTTATAGATCGCCTCTAATATTATAATTAAAGTTTTATTTATGGGCGATAAAATTTTTCATAACTTATCCGGTAAAACACTCGTTGCTACACCGCATGTAATTACAAAAGGTATTTACCATAAATCCTTAATTTATATGTTATCACACACGGAAGAAGGAGCAATAGGGTTAATATTTAACCGCTTAGTAAATCATATAGATTTAAACTCATTTTTTAAAATAAAAAATGACGAAATAACAACCCCAGTTATGGTTCCTATATATCTTGGCGGACCCGTAGAACATGAAAAAGGTTTTTTTCTTCATTCTAGCGATTATAATAAAAATTTGTTATTGGACTTCCAGAATGATTTAGCAGTAAGCTCTAATTTAGAAATTTCAGAAGATATAGCTTTCGGTAAAGGGCCTAAAAATAGCTTATTCATTGTCGGTTATACCGCATGGAAACCAGGGCAGCTTGAAGAAGAATTAGAAAAAAACCTATGGTTGGTTATGGATTGTAATAAAGAATTTATTTTTGCCGATAATCCTGAAAGTAAATGGCATAATGCATTAAAACATTTAGGCATTGATGAAATACATTTCTCATCACAAATAGGAAATGCTTAGAGATTACCTGTTAACCATTTTTCGGTAAGCCTAAGCAATAATGCTTTAAAAATTTTCCCTGGCTGCTAATTAAATACACAAAATTAGAATGTTGTAATTCATATTCGTTTGTTTTTACATCAAATATTTTGGATGTATAGAAGACCTTAAATTGATCTGCTAATTGTTCAATATCTTGGACTCTTCCTGTTAAACCTATAAAATTACCATCTATTTTTTCTAAATATTTTTTTAATACCTCACTTGTATCATGCTCAGGATCTAGAGTAATAAAAACTACTTGTACTACAATATTCTCTTTCTTCAAAATCTTAATAATATCTTCTACTCTTTTTAGCGCTTGGTTGTCATATAAGGAATAGGTAGTACCAAAATAAATCAAACTTAAATGACCTTGCAAATGGGTACTATCAAATTTCTTTCCTTCTTGATCTATAAGAGTGAACTTAATTTTAGGTGAATCGTCCATATTACTAGTTTTTGCACCAATCTTAAGCTTAGACGGAGTTAATGAAGAATAACATAAACATATTATGCCCGTAATCATAGCCAGGGCTATAAAAATTTTTATAATATACATTTGGTTTTTATTATTTCTCATAACCTAAGTAATTATTAATATTTATTTATAATAAAACTTATTCTTATCATATATGCAATAAAAATCATCTTTTACTGTATTAAATATCGTAATATCTAAATTGTGATATTTTTATCATATACATATTTTTAGTTAAAATTAATTAATTAATTAATCAACTAAGTTGAAATTTGAGTTAATCTTACAGTTAAAATTATTAAATAAAAAAACAACTGATAAGGATAATTAATATGTTAGATTGGTCAAAAATGACTAAAACACACCAACAGCAAGAAATAGAAAAATCTGTTCTTGAAATATTAGAACCTGTTAAGCTGATAAATGAATATGAGCAGAAATATGCACCTATTATTAATCAAAGTAATAAAGCTATAGTCACCTTAGGACCAAACAAAGAAGATTTAAATATTCTAACTAAATTTTTTAAAGATAAACAATTAGAAGTTAAGAGTGATCAATTTGGAAATTTTGAATTTATTGGAACAAGCAAACATGACGATAAAATAGACATCTTTAATGTTCTTGCAAATAAAAATCAACCGAATTTAATGATTTATAACAGTAATTATTTAAATAACAACCATTCATTTGCCCAGTCAATTCTTAATACATTTTTTTTACAAAAGATTTTAGATACTAAACCAACCAAATTTATTTTAGTAATAAAAGATATTGCCATACAAAACGCTCAATCGCCTGATACTCAAAATAAGATAAAAGAGCTTACTAGTGTATTATGGGAATTTACTAATTTATTTGAATTCATGGACACAGATAATAATATATCCGTAATTTTTACCGACACAATAAATGCGAAAACTCAGATTCAAATATCTAATATTTTTAATGAAGCTCTTAAAGAAAAAAGCTTTAGTGAAAAACAAAAATCTATTATTGCTAAATTAACATCCAATTCATACTTTTTCCCTAAGCCTAGTAATAAGCCAAAATACGGAAAAATATTAAAGATAATATATGATAAAGATTATATCACACCTAATAAAAGTAATAAAATAACCATCAATGATTATAATTCACAAGAAATTTTAAGTGCAATAAAGATGATTAATCTAGAAATAACATCTAATATAGATGCACTTAAAACAGAAATAGATAAAGGAAGTGTTGAGAGATAAGAAATTAAGTAGAGAATTATAGGAAGGATATTTTTTTGGAAGAAATAGTGTTTAAAATTAAGATAATTTTTGTTCAGTATATTCTTTAACTTGAAAAGTTGGAAAATGAATATTTAGATGAGCGAATAATCAATGTTCTTATGGATAATTAATATCTAATACTACCAATTCTTCAGGTAAAAGAAGTATACTCCTCTCTTGATACTCAGCTTAAATTTAATAAAATAGCCGCAAAATATAAAGATTTTACTCAACAATTTAATAATACGGGAAAAGATGAGAACCCATATCTACTTAGCCTTAAGGATATACCTAACGATTATAACGAAGATTCTAGCAATATGTTAGGTGCTTGTTATAATTCCTCAGAGTATCCTCAATGAGAAAAATTTAATATCTCTTAATACAATTTTTATAGACAAGTAGAAATGTGGTGCTAGTATAAAAATAGCTATATTTAACGATGAATTAGATTATGACAAATAATCAATTTTCCGAAGATACCAAAAAAATCGCCGATCAAATAAAAGATGCATTAATGGGTATTAGTGACGATCTTGTACTTGAGAGTAAAGAGGTGGAGGAAATTTTTGAAGAATTAAGCCAAAATGAAGAGTTTGAGTATGAGATAGAGCGGATACTTGCTATCTTAAACGAACAAACTATGGATTTAACTCAACTGCAAAGCCGAATTATCTTATTAATCCGTAAGTATTTAGGTAAAACTAAAAACTTAAAGCTTAAAATGCTTAAAATGGATGAGAAGCTCATTAACAAGAATGTTGCCGAAGTCAGTAATTATTTAATGCATCAGCATTCTAAAATAGTGAGGGATGCTAATAAAAACCTTGCAAACCCAAAAGATAAATTGCAAGGTATAACGCGGCAAGCTAGAATGGACTTAAAGCGTTTAATAAAGAGCTTTGCCGTTTATCAAGTTTATATGTTTATGAATCCAAAAAGAATAGCAGGAGAAACAAAGCTAATGAACTTCGCCTATAATATGATCAGAGGGGGAATGAAACTCGCTAAAAAATATGAAGGCGGCAAGGAAAAAGACATTAAATCATATTCACCTAGACTTATTAAAAAACTTGAAAAAGCTCATGCCGGCTTTAAAAAAAGTGGCGGTATATCAATTTAACTATTGTATCTTTTTATAAAGAGCTTATATTAAACTATAGTAAACGCAGTTGAATTATGTGCTATTTATAGGAAATGTTTTATTTTTTAAGAATATAGCGAATGCCAGCGAATAGCTAACCCATTTACGGCATGGGATATGTTTTTAAAAAATTAAAATATAATGTATAAATCGTATATAATTCAACTGTGTTTACTATATAATTAATATTATGATAGGTATCAAGCTTTCAACTTAAATTATTCATGTAAACTTAATATTTCGGAACTAATAACTTGGGTACATCTTGGCTGCAGTACTCAAGAAAAACACCGCGCTCAACCTGTAAAAATTAACATACAACTCTTTCTATCAACTCCCCCGCCTGCTACTGTAACGGATAATATAAACGATACTGTTTGTTATGCAGAAATCGTACGACTAGTACAAAAACTTTCTCAAGAAAATCACTTTAATCTTATCGAGTATTTAGCTGCACAAATATATGATATTATTTATCAAAATTTTATCGAATCTAAATTAGAAAAGATTTTTCTAAACGTAACCGTTACTAAATTAAAATCACCGGTTTCAGGAGTGCATGGCGGAGTTTCTTTTTCTTATTCCGGAAAGGATATATACTACAAGTCAATGAAGAGTTGGGTAGACGAAGCTCAATTTGAAAAAGAGCAAGGAGATTGTAAGCCGAGGAACGGAGCGTATAATAATACGTGAGTACCGAAGGACTTACAAAGCGACGAAGTCAATTTTTCAAATTCAGCGAGTATACTATGATTTATATTTCTATAGGCAGTAATTTAGGTAATAGACTTTTAAATATTAAAAAAGCTCTAAATTTACTAAAAAGCTGTGATTTTAGATTTCTTAAGCAATCTATTATTTTTGAAACACAAGTTATTCTACCACCTAATGCCGATCAAGCTTGGAATAAGTCATATTTAAATATGGTGGTGCGGGGTAAAAGTACTTTAACACCTAGTAAACTTCTAATTGAGCTTAAAAAGATTGAAAAACAACTAGGTCGAGCAGACTCTTACGATAAATGGTCTCCAAGAGTTATTGACTTAGATATCCTACTTTGGAGTAATTGCCATATAGATTTGCCTGATTTAAAAATACCGCATCCTGAATTATTAAACAGACCGTTTCTTATTCATCTAATTGCAGGTTTAAGCTTGGAATGTCGTTATTCATGTCCGACTAATAATTTTTACAACAATAAGACCTTTGCAGAAATAGCACATTTAATTGAAAATCAAGGAGTTATACGCTCTCTTGTTTTAAATCCTCAATTTATCGGTATTTTAAATATTACTCCTGATTCTTTTTCTGATGGAGGATTAAATTTTCATAAAGAAGATGCCGTTAGAAATTTTGTACGCTTGATAAATGAAGGGGCTACAATAATTGAGCTTGGATCACAATCAACACGTCCTTCTGCTTTAATTATTAATGAAGATGAAGAATATGAAAGGCTTGAGAATGTTCTTGAAGAGCTTAGGGAAGTTATAAAGGAAAAAGAAGTTATAGTCAGTATTGATAGTTTTACTCCTGAAGTAATTAAAAATGTTTTAAAAAAATACCCTATTTCCTGTATAAACTTGGTTAAAAATAATCTAGATAATTATACATTACGATTAATTGCCGATTATAATTGTAAAATTATTACTATGCACTCATTAACCGTTCCACCGCAAAAACAAAAATGTCTTGATTTCGATAACTCTCCACTTGCTAGCTTAAATATAGGGGCAGAGCAAGAAATAACAAGATTAGAAAAATGTGGATTTGATAGAAAAAATATCATTCTTGATCCTGGAATTGGTTTTGGAAAATCCGTTTATCAAAATTTATATATATTACAACATATTAAAAAATTTAAAAATCTAGGATGTGAGATATTGGTAGGACACTCACGAAAATCTTATATTTCTGCTTTTTATAATTCCAAAGCATCGGAAAGAGATTTAGAAACAATAGCAATATCAAAATATTTAACAGAGCATGGAGCTGATTATTTACGAGTGCATAATGTTATAGATCATCAAAGATTTTTTGTAACAGACCATATGACTAGGCACTGTTAACAAAGTTATTTTAATTGATAATTAAAGGGATTTTTTAGCAAAAATTAATAAGATTTTTGCTGGAATAGCTAGTCCTATTTCAAAAAAATCTTATAATTTGCAGTAAAAAAGAATTTAATTAGCTTTGTTAACAGTGCCTAAACATTCATCTCATGAAAAATAGAAAAATCATCGGTATAATGGCATGTGACCCACAAGGGGTGATAGGTAATAAAGGTCAGATGCCTTGGTCTTATATTAAGGAGTTTGAATATTTTTATCAGACGGTAAAATATAATATTATAGTCATGGGACGAAAAACCTTTGACTCTATACCTGCAAAGATTTTAAAAAATTGTATTTGTATTGTTTTTTCAAGAAATACACCATTACAATCTTATAATAATATATTTTTTATTAAATCTTTAGATGATTTTTGGCGGGTAATAAAGCCTTTTACTGATAAGAAAATTTTTATGGTTGGAGGGGTAGAAATAGCGACTCTTTTCCTAGAACAAAATCTTATTGATGAATTTTTACTTACAAAAATAAATAAAAATTATGATGGAGATACTTTTTTTCCTATTGATTTTCTAGCAGAATGGCATCCTGTAATAATAGATAAAACAAATGATTATCAAATTTACAAATTCATTAAATAAAGAGGTAAGATGAAATTTTTAGAACAGCTTGATATAGATCTTGAACAATATAATCTTTTAAATCATCCATTTTATCAATTATGGAATATGGGGAAACTTACTCATTATACTTTACAAATTTACGCAAAAGAATATTATCATCACGTTACAGCTTTCCCACGTTATATAAGTGCAATACATTCCAAATGTAGTGATATACAAGCTAGGCAAATATTACTTGGTAATCTTATAGAAGAAGAGCAAGGTGAAGAAAATCACCCGGAACTATGGAAACGTTTTGCTGAAGGGCTTGGATGTTTAAGAAGCCAGCTCACTTCAGAACCTAAATTAAACTCAACTCAAAAACTTGTTCAAGGTTATTTGAACTTAACAGAGAAATCTTTTTCTATAGGTCTTGGAGCACTTTATGCTTATGAGCGTCAGACTCCTGAAGTATCTGACTCTAAAATTCAAGGGTTACAAAAATTTTATGGAATTTCAGATTACAGAACTTTACAATTTTTCATTGTTCATAGTAAAGTTGATCAATGGCATACACAAGAATGTGCAAATTTGATTAATAATTTAAGCTCAAAAGAACAAAAATTAGTATATCAAGGAGCGATAAAAGGTGCAAAACTACTATGGCAATTTCTAGACGGTATACCTCGAGTAAATGAAGAGTTGGTATACGAAAGTCAATTTTAAAAAGAGCAAGGAGTTCAAAGTCCTCGGAGCGGAGTGTATACTTAAACGTTCAGCACCACAGCTCTTGTAGAACGACGTAGCCAATTTTTGAAATTCTACCTGAGTATACAACGTATCAATAATTTAACTATTATTCTCTTTCATAAAATGAAAAATATCTTCCTACATTCCTTAAGCCTTGAAAATTATCGTAATTTTAAAAATCTTGAATTAAAAACAGATAATACACCAATAATTTTAATAGGTGAAAACGGTAGCGGTAAAACTAATATTTTAGAAGCTATATCACTATTTTATCCAGGCAGGGGCTTGCGATCAGCGAAACTTGCCGATATATGCAAGGCTTCAGAAGATCAGTGTCTAGTTAAAGCTCTATTGCAAAGCAAATTAGGGCTTGCAGAATTTACCACACAATTTAAACGTAGCTCTAATAGAAGAATAACCGAGTATAACGAAAGTAAAATAGCCAATAATGAGTTAAGTAAATTTACCAGCATGGTATGGCTGACTCCGCAAATGGAAGGTATCTTTACAAGCGGTAGTAGTGATAGAAGAAAATTTCTTGATAGAATAGTTTATAATTTTGATTCAAAGCATGCAGAATTAGTTAGTAAATATGAATATTACATGTATGAGAGAAATAAAATTCTAGCAGAAGATATAAGAGATGATAATTGGCTGAAAATCATCGAAGAAAAAATGGCTGATATGTCTGGTCATATTGCTAATAATCGCTTAAACACCTTAGAATTTATGCAGCAAGCAATAGATGAACTTGAAAATGAGTTTCCAAAAGCCGATTTATCGATTGACGGCATTGTTGAACAAAAAATATTAGACGGCGAAGAAAATATTGTTAATTTTATTACTGCAGAACTTTATCAAACAAGAAGCAAAGATAAACTACTTGGTCGCACTAGTTTTGGAGTTCATAAAAGCGACTTTTTAGTAAAGCATCAAAAGAAAAATATCTTAGCCAAATTCTGTTCTACCGGTGAACAAAAAGCTATATTAATTGCAACAATTCTTGCTGAAATGAATTATGCTATAAAGCTAACTAAAATAGCACCGATTTTACTTTTAGACGAAGTCTTTGTGCATCTAGACGACAAAAGACAAGGGTATTTAATCGAATTTTTTACCGCTTTAAACATGCAGCTATGGGTTACCGCTACCGATCTAGAGGGAATAGAAAATTTTGCAAGTAAAGCACAATTGATTAAATTATAATTATTTAGCTTGGATTATTTTTAAATAACCTAAATTGGCATATTCTATAATTTTTTGATCAAAAGTAAATAAACACGCATTAGTAGTTCTAGTAGCTGCTATAATAAATCTATCTGCCGGGCCTTTATGTTCATAATGAGGTAAGAGGCAGCTTTGTATTAAAATTGAAACCGACAGGTCAATTAAATTTAAGCCAGGTATAGATAGTAACTTATCAATCCAATCATTTAACTCAATTGCAAATGCTATTTTACCTTTATTTTCAAGCATTACTATTTCCCATATAGATATAGCAGGTATATATAGCTTATTTTGCTCTCTTATTTTATCTATTAAATTGATTTGTGCTTCAGATAATCTAATTCCTTCTACATACCAAATTAATATATTAGTATCTAAAATCAACCCATCTTGGTTACTAGCCTCAATATCAGTCATTATTTACTTCCCAGTCAGATTCACAAGAAAAATTTACTATATCATCATTAATTTTAACAGTACCTCTTAAACAACCAAAATAACTTTTTTTATTTTCTTTGGTATAAGTATCTAGAGGCACTACCTTAGCAACCGGCAATTTTCTTTTTGTAATAATAAAAGAATTATGTTTACTTTTAACTTGATCAACTAGATTTAAGAAATGCTTTTTAAACTCAGTAGCAGATATTTGAACATTACTATTTTTCATAATATAAATACAATTAATATTTGTCTTAATACTATATGACTACCAAATATAGGTTATATGGTACTTAGAGTATAGTCATAAAATATAAAAACAGCAAACTAAATTTAAAGGGAGTGTTGAGCTATGAAGAGTAAAAGGTTATAATGTGATAAAAAAATAAGAAAGTAAAAAATGTCAGAGCATCAAATAACAATGGTCAGTTTAGATGAATTAGTTAGCCCGGAACATCAATATCGTAAATTTAAAAGTTAATTTAATTTCAAAGTAGTTGAAAGAGAGTTATTAGCGATAGAAACTGAAGCTAATTATAAAGGCTATGGAGCATTGAGGTTATTTAAATGTTTACTTCTACAATTTATGGAAGACTTATCTGATCGAGAATTAGAACGTTATTTGGCTGATAGTAATGCCGGCAAATGGTTTTGTGATTTTGCTCTTACAGAGACGACTCCAGATTATAGTGTGTTTAGTAAAATACGTAAGAAAATAGGTACTAACTTACTATCAAAAATATTTGCAAACTTTAGAGAACAACTACGAAAGCAAGGTTATATGAGCGAGGTATTTACCTTTGTAGATGCCTCTCATTTGATCTCAAAAGCTAGTCTTTGGACAGAACGTGATGAGTTGAGGAAGCAAAAATATGACAAGCTAAATAATGAGACTTTGCCCAAAGTTGCGAATGATAAACAAGCTAAAATTGGTTGTAAAGGAGGTAATAAGTTTTGGTATGGTTATAAAAAACATGTTAGCGTTGATATCCAATCAGGGATTATTAATAAGGTTGCAGTTACCTCTGCAAATGTTACTGATAGCAAAGGTTTTAAACACGTTATGCCACGCTCCGGTGCTGCATATGTAGATAAAGCATATTGTACAAATTTGAATCCAATTGAACGACTGTGGAAATTTATGCATTCTGTTGTAAGTAACAATAAATTTTATGCGAATTTTGAGACATTTACTGATTCTATACGAATATTTTTTGAAAATATTGAAAAATATAAAAATAAAATTTCGGTTCTGTCAGATTCTTTGTGTAAGTACGATTTCGCCATTTGTCCAATTTTGTAAATTAGTATCACAAAGGATTGCAAATTGATTTAAAGCCATTGCCCAATTCTTAATAGGCATTGTCCATTTTTTAGAGGCATTTGTCAATGCCAAAAAGATTATTTTCTGCATTGATTTATCATCTGGAAATACTCCCTTATTTTTAATAATTTTACGAATTTGACGGTTAGTGGATTCAATAGCATTAGTAGTGTAAATCGCCTTTCTAATGTCTTCTGGAAAGCTAAAAAATGGAGCTATGCCAGACCAAATTTCGTTGCCATATATCAAAAATAACTGGATATTTTTCATCCCATTTTTTGGCAAAGTTTTGTAATTCTCTCAATCCCTCTGCTTCATTTATTGCAGAATAAACTGCCTTTAAATCAGCTGTTACCGATTTTAAATCTTTGTATGATACGTATTTTACAGAATTTCTTACCATATGCACAATACACAACTGTACTATGGTTCTTGGAAAAATGCTATTTATCGCCTCTGGAAAACCTTTAAGACCATCAACACATGCAACATATATTTGTTCAACTCCTCGATTCTTCAGTTCTGTTACTACCTGCATCCAAAATTTAGAACCCTCATTCTTACCTATCCAAATACCTAATAGCTCCTTCTTGCCTCCCATATTAACTCCTATAGCCATATATATTGCTTTATTTATTATTACATGCGTATCTCTTGCTTTAACATGAATACAATCTAAGTACATTATAGGATATATACTTCTTTAACTTGAAAAGTTGGAAAATGAATATTTAGATGAGCGAATAATCAATGTTCTTATGGATAATTAATATCTAATACTACCAATTCTTCAGGTAAAAGAAGTATACACTATCAAGTGCTCTATTCTGCCAGGCAGTAACTTCCTCTAAAATACCATCAGTTACCTTTGATATTAACTCAGATGATACCTTGGTAGCATATAGTTCTTCTAAGTGTCCTTGTATTTCCCTAATGGTCATTCCCCTAGCATATAAGGATATTACTTTATCATCAAATCCTTCAAATTTTCGTACTCCTTTTGGAATGAGTTGAGGTTCAAATTCTCCATCCCGATCCCTTGGCACTTCTACTGTCAATTTACGACCTTCAGGATCTATTAAAGTCTTTTCATAATTGCCATTACGTCTATTCTCTGACTCCTTGGCATTCTTAGAATGCTTCTCATAACCTATATGAGATTCCATTTCTTTCTCTAAAATCTTATTTACTATCTGCTTTTTAAATTCCTGAAATATCCCTTCTTTGCCAAATATCTCAGATGGATCACTTTGTGATAGTATTTCTGATACTACTTTTTCTATAGTCGGATTTGATATTTTGCTCTTATTCTTCATATTAGCCTCATGTAAGTTGTTTTAATTAATTTTATTCTTAACTATTTTTACAACTTACACAAACTTTCTGACACCCTCCTTCATTGGTAAATGACAATTTTCAAACCATTGTGCCTAATCATTTTAACAACTCTTCATGTTGAAGAAGTATATATATCTTTAAGCACTATATGCGGTTTTTTTTATGGTTATACATATTACAAGACCAATAAAATATTATGCTCTATGATAGTACATTTTGGTCTAAATTTATGCCATTTATTGTTATTTACTTATCCTGCTCTTAAAACTTTATGAAATAAATGTAATTTTAATAGACAAAGTTATAGAGTTTTTTTATTTATAAATAGTAAACATCATAACTAAGTTTTATGAACAAAGACATCCCTACGGATTTATTACCTTCAGAATATGAGTTAGCAAGCTCTAGTAATGCTGCTTTGACTCTACTTTTAATGGGAGCAACTTTATTATGCTTGATAGGTTATTGCTGCTACTGTTGTTTTGATAATGAGCGACAAGATATGGGGCTTGAATTAATCGGTGACCACCACGAACATGATGAATAATATTTTTAAATTATTTCATAGTTCTTAATGTCATTCCCGCATAGGCAATTATAGTGCCGGATTTTTACTTTATGTCATTCCAGCCTACGCGGGAAGGCATTGTTACGTAGACCGGTAAAACCTACTGTGTCACCCCGTGGCTTGACCACGGGGTCCATAAAAACAATAAAAAATACTAATAATTTTAGTATTTTTAACTGGATCCCGTGGTCAAGCCACGGATGACAGAGGTGAAACTGATCCACGCACCAATACCTCCTCGCAATGACGATTTGTTATCCACACAGGCAATACCTAGCCTACAATTTACTTGGATCAAAGCTAAAATTAATCTCTTTCCAATGGTTAAAACGAGCAGGATCAAGATTTTCGATAGGGCTTGCTTGCCATACCGCTCTAATTGCATTATCCGCTAAAGCTTCACAAACACTAGCCGGAATATTAGGACAAATTCTTTCTTTAACCTTTGCTTGCTCTACATTTCCTGCTTTATCTAGCGTAATACTAATAATAACTTTTACCTTATTATTACCTCTAACCCCCGCCGGTACATTACTCCAATGTCTTTCAATCTGTCTTTTTATCAAAGATGTTTCACTATCGGAAAGAGGCAGCCCATCCGTATAAACACCTTTAGCTTCTTTTGCATTATCAACTTTTTTTGATCTTTGATGCTTATTGGATTTTACATTATCCCCTTCAGAAGATTGCTCTAAATTCTTCAGTAAAGAATCAAGCTCTTCGGTTTTAGGCTCTTTTTTCTTTACCTCTTTGGGTTTCTCTTCCGGTTTCTTTTCCTCTTTCTTTTCTGCAGGCTTTTTCACTTCCTCCACCGGCTTTTTTTCTTCTTCTTTAGGCTTTTCTTCTTTTACTTCTTCTTTTTTCTCAGGTAACACTTCTTTCGCCTCTTCAGGCTTTGGCTCTTCTATAGGTTTTTTCTCTTCTATAGGTTTTTTCCCTTCTATTTTAGGCTTTTCTTCTCCCGGTTTGGTCTCAGCTTCTTTAGCTTTTTCTTCTTTAGGCAAATCTTGCTGCGGCTCTTCTTCTTTTGGCTTACTCTGCTCAGACTTTTTAGCATCTTCATTTTCTATAGGAGCTTCTTTTTGCTTTGTTTGAGTGATAATATTTGATTTATCGCTAACAGGTAGCATTTCAAAAGTTATAGTTTGCTCTTCCGGTAACTTTTCAAAAAACGATGGCATACCGAATAGAAAAAAATATAAAAGAAGTAAGTGCAGAACAACAGAGAAGCTAAGGAAAACCGTAAAATTATCCCTATTTTGGTTACTTTTCATTATTTTTAATATTTGAAATAAGAGCTACACGAGAAAAGCCGGCAGCATGAATTTCGGCAACTATCTCTACCACCTGCCCATAAGAAACATTCCTATCGCCTCTTACAAAAATTCTAGCATCCTTTTTTTCTTTAGTGATATTTGCAAGCTTGTCGGTTAAATGTGTTCTCTCTATAGGAGTTTCAAGCAGGAAAATTTCACCTTTATTATTGATAGTAACGACTAGTGGTTCATCCTGCCCTGAAATCGGACTTGAATTTGTCTCAGGTAAATCCACATTTACTCCTGAAACAAGCATTGGAGAAGTAATCATGAAAATAATTAATAGCACAAGCATCACATCAACGAGCGGAGTAACATTAATTTCACTAACTACCGCTCTTTTACTTTTTCTATTACTTCCGGCAAGCTTTATAGCCATTACATTTTCTCCTGATCAATTGCCTTAGAAAGTATAGAATTTAACTCGCTACTAAAATCTTCAATCTTATTATTTATAAGAGTAATACGGGAAATAAGATAGTTATAAAAAATTACTGCCGGAATAGCTGCAAACAAGCCTATCGTAGTTGCAAGTAACGCTTCGGCAATTCCGGGAGCTACTACGGCAAGAGAAGTATTTTTTGAAGTAGCAATCGATTGGAAGCTGTGCATAATCCCCCAAACAGTACCGAATAAGCCTACGAAAGGAGCACTTGACCCAACAGTTGCCAAGAAGCTTAAATTTTTCTCCAGCTTTTCGACTTCCCTATTTTGAGCTAAGTACATTGCACCCGTTATACGCTCTTTATGGTTGTTTTTTAACGCATCGGAAAGCCCTTTAGTACTTAAACTTTTACACTCATCCATAGCCGAGACAAATATCAAAGCTAACGGATTATTAACCGACCTCTTTATGCTTTCATATAATTGCTCTAATACTCCACCGGACCAAAACACATTTTCAAAATTCTTCATTCTTCGCTGCACTTGTGCTAGCTTAAATATTTTATCCAAAATAATAGCCCACGACCAAATGGAGGCAATAAGCAGCATCAACATAACCGACTTACCGATAATGTCGGAGGAGCTTATTAAAGAAAAAATCGATAAATGATCTTGCGTAACAATTTCTAAGCTATCGCTAATATTATTAATATCCGTACTCATAACTTCCTTGATAAATGATAGACGAAGTTTAATTTGGAAAAAAGCAAGGCATTTTGAAGCTTTTAACCACAGCGTACATTATTTAGTACGTGAGGATTAAAAGTAAAAAATAACGTAGCCAATTTTTCAAATTAAACGAGTATATAAAATAATATATTCATATTTTACTTTTGTCATTAAGTTATGTGAAAAAATTTTGAGTATGTCATTGTTGCGTGGACACCTATGTCAAGCCACGGGATGCCACATATTTTTTAAACCATTAATTTAATATCTCTTGACTTATCTCAATTTTTTATATAAAGTGCCGCTCTTAAATTTAATCTAGAGTTACACATGAAATTAACCGAATATTTTGAAAAACTTGAATCTATAGCTTTTGGTCCATGGCTTAATAAATACAAACAATTATTTACCTCAAAAGAATTAGCTACTCAGATGTTTGACATAATCATTCAAGCTCAAGAAAATAAAGAACATTATAATAAAGAGTTAGTTATACTATCTAATGATGTTATTGAAACAGAGGTAGGAGAAAATACAAATCAATCAGAAGCTGCAGTTATTTTTTCTTCAGACCATAGAGAAAATTTATATTATGGGAGTGTTGAGCTATGAAGAGTAAAAGGTTATAATGTGATAAAAAAATAAGAAAGTAAAAAATGTCAGAGCATCAAATAACAATGGTCAGTTTAGATGAATTAGTTAGCCCGGAACATCAATATCGTAAATTTAAAAGTTAATTTAATTTCAAAGCAGTTGCAAGAGAGTTATTAGCGATAGAAACTGAAGCTAATTATAAAGGCTATGGAGCATTGAGGTTATTTAAATGTTTACTTCTACAATTTATGGAAGACTTATCTGATCGAGAATTAGAACGTTATTTGGCTGATAGTAATGCCGGCAAATGGTTTTGTGATTTTGCTCTTACAGAGACGACTCCAGATTATAGTGTGTTTAGTAAAATACGTAAGAAAATAGGTACTAACTTACTATCAAAAATATTTGCAAACTTTAGAGAACAACTACGAAAGCAAGGTTATATGAGCGAGGTATTTACCTTTGTAGATGCCTCTCATTTGATCTCAAAAGCTAGTCTTTGGACAGAACGTGATGAGTTGAGGAAGCAAAAATATGACAAGCTAAATAATGAGACTTTGCCCAAAGTTGCGAATGATAAACAAGCTAAAATTGGTTGTAAAGGAGGTAATAAGTTTTGGTATGGTTATAAAAAACATGTTAGCGTTGATATCCAATCAGGGATTATTAATAAGGTTGCAGTTACCTCTGCAAATGTTACTGATAGCAAAGGTTTTAAACACGTTATGCCACGCTCCGGTGCTGCATATGTAGATAAAGCATATTGTACAAAGTCTACCAAAGATACAGCAACTAGGCAAGAAGTGCATCTTTGTGCTGTAAAGAAAAATAACATGAAAGATAAAAATTTTGACCTTGATAGATATTATACAAAAATTAGAGCACCTTTTGAAAGAGTATTCTCACAAGATAATAAACGTGTCAGATATATTGGTATTGCCAAAAATCAATTCTCGGAATTTATGAATGCTATATGTTTTAATTTGAAACGCTTAACCGTTTTAACGGCTAGCTAATATTATAATGGATAACGCATAGATAATAACAAAATCTCCACTGATTTTTACTAATTTTGTATATATACTTCTTTTACCTGAAAAATTGGTAGTATTAGATATTAATTATCCATAAGAACATTGATTATTCGCTCATCTAAATATTCATTTTCCAACTTTTCAAGTTAAAGAAGTATATATAGCTTCGCCGTAATTAGCTGTTATATATTTAAAACTTTCTTTGAAATTTTTAATATTGTCATATTCTATCGGTTCGTGATTTAATTGATCTAAATACTCACCAAGCATTTTACCGGCAAATCTTCCCACGCTTGAAAATATGCCGCCTCCGAATGTCTTTCCTATGCCGCCGCCAAGCGAGCTAAAAAACTTCCAAACATATTTACCATATTATAGTTTAATATGGATTGATATTAGCACTATGATGTGGTAACACTAATATATAACAATCGTCATACCGTGGCCCTGCCGGTCTTGTTGCATGGCTCGTTTATGTCATTCCTAGCTAAAGGCGGGAATCCAGAAAAAAGTATAGATATAGCAAATTTTTAAAATTAAAAGCTGAGGTTATATCGCTTTATGCTGGATTCCCGCCTACGCGGGAATGACATAAAAAACCCCCGGGTGACACACTGCCTTTAAAAAAACGGAAACCGTAAATGTTTAAAAAATATTTGTTCATCGTACTATTATTTATTACTTCCTTAGTTAAAGCAGAAATTATAGAAGTGGATAGTTTAAATAAAATAAAACAAGATTTTAAAGAAAATTATAATAAAAATTATCTACCTCAGGATTTATTAGTAGTAACGGTGTTAGATGAATTTCTGTTTAAGTCTTTAGTGCCTATCGTTGAACAAATTGATAAAGATATTTATCGTACACTAACTCCTCTTTTGCTTAATATTAATAAAAATCCAAAAGCTATTTATATAAATCAATTGATTTTAACTAATGATAGTTATAAGAAAGAATTACAAGAAGCTGATTTTCCAAATTTTGTAAATGAAATGAGTAATAGTAAAATCCCTATAATAGCAGTAAATGATGGCTTTACCGGTAATTTTAATAATATTCCTAAATATGAAATATGGTTTGCCGATTATTTAAAGAAAAATTTCAATATTGATTTTTCAAATAGTTTTCCAAACAATAATTATATTATTTTTAATAATTTAGACAGTTTTGCTAATACTTATCCGGTATTTTATAAGGGTATATTGACGAGTAATAATATATCGGAAGCGGAAATGATGCTCAATTTCCTTGTTCAAATGAACTTTATACCGAAATGCTTTATAATGATTAGTAGTAGCGTAGAATTGCTAAGCTCAATGGAATTTCAGCTTAGTAGTTATAGTTCTAATATATTATTTATTGGTTATCATTATAATAATAAAAATGCTCCGGAAAATAAAGATGCTGCATATTATACTAAAACCATTGGTGATTTAATACCTCAAATAAATAAATTAAAAAGAAATGATCCACCTTTAAAGAATAATAATGCGAAAGGTAAAAATCCTTATGATAAAAATCAATAAAGTTTTATTGAGCTTACTTTGCTTAGTTATTTCGTGTGTAAGTTATGGTCAAATTATTCCTACTTACTCTGTAGATTCGGTAACAATGAAAAATTTATTACCGAAGATAGATGCAGATACGCTGGTACTTATAAATATAGATAATACTATTATAACACCGAAATCCAAATTATTTCGATACCGGGATAATTCTTATATAAATTTTACTAAATATTTATATAGTCTTGCAGCGGATAACACATCAGTTAATAAAACTATTGCAAAATTGATAGTGCAGCGTCAAATGATGCTTGTTGAATCTAAATGGGTAGATTTAATTAATAAGATGAAACAGCAAGGTGCAACAGTTTTAGGTCTTCAAGAAATAACTGCTCCATGTAATCTAATTGAAAATTATGAAGGATGGTTATATACCTTACTTTACGGACTCAATATTAATTTTACTAATAAAGTTAATGATAAAGATGTATTTAGATTTAATCCAAGCGATGCTGGAGCACCTATTTTTTATTTAGGTATAATATTTACCGGTAATATAAATAGAGTAAAAACTCTTATAGAGTTCTTAAAAATTATACCAAAACAACCTACAAAAATAGTAATTTTTGCAAATAATAAAAAAGATTTAGAAAATATGGACTCTTATTTAAGCATGATTGATATAGGGTATTATGGAATTGAATATTTGGGGTGGCAAATGTTACCAGGGTCACCTGATCATCAAATCGCTGAGTTGCAGCAATCTACGTTTTTAAATACCGGTCAGTGGTTAGAAGATGATACGGCTGCAAAGATGTTAAATAAATAATTATGAATGACAATTTAATTAATGCTTTAAAAGATTTAATTATTAATACCGGTAAGGTTGCACTAGATATAAAAAAGGCAGGAATATTGACTGATATTAAATCAGATGGGTCAGTAGTCACTAATGCTGATAAGGAAATTAGTAAAATAATTTATCAAACTCTACGAAGCTTAACCTCTCAAATAGCTATAGTATGTGAAGAGCAGCCGCTACCTATATTAAGTAGTAGTACTTTTTGGTTAATTGATCCTATTGACGGGACACGGAGCTATGTAAACGGTAAAAATACATATACGGTAAATATAGGGCTTATTAAAAACGGTCTTCCAGCTATCGGTTTGATATATCACCCTGAAACAGCAAAGCTATATTATACCGATGTACAGGGGCGGTTAAAAATCGAACAGAATTCTAAAGAAATATTTGTTAATCATGAACCTAAACATGAAGAGCTTAATGCGGTAATAGGTTTTTATAATTCAAATAAAGCTACTAAAGAATTTTTAAGTAAATATTCATTCGGTCAAATAAATGCAATAGGCAGTTCAATTAAACTATGCTTAATTGCTGAAGGAGCAGCTGATATATATCCAAAATTCGGTCCAACTATGGAGTGGGATATAGCGGCAGGTCATGCTTTAATTAAAGCCGGCGGCGGTAATATTTTAGATACACATGGACAAGAAATTACTTACGGTAAAGAAAATTTCGCTAATCCCAATTTTTTTGCCTGTAGTGAATATTGGTTGGAAAAGTGTCTAAGCTGTCATACCTTGGCTTGACCACGGTATCCATTAGAAACATTTGTAGTAGTTAAATATTACTGGATACCGCGATCAAGTCGCGGTATGACAATACAGACTACTGAATCCATGCTTTCGCAGGCATGACATCTCAAACCAACTTCTTTAACTCATAAATCAACTCAAGTGCTTCTTTAGGAGATAATTTATCAGGGTCGATAGTTCTAAATTGTTCATCTAATTTGCTGCTTATAATAGTTTTATTAGGTTCAAGATTGAACAAGCTCAAATTATTTGATTCCGTTGATAAAATGTTTTTTCCTTTACCGGTAGAAGTTTTCTCAAATTTAAGCAGAATCTGCTCAGCTCTATTTATAACGCTGGCAGGGAGTCCTGCTAAAGCTGCAACATGAATACCGTAAGATCTATCGGCAGCCCCTGATATAATATTATGTAAAAATAGAATATCTTTACCTGACTCCTCAATAGCAATAGTATAATTTTGCAAAGCCGGCAGGAAATTACTCATAACAGTAAGTTCATGATAGTGAGTTGCAAATAAACAGCGACATTTTAGCTTATCATGGATATATTCAAGCACCGACCACGCTATAGATACACCGTCATAAGTGGATGTGCCTCTACCTACCTCATCAAGTATTATTAGTGAGTTTTTTGTAGATTGAGCAAGAATTGCCGAGGTTTCAAGCATCTCGGCCATAAAGGTTGATTGTCCCTTAATTAAGTCATCAGCAGCACCTATTCGGCTAAATATCTTGTCGACTACTCCTATTTTGGCACTTTTAGCAGGCACAAACGAACCTATTTGAGCAATGATTGCAATAATGGCGTTTTGACGTAAAAAAGTACTTTTACCTGCCATATTAGGACCGGTAATTAACCAAATACGCTCAAGTTCCGATAAATGACAGTCATTATATACAAAGCTTTTGCTTTCTCGTTGTAGTGCTTTCTCTACTACAGGATGCCGTCCTTTAACGATATCAAAGCTTAAATCGTCGGTAAATTCAGGCTTAACATAATCATATTCATCAGCGATATATGCAAAATTACAAAATACGTCAAGCCCGCTTAAGGAGCTTGCAAGCATTCGTAAATAGGAAGCTTTTTCGATTACTTGGTTACAAATATCCGCATATAATTCTTTTTCCAAGCTTATTACTAAGGTTTTAGCGTTGACTAACTCGCTTTCAAGCTTTTGTAGTTCAGTAGTAGTGTAACGGACATTATTAACCGTTGTTTGACGGTGAATAAATTTGGGATCAAGGATTTTATTAACATTTTTAGCGGTAATATCGATAAAAAGCCCTATAACATTATTATGAGATATTTTTAAACTGTCTATTCCAGTTTCTCTACGATATTGATCTTTTAGCTTTTCAATATGTAATTTCCCGTTATTAATTAAATCATGTAATTGGGCTACTTTCGGATGATATTCATGTTTTATTATACCCCCGTCATTTAAATTATTCGGTGCATCTTCTCTTATGCTCTCGTCTATTAAATTATATAATTCTGCATCGCCTGATAGAGGTTTAATAATTTTTTCGATAAAATCAGGTAAATTAAAACCGTAAGCGTCAAAAAATACTCCTTTAATAATCGTTGCAGCTTCCAAGGTATATTTAATACTAAGTAAATCACGACCTGAACTTCTGTTCATTGTAATACGTGTTAGGCAGCGCTCTATATCACTAGTTTTTTTTAGAAGTTCTCTAATTCTTTTTACTATTTCTAAGTTGGAATAAAAGAACTCGGTAATATTTAAACGATGATTTATTTTAGCAATGTTGGTTAAAGGACTTGAAAGAAAATTATATAGTAAACGTCCGCCTTGTTTGGTAACCGTATGATTGAGAGTGTTTAGTAAACTTCCTTTCAGGGCCCCTTGTGAGTTTGTTACAATTTCAAGGTTGCGTCTAGTAGCGAAATCAATAGTCATATAGCTATGAAAATTGATAATTCTAGGGATTGGTAAATGAGGAATATTTTGTTTTTGCGTTAATGATAAATATTCTAAGATGCTACCTATGGCACAAATTTGACTGCTAGATATCTCACCGATTCCTTTAATATCTTTCATTTTATAAAAGTCTAAAATGATTTTTTCGCATTTATTAATCGCAAAAAAACTATCAACCTGATAGGTAATGCGAAAATTTAATTGTTTGAAAATACTATCCGCGAGACTCGAAGATCTTAGATTTTCGCTAAGCAGAATTTCACGAGGTTTTAGACGGGCAAGCTCATTAAGAATTTCCGTTTCCGGTACATTAACTATAAAAATTTCGGAAGTAGAAAGATCAACATAACAAAGGCTAGCCGTTTCTTTATTTTTCGGTATTACAAGACTTGCTAAATAATTAGGTTCGGCTGAAGCAATTAAATTTTCTTCAATTATAGTTCCTGGAGTTATAATACGTGTAACGTCTCTAGTAACTACCGCTTTATAGCCGCCTCTATTTTTTGCCTCTTCAGGGGTTTCAAGCTGGTTACAAATAGCAACCTTATAATTTTCTTCGATTAGCTTAGTTAAATAATTCTCAAGAGCATGATAAGGCACTCCGCACATCGCAATTTCTTCTTCACCGTTTTTACCTCTTTTTGTTAAGGCAATACCGAGTACATTGCTGGCTAAGATTGCATCATCATAGAACATCTCATAAAAATCACCCATTCTAAATAGTAGTAAACAATCTAAATGAGCAAATTTAATGTCTAGATATTGTTGCATCATTTTCGTTGCAACATCGTAATTATATTTTTGTTTAAACTCTTGAAGATTCATATTAAGCAGTACTATTCATATTATGGTTTATCGAATATATAATAATGTTTCATCAAGTTAAATATATATTTTTATAGGAAATTTAATTATAATGCTGCATTATTGAATTATTTCTGTTATTATTAATTTATACTGAAAATATTTACAATTAGATCATTATGAAAGCACAACTTGTATCTCTCACTAATAGAGGGCAAATGACAATTCCAAGTTATATTAGAGAGAAATTAAATTTATCTACAGGAAGTAAGTTAGAGCTAAAAACGCCAGTTTAGGATAAGAAGAGTTTAAGATTATCGAAAAAAGAGTTTAAAATATTAGTTTTAGTAATATTAAAAGCATTAACACAAGCTAGAATATGAACTAAAAAATTAGTAGGTGATCGATGCCTTGAGTGTTCAAGATTCATATTATTTTTTAGGACATTAAATACTGACTCAACCAACGACCTTTTTCTAAGCTGTATTTTATCTTCCATTTCCAATAAATGATTCTTCATATCTTTTCTAATTCCTGTAAATAAGCGTAATCCACGACCTAATAATTTAGTAAATAATTCCTTAGAAATATATCCCTTATCACCAAAGAGTTTACCTTGTAATCCATCAGTTATATCGTCTGCTACCGATAAATCACTATTATTTGCTTTGGTAATTTTGATCGCCATAATCGCTCCCTTATTGTTAATTACTATATGCAACTTAAACCCCATAAACCATCCATAACTACTCATCCCTATTTTAGCTATATACTTCTTTAACTTGAAAAGTTGGAAAATGAATATTTAGATGAGCGAATAATCAATGTTCTTATGGATAATTAATATCTAATACTACCAATTCTTCAGGTAAAAGAAGTATACCACTAAATACTTTATTGCTATTTGTACGTTTTGTATGACATATCGATAATTTAGTTGAATCTATGCAATAAATTCCTGTTTCCTCTCCTCTAAATAGTTGCAACATTATAACCAAGCGGTAGAATTAATCTTGACCATAATTGTATTATTCGACTATAACTTGGTAATTTAAAATAACCTCTATATTTATATGATAAGTGATATAAATAATAATTCTTAAAATCTTTGCACGGCGATATATAAAAATATAATACGATAGTTAAAAGCTCTGAAAGGCTTAAATTCCCTTCTCTCCGGCGTTTTCTATCTGTTGGTATTAATTTTTGCTTCTCCCATTCTTCATATATTTCACAAAAATTGTCTAGTATCTAAAATAAAGTTGTGATACATTTTTTCATTGTTGGGTTCTTGTTTTTTTGTTGAAAAACTTCAGTAACCCAACACTCTTAACTTGTAAATACTTTATTCTTATTCCATGCTTCTCTTCTTCCTTATCCTAAATTCGCGTTTCTAAGGAAATATTTACTAAATTATTAGGTCGTGGATTACGCTTATTTACAGGAATTAGAAAAGATATGAAGAATCATTTATTGGAAATGGAAGATAAAATACAGCTTAGAAAAAGGTCGTTGGTTGAGTCAGTATTTAATGTCCTAAAAAATAATATGAATCTTGAACACTCAAGGCATCGATCACCTACTAATTTTTTAGTTCATATTCTAGCTTGTGTTAATGCTTTTAATATTACTAAAACTAATATTTTAAACTCTTTTTTCGATAATCTTAAACTCTTCTTATCCTAAACTGGCGTTTAAAAGCTTTACTTTAAAAAAACTATGTAATAAAAAATCTTTAATTTTAAAGATTTTTTAATATGGATCCCCGCTTTCGCAGGGATGACATCGAGATTTTTTAAAAAAATGTCCGGTACTATAGATTTATTCACGGGATCCAGTTAAAAATATTAGCGTTGTTAGTATTTTTAGTTGTCTTTTGGATCCCGTGGCGGGGCTACGGGATGACACCGAATGGGTTTCCTAGTCCACACAACAATACCTCTCCACGAAAGTGAGAATGAAATTGATTGCTGTTGATTTCAAACTAAGATTTTTTTTGGATAAAACCAAACGAGGAGTAAACAGATTAGAAGACCGATATTTAAGAGTAGATTATACTCCGTCATAGAAATACCGAAGATTTTGATTGCGGGTTTTGTGCAGGAAGTGATTGGCTGCGAGTAGAACATTTGCTTGATATGTTGTATAGACAAGCCTTTCGGGATACGGATCATCGATGAGCAAAGAGCGCTTGGTTGTACTATCCCTCTTTCTACGAAGCTATGATATGTTGATAATATGCAAGAGCTAAGGATAGTTAGGAGAATGAATATTAAAGTATATTTGCTTAATTGTCTGATGATTAAAGCAGTTAAGCAAATTTTGATTAGCGTTAAATAGGGAAACCTTTCGTAAACGCATAAAGGGCAGGGTGTATAATGGAATATATATTCAGCAATATAAGCGGTAGCAAGTGCTATTATAGAAATTGCAATTAGTCCTAAATGTAGAACTTTATAGCTATCTTTTCTGATGTAATTTATAATAGTAGTAAATGGCATGGTTTTTTAAGGTTATGGTTAAGTATTTTATATCATTTTTGCTCTTTATTAGGTCATTCCCGCGAAAGCGGGAATCCAGTAAAACCTATAAAAAACTTGTTTTTTTAGGTTTATTTTATCAATGTTTAAGACTATTTTTGCTGGATTCTCGCTTTCGCGGTAATGACAATTAAATTTTACAAATAAATAAATTTAGTATATTGTCACTGATTATTAATTAAAGTGCAAGAAAAATAAATGTCAGAAATTTGGGAAGATGCTATTAAGTCAAACGCTTGGCCTTTTGTTGAGGCTAAGAAAATATTAGACAGCTTAAACGGTAAAGCTCCTGAAAAAAATTATGTATTATTTGAGACGGGTTATGGTCCTTCAGGTTTGCCTCATATAGGTACTTTTGGTGAGAATGCTCGTATGGTGATGGTGCAGAAAGCGTTTGAGCAATTATCCGATATTCCTACTAAGCTAATTTGCTTTTCTGATGATATGGACGGACTTCGTAAAGTTCCTAGTAATATCCCAAATCCTGAAATGGTAGCACAATATATGGATATGCCGCTTACTTCTATCCCTGATCCGTTCGGTGAATGTGAGGGTTACGGGCATTATATGAATGCAAAGCTTCGCTCATTCCTTGATAAATTCGGTTTTAAGTATGAATTTTATAGTAGTACTAACTGTTATAAGGCGGGTATGTTTGATGAAATGCTGATAAGAGTGCTAGAGAAATATGACGAAATAATGGAGCTGATGCTACCGACTTTTAGAGAAGAGCGAAAGGCTACCTATTCGCCTTTCATGCCTATATGCCCGAAAACAGGTAAGGTACTGCAAGTACCTATAGAGAAATGGGATGCTAAAGCAGGTACTGTTACGTATAAAGACGAAGCCGGTAATTATATAGAAGTACCGGTAACGGGAGGGCATTGTAAATTACAGTGGAAACCGGATTTTGGTATGCGTTGGGCTGCTCTTAAAGTCGATTATGAAATGTACGGCAAAGACCATCTAGCAAATGCTCGACTTTATTCAGAAATTTGCCGAATCCTAGGAGGCAAGCCGCCGGTGCAGCTATGTTATGAGCTATTTTTAGATGAAAACGGTGAGAAAATATCAAAATCAAAAGGTAATAGTATTAGCGTCGATGATTGGCTTAAATATGCTCCTGTTGAAAGCATGGCATTATTTATGTATCAAAATCCGACTAGGGCTAAGCGTTTGTTTTTTGATGTAATACCTAAAAATGTTGATGAATATATTACTTTTAATCAGAAATATCATTTAGAAGAGGATAGGGCAAAGCGTTTTGCAAATCCAGTTTATCACATACATCACGGGAATGTACCGAAAATTGAGACTTTTGGTATTACCTATGCGTTGCTTTTAAATCTTACTTCCGTGTGTGATCCTTCCGATAAATCGGTACTTTGGGGATTTATTAGCAAATATGAGCCAAAAGCAACTCCAAATACTAGCCCTTATCTTGACCACTTAGCAGAATTTGCTATAAGATATTATAATGACTTTATTAAAGCACATAAATCATATTTAGCTCCTTCTGAAAAGCATAAGGTTATTTTACAAGATATATTATATATGTTATCTAGCATATCTGATCAAACCGAAGCTGAAGCGATTCAGAAAGCAATATATGATATAGGAATGAAAGCAGGATATGAAAATCTGCGTGATTATTTCAAGGATCTATATCAGATATTGCTTGGGCAAAGCGAAGGTCCAAGACTCGGAACTTTTATAAAGCTTTACGGGATACAGGAAATGAAGAAGCTGATTGAAAGGAAGTTACTATGTCATACCGTGGCTTGACCACGGTATCCATAAAACAACCCAAACTATGTATCGTTTTAGTATTTTTAACTGGATACCGTGGTCAAGCCACGGTATGACATCGAAAACAAATGAATGAAATTTTTTGTAGTACATTACCTATTTTTTTAATTACGCTTCTTGGTAGTATTATCAAAAATAAATGGTTAACTTCAGAAGAATTTTGGCGTGGTATTGAGAAATTATCGTATTTTGTACTATTTCCTGCCATGCTGTTTAATTACGTATCTACTGCCGACTTAAGCGTTGCATCGATAATTAAGTTAGTAGTGGCTCTTATTATTTCCACTATCCTTGTATCAATTGGTCTTATAATTTACCAAAAAAAATACAATATAGATAAAATCCAATTTACTTCCATTTTTCAAGGATCAATTCGTTATAATAGCTACATTTTTTTTGGAGTAAGTAGCCCGCTGCTTGGCCCTAGTGGGATTTCTATTGTCGCCGTTATTTCTTCTTATATGATTATTTTTACCAATATTTTATCGGTAATGATTTTCGCTTATTATATCCCTAATAAATCCGTTACTAATACTATTAGAACTAGTTTTGTTTTAATGATGAAATTAATTGTGCGTAACCCGTTAATTATCGCAAGTTTAGTAGGGTTCGTTTTTAATTACTCAAATCTTGAATTACATTTAGGGCTTAAGAAAACACTAGATAGTCTTTCTAATGCTGCTTTAGCTATTGGTATGTTAAATGTTGGAGCAGGGCTTAATTTTACTATTAGGCGAGAGGTTTTACACAATGTAATGTTTACAAGCTTTATTAAATTAGTTGCATTGCCTCTAGTTAGCGTAATAGTATTATGGTTAATGTCAATTGAGGGGATAGATAGATCGGTAGGAATATTATATAGCTGTCTTCCATGTGCAAGTACGGCTTATGTTCTATCTCGTCAGCTTGACGGTGATCCTGATTCTATGGCGTCGATTATAACATTTACTACTTTTTTCTCAGTGGTTACTATATCAATTATTATGTATATAATGGGGTGAAAAATGTCATTCCCGCGAAAGCGAGAATCCAACTCTTTCTTCTGTCATCCCGTGATTTATTCACGGGATCTAGGAAAAAATAAAAGACTGGACCCCGTGGTCAAGCCACGGGGTGACATTAAGGATTACTGGATTCCCGCTGTTGCTGGAATGACATATAGAACTCTGCGATGACACACTTAACAAAAAACAGGAATTTCTAAAATGGATGAAATGAATAAAATAAATTATGCTGAAGCCCTTGAATATCATGAAAAAGATAAACCGGGTAAAATCGCTATTTCTGCAACAAAGTCTTTAGTTACTCAGCAAGATTTATCGCTTGCGTATTCTCCAGGTGTAGCTGCTCCTTGCCTTGAAATTGCTAAAAATTTAGAGGATGTATATAAATATACCGCTCGTGGTAATTTAGTTGCCGTAATCTCTAACGGTACTGCCGTACTTGGGCTCGGTAATTTAGGAGCGGCTGCTTCAAAACCGGTAATGGAAGGAAAAGCCGTACTATTCAAAAAATTTGCCGATATTGATGCAATTGACTTGGAAGTGAATACGGAAGACCCTGAAGAATTTATTAATGCCGTGAAGTATCTCAGTTATAGTTTTGGGGGTATTAATCTTGAAGATATTAAAGCTCCTGAATGTTTTATTATAGAAGAAAAATTAAAATCTTTAATGGATATACCGGTCTTTCATGATGATCAGCATGGAACGGCGATTATTACCGCCGCAGGGCTAATAAATGCAGCATATCTTACTAATCGTAAGCTTGAAAATCTAAAAATAGTAGTAAATGGAGCAGGGGCTGCCGCTATTGCCTGTATTGATTTATTAATTGCTCTTGGAGTCGATAAATCAAAGATTATTTTATGTGATACAAAAGGTGTTGTTTACAAAGGACGCCTAGAAGGTATGAATAAATGGAAAGAGCTATATGCAAGCGATACCAAGTTTAGAACTTTAGCGGAAAGCTTAAATAATGCAGATGTATTTATAGGGTTATCGGTAAAAGGGGCGGTAACTAAAGAGATGGTGAAAGGGATGGCAAATAATCCGATTATTTTTGCTATGGCTAACCCTGATCCAGAAATTACTCCTGAAGATATAAAGCTTGTGCGGGATGATGCAATTATAGCAACAGGGCGATCTGATTATAATAATCAGATTAATAATGTTATGGGATTTCCTTATATTTTTAGAGGAGCATTAGACGTAAGAGCAAGGACCATTAATACAGAAATGAAAATAGCAGCAGCAAAAGCTATTGCAGATTTAGCCCGTAGACCTGTACCGGAAGAGGTTTATAAAGCTTACTCAGGGCGTAAGATGGTTTTCGGTAAGGAATACATCATTCCCGTACCGTTTGATCCTCGTTTAATTACCGTAGTAGCAGCGGCGGTTGCCGTTGCTGCAATAGAAAGCGGCGTTTCTAGGGTTAAAGATTTTAGTATAGGTAAATATAGGAAAGAATTGGGTAGTAGATTAAACCCTACTGCTAACTATATGAATTTCTTAGCTGAAAAAATTCATAATGCACCGCTTAAGCGGATTGTTTTTGCTGAAGGTGAAGAAGAAGAAGTAATTTCTGCCGCCCTTATGATGCGAGACGAGAAATACGGTCATCCGATTATAATTGGTCGTGTTGAGCGAATTGAGGCTACGTTAAAAAAGATAGGTAAAGATATTAGCTTAGACGGAATTCAAATAATGAATGCAGCTTTAACTGATAGTTTAGAGAAATATATTAATTATTTATATAAAAGACTTCAGAGAAAAGGCTATTTATATCGTGATTGTGCTAAACTTGTTAAAACAGATAAGAATATTTTTGCTGCTTGTATGGTAGCTTGCGGTGACGGTGATGCTCTTTTAACCGGTGTTACTAAAAGCTATATCGATAGTTTAGAAGATATCATGAAAGTAATTTCGCCAAAACCTAATCGTAGAATCCTTGGCTATTCAATTATGATTGCTAAAGACAATAATATTGTTATTTCTGATAATTGTATTACTGAATATCCAAACAGCTTAGAGCTTGCTCAAATAGCAACACAAACGGCAGAAATTGCTAAAAATATGGGTATTACTCCAAGAGTTGCTCTTCTTTCTTTTTCCAGCTTCGGTAATGCTTCTAAGGAAAAAACAGCTCGTATTCGTGAAGCAGTAAATATACTAGATAATTTTAGTAAAGACAAAGAAGAGCTGAGCGGCATGAAAGTAGATTTTGAATATGATGGAGAGATGTCGGTTAAGGTAGCTTTAGACGGTGATTTACGTAAATTATATAAATTTTGTAGATTATCAGGATCTGCAAATGTATTAATTATGCCTGGTTTAAATTCAGCGGCTATTTCTACTGAATTATTACAAGAATTTTCATCCAATAGCTTCATAGGTCCTATAACAAACGGTTTTGAAAAACCCGTTCAAATACTTCAAGCTACAGCAACAGCTAATGAAATACTAAAAATAGCAACTTTTGCTTGCGTTGAGGCTATAAAAGAGGTTTAAGAGGCTATCTATAAATAAATTTTAACCGATAATTTAATTTTTTTTGCTGTGAATTATAAGATTTTTTTGAAATATGAATAACTATTCTTGCAAGAATCTTATCAATTAGTCTCTAAAATTATATTGTTTGTTAATATCAATTTCTGAATAAAATCTTACAAGCCACAGTAACAGATAGTAAAATATTAAAAATTTCGGCTTTTACTTGTATTGAATCTATAAAAGGTCTTTAATTACTAGATATTTAATTAACTTGTGAGGGATAAAATGGACTCATTAGTAAAAAACGAAGTAATTAAACTTTTTAATGATAAGCCAAAAAGCGGAATTGTAAGAATTAAAAAATGGTGTGCTGATAATAATAAAGATTTTGCAGAAGAAACTGCTAAATTTTTTTATGAGGAAAAAAGTAATCTAAATTTAGAGTTTGTAGGAGATTATCTTGGAATAGATGGAGGCGATAATAAAAAAGTATTAGAGAGTTTTACTAAGCAATTTGATTTTAAAGAAAAAGATTATTTAGAAAGTTTACGTGGGTTTTTACAATCATTTAAATTACCGGGCGAAGCTCAAAAAATAGATAGGTTAGTCGAAAGTTTTGGGACAAACTATTATGAACAAAATTTAAACGGTGAAATAAAAAGTAAGGATGCCGCATATATACTAGCTTACCAAACAATTATGCTTAATACCGACTTGCATAATCCTAGTATTGCCGAACCGAAAAAAATGACTTTTGAGCAATTAAAGAATAATTTAAAAGGTACTAATGAAAGTCAAAATTTTAATGATAATTTTTTGAAAAAGATATATGGCGGAATAAAAGCCAAACCTTTCGTACTAAATTTTGTAGATAGTAGTCCTGGTTATGAGATAGATAATATAAGTTCGCGAAATGATCAAACTTTTAAAAAATCAAGTAAATTCTTAGAAGAAAAAAGAAATATTCAAGACATCTTTCCTAAATTACAAAATAATAATTTAACGGCAGAATTTAAAAATCCTAAAACATTGCTTAATAAGTTTACCGGTTATGAAGGGAGTGTAATAGTTAAAGATGAGAAAGGCGGTAAAGCAGAAATTCAAGTCTATAAACCAAGTGTATTTTCAAGATGGTTTTCAGGAGAAAAGTCTAAAATCATAATTCAGCCTTTAAGTGAAGAAGGAAAGCAGCCTTCAGAACAATCATTAAAGTTAGCAGCACAAATTACCGCAAGCTTTGAAACTAAAGTAACAGCTATTAAAGCAACTTATGATTATTTAAAGGAAGATTTAAAGAGTCGATATGAGAATATCAGAAATCCTAAAAAAGAATTAGAAAGAGCTAGTTCTATTGCAGAACTACATAAAAATATTAAAGAAATTACAGAAATTGTACAGCAAACAAATCAACAAATACCTGAAAAACCTTTGGCTTCTAAAGAGAGTTTTGAAGATCTCACACAAGCAGAGATAGGAATAAAGCCGGTAGAAATACTAATAAAGAGTTCATCTCAACCAGTAGAAAAGCCAAAATTTAATTCTTTTATAGAAGAGTTAGCATGGAAGAATGTGCAAAGAAAGCAAAGTGTTGATACTCCAATAAGTCAAAATAAAGAATCTAAAATCCAAACAGATAATCATGCAAAAATTTTAGAAGAATTAAAGCAAAAACAGAAAGAATTAGAAGATAAGAAAAAGGGGCTTGAAGAAAAAAAAGCTAATTCTAATATTACTAGAGAAGAAAGATGGAAAATTGTTGCAGAATTGGAATCTATTAATAATCAATTTAAAGCTATAGAAAAAGAACGTAGTACTATTAATAGTGTTTCAGATAGAGAAAAACAATTTAATAATAAAAATAACCCCTCATCGCCTACGAAAGGAGAACCGACAGCTGCAGATTTACAGCAACAAGGAGCATTAGCAGCTATAAAACGTATGAAAGAAGAGAAGATAAAGCAGCAGCAAGCAGAAGCTACTAATCAACCTTCAAAAAATACTTCAACTATGCCTAGCGGTACTATACCGGTGCCGCCTCCAATGCCTGGGAGTGGTCTTTCTGTTCCACCACCACCTCCTCCGTCAATTCCAAATATTGTAAAAGAAGAGGCGAAAGATATTGGTAAACAAATACCTCAGGAAAGAGATAAGAATAAAGAAGGACTGGCAAAAGCTATGGAGACACAAAGAAAAAAAATAGAAAAGCAAAACTCAGGAAGAGGAATGTAACTTGCTGCATGAATCAAAAAATAAGTTCGGTGTCATACCGTGGTCAAGCCGGCGTTGTTGCATGGCTCTTATGTCATTCCTAGCTAAAAGCGGGAATCCAGTCAAATAAAGCTTTATTTGAAAAAAATTATCTAATAAAAAAATCTTTGAAATCAAGATTTTTTTAGCATGGATCCCTGCTTTCGCAGGGATGACATCGAGAGCTTTTTGAAAATTGTCCAGTACTATAGGTCAAGCCACGAGGTGACAGGAGTGAAATTGAAACAGCACCTTTACAAGAATAACTTAAGAATGGTTAAGGTGTCTTACAAAGCAACCATGTTTAGGCAATATTCATTATTAAATTCCTTTCTTCTTGATTCAATTAAAGAATCAACCAATGATATATTATCTTTATTTCTAGATTTTACCAGTGCTTGAAATTCTTTAATTTTATTTTTTAGAGGAATCAATGTTAATTCTTTATCAAGTATTAATATTTTAGGTTCCGGGGACATATCTAAGTTAAAATTATATACCTTGAGTAAATGAAGAGTTGGTATATATACTTCTTTAACTTGAAAAGTTGGAAAATGAATATTTAGATGAGCGAATAATCAATGTTCTTATGGATAATTAATATCTAATACTACCAATTCTTCAGGTAAAAGAAGTATATTATTGAATTTTTAAAGGAATTAGAAGCAAATAATCAAGATAAAAGTAAGATTTATTTGATATGCGATAATGCTGGATATCATAGGTCAAAAAAGGTAAAAGAATATCTACAATACAGTAAAATAGAGTTACTATTTTTGCCAGCATATAGTCCTAATTTGAATCCAATTGAACGACTGTGGGAATTTATGCATTCTGTTGTAAGTAACAATAAATTTTATGCGAATTTTGAGACATTTACTGATTCTATACGAATATTTTTTGAAAATATTGAAAAATATAAAAATAAAATTTCTTCATTGGTAAATGACAATTTTCAAACCATTGTTCCTAATCATTTTAACAACTCTTCATGTTGAAGAAGTATATACACCAGATATAAAATATTATAATTAAAACTACAATAGAAAAATATATTAAATTAATTTTCTTTCACACAGCTTAAAGAGTTTGTATCATATGATGTTGTCACCAAAAGAAAATATTATATGTCTAATTCAGCTTTTTTAGTTGCATTTTTTACAACAATTATCCGTTATTATGATTATGCTCTATTCGGTTTATCGGCTAGTATTCTTGCACAAAATTTCTTACCTAATATAGAACAGGATAAACAACTACTCGGCTTTTTTGCCATTCTTAGTGCAGCCGTTATAGTACGACCTTTAGGGTCTTTAATTTTTGGATTTATCGGAGATAAATACGGGCGTACTAAATCTATTAAGATATCAATGTTCATGAGTAGCATTTCTACCGGATTAATTGCTATTACTCCTTCCTTTGAGATGATAGGTATTTTTGCTACGGTAATACTAACATTATGTCGAATGGTTTTTTTAGCAAGCCTTGCCGGAGAAGTTGACGGAATAAAAATTTATGTAGCTGAAAAAACAGGAGATAATCGGAAAAATTTAAATATAGGAATAGTTTCATGCTGTAGCCAAATAGGTGCATTACTTGCGGCTATAGCTTATTATTATGCTAGCAATTCCGGTATCCTGTATCTATGGCGGTTTAATTTCTTTATCGGTGCAATATTCGGTTTATTTGCTATTTTGATGAGAAGTTTTTTTAAAGAAAGTGGTGAATTTTTATATTATAAAAGTACTATAGAGCTAAATTTAGAAAGATTTAGACAAGATGAATTTAAGGAAGAGTCTGCGGAGCGTACAAAAGTACGTGAGTACAAACGAACTCCGCAAAATTCGCTTGTATTAAGCTTTCTAAATGACGCTCGGCAAATTATAAAAGATAATAAACTATCCTTTATAATAGCATTACTAATAAACGGTGCTATTGGAGGAGTGTATCATTTTTTAGTAATTTTCTTAGGAGTTTTTTTAACAAAAATAGCTTTTGTAAATCATCCTGAAATAAGATTTATGAATATAGCTCTTACTACTACCTATGGAATATCAGCTGTTTTTGCAGGGCTGCTTGCCGATAAAATAAACCCTTTAAGACAGATTACATGGGCTTTATTTGTTAGCATTATTGCTGCTTTAGGAATGCAAATAATGTTATACAAACAAATATTTAATATTCTCTGTCCAGTTATATTAATAGGACTTGCAGCATTTTATGCAGTACCGCTACAAATTATTGTTCAATCTTTGTTTAAGACTAATGTTAAAATGAGGCTTTATAGTCTATCTCATTCTTTTGGAGGTATTATTCTATCCTCAACTACTCCTTTCTTTAGTATGTTGTTGTGGCAAAATTTTAAGTCACTATCTCTAACTTTAAGCTTTTTTATATTTTTGCTTATAACATTAATGAGTACAGTGTTGGTTTTACGTAGGATGTTATCCTTACATGGATACTAAATCGTCATTGCGAGAAGAATTACACAGTAATTCGACGAAGCAATCCAGTAAAAAATTCTGATATACAGAATTTTTTACTGGATTGCTTCGTCGCCTACGGCTCCTCGCAATGACGACTCGGTATCCACGCAACAATGCCACGCGGGAATGACATAAATGAGCCACGCAACAGACTCAAAAACAAGAATAACATCAATTGTCTTATATAACTCTTCCGTCTTTACTGCGACCTGTAGGTTTTATGCTAGGGCTACTTGAAGATTTGGAGCTTTGCTGTGCCTGTGTTCCAATTTGCTTCGCTTCTTTTGCTAAGTTTTCAAATTTGTCTTTTAAGCTTTTTGTATTGCCTTCTTTTATATGTGTATCTTCACTAGCTTCTATATAACTCTTAGTTTGCCTTTTAGGTGCATTATCTTTAGATTGAGCATGCTTAGAATGTTCTATTAAAAATTTTGTACGAGGTCTTATTAGTTCATTCTCTTTCCCTGTACCTTTCTGTTTTTCTTCCTCCCATTTATCCCATTCCTCCGGTGATGTCCAGTATCTTGTTATTTTACTATCAAAGCCTTTTTCAAATTTGTTTATTAAATTTTTGGTGCTATTCTCTTTAATTTCTTTACCTCGATTTTCAAACTCAAAATTTTTCTTAGGAGTTATATAGTCAGATTGAGTATTTTCATGTTGTTTTTCTACAGTCTGTTTCTTTTCTTCTGTCCAGTATTTTTTGATTTTGCTGTCAGAGTCTGCTTCAAATTTTGCTATTCTATCTTTTATACCGGTAACTGCTCCTGTAGATATTTTAGGCTGCTCTTGGGTTGATTGCTTAGTATGTTTCGGAGATGTATTTTTAGATAATTCATAAGTAAAAGATTCTAAACTAGATAAATTCTTTTGAACTTTTTCTATATTGGAATTTAAATATTCTATTTCAGGCCCTTTATATTCTATTATATTTTTTAATGTGGTATTAATTTCTACAAAAGATTCTTTAATCTCTTTATTAAACTTATCATCACTATTACTTATCTTACTACAATTAGTAGAAATTTTTTGAAGCTTATCTAATATATCGTTAATTTTCCCATCTTTTTGAGAAGTCGATACCATACTTGCTAAAAATTCGCTTCTTCCTAAATTTCTATTAACATTACTTAAATATAGAGGTATGGTAGAGGCTGTAGTGTAATCTTGTGGAAATTTATCTATCTCTTCTTTAAATCTCTTTAAGAACTTTATTGTATCACCGAATATAGGATGAGTATTCCAGGAAAGAGCAGGAGGAGTCGGTATTGCTTCCTGCATTGGTGATGTATCTATAGCTAATTCGTCATTAAACAAGGTTCGTATTTTAGGTAATACATTATCGATATTAACATGTTTTGGTGATGTATCTATAGCTAATTCATCATTAAACAAGTTACGTATTTTAGGTAATACATTATCTATATTAACTTGCTTTAGTGATGTATCTTTAGCTAACTCGTCATTAAACAAGGTTCGTATTTTTGGTAGTACATTATCGATATTAACATGTTTCGGTGATGTATCTTTAGCTAATTCATCATTAAACAAGTTGCGTATTTTGGGTAATACATTATCGATATTAACTTGCTTTGGTGATGTATCTATAGATAGTTTTTCATTTTGTAGCTCAGATATATAATCATCTACTGCTTTTTTAAATTTATCTAAAACGGCACTATTTTGGGAAGGAGGCAGCATCCCGGTTTCATCCCACTCTAAAGCGATATTATCGCTTCTACGCTCCTCACGAGGATCAATTAGCTTATAGTAGTTTTTATTTAACAAACGAGGATCACGTGAATTTTCGCTCTTTTCATATTCCTTAATTTCTTCAAATATACCTAGTGTTTTATAAATATTATCTATTTCTTCTTGAGTAAGTCTTTCATTGCTTACTTCTTTTTGTTGGATAGATTTTTGTAATTCTTTTGTTGCCGTTAACTTATCTTTTGTTGTATTTGAATTTGATAAAATTTTTGCTTGTGCTAAATCAAGAGCTTCAATTAAATTAGTAGAGCCGCTTTTTCCAAAGGTGGTAGATAATTCTTCTTGACTTGAACCGATTCCTGAGTCGACAGAAGAAGATCTAGAAATATTATTAGATTTAAGATTAATATTTGCTTGTTGTACATAAGATTTACCGGCATCTATTAATATTTTATCAGTGAATTGTTCTAGTTCATTGAATGAGTTTTCTAGTTTTGCAAAAAGTTCTGTTGAGGAATGTACTATTGCCGGTGATAACTTAGGTATAGAATCTTCAGGTATAGTTTCTAAAGAAGGAGAATATTTACTTGTTTCTTTCTGTAGTACTGATTCATTTTGCCTTATTAAATTTGATATATTTTTAAATTTATTTGCTAATTCTTCAGATAATATATCAATCTGGTTATTGTTATTACTTCCGGCATATAAGACTAGAGCCTCCTTTATATTTTGCGAGATATTATCTGCATGATCTATTAATAATATCTTATATTGTAAATCTAATTCGCTTGAATTATTAGTATTACGGAAGTAATTTTTATTTACTGCTATACTTTTACTGAGTATATTTTTAGAAGCTTCTATAAGTTCTTTTTGCCCTTTCTCTTCTTTATTTTTTAACTCTTCAAATAAATTTTGTAAACCGTCTGAAAAATCTCCAGCATTATCAAGGTATAAAAATTTACTTCTTATAATCTCTTGTGCTTTTTGATTGGAAGCTTGTTGAGCTTTTTGTTTCTCTTGCATTGCTCTTAGAATGATATTTTTATCTAATGAATTAATCACATCATAAAAATTTTTCATTTCATCTAGTTTTTCTCTAGGTTCTTTTATTTTTTGTAATCGTTCTCTTAATTCTTGAAATTTATCCCATTCATGTTGTTCAAGAAAAAATTCTTCTATTTTTGTATTTTTAGCATTAGGGCTTCCTCCGCTACTCAGGATTTTATTTCTAGCTGCCTGTAATCTAGATGGTTGATGAGAGTTGATATTATTAATCAAATATAAAATTTCTTTTGATGTCTTATTAAATTCTTCATTATTAGTTGGATTTTTGATTGTTTCTTGAACTGCTTCCCTTAACTTTAGTATCTCTTCTTTAAGGCTAAGCTCTACTTTTTGTTGACCATGTGTTATAGCTTGTTCGTTTTCTTGTGAGGTAAGTATTTTTTTATCTTGCTGTATATTTAAGCTCTTTTTCCCTACTTTCTGAACAACTTCTTCCATCAATTGAAATAGATTAATATTGCCCTTTATTTCTAATCCTTGCTCATTAGTGATCGGTAATGAATTACTTAGTCTTAATAATTCTGAAAAATCTGAAGGGGATATTAGGACATCAAGTTGAGCCTTTGTTTTTCTACCTTTGCCGTCTTCCTTAAAGCCTTCAACTTTACCAATACTAATAGGTAGATGTTTTAAATAAATTTCTTTACTAGCACCCTGTATATTTTTATCATTTGCTACTTTGAAGTTAGCTTGTTGCTGAGAAACATACGGTCCAGGCTTTCTAGGGTCTATTTTGTTTATTAGAGCTTCTATAAAATCAGTTGTACGTGTTATAGCTAGTTTATCTGTTTCTAAAATATTATTTAAATTAGTATTTTTTATTAAATAAAGATTTCTTATTAGCCGGTCTAATTCATTCTTATGTTTCATAATTTCCCTCTATTAATAAAAATAAACCAAAATGTAATACCATTTATGTTAAATTAACAATACTAATAATTAGTATTAATTCAATATTTTAAATTTTGTTGCATTTGTACTTCAATAATATAATTTTATCATTTATTTTATCGTCTCAATGAGTTTTTTAACTCCCTCGACTGATTTATCAAATAGTGCTTTTTCCTCTGGAGTTAACTGTAGTTCTATTACTTTTATGACACCTTCTTTACCTATAATAATAGGTACTCCGACATATAAATCATTAACCCCATATTTACCTTGTAGATACGCGGCACAAGTTAGAATTTGACGTTTATCTTTTAAATACGCTTCAAGCATTTCTATTGCTGAGGCTGCAGGGGCATAATAAGCAGAACCTGTTTTAAGTAATGCAACAATCTCACCGCCGCCGTTTCTAGTACGATCGATTATTTTTTCAATATTCTCATTACTTGATAAGCCCATTTTTATCAAGTCAGGTATCGGTATACCTGATATTGTAGAATATCTTGCAAGAGGTACCATTGCATCACCATGACCGCCGAGAACCGTGCTATTAACATTGCTAACCGATACTTTAAATTCTTCAGCAAGAAAAAAATTAAATCTTGATGAGTCAAGTACGCCTGCCATCCCTATTACTTTATTATGAGGTAGTCCGCTTTCTTTAAGCATGACATATACCATAACGTCAAGCGGGTTGGTAATTACTATTACAAAGGCATCAGGAGCGTATTTTTTAACATTCTCTGCAACATTTTTCATAATACCGGTGTTAATACTAATTAAATCGTCTCTACTCATTCCTGGTTTTCTTGGTAAACCGGCAGTAATAATTATTGCATCAGATCCTTCAATATCTTTATAGTCGTTTGTGCCTTTTATTTTGACATCAGACCCGGCTATTGTACCGGCTTGCATGAGATCCAATGCTTTTCCTTGCGGTACTCCTTCAGCCACATCAAATAACACGATATCACCGAGTTCTCTAAGGCTAATTAAGTGAGCAAGCGTACCACCTATGTTACCGCTACCTATTAATGAGATTTTTGGATTTTTTTTCATTACTCCCTCTACAAATATTAAATATACCTATTACTATATTACAAATAGATTCAAGAAAAAAGAATTTTTAAATTATATTGTTAATTGGTTACAGGTAATTTTGAAAAAGCCAAAATGTTACTTGAATATGGTGCTACGGTGAATGACTATAAACAGATGGGTGAAGTATTATATTACTGTGGTCGTAACTCAGTAGAAAATAAAATTATTCTTTCACTATTAATGCATAATAATGCTAATATTAATTTTACAAAAGCAAATTTAGTAAGACAATGTAAAGAACCGCATGAAGAGGCAGAGCGGTTAATAAAATGAATTGAAAAAATAAAGGGCTTAATATATCAAAGTAAAGAAGTAGAGACGTTAAGAGTATATGTTGCCAGATTACAGAACTTAAAAAATAAATATGAAGAAGCAAACCAAGATGTTTCAAAAATAATATTAGATTATATTGAAAATCAAGAGAGTGATAGTTTAAAAGCTAAACTTGTTACTACTTGTCAAAATCTAGGGTTAATCGAAGATTATTCGGAAGTAGCTCAAGAAAATGCATTATATACCTCTAGTAAATGAAAAATTGTCAAAGAAGTCAGCAAGTGTTATTAAGTAAGAATGGATTTATAGAAAATTAACATCAGTAGAAAAAGAAGAATTAAAGCTTTACCATAGAAGCGAAAGGGATAAGAGGATTTGTGATAGAATCAAAGCTGTTTTCATGTATGATGATAGCTATAGTATTGATGAGATATCGAAAGTGTTATTACTGAGTGATGGGGAGGGATAAGAAAACATTTAATAGATTATCATAATGCTCAGAAGCTTAAGCCTGGAAATGGCGGTAGTGATAGTAAACTTACTAGACAGGAGGAAGCAGAGTTAATAGTTCATCTAGAAAATAATAATTATGTGTATGCTAGAGATATAGGTTTGTTCATAGAACGTCAATATGGAGTAATCTATACATTAGCTGGGGTAATCAAGCTGTTACACAGACTTGGTTTTAGTTATCAGAAACCTAAGTTAATGCCTGGAAAAATAGATTTAGCTAAGCAAGAGGAATTTAAGCTGCAATATAGTTTGCTAAAAAATAATTTAGCTAAAGATGAGTCTATTTATTTTATGGATAGTGTTCATCCTCAATACCAAACTCGAGCAAAATTTGGTTGGATTAGAAAGAATGTAGTTAAAACATTACCAAGTTTCAGTGGTTGGAAGCGTAAACATATTATTGGTGCTATTAATCTTAAGGATTTAGAGGTAGTAACAACTGACAATCCTAAGGTTAATGGTGATTATATTATTGAATTTTTAAAGGAATTAGAAGCAAATAATCAAGATAAAAGTAAGATTTATTTGATATGCGATAATGCTGGATATCATAGGTCAAAAAAGGTAAAAGAATATCTACAATACAGTAAAATAGAGTTACTATTTTTGCCAGCATATAGTCCTAATTTGAATCCAATTGAACGACTGTGGAAATTTATGCATTCTGTTGTAAGTAACAATAAATTTTATGCGAATTTTGAGACATTTACTGATTCTATACGAATATTTTTTGAAAATATTGAAAAATATAAAAATAAAATTTCTTCATTGGTAAATGACAATTTTCAAACCATTGTTCCTAATCATTTTAACAACTCTTCATGTTGAAGAAGTATATAAGTGTTTGGAGGATGCTTTTGATTTACTTGATCAAGGATTAATAGGAGAGGATGCTCAAAATACAGTCGTTTGATCAACTATTACGTGGATCGATTTCATGATTGTCCCTAGTGGTTAAGCTGACCTTGTTGTATGGTTTGATTTCATTCCTGCGTGGATTGGTTTTCTCGTCATTGCGAGAAAGTATTGTTGCGTAGACCAGTAAAACATACTCGATGTCATTCCCGTGTAGGCGGGAATCCAGAAAAAAAGGTATACATACAGCAAATTTTTGAAATTAAAAGCTCGATTTATCTCGCTTTATGCTGGATTCCCGCCTACGCGGGAATGACACAAAACGAGCCACGCAACAACACCGGCTTTACCACGGGGGGTGGTAGAGGTAAAACTGATCTACGCAACAAGACCGCTTGCAATGATGACTTGGTATTCACGCTGGCAATATCTTGCAGGATGATACACAAAACTATCAACGTTTTATCATCTTATTATATTGTTCCGATAAAACTTTTACGCCGTATAGCCATAATAGACATACGATTACAAAGCTAAACATCAATAAACCGGCTATGTCGTTATGTACGGCGTTCGGGAAAATACTAAAGGATATGAATTGAATAATAGCACCTATTGATTTACCGATTTTAGTACCCATAACATCAACGGCAGCTTTACCTTTGGTTTTCATTTCACTATCGAGCGGAATATATACCATTTCTTTAGTAGCATCAAAAAGTGAATATTTTACGGATTTGGAAAGTACATGCCAAAGCCCGCCGATAAAAACTATAACGACAAGCGGCGAACTATAGCCGAGAGTATTTACGATATTTCCTAGGTGATTTTCAAAAACCGTGAATGAAAAGAACATAACGCCGGCTCCAAACATCATAATCGGTGTTATAATAGCTCCCCAAAACCAGCCGCATATTCTAATTAAACTACTTCCTAAAAACGCACTAACTAACGTGAGTACTCCCGTCCAAAAAAACACTTCACCGTGATAGGATATAAAATCCTTTGTAGCAGGATAGAGTTGTTTTACTTTTGACATCCATAATCCTTCTATTAGGCTAATACTCATAGAATAAGACATTACAAGAAGACAAATAAAACCGAGATATCTAGAAGTTAATATTACTTTTGCACTTTCGACTAAGCTTAATTTTAATATATCCGTTCTTTGATTTTTAAATTTAATATTTTTGTCTGCTTCTACGACTGATTTATCAATAAGTTTATGAAGAGCTAGACAAATTAATCCGGATATTAAAATAACCGTAATAAATGATTTTAAAAGGATTTCATTTGTATCGTTTAGATGAGAAAATAAAGGTAATAAGAAATGCTCACTCTTAGCAAAATAAATAATTACGGTTCCTGAGATGAGTAAATTAGTTTGTCCAAATAAAGTAAAAAATGAGTAAAATCTCGGTGCTTCTTCGACTTTAGTAATTTTATTTGCAAGCTGCCAATATAAAAGAGTAAATACTATAACTGGCCATAATTCTCCCATAATATAAAATAATACTAAACTCCACTGTCCCAAAATTATTAAAAACCATTTTAAGTGAGGAAGAACAGTGATATAGTGCTTAATTAATTCGGGATCGGGATGAAAAAACTCTCTGTACGGAAATAAAATAAAACCAAAAATTGCAAAGAAAAATAAAAAAGTGCCGGTAATTATCCTAAAAATTTGCTCTGTTGTCATAATATTACAGAGTTTAGAATAAAGAATAACAAATAAAATTCCCATCGGCATTTCGCCCCAAAGTTTGATAAAACTCAATACTTCCGAGCTAATTAAGGTAACAACAAAACTATCTTTAATACTACGAACTAAGTTTTGATTAAGTAGAATAAAAAACATTAGTAAGGCCATCGGGATGAACTTGGTTAATTCATACGATCTAATCGGCCATACTATATGCCTAAATTTACTGTTTCTGGCTTTATTCCAAATTGTGAAATTAGAATCCACGGCATCCATTGATTTACTATGAGCTTATTTTTTTAGTACCGGATAGTTTTTAAAAAGCATTGGATATCATTCCTGCCTAGCATTGGTGTACGGATCAATTCCACCTCTGTTATCCCGTGGCTTGACCACGGGATCCAGTTAAAAATACTAAAATTATTAGTATTTTTTATTGTTTTTTGGACCCCGTGGTCAAGCCACGGGGTGACACAGCGAGCTTTGTCGGTCCACGTAACAATACCATGCGAGAATGACCTATAAGGCTGTAAGTCTTACAAAAACATAACATTTTCAAAAACCGTCCGGTACTATATTATTTTTTATGCAACCTAGACTATAATAAAAACTATGTCAAGATTTTTTAAAATAGTCTCAAATATTGTTGTTAATTACATTTGTTATATACTCGATGAACTTGAAAAATTGGCTACGTCGTTCTACAAGATCTGTGGTGCTCACGTATTAAGTATACGCTCCGCTCCTCGACTTGTGAACTCCTTGCTCTTTTCCAAGTCGATCTTCGTATACCAACTATTCATTTACGCAGAGTATACTCAATCGCTGCTTTAATAAACTGAATAAATAACGGATGAGCTTCAAAAGGTTTAGATTTAAATTCCGGATGAAATTGTACTCCTACGAACCAACGAAGTCCAGGTAGTTCAATTACTTCTACAATTTCTTCATCTTTTAAAAAACCGCTAAATACTACTCCGTTTTTTTCAAAAATATTTTGAAATTCATTATTAAATTTATATCTATGACGATGTCTCTCATTTATTTCAAGGCTTTTATAAGCATTAGCTGCAATGGTACTTGCAACCAAACTATAAGGATAAGAGCTGAGCCTCATAGTCTTTTTTACATTTTCAATTGTTATTTTTGAGTCTTCACAGTTTTTATTTATTTTCTCAATAATTTTTGTACCGTCTACTTTAAATTCTTCCGTTACTGCATCTTTAATACCGATTAAGTTCTGAGCTATTGCGATCGTCGCAAGTTGCATACCGAAACATATTCCAAAAAAAGGTATGTTATTAGTGCGAGCATATGTTATTGCTGTAATTTTTCCTTTAGTTGCCCGTTCTCCAAATCCGCCCGGTACTAGAATCCCGTCTATATTTAATAATTTTTTATTAATATTCTCTTCAGTTAGATTTTCAGCATTTATCCATACTAAATCAATTTTGTATTTGTAATAAATACCTGCATGATCAAGTGCCTCGATTACTGATTTATAAGCATCTTTTAATTTATGATATTTAGCTATTATAGCAATTCTTACTTTTGAATTAGAATTTTTTAGCCTACCAATTATATCATACCATTTATCTAATTTGGACGGTACGACATTAATATTAAAAAATTTTAATACTTTATTGTCAAGACCTGAATGGTGATACGCAATCGGTACTAAATATATATTTTTTTGATCTATTGCCGGAATAACATACTCAGATTCTATATTACAAAATAAAGCTATTTTATCTATTTCGCTTTTTGAAATGTTACGTTCTGCACGACATACTAGTATATTAGGTGTAATACCTATAGCACGTAATTCTTTAACTGAGTGTTGGGTAGGTTTTGTTTTCAATTCACGGGCGGTTTTAACATAAGGTAATAATGTTAAATGAATAAATAAGCAATTTTCGCTTTTTAATTTGTTACCGATTTGCCTTATAGCTACAAAAAACGGTAGACCTTCAATATCACCGACTGTACCGCCTATTTCACAAATAATAAAATCAAAGCCCTTGGTGTTTGAAAGTATAAAATCTTTTATTATATTCGTAACATGCGGGATGATTTGAACGGTAACGCCGGTGTAATTTCCTAAACGCTCATCTTTAAGTAATTTTGAGTATATCGCTCCTGTCGTAATGCTATCAAACTTGCACGAGGAAACTCCGGGTAAAACGTTCATAATGTCCAAGATCTAGATTAGTTTCTGCTCCGTCATCCGTTACATATACTTCTCCATGTTCGTGAGGATTCATAGTCCCAGGGTCGACGTTAAGATAAGGGTCTAGTTTTCGTACGCAAACTTTAAATCCTTTCGCTTGTAATAGCATAGCAAGAGATGCTGCCGTTAGACCTTTACCAAGTGATGAAACAACGCCGCCGGTAACAAAAATGAAACGTACCATTATTTAGTATAAACCTAGTTTACTAATATTTTCGTAAAATTTTACTGCTTTTTTTAAGTCTTCTTCCGTATCTACGGAAATAGGAACATTCTCAACTAAACATGTACCTATGGTCATACCGTTTTCAAGGACACGTAATTGTTCTAAACGTTCTGTTTTTTCTAAAAAAGTCGGCTTAAGAGATACAAATTTTTCTAAAGCGTTTTTACGAAAACCATATATGCCTACATGATATAAAAATTCTTCTGCACCGTTTGGAATAAGACTACGCGAAAAATACAATGCTTTCCCCGCCGAGTCAACCGCTACGGTAACATTACTACTAGCTTCTACTGATTCCCTATCTACCTTTACTACCGGTGTAACAATATCGTACTCGCTGTTTTTTAAATATTCTATAATTTTCAAAATAGAGCTAGGTTCAATGAAAGGCATATCTCCCTGTACATTAACTATGTAATTAATGTTTTGATTATTTGGAATTAATTTAAAAGCTTCATAAGTACGATCAGTACCGGTTGGGATAGCACTATCCGTGAATATTACTTTTCCTCCGACTTTTTTAATAATATTTGCTATCTCTTCCGAGTCGGTCGCAACATATGTATGCTCAAGGTTAGCCTGATTTACTTGTTTGAATACCCGCTCGATTAAAGTTATAGAGCCGATAAGCTGCAGCGGTTTTTGTTTAAGTCTAGTTGAACTTAGCCTTGAGGGGATAATGATAGCCACATCCTGATGCTGCATAAACTTCCTATATATTAAATTAAAAAATAATTGTTGACAGATTAGCCTTTTTCGGCGATAAAGTAAAACATAATTTTTGAATATATTCAATATTCGATGAATTTCAAAAATTGGCTACGTCGTCTTATGAAGTCTGCGGTACTCACGTATTAAGTATACGCTGTGTTCCTCGATTTATAGACTTCTTGCTCTTTTTGAAATTGATCTTCATATTGCTAATTACAATATATTTAAGAGCTCGTAGCTCAGTCGGTAGAGCATTTGACTTTTAATCAAAGGGTCCCGGGTTCGAATCCCGGCGAGCTCACCACATCTCTATTTGTGGGTTTGTAGCTCAGCTGGTTAGAGCACACGCCTGATAAGCGTGAGGTCGGAAGTTCAAGTCTTCTCAAACCCACCATTCAATCCACTAAGATCTACATTACATATTTAAAGAAGAATAAGAAATATTAGATTAATCAATAATTTCTTTATATAAATAACATTTTTTTTCAATGAGTCTTTTTAAGGGTAGGAAGAGGCTAGAAGGTAGATTATCAAGAGCAAACCACTGCCATATCTCTCTTATGAGGCTCAAGGTTCTGTAATTCATGCTCATTTAAACAATGAGCTTTAAGGAAAATAGAGACATAATGCTTTTGCTCTTTTTCAAAGACATCATTAGTCACCGCTATAAATTGTGGGTTTTCAATAATGAGATTTGTTTCTTCTAAAACTTCACGGATAGCACATTCTTCAAATGTTTCTCCAAATTCTAAATGTCCACCGGCAGGACCATAACTAGATTCACCGTGAGAACTAATACGTTTACCTAATAAAATTTCATTTCTATTATTAAAGATTAAAATACCGATACCGATACCGATACCGATGCGTGGGTGGTTAGTCATATATTAAGTAGCTCCGAATAAATGAAAAGTCGATATACGAAGTTCTATCTATTGACTTATTAATAGCTTACGTTAATTTCCAAATCAAATAAAAAATATTGCTTATTTAAATACTGTGAGCTATATGAATTCCATTGATGTATTTAGTATGAAGTATTTATAGTATATATACCTCTAGTAAATGAAAAATTGTCAAAGAAGTCAGCAAGTGTTATTAAGTAAGAATGGATTTATAGAAAATTAACATCAGTAGAAAAAGAAGAATTAAAGCTTTACCATAGAAGCGAAAGGGATAAGAGGATTTGTGATAGAATCAAAGCTGTTTTCATGTATGATGATAGCTATAGTATTGATGAGATATCGAAAGTGTTATTACTGAGTGATGGGGAGGGATAAGAAAACATTTAATAGATTATCATAATGCTCAGAAGCTTAAGCCTGGAAATGGCGGTAGTGATAGTAACCTTACTAGACAGGAGGAAGCAGAGTTAATAGTTCATCTAGAAAATAATAATTATGTGTATGCTAGAGATATAGGTTTGTTCATAGAACGTCAATATGGAGTAATCTATACATTAGCTGGGGTAATCAAGCTGTTACACAGACTTGGTTTTAGTTATCAGAAGCCTAAGTTAATTCCTGGAAAAATAGATTTAGCTAAGCAAGAGGAATTTAAGCTGCAATATAGTTTGCTAAAAAATAATTTAGCTAAAGATGAGTCTATTTATTTTATGGATAGTGTTCATCCTCAATACCAAACTCGAGCAAGATTTGGTTGGATTAGAAAGAATGTAGTTAAAACATTACCAAGTTTCAGTGGTTGGAAGCGTAAACATATTATTGGTGCTATTAATCTTAAGGATTTAGAGGTAGTAACAACTGACAATCCTAAGGTTAATGGTGATTATATTATTGAATTTTTAAAGAAATTAGAAGCAAATAATCAAGATAAAAGTAAGATTTATTTGATATGCGATAATGCTGGATATCATAGGTCAAAAAAGGTAAAAGAATATCTACAATACAGTAAAATAGAGTTACTATTTTTGCCAGCATATAGTCCTAATTTGAATCCAATTGAACGACTGTGGAAATTTATGCATTCTGTTGTAAGTAACAATAAATTTTATGCGAATTTTGAGACATTTACTGATTCTATACGAATATTTTTTGAAAATATTGAAAAATATAAAAATAAAATTTCTTCATTGGTAAATGACAATTTTCAAACCATTGTGCCTAATCATTTTAACAACTCTTCATGTTGAAGAAGTATATATTATTATTTAATTTGTAACTAATAGAAAAGCCGACGACTGTTAATAACGGTAGATTTTTTACTATAAAATCAATTAAACTCTCTGAGTTACAGTTTTTATTAAACAACAGATTATCTATCCCTGCCTTTGTAGTATTTGTAGCCGGAATATAAGTACATAATACAACATTGCCTTCAACATCTTTTAAATTATGCTGAGCCACACCAGAATGACAGGAAAATATATGTACAATATTAAGTTGATCTCCTACAGTATTTTTTGCTATTTTTGTCAGAACGTTATGTGTTAGTTGTTCAGAGAGGTTGCAAGTATTATTTTCTTGAAATAACTCTAACCTTAATTGTGATAATAAATTTTTTCAAAATGCTCCATTCCATGAGCATATATAAATATTTCTTGAGGATTATGAGAAGAAGCAAGATATGTTTTTATCTCATCTTCTTTATAAATTTTTGCTAAAGTTTCTTGGTTTGGTAAGTTTGTTATTTTCGGTCCTTGGAGAACTATTTTTTGCATATATTATTACCTTAAATAAATCATTAAAATTTTTAGAAAAAATTAAGCAATTGAAATAAGATAAAAATATATTTATGATAGTATAAGGAGTACTAATTCATTATAACTAAAGAATTATATTCATTGCTTATATTGTGCATTGTACACGAAAATTTTATTTTTGCAAGATAATAGTTAATTATTTATTAGGAAATAATATTAATATATAGGATAATAAGAGTATATTTAGTTATGATTAGGTCTATGCTTAGAACAAATTAGTACATTCCCTTTAACCTCGACAATAAAAAGTCGGTCGCCTGTGTTTGCATCGATTTCATTCGGTACAAGATAAGCATTCATAATAGCACCCGACCATCTTACTTGTCCTATAGTATCAGAAGAAACGGTAGAACTATAAACCTCTACCGTTTTGCCTATCATATCCGAGTAATTTTCTGTTTTATCAGTTTTAGTATAAACATATTTTTTAAGAGGATAATATAATATGCAAAACCAAATAAGCGATAATATACCAAAAAATGTTATTTGATTTGTTAAGCTAACTAGAGGATAGTTATATACCATAAGAGTGTTTGATAATGCTCCAAGCCCAAAGAATAAGAATCCGATACTTGGAACTGCAAAGAATTCAACGACTACACAAATTATGCCGATTATTAACCATATTTCGGTGAGGTAATTATTTATCATGAACATAAGTTTTTAAAAATAATATTACGTCAGCTATGTCTTGTGGTTTTGAGATACCGGCAAAGGACATTTTAGTTCCTGGTGCATAGCTACTTGGTTTATGTAAGAAAGCAAATAAACTATCATCATCCCATACGCCGCCGAGTTTTGATAGAGCAGGAGAATATTTATAGTCTGCTATGCTTGCTTTTGGTCTGCCTGCTACATCCCAAAGATGCGGTCCTAGTTTATTTGGACCGTCTTTATCAAGAGAATGACACATTAAACATTTCTTGGCTATTTCACGACCGTTATCGGCGTTAGCAGTCTTCATTAATTCCGGTATATTTACCGGTGCTTGCTCTAATGCGGTAGTATTTTGATTTTCTGATAATTCTTGAACCGCAACGCTGTAGCCGCGATGCTGTAACTCTAGAGTGGGTTTGTATAATATATTTGCAACAAATCCAACCATCATAGCAGTTAAACTAGCAAATAAGATGGCTGCAACAATTTTATTTAATTCTTTTCCAGACATTTATTTTGTTTTTTATTAGAATTTATACTATAATTTAAGTTGTAAGAGAAGTTAATTAAATAAATAAAAGAAAAATTTATAAAAATATTTGTTCTTTGGAGAGAAAAATAAATGTCTGATTCAAAAAAATCAAGGGTTAGAAAAATATTTAATAAGTTAAAATCTTATTGGACTAGTTTTAGACAAAGTAAAATCGGTAAAATATTATTTAGCAATAGTTTAAGTTATGCAGTGTCCGTAGCTTCTATAGCAATTGCAGTTTCCGGGCTTTTTACTCCTATATCACCGATAATTATAGCTGTAGCTGTTGTTGCAGGAGTTAGCGTAGGAATTCAAGCTATAAATGAGACTTTGAAAGTGCATGGTTTGCGTAAACTTCATAAAGAGAATAATTTATTAGTATATAACAGAAATGCTAAAAGTCAGCAAGATTATATATTATCATTAGAACCGAGTTTAAAAGATATTTTGAAAAATGAATTATATACGCCGCAAACGGCAGGTAAGGATACTACTCAAGATAAGTATGAGTTAAATGTAAATAAATTGAAAAGTACAGGACGAATATTTGGAAATAATTTAGGTGGAGCCGCAAGTTTGGCTGCCTCTATTATTAAAGGTGCTAGCGGTAATGTGCTTGATATATTAAAAGCTACGGGTTACAGTGTAGTTACGACCGCATCATTAATTATTGACGGTCTTACTGAAAAGGAAAAAATAGAAATTAAAGCAATATTTAAATTAAATATAAATGAAGAATATAAAAAACAAGACACTCCTATATATGAAAATTTAGAACAATTAGAGAATTATACTAAGAATCAAGTATTGCAAACATTGGCTTTAAAAAAATTAATAACGGATAAGAATTATTGGAGTATGAATAAAGACCAAAAAATACAAAAATTTCGAGAAATAAGAGGTAATTTTAATTTTGAAATAAAAAGAAACGGTTTAGAAGAATTTTTTAGAGAAAATAAAATAACAATGGATAATAGAAAAGAGAGTTATGTTAAAGATATTAAAAATGTAATGAATCCATTTTATGAAAATCCTAGTAAAGCCGAAGGATATAGTCCGTTAACTAAAGCTATGGATAAAGATAAAGGTAATAATGCTGAAATAAAAAGGATAAAAAGTGAAAATTTAAAAAGGATGCAAAAAAGAAAGCGAAATTTAACAATATGAAATGATTATTATAACTCACTGCTAGTTACAAATTTGTAAGAGGTCGTATCGCTAAATATTCTATGCAATAATTCATTATTAAGAGCGTGGCTGGTTTTATAGCCTTTAATTAAACTTACAACGCTAGTGCCGCTGGTATATAAATCACCGAATAAATCTAATAATTTATGGCGAACAAATTCATCTTCATAACGTAAGCCGTTTGGGTTTAAGATTTTATCCTGCTCATCTATTCCTATAGCATTCTCAAATGAGGCACCTTGGGCAAGTCCTTTGCTTTTCAAATAATCAACATCTCTTATAAATCCAAAAGTTCTAGCATCCGCAATATTTTTAGTAAAAGATTCTTGATCTCTAAAACTTAGATTTTGTCTACCTATAGCTTTACTGCTAAAATCAATGGTTAAATCTACAGTCATGTGATCGGAAGGAGTACAATATAATTCACAATCTTTGTGAACTACTTTTATATCTTTTAAAATTTTTAGATATTTTTTAGGAGCATTTTGTAATTTTTTTCCTGCACATTCAATCATAAACACAAAAGGTTTACTACTGCCGTCCATAATTGGTACTTCAGGACCATCAATTTTAATAATTGCATTATCAATGCTGCATCCCCAAAGTGCTGCCATTAAATGTTCAATTGTTGAAATTTGAACGTTATGATCATTACTTATAGTGGTAGATAACAAGGTATCGGAAACATTGAAATAGCTAGCTTCAATATAATTATTTTCAGAAGATATATCGGTTCTAATGAACATAATTCCGGTATTTTCTTTAGCAGGTTCTATAGTTAACTGGGTACGTTTTCCCGAGTGAACCCCGATCCCGTAACAACTAACCGGTTTTAATAATGTACTTTGCTGCATGCGAGGCTATAAAAAATATATTTAAATATTAATATTTAATGCCGAATTATACAAACTATATTATGTTACAAAATATTACACATATATATACTTCTTTTACCTGAAGAATTGGTAGTATTAGATATTAATTATCCATAAGAACATTGATTATTCGCTCATCTAAATATTCATTTTCCAACTTTTCAAGTTAAAGAAGTATATACCAATTCTTCAGGTAAAAGAAGTATATACAAAATTTTATTAAAAACTATGGAATTATTAACAAAATAATTTTAGCGAAAATTAATAAGATTTTTGTAGGAATAGTTAATCCTATTTCAAAAAAATCTTATAATTTGTAGCAAAAAATAACCAAAATTGAATCTTTTTAGAAATGTTCACAGAGCCTAGATTGCCACGCTCCTTTTAGTCGCAGCCTTGTTGCATGGCTCGCTTATGTCATTCCCGCGTAGGTGGGAATCCAGAAAAAAAGTATAAATATACTTCTTTAACTTGAAAAGTTGGAAAATGAATATTTAGATGAGCGAATAATCAATGTTCTTATGGATAATTAATATCTAATACTACCAATTCTTCAGGTAAAAGAAGTATACAGCAAGTTTTTGAAATTAAAAGCTCGATTTATCTCGCTTTATGCTGGATTCCCGCCTACGCGGGAATGACACCGAGGGCATTTTTTGAGCCGTGCAACAACGCCTTTAGTCGCTCGCAATGACGATATAAACTTTTTCTAGGCAATGCCGTAACTTGCTATTGGCTTTAAATTATTAATAACGTTATATAGTAAAAGGGATAATAAATGGTAGCGAGGGAGGGATTTGAACCCCCGACACACGGATTATGATTCCGTCGCTCTAACCAGCTGAGCTACCCCGCCAGGGGAGAAGTGTTTATATAATTTATTAAGATCGTAGGCGTTGTCGTATAGGCTTGTTTATGTCATTCCCGCCTACGTGGGAAGGCATTGTTGCGTGGACTTGCTTATCCGTCATTGCGAGGAAATTGCATAGCAATTGACAAAGCAAGGAAGAAAAAAAATTCTGTAAATCAGAATTTTTTTATTATTTTTCTAGATTGCCGCGTCGCTTCGCTCCTCGCAATGACGATTTGGCATCCACGCAACAATGCCAATAGCCAATATCTTAACGTTTAGAGAATTGTGTTTTCTTACGTGCTTTACGTTGTCCGTATTTCTTACGCTCTACTACCCTAGAATCACGTGTTAAAAGACCGCCTTTACGCAAAATAGCATGAAAATCCGGAGCAGATTTATCTAAAGCTTTAGAAATTCCATGTAAAATAGCACCTTTTTGTCCTGAAATTCCTCCACCTCTAACAGTACAAATTACATCATACTGATCAATAGTTTTTGTTAAGACAAACGGCTGTAAGATAGTTTTCACATAAGTTTCAGAAGGAAAATACTGGTCTATTGTTTTTTTATTAACAACTATTTTTCCTTTTCCTAATTTAAGCCATACTCGTGCTATAGTATTTTTTCTTTTACCTGTAGCATAAAACTTGCCTGAATTATCTATTTTTTCTTTAGGAGTTTTTAATACCGGTTCTAAAGGCTCTTTAGTTAACTGCTTTTCTACTTTTTCTGTTTTAATTTTTAACTCGGTCATATTCTATTACTTTTTATTTTTTGGATTTTGGCTTGCAAAATCATAAACAGTAGGTTGCTGTGCCATATGAGGATGATCACCATTTGCATAAACATACAAATTACTCATTTGCTTAGCACCTAAAGCATTTCTTGTAATCATTCTTTTTACGGCCATTTTAATAACTCTCTCAGGGTGTTTACCGCTTAAGATTTTACCTGCCGTAGTATCTTTTATCCCACCTGGAAACCCTGTATGTCTGTAATATATTTTTCCGTCTTTGGGATTCGCTTTTTTACCTGTTAATTTCACATGCTCTGCATTTATTATGATTATATTATCACCACAATCTAAATGAGGCGTAAAACTAGGTTTATGCTTACCACGTAGCATATTAGCAACTCTGCTAGCGAGTCGTCCTAGTACAATATTTTTTGCGTCTATGACCCACCATTTCTTTTCAATTTCCGATGGCTTTGCCGAGTAAGTTTTCACAATAGTATCTATTTTAATTAGAATTTAAAATTAAAGAATCAAGAAACATATTTAATAGCATTAATACCCGCTATCTGTCAAGCTAAATATAATTTATTTACTTCCGAATATTATTTTTCTATCGGTAGAAAAATATAAATTATTATTTGCCATTAGCCCATAATAACGAATATTTTTTATAATTTTGACAATATGAGGTATCATGTTTAATCCATGATTATCAACATCAAAACTATATAAAACACCGTTCACGGAAATAACATTTAAACTTCGCTTATTGTTATTATCAACTCCAACAAAAGGTACTAAAAAAGTAGCAGATTTTAGTTTCTTAGGATCTTTTCCATCATTTAAATCAGCTACAAACTTTACTTTCCCTGTTTCAGGATTAAATGCTGCTATTTGTCTAGCATTATTTGTTACAAATAGGCTATTACCGATTAAAGACATTGATTGAATATCCTCGGCATTTACCTGCCAAATCACACTACCGGTTGCTATATTAAGCTTAATAAGCTTACCAAGACCGGTCGCTATATACAGATTCATATTATCATGAACGGGGGTACATAAAATACTTGATTCATCAAAATTCGGTATAGCTGTACGATCATTAAGATTTGCAAACTCAAAATTCCATCTTACTTCACCGTTTTTTATATTTAAGGCAAGTACTTGACCGGAATTATAAGTTACTATTACATTATCATGCTGTACTATCGGCGTCATAAAATAACTAGCAGATAAAACTTCCGCTAGGCTTTCATGTTCCCATACGGTTTTTAAAGTTTCTGCATTTAAAGCAATAGTTTGATTACTGATAGTTTGCACTAAGACAGTATTATCATCTAGCACAATAGGCTTAATTCTAATAATATCCGGAAGTTCTTTTCTAATTATTTCATAACCTGATTTTGCATCTAGTACTACTAACAGCCTTGAACCGTATGTTACGTATAATTTTCCGTTATGGTGTAAAATTCCGCCGCCTATATAATTATCTTTTTTATGTCTACTTAAATTATAAGACCAAATAATCTTATTTTTCTCTATAGAAAATGCAGAAATATTCGATCTAATATCTAATGCATAAATCATATCGCCTATAAAAATCGGCTCAGTAATAGTTTTGCTTCTAGCAAAACTATACTGTTTATTCTTAAGCATATTTGCATTAAATGTATATATATTTGCATTAGAATCTAAATATATAGGCTCATTAGTCTGAATTGCTAATTTAGGAGTCAACTCAACAATATTTTTTACCCTTTTTGGTCCAAGCCCGTTACATGAAATTAAAATAAAAGGTAATAACAGAAGTGCTATTTTTTTTGTCATATTTTTCCTTAAGTACAAATTATTATTTATTTAAATTTACAAGCAATGCTTTAGCCTGATCTTTTATTAGATCAGATACATTATTTGAAATTAATAAATTTTTTAGATTTTTTTCTGCTTGCGGTTTCATATTATTCTCAATATCCCACATAGCTTTTATGATAGTTGCCGTAGCCCAAAAAGGTTTTTTCTCGTCATCAAAATAGCTTAAATATTTTGTCAATTTTTCTTTATCTTGAATATCTAGATTTTGAGCATCAATAACAAGACCACACCATGAAATACGTGCATAAGAAGTAGAAATTTCGGAATATTCTTTATTTTCAATAATTTTATTAAGCAGGTCTTTCGCTTCTGAATATTTTTTTTCCGAAATCTTTATGGCTACTTGTTCTAATGCAGCTATTTCTTTTATTTTGGTATTACTAGTAGTAACTAAATTCTCTAAAGTATTAAAAGCTAATTCTTTATTATCTTTTGTTGCTTCCAAACCAACAGTCTTAACAAGAATATCTCCGTTTTTTTGGTTATTTTTAACTCTTTTATCTTTATTATTATTAATAACAACCATTATAGTAATAGCTATTATAGAAATGATGATTATTATAGGTAAAAGCTTTTTGAAAAAAATTAACCTTTTCTCTTCATTTTGATCACTCAGTACTTCATCCAAAATATCAGTCATATTTTATTATTTTTATTTATTTTTACAGCCGAATCTAATCTTAGCATCTTCTGCCATTTTCTTGGATGCGGCAGTTCTATTAGTTGGAAATTCCTTATCAAGCTTAGCAAGCATATTACAGGCTTCTGTCGTCTTTTTTAGCTCGCCTAAGGAAAGTGCTAACTTCAATAACCCATCGGAAGATTTTGCCCCTTTCGGCGACTCTTTATAGCCTTTTAAATAGTTAACCGCTGCTCCGTTATAGTCTTTTTGTTTAAAAAAGCATTCCCCATACCAGAAATAAGCATTACTAATTAGCGAACTGTTAGGATATTTTTGGATAAAATTTTTAAACTTATCTTTTGCTTCAGGAAGTTTATTATCTTTATAAGCAGCAAGGGCCAAATCGTAAGCTTGCTTATCAGGAGCTATATCCTTATTAACCGCAATAGGTTTTTTAGGAGCATTATCCGGCATATCTTTAAGCAAAGCTATATCAAAGACATCTTGTTTTTTTGAATCACCGGCTTCTAAAACTTCAGTATTTTCTTCTTGATTTGGAATATTTGAGTTCTGCGTTAGCATATCAATTTTATGCTGTAAAACCTCAACTTTACCGATTAACCTTCTGATTTCTTGTTCCTGTTCATCTAGTCTATTTTCAAAATCATTATTTGCTGCATATTTTAAAGGCTTTCCTTTAATAGTTTCGCTTGCTCCAAAAGAAAACATAGCAAATAAAAAAGTAAATAATAAGATAATAAGCTTCATATATTTTTTAAAAATTTATAATTTTTTTATAATACCGAAAAATTTTTAATATTCCACACAATTTTTTATATTTCGGAATTACCTAAAAAGGTGCTTTTGTTTTATACAACACTTAATAAAGACCTTATTGTCATTCTATCTCAAACAATTCTTTTTAGGCAATGCTTATATCTCAATACTACCGTCATATGTAAAAGTTATTGTTATGGTGGTACCTTCATTTATCTTACTTTGCAAATCAAATTTACCGTTCATAAGTTCAACCAACTTTTTAGTGAGCGGCAGCCCAAGACCGGTACCTTCATATTTTCGACTAAGCTCACTATCAATTTGACCAAACGCCGATAAAGTTTTTGGGATATCTTTTTCCTCAATACCGATGCCGGTATCTATAACTTTTATATATACTAATTTTGCTAACTCATCTTTTTCAAGTGCAATAGTAACACTTCCTCCGGAATTTGTAAATTTCACGGCATTTGATAAAAGATTTAAGAATACTTGTTTTAACCTCTTTGGATCAGCCTTTATAACCACATGCTCTTTCGGTAATCTACTAATTAAAGCCACTTCGGCTTGATCGGCACGAGGCTTAACAAGTATCAGCGAAGAACTAATTAATTTATTTAAATCAAGATCTATACTATCTACTTTTAATTTATCAGCAGAAGCTTTAGAAAGATCTAAAATATCATTAATCATACTAAGCAAATGTTTACCGGCATCATTTATATCTTTAATATAATTTTTACTTTTTTCTGCATCTCTTTCCGACATAAGAATTTCCGAAAAGCCTATTATAGCATTAAGTGGTGTACGCAATTCATGACTAATATTAGCAAAAAACTTTGTATTTGAAGAGCTGGTTTTTTCTACTTTTACTATTTGAGCTTTTAAATTTCTATTTGTTTCAAGCTGCTCCTCAATAATTTGTCTCGCATAGTTAGTATTACTAATAATTATAGTGCAGAATATTATAAAAATAATGATAAAAGTTATAAAAACTTTTTGCTCAAGAGAGGTTATATTTTGCCACTGGCTGGTAATATTAGTATTAATCTCAAATACTGCATCTACGGGAAAATCTGAATTATTATCTATAACAGGGATATAGCTAGTAACAAAAGAAGCTTCTTCCACTGTTAAATCACTTTCATTTTCTATTACTACCCTTGGTAATAATATATGACTTGTAATACCTTCAAAAGCATCCCGAAGCGGAGCTTTTGAAGTAAAGGATTTCAAAAAAAATTTATCGATTTTTGCAGTAAATATCTCAACCAAGCTATCATCTTTATAATTGTCTACATTATACATATGTAACATATTACTAGTGATGAATTTATTACCTTTGAGATCGTAGAGAGAAATATTAATATTAAGATTGGTGAACCATTGAGCGGTAATCTTTGCAAAATTAATAAAATCTTGATCTTGTAATAGTTTTAAATAATCGAATTTATGTAATTTACTGATTACGTTCTGATGAGTATTCCAAATATTATCAGTGTAAAGTTCTACAATTTTAGTATGTTTCAAAGCCACTTGTTTTACTATCATTTCTTTTATCATAAAATAATGATAAAACATCATATTTATGACAATATTAAGAAATAATATAATAAATGACAATCTTACTATATACTTATTATGGTTCATTACGAGACCTAGTAGTTATTTTTAGCTCAAGTCATCCTATGGCTTGCCTCTCTACTGTACGAACGTTCAGTATGTCATTCCCCCCCGCGTAGGCGGGAATCCAGTCACCTTTAATGTCATACCGCGAGCTTGTAGCGGTATCTCAGGACTCAGTCTGTAATAATAAGATCCCGTGGTCAAGCCACGGGATGACACATTTCGCTTTTTTCTGGATTGCCGCGTCGCCTACGGCTCCTCGCAATGACGACTCGACCTCCATGCAGCAAAACCTAGAATGACATTATCCTCTCTACTTATCTTCTTGTTTAACTTTCTCTTTCGTTTCCAGCTTCTTATTAATAATCAACCCTGTAATTACATCATAAGCACGAGCAAATTGATAATCTTTTTTGTATAATTCTGATAATTCATTCTCTTCTTGTTTATTATTTTTAGCTTTTGTTTCTTTTTTGCTATCTTTGTTTTTAGATGAATTATCTTTATTTTTTTCATTATCATTCTTTAAGTAATTTTTTAAAGAACTTTCTGAAAAACGCTTATCTATTTTTTTCACCTCAGGATATTCGACTTTTGCCGGCTCAATTAAAATATCAGGCTCTATTCCTTCTGCCTGAATAGAACGACCGCTTGAGGTGTAATATTTAGATATAGTGAGTTTTACGGCAGCCCTAGAATTGATTTGCGTTAAAGCCTGAACTGATCCTTTACCAAAAGACTTAGTGCCAAGTATTATAGCTCTTTTATGATCTTGCAAAGCTCCAGCAACTATTTCCGAGGCAGAGGCAGAATTACCGTTTATTAAAACTATCATAGGTACTTTGGGAGCTTTTAACGAAAACTCATTTGCTTTAGTTTCGCTATTACTTGATGTAGTTCTACCTTTTGTTGTTACAATTACACCGGAATCAATAAAATAATCACTAACGGCAATAGCTTGATCTAGTATACCTCCGGCATTATTACGTAAATCTAGAATTATACCTTTTAGGTCATCTTTACTTTCAGTTTTTAACTTCTTTACTGCTTCCTTCAGCTCAGAAATTGTTGACTCATTAAAAGTAGTTATACGTATATATGCAATATTATTTTTTTCTAAATGTGCTTTTATCGGCTTGATTTTTACTATTTCGCGAGTCAGCTCTAGCTCTTGCGGTTTTGCCTCTTCTTCCTTAATTATCAACAATTTAACCTTAGTACCAGGCGTACCACGCATCTCTTTTATAGCTTTATTAGGTCCAAGCGTAGAGACTAACTCGTCATTCACGCCTACTATATAATCCCCGCCTTTAAGCCCTGCTTTGAAAGCCGGCAAATCATCAATAGGCGATATTATCTTAATCGCTCCACTATCATACATTATTTCAACACCGATTCCGCCGAATTCACCTTTTGTAAAAGTAAAAATATCTTCTAAATCCTCATCGGTATAATAGCTTGAATGAGGATCAAGCGAGTTTAACATACCGTTAATTGCCTCATCTATCATTTTTTGCCTATCGGGTACCTGTACGTAATCCTTTTCAATACGTTCAAATACGTCTTGAAATTGCTTATAAGCTTCCTGATTTGATAGTTTATTTTCAGTTTCTTTTTCTTCTTCTGCAAATGCACAAATAGAATTTATAATAAAAAATAGTGTTATAATTAAACGTAATAACATAATACTCCAAATATGTGTGTGTTTTGTCATCCCGTGGCTTGACCACGGGATCTTGTATCACAGGCTGTGTCCTAAGACCCCGTGGTCAAGCCACGGGGTGACATTAAGGACGCTCGCAATGACGCCTTGTCTTAAATATCCAACTCGTTAATAATCTTATCCATTTTAACTAAAGCCTGTTCATAAATAAATTGAAATCTTTTTTCCGGCTTTTTACCCATTAAATCATCTACTATTTTATCGACATTTTGAAAATCTTCTAAAGTCACCTTTAAAAGCGATCTTTTTTCCGGATGCATAGTAGTTTCCTTTAATTGTGCAGGCATCATTTCGCCGAGACCTTTAAACCTACCTACTTCAATTTTAGCTTTACTAGCTTTCGATAATTTATCCGTTAACCTAGCTTTTTCCTCTTCATCGCCTGCATAATAAGTTTTATTAGACTGCGTTAAACGATAAAGCGGAGGCTTAGCTAGATATAAATGCCCCTCTTCTACCAATTTCGGCATTCGTAAAAAAAAGAAAGTCATTAATAACGAAGCTATATGAGCACCGTCAACATCTGCATCAGTCATAATAATTATTTTTTCATAACGCAAATTTTCTTCTTTATAATTCTTTAAACTACCACAAGCAAGAGCTATTTCTAAATCTTGTATTGCTTGATTATTAACGATTTTCTCAAGCGTAGAACTCGCAACATTTAGAACTTTACCCCATAGCGGTAATACTGCTTGCGTTTCTCTATTACGAGCTTGTTTTGCAGAGCCTCCTGCCGAATCACCTTCTACAATAAATAATTCCGTCCCTTCAGGTGAAGTTCGTGTGCAATCGGCAAGTTTACCGGGTAAACGTAATTTTTGAGTGGCATTTTTACGGGAAATATTTTTTTCGTTTTTCTTACTTATTCTAAATTCAGCAATAGCAATTACATGCTCAAGTAAATTAGTAGCTAAAGCTTTATCGCTACTAAGGAAGTGGTCAAAATGATCTTTTATTATATTCTCAACCGGTTTACTCACACCGTTTGACACTAATTTTTCCTTAGTTTGTCCTTGAAAAGACGGCTCAGCTATAAAAATAGAAAGTACGACACTTGCGGTTTCTAAAATATCCTCAATAGTTAGATTAGCAGCTTTTTTATTTCCTATCATTTCACCGTATGCTTTAAGCCCACGTAAAATAGCCGACTTAAGACCTTGCTCATGCGTTCCTCCTTGAGGAGTCGGAACAGTATTACAATATGATTGAATCAATGCCGAGTTATCATTATTTTGCCAACAAATCGCCCATTCAAGTTTTATCTCGTCCGGCGTAGACTCTATATTACCTGAAAAAATTTCCGGAATAATTAAATTATCTAAAGTTATTTTTGAACTTAAATAATCTTTTAAACCGTTCGGGAAATTTATTAATGCCTTTTTAGGTATATCTGACGGTACTTCTACTTCGCATTCCCATTCTATAGTAACACCGCGATATAAATAAGCTTTTGACCTTGCAAGCTCATAAATCTTTTTAGGGTTAAAATGTAATTTTTCACTAAAAATTTCCGGATCTGGAGCGAAATTTATTGATGTACCTCTTAGCCTTTTAGATGCTTCTTCACATATTAAATCAGTTAATTTTTCTCCTTTAGAATAACTTTGGCTATATAATTTACCTTGTTTATAAACCTTTATTTCTAAATGTTTAGATAAAGCATTTACTACCGATATTCCAACACCATGCAATCCGCCTGCAGTATGGTAAACATTATTTGAGAATTTACCTCCTGAATGAAGAGTAGTTAAAATTACTTCTAAAGCTGATTTGTCAGGAAATTTAGGATGATTATCAATAGGAATACCGCGACCGTTATCAAATATAGTAATACTATGATCTTGATGCATTTTTATCGTGATGATACTTGCAAAGCCGGCTACTGCTTCATCCATAGCATTATCCAGCACCTCAGATACTAAATGATGCATAGCATTTGAATCAGTACCCCCGATATACATCCCCGGTCTTTTACGAACAGGCTCAAGGCCTTCTAATACTTCAATATCTTTTGCACTATAGTTATTATCGACTAGCTTATTTTTCTTTTCTTTGTTAAAGCTGAATAAATCGCTCATATATTAGAGATTTAATTAATTATTTTCTTTCCTAAATTAAACTATTTAACATAGAAAAGCAATTAAGCTTTAAAGAAATTGTTAGTATTATTGTATGGAGCGAATTCCATATGTCACCCCGTGGCTTGACCACGGGGTCCATAAAAACAATTAAAAAAGACTGGATCCCGCTACAAGCTCGCGGAATGACAATTACGCGAGCAATATTGTTAGTTATACCCCTTAGCTTTGATTAACATACAAGCTATGTTAGCGTTTCCTTGAGCTAACGCAATATCTAACGGATATTGGCATTCATCATTTAGAGTAGAGATTTTAATACCTCGTATGACCAAAAATTTTGCTAAATAGTAATTATCGTTATAAATAGCAGCAGTTAGTAATGTTTCACCGCTTCTACTTTTTTCTTGCAATATTGGATAAACGTCAAGTAACGCACGCAACCCAAAAAGATTGTTTCTATCAACTGCTCTAAAAGCATTATCTACTGCCTTACAATAAGATAGATTGGCATAAATATCTTTCTTTTTATTTATATCATTATCATATTTAATAAAACTCTCTACAACTTTTCTTCTTTCAGCACTTGCTATCCATTCTTCTTTCTTTTGGAACAGCTCTATATATGTATACATATCCATCTGCTCTAAATTAGCCTGTTCTGTTAATTTACCAAGAACTATATCATCATCAGGTAAAAGTAACATTTGCGTTTCATCTTTAACAAATTTTGTTGTCGATTCCGAGGTTTCATTATTCACCTTATCATCTTGTTTTTGAATCGTGACATTTGAAGAGCTTACCGGAGGTGATTTCTCTTGATTATTTGTAGTTTGATCATTATTAATTTGCTTCTCTAAGGTCTGAGGTTGATTCGGCTTCACTACAACAACGGGTATAAGCGGCGTATTCCAATCTTGTTTTTTTGGCCCCTCTGAAACAGCAACAAATGTCTCTTGCGAGTTATTTATTTCCGCCGAAGAATCAGTTGTAGGAACTACTTTAGACGGAGTAGTAACGGGTGTATTTGGGCTAGGAGGTAGTATAGTCTGTGTAGAAGGTTGATTTGTAGGCATTACCGGAGGTGCAGATACATTACTAGGTACTGCCGGAGTTTCTGCAGTAGGTACTGTTGTCGGCATAGTACTAGTGGTAGTAGTATCTTGGGTTACCGGCGTGCTAACCACAGGCGGAGAAACAGCGGGCATATTAGGTATAGATTGCGGTACTATCGGTGCTACGCTTTCTTCCTCTTTATTAGCATCAGGAGGGGGGTTAAGCGGAATAGGCTTATGCACAGGCGGCAAATTGGTTGGTTTATATATTTGCACCGGTCGCTGCGGAGGCACTACATAACTTCCTGCTTGAGCCGGAGGCATGGATACTATCGGTCTCGGTACATTAGGAGTTATAATATTAGAAGCTAAATTTGTATCTTTATGCTTATTAGAAGCAACTTCTTCCTCATGTATTTCATTACTTGTAGCACTAGGTAACTTTGCACTACCAATATCTATAAAAGGTTCAGATGTTTCCGATTCATTAGGTTCTTGTTGGGTAACTTGTATATCCGGTGTGTTATCATGAGAAGCTAAATTTGTACTATTTTCATGTTCGGTATTTGTATGAACATCATTATTTGCAGCACTAGGCAATGCTGTATTACCAACATCTATAAAAGGTTTAGATGCCTCGGTTTCATTAGATTCCTGAATGTCATGAGAAGCTAAATTTACACTATTTTCATGTTCATTACTTGCGGTGACACTAGGCAACGCCGTATTACCGGTATCTATAAAAGGTTCAGACGCATCAGCTTCAGTATGCTCTTGTGAAGCTAGCTTTGGTTCTTCTTGATGGGCTGCTTTAGTTTGCTCATTTGGCTGTTTAGGGGGGATATTTTTCTTTTTTGATTTACTAAAAAATTGCTTAAATTTATCAAAAAAAGAAATATCGGAATTAGAGCTAACATCCTTATCTTTAGTATCTATTTCGGCAGCCGGTAATGATGGCGGTAAGGGCGGAGGGGAAGCATAACTTTGAACTGCAACCAATAACAGATTGATAAAAAATAATATCTTACATAATTTATTTAACATATAATTCCTTATTTATCCTGTCACCCCGTGGCTTGACCACGGTATCCAGTAAAATTGACTACTACAAGTTGTTCGCATGGACCCCGTGGTCAAGCCACGGGGTGACAATAATTCACTCTCCTACCTCTTACTATTCTGCACCAATTTCTTTATTTCAATTTCTACTAACTCTTTAACAAGTACAGGTAGATTTTTATCAAGCCAAGCTTTAAGTTCCGGTTTTAACATCTGGACGACTAATTCTTCAAGTGCATTTTTAGATGAGATATTATTATCCAGCTTTTTATCTTTAATAGTATCGGTAAAATTTTTAAAAATATCACCTACCGCTTCAGCAGATTTAGTTGATATTAACTTTTCTTCCTCATCTTGATTTACTATTTCCGTTAGCTCTAATATATCTTCATCTTCACTATCATTTTCATAAATAGGATTTTTACGCTCGTTAATTACTCCTTTAATCGATTTTAATATGTCTTCTACAGACATATCTTGGTTCTTTTTATTTTCCTTACTCACGTTAGAAACCTATAAACATTTTCTTTTTAATAGTCTTAAACTCTTCTTCAGGACTAAAATATTTTACTTTAAGTTTTAAACTTTGAGCCGTTAGCTCGCCGGTTAACAATTTCATTTGATATGCCGCAAGTACTGAATTCTTATACGCATCCACACGAGTTATTTTTGCTTCATACAATTTTTGCTCAGCATCTAAAACATCGAGTATAGTTTTGGAGCCGACTATTTCCTCTTGCACCGTACCGTCATATGATATTTGTGCAGCCTCTACGCCTTGATTAGCTGCAACAATACGAGATTTTGCCGCTTCAAATCCTTCCCACACGCTTACAACACCCGCTTGTGTCTGCTTTATCGCACTATCAAGCTGAACTGCACTATTTCTTGTTTGGTTTTTAGCCGATCTGATTCTTGAATATTGAGCTCCTCCATCTGGATAAATAGGTATATTTACCGAAAGAATAGTAGTATAGCTTTTATTGTTTATATTTTGAACACCTGGATCTTGTGGATTAGTTCTACCTGATTGCAACTTTACGCTCACTTGCGGCAATAATTTTCCTTTCTGCACCATTTCCAAAGCTTTCGCCGAAGTTACATTATGCCTTGCCGAATCAATATCAGGATTTAACTTAGCAGCTTTTTTTGTCAACTCATCCAATGAAGCAGGTAATCTATCAGGTAAATTAGGCATAGTTATATCAGTAGCCTCTATTCCGAATACTCTAACAAAATTTGCTTTTTTTCCTTGAAAATCGGCATAGGCAGCTAGTTTATTCGTTTCTGCCGCTGCAAGCCCTGCTCTTGCAGTTGCTATATCTATCGCCGTTGCTTCCCCTAGTCTTAATTTCTCTTCAACAGTGTTAACTTGTTGTATGTTAGTACGAACCCTACTTTCAGAAATATCATATTTCTCTTTGCTCTCAAAACAATCAAGATAAGCAGTTATTAAATTTAATAATATTTTTTGTTCGCCGGCATAATATTCGCCTCGTGATGCTCTAAACCCTGATTGAGCAGCTTTAAGAGCCGCAACACTAGAACCACCACTAAATAATGATTGCTCAATTGTTAATGCACCTCGATTGCTATCTGTCTCTCTTGGAGTAAGACCAAGCCTATCAGTATATTTTTTATTATATTTAGTCTTACTATTTTGTCTATTAATCTGCAATCCGGCACTAGGCATAAATCCTGAGAAAGCTTGAGGGAACTGCTCAATCGCATTCAAAAACTTAATTCTAGCAGCTTTCAGCTCCTCATTATTCTTATATCCTTCAGTTAAAGCTTCCTGTAAATCAACAGCGGCAGCAGAACCGGTTAGTAATAATGTGATAATAAATGTAGTTAATTTACGCATAAATTTTTTGAATAATTGATAATATGTTAGTTAGATTAGTTTAATCTTTCAAGAATATACCTATATCCCAATAAAACAATATAAATCTATTGTAGCAATGTTAGCACGTAATATAACAAAAATTAATCTCAAGGGCAATGATAACTATTTTACATTTTATTTTACGGTTATAAAGCTTTAAGATTAATTAATATTTGGTAACAAAATAATAAATTTTATGTCTATAATTGATTTTTCTAGTTTTAGTGGATTAAATAAAGAACAACAAGAAGAACTACAAAAGACTTTTAATAAAATTAAACGGTTTTACAAAATCTTTGAAAATGAATGTAAAAGATTTAGAAGATCATTTATTTTATATTTTACAAAATTCTTTAAATGAATTATCTCACACTGAAAATATTGATGTAGAGAAAATAGAAAAACTTTTTAATAGAACAATCCAAGAATCTCTAACTACTTTATCTGAAGCACTTGAGAAAGCATATCAAGAACAGTTAAAAACAAAAGATATCTTTTTATTTGACGGGATTATTGTAGAAAAATGTTTAAACGTTTTAGAACAAGTTTTAAAATTTCAGCAAGAATTAGATAAACTCTATCCAGGGACTTCTAAAAAAATTATAGAATCATTAGAAAATATATTAGTCGGAGTTATATCGACTCAAATACCGATTCTTGGAATATTTATACAAACAAGCGGTATACTTGAAAAAGTAAATAATCTTATTGACTCTGAAAAACTATTGCCAAAAATAACAAAATTGCATAATGATATAAAAGGAATAAGGGAAGAGGCTAAATCTAATGACCAGATTGAAAACCTTTATGAAAAAGCTAAGAAAGTTGCCGCAATTTCAGAAATCTCAAAGGAATCGCCTCGAAAAATTATTGAAATAGCAAATAAAAACCCTAATAACAGAGCTTCACTAGAGAATGTTGCAAAAGCTGCTAAAGCTATACCAAAAAGCAAAGATGAAGTAGAAGAAAAAATAGCAGAACTGAAAAGTAATATTGAAAGTGCAATTCCACAAGATATAAATATTGACAAATTAAACTCTGTAAAGAATACTATTTTCGGATAATCTAAATGAAGCTAAAACAGAATTATTAAACGTATTAAATCCGGAAGCTTCTTTTGGCGAAAAGATAGAATCCTTATGTAAAGCAGCAGAAAAAGCTATGGAAATTGCAAGCGACATAAAAAAATAGTAGGAGTAATACCAGGAAGTAAAGAACTCGGAAATGTTATAAGTCTATCAATAAAAACTAACTTATTACCGCCTCCGGTCTTAGCAGTTACAAAGCTAGCTCCTGATATAGCTAACTTAGTTAATATAGGTAAAGCAGTGGTTACGATGCTTTCTAAAACACAAAACTTAACTCAACAACAAGGAAGAGCAAAATAGTGTCTAATTCTAATACTCATATTTTAATTGCCATAGGTTGCTTAGCATTATTATTAATATTTTTAATGTATAAGAAAATAGCAGCACGTAAAAAAAATATATTACCTACTGAAGGAGGTAATATTGATGATTCGCCAAATGTTGCCCTTAATAGTCAAAAACCGGAAAATAAAAAGCTGACATTACAAGAAAGAATAGAATTATCTTGGAAATTCCTTTACGACATTACGGAAGCTATTTTAAATAAGTTCTCTAAAGAAGATGTTATTCAGGTGAATAAATGCGGTCAAGTTTTATTTGAAAACGGCGTTAGATATGAACATGTAGTCGATCTTGAAATCCCTCAAGTCAAATCTCATACTCAAGCAGTTGAACAAGAACAATCTAAAGGTGAAAAAGCCTTAGGGGTGTAATTTTTTTCTTTAAAGCAGGTTTAAAATCAATACTTATATACTAATATAACTATTTAGGAATAAACTCCAATTAAGTTTAGATTGTAAATATTGTTTTTTCGTCATTACGAGCAAGCATTGTTGCGTGGATACCAATGTCATTCCCGCGGAGGCGGGAATCCAGCATAAAGCGAGATAAATCGAGCTTTTAATTTCAAAAATTTGCTGTATTTATAATTTTTTTCTGGATTCCCGCCTCCGTGGAAATGACATCGAGTAGGTTTTATCGGTCCACGCGGGCAATGCCTGCTCGTAATGACGATCATTAACAACACCTAGATAGTAATTTTCAAACAAAGCCGTTAACTTGATGCTCCCCACAATTCCTTAAATTTACCCTTTTCCTTACGCACGAGTTCCATAAAAGTGCCGTCTTCTACGATTTTGCCTTTATCCATAACAATAATTCTATCCATATGCTTGATAGTAGATAATCTGTGAGCTATAGCAATTATAGTTACATTCTCAATATCAAGCATTGTGTTAATAGATTTTTGTACCTCTTGCTCTGTGTGGCTATCAAGACTTGAAGTTGCTTCATCTAAAACCAAGATTGGAGCGTTTTTAAGAATAGCACGAGCAATTGCTATACGTTGCCTCTGTCCGCCACTTAGCTTTACTCCTCTCTCACCGACAATGGTGTTATATTTTTCCGGTAAACTTTCGATAAATTCATGGATATTTGCAGCTTTGGCAGCATTTTCTATTTCAGTGGGCGTTGCATTCTCTTTTGCATATCCGATATTCTCACCTACTGAGCGATGAAAAAGCATAATATCTTGAGGAATTAGCGATATCTGCTCCCGTAGACTGTCAGAGGAAGTATCGTAAAGGCTTTGGTTATCGATTATAATATCACCGACTCCGGCTTTAAAGTTCTTTAACAATAATGCAATCAAAGTAGATTTACCGCTACCTGAATGCCCTACGATACCTACTTTTTCACCGGCTTTAATATGTAAATTAAGATGCTCAAATACACTACTACCCTCTTTGTATGCAAAAGATATATCCTTAAATATCATCTCTCCTTTAGAAATCTTTAATTCAGCAGCATCTTCTTTATCTATAGTATCTTGCGGGGTTTGCATGATTGTAAAGGCGGAGCGAAATGCTGCTACATCTTCTAAAAAGTCTTTAACTCTCATAGTAGCATGCCAAGAATTTTCAGCAAATAAAAAAGTTAGTGACATAATAAAAGCGATATCACCGATACTAATTTCACCAAGATTACGTAAATGAATTACATATATACTTCTTCAACATGAAGAGTTGTTAAAATGATTAGGCACAATGGTTTGAAAATTGTCATTTACCAATGAAGAAATTTTATTTTTATATTTTTCAATATTTTCAAAAAATATTCGTATAGAATCAGTAAATGTCTCAAAATTCGCATAAAATTTATTGTTACTTACAACAGAATGCATAAATTTCCACAGTCGTTCAATTGGATTCAAATTAGGACTATATGCTGGCAAAAATAGTAACTCTATTTTACTGTATTGTAGATATTCTTTTACCTTTTTTGACCTATGATATCCAGCATTATCGCATATCAAATAAATCTTACTTTTATCTTGATTATTTGCTTCTAATTTCTTTAAAAATTCAATAATATAATCACCATTAACCTTAGGATTGTCAGTTGTTACTACCTCTAAATCCTTAAGATTAATAGCACCAATAATATGTTTACGCTTCCAACCACTGAAACTTGGTAATGTTTTAACTACATTCTTTCTAATCCAACCAAATTTTGCTCGAGTTTGGTATTGAGGATGAACACTATCCATAAAATAAATAGACTCATCTTTAGCTAAATTATTTTTTAGCAAACTATATTGCAGCTTAAATTCCTCTTGCTTAGCTAAATCTATTTTTCCAGGAATTAACTTAGGTTTCTTATAACTAAAACCAAGTCTGTGTAATAGCTTGATTACCCCAGCTAATGTATAGATTACTCCATATTGACGTTCTATGAACAAACCTATATCTCTAGCATACATACAATTATTATTTTCTAGATGAACTATTAACTCTGCTTCCTCCTGTCTAGTAAGTTTACTATCACTACCGCCATTTCCAGGCTTAAGCTTCTGAGCATTATGATAATCTATTAAATGTTTTCTTATCCCTTCATCACTCAGTAATAACACTTTCGATATCTCATCAATACTATAGCTATCATCATACATGAAAACAGCTTTGATTCTATCACAAATCCTCTTATCCCTTTCGCTTCTATGGTAAAGCTTTAATTCTTCTTTTTCTACTGATGTTAATTTTCTATAAATCCATTCTTACTTAATAACACTTGCTGACTTCTTTGACAATTTTTCATTTACTAGAGGTATATAAGGGTAGAGTATCAGAGGTTAAAGATAAATAAAATATAGGTGCATCGGCAGGATTTACTTTACGATATGAGGGCGGGGTAGGTAAGTCGTTCGGTAATTGCTTAACGGCGGATGAAATAGCTGCTTGTACGTCTTGTGCTGCGGCATCTATATCTCGGTCTAAATTAAATTGCAAAGTAATTTGAGTAGTGCCGTTACTATTAACCGAACTCATCGAATCAATATCGGATATTGTCGAGAATTGCTTTTCAAGCGGTAATGCAACCGAAGATGCCATAGTAGTCGGGTCAGCTCCAGGCAAGCTTACTGAAACCTGAATAGTCGGGAAATCGATATCAGGTAAAACGCTTACCGGTAATAGCTTATAGCCGAATGCTCCAAATAGCAAAATAGTTACCATAAATAAAGTAGCAAGAACCGGACGCTTAATAAATATTTCTGAAATACCCAATTATTTTTCTCCTGTTTTATATTTTTTCCGTCATTGCGAAGAGAGGTATTGCCCGTGTGAATCGTTTTATGTCATTCCCGCGAAAGCGGGAATCCAGAAAAAAAAATATAAATACAGCAAATTTTTGAAATTAAAAGCTCGATTTATCTCGCTTTATGCTGGATTCCCGCTTCCGCGGGAATGACATTGGTATCCACGCAACAATGCTACGCGAGGATGACATCTTATTCCCTAACGCTCACCTCTGTTCCGTTAGATAGTCGTAGCTGCCCGTTGGTTATCACTGTTTCTCCCTCATCTATACCCCTTTTAATAACAATAAAATCATCGTTAGAAAAAACTATATCTATATTCTTGACCACTGCTTTATTCTCTTTGTCGACGACAAATACATAAGGTCCTTGATCGTTAGTTTGCATTGCCTTAGACGGAACTATTAGAGCATCTTTTTCGGTATAGATTGTTAAAGATACACGCACGAACTGCCCAGGCCATAATATTTCATCATTATTAAGTAATGTTGCTTTGACTTTGATAGTACCGTATTTGGATCAATTACATTATCGACAAACACTATCTCACCGTCTTTAATTTCCTGATTGTACAGTTCTAACCATCAAAGCCAAGTCATTAGATTTTTGAGATTTATTAATACGATCTAGATATTCTTCAGGTACGGAAAAACTGACATAAATAGGTGAGATGGTATTTATAGTGACAAGACTTGCAAAATCCGGTGACACTAAATCACCTATATCTACATTACTCTCACTAAGTTTACCGTCAAAAGGAGCTACTATTTTTGAATACTCGATTTGTAAATTAGCATCTGCAATAATTGCTTTATCTCGCTCAACAGCGGCTTTAAGCATATTCATATTAGTTAGCATCTGTAAATATTACTCTTCCGAGACGGCTTTTTCTTCATATAAAGCACGATATCTTGCTTCTTCTTTTATAGCATTTTCGAGGTTATAAGTATCACTTAGTAAATTTGCTTGTGCTTGTTGTAATTGATTTTGAAACGGACGAGAATCGATTTCATATAATAAATCACCTGCTTTTACTTCTTGTCCATCATCAAAATTTACACTTAATATTTGTCCTGTAACTTGGGGTCTAATATCGGCACTTTGGTAAGTTTCAGCTGCTCCTGCAAGTTCTATCACATAAGGTACGTCTTTTCTGATAACTTTTGTTACCTCAACCGGAGCTGCTATTATTGTTTGTTTATTACTTTTATGATGATGCTTTATTACCCAAAATACTAATATTACCATTAGTACTAGTAATGTTATCAATATCAAATTCCGCATTGTTGTTTTAAGCATTGTTTTAACCCAGGTTAATGTCATCCCGTGGCTTGCCACGGGATCTTTTAAAAATATGCTGTGTTCTGAGATACCGCGGTCAAGCCGCGGTATGACATTTTTACCACTCCCCTCCGAGTGCATGGAAAATATTAACCATAGAACTTAGCTGTGAAAGTTTTATAGCCACCCCGTCAATTTCGTTTTGTAGTACGTTTTGTTTAGCTGTAAGCACTGTTAAGTAATCTATATTACCTCGTTTATAACGCTGATCAGCAAGCTTAAATATAGATGTTAAAGCTGCTTCATTTTGTTGCCAAATATGAAAATTACTGTTTGATGTTTGTTCAAACGATAAAGCATCCATAACTTCCCCAAAAGCTGTGCGTACTACTGATTTATATTGTGCTATATATTGTTCTTTAACACTTTCGGCAATTTGTACATTAGCTCTAGTTTTGCCAAAATCAAAAATAGGTCCTACTATGTTGCCGCCTACCTGCCAGACTTGTGCCGAGTTAGTAAATAGAGTATTAAGTTTATTGCTACCGAATCCTAATAAACCTGTTAAAGAAATTTGTGGAAAATAAGTAGCTTTTATTGCTTTTAAGTTTGCATCTGCTGCTAGTAAATTCTGCTCTGCTGCTTTAATATCCGGTCTTTGCTCTAAAAGTTCTGACGGTAATATTTTAGGTAATACCGGTATAGCAGGAAAGTAATCTATTGGTTTATTACGATAAATTAAGCCGTTTACTATATTTTCAGGAGTCCTACCTACTAAAATTTTCAAAGTGGTTTCCTGCTCATGTCTTTGTTGTTTTAAAGGCGGTAATGATAAATTAGTAAGTGCAAGCTCGGAAGCAGCTTCGCTAACCGATATTAAATCACCCACACCAAGATTATATAATTTCTGATTTAATTTATAAATTTCCGTTTGAGCCTCAATTAGCTTTTCAGTTAGATAGATTTGTTTGTCTAATGCTAAAAGATTAAAGTAACTTATAGTGACGTTACTTATAACTGATAAACGTACCGCTGCCTTGCTATACTCGCTTGCAAGGAAAGTTTTTTTAGCCGATTCGCTAGCATTTGCAGCAGCTCCCCATAAATCCAGCTCATAATTAAGCACGCTTGCTAGTCCAAAATTATTAGAAAATTTTGGCTCATTCGGTGCTTTTGTTTTCTTGCTATTTTTTGTTCGATTTGCTCCTCCCTGTAAATTGATTTGTGGAAATCTATAAACGCCAGTTTAGGATAAGAAGAGTTTAAGATTATCGAAAAAAGAGTTTAAAATATTAGTTTTAGTAATATTAAAAGCATTAACACAAGCTAGAATATGAACTAAAAAATTAGTAGGTGATCGATGCCTTGAGTGTTCAAGATTCATATTATTTTTTAGGACATTAAATACTGACTCAACCAACGACCTTTTTCTAAGCTGTATTTTATCTTCCATTTCCAATAAATGATTCTTCATATCTTTTCTAATTCCTGTAAATAAGCGTAATCCACGACCTAATAATTTAGTAAATAATTCCTTAGAAATATATCCCTTATCACCAAAGAGTTTACCTTGTAATCCATCAGTTATATCGTCTGCTACCGATAAATCACTATTATTTGCTTTGGTAATTTTGATCGCCATAATCGCTCCCTTATTGTTAATTACTATATGCAACTTAAACCCCATAAACCATCCATAACTACTCATCCCTATTTTAGCTATATACTTCTTTAACTTGAAAAGTTGGAAAATGAATATTTAGATGAGCGAATAATCAATGTTCTTATGGATAATTAATATCTAATACTACCAATTCTTCAGGTAAAAGAAGTATACCACTAAATACTTTATTGCTATTTGTACGTTTTGTATGACATATCGATAATTTAGTTGAATCTATGCAATAAATTCCTGTTTCCTCTCCTCTAAATAGTTGCAACATTATAACCAAGCGGTAGAATTAATCTTGACCATAATTGTATTATTCGACTATAACTTGGTAATTTAAAATAACCTCTATATTTATATGATAAGTGATATAAATAATAATTCTTAAAATCTTTGCACGGCGATATATAAAAATATAATACGATAGTTAAAAGCTCTGAAAGGCTTAAATTCCCTTCTCTCCGGCGTTTTCTATCTGTTGGTATTAATTTTTGCTTCTCCCATTCTTCATATATTTCACAAAAATTGTCTAGTATCTAAAATAAAGTTGTGATACATTTTTTCATTGTTGGGTTCTTGTTTTTTTGTTGAAAAACTTCAGTAACCCAACACTCTTAACTTGTAAATACTTTATTCTTATTCCATGCTTCTCTTCTTCCTTATCCTAAATTCGCGTTATTAAACTTTGATCTATTAAATCAGCATTGTTACTCATAAATTTATCTGATTATATTAATTATATACCAAAAGTTATAATAAGAATTCAGAAATAGTCAAAGAAATATATTTTGCAAAGCTAGAAATATTAATATAGATTAAGTACAAAAAGGAATTAGTGAGTAAAATGCTGAAAGAACAGAATTTAGACATAGAAAGAAAACAAGATCATATTGAAATTAATCTTACGAAAAACGTTGAATCTACGCTTAAAAGCGGTTTTGAATCTATTCAATTTATTCACAACGCATTACCGGAAATTAACTACGATAGCATAGATACTACTAGCACTTTCCTTGGAAAATCTTTGCAAGCACCTATTCTCATTTCTAGTATGACCGGAGGTACGACTAGAGCCGGAGATATTAACTATCGACTTGCACAGACCGCTCAAAAAGCCGGAATCGCTATGGGAATTGGCTCTATGCGGGTTTTGTTAACGAAGCCGGATGCGATCAAGACATTTGCGGTAAGGGATGTTGCTCCCGATATCCCATTACTCGCCAATATCGGTGCAGTGCAACTTAATTATGGAGTGACACCTAAAGAATGTCAGTATTTAGTAGATACTATTAAAGCCGATGCTTTAATCCTCCATCTGAATATATTGCAGGAGCTAACGCAGCCGGAAGGTAATAGAAATTGGGAAAATCTTTTACCTAAGATAAGAGAAGTGGTTAATTACCTCTCTGTCCCTGTAATCGTTAAAGAAGTAGGATATGGTTTATCTAAAAAAGTTGCTGAGAGTCTTATAGAGGTAGGGGTTAAAGTTCTTGATATTGCAGGAAGCGGTGGAACATCTTGGAGTCAAGTAGAGGCTTATCGTGCTACAAATTCATTACAAAATCGTATAGCTAGTAGCTTTATTAACTGGGGAATCCCGACTTTAGATTCTCTTAAAATGGTGCGAGAAGTTTCAGGAAATATTCCGATTATTGCCAGCGGTGGGTTAAAATCCGGCATTGACGGGGCAAAAGCAATCCGTATGGGAGCTAATATTTTTGGACTTGCCGGTCAATTTTTAAAAGCGGCAGATATATCAGAAAGCTCGGTTTCCGAAGAAATACAATTAATAATCGAGCAGCTTAAAATTACCATGCTATGCACCGGATCACGCACTTTAAAAGATTTAGCAAAAGCTGAGATTAGGTTGTAGTAATTAATACACTACAATAGCATGATGCAAAAACCGCCACATATTTTGGATTAGAGGATAATCAACAAGTGTGGCAGGAATTCAATCATTTTTTTATAAAACCGTTACTTGTCACATACATAATTCCATCAACGGTATGATCACCTAAATAATATTCAATAGGTGGATATCCAATACTCCAATCACTAGCATCAAGCATAATAGGCACAAGAATTTTTTTGAAAGAAATTTTAGAAAAATCTTCGACTTCTACAGGTGAAAAAGGAGAATTGAACTCCTGAATACTATAAACGCGAATTTAGGATAAGGAAGAAGAGAAGCATGGAATAAGAATAAAGTATTTACAAGTTAAGAGTGTTGGGTTACTGAAGTTTTTCAACAAAAAAACAAGAACCCAACAATGAAAAAATGTATCACAACTTTATTTTATATACTAGACAATTTTTGTGAAATATATGAAGAATGGGAGAAGCAAAAATTAATACCGACAGATAGAAAACGCCGGAGAGAAGGGAATTTAAGCCTTTCAGAGCTTTTAACTATCGTATTATATTTTTATATATCGCCGTGCAAAGATTTTAAGAATTATTATTTATATCACTTATCATATAAATATAGAGGTTATTTTAAATTACCAAGTTATAGTCGAATAATACAATTATGGTCAAGATTAATTCTACCGCTTGGTTATAATGTTGCAACTATTTAGAGGAGAGGAAACAGGAATTTATTGCATAGATTCAACTAAATTATCGATATGTCATACAAAACGTACAAATAGCAATAAAGTATTTAGTGGTATACTTCTTTTACCTGAAGAATTGGTAGTATTAGATATTAATTATCCATAAGAACATTGATTATTCGCTCATCTAAATATTCATTTTCCAACTTTTCAAGTTAAAGAAGTATATAGCTAAAATAGGGATGAGTAGTTATGGATGGTTTATGGGGTTTAAGTTGCATATAGTAATTAACAATAAGGGAGCGATTATGGCGATCAAAATTACCAAAGCAAATAATAGTGATTTATCGGTAGCAGACGATATAACTGATGGATTACAAGGTAAACTCTTTGGTGATAAGGGATATATTTCTAAGGAATTATTTACTAAATTATTAGGTCGTGGATTACGCTTATTTACAGGAATTAGAAAAGATATGAAGAATCATTTATTGGAAATGGAAGATAAAATACAGCTTAGAAAAAGGTCGTTGGTTGAGTCAGTATTTAATGTCCTAAAAAATAATATGAATCTTGAACACTCAAGGCATCGATCACCTACTAATTTTTTAGTTCATATTCTAGCTTGTGTTAATGCTTTTAATATTACTAAAACTAATATTTTAAACTCTTTTTTCGATAATCTTAAACTCTTCTTATCCTAAACTGGCGTTATAATTATCTCCTTGAACTACTCCGCAACTTTGACATGTGGACATAAAATATCGCACATTCACTGTAGCAGAGTAATTTATAGCATAATTATTAGTATATTTTAATATTTCTGAATAAGCAGACGAAGAAATATCTTGTATATAGGAAATAATTGAAACATTATCCATATAATCAAATACCAGTTTACTTACCTTACTACTATCTTCTGCTATGTCACTTTCTTCATCATTTAATACTTCAAAATCTTCAGGCAATACAATAGCATTAATTTTAGTATTTTTACCGCACTTAAAACATTGATGTTATGTTTGTGCTAAGTAAAAATATGGAGCTTTTAAGTTAAATAATGATACGAGCGGTAACCATCTTGAAAAAAAACCTATATTTACACCGCTAGGTATACTTCTTCAACATGAAGAGTTGTTAAAATGATTAGGAACAATGGTTTGAAAATTGTCATTTACCAATGAAGAAATTTTATTTTTATATTTTTCAATATTTTCAAAAAATATTCGTATAGAATCAGTAAATGTCTCAAAATTCGCATAAAATTTATTGTTACTTACAACAGAATGCATAAATTCCCACAGTCGTTCAATTGGATTCAAATTAGGACTATATGCTGGCAAAAATAGTAACTCTATTTTACTGTATTGTAGATATTCTTTTACCTTTTTTGACCTATGATATCCAGCATTATCGCATATCAAATAAATCTTACTTTTATCTTGATTATTTGCTTCTAATTTCTTTAAAAATTCAATAATATAATCACCATTAACCTTAGGATTGTCAGTTGTTACTACCTCTAAATCCTTAAGATTAATAGCACCAATAATATGTTTACGCTTCCAACCACTGAAACTTGGTAATGTTTTAACTACATTCTTTCTAATCCAACCAAATCTTGCTCGAGTTTGGTATTGAGGATGAACACTATCCATAAAATAAATAGACTCATCTTTAGCTAAATTATTTTTTAGCAAACTATATTGCAGCTTAAATTCCTCTTGCTTAGCTAAATCTATTTTTCCAGGAATTAACTTAAGTTTCTGATAACTAAAACCAAGTCTGTGTAACAGCTTGATTACCCCAGCTAATGTATAGATTACTCCATATTGACGTTCTATGAACAAACCTATATCTCTAGCATACACATAATTATTATTTTCTAGATGAACTATTAACTCTGCTTCCTCCTGTCTAGTAAGTTTACTATCACTACCGCCATTTCCAGGCTTAAGCTTCTGAGCATTATGATAATCTATTAAATGTTTTCTTATCCCTCCCCATCACTCAGTAATAACACTTTCGATATCTCATCAATACTATAGCTATCATCATACATGAAAACAGCTTTGATTCTATCACAAATCCTCTTATCCCTTTCGCTTCTATGGTAAAGCTTTAATTCTTCTTTTTCTACTGATGTTAATTTTCTATAAATCCATTCTTACTTAATAACACTTGCTGACTTCTTTGACAATTTTTCATTTACTAGAGGTATATATATTATTAGAATCTGTATTTTTTGAAAAAAATTTAAACATAATTTATCCCTTTTAAAAATTTTGATTAAATTTAATACTTAGTTAAGAAAGTAATAATTAATTAATATATTCCGACTAAATATTATAACGCGTTATTGATAGTTTCTTTTTTGTCTTAGGTCCATTATACACTAATAGCCTGGCACATGTCAAGAGGAAATATTAAAAAATTAATAATTCCTTATTTAGTTAAAAATACATTGATGATTTTTCTGTGAAAAGGTCCTGGTGTTACATGGATCTATGCCATTCCTAGCTAAAAGCGGGAAAGTGTTGTTGTGTGGATCAATTTTATCTCTGTCATCCCGTGGCTTGACCACGGGATCCAGTTAAAAATACTAAAATTATTAGTATTTTTTATTGTTTTTATGGACCCCGTGGTCAAGCCACGGGGTGACACAGTAGATTCCCGTCTACGCAACAAAGCAGCCTTGCGGGAATGATATAAAAAAAATTTTATCTACTATTACCCTGACCTTTGCCAGTTGATTTATTAGTAGGGCTAGCCGACGGAGTAGGAAATTGTTTAGTTTTATGCATTGGCTTGTTCCCGGTCGTAAATTTGTTTATTAATTTTTGTGCTATAGCCGTAACGGGATTCTTGCTAGCAACATTTAAGTTTTTTGCAACGACTTGTGGAGGTTTGGTTGCAATAGGCTTTGTTTGAGGAGCTGGTGTTTCAATAGAGCTTGCATAACCTTGATGGGGTCTACTTGGCTCTTGTTTTTGAGTAGATTTCGATTGTTGGGGTGTTACAATAGAAGTTGTAAAACCTTGATATGGTTTATTTACTTCAGCTTGTTTTCTTTTTGGTGTATTCAAAACATTGTGCGTTGCCTGATGTTCGCTTTTGCTTATTTGTTTACCAACTTTATTAAATTTTGTTCTTTCTTTTATTGACTTTTCCGTATCTTCTGTTGACATAAATCCCCTATATTTAATAGCTGTTATTTTATTAAACCATTATTTATCAAGTCAAACAAGTTAATTAAAATTAAATTAAGTTAAAATATTAGTTAGAAATATTAAACTGTTACTTTAGAGGTACTCTATATTGTAGACAAAGTCTTTACATACTTTATAATAAACCAAATGTAGAAATAGAAGATGCATATGAGTGATAAGTTAGATTCTTATGAACAAGATATTGAAGATAATTTTGAAAAACAGCAAACAATAATAAGAAATAATATATGAGTTTTATAGAAGAATTTATAAATAAAGGATATTTCCATCAATGTACCAATTTGGATCGGTTAACTATTATAACGAAAGAAACAAAAATAGCGGCTTATATAGGCTTTGACTGTACTGCTACCTCGCTACATATCGGTAGTTTAATGCAGATAATGATATTACGGTTGCTTCAGCAGCATGGGCATAAGCCTATTGTAATTATCGGCGGCGGTACGAGTAAAATCGGTGATCCTACTTGGAAAGACGAAGCTCGTAAAATCTTAAGTAAAGAAGATATCGCTAAGAATGCTGAAGGGATTAAAAAATCTTTATCGAAATTTATCAAGTTCGGCGAAGGTGAAAGTGATGCTATAATGCTGGATAACACAGAGTGGTTGGATTCGCTCAATTATCTAGCGTTCTTAAGAGATTTTGGTATTCATTTTTCAATCAACCGTATGCTTACTATGGATTCGGTAAAGCTAAGACTTGAGCGTGAGCAGCATTTAAGCTTTTTAGAGTTTAACTATATGTTGTTGCAAGCATATGATTTTTACTATTTAAGCAAGCATTATAATTGTAGCTTGCAACTTGGCGGTAGCGATCAATGGGGCAATATCGTAATGGGTGCCGATTTAACCCGTAAAATAAGCGGCAAAGATGTGTTCGGTATGACGACGCCACTACTTACGACTAGCTCGGGTGCTAAGATGGGCAAGACTGCTGCGGGAGCAGTATGGCTTAATGAAGATTTGTTAAGCCCGTATGATTATTATCAATATTGGCGTAACTGCGAGGATGCCGACATAGTTAGATTTGCCAAATTATATAGCGAGTTAACTCAAGAAGAGCTTAATAAGTTTGAAAGTTTAGCGGCTGAAGATATTAATGCAGCTAAAAAACAGCTTGCTTATGAGCTAACTAAGCTTTGTCATTCGGAGCAGGCAGCAAAATCAGCTTTAGAAACTGCGGTAAAGATATTTGAAGAAGGGCAAATCGATGAGAATTTACCTGCTGTTGTTTTAGAGCAGGAGGTATTACAAGCAGGTATTAGTGCGTATGAGTTATTTCATGAAGCAGGTCTTGCTAGCTCTAAGTCAGAAGCACGCAAACTTATAAGAGGGAAAGGTGCTAAAATAAATGATGAGGTGGTTGCAGATGAGAATATGATAATTAATACTACTTTTTTACTTGATAAAAATGTTATAAAGCTCTCTTCCGGTAAAAAAAGACATATATTAGTTAAGGTTTAAGCGGTAATTCTTGAATATAAAATTAAATCGTGCTAAATTGAAACTATAAAATTTAAGTGGATAGGTCTGACTATGTTTCAGCGTAGTATTAGAGAAGTTATAGAGCGGCTTTCTCAGTTTTTTCCTGTAATTGGTATTACCGGCCCTAGACAATCAGGAAAAACTACTTTAGCTAAAATGCTATTTCCTAATTTACCTTATGTATCGTTAGAAGATTTAGACATTCGATTGCAAGCAAAAGAAGACACGCGTACCTTTTTATCTAAATATCATAATGGGGCTATTTTTGATGAAGTGCAGCATGTACCGGAGCTATTATCTTATTTACAAGGTGTAGTAGATGCCTCGCCTCAAAAGGGAAGATATGTAATTACCGGTTCTCAAAATTTTGCTCTTAATCATAATATAACCCAATCGCTTGCAGGGCGTGTTGGTATGGTTACTTTATTACCTTTGAGTTTATCTGAAATTCAAAAAACAGAAAACCCTTTAACTTCTATATTTAAAGGGGGATACCCTTCTTTGCATAATTTAAATATATCCTCGCTTGATTTTTATCCATACTATACTCAAACTTATATTGAACGAGATGTACGGCAATTACAAAATATCGGTGACCTAAATCAGTTTCGTAGTTTTTTGGGGTTATGTGCGGGTAGAATAGGGCAGATTGTGAATTTTTCTTCTTTGGCACAAGATTGCGGTATTTCACATACTACGGCTAGGCAGTGGCTTAACATATTAGAAGCAAGTTATATTATTTTCTTTCTCCATCCGTTTTATAAAAATTTTAACAAGCGACTCATAAAGATGCCAAAATTATATTTTTATGATACCGGTCTTGCTTGTAATTTGTTAGGACTTGAACAAGATAAACAATTAGAAACTCATTACCTCAAAGGGGCATTATATGAAAATTTAGTAATTTTGGAGCTTTTAAAAGGTAGATTAAATTTAGGGTTACCGGCAAATTTTTATTTTTGGCGTGATAAAACAGGTCATGAAATAGATTGTGTCGGTGAGTGGGGCGGTAAGATAAAAGCGATAGAGATTAAATTTAACTCCACTTTGCAGAAAGATTTTATTAAGAATCTAACTTATTTTTCTAAATTTGATCCTAATATTGAAAATTATTTAGTTTATAATGGAAAGCAAGATGGTAGTTTTTTAAATACTAATTTAACCCCGTTAGGACAAATCGCTCAGATATTAAAATGACTAAAATAAGGCTTGATGAATATTTGCTGCAAAAAGGTTTTGTAACAGATATTGCTGTAGCACGAAGCTTGATTATCCAAGGTAAAGTACATAATAAGCATGAGCAGTTAATTAAGCCTGGGATACAGGTTAATATAAATGATACCGACATTAAGGTAAAGCTACCGCAGCATAATTATGTTTCAAGAGGAGCATTAAAATTAATTGCTGCTTTGGATTATTTTAAAATTGATCCCGAAAATTTAGTTTGTATTGATATCGGTAGTAGCACCGGCGGTTTTACCGAAGTATTACTTGAACGTAAAGCAAAATTAATTTTTGCCGTAGATGTCGGTTATGGTGAACTTCATCCTAAATTACGTGACAATCCACAAATTAAAGTGCTTGAGAAGACTAATGCACGATATTTAACCGATAAGCAAATAACAACGAAGCCTGATTTAATTGTTTGTGATGCCAGTTTTATTAGCTTAACCACTATATTACCGACTCCACTAAATTTAGCTAAAGAAGATTGCATGCTAATTGCTTTAATAAAACCGCAGTTTGAGGTCGAAAAGCATGAAGTAGAGCAGGGCGGAATTATTAAAAATCCTCTCTTACATCAAAAAGTATGCGATAAAATCAAAGATTGGCTTGCAAAAGAGCATAATTTTAAAATATTTAGTATTATAGAAAGTCCAATACTAGGAGCTAAGGGGAATAAGGAGTTTTTAATATGCGGAAAAAGAAAAAATGGTTATTTTTTATCCTCAATTTGAATTGTTTTAGTAATCATTGCATCTTCTAATGTATAATTATTCAATGTTTTTATAAATGCTTCATTTGCCTCTTTAATAAAATGTTTAAATTGGCATGAATTTGTAATTCTACAGCTATTAGTATTTTTATTGAAACATTCTACTATATCCATATTAGGTTCTAATTTTTCTATTATATCTCCCAACTTCATGGAAGAAGGGCTAAATGCTAGCTTAATTCCTCCTACTTTTCCTTTACTACTATTAATATATCCTAATTGTGCTAATCTGTGGATCACTTTTACCAAATGATTAAGGGAAATATTATAGTACACTGATATCTCTTTTACACTACAAACTCTTTCCGGTTTTGAAGAAGTATACCTCTAGTAAATGAAAAATTGTCAAAGAAGTCAGCAAGTGTTATTAAGTAAGAATGGATTTATAGAAAATTAACATCAGTAGAAAAAGAAGAATTAAAGCTTTACCATAGAAGCGAAAGGGATAAGAGGATTTGTGATAGAATCAAAGCTGTTTTCATGTATGATGATAGCTATAGTATTGATGAGATATCGAAAGTGTTATTACTGAGTGATGGGGAGGGATAAGAAAACATTTAATAGATTATCATAATGCTCAGAAGCTTAAGCCTGGAAATGGCGGTAGTGATAGTAAACTTACTAGACAGGAGGAAGCAGAGTTAATAGTTCATCTAGAAAATAATAATTATGTGTATGCTAGAGATATAGGTTTGTTCATAGAACGTCAATATGGAGTAATCTATACATTAGCTGGGGTAATCAAGCTGTTACACAGACTTGGTTTTAGTTATCAGAAGCCTAAGTTAATTCCTGGAAAAATAGATTTAGCTAAGCAAGAGGAATTTAAGCTGCAATATAGTTTGCTAAAAAATAATTTAGCTAAAGATGAGTCTATTTATTTTATGGATAGTGTTCATCCTCAATACCAAACTCGAGCAAGATTTGGTTGGATTAGAAAGAATGTAGTTAAAACATTACCAAGTTTCAGTGGTTGGAAGCGTAAACATATTATTGGTGCTATTAATCTTAAGGATTTAGAGGTAGTAACAACTGACAATCCTAAGGTTAATGGTGATTATATACTTCTTTAACTTGAAAAGTTGGAAAATGAATATTTAGATGAGCGAATAATCAATGTTCTTATGGATAATTAATATCTAATACTACCAATTCTTCAGGTAAAAGAAGTATACCACTAAATACTTTATTGCTATTTGTACGTTTTGTATAACATATCGATAATTTAGTTGAATCTATGCAATAAATTCCTGTTTCCTCTCCTCTAAATAGTTGCAACATTATAACCAAGCGGTAGAATTAATCTTGACCATAATTGTATTATTCGACTATAACTTGGTAATTTAAAATAACCTCTATATTTATATGATAAGTGATATAAATAATAATTCTTAAAATCTTTGCACGGCGATATATAAAAATATAATACGATAGTTAAAAGCTCTGAAAGGCTTAAATTCCCTTCTCTCCGGCGTTTTCTATCTGTTGGTATTAATTTTTGCTTCTCCCATTCTTCATATATTTCACAAAAATTGTCTAGTATATAAAATAAAGTTGTGATACATTTTTTCATTGTTGGGTTCTTGTTTTTTTGTTGAAAAACTTCAGTAACCCAACACTCTTAACTTGTAAATACTTTATTCTTATTCCATGCTTCTCTTCTTCCTTATCCTAAATTCGCGTTTCTAATAATGTCAATAAAGTTATATTAAAAGAAATAGCCGTATCGGCTTTTAACGGTTTTGTACTTGCAATTATCGGAGCAGGACTTAGCTTTGTGATGTTGCTTGACTTAAATCTTAGCGTTATTTTTGCTATTGCAGTTATTTTTAATTTTTTAGTAGCCGGATTATTCGGCTCTGCTATTCCTATAATACTGCATTATTTTGATATAGACCCCGCTGCAGGCTCCGGCGTATTTCTAACAACCATAACCGATGCTCTAGGTTTCCTAACTTTCTTAAGCCTTGCTCATATTTTTTTAGTGTAATATCTATTCAAATAAAAATACATATACTTCTTTTACCTGAAGAATTGGTAGTATTAGATATTAATTATCCATAAGAACATTGATTATTCGCTCATCTAAATATTCATTTTCCAACTTTTCAAGTTAAAGAAGTATATATAAGTCTAGTTACTATAATATGTATTTTAAATACATATTATATAAATTTCAAATTTATATTATTAAAAAAGGAGTTATTATGTCTAGAACAACTATAGTGAAAGAAATAAGAAAAGCTGCTGAGCTATCTAAGAATTTTGATATTACTAAATCTTTAAATTTTTATGGAAATTTAGCAACTAAATATGAAGCAGTGGTAAATGAATTTTTTAATAGTAATAGTTTTAATACTGAAAAACCTGAGAAAGGAATACAGTAGTGAAACAGATGAAGTAGATCTTTTAGAAGTAATCCAATCAGCATTAGAGAATGATCATAAATTTAAAAATGCGGTATCAAAAATTGTCGGTATACATGTAGGGCGTAATATTCCTTCAGAGCTATATCAACCTGTTGCTGAAGAGCTTATATCAAATGTAGGTAAGGACAACAAGCTGGTAACGGAAATATTAAATATAGTAGGAAAGCATTTTGTAGATGCTGAAAAGAAGCAATATGATGAATTAAAAGAAAAGTATAATATAGAGAGTTTTGAAAGTCATAAAATAAAAATTGAAATAGAAAGTGCTGATAAAAATACAGCAAAAATAAAATTTTATGGACAAAATGAACAAAAAGTAATACCGCATAAACATGGGCAAGTTATTACTGTTAAAGTAGGAGAAAAATACAGTGAATTTACAGTTATAAAAACCGGTCATGATGAAGAAGGTTATTATTATGAATGTCTAATAAAGAAAAATCCTAATGGAACTGTAACAAATTATCTATTTGATTCTGAAAATCAGCTAGTAAAAGTACACCCTTCATATATACTTCTTTAACTTGAAAAGTTGGAAAATGAATATTTAGATGAGCGAATAATCAATGTTCTTATGGATAATTCATATCTAATACTACCAATTCTTCAGGTAAAAGAAGTATACATTATCATACCGGTAGAATAGCTGAAGAATTTTTATTAGGTATGTTAAAAGGCAAAACCTATGAAATTTGCGGTCCTCGTTCTTTTAACAATCATGTGCAACATATATTAGAAGAGAAAATGGGGGTTATGTATACTCAGATTCATATAGAAGAATTTTTGTTCATCAGGAGGATACTATGATCCATCTCTAAGCGGGCAAGATGGGTTATCAAGTATTTGCCCATCTATAAATATGTTGTTTTACAAAAATATAAAGTTAAATATTGCTTATATATTCTAATTAGTGTATTTTCGTTACGGATAAGCATTATAAAAATTATAGATAGGTGGGTTTATCCCACCTTTTTTGTTATAAACATCAAATATGCAAACTATTGAACAACAAATAACAAACGTAATAGAAGAATCCTTGACGGATATGGGGTTTGAGTTAGTTCTTGTTAAGTTTAAAGGTGTTAACCCTAAAGTAGTCGAGATATTAATTGATAGCTTAAACGGTGAAAAAATATCTGTGGAAGATTGTACTAAAGCAAGTAGAACTATCTCCGCTATTCTAGATGTTGAAGATTTAATAGAAGATGCATATTCTTTAGAGGTAGCATCAAGCGGTCTTGAACGTCCGTTAGTAAAGTTTGAAAATTATAATAGATTTTTAGGAAGAGAAGTTAAAATCAAACTTAAAGAATTATTGAACGGCAAAACTCGTTATCAGGGTAAAATAATTAAAGCCGAAAATAATAAAATATATTTAAAATTTGAAGAACAAGAAGTACTAATTGATTATGATTTAATTAAAAATGCCAATCTAGTTTTAACTGAAGAAGTATTTAAAAAATTACTAGGTTCTGTGAAAGTTTCTAATTGATTGGCTATTTTGAGGTATTTTTAAAAAATAACCAAAATTAAATCTTTTTAGAAATTGTACGCAAGAACCTAAAGCAATAAGAGATAATGTATGTCTAATATAGGTAATGTAGAAATTTTACAAATTATAGATTCTGTAGCCCGTGAGAAAGGAATATCAAAAGAAATTTTGATTTCAACGGTTGAACAAGCGGTACAAGTAGCAGGACGAAAAAAATACGGTAATGAATATAATATTAAAGCTCAGATAAATAGGAAAACCGGTGAGATAAATCTTTTAAGAATCTTAAAAATAGTAGAAGATGTAGAAGATTACTTAACGCAAATCTCACTTGAAGAAGCTTTAATAAAGAATCCGGAAGCTAAAATCGGTGATGAGATATATGAATATTTACCACCGATTGATCATGCTAGAGTATCGGCTCAAGCTGCAAAACAAGTTATAACTCAACGTGTTATAGAAGCTGAACGTGAAAAGCAATATCATGACTTTAAAGATAGAAAAGGCGAAATTATAAACGGGATAGTTAAGAGAATAGAATACGGTGATGTAATAGTTGACTTGAGTTGTGCTGAAGCAATAATAAAAAAAGATCAATTAATTAAGGGTGAGAATTTTAAACCTAATGATCGTATAAAAGTATATGTACAGGATGTAAGGCAAGAAACAAAAGGACCACAGATTTTCTTGTCTAGAGTAGATAACCAAATGCTGGTTAAGCTATTTAAGCTAGAAGTACCTGAAATTCTTGAAGATATTATTCAAATAAAATCAGTAGCACGTGATCCCGGTTCGAAAGCAAAAATAGCGGTATTTGCTTCGGATAGTAGTATAGATCCCGTAGGCTCATGCGTAGGTATTAGAGGTAATAGAGTAAAAGCCATAACAAATGAGTTAAACGGAGAGAAAATTGATATAGTATTATGGAGTGATGATCTGGCACAGTTTATAGTTAATGCTCTTGCACCGCTTGCACCCGGGGAAATTACAAAAATTTTGATTGATGAGGATAGGCATAAGGTAGAAGTAGTAGTTTCGCAAGAAAATCAAAGTATTGCAATAGGTAGAAGAGGGCAGAATGTTCGTTTAGCTTCTAAGCTTACAGGTTGGAATATCGATATAATGACCGAAGAGCGAGAATCAAAAAGAAGAAACGAAGAGTTCTTAACTTCTACGGAATTATTTATGGAAGCTTTAGATGTTGAAGAAGTTATAGGTCAGCTTTTATCGGTAACGGGATTTAATTCGGTAGAACAAATCGCAACTAGTGAAGTTAGTACTTTAACAAGAATCGAAGGCTTTGAGGAAGAACTCGCCGTAGAGATCAAAAATCGAGCTATTAATTACGTCGATCTTAAGAATGAAAAGATTATCAAAAAGCTAGAGGATCTGGGAGTTGAGCAAGAATTAATAGATATATTAGAATTACCGCTTGAATTAACATTAAAATTTGCCGAATATGGTATAAAGACCATAGAAGATTTAGGAGAGATGAGCGTAAATGAATTTAAAAATTTAGCTCCAAATTCTAATATAACGGACGAAAATATTAAATTGCTGATTAAAACTGCTAGACAGCACGGTGAATTAAAGGATAGTTAGAGGATGAGAATGTACGTCGTTCCTGTGAAAGGGTGGTTGCATGAATCAAAAAACATGCTCGATGTCATTCCCGCATAGGCGGGAATCCAGATTTTTTATTGTCACCCCGTGGCTTGACCACGGGGTCCATAAAAACAATTTAAACTACTAATAATTTTAGTATTTTTAACTGGATCCCGCGATCAAGTCGCGGGATGACAATAGAAAACCGGTCCATGCAACAAAGCCTCCTCGCAATGACGAGAAAAACTGATCCATGCGGGCAACATTTCTGCGGGAATGACATAATAAGTAGTAGACGGAAAAAACAGAAACACAAAGGTTTTAAATATGACGGATAACCAGGAAATCAAACCCAAAAAGTTGACACTTGGCAATTCAAAATTATCGCTTAATAAGTCTTTTGACTCTCTTACAGGAGCTCAAAGCTTTGTTAATGCTAAATCTAAAACGCTAGTAGAAGTTAGAAAAAGCGCTACCGGTAGTACTACTACCCTTTCATTAAATAAAGAAAGAAATAGCTTAGATCAAACTGCTATTGATGCGAATAAGGAAGAATTTAACAGACGTTTATCTATTCTTAAAAAAGCTGCTGAGCAATCTAAATTAAATGACCCTTCACAAATAAGCACTTTAAGTAAACTTGCAAGTATTAACCAGTCTGCTAACTCAAAAATAGAAACGCTAGAAACTGAAGTTGAACAAAAACAGCAAAATGCAGAAGAAGAAAAAGTAGAAGCTAGTGCTAAAACTGTCCAAAATAACAAAGATATACAGCCACAAACATCTAAAAAGAAAGAAGAAACTTTTGTAAAGTCTCCTTTGGTAGGAATGCGAACACGTTACGGGATAGAATCAGAGAAAGAATTAGATAAAACAGCAGATAATAAAGTAGTCGCACCAAAAATTAAGCTAGAAGAACCGAAAAAATTCAAAAAAGCCGATCTTTTCAATATGCTTGGCGACGATGAAAGCGGTAGAACTAGAAGTATTGCTTCTATAAAAAGAGCTAGAGAAAAAGAAAAGCGTAAATTAGTATCACAAGCACCTGAAAAAGTATATAGAGAAGTGACGATACCGGAAGTTATCGGAGTCGGCGATCTTGCAAATGCTATGTCTGAAAGAGTAGCAGATGTAATTAAAGAATTAATGAAGCTCGGTATTCTTGCAAATGCCAGCCAAACAATAGATGCCGATACGGCGGAACTAGTTGCAACAAATTTAGGGCATACGGTAAAAAGAGTTCAAGAATCGGATGTTGAAAATGTTTTAATTAGTGATGATAAGGTTGAAGATTTGAGAACGCGTGCTCCGGTTGTTACAGTAATGGGGCATGTAGACCACGGTAAAACATCATTACTTGACGCTCTTAAATCTACGGATATTGCTGCAAGTGAAACTGGAGGAATTACCCAGCATATCGGGGCTTATAGAGTAACTCTTGCAGACGGTAGAGCGATTACTTTTATTGATACTCCGGGTCACGAGGCTTTTTCGGAAATGCGGTCAAGAGGTGCTAAAGTAACGGATATAGTTATTATAGTGGTAGCAGCAGATGATGGAATCAAAACGCAAACGGTTGAGGCAATTAATCATGCGAAAGCAGCGGGCGTTCCTATAATTGTAGCTATTAATAAGATTGATAAGCCTGATATTGATATTGAGCGTGTAAAGAACGAATTATATGTCCACGAAATTATAGGCGAAGAGGCAGGTGGTGACGTTATGGTTATTCCTATCTCGGCACTAAAGAAAATTAACTTAGATAAACTTGAAGAAGCAATTTTATTAATTGCAGAAATGCAGGATTTAAAAGCGAGTCCTTTCGGTTCGGCTGCCGGTGTTGTAATCGAGTCAAAAATCGAAAAAGGAAGAGGAACGCTAACCACTATATTAGTTCAACGAGGTACTTTAAGAAACGGTGATATTATAATAGCAGGTAGCTCTTACGGTAAAGTTAAAAAGATGGCTAATGATAAGGGACTAGAAATAGTGGAAGCAACACCGTCTGTTCCCGTAGAAATTCAAGGCTTAAACGAAGTACCTTTTGCCGGTGATAAATTTAACGTAGTACAAAATGAGAAACAAGCAAAAGATATAGCTGAATATAGAATGCGTCTTGCTAAAGAAAAGAAAATATCTATTGCACCGCGTTCAAGTTTAGAAGATTTGTTTTTAAAAGCTTCCGGTAATAGTAAAATTAAGGAATTACCTTTAATTATTAAAGGTGATGTCCAAGGGTCGGTTGAAGCTATTTCAGGTAGCTTATTAAAATTACCGAGTGATGAAATAAAGCTTCGTATACTTCATAGCGGCGTAGGTCCGATAACGGAATCCGATGTATCTCTTGCACATGCTTCTTCAGCTATTATTGTCGGCTTTAACGTTAGAGCAGGGGCAAATGCTTTAACTGCTGCAGAAAAAGAAAAAGTCGATATTATATATTATAGTATAATATATAATTTAATTGATGACGTAAAAGCTATTATGAGCGGTATGCTTGATCCGATCGTTAGAGAGCAATATATCGGAAGCGTAGAAATTAGACAAATATTCAATATTACCAAAGTCGGTAAAATCGCCGGTAGCTATGTAACTAAAGGGATTATTAAGAAAGGAGCGGGCGTACGCTTATTACGTGATAATGTAGTCATTCATGAAGGAAAGCTCAAAACTTTAAAACGCTTTAAAGATGAAGTTAAAGAAGTTAGAGAAGGATATGAGTGTGGTATAGCATTTGAAAATTACGAAGATATTAGAGAAGGAGACACAGTTGAAGTTTTTGAGCTAGTTCAAGAACAGAGACAATTATAGTAGAATTTTTATTATATGTCATTCCCGCAAGGCATTGTTGCGTGGATGAATTTCACCTCTGTCATCCCGTGGCTTGACCACGGGATCCAGTTAAAAATACTAAAATTATTAGTATTTTTTATTGTTTTTATGGACCCCGTGGTCAAGCCAATAGTACCGGACATTTTTTAAAAAGATTCCGATGTCATCCCCGCGAAAGCGGGGATCCAGACTAAAAAATCTTTAATTTTAAGGATTTTTTATTACATAGTTTTTGTAAAGTAAAGCTTTTAAAAAAAGCTTTATTTTACTGGATTCCCGCCTACGCGGGAATGACATAGAACAAAAATTGTCCGCTACTATGGGGCAAGCGAACTAGGTGACACATTGGGTTTTACCGGTCCACGTAACAATATTCTGCTTTCGTGCGAATAACATTTAGTAGAATATCCCTCTTTGATAAATTAATTAATTTTAAGCAAAATATAATAAAAAGTTAATAATTATTATATTTTATCTTGACCTCTTCATAATTTCTATTTAATAATAAGAAATGAGGAAAAATTATGGCAATAACATCAATTTTTAATAAGTTACAAAATTTAATCCCACATAATATTTCTCCAAAGCCGGCTTCTTATCTTGCTAACGATGAAATTGTTAGATAATTCGATTAAGCAGTATGACGAAAAAAGTGCAAGATGTAATAAAAAAATAGTAGAAGCTCAAGCTAAATATCCTTTTTTAAATTCTAAAACAACCTTACAAGAAGCAGTAAAAGGTCAGCCAGATACTCTAGGCATCTCTCAAATCAAATATACTGATATTATGAATGAGCTTGATGGTAGAGAAAAAGTAACTAACACAGCTGAAAGTAAAGGCTTGTTCAGTACATTTAGTTCATCATTAAAAACAGTTTATGATTTTGGAGTAAAGAGTTTTAATATTATAAAAAATACATCTAGTATTCTTTCTTCTAAAGTTGCTGAAACTTTTAATCTTGTGAGTAATAAAGTTTTTTCTTATTTAAATAATAATGCTGAAGAAACATTTAATCTCTTAGATCAGCTTGAAACCCTTTCTGATAATGAGTTAGTAGAAGAAATTGTAAACACGCCTGAAAATGAATTAGGTGAAGTTTTTGAAAAGATGACATATAAAGGAAGTGTTGAGAGATAAGAAATTAAGTAGAGAATTATAGGAAGGATATTTTTTTGGAAGAAATAGTGTTTAAAATTAAGATAATTTTTGTTCAGTATATTCTTTAACTTGAAAAGTTGGAAAATGAATATTTAGATGAGCGAATAATCAATGTTCTTATGGATAATTAATATCTAATACTACCAATTCTTCAGGTAAAAGAAGTATACATGACAAGAAGTGTGCAAAGCAAGAATCAGGTGAAGGATCTGATAGTGATTCCGGGTTCTCTGATTGTGAAGATGAAATAGAAGTATCAGACAATCAAGTCGGGTTCTCTAATAGTGATTTTACTACGAAGTTATCAGGTAATGATTTTGGATTCTATTATGAAAGTGATGATGTAGTATACGTATAATAAAGCTCTTATGTCAACCTATCTTATTTCACACATACGGTAGACAAAAAAATGGATGCCTGCTTTTAGTAATTTTGTTGCATGAATCAAAAAACCTACTTGATGTTATTCCCGCGTAGGTGCGAAGGTATTGTTGCGTGGATCAATTTCGCCTCTGTCATCCCGCGAGCTTGTAGCGGGATCCAAATAAAAATACTAAAATTATTAGTATTTTTATTGTTTTTTGGATACCGTGGTCAAGCCACGGTATGACACCGAACGGATTTTTCGGTCCACGCAACAATACCTTCGCACCTACGCGGGAATGACATAAAACAAACCATGCAACAAGGTTGCTTTTAACTAGGAACGACGTAATTTATTGCTATTTTAGCGCATCAGGCGGGCGTATATAAAGCGGTTCGATAGAGCTATTTAACTTCATACCGCTCGATAATCTACTAGCAATATATCTACAAATAACCCATGCTTTAACTCGTGCAAAACGTGGCAAGGTTATTATATTCGGTAAATGTATAATTTGGTGATATATAAATTCAAGCCCGCTACCACAGCACACTATACTACCTTTCTCTTTTGCAAGCAGTTTTATAGCATACTCGAAATCTATCAATAACGGCTCTTCTATTTTTTCTGATTTATGAAAAACTTGCATATAAAGCTGTGAGCGATAAGCGTTTAAAAAGACATATATTTTATCATAATCTTTAACTTGAGTTATGGCTCTAAAGTAGGCATATTCAAAGTTGCTAACCACTACTGCTTTAATATTTTCCTTGGCAAATAATATACCTTTAGCACTAGCAAGTCCTATTCTAATGCCCGTAAAGCTACCCGGCCCGTTAGTTACCGCTAAATAATCTAGATCATCATATGAACATTTAGCTGATTTCATCACGTCTTCTATCATCGGCATGAGATTCTCTGCTTGCATAGAAGGGCGTAATTCTTCTATATATGCCAGAATATTCTCATTTTCGGATATTGCTACCGATGCAGTATTATTGGCTGTGTCAAATGCTAGTATTTTCATAGATTATTATTTAAATAAGTCACTATGGGTGCCGGTACATGTGTAGTGTACCAGAAAATTTTTGAAAAATCTCTCATGTCATTCCTGCGAAAGCAGGAATCTAGGCTAAAAAAGTCTTTTTATTATATTGTTTTCTTTTTGAGTAAAGCTTTTAAGCAGCTTTACTCAACTGGATTCCCGCTTTCGCGGGAATGACATAGAATAAAATACCAGAAGTTTGCAGAATCATATTAAATTAAGCTTTTTATACATTTCTTTATATGAAGAATATTGATTAATATTTAAACTTTTTGCCGATTCTTCTAATATTTTTATTGATTCTGCATTTAATTCTTTTGCCTGTTCTATTTTATGATATATCGCTTCTCTTACAAAATTCATAATAGTATCATTTTTATGTGCAGTGTGAACTTTAAGAAAGTGATGTAATTCGTTTGGTATATCTCTGCTTAATCTAGTCATGTCACATACTTATTTAAGTAATTACTTAAATGAGTATATCATCAAATAAGAAAAATAAAAGTAAAAATATAGAATCTTTAAGAATTATTTATAGTAAATTCAATAAAAATTTGGCGTGCTTCAACTTGTCTATTATTATGAAATAAATATCTATTTAAAAAATAGTTTGTTAAGGTTAAAGCTTGCCTTTTTTCTTCTAATGTAATCTCACTATCATCTGAAAGTAAAAATTTTGGTAAAATCAATAATTTATCTTTGTAAGGCTTCCCTACTTCATATGATAATGCTCTAGCTGATTTAGGTGATACATAGGTTAAATCAGTTGTAACATGAGTCACGCCGCACTTGGTAAGATCAAGCTTATAACCCGTCTCGGCAAGTAAAGCCAGCTCAAAATTAATATAATCACGAAAACAAAAATTCTTTGATAAATTATCTAAATAGTTAATTAGAAATGAAAAAAAATTAGAATGTTCTTCTCTTTCATGAAATAACTCTTTGATTAAAGATATAACGGAATTAAAGGCATATAATTTAGCTTTATTTATGATAAAATAACCGGTGTAAGATTTGATGAGTTCGCATTTAGCCATGCCGATATGTTCGTGTAGTCTTGCCTGCCAAAGAAAATCTACAATATTCCCTTCTTGATATATAAATTTGCTTTTTTTAGAAGATTCTTTTACAACTCCCGAATATAAACCATGATTTTTAGTAAAAACCGTAATAATAAATGTATTTTCTTTCAAAGGTTTTTTAGCAATTATTACTCCTACATCTTTGATATTCATAGTTTTTCCTTGGTGTCATACCGCGGCTTGTACCTGAGGTATCCAGTCTTTTTTAATTTTTTTTGGATACCGTGGCGGGGTCACGGCATGACATAGAGTGTTTTTTCACTCCACCCAATAACCCTCTAGCTTCCTTAGAATCCCCTGTATATACTATATTATTGTATCCTAGTTTGATTGCAGTAAATAAAGCGGCGTGATCCTCTCCTACATTTACGGTAAGCCCTAAAACTTTTTTCGGAAATTCTTTATTTAAAATTTTAAACATGTAATCAATTGCTAGCATACCGTAATATTTTACGCTAGAGGCATGATTTGTTAATATCAACTGCTCTTCTACACTAGATAAAAAATTACGTGCTTCTTCCAAATTTCTTATTTCATAAACTATATAGTCAAATGATTTGAATTCACTGAACGAGTCACTCGTCGCACTCCTATTAGTTATAGGCTTCGCTCCTTGCTCCTTGTAATTAAATCCAACTGATTTGACTATACTCATTTGATTATCTCTTTTAAATCCTTTAAATGTGAGACGGAAGATATAAAGTCATACGTTAAATTCTCAAGCTTAGAGCAGATAATCTTATTAAATCCAAGCTTTACGGCTTCTTTTATTCTTGTTTCTGCTTTTGCAGTTTTTCTTATCTCACCCGATAAGCTTATTTCGCCGAAAAAAACGCTTTGTTCAGGAACCGGTTTTCCTGTTGCGGCAGATATTAAACTCGCTGCTACTGCGAGGTCCGAAGCAGGATCGGCAATTTTAAGCCCTCCAGCGATGCTTAAATATACTTCATAATTAGCAAGATTAAGTCCTATCCTACTACTAAGCACGGCAAGTATCATTGATAATCTATTAGCATCCCAGCCCACCGCAGAGCGTCTAGGAGTTACCATATTTGAAGGTACTATGAGGGCTTGTACTTCCATAAGTAACGGTCTTGAGCCTTCAATTCCTGCAAAAATAGACGTACCTATAACGTTCTGCTCTCGCTTCATCAAAAATAGTTCAGACGGATTTGTTACTTCAATAAGCCCGCTGCCGCTCATCTCAAATACGCCTATTTCACCCACACCGCCAAAACGATTTTTATATGAACGTAAAATACGGAAATGATTATTATGATCTCCCTCAAAATATAATACGGTATCAACTAAATGCTCAAGTATCTTAGGACCTGCTAGCTGACCGTCTTTAGTTACGTGACAGCTTAGTAAAATAATTATATTGTTTTGCTTAGCATAATTAACAAGTTCATTTGCACATGTACGAATTTGTGAAACAGTGCCTGGAGGCGAAGATAATTCTTTTGTGGTAATTGTTTGAATAGAATCAATCACTACTAAATCAATATTATTTTTATTAGCTTCTATACTCGCAATAATATCTTCCAAATTAGTGGCTGCTAAAATATCGGTATTATAGTTAGTTAGATTTAACCTTATGGTCCTTAATTTTATTTGGTCTAATGATTCTTCGCCCGTTATATATAAGCAATTCATCTTTGATGCAAAGTTACTTGCTGCTAGTTGTAGTAACAAAGTAGATTTGCCTATGCCAGGGTCTCCTCCTATTAATATAGCAGAACCAAGCACCAAACCGCCACCTAGTACTCTATTTAATTCGCCTATAGGGGTAGGGATGCGTAACTGTTCGGCTACGTGACCTGAAAGCTTATCGAAATCTTGTTTGCTACCTGTTTTAACAATTGCTTTATTCGTGCTTACTATCTCTTCGACAATACTACCCCATACACCGCAGTCAAAGCACTGCCCCGACCATTTAGGACTAGTATTTCCACAGTTAGAACAGATATAATGCTTCTTGTCTTTGGTCATGTTTTTAAGCTATGATTCATTGTGAAGCGTTCCTATGTCATTCCTGCGAAAGCAGGAATCCACAAAAATAGTCTTAATTATTACATACTTGACGAAGTAAATATATAAAAATAAGTTTTTATATATTTCTTACTGGATTCCTGCTTTCGTAGGAATGACAGTAAATCTCAAAACCAGTAGCTTACTCTTGCCATATAGTTTTTCACGTAAAAGTTCAATATTTTCATCTAAAGCATAATCATCTAGTTTAGCCATCTCAATAACTATGATAGTACCGTCTTTAAGCCAGTTATTTTTTATCAGCAATTTCATTACTTTAGGCACTATATCCTTATGATAAGGGGGGTCTATAAATACAAGATCAAATGATTCATTTGCTTTCGGTAGATTTAAAGCATTAATATTAACCAAATTAACATTATTTTCAATGTTTAGAGATTTAGCAAATCCTTCTGCTATTTTTAATGAGGATGTATCAATATCAATTAAGGTAGCAAAACTTGCTCCTCTTGATAGGCTTTCAAAAGCAAGGCTACCGCTACCGGCAAATAAATCGAGAATGTGGGTAGTTTCGTTAAATAATTTATTACCGGTAAACTCACCGGAGGTTAATATACTAAATATTGCCTCTTTGAGCTTACCGGTGGAAGGTCGATATTTGATATTTTTAGCGGTAGGTATAATTTGGTTTCTATATTTACCGGATATTATTTTTAACACTTATTTAGTTATATGCTTCTTTTGTTGAATTTGTGTTTTTTTTTTCGTCCTTTATTTTTGCGACAAATCCTTTGCCTTTAGTGTTAGGCTTAAATTTTGCTGCAAATTTACCAGGTTCTGTTTGTTGTTTTTCTACAGTTGTATCTTTCTTTTCTTGTATTTCTACTTTTGGCGTTTCCTGGTTTAAATTATTTTGTGCTTGTTTTAAAATATCTTGTTCTTTAGCTTTATCAATATTATTATTTACATTATTTAAATTTTCTTCCCTTTCTTTAGATTTTTCTGTCTCAGCTTTTTGTCTTGCTTGTTGTTTTTCTGTTACTAATTCATCAATATTTTCAGGAGGCGGTGAGATATATTTATCTATACTGCTAGTCAAATTTTCAAATGATTTCTGAAGATTGCATAAAGGTTTTTGAGTAAGTTTATAAGTTCTGGTAGCGACTAGACCTCCGGCTAAAATACCTGCTCCTAGAATAACAGCTTTAGTAGCAAGGGCCGTGCCGGTGACCAATAATACAGGCATCGCTACAAAAGGTGCAGCTGCTACTGCAAGACCCGCTACTACGGCAAGCCCTACTAAAAATTTCTTACTTGCTAAAAAATTTGTTACGCTGCTAATTCCTGATGTAGTAGTTTTAGCAATTTTTGTACAAAGCTGTCCTACTCCGGTTTTCAGAAACCAACCGCTTTTTTCTCTTGCATGAATTTTATCTTGTAATTTAGCATGTTCGTTAACATTGACAGATGTTGTTTTACCGTCTTTATCTTGATGATCTAAATTCCCTTTAGCCTCGCCTTTAGTATCATGCACCTTTGTAGCATCGTTGATTTTTGCTTTATCAAAATCTGCTCCTTCTTTATTAATTCCAGCTAGATTTGCTGCTTTTAGATTTGCTTGTGTTAGATTTGCTTCTTTAAATATCGCATCAAATGCTTCTACTGCTTGCATATCGGCATTTTCAAGCACCGCTTTAGTGAAATCGGCTTTAGTAAGATCGGCACGCCGCATAATTGCATTTTTAAAGTTAGCTTCCTTAGCATTAATATTTTTAGCAATAGCATCAGAAATATTTAATCCTTCAGCTTCTGCTTTTTCTAAAGTAGCATTACTTAACTTAGCAAATTGTGCAGTTGCATTAGTAAGCGTAGCGTTTGTAAGATCGGCATATTCAAGATTTGCTTTATCAAGCTTTGCTTTTGTTAAGTCAGCGTTCTTAAGTTTGACACGCTGCATTATAGCTTCTCGTAAGTCAGCTTCTTTTAAAGATAGTATATTTTCAAATTCAGCATCGCTAAAATAAGCATTCCTTGCAGTTATGCCTTGCATGTTACATTGCTCTTTGAATTTTGCTTCTAACGCACGTGCATTATTCATAAAAGCATTTTCAAGATCAGTAGAAACTATATTTGCTTGATCTAGAAGTGCATTATTTAAAACTACTCCCTGCATTTGAACTCTTTGCATATCTGCATAAGCAAGTGATATACCGGTAAGATTAGAATTTTTCCATTCTGAATCTTTAATAATTAACTTTTCGGCATCGGCATTAACCATCATAACAGCATTAAATTTGCTATTTGTTACTTCTGCTTCAGATAAATCTACTTTAGGCATGTAAGCTCTCGACATATTACTATTTTCAATTTTGCTATTTTTAAGATCAGCAAAAAGAAATCCTGCGTTACGAGCTGTAACATTTTGAAAAACGGCATTTTGTAAATTAGCTCCTTCAAAATTAGTAAAATCTAAATTACAATCCGAAATTTTAATATTTTCTAAATTAGCTGAAGCAAATAATGTATTCTTCAGGTTAAGATTAGTAAGGGTTTTACCTGATAAATTAATTTCTGAAAGATCAGGGATTATATGTGTATCTTTTGAAAGATTTTTTTGTTTTCTAACAAAATCGGTAAGAGATAATTTTATGTCAGATTGTTTTGCTGCTTCAGCTAAATATAGATCAAATTCGGCAGAAGTTAATTTTATATATTCTTTCGGTATATCACGCTCTTTGGCAGTCGAACCTATAATATATGATGGGTCTAGTTTTATTTGTATTTCTTCATTTTTTAGCTGTGCAAAAATATCTGCAAGACCGTTACCGCAGAACATTCTAAGGTTATCTAAAGCATATATTTCAGTTTCTAGTTTATTTACTTCATGTTGTAACTTGTTGATTTTTCCTAGTTCGTTTTGTCGGTTTTGAGCAATAGTTTCTGCACTATTCCAAAAAGCATTTAAAAGATTGGTAGCAATCCCAGGATTATCTAGGTTTTGCTTTAGAGTTTCTAACTCTTCTTGCTTAGTCTTTAGCTCTTTTGATTTAACTGTATGTAAAGTTTCTTCGTCTTCCGTAGCTAGAATATATTTCTTTTTATTTGTAGTTTCATCTATAACTACTTCTTTAATGCGTTCTTTTTCTAAATCCTTATCTATATATTTATTTAGTCTTTCAAGATCTGAAAAAGATAGTTGTATATCTCGTATTTTATCTTTTAGATTGGGGATTTTATAGTTATCATAATCTTTATAATTAAAGTCTGTGTAATGAAGATTTGCTCCTCTAAAGTCGGTACCGATAAATGTACAATCATTAAATTTTACATTTGTTAAATCTGAATCACATAATATGGTATTTGTTAAGTCACAATTATTAAATACGGCATCTGTTAATATTGTACCTTGGAAATTAGCATTGACTAAATCTTCGTTAATTTCCATATTTTCTAAGCTAGTAATAATAATTTTATCATTATCTTCAGCGAAATATTTATTTTTGATAAAATTATTTAATGAGACACTAGGGTTATCTTTTATATAACCAAGATAATCGTTTAAGTCTTTTTCTTCACATTTATATATATTAAGATTTGTCATATGTTTTCTATATGATTAGTTAAAATGCACTGATAATAACACATTACTAATTATTTTTCCAGTATTTTATTATTTATTTCTTTATAAGCTCCGGGTTTTAGATTATCTATCGTAAAATTACCATATTGAATCCTAATTAATTTGTTAACTTTTAGTCCAAAATACTCGAATATTCTTCTAATTTCACGATTTTTTCCTTCAAATAAAACTACTTCAAACCAAGAATTACTCTTATTTTGCTTAAGTAACTTTATCGAATGAGGATTATAAAATATCCCGTCAATTTCTAAATTTTTATAATCACTTTTTAGTAGAATATCAGACTTCCCATATGCCCTAACATGATATACTCGCTTTAACCTATTTGAGGGTAGCTCAAACTGACGAGCTAAGTCACCGCTATTAGTTAGTAATAACAAACCTTCGCTATTTAAATCCAGCCTACCTATTGAAATAACACGAGGTAAGCCGGTTAGCTGCTCAAATGCCGTTTTACGAGATAAGGGATCTTTGTGAGTGGTAATTAAACCGACAGGTTTGTAATAAATCCAAAGCCTTGGTTTTTGCGATTGATTGATTAATATGCCTGATACTTCAATTTGATTACTAATATCAACATTTGTAGCCGGTGATAAAATTGTAATGCCGTCTACTTTTACTTGCCCTTCGAGTATCAGCTTTTCAGCATCACGCCTAGAACATATTCCTGCATTACTAATTATTTTGGCTAATCTCTGCATTTTTGAATATAGTAAATTTCAATAGACATCTTTCCAAACCAGCTTATAGAGAGGAATTTAAAGGAGACACGGAACGCAGCACCGCAGCGTATATAGACATACGAGAGGATGTGAGTACCGGATCGACGTATAAATTACCTCTAGAAGCGAAGTGTGGGAAGGTGTCTAATAAGAATATATAACAATACCCCTAAAAAGCAATATTAATAATTTGACATAAATAATTAATATAATTATACTATATCGTTACATATGCTTTAACAAAATTACACGAATGTTAATTTTACTTATCAAAACTTTTTCCTTTAAAATCTTATCTTCTTTTTTTAGCTGATTTTCTTTTTAGCAAAAATTACATACTTTTTTCTTCAATATAACTTTCATTAAATTATGCAAGAACTTATTGGTTCAATCCTGTTAATTTCAGGTACTTGTATAGGTAGCGGTATGATAGCACTGCCTATGGTATTAGCAAAATTAGGTATAATACCTAGTATAATATTGATGTTTATAATGTATTATACTTCTTTAATTAACCTGGAGCTTAATCTTCAAGCGGGTAAAGGCTTAACACTGGGGATGCTTGGAAAGTATTTTTCAGGACATACTGCTCAAATCATCGGTACGGTAAGCCTTAAGCTCCTTTCATATGTATAATGGACTGAAAAATCAAGCCAAGATTTTGAGCAATTTACTTGGTAATTTTGTTCAAAATTAAGCTGCCATTTGTGTATGATATTGTATACTATCGAGATAGACATTCATGGGTTTTTTATACCCAATACTTGAATGAAATCTCTGATAATTATATTTACTGATATAATCATTGATACCCTCTTTAAGCTCTCCTATATTTTGATAATCATTAATAAATATACAATTATATTTCAGCGTCCTAAAGAAACGCTCAATAACAATATTGTCAATACTTCTGCCTTTACCATTCATTGATATCTGAATATTATAATCTTTAAGAATCTGTATATGATCATTACTGGTATATTGACTACCTTGATCACTATTAAATATCTGTGGAGCTTGATACTTATTTAATGCTTCCTTCAATATATATACTTCTTTAACTTGAAAAGTTGGAAAATGAATATTTAGATGAGCGAATAATCAATGTTCTTATGGATAATTAATATCTAATACTACCAATTCTTCAGGTAAAAGAAGTATACCTCTAGTAAATGAAAAATTGTCAAAGAAGTCAGCAAGTGTTATTAAGTAAGAATGGATTTATAGAAAATTAACATCAGTAGAAAAAGAAGAATCAAAGCTTTACCATAGAAGCGAAAGGGATAAGAGGATTTGTGATAGAATCAAAGCTGTTCTCATGTATGATGATAGCTATAGTATTGATGAGATATCGAAAGTGTTATTACTGAGTGATGGGGAGGGATAAGAAAACATTTAATAGATTATCATAATGCTCAGAAGCTTAAGCCTGGAAATGGCGGTAGTGATAGTAAACTTACTAGACAGGAGGAAGCAGAGTTAATAGTTCATCTAGAAAATAATAATTATATGTATGCTAGAGATATAGGTTTGTTCATAGAACGTCAATATGGAGTAATCTATACATTAGCTGGGGTAATCAAGCTATTACACAGACTTGGTTTTAGTTATAAGAAACCTAAGTTAATTCCTGGAAAAATAGATTTAGCTAAGCAAGAGGAATTTAAGCTGCAATATAGTTTGCTAAAAAATAATTTAGCTAAAGATGAGTCTATTTATTTTATGGATAGTGTTCATCCTCAATACCAAACTCGAGCAAGATTTGGTTGGATTAGAAAGAATGTAGTTAAAACATTACCAAGTTTCAGTGGTTGGAAGCGTAAACATATTATTGGTGCTATTAATCTTAAGGATTTAGAGGTAGTAACAACTGACAATCCTAAGGTTAATGGTGATTATATTATTGAATTTTTAAAGAAACTAGAAGCAAATAATCAAGATAAAAGTAAGATTTATTTGATATGCGATAATGCTGGATATCATAGGTCAAAAAAGGTAAAAGAATATCTACAATACAGTAAAATAGAGTTACTATTTTTGCCAGCATATAGTCCTAATTTGAATCCAATTGAACGACTGTGGAAATTTATGCATTCTGTTGTAAGTAACAATAAATTTTATGCGAATTTTGAGACATTTACTGATTCTATACGAATATTTTTTGAAAATATTGAAAAATATAAAAATAAAATTTCTTCATTGGTAAATGACAATTTTCAAACCATTGTGCCTAATCATTTTAACAACTCTTCATGTTGAAGAAGTATATATATACTTCTTTTACCTGAAGAATTGGTAGTATTAGATATTAATTATCCATAAGAACATTGATTATTCGCTCATCTAAATATTCATTTTCCAACTTTTCAAGTTAAAGAAGTATATTAGATTCTACTGAAAAAGAGATAAACATGCTAAAAGATGAAATTGCATTTTTATTAAAAAATCCTGTCACAAAAGAAGATATAGAGAGAAGCGAGCAACGTTTAGGAGAGTTGGAAAGCCGAATAATGACTTAGCAATGCCCTTAATAAAGCAGCTGTTAATCAAAAGTTTGCTTGGCTATTTCATACCAACAATTTTCAGGAGCGGCTGCTTTATTACTAAAACCGCATATAATCAGCCTGTCTTTAGCTCTTGTCATTGCAACATAGAGTAGTCTTATATACTCCTGTAAATCTTTTAACTTTTCAGCTTCTTTTAGTTCTTGTAGGAACTCCGGTGTATCTACAATATTGGCAGAAAAAAACATTTCCCCTTTATCGTCCCAAATAAATTTATTGCTACTTACCGGCAAAGTAGTAGAATCGCATAATATAACAATAGGAGCTTCAAGTCCTTTAGAGCCGTGGACGGTCATTACTCTTATTTTATCTGAATGCTCCATATCACGTTTGATGTAGATATCGTTATTCTCAAACCAAGCAATGAATCCTTGCAGTGAATTATCTATATCATTTGCATAGTTTTTGCTTAATGTTAATAGCTCATTTATCATAGTATCATCGTAAATTTCTCGTAAATTTAGATTATTCACTACTAAATCAAAGAAATGCTCAACAGTCGATATTTTATAAATTTCAATTAGGGAATTTAACTTAGCGTATATTTCTTCACAAGCAGATAGATTATCCCATAAACTATTATCGGTTTTATTTACAAGAAGTTTGTATAATTGCTCTTCGTTCATGCCGATAATCGGCGATTTTAGTAAGCCGGCAAGGTTTAAATCATCGTCAGATAATAACACAAATTTAGCTATCGAGATTAAATCCATTATCGTTAGATTTTCTTTAATGTTAATTCTATCGCTTATCTCAACTCTAAGCTTAGCTTTGCTAAGTTCTTTTATCAGATTATTACTAAATTCATCTCGTTTTCGTACTAATATCATGAAATCTTTTTCAGATATTCTGCTTGCGGTAGAGGGTAAAATTTCTTTGCTTTCTATTTGTTCTTGTATAAAATTTATGATTTTTTCTATGAGTAAATCAGCGGCGGATTTAGAATTTTCATAATCTTCAGGCAATGCCCAAAAAAGCTCTTCTTGTTTTTCGCTTGTTATTAACGGCCAAACCGTTATAGAGCCTTGATGTGTACGAAATGAGTATATTAAAGGATTATTTGAAAGGAATAAATTCGGGTAATTGGATTTTATATTTTTCAAAACATTATGAGTAAATTGTAAAATCTCTGCACATGATCTATAAGAATATTCAAGAGTGATATTTTTGAATTTCTTATTGGCACTTGTAAGCTTTGCTTTTAGGCACTCATTTACTAAGCTGAAATTATGAAGATCAGCCCCTTGAAAACTGAAGATAGATTGTTTATCGTCACCAACTATGAAAATTGTCATCCCGCGAGCTTGTAGCGGGATCCAGTCTTTTTTTATTTTTTTCTGGATACCGTGGAGGGGCCACGGTATGACATTTTGTTGTCTATCTACCGCATTAAACTCTGTTATTAAAGTGGTGATAATATTCCATTGCTGGGGGCTTGTGTCTTGTGCTTCATCGACAAGAATATGATTTATTTCACTCTCCAGCTTATGTAGCAACCATTCATGTGTAGTTTTATTATTCAGTAATTTCTCGGTGTAATAAATTAAATCATCGTAATCGAGTAAATTATTTGCTTCTTTATATGAATCGTATTTTTTTAAAATAATATGAGCAAGTTTAGTAAGTAAGTTCGTATGATATTCTAGCTCCTCTATGCGACGCAACTCATCCAAACGGTAAATTTCAGAGATAATTTTTTCTAGCTCTAACAATAATTTAGGATATGTTCTTGTTAATTCTTTCGATAAAAGGCTTTTACGTTTTTTTCCGTCTTTGGTAAAAAAGATTTCTTTCGGTTCTATTTCCAAATCATATTCTGCAAATAAGTTTTTCACCTTATCGTAAATATTATTTAATTCCCCTAACGCTAATCTTTTATTAGATATTTCTTTAGGAATTTGCTTATTTATAAATAACTTTTTGAATTTAATTTTCTGCTCGATTATCTCGGTAAAAATATCTTGCAGAGTTATTTCATGAAAGCGGTTAAGTAAAATTTTAATTAAGTCATTATGCTCATCACTTAAGTAGATTTCATTTCTGATATTTAGGAAGATATCCTGTAATTTAGTTTCTTCAAGAATCTTAAATTCCGGTGTGATACCTGCTTCTAAAGGAAAAGTGTTAAGGGTTTTTTGACAAAACGCATGAATTGTATAGATATTTAAAGGCTCGTTGCTATTTAGGATTTTATCGTATAAAGTTTTTGCGTTTTCTATTTCTTGTGGTAGCGGCTTATTGCCGCTCATTAAGAAGAGTTCATTTTCTAATTTTTCTGCATCACAAAGAGAAAGATGTTTAAGTTTACTATTAATTCTTGCTTGCATCTCTATAGAAGCAGCATTAGTAAAAGTAAGGCATAAAATATTTGTAGGTTCTACGCCCATTATTAACAGACGTAAAAATCGATCGGTTAGGATTTTGGTTTTACCGGTACCGGCAGATGCCGATACCCAAACGGAATAATTAGGATCAGATGCTTGTTGTTGTAGATTGCTCATTTATAAATCTTTATTGTACAGTTATTATGTCATTCCCGCTTCCGCGGGAATGACATAGATGACCTACGAAGAAATAACATTACGCTTATAAACAATATAAAGCACTATTAAAGAAATAGCGAGACCAAACCAAGTTAGGGCATATTCTAAATGGTCATTTCTGATTGCTGCTAAATGATTTATTGAAAGAGGTAATAAAATATCTAGATTGCTAATATCTTTTCCTTCCGCAATAATATAAAAATCCTCTAGATTTAATTCTAAGGTTTGGGATGCTTCTTTTAAATCTAAAGTTAGCCACACATTATTTTTTATATCATTAGCAGGTAAGTAGCTACGAGTTTTTTCAGACGGCATAGTAACACCGATAATCTCGTGCTGCTGGTCGTTTGTAGCTTGCGTGATAATATTTTTATTGCGATTACTAAACCAACCTCGTGCTACTAAAATAACATTATCTTCTATAGTTTTAAAAGGAGTAACTAAATAATATCCGTCTTTTTCACTCGACATTGACCTTCTACCATATAAATATATGTCTTTATTAGGCAAAAATTGACCGGTAATTTTTACTTTGTGATAAGGTAAATTGTCTTGAATTTCTGCTAAATTAATTGCTGGTGAGGTGAGGTTAGCTTGCATAGAAGCTAGAAATAATTTCTTTTCTTTTAAACGACTAAGCTGCCAAAAGCCTAAAGAGATGAGTATTATAAAAGTTATAAGTACAAGGAAATTTGTTTTCATAGGTAAGTTTTAAGGGAATTGTTGTTAAAAAAGCCTGTGGTGTCATGCCGTGGCTTGACCACGGCATCCATAAAAATAAAAAAACTGGATACCGCGTGGTCAAGTCACGGTATGACACCGGACGTATTTTGAGATCCACGCAACAAAGCCCCGCGGGAATGACATTAATTAAGCCGGTATTAAAATCTTATTTATGAACTCTTTATGTTTTTGCAGCTCTTCTTTTGTAGGTTTAATAACAATAGTAGTTTGCTCTGTTTTGTTATTTACTTGATTAGTTGCTAAATTATTTATTCCGGCAGATTTATCAGCCATTTTAAAAGCGGATTGTCTACCACCCGTTAGTTCCACATATACTTCTGCAAGTAATGCCGCATCTTTCAAAGCCCCGTGAAGCTGCCTACCTGAATTATCAACTTTAAATCTTTTACATAATGCGTCAAGATTATATTTTGAGCCTGGAAACATACTTCTGGCCATAACTAGAGTATCTATAGCATTGGACAGTTCTAAAAGTTTGATTTCCGCTCTTTTTAATAATGATAATTCATGATTTAGAAATTTAATATCGAACGGAGCATTATGAATAATAAGTTTGCTATCTGAAATAAACTCTAAAAAATCATCGGCTATTGTATGAAATAGAGGCTTGTCTTTTAAAAATTCGCCGGATATGCCATGAATTCTATAAGCCTCAAACGGCATATCTCGCTCAGGATTAATATAAAAATGAAAATTCCTGCCTGTTAATACCTTATTCACCATCTCAATTGCACCGATTTCGACGATTCGGTGACCTTGTCGTGGGTCAAGTCCCGTAGTTTCGGTATCTAAAATTATCTCTCTTAAACTCGACATTTCCAATCCTTTATTAGTCTTTTAAAATCGTCATTGCGAGCGGGTATTGTTGCGTGGATACCAAAACCGTCATTGCGAGGAGCGAAGCTTTGCTGCAATCCAGCAAAATAATTAAAAAAATTCTATAAATCAGAATTTTTAACTGGATTGCTTCGTCGAATTACTACGTAATTCTTTTCGCAATGACGACTGGGGGGTTACGCAACAATGCCTACGCGGGAATGACATAAAAGTGCCATGCAACAAGACAACATTTTCTCGCTAATAGCGAGAATTACCTTGCTTTCAAATCCTTTATTAGCTTCTCTATTTGTTTTTCCAAGTCTAACATATCAACTCCGCTATTTATAGCAAAATCTGCTTTTGCTATTTTGCTCTCTTGTGATAGTTGAATTTCTTTGATTTTATTATAAATTTCTATATCAAATGAAGATCTCGTTATCGCTCTTTGCATTCTTATTTCTTCAGAGCAGTATATTGTTACGACAAAATCAAAATATTTATCAAATTTTGCTTCATAAAGCAACGGTATTTCGGCAAAGCCAAATTTGGAATTAGCATTTTCTTTTTTAAATAAAATCAGTTTATCTATTAGTAATGGGTAAATAAAATTTTGTAGTTTTTCTCTAGCTAGGTCGTTATTGTAGATTAAATTACTGATTTTTCCGATATTGAAAGATTCAAGTTCAGGAAGTAATTTTAAGATTTGAGTTTGCACGCTTAAATCTTGATATAATTCTTTTATACATCTATCGGCACAAAAAGTTTTATATCCTTTTTCTGCTAAATAATCCAAAATAAAAGTTTTCCCCGATGCATAGCTACCGGTAATACCTATTGCTAACATTTTGTTATAAAAATTTTATGTTCATTAGCGAGTTTTATAGTTAATTCTTCTTCGACTATAATTACGTTATTTTTCTGAATCGCTACTCCTTTGTAATTATATTTAGCAAGATTCTTTATAGTATCAGGACCAATTGTTGGCATATCTAGTCTATTATCTTGACCTAATTTCGGTATTTTTACTAGCACTCCTCCATAAGGATTTTTACGTAAATCTGCACATCTCGCTATTAAATTATCCGTCCCTTCAGCAGCCTCTATACCAAGTATGTAACCATTTTCAACTATAACCGATTGTGCAATATCGAATGAACTTAAATGATTCAACAATTTTACTCCAAGCTCAATATCATTTTTATCTGAATTCGTAAGGGTGGTATCAGTTATAATATTGGAGTTACCTTGTTGATTTTTATATATTTCATTACTTGAAATTACTTTAAAACCATAGCTTTCAAAAAAATCTGCTACTATTTTTAGCAAATTATCATCTCCTCGAATTTTTTGCCCAACTACTTTGAAAAGCAATGAACCGCCTATTTTATCTACGGATAAATTTTTAAAATTCGGTCTATTCACTCCGCCGATAAAAATAATATTTTTTACCTCATTATCCTTAAAATATTTTATAGCTTCACCAATCATACCGATTTTTAAAATCTTATATTCAAAATCTTTAATTTGATCTATATCAGCCTCGTCTTTAATCGCCGCTATATAACACTTGCCGCCTTGCTTTGTATAGTTACTTGCTATTAAGTAAGGTAATGAACCTCTGCCTGCAATAATTCCAAGATTTGGTAGCATGATTAAGTTTTTAATTTTGAATTCTAAAAATTTATTATAAGTCCATTTTTAATATAAATCTAGAATTCTTATTTGACCTTTACATTTTAATCAAATTAAGGCATAATATTTGGTGCTAATATAGCTATAGTAATAAACGTAATTTAGAATAGAGGTTGCGGACTCGGGGGCAGTACCCGACGCCTCCACCAAAACTTTCTAAATAACTTGCTTCTAAAGGTAATTTGTACGTCGATCCGGTACTCGAATCCTCACGTACCAAGTGTACGCTGCGGTTCTGCGTTCCGTGTCTTCTTCAAATTCCTCTTTATTAGCGGCGTCATTTAGAAAAGTTTAAATATATAATCAAAGAGTAGACAATACGAAGATCAACTTCAAAAAGAGCAAGGAGTTCACAAGGCGAGGAGTGAAGCGTATACTTAATACATGAGCACCGCAGCTCTTGTAGAACGACGTAGCCAATTTTTGAAGTTCATCGAGTATTTTATGGGGGCGAAATAGGATCGACGTACCTAATAAAAAGATTGCTTTTACTCGGGATGATTCCGCCGATGGCTTTTGCCATATGGGTCAAAACAAAGAAACGCAAACGATAATAATCGTAACGTAGGTGCAGCTTTAGCAGCTTAATCCTACGCGGCTGGGGGTTTGCCGGGCAACAGAAAAACCCCACATAACTCATATACCTATTTTTATTTTTTTTCGTATGAATATTGAATATAAAAAATTTGTGAATGAATATATGCTAGAATTTGTGAAAAAAATTCTAACTAAGATTCAGCATGAAAATTTATATTGGGATCAGTTAATATACATATCGTACAGAACCGATAACCCTGCGGTAATTTTACCTTCAAAAGTTAAACAGGCATATCCAAAACAGATAACAATAGTACTTCAATATCAGTTTGAAAATTTAATAGTAAATGATACCGGTTTTTCCTTAACGGTAAGTTTTGACGGTGTTAAAGAAATAATTTACGTACCTTTTGATGCACTTATTAGCTTTGTTGATTCCAATAATAATTACAGCCTAACTTTTAATCAGTCGTTAAATATACAAGAAAAGCACCAACATGAAGAGGAAATCAGTAGTAATAAAAGTTATAAAACTTCATTATCTCCAAATCCAAATGTTATAATGTTAGATAAGTTTCGTAACTCTTCTAAACCTAAACCTAGTTAATGCCCATATATGGATTCAAAAGTAGTTATATATACTGATGGTGCATGTGCAGGTAATCCCGGTCCCGGAGGATGGGGAGCTTTGCTTCAATTTAATGATACTAGCAAAGAAATATTTGGGTATGAGTTGGATACGACTAATAATCGTATGGAAATTACGGCAGCACTTGAAGCATTAAGGATTTTAAAAAAATCTTGTAATGTTAAGATTTATACCGATAGTAAATATTTGCAACAGGGAATTACCGCTTGGATTCATAATTGGATAAAAAATAATTGGTGTAAAAGCAACAATGAACCCGTTAAAAATGCCGATTTATGGCAAAAATTATACGCAGAATTGAGTAAACATACTATTATTTGGAAATGGGTAAAAGGTCATGCAAATAATAGCGGTAATATTGCTGCCGATAAACTTGCAGTGCAAGGAAGAGAAACTGCTATAGAAATTTTAAAATGTCGTGGATAGATAAGTTTTTTATTACTTTTTTTCACAAAAAAGTAGGAGAAGATGAATTTTTGAATCAATATTATGAAAGCCGTAATATTGATTATTTAAGGCGTCCAAGGAGGTTTGTTATTTATAAGAATGTAAATGAACCTACAAAAATTCCGCCGAGTTGGCACGCTTGGTTACATCATTTAGTAAATGAGATACCGAAAAATATTCAGCTTTTCCCGTGGCAAAAGAATAATAAAATAGTTAAAAAGCCGCCTAAAACATCAAATCTTAAATATAGTAGATGGCAACCGTAATTAATTAATAAAATATAAAAAAACAATGAAACAGAACATTATTGAAACAATTATCGGCTTTGTAGTATTAATTATTGCTTTGCTATTTTTGATTTTTGCCTACAAAACAGGTAGTTCTATAACTAGCTCAAAAGGTTATCAGTTAACTGCTAATTTTCAGAGTGCAGAGGGTATAGCAGTTGGAAGCGACGTAATGATCTCAGGTATAAAAATAGGTAGTGTAAAGAAAATTACTTTAGATCCGAATAGCTTTTATGCAAGTGTATATCTAAATATTAATGATGATGTTAAAATGCCTAAAGATTCTAAAGCCCAAGTAGTCACCAGCGGGTTACTTGGAGGTAAATATATTTCAATTGTACCTGGTAATGATGATGAAAATTTAGCGGCTAATGAAGAGATAAGATATACCCAATCAGCAATTAATATTGAATCATTAATTAATAAAATTGTTTCTTCATTCGGTAGTAAGTAGTATAGTACCGGACATTCTTTAAAAAGATCTTGATGTCATCCTAGCTAAAAGTAGGGTTTTGTTGCATGGATCGAAAAACCTACTCGCTGTCATTCTTAGCTAAAAGCGGGAATCCATCATAAGGCGAGATAAATCGAGCTTTTAATTTCAAAAATTTGCTGTATTTATACTTTTTTTTGGATTCCCGCTTTCGCAGGAATGACACCTAGCAGTTTTCTTGAGCCATGCAACAACACTGGTCAAACGAACTAGGTGACAATGAACAGTCACGATTCGTTTATAGCTTCATTAAGCTGACTCTTAAATTAGTTATTCTTCTTTCTTAAATTTTTGGGAAATCTACATTATCTTAGTCAAATGTATGAAAGTGTTTAAGCTTTCTTCGTCGTCTTTAGTCATTATATAAGGTACTTTAACATATATAAGCATTTGATGTGTTTTGTCCGATATTTTATTTTTCTCTAAAAACACATATAATTTATGAGTATTGTTATATTCATCTTGTATACTAAACGCTTTGTTTGCTACAACTGATTTATCAGATTTTGATATAAAATTATCAATAAAATAGTTTAAAGAATCTTCAAATAATTCGCTTAATTACTGATCATTTTGAAGTTCTTCATATGATAACGATCTTGCAGTTTTCAACTTAAAATATGATTTAATCATTTCAAGAGCAGAATATCTATCGCAGTTATTATTAAGAATTTTATATAACATTTTTTTATCAAAATATGCAGGTATCATTTTTAAATCCTTATTAATAATTTGCTGTTTGTAATAAGATAATTGACGCATAAAAATGATAATTGTAGCTGTAAGACCTGCAACTATAAGATAGAGTATAAATTTAGTGATTGAAAAAGCATATTTTTAATATATTTAATTATACTACCAACAATAGCATAGTATTTTTGGATTTTCAATCTAAAAATGAACCATTACTATATATACTTCTTCAACATGAAGAGTTGTTAAAATGATTAGGCACAATGGTTTGAAAATTGTCATTTACCAATGAAGAAATTTTATTTTTATATTTTTCAATATTTTCAAAAAATATTCGTATAGAATCAGTAAATGTCTCAAAATTCGCATAAAATTTATTGTTACTTACAACAGAATGCATAAATTTCCACAGTCGTTCAATTGGATTCAAATTAGGACTATATGCTGGCAAAAATAGTAACTCTATTTTACTGTATTGTAGATATTCTTTTACCTTTTTTGACCTATGATATCCAGCATTATCGCATATCAAATAAATCTTACTTTTATCTTGATTATTTGCTTCTAATTTCTTTAAAAATTCAATAATATAATCACCATTAACCTTAGGATTGTCAGTTGTTACTACCTCTAAATCCTTAAGATTAATAGCACCAATAATATGTTTACGCTTCCAACCACTGAAACTTGGTAATGTTTTAACTACATTCTTTCTAATCCAACCAAATCTTGCTCGAGTTTGGTATTGAGGATGAACACTATCCATAAAATAAATAGACTCATCTTTAGCTAAATTATTTTTTAGCAAACTATATTGCAGCTTAAATTCCTCTTGCTTAGCTAAATCTATTTTTCCAGGAATTAACTTAGGTTTCTTATAACTAAAACCAAGTCTGTGTAACAGCTTGATTACCCCAGCTAATGTATAGATTACTCCATATTGACGTTCTATGAACAAACCTATATCTCTAGCATACACATAATTATTATTTTCTAGATGAACTATTAACTCTGCTTCCTCCTGTCTAGTAAGTTTACTATCACTACCGCCATTTCCAGGCTTAAGCTTCTGAGCATTATGATAATCTATTAAATGTTTTCTTATCCCTCCCCATCACTCAGTAATAACACTTTCGATATCTCATCAATACTATAGCTATCATCATACATGAAAACAGCTTTGATTCTATCACAAATCCTCTTATCCCTTTCGCTTCTATGGTAAAGCTTTAATTCTTCTTTTTCTACTGATGTTAATTTTCTATAAATCCATTCTTACTTAATAACACTTGCTGACTTCTTTGACAATTTTTCATTTACTAGAGGTATATCGGATACATAATCGTCGGTGGTTGTTGTCTTCCGGTGGTATGGATTCAAATCTAACTACGAAATATAGCACTTGAAGCATTAAAACAGCGAACTCCCCTACCGGAAAAATATTATAAATTATTTAAATTATGGTTCTACCTAGGCTGGCCAGCATTTATCAGTTTGATTATTATTTTTTTCTTAATGGTATTTAAACCGTTATAATACTAATTTAGAATAAATATTCGGTGTCATCCCGCGACTTGACCTATAGTACCGAACAATTTTCAAAAAGCTCTCGATGTCATCCCTGCGAAAGCAGGGATCTATGCTAAAAAAATCTTGATTTCAAAGATTTTTTTATTAGATAATTTTTTTCAAATAAAGCTTTTTAAAGCTTTATTTGACTGGATTCCCGCTTTCGCGGGAATGACATAAAGTAAAAATTGTCCGGTACTATAGGCTTGACCACGGGATCCAGTTAAAAATACTAAAATTATTGGTACTTTAAGCTGTTTTTTGGATACCGTGGTCAAGCCACGGTATGACACCGAATGCGTTTTTCGATACACGCAGGCAAGCCCGTAAGAATTACATAGAGAGAAAACAATATCTACGCCGGTATATCTTCAATAATCGGTTGTTTTTTGTTTGATTTTGTAGAAATGAGAGAGGTCATTATCGGTTCTACTAAGCCGTTAACTACCTCTTTTGTAATAGTAACACGCTGTTTTTTTAGCTCAGCAACTTTATACATACTATCAAGCAAAAGATGCTCAAGTATTGAACGCAGCCCTCTTGCTCCAGTCTTTTTAGCTAAAGCTTTTTCAGCAATAGCTTCTAGTGCAGAATTCTCAATTACAAGCTCAGCATCATCAAGCTCAAATTGTTTCTGATATTGCTTTACTATAGCATTCTTAGGCTTAGTTAGAATTGTAATTAAAGCATCTTTGTCTAACTCGTCTAAAGTTGTAACGATAGGTAACCTACCGATAAACTCCGGAATTAAGCCGAATTTAGTTAAATCTTCAATTTCTAGAGATTTAAGAATCTCACTATTATTTTTCTCTTTATCTATATTTACGTTAGCCGCAAAACCTATAGAACTATGATTAGTTCTTGCGGTTATAATGCTATCAATCCCCATAAAAGCACCACCGCAAATAAATAAGATATTTGAAGTATCTAACTGTACGAAATCTTGTTGAGGGTGTTTCCGACCGCCTTGAGGAGGCACGGAAGCAACAGTTCCTTCCATAATTTTAAGTAGTGCCTGTTGTACGCCTTCTCCCGATACATCTCTAGTAATGGAAGGGTTTTCCGATTTACGGGCAATTTTATCAACCTCGTCAATATAAATTATACCTTTTTGTGCTTTTGCTATATTAAACTCAGCTGCTATCAATAAACGTAGTAATATATTCTCAACATCTTCACCGACATAACCGGCTTCCGTTAAAGAAGTAGCATCTGCCATAGTAAAAGGTACATCTAGAATTTTAGCAAGCGTTTGAGCAAGTAAAGTTTTTCCTGAACCGGTAGGACCGATCAATAAAATATTCGACTTATTAAGCTCAACGTCATTATTGCCGGATTGTACATATTCAAGTCTCTTATAATGGTTATAAACCGCTACTGCTAAAATCTTTTTAGCTTGGTCTTGCCCAACTACATAATCGTTTAGAATTGCACATATTTTTTGCGGCGTTGGAATTGAAGAAGTAATTTGCTTTAACGCAACTTTACTTTCTTCTTTCATAATATCCGTACATAAATCTATACATTCATCACAAATAAATACCGCAGGACCTGCTATTAGTTTTTTTACTTCATGTTGTTTTTTACTACAAAACGAACAAATCAATTCTTTTTTATCAGCTTCTACTACCATTAACTTTCTTTTTTATGTTTATACTCATTGTCATCCCACGGCTTGACCTATAGTACCGGACAGTTTTTTCTATGTCATTCCCGCCTACGCGGGAATGACATAGAAAAAACTGTCTGGTACTATGAGCTTGACCACGGGATCTTGTGATACAGATTACGTCCTGAGATCCCGTGGCGGGTCCACGGGATGACAGTACAATTCATATAACCCTACCATACATATAATAATCTTTATGCTCATTTGCAACTATTTCGTATTTTTTAAGGATTCCCTCCCTAGCGAAACCACATCTCTCAAGAAGATTAATTGAACGAAAATTATCAGTAATTACTGTTGCCTGTACTCTTATAATACCAATATAATCAGCAAATTTTAATATATTTTTTATAGATTTTAACATTATACCTTGACCCCAAAAACTAGGATCTAGATCATAGCTTATTTCTGCTCTATGATGCTCTAGATTTATTATATTAAACCCTGCTGTACCTATCAATTTATTATCGTCTTTAAGGGCAATTCCCCAATAAAAGCTTCTATGATCTTTATATAAACTAGACCAATAACGTATTTCTTCTCTAGCTTCTTCTAAGTCTTTAGGTCTATTACTATCAGTTATATAAATAGCCATTTCCGACTTACTCATATAATTAACATAATCTTGTACATCCCTTTTCGCTAATTCCCTTAGTACTATATTTTCTAAATCAAGTACAGGAAAAGGAGCATATAAATATCCTCTATCTATCATAATACTTCAAGTCATTATACTGCTTGTATTTCAAGAATTGAATTTTATTGAATTTTATTTTGATAGGCGAGTGAGCGGAGCGTACACATAGTACGTGAGCATCACGAGTCCTTGATAAAATGAAAGAGCAATTCTTGAAATACAAGCAGTATTTATCATACATATTTAATTGGGTCTTGTATATTATTCTTTTTAAAAGCATCAAGCCTTATCGTACAAGCAAGGCAATTACCGCAAGATGAATCATCTTCAGTAGGTTCATAACATGATATAGTATTTTTGTAATCTACACCAAGTTCGAGACCGGTTCTAATTATTTGCTCTTTAGTCATATCAATTAAAGGCGTATGAATAGTAATTTTTTTACCTTGTATTCCCATATTGGTTGCTAAATTTGCCATTTTTTCAAAAGATTTAATATATTCAGGACGACAATCAGGATAATTTGCCGAATCGCTTGTATGCACACCTATAAAAATGTCTTTTGCTCCTATTACTTCTGCATACCCTAGTGCATAACTTAAAAATATCGTATTACGAGCAGGCACGTAAGTAACCGGCACATCTTCAGGTAGTTCGTTTACATCGTGATAATGCGGAACATCTATATTATCATCAGTTAAAGCAGAACCACCAAAAGCTCGTAAATCTATACCAACAATCTTATGCTGCTTGACGTTATATTCTTTTATAAGCTCCTTAACTTTCCGAAGCTCTGCATTATTACGTTGTCCGTAATTAAAACTCATAGCATGAATTTCATACCCCATTTCTCTTGCTATTGCAAGAACCGTAGCAGAGTCTGCCCCACCGCTAACTAGAATAACTGCTTTTTTCATTGTTTACCGATAAAGTTAATTTTTGAGATACTAGAGCATTTAAACTAATTTTTGCTCTAAGTGCTTCAAGTACTAAAGCTCGATGCACACGTTTATCTACTCTAACATTAAACTGCCCGCTATACTCTTTCCTAAAGGGTGCTAAAGGAATAGATTGATTATGACTTATGTAACTTTCTTTCATTAAAGTCCAAGCTTGTTGTAATTCTTGTAGTGCTTTTTCAGGCGAATTGCCAAAAGCCGATACGTTCGGTAGCTCTTCAAATCTTGCTAGCCAATCTCCATCCGTATCTTTAAAAAGCTCTATAGTAAACCCGTCAAATGCGTCATTTGTTTTCATCTTGTATATTCAGTTTGTCTATATATAAATTATATTGTAATTAAATAAAATTATGAACTAAAAAATTATTCAAGAATTAAAAAACGTAGGGTAAGAATCTTACTTGTAAATTTCTTACTTTTAGTATACTATAATTCTAATGATAAAATTATTTTATAATTATGAAAATATCTACTAAGGGACAAATTACCATACCTATTCATATCAGAAGTAAATTAGGAATGCTGCCTAATACTGAAATTTCTTTCGTTTTACATAAAGATGGAGTTTTTATTAAAAAAGAAAAAAATTCCAATCAAAGAGGTATAAAATTAATACAACAATTATCAGGTAAGAGTACATCAAATATGTCTACCGATGAAATAATGAAATTAACTAGATCATGATTTTAGTCGATAGCAATATAATACTAGATATTATAACTTTTGATAATAATTGGTATGAGTGGTCTTCAGATCAAATAAAATTACTTTCGCAATTTCATGAACTTATAATTAATGATATTATTTATACTGAAATATCAATTGGGTTCAAAAGAATAGAAGAGTTAGAAGCTACAATAACTGAAAATTTTTTTAAACTTACCCCCATGTCTACAGAAGCATTGTTTTTAGCAGGCAAAGCCTTTCAAAAATATAAATTGAACGGTGGTATTAAAAATTCAATATTACCGGATTTTTTTATTGGTGCTCATGCAAGTATATTAAAGATAGACTTATTAACACGAGATATAAGTCGATATAAAACGTATTTTCCAAAAATAAATCTTATTACTCCTAAATATTCTTGACTGAATCCTTCAGATAATCTAAATTCAACGTTGTTAATTTATGGCGGGTGTAGCTCAGTTGGTTAGAGCATCAGGTTGTGGTTCTGAGGGTCACGGGTTCGAAACCCGTCACTCGCCCCATATTTTGGGATTGTTGCCGTCATTGCGAGGAGCGAAGCGACGCGACAATCTAGTATAAACACCCTGAGATTGCCACGCTCCTTGCAGTCGTGGCGTTGGTGCATGGTTCGGTTTTTGTCATTCCTGCGAAAGCAGGAATCCAAAAAAAACATACATACAGCAAATTTTTGAAATTAAAAGCTCGCTTTATGATGGATTCCTGCTTTTGCAGGAATGACATCGAACACTTTTCTCGAGCCATACAACAGCACCTAATAGTCGCATAGCTCATGACATTTTTTCTTATGGATATCAAACTTTCATATAGACTGATTAAGTATCTAAAGTTCTATAAAAAAGACTTGATCATCGTTATGACTTCTTTACTTAGCGTATCAGCTTCATTATTACTAATCGGTAGTATTTTTAGAAATTTAGTTGATAACGGCTTAAGCCAAGACCATATTTTATCGGTTGATAAATCTATATTATATATTTGTTTATTAATTATCATCTTAAGTATTGCTAGTTTTTTCCGTTCATATTTTATCAATAATGTTGCTGAAAAGGCAGTTAATCAAATAAGAAAAGAAGCTTATAGTAATTTAATTAATTATGAAATTGAAGAGTTTGAAGAACTAAAAATCGGCGATATAATTTCACGCCTAACAAATGATATAGATCAAATATCTACTCTCATAGTTAATTTCTTATCTTTTTTTATTCGCAATTCAGTGATGCTAATCGGCGGCATTACCTTAATGTTTTTTGAGAGTTTTAAGCTCGCTTCTATAGTAATTATTACCATTCCTATCTTATTAATTCCTTTAATTAAATTTGGCAAACATGTTAAGGCTTTATCTAAAAAAGCTCTAGAATCTAAATCACTTTTAGCGTCGGATATTGATGAAACTTTTAATAATATTAGAGCTATCTATGCTTTTAACAATCAAACAAATAAAATTACCGATTTTGATACTAAACTACAAAGCTATTTAATATACTGCAAAACCCGTTTAAAAATTCGTGCTTTATTCTTTGCGATTTCAATAGCAATTATATTTCTTGCAATTACTTTAGTCGTTTGGATTGGAGCTTCAGATATAGTTAAAGGAAATTTATCTGCCGGGCAAATTATCTCGTTTATTTATTATGCTATTATTGCCGGCTTTAGTAGCGGCGGTATTTTTGAACTATTAAGTGAAATACATCTACCACTCGCCGCACTAGAGCGAATAATGACAATTATAGATAAGACTCCTATAACACATAATAGTTATTTAGAATTAAATAATTCCGATCCAATCTCGATAGAATTTAAAAATGTCGATTTTACCTATCATTCAAGACCTAATTTAAGGATTATTAATAATATGTCTTTGAAGATAAATGCCGACAAATTTATCGGTATTGTAGGCAGATCAGGCGGAGGCAAAAGTACCTTGATGCAGTTACTGCTGCGTTTTTACCGGCAAGAAAGCGGCACTATCCTTATTAACAATCAAGATATAACTCTTTCACATCCTGCTGAAATTCGTAAATTAATTGCCTATGTTCCCCAAGAAGCTAACATTTTTTCCGGCACTATAAGGTCCAATATTATATTCGGTAATACGCAAGCAAGCGACGACGAAATAAATGAGATAATAAAAATTACGGGAATAGAAGAATTTGCTGCTAAACTTCATGACGGTATCAATGCTAAAACCGGTGAGAGAGGAGTTAGGTTATCAGGAGGACAAAAACAAAGGATAGCTATTGCTAGAGCATTACTACGTAAACCACAAATCTTACTTCTTGACGAAGCAATGAGTGCTTTAGATACGATGAGCGAGCAGAAATTACTAGAATCTATAAAAGAAATAATGAAAGGGAAAATTATTATATCAATTGCCCACCGGATTAGTAGTATAGAATCAGCTGATTATATTCTAGTGATAGATAAAGGAGGAGTAGTCGCTGAAGGATCACATAATGATTTATCTAAAAACTCAGAAATCTATCGTAATATTTGCAGAGAACAACTAACAATATAAAATATATAGGTATACGAAGATCAATTTCAAAAAGAGTAATCGGTCCCCAAGACGAGGAACGAAAGCCGTTACTTAATACGTGAGTACCTTCGTCCTTGTAGGACGATGTAGCCAATTTTTGAAATTCATCGAGTAGATAATTGATATATTTGTTACAATAAAAGTTCTATAGTATAAAAAAATTTAAATGTTTAATATAATTTAGCTTGAAAGCTGCTGTGGCTTTGTTATAATCGTAATTACAAAACAAAAAAGGTTTACAAAATGAAAAATTTATTAAAGATTTTATTAATTCTAGCTTTCGCAAGCCCAGTATTTGCTTCATCAATGCAAACGCCTGACCCAGCTTCAGTTACAACAACCCAAATACAAGCTATGAGTACTGACGATCAACAAGCTTGGGTTGCTAGTTTAACAGCAGATCAGTATAATATGTTAAGTCCTGATGTCCAAAAGTGGGTAATGGAGAATACTACCGATGCTCAAAAACAAGCTTTAGGAATTAATCAGTAATATTTTAATTGATTTTTAAAATTGATAGGGGACCGTTAACAAAATAATTCTAATTGATAATTAAAAAGAATTTTGTTAATAGTCCCATATGTTAGGAATAATTATTCTTAACATATATCACTAAAAGTTTCTACTTTCACTTCCTTTCAGTCTTCCTGTTATCGTGTCATGTATACTTCTTTAACTTGAAAAGTTGGAAAATGAATATTTAGATGAGCGAATAATCAATGTTCTTATGGATAATTAATATCTAATACTACCAATTCTTCAGGTAAAAGAAGTATACTCATTGATAAATAAAAATTGCTAGACGAGTATAAATATTCATTTATTCTTTCTTTAGTAAAATAATACACTAATTATTGTAAGCTATAAGAATATAGAAAGCTAATTTGTTGTGTGGCTTTGCTGTAATTCCTGCATCCTTATTTATGTAATGCCTGCAAAAATATTGTTGCGTGGATCGGTAAATACTCTTTATGTCATTCCCGTGAAAGCGGGAATCCAGTAAAACCGACAAAAAACTTGTTTTTTTAGGTTTATTTTGTCAATAATAAGACTATTTTTTTTGATTCCTGCTTTCGCAGGAATGACATCGATATCCACGCAACAATGCTACTCGGGAATGACATAAAACAAGCCATGCAATAACACAAGCCTATTACTGGGATGACATCGAGCAGGCTTTTGTATTCAACAATACTTTGCTAAAACAACCTAAAACTAACAATTACTTATGAAATTACTTATTACCGTAATAATCATGGAAATACTCGCTGGAGCGGAAATAGATTTATTCGTTCCAAGCTTCCCTGAAATACAAGATACATTCAACCTTTCAACTTTTATGACGGAACTACTACTCGGTGTAAATCTAACCGCTTATTGTATTACTTCGCTTATAGTCGGTAATTTAGGAGATAGGTACGGACACAGACCGATTATTATACTCGGTTTACTGATTTTTAATCTTGGTAGTTTATTTTGTGTATTTGCAAATAATTATGAAGCTATATTATTTGGAAGATTTTTGCAAGGATGCGGGATATCATCGGTTGCAGTGCTAGTATATGTTGTTCTTGCCGATATTTATTCAGTACAAGAGCAGCAAAGATTAATGGGCATTTTAAACGGCACTATTGCCCTTTCTATGGCAATAGCACCGGTTATAGGTAGCTACGTCAATTTATTTTGGGGCTGGCGTGGTAATTTTGTTTTATTGCTTATAGTAGGTTTGATTAGTCTAATTCTTGGTATATTATTTATTCCGAAAAGAAAAGTTAATAAAAAAATACGTATTTCCTTAAAAGAATATATACCTATCTTCAAATCGCCAAAAGCTATATATTATATACTTACAATGATATTTCTTGTACAAGGATATTGGATATTTATTGGGATTGCTCCTATTTTATATATGCAAGATTTAGGTGTAACTTTAGAATATTTCGGACTTTATCAAGGAGCAATGGCGGCTCTATTCTCAATTATGAGCTTTTCAAGCGGTTATTGTTTTAAAAAATTTGGTATTAGAAATTGCTTCTATTTTGGAGTTATATTTATAATACTATTCCTACTAGGAAATAGTATATTAGTTATATATAATATTAATAATCCTTTAACTATAACAATAGTTACTTTATTATTATCTCTTGGCGTGATATATCCGATTAACATATTATGGCCGCTGCTTTTAGAAGCTATTCCGGACGGCAAAGCTCGAATGACGGCTATGTTTACTGCGGCTAGATTGATTTTAACAGCATTTGGGCTGCAATTAGTAGGATTTTTATATAACGGTACTTTTACCCCTCTTGGCATTACTATATCCATTGTTACGCTATTTGGGTTAATAACATTACCTAAATTATTTAAGTACGATAAAGTCTTTGAACGCGAATTTAGGATAAGGAAGAAGAGAAGCATGGAATAAGAATAAAGTATTTACAAGTTAAGAGTGTTGGGTTACTGAAGTTTTTCAACAAAAAAACAAGAACCCAACAATGAAAAAATGTATCACAACTTTATTTTATATACTAGACAATTTTTGTGAAATATATGAAGAATGGGAGAAGCAAAAATTAATACCGACAGATAGACAACGCCGGAGAGAAGGGAATTTAAGCCTTTCAGAGCTTTTAACTATCGTATTATATTTTTATATATCGCCGTGCAAAGATTTTAAGAATTATTATTTATATCACTTATCATATAAATATAGAGGTTATTTTAAATTACCAAGTTATAGTCGAATAATACAATTATGGTCAAGATTAATTCTACCGCTTGGTTATAATGTTGCAACTATTTAGAGGAGAGGAAACAGGAATTTATTGCATAGATTCAACTAAATTATCGATATGTCATACAAAACGTACAAATAGCAATAAAGTATTTAGTGGTATACTTCTTTTACCTGAAGAATTGGTAGTATTAGATATTAATTATCCATAAGAACATTGATTATTCGCTCATCTGAATATTCATTTTCCAACTTTTCAAGTTAAAGAAGTATATAGCTAAAATAGGGATGAGTAGTTATGGATGGTTTATGGGGTTTAAGTTGCATATAGTAATTAACAATAAGGGAGCGATTATGGCGATCAAAATTACCAAAGCAAATAATAGTGATTTATCGGTAGCAGACGATATAACTGATGGATTACAAGGTAAACTCTTTGGTGATAAGGGATATATTTCTAAGGAATTATTTACTAAATTATTAGGTCGTGGATTACGCTTATTTACAGGAATTAGAAAAGATATGAAGAATCATTTATTGGAAATGGAAGATAAAATACAGCTTAGAAAAAGGTCGTTGGTTGAGTCAGTATTTAATGTCCTAAAAAATAATATGAATCTTGAACACTCAAGGCATCGATCACCTACTAATTTTTTAGTTCATATTCTAGCTTGTGTTAATGCTTTTAATATTACTAAAACTAATATTTTAAACTCTTTTTTCGATAATCTTAAACTCTTCTTATCCTAAACTGGCGTTTTGAGATTTCTGATAGAGTGTAGAGGCAGCAGTGCCATCCCACATGGGTGTCAACTTAAGAATCGATGTCATTCCCGCGAAAGCGGGAATCCAGTAATAAAAAGATACATACAAGGTAAGTTTTTAAAATTAAAAGCTCGATTTATCTCGCTTTTTTCTGGATTCCCGCTTTCGCGGGAATGACATAAACGAACCATGCGGGCAGCCCCCCTTTAACTAGGAATAACCTAGAAACGGATGTAAGAAAAAATAAAAAAATGATCAATAACAATTTTATTTTCAAGATAGCTTTCAGATATTTTAGAGCTAAGAAAAACGAAAAATTTGTTTCTATTATTTCTGCCTTTTCTTTAGTAGGCGTAATGATCGGGGTTGCAGCATTAATAGTAGTCATGTCCGTTATGAACGGTTTTCATATAGAGCTTACTAAAAATATTATCGGCTTAAATGGGGATATAGTAATAAATCGGCAAGGCGGTAGTATTGATAACTATGAAGAAATTAAAGCTAAACTCCTAAAACAAGATTATGTAAAGCATGTAACATTCATCGCTCACGGTCAAGCTTTGGCTCTCGGTAAAAGTAATAATAGCGGCGTGCTTGTTAAAGGTATGAAATTAAAGGATCTAAGTTTAAGAAATGAAATTTTTAAAAATGTAAATTTCGGTAGTTTTGATGATTTTCACGGCAAAAACGTAATAGCACTTGGAGAACAATTAGCAAGTAATTTAGGCGTAACAATTGGGGATAAGATTAGATTAATTTCACCAAATTCAGTTTCTACCGCCTTTGGCAGTATGCCAAGATCAAAAGAATTTAAAATTATCGCAATTTTCAATAGCGGTATGTATGATTATGATTTGACAACGATATTAATGCCGCTTACCGCAGCACAAAATTTCTTATCTCTCGGAGACGATATTAATTTAATCGAAATTAATAGTCTAGATCCCGATAAAGCTCTTGCATATTCATATAAAATACAATCATTATTAGGTCCAAACCTATACGTATTTAATTGGCAAACCTTAAATTCACAGTTTTTAAGTGCCCTTGCTGTCGAGCGTACGGCTATGTTTACCATTCTATCTTTAATTATTACGGTTGCCGCATTTAATATTATTTCAAGCTTATTTATGCTTGTTAAAGATAAAACTTCAGATATTGCAATTCTTAGAACTATGGGAGCAAGCACTAAGCAAATAATGCTTATTTTTATCTATAACGGAATGTTTATAGGATTACTTGGCACAACACTAGGGGTAATCCTTGGTGTTACTTTCTCTTATAATATTCAAACTATCAAGAATTATTTGGAGCGTATAACCGGTACTAAAATTTTCGAGGCAGCTATTTATTTTCTTTATAGTTTACCTTCAAAAGTAAGAGCTGAGGATATTATTTTAATTACCTCTTTATCTATAATATTGTGTTTTCTTGCGACAATTTATCCTTCTTATAGAGCCTCAAAATTAAATCCCGTGGATGCCCTAAGATATGAATAATACAGTCCTCATTCTAAAAAATATCTCGAAACATTACAGCCAAGGCAAAACTATTGTTAGAGTACTCGATGATCTTAATTTAACGGTTAATGAGGGTGAATTAATCGCTATAATAGGTTCTTCAGGTAGCGGCAAATCAACTTTACTGCATATTGCCGGCTTGCTTGATAAACCTACAAACGGTCAAGTCATCATACCAAATAGCAAGTATCAAAAATATCATCTCATTCGTCTTCATTATTTAGGTTTTATCTATCAACAACATCACTTACTTAAAGATTTTACCGCTCTTGAAAATGTTATTATGCCAAGGCTTATTAGCGGTCTTGATCAAAAAGAAGCAATAGAAGATGCAACAAAGATATTAGATGATTTAGGACTTGGGAAAAAACTCTATAATATGCCCGGAGAATTATCGGGAGGAGAACAACAACGGGTCGCTATAGCTCGGAGCTTAATTAATAAGCCAAAGATTATTTTAGCAGATGAACCGACAGGTAATTTAGATCCCAAAACTACAAATGAAGTATTTAATTTATTTTTAAAAGTAGCAAAAGAACAAAACACCGCAGTTATTATGGTAACACATAACCATGAGTTAGCACATAAAATGGATAAATTATATAAGCTAAAGCACGGATTATTAAATATAGCTTGATTTAAAGCTCAAAAATTCTAATAATTATATATAGATTCTGTGAAAATTTCTAAAAAGATTTAATTTTGGCTCTTTTTTGCTACAAATTATAAGATTTTTTTGAAATATGAATAACATCCTATCAAAAATCTTATTAATTTTCGCTAGAAAATATTCCAAAATATTAAATCAATTAGAAATTTTCACAGAACCTAATATTCTTTTAATAAAGGTTAGTAATGGCTGAGCCTATTATATTTACTCTTTTACTTGGCAATAAAGATCAGATATTAGAAAGAATAAACAATCAGGAAGCTCAAAATAAACTACCCATTATCCCGCTTCAAGTTAATAAAGAATCACATATATCCGATAAAGAACGTATTTTTTCGGAAATCTTAGAAAAATCCCGCAAAGAGGGCAAAACACCGATTTTTAACATTCAACTTAACAATAATAATGTAAAACCAATTTTTCGGGTACAAGATTTAATTAATTCGCAAAATTTAAATATAAAAACTACTATTACTTTTGATCAATATAATTCATTAACCCAAAATCCTGAGCTGGAAGCTTATTGGAAGCAAATTATGGAAAAAGTTGATCATGTTTTTTTCACAAATGAAGCAGATCAAAATTTAGCTATAGCTGATGGTATAGTACCAAAAGATAAAACCACTACAATTACGGATATAAGTTTAGTAACATCTGTTTTTAACAATCTTGTATATGTTCGTGAAATTGACCAGTTGCTCTCCGGTACGATACCTGACAAAGCAAAATTAGATAAACTAATAAAAACAGCTAAAAATCAAGGTGGTAGAGTAATTATAGAAACTTGGCCTATCTCTACGGATGAAGCAACAAATCTTATAACTGCTAAATTTGGTATTACCTCTGAAGATCAAATTTACGGATTGAAACTTGAAATTAATGAAATCTTAAAAGATCCAAATAATGCTGCTGAAAACTTTAAAAAATATGTATCACAAATATCTAGGCAATTTCAAAAAGATTTAGGTAAAGCTGAGGTAAATCCTATTGACTTTAATTTTAATACAAAGAAAGTTATGAAGGATAGAGCTGAGGATATACAAAAAGAACAAACAACATCATATGAACCTCTACAAGAAAATCAACCACAACCACAAGGTTTTTTTAGAAGAGTTTTTAACTATTTTAAAGATATAGTAACTAGTTTTAAAGAAACAATATTCGGCAACAAAGAAGAACCTAAAACTCAAGAATCAACAACTCCAACTACGGAAGCAATGACGCAAGAACAGCAAGTAGTTGCTGTCCCTTCTATAACTCAACCGGAGCAACAAGCTTCTGTGAGTAATACAAAACCATGGGAAGAACTAGGAATTACACAAAAAATGTATGAAGCATCTCTGCAAGTAGAAAAACAATTAATTAAATCGCTAATAGAGCCAAAAATACCTGAAAAAAAATCATCACCGGTTATAAATACTGAAGATCCTGAGGCTCAAGCCGGTATTTACAATACAGACAATATAAAACAACCTGAGTATTTATACACTGAAGATGATATAAAAAATATACTGGAAGCAAATATAGATAAGAATAAATTCTCTATATTTCATCACGCCTCTTTAGAAGAGCCGGAAATACTAAAAGATACTCTTCATGCTACAGGAGAGGGGTTACTATTAGATAACAAATCTGCAATTATACCACTAAATACAGGACATAAACATTGGTTACTCTTGGCAGCTAGTAAAGATGATAAAGGTAATATAAACTTTATTTATAATGACCCCTATGGTAAGCCATTAGAAACTCGTCCAAAAGTAACAGAATATATTAACGAAGTTTATCCCGGTGCAAAAATAATAGATCTAAACACCAAACAACAAGAAAACGCTTATGATTGCGGGGTTTTCGTATGCGATAGTGCAATAAAATTTTCTAAAGGTCAAAAAATTCTAACTACTGAAGAATCTAAAGGACAAGGTATAAATTTAAGAAAGGCTCAAGCTAATACTCTATTAATGCAACAGCAAGCACAAGAAATCGTGAGACCAAAAACAAATTCTGTACAGCAATCAAGTAATAAATTTCAAGAATTAGTGAAGAATCAAAAAACAAATGATCACTCTAGACGACTCTAATATACTCTTATAAGAATAAGTAGTATACTTGATACAACTTTAAAAAGAGCAAGGAGTTCAAAGTCCTCGGAGCGGAGCGTATACTTAATACGTAAGTACCACAGCTCTTGTAGAACGACGTAGCCAATTTTTCATTTACTAGAGGTATATACTTCTTTTACCTGAAGAATTGGTAGTATTAGATATTAATTATCCATAAGAACATTGATTATTCGCTCATCTAAATATTCATTTTCCAACTTTTCAAGTTAAAGAAGTATATATACTTCTTCAACATGAAGAGTTGTTAAAATGATTAGGCACAATGGTTTGAAAATTGTCATTTACCAATGAAGAAATTTTATTTTTATATTTTTCAATATTTTCAAAAAATATTCGTATAGAATCAGTAAATGTCTCAAAATTCGCATAAAATTTATTGTTACTTACAACAGAATGCATAAATTTCCACAGTCGTTCAATTGGATTCAAATTAGGACTATATGCTGGCAAAAATAGTAACTCTATTTTACTGTATTGTAGATATTCTTTTACCTTTTTTGACCTATGATATCCAGCATTATCGCATATCAAATAAATCTTACTTTTATCTTGATTATTTGCTTCTAATTTCTTTAAAAATTCAATAATATAATCACCATTAACCTTAGGATTGTCAGTTGTTACTACCTCTAAATCCTTAAGATTAATAGCACCAATAATATGTTTACGCTTCCAACCACTGAAACTTGGTAATGTTTTAACTACATTCTTTCTAATCCAACCAAATTTTGCTCGAGTTTGGTATTGAGGATGAACACTATCCATAAAATAAATAGACTCATCTTTAGCTAAATTATTTTTTAGCAAACTATATTGCAGCTTAAATTCCTCTTGCTTAGCTAAATCTATTTTTCCAGGAATTAACTTAGGTTTCTTATAACTAAAACCAAGTCTGTGTAACAGCTTGATTACCCCAGCTAATGTATAGATTACTCCATATTGACGTTCTATGAACAAACCTATATCTCTAGCATACACATAATTATTATTTTCTAGATGAACTATTAACTCTGCTTCCTCCTGTCTAGTAAGTTTACTATCACTACCGCCATTTCCAGGCTTAAGCTTCTGAGCATTATGATAATCTATTAAATGTTTTCTTATCCCTTCATCACTCAGTAATAACACTTTCGATATCTCATCAATACTATAGCTATCATCATACGTGAGAACAGCTTTGATTCTATCACAAATCCTCTTATCCCTTTCGCTTCTATGGTAAAGCTTTAATTCTTCTTTTTCTACTGATGTTAATTTTCTATAAATCCATTCTTACTTAATAACACTTGCTGACTTCTTTGACAATTTTTCATTTACTAGAGGTATACGTTCTTATATACTTCTTTAACTTGAAAAGTTGGAAAATGAATATTTAGATGAGCGAATAATCAATGTTCTTATGGATAATTAATATCTAATACTACCAATTCTTCAGGTAAAAGAAGTATATAGGTAGCATTATATTCATCGCTGCCGCATAAATGGCTACCTATAGCTCTTGAGTTATCTATAAAATCTAAACGATGAAATAAGCTATTTTCTGCTTTGGCAAAATATTTTACAATATTATTATTTTCTAGAATATATATATATTCTTTATTAGCAAGGATTTGATGATCGTAATCGTTATAGTGAATTTGCAATTCCTCTTTATAGAGTAATTCATTTAAATTTTCGGGCAGACAATACGCCATCCCCTCACCATAACCATAATTATCTATAATTCTGTTAACTCGGTACTTTCCGGATAATCTTGAAAAAATTTCTTTTGCAAAAATACTATTTAATATCCCCAATTACTCATAATGTCCCCACATGCTAAGTATTTTTATTATTTTTTCTTTTTCAAAGATTTCATATACCAATCTATGCTGTAAATTAATTCTTATAGAATGCTTACCTACTAAATCACGGTAAAGTTTTTTACTATTTGGAAGAGTGGGATTAACAGCTAAATCATTACATAATTGTTCTGCTTTATCTATTAATTTAGCTGCAATTAATGTATCTTTGTCAGCTATAGTTTTTTTGTGATATATCAAAGTATATTTCATTTTTTCCAAAATTCCTCATGGCTAACAAATTCTTCTAATGGTTCTTTACTAGCTTCAAGGATTCTTTTTACTAAGCCCGGTTTAGAGTACAAATATAAAGTTTCTTGCAATCCTTCATAGTCTTGTTCTGATATGATTACTGCATTATTACGTTTTCCCTTTATATAAATAGGTTCATGAGTTTTATTTGTCTCATCAATAAGATTAAATAATTTAGCTCGTGCCTGCGTGCTTGTATAAATAGTCATAATATTATCTCTGGGGAGTTATATATTTAAGTGTACACTATTACGTACATAATAGCAAGAATTAACCTACGCTTAGGGGTAAATTATACCGAGATAATCTTGAAAAAATTTCTTGGATTGGATTGTTTTTTTGAGGGCATTTGGTATATATCTATGTCATTTCTGCGTAGATCGAAAAACCAGTTCAATGTCATTCCCGCGAAAGCGGGAATGACATAGTACTTTGCTAATTCTGCAATATTTTCATCAGCAAATTAATCTCTTCGCGTAATTCTATATCGTTTTCCAGCAATTCTTCTACTTTCTTAATAGCATGCATAACCGTCGTGTGGTCTTTTTTACCGAATTTTTTACCGATATCTGCAAGGCTTTTCGGTGTTAATGCTTTACTAAGATACATAGCTATTTGACGCGGTCTTGCAACTTCTCGTAATCTTCGAGAAGAAGACATATCGGATAATTTAATATTATAACGACTAGCTACCTTTTTCTGAATATCTTCAACGGTAATTATTCTTTCATTAGAACGTAATAAATCTCTTAAAATATTTTGTGTATTTTCGAGTGTAATTTCTTTTAAAGTAAAATTAGAATGAGCTATCACTTTATTTAAAGCTCCTTCAAGCTCTCTAACGTTTGAGACGATTTTAGATGCTAAAAAATCAATTACGTCTTTCGGTATTTTAACATTCATCTGCTCAATCTTAGATTCTAGAATACCGAGTCGTAGCTCATAAGTAGTACTATGAACGTCGGCAACTAAGCCCCACCCAAGTCGAGACTTTATCCGATCTTCAATATTATCTAAATCTGAAGGGGACCTATCACAAGAAATAACCATTTGACGGTTATTATCAATCAATGTATTAAAGGTATGGAAAAATTCTTCCTGCGTACTATCTTTACCGCAAATAAATTGAATATCATCAATCATTAACACGTCAACTGAGCGGAATTTCTCTTTAAACGAGATTACTTCTTTATTACGCAGAGCTTTAACAAACTGATACATAAACTTCTCTGCAGACATATATATCACTTTGCGGCTTGGGTTATTCTGCTTGATATACCAACCGATTGCATGCATTAAATGAGTTTTACCAAGCCCTACACCGCCATATAGAAAAAGCGGATTAGACTCAGAAACCGCACCTGATGATTCCGCAACCGCTCTTGCTGCTGCATAAGCTAGTTCATTTGGGGCTCCAACTACAAAATTATCGAAAGTAAAACGTACGTCAAGGGTTGAAAAGATATTTTCCGAATTAAGCTCACTGCTGCTGATATCGGCAAAAGTCTTAGTAGGTAATTCTATAACTGTTTGGGTTGTCCCAGGTAACTCTTTAGTAATTATTTCAATCGACTTAATGGTATTATTATAATGTTGAAATAGTTGCAATATGACCATAGAGTATTTGGATTTTATCCAATCTCTAACAAAGTTAGTAGGGGCACAAAGAATAACGGTATTTAATGAAGACTCTATAAAATTGACTTTACTAAACCAGCTATTATATAGAGTTTCACCGTAATGATTGTAAAGATCTTGAGCCACGTGACTCCAGACATTTACATAATTATCACCTTGATCCGTTAAAATTATTTGATTAGTACTCACTTAAAACTGCCACGGTAAGTTATTTTGTTTCCAGCCTTTGCCTTGATTATTTCCTTCAAAGCCGTCACTAATATTATAACAATTTTTATAACCTATATTAGTTATAAAATTTGCTGCGATAACGTTTGTAAGAAGTTTGTTGCATCTATTTTATCTTTAATTATAGATAAAAAATTATCTTCAAAATCTTTATTCAATTGCCAACTTAGAAAGACCACCTTATTTTTATTATCTAAATGAGGTATCCCAACTTGTTGCCACTCTTCTTTAGTTCTAACATCCACAAGAAAAGCATTATCATTTGAAATTAATATATCATAAGCTTTTGTAGAACAGATATTTTGAACCGACATATTTACGCTTTTTTGCTGTTATTGATAATAAAAGTTAATAGAATTTTACCCATGTAGAATGGATTTATTAGAGTGCTTAATTATTAAAGCATTTTAAAATGATCTTGGTATTTAGGTTCTGTGAACAAAATTTTAAATAATATATTTTAGTTCTTTTTTGCTACAAATTATAAGATTTTTTTGAAATATGAATAACTACTCCTACAAAAATCTTATTAATTTTCGCTAAAAAATACCTTAAAATATAAATAGTTAAAGTTTTGTTCACAGAACCTAGTAAATTTAATAATATTATTATAAAAAAATTTTGCAAGATGTTATAGATGAATAAATTAAATAAAAACTCTTTACAAAAGAAACTTTTTTACCGTAGTAAAAACCGCGGTTGTAAAGAAATGGATTATATACTCGGTAGCTTTGCTGAAAAGTACCTATCCTTAATGGATGAAAAAAAACTTGGAAGCTATTCTTTAATACTTGATCAAAACGATAATGACCTTTATAATTGGATTAATAATAAATCTTCTGCTCCTTCTTATCTAGATGCCGAAATAATTGATAAATTACGCAAAATAGCAAAAATATAAATTCCTGTAGAATGTTACAACAAAAATTTCCGGCGGCTGCCAAATCTTTCTTTGCAATCGATAGTTTTACTAAGAATCTTAAGCAAGATTTTATCTTAAGTAGCAGTAATGAAGAGGAGGCGTTGCAATCATACAAGCAAGCTTTATTTTTTTCTTCTAATGAAAATATTTATTACTTTCCAAGCTATGATACTATCCCTTACGACCATACGTCACCAAATGCAAATATCTTATCTAGACGTGCAGAAACATTAACCAAGCTAACAACAGATAATAGTAACGGCAAATTACTCATAACTCATGCAGCGAACTTATTAAACAAATTACCGCCGAAAGATTTTTTTTCTAAATATTTTTTAAAATTATCTCCTAAAATGAAATTTACTACGGATGAGCTTGCTATGTTTCTAGTAGAAAATAGTTTTACAAGAAATGCGAGTAGCATCGATGTCGGGGAATTTGCGGTTAGAGGCGAAATCATTGATATAATATTGCCTGGTCCTAAAGCTTATAGAATTAATTTTAGCTGGGATTATATTGAATCAATAAAAGAATTTGATATTGATACACAAATTTCAACTAAATCTTGCAGCGAACTCGTTATTAGTCCTGCAAATGAGATAGTTTTAAACTCTGAAACAATCGGTAATTTTAAGAATAATTACTTACGAAATTTTGGAGTTAATCATACCGATAATCCTTTATATGAAGTGGTGATATCGGGAAGAAAATTCGCAGGATATGAACAATTACTTCCGTTATTTTATAATTCCTGCTCTAACTTAGTAGATTACCTAAACAATCCTATTTTCATATTTGATAATTTATCAAAACAAGCCATTTTAGAGTTTGAGCATAGTTATAACGATTTTTATTCAGCAAGGTCAGAGGCAAATAAACTTAAATTTAATAGTTTCTATCCCACCCTTTCACCGACTAGCTTATATTTTACCGCTTCTGAAATAACAGAATTACTAGAACAAAAAAATAATATATTGATTAGTTATGAAAATTCTGAGCAAGCAACTCTAATTGAAAATATTAGTTCCGCAAGTTTTATAGAAAAGAAAACGATTTTCGATAAATTATTTGAGATTATTAAAGCTCATTCTTCTAAAAAAATCGTAATAGGTACAGCTTCTTTAAGCGGTCTTGAGAGAATTAAAAGCATCACTCAAAATTATGAATATAAATATAATGAGATCAATAAATTAGATGAGGCTAAGGCTTCAGTAATAAATGTCGGGATAATTCCTTTAAATCAAAGCTTTTATACTAAAGAATATTTATTTATTACCGCTAGCGAATTATTAGAAGCAAAACCTAGCTCTACAAACACCAACAAAAAGCTTAAAAATATCTTGCTGGAGCTTGATAATTTAGCTGAAGGTGAGTTTGTAGTACACAAAGATCATGGAATAGGGCAGTTTTTAAAGCTAGAAGCTTTAGAAATCAAAGACAAACTACATGATTTTTTAAAGATTTTATATGCCGGTAATGATAAATTATATATACCGGTTGAAAATATAGAGGTAATAAAAAAATACGGTAATGATAATGCAGAGCTTGATAAGCTTGGCAGTGTCTCATGGCAAAGAAGTAAGGCGAAACTTAAAAACCGTATAAAAGAGATAGCACTGCATTTAATACAAATAGCAGCTAAAAGGAAACTTAATAGCAGTGCTTCCGTTGAATTTGACCTTGAAGAATATGATAAATTTTGTGCTAATTTTCCATTCAGCGAAACGGAAGACCAGTTAACCGCTATAAACGATATTAAAGAAGATCTAAGAAACGGTATGTTAATGGATAGGTTAATATGCGGTGATGTCGGGTTTGGTAAAACAGAGGTAGCAATGCGTGCCGTCTTTATGGTAGCAAAATCTCTAAATGAACATTTACCTCAAGTAGCCGTAGTTGTACCGACAACTATTTTATGTAGTCAACATTTTTCAAGGTTCATAGAAAGGTTTAAGAGTTTTGGTTTAAATATTAAGCAATTATCTAGCGTTGTTAGTTCTAAAGAAGCAAAAATTATAAGATCGGAGCTTGAAAGCGGTAAAATAAATATAATAATAGGCACTCATTCTTTATTACACAAAAATACAAAATTCTTTAATTTGAAATTGTTAATAATCGATGAAGAACAACATTTCGGTGTCGGTCAAAAAGAATTTCTTAAATCGCTAAAATCCTCTTCCCATGTACTTGCAATGTCGGCAACACCGATTCCTAGAACGCTGCAAATGTCAATGACCGGTTCAAAAGAACTTAGTATTATTGCAACGCCGCCTTTAAACAGGTTGGAAGTTCGGACGATGGTTATGCCGTTTGATCCCGTTATTATCAGAGATGCATTATTACGCGAACATTTTAGAGGTGGAAGAAGCTTTTATGTAGTTCCAAGAATTAAAGATATAGAGGATATCGAAAAACAATTAAAACAAATCGTGCCGGAATTAAGTTATAAAATAGCTCACGGAAAAATGACCCCGAGTAAAATTGATGAGGTTATGAGCGAGTTTTATGCCGGTAAATTCGATATACTAGTCTCAACTACTATTATAGAATCAGGAATTGATATAGCCGAAGCAAATACCATGGTCATACATAAGGCCGATATGCTGGGGCTTAGTCAGCTATATCAATTACGTGGTCGAATAGGTCGAGGTAAAGTGCGGGGCTATGCCTATCTAACGGTAGCAAGTCATAAAAAGATGACATCGCACTCCTTAAGACGTTTAGAGATAATACAAAATAGTTGTGCTTTAGGCTCAGGTTTTACTATTGCAAGTCATGATATGGATTTACGGGGCTTCGGTAATTTGATAGGTGAAGAACAATCAGGACAAATTAAAGAAGTAGGTACTGAACTCTATCAAGAAATGTTGGAAGAACAAATAGCTATTTTTAAAGATGAACCAATTGTCTCGGAACAGCTATTTATTCCGACTATTAATTTAGGATTATCCGTCTTTATTCCCGATAATTATATATCCGATTCAGCCCTTAAACTTGGGCTATATAGAAGAATAGGTAATTTAAGCAATGAGATAGAAGTAGAGAAATTTAAAGATGAGATGATTGATAGATTCGGCTCACTACCGATTGAATTTAATAATTTACTTGATATTGTAAAAATAAAACTATTATGCTTTAAGTTAAATATTGAGAATTTAGATTCAGGAGATAACGGATTTGTGATTAAATTTTATAAAAATGCCGATATGACCGATAAAATTTTGAAATTCGTTAGTACTTACTCTAATCAGGCAAAAATCAAACCGGATAATAAATTAGTATATATCAAGAAATTAGTAGATAAAAATATAATTGTTGAGGCGAATCAGTTACTTTGGAATTTGTCGGAGGTGTAGGTATAATTATGTTATTTCCTGCACTCTTCTATGTCATTCCCGCGAAAGTGGGAATCCAGTGTAAAGCGAGATAAATCGAGCTTTTAATTTCAAAAATTTGTTGTATTTATACTTTTTTTCTGGATTCCCGCCTACGCGGGAATGACATCGAGTGGGTTTTACAAGTCATACAACAATGCCGTAATTTCCGTAGCTCAGACGGTAACATTTTTTTAACATAATAACCATGCCCCATAATCTAAAACAATTATTTGAGCAACATAACGTAAAAGGTTTGTCGATTAATTCTAAAACCGTTAAGGAGAATGATGTCTTTTTTGCGATTAAGGGACAAAATGCCGATGGAAATGATTTTATTAAGGATGCTTTAAACAAAGGTACAGTATTAGTAATTACAGACAATAAAAAAAATACTATTATAGATGATAAAGTAATTTACGTAGAGGATGTACAGGCAGCTTTATATGAAGCCATAGAAATATTCTATCCTAAAAAACCAAAGAATCTAATAGTCGTAACCGGTACTAACGGTAAAAGCTCGGTAGTGTCCTATATAGCTCAAACATATTCATTACTTGGAAAAAAAGCCGCATCTATAGGTACTATAGGGGTAGAAATATTTGGCTGCGATAATCTTATAAATGATGTGCCGGAATTAACCACGCTTGATTATTTAAGCTTTAGAAAAATTGCTCATAATTTAGCTGAAAACAATATAGAATATTTAGCTTTTGAAGCTTCTAGTCATGGTCTTAATCAAGCAAGACTTGGGGAAATAAAAGTAAATATCGCATGTTTTACTAGCTTTAGTCAGGATCATCTAGATTATCACCATACAAAAGAAAATTATTTATTAGCCAAACTGAAATTATTTACCGAGCATTTATTACAAGGCGGTCTTGCAATATTAAATTCCGATATAGAAGAAATAGAGTTTATTAAAGATTATCTGCGTAACCATAATATTAAATTTATCACTGTTGGAAAAAAAGGTGATGTACAAATAACTAAAATTAATGGTTCTTTAAAAGGACAAAATATTAATTTTGCATTTAATAATAGACCTCTTCGGAAACTCGCTTATGGTAGGGAATTTGAAGGAGACACGGAACACAGCACCGCAGCGTATATAGACATACGTGAGGATGCGAGTACCGGATCGACGTATAAATTATCAGCAGAAGTAGAGTTTCCGAAGAGGTCTAATAGAGAATATAATTTTAATACCCCGATAATCGGTAGTTTTCAGGCTAGCAATTTGTTAATTGCTGCTCTTAGCGTGCATTATACCGGTTTTGCTTTCGATGAGATTATAGATTCTTTAGTAGAAGTTAAACCGGTAAAAGGCAGAATGGAGCGAATAGGCAACACTAATATTTTTGTTGATTATTCCCATACTCCGGATGCTCTTGAAAAAGCTTTAACGGAACTGAAAAATGCTAAATTACGTGATAGTAAGCTAAACGTAGTTTTTGGTTGTGGCGGTAATCGTGATAAGACAAAAAGAAGTCTTATGGGGCAGATAGCCGCAAGACTTGCCGATACCGTCATAATTACCGATGACAACCCACGCAATGAAGACTCAAAATTGATCAGAGCTGAAATCATAAGCGGTATAGAGAAAGCGGATTATACGGAAATAGCAAATAGAGAAGCAGCTATTAAATACGGGATAAATAATTTAAAACAAGATGATATTTTATTAATTGCCGGTAAAGGTCATGAAAATTACCAAATTATAGGCGATAAGAAATTACCTTTTGATGATGCTGAAATTGTGAAGTATGTCATTCCCGCGAAAGCGGGAATCCAGCGTAAAGCGAGATAAATCGAGCTTTTAGTTTTAAAAATTTACTGTGTATGCCCCTTTTTATTACTGGATTCCTGCTTTCGCGGGAATGACATAGAGTGAGCTTTTCGAACCACACAACAATGCTTACTTGGGAATGACATAAACAAGCCATACAACAACACATAAATAACAAAAACATATGATTTGGAACTCTAAAACTTTAAGTGCTGCTCTCGGTATAACAATCTCTAATTCTATCAATTGTAATGAGGTGCAATTCAACTCCAAAGACGTTAAAAAAGGTGACTTATTTATAGCACTTCAAGGTAATAGAGACGGTCACGATTACGCTTTAGATGCAATAGATAAAGGAGCGGCAGCCATAATTGTTAGTAAGAAAGTAGAGATAAATGATAAAGATAAAATTATCCTAGTTGATGATTGTTTTGAAGCTCTACAAAAAATGGCTTTATATAAACGAGAGAATTCAAAAGCTAAATTTATAGCTATAACCGGCAGCGTTGGCAAAACCTCCACTAAAGAAGCATTGAAAATATTATTGCAACATGATTCCCTAGTTTTTGCTAGCAGAGGTAATTTCAATAACAAACTCGGTATGCTTATTAATCTTGCATCAATGGCTGATGATACGGAATATGCCATTTTTGAGCTTGGCATGAACCATAAAGGTGAAATAAGAGAGCTGGTTCAAATATTAAAGCCGAATATTGCTATGATTACTAATATTTCGGAGGCTCATTTAGAATTTTTTAACTCGCTTGAAGAGATAGCTGAAGCTAAATGTGAGATTTTTGAAAATTTTAGCAAAAATGATATTGCCGTTATTAATGCAAATACTAATTGTTATAGCAAAATATTATCGATATTAAAAAACCTTTCTATTGATAGGGTATATAACTTCGGCATATCGCATAATACACCTGCACAATTAGTTTTATATGAGAGCCTAGGAGAGCAAGTCCACTTAAAGTATAAGATAAATAATAAGTCCTTAGAGATAACTGTACCGTTCATTCCTAGGCATTTTGCCGAAAATTATACCGGTGTACTTTTAATTATCGATATATTAGGTAAAGATATAGAGATAGCTGCAAATCACTTAGCGGATATTGCTCCTACTAAAGGAAGAGGGGAGATTATCAATATACAAAATTGTCGTGTAATTTGTGATTACTATAACGCCAGTCTCCAGTCAATGAAAGCTGCATTAGAATATTTAAAACAAGTCCCTGCCGAGAATAAAACCTCTATAATAGGTGATATGCTAGAACTGGGGGAAAGCTCTAAACTGCTACATGAAGAACTAGTACCTTATATACTAGATGCCGGGTGTTCTAAAGTCTATTTAGTAGGAGTAAATACTAAATATATTTATGATTTACTACCTCCCAAAATAGCTAAAAAATACTTTGAAAATGTTGATGAATTAATTACGCATATCACGGATTTATTTGAAATTAATGAGCTTATCTTAATAAAAGGTTCAAGAGGCGTAAAACTTGATAAGATTGTTGATTATTATAAATAAATACACTAGGATATTTTTAATGTTGCCTCAATGTCATTCCTGCGAAAGCAGGAATCCAGTAAAACTATAAAAAACTTATTTTTTATAGTTTATTTTATTAATAGTATAAATAAGATTATTTTCTGGATTCCCGCTTTCGCGGGAATGACATAGGAGTGCAGTAGCAATATCAAAATATACTTTTTAATTTAAATCTACAAATGTTATATAATCTTTTACTTCCTCACATTCATGATTCACATATAGCTAATTTATTTCACTATATTACTTTCCGTAGCGGTCTTGCTATTATTATAACTCTAAGCCTTAGCTTTATCACGGGTCCGATATTAATAAAATTTCTGCGATCTCTTCAAAAAAACGGTCAGCCTATACGCTCAGACGGACCTGAATCGCATCAAACAAAAGCAGGTACTCCGACAATGGGAGGCATTATGATTATTTTGTCTAGTTGTCTTTCTACTTTATTACTTGCTGATTTAACTAATAAATATATTTGGATTACGTTATTTGGTTTTATTAGCTTCGGTATTATAGGATTTATGGATGATTATGCTAAGGTAACCAAAAATAACCATTACGGGATAAGGGGAAAAAGTAAGCTTTTACTGCAAGGAATTATCAGTTTAATCATATGTGTTTTACTAGAATATACCGATAAAAATCCAAGTCATTTACTTAACGTACCGTTTTTTAAAAATTTAAGTTTGGATCTTGGTTATTTTTATATAGTTTTTGCTATATTTGTTATAGTCGGCTCTTCTAATGCCGTGAATCTAACGGATGGGCTTGATGGTCTTGCTACCGTTCCTATTGCTTTTACTGCCGGTTCTTTTGCTTTAATAAGTTATTTAGTAGGAAATCTAATTTACTCAAATTACTTGCAACTAACCTATATACCGAATACCGGAGAGTTAACGGTATTATGTGCGGGATTAGTCGGTAGCTGTCTTGGATTTTTGTGGTTTAATGCACAACCAGCAGAAGTTTTTATGGGCGATACCGGTAGTCTAAGTCTTGGCGGTGTACTTGGCATTATTAGTGTCATTACTAAGCATGAAATAGTTTTAGCTATTGTCGGCGGCTTGTTTGTTATTGAAACTGCATCCGTAATTTTACAGGTATATTATTTCAAAGCTACTAAAGGAAAAAGAATATTTAAAATGGCACCGCTCCATCATCATTTTGAAAAACACGGTTGGGCAGAATCAAAAGTCGTAATAAGATTTTGGATTATTTCAGTTATATTTGCTCTTATAGGCTTATCATCCTTAAAATTACGTTAACTATACTCGTTTATCTACTTTTCATTTATTGAGAATATATTAACATAAATTAACTTTCCCTTTGCTTTTGTACAAGAAATTTACTATAATGCCGACATTAATTTATAGTAGGTGTATGGCGTGGCTAAAGAAATAAATATAAATAAATTATTAGCACAAGAAAATAATGCTTTAAATACTATATTAAGCCAAGTAAATGAATTATGCGAACAAAATAAGAAGTTGCAAGGTTTAATCGAAATACAAAATGAAACTAAAGAACTAGAAAGAGAACATATATAGATCGTTGCCTTGGTTTAAAAGACTTGTAAAAACAGTTTCTAATGTAAAGTATATTTTTGTAAAAAGTGAAGAACAGTTAACAAATGAAGCAATAAAGTATAATAACAAAATATTAAAAGATATTGATAATAAGATATATAATATAGCGGAAAAATCTGCACCTTTAAAGCAAGAATTACAAGAAGAAATCGAAAAAAATTTTAAGGATTTAACAAAGAAAGATTTATCTAAAGAACAAAGAGAAAGATTATCGGAAGTATATTTTAGTTATAAGAGTAAACCTGAAAGATTCTCAGCTCTAAATATGACAAATCCTTTACAATTCATTAAGGCTGAAGAACTAGAGAAACAATATAATTCTTTAAATGCTACAAAACAAAACATCCAAAATTTAATATCTGAGAATTCTAATATCAGAGAACTTAAGGAAATACAAAAACGGATTGCTGAAATTAGGGAAGAAATACCTTATACATTTTTGAAAAATTAAATAATATTTGGCAAAATGTTAAAAATGTTTTTGTAAATAATAGTGAGCAGGTTTTAGCAAAAAACAAAGAAAGTAATACTAGAACAATTAGAAAGTATTGATGAACAATTGTATAAAACGAAGCATAAATTTGAGGAATTAATTGAAAATAAGGAAAGAAATATTAATGATATAATTGCAAAGTTGCCTGACAATGAGGAGTTACAAAAGATAGTAAGTAACCTTACAAATCACATGGCTTCAAAAAAAGAACCAATATTAGCAAATTCGTCCCTAGCTAAACCTTTGGAAAATAATGTAACACCACCGCCTCCTTTATCACAAAATAATATTCCATCACCACTGCCGCCACCCCCTTTGCCGGAAAATAACATTCCGCCACCACCGCCGCCACCTCCTTTATCGAAAAATAACATTCCGCCTCCGCCACCACCGCCTATGCCTACTATGGCTCCGGCTCAGACTGAGATATTATCTAAGCCTGTAGGAGTTACTACGGTTAAAAAACCAGAAAATCAACCACGTCCTTCTATAGATACTTCTGATTTAATGAGAGAAATAGCAAGACCAAAAAATCTAAGAAAAGTTGAAAAAACGGATGTTAAGACACAAGATTCTAGAGACTTATTGCTGCAGTCTATAAACGCGAATTTAGGATAAGGAAGAAGAGAAGCATGGAATAAGAATAAAGTATTTACAAGTTAAGAGTGTTGGGTTACTGAAGTTTTTCAACAAAAAAACAAGAACCCAACAATGAAAAAATGTATCACAACTTTATTTTAGATACTAGACAATTTTTGTGAAATATATGAAGAATGGGAGAAGCAAAAATTAATACCAACAGATAGAAAACGCCGGAGAGAAGGGAATTTAAGCCTTTCAGAGCTTTTAACTATCGTATTATATTTTTATATATCGCCGTGCAAAGATTTTAAGAATTATTATTTATATCACTTATCATATAAATATAGAGGTTATTTTAAATTACCAAGTTATAGTCGAATAATACAATTATGGTCAAGATTAATTCTACCGCTTGGTTATAATGTTGCAACTATTTAGAGGAGAGGAAACAGGAATTTATTGCATAGATTCAACTAAATTATCGATATGTCATACAAAACGTACAAATAGCAATAAAGTATTTAGTGGTATACTTCTTTTACCTGAAGAATTGGTAGTATTAGATATTAATTATCCATAAGAACATTGATTATTCGCTCATCTGAATATTCATTTTCCAACTTTTCAAGTTAAAGAAGTATATAGCTAAAATAGGGATGAGTAGTTATGGATGGTTTATGGGGTTTAAGTTGCATATAGTAATTAACAATAAGGGAGCGATTATGGCGATCAAAATTACCAAAGCAAATAATAGTGATTTATCGGTAGCAGACGATATAACTGATGGATTACAAGGTAAACTCTTTGGTGATAAGGGATATATTTCTAAGGAATTATTTACTAAATTATTAGGTCGTGGATTACGCTTATTTACAGGAATTAGAAAAGATATGAAGAATCATTTATTGGAAATGGAAGATAAAATACAGCTTAGAAAAAGGTCGTTGGTTGAGTCAGTATTTGATGTCCTAAAAAATAATATGAATCTTGAACACTCAAGGCATCGATCACCTACTAATTTTTTAGTTCATATTCTAGCTTGTGTTAATGCTTTTAATATTACTAAAACTAATATTTTAAACTCTTTTTTCGATAATCTTAAACTCTTCTTATCCTAAACTGGCGTTTATAATATTAGCTAGCCGTTAAAACGGTTAAGCGTTTCAAATTAAAACATATAGCATTCATAAATTCCGAGAATTGATTTTTGGCAATACCAATATATCTGACACGTTTATTATCTTGTGAGAATACTCTTTCAAAAGGTGCTCTAATTTTTGTATAATATCTATCAAGGTCAAAATTTTTATCTTTCATGTTATTTTTCTTTACAGCACAAAGATGCACTTCTTGCCTAGTTGCTGTATCTTTGGTAGACTTTGTACAATATGCTTTATCTACATATGCAGCACCGGAGCGTGGCATAACGTGTTTAAAACCTTTGCTATCAGTAACATTTGCAGAGGTAACTGCAACCTTATTAATAATCCCTGATTGGATATCAACGCTAACATGTTTTTTATAACCATACCAAAACTTATTACCTCCTTTACAACCAATTTTAGCTTGTTTATCATTCGCAACTTTGGGCAAAGTCTCATTATTTAGCTTGTCATATTTTTGCTTCCTCAACTCATCACGTTCTGTCCAAAGACTAGCTTTTGAGATCAAATGAGAGGCATCTACAAAGGTAAATACCTCGCTCATATAACCTTGCTTTCGTAGTTGTTCTCTAAAGTTTGCAAATATTTTTGATAGTAAGTTAGTACCTATTTTCTTACGTATTTTACTAAACACACTATAATCTGGAGTCGTCTCTGTAAGAGCAAAATCACAAAACCATTTGCCGGCATTACTATCAGCCAAATAACGTTCTGATTCTCGATCAGATAAGTCTTCCATAAATTGCAGAAGTAAACATTTAAATAACCTCAATGCTCCATAGCCTTTATAATTAGCTTCAGTTTCTATCGCTAATAACTCTCTTGCAACTGCTTTGAAATTAAATTAACTTTTAAATTTACGATATTGATGTTCCGGGCTAACTAATTCATCTAAACTGACCATTGTTATTTGATGCTCTGACATTTTTTACTTTCTTATTTTTTTATCACATTATAACCTTTTACTCTTCATAGCTCAACACTCCCATAATATGTTTACGCTTCCAACCACTGAAACTTGGTAATGTTTTAACTACATTCTTTCTAATCCAACCAAATCTTGCTCGAGTTTGGTATTGAGGATGAACACTATCCATAAAATAAATAGACTCATCTTTAGCTAAATTATTTTTTAGCAAACTATATTGCAGCTTAAATTCCTCTTGCTTAGCTAAATCTATTTTTCCAGGAATTAACTTAGGCTTCTGATAACTAAAACCAAGTCTGTGTAACAGCTTGATTACCCCAGCTAATGTATAGATTACTCCATATTGACGTTCTATGAACAAACCTATATCTCTAGCATACACATAATTATTATTTTCTAGATGAACTATTAACTCTGCTTCCTCCTGTCTAGTAAGGTTACTATCACTACCGCCATTTCCAGGCTTAAGCTTCTGAGCATTATGATAATCTATTAAATGTTTTCTTATCCCTCCCCATCACTCAGTAATAACACTTTCGATATCTCATCAATACTATAGCTATCATCATACATGAAAACAGCTTTGATTCTATCACAAATCCTCTTATCCCTTTCGCTTCTATGGTAAAGCTTTAATTCTTCTTTTTCTACTGATGTTAATTTTCTATAAATCCATTCTTACTTAATAACACTTGCTGACTTCTTTGACAATTTTTCATTTACTAGAGGTATATTTGTGGGCGTTGTTATAGCAACAAGCCTAATTATGATCTAGCTCGCAGCCTATTTAAGTTTAATGAGCATAGCAAAAAAATAGTTCATCAGTTTAAATATCAGGATAAGACGATATTTGCTAAGCTTTTATATAATAGATATAGCGAGGATATAAAAGATATTGATTTAATCATACCTGTACCTATGAATAGATTTAAGAGGTTACTACGAATGTATAATCCTGCTCATATTTTAGCTATGGAAATTGCAAAAGTTACCGATAAAATGTTAAAAGCCGATATTTTAACTAAATCAAAATGGACCAAGTCTCAGACTTTTCTTTCACGAAAACAACGCAAAAATAATATAAAGGGTAGTATCAAATTTAACACAAAATATAATATTGTAAGTAAAAAAATCTTATTAGTCGATGATGTCGTTACCACCGGTGTTACTATAAATGAATGTGCTAAAATTTTACGACAAGCGGGGGCAGGGTCGGTATATGTGATGAGTGTTGCGATGACTTAGTAGAGATTTGTCACCCCGTGGCTTGACCACGGTATCCAGTCTTTTTAAATTGTTTTATGGACCCCGTGGTCAAGCCACGGGGTGACACTAGATAGGTAACTTATGCAAAATGAAATAAAAAAAGTTTGTGTTATCGGTTCGGGGGTAATGGGTTCAGGGATTGCAGCGTTAATTGCTAATTCCTCTCATAAAGTAGTGCTGCTTGATATTATCGCTAAAGATTCCGATGATCCGAATAAAATAGTTAAAACCGCTAAAGAAAATTTGCATCAACAAAAACCTCCTCCTTTGTCTTTTCCGGATAAAGTAAATTTCATTACCATAGGCAATTTAGAACATGATTTAGAATTAATTAGGGATTGTGATTTAGTAATTGAAGTTATTGTTGAGAAGCTAGAAATCAAACACCAATTATATAATAAAATTATTCCTTATCTTAAAGAAGATGCAATTATTGCTTTTAATACCTCTACATTACCTCTTAAAAGACTCAAAGAGAATTTACCGGATAATATTAAATCTAGATTCGTTATTACGCATTTCTTCAATCCGCCAAGATATACTTCTTTTACCTGAAGAATTGGTAGTATTAGATATTAATTATCCATAAGAACATTGATTATTCGCTCATCTAAATATTCATTTTCCAACTTTTCAAGTTAAAGAAGTATATATGGAACTGCTTGAGTTAATTATAGACCATACGGTAAAGTCTGAAGTCATAGAAAGAGTATCAGAGTTCTTAACGAAAACTCTTGGTAAGACTATAGTAAAATGTAATGATACGCCTGGCTTTATTGCTAATAGAGTAGGGTGTTTTTTACTTGAATTAGTAGCTCGCAAAGCGATAAGTCAAAAGCTTGATTTTGTAGCTTTGGATAAAATATTTACTACATATTTGGGGTTGCCGAGTACCGGAATTTTTGGTTTATATGATCTAATCGGGCATGACGTAATGAAGTTAATATCAAGCTCATTACTTGCCGCCCTTCCTGCAAATGATGCTTATCATAAAATATATGTAAATACTCCTGTTCTCGATAAGATGATAGAGAAGAAGTTAATTGGACGTAAGGGTAAGGTGGGTTTTATCGTTTATCGGTATCAAACGGCAAAAAGATTAAAGAAGTTATCAATATAAACGATTTATCATATAGTCCTGTTCAAAAAGTAGATATTTCATTTAATAATCTTGATGAGTTACTAGCTAGCGATTCGGTTTACGATAAATTTTTTACTAAAATTATCACGGAATTTTATGTTTATTTAGCAAGTTTAGTACCATCTGTGATAATATCTATGATATCGATGCTGCTATGAAGCTTGGTTATAGTTGGAAATACGGTCCATTTGAATTATTGACCATAGCAGCTAAAGACGGCTGGAATTCGGTAATTAAAAATGCCGATTTAATGCATATCCCACTTCCGCAATATTTAGGCAATAAAGAATATCAAAAAATCGATAAACAAAAATTTAATTCTCACAAAGATATTTTACAAGAAAGTCAGATAGTATTAGAAAACGATTCTGCAAAGCTAATAAATTATCGTAAGAATTTCATTTTTGTTATTACTACAAAAATGAATTGTTTAAATCATAATGTGTTTTATTTACTGCAAGAAGCAGCAAGTAAAGCCGAAAATGACGGCAAAAATCTTTATATTTATCCGCAAGGAAATAATTTTTTTGCCGGTGCGGATTTAAAGCTTCTTCTTTCTTATATTGAAGACGGTAATTTTCATGATCTAGAGAATTTACTAAAGCTGGGACAGCAAACTATGCTGCACTTAAAATATTCTGGGGTTCATATTATTAGTTGTGCTAAAGGAGTAGCACTTGGCGGAGGATGTGAGCTACTATTGCACTCAAGCTATATTGTGGCAAATCAGGAACTTAACGCCGGACTTGTAGAACTTGGAGTCGGTTTAATACCGGGATGGGGCGGTGTTACTGAAATGTTTGTACGAAGCAAGGGAGATAAAACTAAATTAATTAGAAATATCAGAAATATTATAGAGCAGAATAAAACAAGTTCAGCCGATTACTTTAAATCAGATTATGATGTAGAGAATATGCACGTAAATATGAACAAGCATTATATTTTAGATGAAGCTTTAAAATTAAACCTATCTAAAAAGATAGTACCGATTCCGCATAAAATTACTTTGCCTAAAATAAATTTAGCAACAGAAATAGATACATCACAATATAACGAACTACAAAATAAGGTAATTAGCAAATTCCAAAATATTATTGATAAACATTCTGAAACAAATGAAGAAGAGCTACTTTCTTATGAGCGGGAAATATTTTTAGAACTTGCAAAAGATCCAAAAACTATCGAGAAGCTGAAAGTGATTGTGAAGTGAAGGATTATTAAGATATTCTGAATTCTTTTATTGTGGTTATGAGATCTTGAAATAATATAAAAAATGGATTAATATTTGAAATATTAATATAAATAAAAAATTATTATGCCGGTAATTAGTCGTTTTTTTGGGATAATAATTATGATGTACTATAGAGACTATAATCCTCCTCATTTTCATGCTAAATATGGTGATTATGAAGTAATAATTTCACTAAACGGTAAAATATTAGAAGGTAAATTTCCTAAAAGAGCTTTGCAATTAGTTACAGAATGGTTAAATATCCATAAAGAAGAACTAATAGATAATTGGAATAAAACGCAAAATGGTGAACCATTAAATTCTATAGCCCCATTGGAGTAAAAATGTTGCATGTAATATCTGTAAGTTATATTGATGATTATTATTTAGAATTAGTTTTTGATGATGGAACAAAAGGTATTATAAACCTATATCCACATCTTAAAGGCTCAATTTTTGAACCGCTTCAAGATAAAAATTTATTTAATAAAGTGATGATAGATGAAGAATTGCAAACTATTAGTTGGTCTAATGGAGCAGATTTTGCTCCGGAATTTTTAAAGGCGAATTTAGATTCTGCTTGAGATTGCTAAAAGTAACCTCACTCATAAGAATAATGAATTTTATATAGCTGATAAATAATACCATATATAGTTGAGAGCAAATTCATTATGGTTCTGCTCCGATAAATTCGTCACTTTTTTGTAATATACCTCTAGTAAATGAAAAATTGTCAAAGAAGTCAGCAAGTGTTATTAAGTAAGAATGGATTTATAGAAAATTAACATCAGTAGAAAAAGAAGAATTAAAGCTTTACCATAGAAGCGAAAGGGATAAGAGGATTTGTGATAGAATCAAAGCTGTTCTCACGTATGATGATAGCTATAGTATTGATGAGATATCGAAAGTGTTATTACTGAGTGATGAAGGGATAAGAAAACATTTAATAGATTATCATAATGCTCAGAAGCTTAAGCCTGGAAATGGCGGTAGTGATAGTAAACTTACTAGACAGGAGGAAGCAGAGTTAATAGTTCATTTAGAAAATAATAATTATGTGAATTCTAGAGATATAGGTTTGTTCATAGAACGTCAATATGGAGTAATCTATACATTAGCTGGGGTAATCAAGCTGTTACACAGACTTGGTTTTAGTTATAAGAAACCTAAGTTAATTCCTGGAAAAATAGATTTAGCTAAGCAAGAGGAATTTAAGCTGCAATATAGTTTGCTAAAAAATAATTTAGCTAAAGATGAGTCTATTTATTTTATGGATAGTGTTCATCCTCAATACCAAACTCGAGCAAGATTTGGTTGGATTAGAAAGAATGTAGTTAAAACATTACCAAGTTTCAGTGGTTGGAAGCGTAAACATATTATTGGTGCTATTAATCTTAAGGATTTAGAGGTAGTAACAACTGACAATCCTAAGGTTAATGGTGATTATATTATTGAATTTTTAAAGAAATTAGAAGCAAATAATCAAGATAAAAGTAAGATTTATTTGATATGCGATAATGCTGGATATCATAGGTCAAAAAAGGTAAAAGAATATCTACAATACAGTAAAATAGAGTTACTATTTTTGCCAGCATATAGTCCTAATTTGAATCCAATTGAACGACTGTGGAAATTGATGCATTCTGTTGTAAGTAACAATAAATTTTATGCGAATTTTGAGACATTTACTGATTCTATACGAATATTTTTTGAAAATATTGAAAAATATAAAAATAAAATTTCTTCATTGGTAAATGACAATTTTCAAACCATTGTTCCTAATCATTTTAACAACTCTTCATGTTGAAGAAGTATACTTCTTTAACTTGAAAAGTTGGAAAATGAATATTTAGATGAGCGAATAATCAATGTTCTTATGGATAATTAATATCTAATACTACCAATTCTTCAGGTAAAAGAAGTATATATATGTATCTTGCAGCCGCTAAAGCTAGTTGCACTTTACCTAAGAAATTTTGGTATGAAAAATTCCGTAATAATCAGATAGAAAAATTCGGAGCTGATCATCCGAATAGTATTAAAATTTTAAACCTTAAATGTGATGGTTCAAATTAGCTAGAATTTTTTCTGATTAGTGCAATAAAAAAGCCGAAAGCGGTAAGAATAATTCCAAGCCAAATAAAGCTCATCATTGGCTTGTAATATATTTTAGCATGAATTATATCGCCGTCTATATTACTTAAAACTGCATAAAGATCATATGATAAGTAAGAATATATATCACTTTCTTGCGATAAGCTCTTCTCAACTATATAAAGCCTATTTTCCGGCTTTAATATAGTTATATTACGGCTATTATCCTCAAGCCAAAATTCAGCAATTTGTCTATAATAATTTTTACCTTGAGCAAACTTAATATTTTGCAATGTTACTTTAAATTCATTAAATGTTTTACTTGTTCCTACTTCTCCGGTAAAATCCATTTCACTTTGTAATAATGCATTCGTTGTAATACTGAAAGCAATTAGTGCAAAACCAAAATGCCCAAGGATCATACTAGCAGCACTTGCTTTAAGTCTATTTCTAAAATAATTAGTTTTAATCAAAAGATAATGAACATTATGAAGCATCAAAAATATAGATGCGATTATAGTTAAAATCGATATAACACTAAATGTTACTTTTAATGATATTAAATAAGTAATTATTAGAGATAATATTAGAATTATAATATGTTTTTTAATGGTGCTTCTGGTAGTAAATAATCCTATAGTACAAAGAATAGGGATAACGAATATAATAAAATTATTAACAAAAAATGTTTCACTAATAATAATTGGTTTATCGTCAAATAAAGAGTAAATTGGCGGGTAAAGTGTGGCAGCTATTAGCACAATAAGGCTAAGTAGGAAGAATATGTTGCCAAGGAGTATGGCTTTTGCTATTATTGTCATCCCGCGGCTTGACCGCGGGATCCAGTTAAAAGTATTATCAATTGTTTTTTGGATCCCGCGGTCAAGCCGCGGGATGACACACAGTCCTCCAATCCCCATAATCAAAAATATCCCAAGTAAGTATATTCCTCTCTCAGGTGAGAATGCAAAAGAGTGAATGGAGGTAATAAAACCGGAACGTACTAAAAAAGTACTAAATATTACTAATAAAAAAGTAACAATTGATAAGATTATCGTCCAGTTATGCAAGGGGGCTATACGGTTTGTTTTGGTAGTAACTATTATAGAATGATGTAACATAATTCCGGATAACCAAGGAAATAGCGAAATATTTTCTACCGGGTCGAAAAACCAAAATCCACCCCAGCCGAGTTCTCTATAGGCCCACCAAGAACCTAGGCTAATTCCTATGGTAGTAAATAAGATACCGATATTGGAAAATGTTTTGAGAAGATGAATAGGTGTCATCCCGTGGTCCCGCCACGGGATCCAGTTAAAAATACTAAAATTATTAGTATTTTTTATTGTTTTTATGGACCCCGTGGTCAAGCCACGGGGTGACACAATAGAGGCACAAACAATAGTAAAAGGCACTACATAGCTGACATAGCCTAAATAAAGCAGAGGAGGATGGATGCTCAAAGCAATATCTTGTAGCATCGGGTTTAGTCCAAGCCCCTCTTTAGGAGCGAAAGAAAACACGTTAAAAGGATTGGAGGTAAAGTAAATAAAACTGCTAAAAAATAATTGTATGGCTGATAGAATAATAATAGATAAAAATTTAAGCCGGTTATCTTTAAGTAAAAATATATAACAGCAACTAACGATTTGTAATAAACAAAACCATAATAACATTGAGCCTTCGTGGCTCGACCAGCTACCGGCTATTTTATATATTAAAGGTTTTAAAGTACTGGAATTTAAGAAAACATTTTGTAGTGAAAAGTCAGAAATAATAAAAGCATGGACTAGGGTAAAAAAGGCAAGTATAGCACATGAGGCAGCTATGTAGAAAAGAAAAACGGTTGTCATTCCGCGGCTTGACCGCGGAATCCATTTACTAATTATTTTGTTGGATCCCGTGGTCAGGCCACGGGATGACAAAGGTACATAAACAATCGACATCCCGCTTAAGCACATCGTTGTTAGCAGTAAAAAATTACCGATTTCACTCACTGCTTATTGTTTCCTCGGTAGTAGGTAATACGGTAATTTTTACACTGTCAATCTTATTGGCAATTTTCTTTAAAATTATTAGTTTAAAGTTAAATATTTCGATTACCTCTCCTTGATTTGGAATTCTAGCAATTTTATGGATTATTAACCCCGCTATAGTATTTGCATCCTCATCCGATAAATTCCAATCAAGTTCTCGGTTAATATCTCTAATAGTCGTAGTGCCTTTTATAATGAACTCGGTATTAGACTTCTTGATAATTTCATTATTAAGTCTATCATGTTCATCGGTAATAGGTCCTACGATTTCTTCTATAACATCTTCAAGAGTAATAATTCCCTGTAAATCACCATATTCATCTACAACACAAGCAAAATGATTATTACGTTCTCTAAATGCATGTAGCTGATCTACTACAAGTGCATTCTCAGGGATAAACCAAGGTGGAGTTAGAAGTTTATTAATATCAACTTTTTTTGCATCATTATTATTTTCGTATAATGCTTTAAGCAAATCTTTTAGATTGAGAATCCCTATTATATTATCTCTATTATCTTGCCATAAAGGTATACGTGTATGAGCACCCGATAATAAAGTTTTAATTATCACTTCATGAGGTAGGTCGATATTAAGGGCTATAATACTACTTCTGTGAGTCATAATTTCCGATACCGTCATATTACGTATATCTAATATTCCGCCGAGCATATTACGATCGGATTTATAAACTCCGCCTTCTTGGTGGTAATGCTCAATCACGCCTCTTACTTCTTCCGTTCCTGATATTTGAGGATTTAAATTAATACGAAATATGAAGCAAAATATTTTTGTAATGTAATCAAGAGCAATATTAATAGGTTTGAAAAGCTTTAAAAATATTACGATAGTTGAAGCCATTTTTAATGCTAATTGTTCAGGTTTAGCAACGGCTATTGCTTTCGGTACTACTTCGGCAAAAACAATAATTATAAAAGCCATAACGCCGGAAGCAACAATGGGTCCGTTATCTCCAAGAAAGCTAATAAAGAGAGTAGTAGCAATAGTAGTACAAACAGTATTGATTAGGCTATTACCGATTAGTAGGGTTCCTATGACCTTTTCTTTTTTCTTAAGAACCTCTAAAACTGTTTTAGCACACTTATTACCGGCAATTTTAAGCTTATGAATCTTCCCCGGCGAGGAGGCGGTAATAGCAGTTTCGGTAGCAGCAAATAAAGCAGATAAGGCAATCATTATTATAATAACGATCACAAGTATGGTAGTCATTTTTGTTAAATATAAATTAACTATAAATAATTATATTAGGAATTAGAAATTTTGCCTAATGTTTTTTTGTATATACTTCTTCAACATGAAGAGTTGTTAAAATGATTAGGCACAATGGTTTGAAAATTGTCATTTACCAATGAAGAAATTTTATTTTTATATTTTTCAATATTTTCAAAAAATATTCGTATAGAATCAGTAAATGTCTCAAAATTCGCATAAAATTTATTGTTACTTACAACAGAATGCATAAATTTCCACAGTCGTTCAATTGGATTCAAATTAGGACTATATGCTGGCAAAAATAGTAACTCTATTTTACCGTATTGTAGATATTCTTTTACCTTTTTTGACCTATGATATCCAGCATTATCGCATATCAAATAAATCTTACTTTTATCTTGATTATTTGCTTCTAATTTCTTTAAAAATTCAATAATATAATCACCATTAACCTTAGGATTGTCAGTTGTTACTACCTCTAAATCCTTAAGATTAATAGCACCAATAATATGTTTACGCTTCCAACCACTGAAACTTGGTAATGTTTTAACTACATTCTTTCTAATCCAACCAAATCTTGCTCGAGTTTGGTATTGAGGATGAACACTATCCATAAAATAAATAGACTCATCTTTAGCTAAATTATTTTTTAGCAAACTATATTGCAGCTTAAATTCCTCTTGCTTAGCTAAATCTATTTTTCCAGGAATTAACTTAGGTTTCTGATAACTAAAACCAAGTCTGTGTAACAGCTTGATTACCCCAGCTAATGTATAGATTACTCCATATTGACGTTCTATGAACAAACCTATATCTCTAGCATACACATAATTATTATTTTCTAGATGAACTATTAACTCTGCTTCCTCCTGTCTAGTAAGTTTATTATCACTACCGCCATTTCCAGGCTTAAGCTTCTGAGCATTATGATAATCTATTAAATGTTTTCTTATCCCTTCATCACTCAGTAATAACACTTTCGATATCTCATCAATACTATAGCTATCATCATACATGAAAACAGCTTTGATTTTATCACAAATCCTCTTATCCCTTTCGCTTCTATGGTAAAGCTTTAATTCTTCTTTTTCTACTGATGTTAATTTTCTATAAATCCATTCTTACTTAATAACACTTGCTGACTTCTTTGACAATTTTTCATTTACTAGAGGTATATACGTAGTTTTGGTGCTACCGGTCCATGTTGCCATGCTTCAATCTCTTCTTCAAAAAGTGGCTTATTAAATAAAGCAAGATGAACGCCTTGAGCAAAATATACAAGTTTCTGTAGTTTTAATTGGCTTATAATATCTCCTGCTTCTCTATCTACTAGAACTAAAAAATAATTTGCTACATCAAAACAACTAAGTGCTTGTTCTTTTTGTTTAGTATTCATAATTATAAAATTCTTATTAATTACTCATTAATTACATTAAGTAACTTTATAACATAAATATATACTCATACAAATAGCATATAACTTATATCTATCTTTGGTTAGAAATACTACCTACTATACTCTGCCGGCATAATATTTTCAAAATACTCATTCCCTAATTCTAAAAATGTATTAAAAAAAGTGGAACTTATTATAGTTTGTGGAAGATTAAAATCTCTTCTACCATTTGTTGTTGTCCAACCTTCTGCAATTGCTTTATCGGCCTTTCTTTGAATGCTACCGATAAACATATTTCTTCCATGTGTGTAATTTATTCCTTCTGCAGAAATATAATCATTCGTTTGGCTAACTGCCCGCCACGATAAATTAAATATTTGTCCTACCGAAAAATTCTTTAATAAACCTATAAAAGTATTCATAGTTTTGTCTCCAACAGGCTCATTTAAAGTAAAACCTCTTTTAGCTAATAAATATTTAAAATATTCTATACATTCATAGCTAGTAATTTGTTTCCACATCTCAGCAATCTCGTCTTTCCATGAAGAAGACCACTCACCTTTAACAAGATTTTTTACATCGTCTAAATATTGTTGTTTTTCCTTAATATTCATAGACGGTAAAAGTTTCCATATTATTTTTTCTATGGAATATATATGCAGCTTTTTTTCTGCATCAAACTCAAAAGCATCAAGAGGACTTGAAGGACTAATTACTATAAGACCTTTATTACATAAATGATTTATAACCCTATTAACGCCAGTTTAGGATAAGAAGAGTTTAAGATTATCGAAAAAAGAGTTTAAAATATTAGTTTTAGTAATATTAAAAGCATTAACACAAGCTAGAATATGAACTAAAAAATTAGTAGGTGATCGATGCCTTGAGTGTTCAAGATTCATATTATTTTTTAGGACATTAAATACTGACTCAACCAACGACCTTTTTCTAAGCTGTATTTTATCTTCCATTTCCAATAAATGATTCTTCATATCTTTTCTAATTCCTGTAAATAAGCGTAATCCACGACCTAATAATTTAGTAAATAATTCCTTAGAAATATATCCCTTATCACCAAAGAGTTTACCTTGTAATCCATCAGTTATATCGTCTGCTACCGATAAATCACTATTATTTGCTTTGGTAATTTTGATCGCCATAATCGCTCCCTTATTGTTAATTACTATATGCAACTTAAACCCCATAAACCATCCATAACTACTCATCCCTATTTTAGCTATATACTTCTTTAACTTGAAAAGTTGGAAAATGAATATTCAGATGAGCGAATAATCAATGTTCTTATGGATAATTAATATCTAATACTACCAATTCTTCAGGTAAAAGAAGTATACCACTAAATACTTTATTGCTATTTGTACGTTTTGTATGACATATCGATAATTTAGTTGAATCTATGCAATAAATTCCTGTTTCCTCTCCTCTAAATAGTTGCAACATTATAACCAAGCGGTAGAATTAATCTTGACCATAATTGTATTATTCGACTATAACTTGGTAATTTAAAATAACCTCTATATTTATATGATAAGTGATATAAATAATAATTCTTAAAATCTTTGCACGGCGATATATAAAAATATAATACGATAGTTAAAAGCTCTGAAAGGCTTAAATTCCCTTCTCTCCGGCGTTTTCTATCTGTTGGTATTAATTTTTGCTTCTCCCATTCTTCATATATTTCACAAAAATTGTCTAGTATCTAAAATAAAGTTGTGATACATTTTTTCATTGTTGGGTTCTTGTTTTTTTGTTGAAAAACTTCAGTAACCCAACACTCTTAACTTGTAAATACTTTATTCTTATTCCATGCTTCTCTTCTTCCTTATCCTAAATTCGCGTTGTTAATGTTAAATTCTTTTAACAAATTATCTACTTTTTCATTATCATAGTAACGTTTTATTAGATCTTCGAGCTGTTTTTGAGTCAAATGCGATAAATCTTTATGAGCCATAACTTAATTGATTATTAGGTATATAATTGTAACTTATAAAATTACGGCTGTAATAGAGAAAGTAATATAAATATACATATTTTTATTATAAAAGTAAAAATAGAAATTAAAAGACTATCAATATGGGATAATTAGTAGACGATAAGCTTTTTAAAAAGCTTTTAGACTTTATAAATTGATGGTAATATTAACAGCCCGCCCGTCTTACGTTCTGAGATAATCATATAAGAATTTTGGGAGCAGGATACTAGCGTAAAGGTAAGAGGATATAGTAAAAGATTTCTTACCGCACCCTAGAGAATTTTTATTAAAAGAGACTTTCGTAAAAGTAACCATTTCTTTAAGTAAAGAGAGCATAGAATTTTTTAAATCAGAAGCAGCAATTGCACATGTTCCTTTAGTTAAATTAGGAAACTTCTTTACTAACCTTATTTGTAGCAATCTTCTTTTTTAGATTAAACTGAAATTCGCGTCGTTGTTTTGCGATCTCATATAGCACAATGCCAGATGATGTACCCAAATTAAGACTTTCAATAATTCCGTACATTGGAATATTAATACAAAAGCTACTTCTCTCGACAGCAGTTTTGCTAATTCCTACTCCTTCGTTTCCAAACCAAACTGCAAGCTTTTTATATTTAGTGTAATCATGTTCATGAAGTACTACATTGTTATATCCTTTCATATGAGGAGAAGTAATGACCTAAACAAAACTTTCCTTCTCCAAATGATCCATACAGCTATTCGTATCTTTGAAAATCTTTACGAAACTCCATTTAATGGCAGAGACGGATATAGCGTTGAGTTTTGGCTCTGTACGCATTTCTTCCCATGTGTCAGGTAATAGTTTTTGATTGGTAACAATATAAGCTTTTTCAATCCCAAGTGCGTTAACATTTCGAATGATGGTGCCAATATTTTTTATATTATCAGGGTTCTCAATTACGGCGATCAAGTTCTTGCACCTAAACTCTTTAATTTTATTAGCTCTTGTGCGAAGAGTCGGTTTAGACTTTTGTTTTTCTTCCATAATATATTAAATAGATTTATAAATATAAAAATTATACAAGATGCTAATACATAATAACACAAAGAAATATCATTATGGCGGAGAGAGGGGGATTCGAACCCCCGACACGTTGCCGTGAACACGCTTTCCAGGCGTGCGCCTTAAACCGCTCGGGCCATCTCTCCAAAATTTTTAGCATTGCCTGTATGGCTTCCTATGTTATTCTCACAAGGTATTTGCGTGGATCAATTTCACCTATGTCCGTCATCCCGTGGCTTGACCACGCCGGGATCCAGTTAAAAATATTATTAGCTTCTTCTAGCTCATTTTTAGTATTAACACCAACAATTAAATCATGATCAGTAGATAATAAATATGAAACTTTTTCACCGTGATTTTTACATATTTTCACTATTTCAGTTAAATAAACTTCCTTATTACCGTTAGTATTAGTAGCAAATAAAGGTAAGTATTTATTTAAAATTCCGCTACTGAAAGCCATAATACCTGAATTACAAAGTTTTATATTTTTCTCTTCTTCACTTGCGTTTTTATATTCGATTATCTCTAAGAATGCGCCATTTTTATCAGTAGCTATTCTTCCATACTGAGCCGGATTTGCTCTCTCAAAGCTTAAAGTCACTAATGCAGAATTAGTAAGGCTTAAATAATCTATTAATTCATGCATAAGTTTTGGAGTAATAAGAGGATGATCACCGTATAAAACTAATATTGTTTTATTTTTATCAATTAAATCTATTGCTGCATGAGTAGCATGAGCTGTGCCTTTAGGTTCTTCTTGCAGTACAAAGCGACACATATTTTCATAGGGCGTTAAATGTTTTTTAAGTTCTTCTGAATAAACTATGATTACATCATTTGTGACGTTAAGCGAATTCTTTAATACCGTTTCAAGCATTGGAACTCCGCCGACTTTATGCATTACTTTCGGTAAATCGGACTCCATTCTAGTACCTTTACCGGCTGCTAATATAATTATTTGATAATTTGCATTGTTATAAGTCATTGTTCTCCTTGTATTATTTCGTAAACATCATCAGATAATTCATAATTCCCGAAAACGCTTTGCACATCATCGCTTTCTTCTAAAGTTTCCACAAGCTTTAGTAATTTTTCAGCTTTTTCCTTATCATCTATAATTATGGTATTTAATGGAATCCAGCCTATATAAGAGTCTTCAGGTATACCGTATTTGCCGGTTAAAAATTCTAGAACTTTAGAAAAATTTTCAATATCCGTATAGATTGTATGGAATATTTCATCAGATACGATATCATCCCCTCCGGCTTCTATTGCTGCCTCAAAAATATCTTCATTCGATGCTATGTTTGTTGGATACTGGATAACTCCGCAATGTTTGAATAAATAATTAACGCTACCTGTTTCACCTAAGCTGCCACCGTATTTGGTAAAACCGGAACGCACTTCGGCAGCAGTACGGTTTTTATTATCGGTTAAAGCTTCAACTATTATAGCAATACCATTCGGTGCATAACCTTCATATCTAATTTCCGTATAATTTTCGGTACTAGCATCGTCAGCACTATTAATAGCTTTGTCTATTCTTTCTTTTGGGAGATTTTGACTGCGTGCGGCGGTTAAAGCGTTTCTAAGACGCGGGTTATTTTCAGGGATATTAGAAGAGCAGGTTTTAACTGCAGTAACTATTTCACGAATTAATTTAGTGAAAACTTTTGCTCTTTTTTTATCTTGAGCCCCTTTACGATGCTGAATATTCTTAAACTTTGAGTGACCGGCCATATTCTATCTAGAAATAATTAACCTTGTTTTGCTTTAAATCTTTTATTCTTTTTATTTATCACAAAAATTTTGCCTCTTCTTTTTACGATCTGACAATCTTTATCACGTTTTTTTAACGATTTTAATGAGCTAACAACTTTCATAAATATATACTTATCACATTTAATTTGGACTGATAATAAACATTTTTATTTAATCAGTCAATTAACAATTTAAATAAAGCACTTTTAAATAAAAATACCATGTTTCGTGGTTTTCTATTGACATATATTAATAAAATAATGTTTTATACTTATAAAAATTAAGAAATACCGTATTTTATGGTATATAAATTTAACCAATAATTTATAAAAAGGTCAAATTATGAATAAATATTCACCGTATGATTTTAATCAAGCAACTATAAATGAAATCAAACAAAATGGAAGAAAATGGAGTTTAGACAAACCATATTATGATGAATTTCTTGTTGAATTACCGAAATTAGTTCAAAAATTTGATCTATCTGAAATAATTACAAAGGTAGATTATCCAGGTAAACATGTATCTATATTTAATGCAGTAGGGGAGCTAGCATCCTATGCTCAGCTTGCTAAATGGGCTGAGAATGCTATTAAAGATGAGCAGCAAGGTGAAAATGAAAAAGCTAATAATCAATGGAAAGCTATAAAAGCAGTGTTAGAGTATGCTAAAACATCAGGTATAGATTATTGTAGTTTAATAAGAGGTTGGGACAATAATAAAGGAGCAGCATAAGGCGATCAGATACTGAAACTACTAGAGAGCAATTTACAAGAAACAAAAAACCATAAAATTAAATCAGAAATATTTAGTCTTATATTAGAAGAAGCAAATAAAGGAGAATACGGTTTATACGCTATTCCTAGTAATTATAAAAATAATGAAAATGTAAAACATGCAGCTGCAAAACATCAAGAATTTGTTAATGATGAGCTTGAAACATTAGCACCTACAGAAGAGTTATTTGAAGATGAATCTCTTGAAGAAGAATCAAATATTTCTCATAACGATTTTACTCCACCGCCGGAAATGCCGCAATATATAGATCTTGGTAATTCTGAGCAGCTTGCAGCATTATTTAGTCAAGCAACAGCTCTCGCTAATAAAGCAACTTCAACACCTGGAAATTATCAAGCATGGCAAAATCATGCCGGTTCAATATTAAATAATGCAGAATTAGGTGAACAACCTTCTACTAGTTCAAATACCGCTAGCTCTAATAGAGTAGAGTTTAATGTTAAAGAACGTATTAATGAAATAAATAAGTTAATAAAAAATTACAAAATAGTAATCAGTGAAGAATATATAAAGAGAGTCTTAGAAACCGAAGATGCAGAGATAATAGATCAAGCTTTAAATAAGCCTCACTTTATTAAACAAGAACTTCTCATAATAGTAGAAAACCTTACGAAATCATTAGGTAGTCATTACGCTTCTCTGAATTTTGTAAGTAAGTCTTTATTTATTAAGTCTTTATTTATAGAGTCAGATGAGTTTCAAAATTTAGCAGAATTTATAGAAGATTTACTACCTATATTAGATAAAGAAAGTAAAGCTCTAAAATATGAATATTGTAAAGTAATAACAGAAGGAACAAGTAATCCATTACAAGTATTAGGCTCTATATTTGGTGGAGAACCATTAAATCCATTAAAAACAGCAGCAGAAACATATATAAAATGGTATGAAGAAAATTTTTCTAGAAGTGAAAATTTTGAAACTACCGAAAATAATTTAAACGACCACGGAGTCAGTTCTTTAGGTGATACTTTACAGGCTGATCTTGATTTAGATTAAGTCTTCAAATCTTAAATATCATAACTTTCTTTGCTTCATAAAGGAAGTTATGATACTTGCCTTTTTTCTTAAAAATAATTAATACTTTCTATACACAAACCTTATATTTTTTGACAAAATTTTACAAATTCTATATATTGCCGTTTTCAAAAATTCAGAATCCATATTCCATGGTTTTTAAGATTTTAATTTAAATTAAGGATATATTGTTGTGAAAGAGTCATTAGTTGAAAAATTAAAAAAAGATACAGTAAAACCACTAGAGACGACAGATTATTTGAGCATACTTATCGAAATTAAAAAGTTTATTGAAGCTAGTAATATTGATAATATAGCGTTAGGGCAAGGCTTGTTGTCCTTAGAGCAGGTTTCAAAAGAAGCAAAAAATAATAATGAAGCTATTATAAAAGGTAAGGACATATTAGAGTTACTTGCTCAAAATTTACCGGTAACTAAAAGCGATCCATTAAAAGCAGAAATATTTCACGTAATACTAAATGATTGTAGTGATTATTATAGAAATAATGAAGATGTTAATAATACATATCAATGGCTTAAAGAAGTTGGCGTAAGATTGAGTGTAGTTAGAACTGCAAGTTTAAATGAAGAAACATTAACCTCAGAAAACTTTAACTTTAGTAAAAAGTCAGCTGAGTTAGAGCCTGTAGTAATAGAACTTGAACAAATATTAGAAACATTAGGTATTACTAAAGATAATTTTGACGCTAATGATTTATAAGTAATCTTGTTTGTTTCTTATCTCATAACTTCCCTTGCTTCATAAGATAAGTTATGGTAGGCTAGTTTATCTTAATTAGTAACTCAAGTTTATTTTAGCGTTGCCGGTATGGCTCGAAAGAACATTATGTCATCCCGTGGCTTGACCACGGGATCCAGTAAAAATACTAAAATCATTAATGTTATAGGTTATTTTTTGGATCCCGTGGTCAAGCCACGGGATGACACCGGAAGCCTTTTTCGATTCGTACTCCTATTATTATCCTTTCTCTTCTTTTCAAATTCGGCTATTGCCGATCCTGAAATAGCTGAATCCTTTAAATGTTCAAAACTTTTTCCTTACTTTGAAAAAAAATTTAACATCCCATCTAATACATTACATTCAATAGCTTTAAAAGAATCGGGGAAAAAACATACAACCCGTAAAATTAGAGTAGTATGGCCCTGGACGGTAAATGTTGAAGGAAAAGGCTATTATTTTAACAGTAAAAGAGAAGCCGTAAGTTTTGTTAGAATAGAGCTTATAAAAGGGCAAGAGAGTATTGATGTCGGATGCATGCAGATTAACTTGAGACATCATTTAGGGGCTTTCAATTCCCTTGACCAAGCATTCGATCCAAATAATAACGTTCGTTACGGGGCAGAGTTTTTACGCTCAAAATATGATCAGTTGGGGAGCTGGCACAAAGCTATAGCACATTACCACTCAGCCACTCATTCTTTAGGGTTTAAATATAAGCAAGATGTAGTTAAAATAGCAAGTAATATGGCTCTTTATAAAGCATCCTTACATAGTTATCTAAATAATAATGAAGGGGCTTTAGAAGATACAATTCCGGTAAATAATAACAAAGTTCAAAAAAAATCACTTTTTAGTGGCAATAAAAGATACAGAAGTAGTATTATGATACCGGTTCCTGCTAAAATTAATTAATTTTATGAAGTTAATAGCATGTTTTTTAATATTAGTAAGTGCGGTAAAAGCAAATGCCGATTTTAACAATATTCAAGATAATTCTGAATATCAGGAAGAACAGTTAATAATAAAATTACCTTGGAGTGATTGTACCGAAATTCATAAATTATTAGAGGAAAAATTATCTTTTTCAGAACAACAAATAAAAAAAGAAAATAAAATTCATGAGAAATATAAGCAATTTTATTTAAAACATAATAATCCTACTAATTTTTCTATGCAATTTCTTGAGAAAAAATCTGAGACTAATGGAGTAGAAACTTTAATATCAGGTTTTTTAAAATTTTGTGAAGATAATTTCCAAACTAGTAAAAGTAAATCTAATTCCCTAAATTATTATATTAAAAAACAACAAGATCAATGGTTTAATGATATAAGAAACGAGAATTACAAAATATATTATAGAAAAAAATACGAGGATAATATCTTTAGAAATAATTAATTTATTTCAGCACTTGATTCATATATTATTTAATTTATATTAACTATAATAATATACAGGGTTATTTATGTTAAAGAAATTTATATTAGTATTGTTGTGTATAAGTAGTTATAAATCTCTAGGCGAATCTAATAAGACAGAGAACAATATTTCAGGGATAGAAAGAAAAAAAGTTTCTAGTAATGATAAACAACTAAAGCCTATCTACTTAGAGAATTTGGATCTAACTTCGGATTTAAATCTTTCAGAAAAAAGCCTGTTGAGTTTAGAACCTTTATCGCCTAATAATAAAAATACGAAACCTATAGTTGTAGGTATTCAGGAGAATTTTGAAGGGCTAGATAGAGTTAAAGGGGATGATATTCGCACTGCAAGACAGAGAGAACTTGTTCAAAATAGTTGGCTATATAGTTGGCAAGGAGGAGATTTTATTTCTTGATTCCAAACTAACACTTATAGGTCAAAAGTTAGAAGATAAACAAAGAGGATTATATATTCAACCGATTAAAGCTAAAAAATCATCGAAATAATGCTGTAGAGGGGATAAGTAACAGCTTATTTATCAAGCATGCAGTTAATGATATAATAAGTCGATTAGGGATGATTGATAAGGATTTTTCGGATATTCTAGAAATATCGGCTAAATGCGGTTACCTTACAAAGCTATTAAAAACTACCTACCGAAATGCCGATATTACTGCAACGGATATGTCACCTTTATTGCTTGATACTTTTAAGCATACTCATAAATTATTAATCGATGATGAAGATTTAGAATTTTCTCCGAACTCTTTTGATTTAATTATTTATTCATTAGGGTTACACTGGATAAATGAGGTGCAGAGTTTTCTATCTAATATAAGAACATTTTTAAAGCCTGACGGTATTTTTATCGGTAATTTTGTCGGCGGAAATAGTTTAAAGAATTTACGTAAATCTTTAATAGATGCCGAAACAGCAAGTGGTTTTAAACACTCTCCTCATATTTCTCCCTTTATTCATTTTGACCATGTCCCAATGCTATTATCACAAGCAGGATTTGCCGAAGTAATTGTTGATTATGAAAATATAGAGCTAAAATTTGATAATCCTTTAGATTTAATGAGGGAAGTAAAAAATATCGGTGAGTCAAATTCACTAAATGCTAGTCACAATTACGCTATTTCTAAAAAGATGTTCCCTTTACTACAAAATTATACAAACGGCTTTGAAGATAATATTAATTTAATTAGTTTTATTGCTTCACCAAATAAGAATAGTATAAGATTAAAGTTGTTATAAAGGCGATATTGGTGTATGGTTTATGTCATTCCTGCGAAAGCAGGAATCTAGAAAAAATCATTTAGTATGAGTACAAAAAAAGTAGATATTTAATAAAATAAACATATAAAAAATAAATTTTTTATATGTTTTACTGGATTCCCGCCTACGCGGGAATGACATATATGAGGGAATATGCAAGAATTTGATTTAGTGGTAATAGGTAGCGGTCCGGCCGGTTATACAGGCAGTATTAGAGCCGCTCAGCTTGGTATGAAAGTAGCGTGCATTGAGAAAAACGATACTCTCGGCGGTACTTGTTTAAATATAGGGTGTATACCGTCGAAAGCTTTACTTAATTCCTCTGAAAAATATGAAGAAGCTTTAAAGCATTTTGAGAGTATAGGTATTACTGCAGATGTAAAATTAGACTTACAAAAAATGCTAGCTGATAAAGATAAAGTAGTTTCTGACCTTACAAAAGGGATAGAAAGCTTATTTGCTAAGAATAAGATTACTAGGATAAAGGGCGAAGCTAAAATTATCTCTAGCAACATCATTGCGGTAAATAAAGAGCAAATTAAAGCTAAAAATATCCTAATTACTACAGGTTCCAGCGTCATAGCAATACCGAATATCAAAATAGATGAAGAGTTTATTGTTTCATCTACCGGAGCTTTGAAACTTTCTAAAGTGCCTGAGAACTTAATAGTAGTCGGCGGAGGTTATATAGGCTTGGAACTCGGTTCAGTTTGGCGTCGTTTGGGAGCTAAAGTAACGGTTATTGAGTATGCACCGAGCATTGTGCCTATGCTTGATAAGGAAATTGCTACGCAGTTTATGAAGCTACAGCAAAAACAAGGTATAGAGTTCAAACTGAATACCAAAGTGTTATCGGCTGAAGTGAAGTCAGGAAAAGTAAATCTGACAATAGAGGAGGGCGGTAAGAGTTCAGTAGTAACTAGCGATGTGGTATTAATGGCAGTAGGTAGAAAAGCCTATACGCAAAATCTAGGGCTTGAGTCTGTCGGCATTATTACAGATAAGCAAGGTAGAATTGAGATTAATGAGCAGTTCCAAACAGCAATTTCAAATATTTACGCAGTCGGTGATGTGGTAAAAGGAGCTATGCTTGCTCATAAAGCCGAGGAAGAGGCTGTAGCTGCCGTGGAAATTATGGCAGGGCAGGCAGGACATGTTAACTATAATCTAATTCCAAGCGTAATATATACTTATCCTGAAGTAGCAAGCATCGGTGAAACGGAAGAACAGTTAAAAGAAAAAGGCATTAATTATAAAGTAGGTAAGTTTCCGTTTTTAGCAAATAGTAGAGCAAGAGCAATCGGTAGTACGGAAGGGATGGTTAAGATTCTTGCCGATAGTAAAACCGATAGGGTTTTAGGAGCACATATTATAGGAGCCGATGCAGGAACGCTTATTGCCGAGCTTACCGCTTATATGGAATTCGGAGCAGCGGCGGAAGATATAGCACGAACCTGCCACGCCCACCCGACTTTAAGCGAGGCTATAAAAGAAGCAGCACTTAGTGTGGATAAAAGGACGATTAATATGTGATTATACTCTTTCAAAAATTGGCGTCGTCGTCTAGCAATTTCTGCGGTACTCACGTATTAAGTATACGCTCCGTTCCTCGCCTTGCAGACTCCTTGCTCTTTTTGAAATTGACCTTCGTATAACTATAAAACTACTTAATAATGAACAAACAAGAGCTGCGGCTTTATTTCAAAGATCTTTTAATAAAAAACCAAGATAAGATTAATTCTGACTTAATCAAAAACTCCCTAATCAATAAAATTAGCCGGTTATTACAGGAGTTAAAAGTACAAACAGTTGGTCTCTATTACCCTCTAAAATACGAGATTAACTTACTTGAAATAACAAACTTACATCCTGAAATAAGATTCTTTCTACCGAAAGTTATAAAAAATGAGATAAAATATTGTCCTTATCATTATAACGATCAGTTGGCTTTAGGGGCTTTTAAAACCTATGAACCTATAAATAATGATTTTTTTATTCCTGAGTTAGTTATTATCCCAGGACTTGCGTTTAGTAATGAGAGTTACAGACTTGGATACGGCAAAGGACATTTTGATCGATATCTTAATAATAACCGAAATATATTGGCTGTCGGAGTTTGTTTAAAAGAGCAGTTAATAGATAATTTTCCGGTTGAATTTCATGATCGTAAGCTTAAATTTGTGATTTCGGTATAATAACCTTAATTTTTTTTAATTGTATAAAATATTATATTTGTATATTATTATTACAAAAATCAACTTAGGCTAAAATGGTTGATATAATAAAAAAAATTGTCGTATTGCTCGGTGTACCTTTTGCTTTTTTTGTACAAGCAGTTGGAGGTTGGCTAGAAACAGGACAAGTATCCGGCGATACTCAGACTGGAGATATTTGCTTTCAATTAGCATTGATAGGAGTAGGGACGCTTATCATCGATCAGGCATTTAGTAACTTACCTGATGATGTATACAATGAATATGTCAAAATAGTACAAGATAGTGAGATACAAGTTACATTAGTTGGCTAATTTTTTTCTATTCATATATAGGCTACAAATTATTTGATTTGTAGCTTTTTTCTTATAAGTTATTACACAAATTTATTATTTCATCTTTATATTTTTGTTTGTGTAAATATTTGCTTTTTAAATTTAGATTTTTAAAATCCTTGTGATTCAATGGCGGGTATTTACTAAGCTTTATTAAATCTTCATCTAAAATAAAATGCTTACGAGGAATATTTATAGTTTGTGCATTCTCTTCACGATAAGCTGCAAGTGCTTGAATTTTACGGTTAAAACTCTCATCATCACTTCTATATTTTATTTTTTTCCACGCATTTTTCGGCTCAACCTTATAATTTCTAACATCTAATAAAGAACTAAGAGTAGTTTGGTATTTATTAGTTAAATTATTTCTAATAATTATATTATTTAGCTCTTTATATATCTTATACAAATACTCCACATCTAACATTGCATAATTTAACATATCACTAGTAATAGGGCGTTTTAGCCAGTTAGATTTTTGGTGGGTTTTATCAATAGTAATACCAATTAGCTTATAACAAAGGTCATCATAGCTTAACTGTTTACCGAATCCACAAATATTTGCTGCAATTTGTATATCAAAAACATTAGAAGGTAGGGTTTTAAATAAATTATAGAAAATCTCTAAATCTTCACGAGGAGCATGAAATATTTTAGTAATATTATTATCTGCAAGTAACTTATTAAAAATATTCAGATCTAAATTGCTTAATGCATCAATTATTCCGCAATATTCTTCTGCTTTAACTTGAATTATACTAAGCTGAGCATAATAGGTATAGCGACGCTCAAATTCCGTATCTATGCTTAAGCATGTCTTATTTGCTAACTTGTTACAAAATTCTTCTAATGTTTTTTGATTATCAATAATTTGCATAGAAGCTATTTATAAAGCTCCGATAATTTTTAAGAAAAGATTAGTATGAGATAACGACAAGACAACTTCAAGACCGATTAAAATAATAATAATCCACTCAAGTTTGGTAGAATGTTTATAATTAAGGTCATTTGAAAGAATGTCTAAAAGCTCGTGAATCATATTAAGACGATGATTCATTATATTTTGCCGTATTTCTATGTCTTGAAACTCTGCCGTCATAAGATATAAAGGCTCATAGCTTGGACGACGCCAAAAGAATTCCGGAGTATCGAATATATCGCTATGCAAACTGATTGAATAACGCTCGTTAAATAATATACCTATTTGCTGTAATATCTCCTTTTTTGAAAGCGATACGCTGCCAGTTCTAGCTAGTTCCTGCTGAATAGGAGTGGTCTGAACAATCAAGTTACTAACGGATTGCTCAAGAACGCTAAGTTTAACCGATTGTGCAAGAGCATGGGCAATAGAAAGTTTAACAAAAACTGATTTATCTGCTAAGATTATTTTATTTTTTTCTTCATCAATAAATGTTTTCTCAACTTCTGTATTATATTCAAAATAAATATAATCAGGTACCGGCTCTTTAAGCTTATTAACTGTTACTAAATCAGTATCGTTTAAAACTATTTTTTCTTGAATTTCATCGCCGCCCCAAATAGTTACGCAGCCAAACGGAAAGAAAAATATCTCTATAAAATCAGAATCTTTATTTATCTCTTTCCGAATATATAAAACATCGTCAAAATGCTGAGGCTCAAGACCAATCTTTTTTAAATTAGTAACTAGATCACTCATCTTATATTCGGAAGAAGTACAGTAAGATGAACATCTCATGATTATTAAGTTTAATTTATATAAATTTAGAGTATAGTGGTTAGGCACCTATAAAGTCAATAATATTATAATTATGTATGAAATATTAAGTAATAGAGAGATTATCAAAATAATAGGTTTAGATTCGGTAAAGTTCCTACAAAATCTCATTACTAACGATATTTGTAAGAGCAGCTACTGTTATACCTATTTGCTTAATAATCAAGGAAGATATTTATTTGATTTTTTCGTGTATGTTCATAACCTTGAGGAATTTTACCTTGATATTAATAAAAGTAATAAAGCTGCTTTGATAGAGCATTTAAACTTTTATAAATTTCGCTCAAACATACAAATAATAGATTGTAGTGACGAATATAAAGTTATCTACTCACTGCAAAAATTAGATATAGACACGCTAGTTACGTCTCGTGATCCGAGATATTCTATGCTTGGTTTTCGCTCAATAAATAAGCTCGATGTCATACCGCGACTTGATCGCGGTATCCAGAAAATAATTAAAAAAGACTGGACCCCGTGGTCAAGCCACGGGGTGACAGAGAAGGAATCGCCCTCCTCAACAATACCTCTCTGCGGAAGCGGGAATCCAGCTTCCTTATATCTAGAAGATAAATATAATTTCGCAATAATAGACGGTATGGAAGATTTAATCACAGATAAATCCATTCCAAATATGTACGGTGCTGAGGAGTTAAATGCAATTAGTTTTGATAAAGGCTGTTATGTCGGTCAGGAAGTGATTTCAAGAGCTAAATATCAAGGGGTTATAAGAAGAAAAATATATAAAATTACGGCAGATGAAGATTTATCTTCATTAGTTAAAGATGAAGAAATACTCGCAGATGACGATAAAATCGGCGTAATATGCTCCAGTTACCGTAATAAAGCAATCGCCCTAATCAGAGAAGAAAAATACCTTACTTGTAAAGAAGCTGATATTACCGTTAAAGGAATTAAAATAAACTTATCTCTCGCACCTTGGTATTAAATAATAGTTAATTTTTTAATAATTACTTGACGCTCATTAAGTTTTCATGTATTATATCTATTATAACTAGACGCAAACCATATTTCATGGTATTTTTTATAAAAAATTAATATAAATTGGATACTTTTATGTACACACCTTTTCAACTGTTAACTTCAGGAAATATACAAAACATACAATACATACCGCAGTTTTTAAATGGAACTAATGTTAATGAGCTTAACAACAGCCTTAATATTTTTGAAGCTCTTTGTAATTTAATACCTCAACAACAAGATAAGAGTGTTAAAAATATTTTAGAAAATACTGCAATACAAACATTAGGAAAAATGATCTCCATCCCTGAAACTAATTGGGGTAAGAAAGATGGAAACGGTAATACTATACTTGAATGGGGAATTTGGAGCGGTTCTTCTGAAATTATGAATGTGTTTCATAAAAATCCATATACAACAACGAAGTTTATAGCAATTGAAAAAGCACAAATGCAAAATTTTATACGTGTTTTAAATGAAACACATCTTGATTCTACGTTCCGAAATGAGCAAATCAACAAATTTAAACAAATAGGTCTTGATATTAATGTTCCTGATACACGTATACTTCTTCAACATGAAGAGTTGTTAAAATGATTAGGCACAATGGTTTGAAAATTGTCATTTACCAATGAAGAAATTTTATTTTTATATTTTTCAATATTTTCAAAAAATATTCGTATAGAATCAGTAAATGTCTCAAAATTCGCATAAAATTTATTGTTACTTACAACAGAATGCATAAATTTCCACAGTCGTTCAATTGGATTCAAATTAGGACTATATGCTGGCAAAAATAGTAACTCTATTTTACTGTATTGTAGATATTCTTTTACCTTTTTTGACCTATGATATCCAGCATTATCGCATATCAAATAAATCTTACTTTTATCTTGATTATTTGCTTCTAATTTCTTTAAAAATTCAATAATATAATCACCATTAACCTTAGGATTGTCAGTTGTTACTACCTCTAAATCCTTAAGATTAATAGCACCAATAATATGTTTACGCTTCCAACCACTGAAACTTGGTAATGTTTTAACTACATTCTTTCTAATCCAACCAAATTTTGCTCGAGTTTGGTATTGAGGATGAACACTATCCATAAAATAAATAGACTCATCTTTAGCTAAATTATTTTTTAGCAAACTATATTGCAGCTTAAATTCCTCTTGCTTAGCTAAATCTATTTTTCCAGGAATTAACTTAAGTTTCTGATAACTAAAACCAAGTCTGTGTAACAGCTTGATTACCCCAGCTAATGTATAGATTACTCCATATTGACGTTCTATGAACAAACCTATATCTCTAGCATACACATAATTATTATTTTCTAGATGAACTATTAACTCTGCTTCCTCCTGTCTAGTAAGTTTACTATCACTACCGCCATTTCCAGGCTTAAGCTTCTGAGCATTATGATAATCTATTAAATGTTTTCTTATCCCTCCCCATCACTCAGTAATAACACTTTCGATATCTCATCAATACTATAGCTATCATCATACATGAGAACAGCTTTGATTCTATCACAAATCCTCTTATCCCTTTCGCTTCTATGGTAAAGCTTTAATTCTTCTTTTTTTACTGATGTTAATTTTCTATAAATCCATTCTTACTTAATAACACTTGCTGACTTCTTTGACAATTTTTCATTTACTAGAGGTATACGTTCTTATATACTTCTTTAACTTGAAAAGTTGGAAAATGAATATTTAGATGAGCGAATAATCAATGTTCTTATGGATAATTAATATCTAATACTACCAATTCTTCAGGTAAAAGAAGTATATATACTATACTTGAGTGGGGAATTTGGAGTAATAGCTCTAAGGTAATGGATGTATTTCATAATAATTCTCAAATAATGGATAAATTTGTTGCTACTGAGAAAGCACAAATTCATAATTTTTTCCGTGTTGCTATGGAGTCGCATATTTCTGAAAAGACCAAATCGAAAAATTAAAGCCGTTAGGTTTAGATATTAACGATCTTGGTCAAGATAATCATACCGCTTTATATTCTGCAATAAATATCAGCTTATTACTAATAATCCGAGTAATCAAAATATAAGTTTATTTCAAACTCAAATGGATAAATATTATAAAATAGTTGAAAATTTGCTAAAATTTGGAGCTAACCCTTCGCTTGAAACAAATAATATATTAAATTTATTAGCTAACGGTACTTTACAAATACAAAATACAATAATCAAGATAAAAGTAAGATTTATTTGATATGCGATAATGCTGGATATCATAGGTCAAAAAAGGTAAAAGAATATCTACAATACAGTAAAATAGAGTTACTATTTTTGCCAGCATATAGTCCTAATTTGAATCCAATTGAACGACTGTGGGAATTTATGCATTCTGTTGTAAGTAACAATAAATTTTATGCGAATTTTGAGACATTTACTGATTCTATACGAATATTTTTTGAAAATATTGAAAAATATAAAAATAAAATTTCTTCATTGGTAAATGACAATTTTCAAACCATTGTGCCTAATCATTTTAACAACTCTTCAGGTAAAAGAAGTATATATCTTGAAAGGATTAAGTTTATTAAAACTTCCTACCCCTCTTGGTGGTACTAGTAATCATTTTAAAACGGATATATTAAATAAGCTTGGCGGATGGGATGCTTATAATGTAACGGAAGATGCCGAGCTTGGTATAAGAATTTACTCACAGAACTATAAAGTAGCTATCCTTGATTCCTATACTCTAGAAGAAGCTCCGAATAGTTTAGGTAATTGGCTAAATCAAAGGTCACGTTGGATTAAAGGTTTTCTGCAAACATTTTTTGTATTTAAAGCACAAAAAGATAAATACCGAAAATTTACTTTACCTCAGATAATAACAATTTATATTTTTATCGGCTTATCTACCTATAATTCTTGGAGTTTACCTTTTATAATATTTTCTATTATTATAAATAAAAATTCTATAATTAATTATTTAGGGCTTGTTAATAGTATTTTTTCGCTTTTATATCTTTATAGTACTGCTCTGTATATATTAAAGAATTCTTTAAAAAGCGGAAAAGTAAAATTTCAGGATATAGTAGCTTTGATCTTATGGGCTAGTTATTTTATATTACATACCGTAGCTTCATATAAAGCAGTATTTGAAATAATTTTCTGTCCTTTCAAATGGAGCAAAACTAAACACGGCACTAGTTTAGAGGATTTTGAAAAAGAATAGACCTCTTGTATAAACAAAGAAGAATTTGAAAGAGGTCAGTAAAAAAAATTTTATTCTTTCCCCTTGAACTAGCAAAAATAAAATATATATAGTATGTACATTTAAAGATTTAATAATTGGAGGTTAAAATGTCTTTTAAACCATTACATGATAGAATTGCAATAAAGCCTATCGAACACGAAGAAAAAACTAAAGGTGGAATTATTATTCCTGATACCGCAAAAGAAAAACCGATGCAAGGTGAAATAGTAGCCATAGGTAACGGTATTCGTAATAAAAAAGGCGAAATTCATCCTTTAGAGTTAAAAGTAGGCGATAAAGTTTTATACGGTAAATGGGCAGGCACCGAAATTGAAATTAAAGGCGAAAAACTGATCGTTATGAAAGAAAGCGACGTATTTGGTATTATTAATTAATTATTTGTTTTAAGGAGAAATTAAATATGGCAACAAAACTTATTAAACACGGCTCAAAAGCTCGTGAGCAAATGCTAGAAGGCATTGACATACTTGCAGATGCAGTAAAAGTTACTTTAGGTCCAAAAGGCAGAAATGTACTTATCGAGCAATCATTCGGTTCACCGAAAATTACCAAAGACGGTGTGACGGTTGCAAAATCGATCGAGTTAAAAGATAAAATTAGAAATGCAGGAGCTCAGCTATTAAAATCAGCTGCTACAAAAGCTGCAGAAGTAGCCGGTGACGGTACTACTACAGCTACGGTACTTGCTAGAGCATTAGCTCGTGAGGGTAATAAGTTAGTAGCTGCCGGTTATAATCCTATGGATTTAAAGCGTGGTATGGATTTAGCGGTAAACGCAGTAGTAGAAGAAATTAAAAAATCCAGTAAAAAAATCAATAGCCAAGAGGAAATCGCACAGGTTGGTACTATCTCTTCAAACGGTGATAAAGAAATCGGTGAGAAAATTGCTAAGGCAATGGAGGAAGTCGGTAAAGAAGGCGTGATAACCGTTGAAGAAGCAAAGAATTTTAGCTTCGATGTTGAAGTAGTTAAAGGTATGATGTTTGATAGGGGTTATCTATCACCGTATTTTGTAACGAATTCCGAGAAAATGGTTGCTGAGCTTGAAAATCCTTTCATCTTATTATTTGAGAAAAAATTATCAAATTTACAACCGATGTTACCTATACTTGAGGCTGTAGTACAATCACAACGCCCGTTATTAATTATTGCTGAGGATGTTGAGGGTGAAGCGCTTGCAACGCTCGTAGTCAATAGATTACGTGGTGGTTTAAAAGTTGCGGCAGTAAAAGCTCCAGGTTTTGGTGATAGGAGAAAAGCAATGATGGAAGATATTGCTATCCTAACTAAAGGTGAGCTTATTACTGAAGATTTAGGTATGAAGCTTGAAAATGTGAGTATTAAAAGTCTAGGGACGGCAAAAAGAGTAACGATTTCTAAAGAAAATACCGTAATTGTTGACGGTAACGGTGATAAGAAAAATATTGAAGATAGAGTATTACAAATTAAATCTCAAATAGCTGAAACTACTTCTGATTATGATAAAGAAAAACTACAAGAGCGTTTAGCTAAACTTTCCGGCGGTGTTGCCGTATTAAAGGTCGGCGGTGCTACGGAAGTTGAAGTAAAAGAGCGTAAAGATCGTGTTGAAGATGCACTTGCTGCTACAAGAGCGGCAGTTGAGGAAGGTGTTGTTGCAGGGGGCGGTGTAACATTACTTCACGCTTCACAAACTTTAAGAAATCTTAAAGTAGATAACAAAGATCAACAAGCAGGTGTTGAAATAGTAATAGAAGCTTTAAAGGATCCGCTAAAACAGATTGTTGAAAATGCCGGTGAAAACGGTGGCGTAGTAGTTGGTAAATTACTAGAGCATAAGGATAAAAATTATGGCTTTAACGCTCAAGACATGCAATATGTCGATATGATTAAAGCAGGAATTATCGATCCGGCTAAAGTAGTGCGTACTGCACTTCAAGATGCTGCTTCCGTTGCTTCGTTAATTATTACCACGGAAACTTTAATTGTTGACGAGCCTTCTGATAAAGAAGATTCAATGCCGCCAATGCGTGGTGGTATGGGAGGCATGGGAGGTATGGACTTCTAAGTCTATATCTCCATATATGCAATAGGTCTAATAAACTCGTCTTGTTGCATTGCTTGTTATCCATCATTGTGAGGAGACGTTGCTGCATGGATCGGTTTTACCGCCGTCACCCCGTGGCTTGACCACGGGGTCTAGTTAAAAATACTAATATTAGTATTTTTAGTTTTTTTACTGGATACTGTGGACAAGCCAAGGTATGACACCGAATGCGTTTTGTGGTCCACGCAGGCAATGCTTGTTATAATAACGATTTTAACAACGTACCGTACAACATACTATCAAGTCGCAGTGAGTATACTGAAAAACTGATTTATGTAACAAATGGGTTTTAAAGCGATTCTTTGCTTAATTTGAAAATAAATTCTTTAATAAAACTCTTCCTTAAAAAATAAAATATAGAATTTCTTGTAATTATTTCAATAAATGATTGCAAATATTTTTTAATTAATTATAATAGCTCAACCTTTGGTATTTATCCTATGAGACTGTTAACAAAATAATTTTAAAGCTCATTAAATTCTTTTTAATTGCAAATTATAAGGTTTTTTTGAAATAAGGATAGCTATCCTATCAAAAATCTTATTAATTATCAATTAAAGTTATTTGGTTAACAGTCCCATATAGGAGATCAAAAGGTTTAAAGCGGTTTTGCCTTAATTATTAAGAACAGATTTCTTGTTGAAGCTATAGGCAAGCTTAATCTATAATATATATACTTCTTTTACCTGAAGAATTGGTAGTATTAGATATTAATTATCCATAAGAACATTGATTATTCGCTCATCTAAATATTCATTTTCCAACTTTTCAAGTTAAATAAGTATATATTCGTTTAATTTAAAAAATTAGTAATAAAAGTTTCTAGCTTTTGGTCGGTTAACTATGCTAACTAAAATTAGTAAGGTTTTAGAAAAATTACTATTCTTATTTTAAAAAAATCTTATAATTATACAGTTAAGAAAGACTAAAATAAGATAATTTAAATTTTATATGTAAAACTTAAAAAAATTAGGTTCTAAAAGATAAAAATAATAGGGTAGGGTAGTGCGAAGCTCGCCACAAGCTTAATTTTGCCTATTAATATCCAACTAAAGCTGGGTTTTATTAATATTTACTAAAATAGCAAATTAATTAGAAATATTAATAGAATTTAATCAAGTTTATTGCTTTAATTGGTGTTTAGTTATTCGTAAGTATAACTAATTAAATAAATTAGTATAAATTAAGGAGGTAGTTTTGCTCCAAAGGGTTATTAAACATTTAAATCATAATTTATCTGAACATGATATTACTGCTCAAATAACAGGTAGGATCAAACATCCAATATCAATTTTATATAAATTATATCGTAAGGGTATAAAGTTAGAAGAATTAACAGATATTTTTGCGATAAGAATAGTGGTAATAGATGAAGAGAATTGTTATAAAGCTTTAAAAGTAGTTCATGATCTTTATGAGCATGAAAAGGATAAATTTAAAAATTATATTCTTAATCCTAAGCCAAACGGCTATCAATCTTTACATACTATTATTACAACTGAGGATAATTATAAAATAGAGATACAAATACGTGATCATAAGATGCATTATCATGCAGAGAGCGGTGAAGCTGCACACTGGAAATATAAAAATAGTTTTTAGCTTATATACCTCTAGTAAATGAAAAATTGTCAAAGAAGTCAGCAAGTGTTATTAAGTAAGAATGGATTTATAGAAAATTAACATCAGTAGAAAAAGAAGAATTAAAGCTTTACCATAGAAGCGAAAGGGATAAGAGGATTTGTGATAGAATCAAAGCTGTTCTCACGTATGATGATAGCTATAGTATTGATGAGATATCGAAAGTGTTATTACTGAGTGATGGGGAGGGATAAGAAAACATTTAATAGATTATCATAATGCTCAGAAGCTTAAGCCTGGAAATGGCGGTAGTGATAGTAAACTTACTAGACAGGAGGAAGCAGAGTTAATAGTTCATCTAGAAAATAATAATTATGTGTATGCTAGAGATATAGGTTTGTTCATAGAACGTCAATATGGAGTAATCTATACATTAGCTGGGGTAATCAAGCTGTTACACAGACTTGGTTTTAGTTATCAGAAACCTAAGTTAATTCCTGGAAAAATAGATTTAGCTAAGCAAGAGGAATTTAAGCTGCAATATAGTTTGCTAAAAAATAATTTAGCTAAAGATGAGTCTATTTATTTTATGGATAGTGTTCATCCTCAATACCAAACTCGAGCAAAATTTGGTTGGATTAGAAAGAATGTAGTTAAAACATTACCAAGTTTCAGTGGTTGGAAGCGTAAACATATTATTGGTGCTATTAATCTTAAGGATTTAGAGGTAGTAACAACTGACAATCCTAAGGTTAATGGTGATTATATACTTCTTTAACTTGAAAAGTTGGAAAATGAATATTTAGATGAGCGAATAATCAATGTTCTTATGGATAATTAATATCTAATACTACCAATTCTTCAGGTAAAAGAAGTATATTATTGAATTTTTAAAGGAATTAGAAGCAAATAATCAAGATAAAAGTAAGATTTATTTGATATGCGATAATGCTGGATATCATAGGTCAAAAAAGGTAAAAGAATATCTACAATACAGTAAAATAGAGTTACTATTTTTGCCAGCATATAGTCCTAATTTGAATCCAATTGAACGACTGTGGAAATTTATGCATTCTGTTGTAAGTAACAATAAATTTTATGCGAATTTTGAGACATTTACTGATTCTATACGAATATTTTTTGAAAATATTGAAAAATATAAAAATAAAATTTCTTCATTGGTAAATGACAATTTTCAAACCATTGTGCCTAATCATTTTAACAACTCTTCATGTTGAAGAAGTATATACATTTCTTGACCAACCATTTTCGATGGTTTGTTGTGCATACCAAATTCTTTGATTTATATTTTTTAGTTTTGAAAAAATAACAATATTATGCCCCAAGGAATTTCTCCAACAGGCTGTTGGAGAATTTGTTCATCGTTATATTCTTCAGCAAATTGCCTCATATAAGAAATATTTTGATATGATAATCCTTTCATTTCAGGAAATTCTTTACGCAAATCATCAGAAATATTTTGAATAACTTTTGCCCCCCATTTCTCTTTATTCTGACGTTCTAAAATTAGTTTTCCTATATTCCAATAAAGAACTATTAATTCTTTATTAACTGCTAAATGAGCTCTAATACGAGCCTTACTGATTTCTTGTTTTAAATTTTTAATTAAGTCAGTATATGATTCATTAATTGAAATATTGCTCATTGATTTTAACTACCTCTTACCACCCGCATTCATAGCAAGGCTTGCGGAAACAAATTCTTCAAGGTCACCGTCAAGCACTCCTTTAGTATCGGAAGTTTCATAATCGGTACGTAAATCTTTTACCATCTGATAAGGCTGTAAAACATATGATCTAATTTGATGCCCCCAGCTATTATCGGTTTTGGCAGCATTCTGCTCGTTAACGCTGTCTGTGCGTTTCTGCATTTCAAGCTCATAGAGTTTTGCTTGAAGCATTTTCATAGCTTGAGCTTTATTTTTATGCTGTGATCTATCACTTTGACATTGTGTTACTGTATTGGTTGGTATATGGGTGATACGTACCGCAGAATCGGTAGTATTAACGTGCTGTCCGCCTGCTCCAGATGCTCTAAAAGTATCGATTTTTAAATCTTTATCCTCGATAGTAATTGCTATATTATCGTCAATTTCGGGGTATATCCAGCTACTTGCAAAGCTAGTCATTCTTTTACCTGCTGCATTGAACGGAGAAATACGTACCAGCCTATGAACTCCTGCTTCGGTTTTAAACCAGCCATAAGCCCGCTTGCCTATTATCCTAATCGTGCATGATTTAATTCCTGCTTCTTCGCCGTTAATCATATTGATTACTTCGGTTTTAAAGCCGAGTCTTTCGGCAAAACGCAAATACATACGCATCATAATAGACGCCCAGTCATGGCTTTCAGTTCCTCCGGCTCCGGCATTAATCTCTAAAAAGCAATTATTACCGTCTGCTTCACCTGAAAATAAGCATTCCGTTTCAAATTTAGCAGCAATGATGCTTAAATTTTTAAAGTCCTGTTCAACTTGTGAAAGTGTTTCTAAATCGTTTTCGGCTTCAGCCATTTCTTCAAGTTCTAAAGCGTCTTTTAAATTAGATTTGAGTTTATTAAAGGCATTTAGTTTTTCTTCCAAATTGCTTTTTTCTCGCAGTAATGTTTGTGCTTTAGCTTGGTCGTTCCATAAGCTCGGATCGGCTGTTAACTCTTCTAACTCTTTCAGTCTTTCAGTTGATGCTTCAACGTCAAAGTGACCTCCAAAGTAGTTCTAAAGATTGCTCAATTTTTTTTACGTAATTTTCTATTTCAGCTCGCATTATTTTTTCCTGTTATAAATTTCGATTTTGTTATATATTACATGTCATTCCCGCCTACGCGGGAATGACATCAAAAATGGTGATGACAATTCCCCAATAAACAAACGCAAATTATATCACAATAATTATGAATAATCAAAAATATATAAGGAACTTCTCAATAATTGCCCATATCGATCACGGCAAATCTACGTTAGCCGATAGGTTAATTGAACATTGCGGCGGTCTTCAGGCCAGAGAAATGAGCCAGCAAGTGCTAGATTCGATGGATATCGAAAAAGAGAGAGGTATAACTATAAAAGCACAAACCGTGCGGCTTGTATATAAGGCTAAAGACGGTAATACTTACTACTTAAATTTGATGGATACTCCGGGACATGTCGATTTTGCTTATGAAGTTAGTAGGTCACTTGCTGCTTGTGCAGGCTCGCTATTGGTAGTTGATAGTACGCAAGGAGTAGAAGCCCAAACGCTAGCCAATGTTTATCAAGCAATTGAGAATGATCACGAGATTGTGCCGGTACTTAACAAGATTGACCTACCGGCGTCAGAGCCTGATCAGGTAAAGCAGCAGATAGAGGATATAATCGGGATCGATGCAAGCGAAGCTGTATTGATTTCAGCCAAAAGCGGTATAGGTATTGATTTAGTTTTAGAGGCAATAGTAAATAAATTACCTCCACCGAAAGAAAGTAGTACGGATATCTTAAAAGCGTTGCTTGTCGATAGTTGGTATGATCCTTATCTTGGTGTGGTTATCTTGGTACGTGTTATTGATGGAATTTTGCGTAAGAACATGCGGATTAAAATGATGGCAACAAATTCTGTTTATACCGTTGAAAATGTCGGCTATTTTACTCCAAAAAAACATATTTCAGATGTTTTGCATGCAGGTGAAATAGGCTTCTTTACTGCTTCCATAAAGCAAGTAGCGGATTGTAAAGTCGGAGATACTATTACTGATGAGAAGAAACCTTGCGAGCAAGCATTGCCCGGCTTTAAGCCGAATTTACCGGTGGTGTTTTGCGGGCTTTATCCAACAGATAGTGCGGAATTTGAACATCTAAAGGATTCGCTAGCTAAATTACGCCTTAATGATGCCAGCTTCGAGTATGAAATGGAAAGCTCGTCGGCTTTAGGTGTAGGTTTTAGGTGCGGTTTTTTAGGGCTATTACATTTAGAAATAATTCAAGAACGTTTAAGTAGGGAATTCGATTTAGATTTAATCACCACTGCTCCAAGCGTAGTGTATAAAATCCATATGCGGGACGGTGAAAGCTTAGAGATTCATAATCCTGCAGATTTGCCTGATTTGCAAAAAATTGAATCGATGGAAGAGCCGTGGATTAAGGCAACCATAATGGTACCTGATGAGTTTTTAGGAGCGGTATTATCGCTTTGTACGGAAAAGAGAGGAGTGCAGCTCGATCATAGCTATATAGCAAACAGAGCTAAAATAGTTTATAAATTACCGCTAAATGAGATTGTTTATGATTTTTACGATCGTTTAAAAAGCTGTTCTAAAGGTTATGCAAGCTTTGAATGGCAAATGTATGTTTATGAACCTTCCGAGCTTGTTAAGCTTGGGATTTTGGTTAACGCAGAAGCGGTTGATGCGTTATCGACAATCGTACATCGTTCACGTGCGGAGCAGAGGGGTAGGGCGTTATGCGTAAGATTAAAGGACTTGATACCGAGACAGCAGATCGATATAGCCATTCAAGCAAGTATCGGTAGCCGTATTATTGCCCGTGAGACTATTAAGGCCTTACGTAAAGACGTTTTATCTAAATGTTACGGTGGTGATATAAGCCGTAAACGTAAGCTTCTTGAGAAGCAAAAAGCAGGTAAAAAGAGAATGAGACAGTACGGTAATATCGAAATCCCACAATCTGCTTTTATCGCAGCGTTGAAAATTGGGGATGAGTAAACTTTTTTTATTTTGTATAAAGAAAACGCTAGACGTTATAGAAAAGATTTGTTATAAGAAGTTATCTAAAAATTTTTAGATAACTTCTATATTCCTCGGTAGCTCAGTGGTAGAGCAAACGGCTGTTAACCGTTCGGTCGCTGGTTCGAGTCCGGCCCGGGGAGCCATTCCGTACGATTCGTTGTTTTTTCGAAGATATCAAACGGGAAACGCAGAGAGTACTCAAGGTTTCGACCCTTCAGCTGCAAGTTCTGAAATGTGAAGAAATACAACACTTACACAGACTTATTGACATACCCTTAAATTTCCTTTCTATCCTTATATTACTTCTCCTCTATATTTGCAACAGTACCTTCACAAATCACAAATTAATTTTCAACTTTATAAAACCTTGATGGCTTTGATATTTCTTCTGTAAGTGGCAGTTATATTCTAGTAGAACACTTACATTATCTTTTTCCGTCAAGATGCTGGCACCAATATTATAACCTATTTTAGGTTGTTTTGGTAAAGCAACTGTTTGATTGATTTCTTTATCTTTCCATTTTATCTTAGTATGCAGTTTTTTACTTGTATTGTGAAAGTAATTTTCTACAGATGCTTGTAATGCCGGAGTAATATATATACTTCTTTTACCTGAAGAGTTGTTAAAATGATTAGGAACAATGGTTTGAAAATTGTCATTTATAATGGACTGAAAAAATTAGACAAAAAAAGAGTTAGATTATCTTGGTAATAAGTTAGAATAAAGAAATAACTTATAGGAGATAAAATGACTAAGAACGCCAGTTTAGGATAAGAAGAGTTTAAGATTATCGAAAAAAGAGTTTAAAATATTAGTTTTAGTAATATTAAAAGCATTAACACAAGCTAGAATATGAACTAAAAAATTAGTAGGTGATCGATGCCTTGAGTGTTCAAGATTCATATTATTTTTTAGGACATTAAATACTGACTCAACCAACGACCTTTTTCTAAGCTGTATTTTATCTTCCATTTCCAATAAATGATTCTTCATATCTTTTCTAATTCCTGTAAATAAGCGTAATCCACGACCTAATAATTTAGTAAATAATTCCTTAGAAATATATCCCTTATCACCAAAGAGTTTACCTTGTAATCCATCAGTTATATCGTCTGCTACCGATAAATCACTATTATTTGCTTTGGTAATTTTGATCGCCATAATCGCTCCCTTATTGTTAATTACTATATGCAACTTAAACCCCATAAACCATCCATAACTACTCATCCCTATTTTAGCTATATACTTCTTTAACTTGAAAAGTTGGAAAATGAATATTTAGATGAGCGAATAATCAATGTTCTTATGGATAATTAATATCTAATACTACCAATTCTTCAGGTAAAAGAAGTATACCACTAAATACTTTATTGCTATTTGTACGTTTTGTATAACATATCGATAATTTAGTTGAATCTATGCAATAAATTCCTGTTTCCTCTCCTCTAAATAGTTGCAACATTATAACCAAGCGGTAGAATTAATCTTGACCATAATTGTATTATTCGACTATAACTTGGTAATTTAAAATAACCTCTATATTTATATGATAAGTGATATAAATAATAATTCTTAAAATCTTTGCACGGCGATATATAAAAATATAATACGATAGTTAAAAGCTCTGAAAGGCTTAAATTCCCTTCTCTCCGGCGTTTTCTATCTGTTGGTATTAATTTTTGCTTCTCCCATTCTTCATATATTTCACAAAAATTGTCTAGTATATAAAATAAAGTTGTGATACATTTTTTCATTGTTGGGTTCTTGTTTTTTTGTTGAAAAACTTCAGTAACCCAACACTCTTAACTTGTAAATACTTTATTCTTATTCCATGCTTCTCTTCTTCCTTATCCTAAATTCGCGTTAAGAAACAGATACGGAATTTCAGTGCTGAAGAGAAGACAAAGATAGTGTTAGAATTATTAAAAGAAGAAGTAACAATATCACAGTTATCGTCTAAATATGAGGTGAGTAGCAATAGTATATCACATTGGAAGAAACAATTTTTATCAAATGCATCAATAGCATTTGAACCAGCTAAGGTAGTGAGTGAATATCAAGAACAAATTAAAGAACTTAAGGAGCAAAATGATGCGTTGGCAAAGGCTTTAGGAAAAACTACAATTGAAAGAGATTGGGCTGTGGGAAAGCTCAGAAGCTTGGATTTATCAAATAGAAAGAGTCTTGTCATATCCAAGCTAGAACAGTTACCAAAGACAAGACAATGTGAATTATTAGGGGTTAACCGTTCTTCAACATATTATAAAGAACAATCACTTAGTAGCTATAATTTAAATATGTTAAATAGAATAGATGAGATATATACAGATAATCCAGAATTTGGTTATCGTTATATGTATCAGCAATTATTAGAAGATGGTTTTAAGATAGGTCAAGACCGAGTGCTAAAATATATGAGATTAATTGGTATTGAAGCGATATACCCTCATAAAAAGAAACTGGCTACTATAAAAGATAGTGAGCATAAAATATACAGCTACCTACTTGATAAATACTGGATCACAACTGATAAAACTAAGAAAGTAGTTGTTTCTACTGCTAATCAGGTCTGGAGCGGAGATATTACATATATTCGCACTAACGGAGGCTTTATGTATCTAGCAGCCATTATAGATTGGCATAGCAAAGCCATATTAAGCTATAAACTGTCGAATAGCATGGACGGGACATTAGTAACTGATATATTGAAGGAAGCATTAAATAAGTATCAAGCTCCACAGATATTTAATAGTGATCAAGGTAGTCAATATACCAGTAATGATCATATACAGATTCTTAAAGATTATAATATTCAGATATCAATGAATGGTAAAGGCAGAAGTATTGACAATATTGTTATTGAGCGTTTCTTTAGGACGCTGAAATATAATTGTATATTTATTAATGATTATCAAAATATAGGAGAGCTTAAAGAGGGTATCAATGATTATATCAGTAAATATAATTATCAGAGATTTCATTCAAGTATTGGGTATAAAAAACCCATGAATGTCTATCTCGATAGTATACAATATCATACACAAATGGCAGCTTAATTTTGAACAAAATTACCAAGTAAATTGCTCAAAATCTTGGCTTGATTTTTCAGTCCATTATAATTTATCAATGAAGAAATTTTATTTTTATATTTTTCAATATTTTCAAAAAATATTCGTATAGAATCAGTAAATGTCTCAAAATTCGCATAAAATTTATTGTTACTTACAACAGAATGCATAAATTTCCACAGTCGTTCAATTGGATTCAAATTAGGACTATATGCTGGCAAAAATAGTAACTCTATTTTACTGTATTGTAGATATTCTTTTACCTTTTTTGACCTATGATATCCAGCATTATCGCATATCAAATAAATCTTACTTTTATCTTGATTATTTGCTTCTAATTCCTTTAAAAATTCAATAATATAATCACCATTAACCTTAGGATTGTCAGTTGTTACTACCTCTAAATCCTTAAGATTAATAGCACCAATAATATGTTTACGCTTCCAACCACTGAAACTTGGTAATGTTTTAACTACATTCTTTCTAATCCAACCAAATCTTGCTCGAGTTTGGTATTGAGGATGAACACTATCCATAAAATAAATAGACTCATCTTTAGCTAAATTATTTTTTAGCAAACTATATTGCAGCTTAAATTCCTCTTGCTTAGCTAAATCTATTTTTCCAGGAATTAACTTAGGTTTCTTATAACTAAAACCAAGTCTGTGTAACAGCTTGATTACCCCAGCTAATGTATAGATTACTCCATATTGACGTTCTATGAACAAACCTATATCTCTAGCATACACATAATTATTATTTTCTAGATGAACTATTAACTCTGCTTCCTCCTGTCTAGTAAGTTTACTATCACTACCGCCATTTCCAGGCTTAAGCTTCTGAGCATTATGATAATCTATTAAATGTTTTCTTATCCCTCCCCATCACTCAGTAATAACACTTTCGATATCTCATCAATACTATAGCTATCATCATACATGAAAACAGCTTTGATTCTATCACAAATCCTCTTATCCCTTTCGCTTCTATGGTAAAGCTTTAATTCTTCTTTTTCTACTGATGTTAATTTTCTATAAATCCATTCTTACTTAATAACACTTGCTGACTTCTTTGACAATTTTTCATTTACTAGAGGTATACTTCTACTAAAAATCAAGAAGCAGTAAGAAGTAAGGGTTAAATTTTAATATAATTTGGAAAGTCTAAACGGTCCACGCAACAATGCCTTGCGAGCAGCCGTAGGCTGCGTGGCAATCTCGTCAAATATCCTGAGATTGCTTCGTCGAAACTTACAGTTTCTTCTCACAATGACGATATTTATTTTTAGTGAGTAATGCTTGGTGGAACGGTTAAATACTCCTCTTTCCATAATTCATTATAGAGAATAGGGCCGATATTACCGCCTGAGATTAGTACTAGTAATTTTTGAGGTTTGGATTGTGTTTTTAACCAATTTACCACTGAAACCATATTTATACTACTTGACGGCTCGCATATAACTTTAAGTAAATGAGTAAGCCACGCCATCCAATAATATATTTTATATTCTTCTGCTAAATAAAAATGATCAAGTTTTTTCAGATATTCAAATGTACGAGCTGATACACTCAAGGTTTTAAGACCGTCTGCGATGGTAGTCGGTGCATTATCAAATCTATATATTGAGCCGTTTTTAACCGATAAATAAGCATCATTTGCCTTAAGCGGTTCTGAACCTATTAACAAGCTTGTCGGTGATATTAATTCCTTGGCAAGATATGAGCCGGAAATTAAACCGCCGCCACCGCAAGAGGCAAAAATAGCATCAGGACTAAAGCCTAGCTGCTGTAATGCTTCATAGCATAACGTGCCTGCTCCTGCTATCGTAGAATCACTATCGGAAGGATGTATATAGTAAAATCCTTGCTTTTCATTTTCTTTTGCTCTTTCTTCCGCTTCTTGTCGAGTATCTGTATATATAACTTCACCGCCGTAATAGAGAGCTGCTTGTTGCTTTACTTTTGAAGTATTTAACGGTAAATAAATCCTTGTTTTAATACCGAATAATTTACTTGCATAAGCAAGACCAATCCCATGGTTACCCGTACTATAACCGACTATTTTATTAGGTAATTTTCCTTGCTCTTTTAATTCCAATAAATGATTTAATACTCCTCTAACTTTGAATGCACCGGTTTTTTGTAATGATTCAACCTTAAAAAAAATCTCATGACCGAGCATCTCATTTAAGCTTTCAGAGTGAACGATTGGAGTTAAATGTAGATATTGTTTTATTCTATTATGTGCAGTAGCTACATTTTGAGAAGATTGTAGTAATAAATTCATAAATATAATTAATAAAGATGGCTTGAAATCGCATTTATACTATATTATATAGTTAATAATTAGAAATTTTAAAAGATTTTAATTGATGAATAAAAAATCCCTGCCGCTTATGGCATTAAGAGATATGGTAGTATTCCCGGGAGTAATTGCTCCTATTTTCGTGGGTAGACAAAAATCGCTGCAAGCGTTATCTCATACTACCGTTTCTGAGGAAGATAATAGTAAATATATTTTAGTAACTTTACAGAAAAAATTTGATCAAGAAAACCCTAGTAAACATGAACTTTATAACACAGCTATACTTGCCAAGATTATCCAAATAGTGAAGTTGCCTAATAATACGGCAAAAATCTTAATAGAAGCAGTAGCAAGAGTAAAGCTAAGCAATATCAAAGGCGAAGAAGCTTTTGAAGCAAATTATGCAATTATTCCGGATGAAGAAATATTTGACGTTAATAACATGCGTTCATTAGTGGATAATGCAGTACAATTATTTAGTAAATATGCGATTAATGATAAGAAAGTTAATGCGGAAATTATTGAAACTATCAATAAAGAAATAAGTAATAGCACTAATTTTATAAATATTATAAATATATTAGCTTCACATCTGATAACTTCCCTTGAGGCAAAGCAGCATTTATTAGAAGAAACTAGTCCTTTTAAGCGTATCACTACGGTTATTAGTACGCTTACTTCCAATATAGTAAATTCAGAAACCGAGCAGGCATTGCAGCAAAGAGTAAGAAAGCAAATCGAAAAAACGCAGCGTGATTATTATCTGCACGAACAAATGAAAGCTATTCAAAAGGAGCTTGATGAAGATAAATCGGAACTTGCCGATATCGAGAAAAAAATTAAAAGTTTAAAATTATCTAAAGAAGCTAAAGAGAAAGCAGAATCAGAGCTTAAAAAACTCCGTAGTATGAATCAAATGTCGGCAGAGTCGGGAGTGACGCGTAATTATCTTGAAACTTTGCTAAGTTTGCCTTGGGGTAAGTATGATAATAGCAAAATAGATATTAACCAAGCGGAGAAAATTTTAAATCGTGACCATTTTGGACTCGAAAAAGTTAAAGAACGAATTATAGAATATTTAGCGGTATTACAGCGTTCAAGTAAAATTAGAGGACCTATATTATGTTTAATCGGTCCGCCAGGGGTCGGTAAAACTTCACTTGTAAAATCTATTGCCGAAGGAATGGGCAGAAAATACACTAAATTTGCTCTCGGCGGTGTTAGAGATGAAGCAGAAATCAGAGGGCATAGAAAAACTTACCTTGGATCAATGCCCGGTAAAATTTTAGGTCAACTTAAGAAAGTTAAGACTAGTAACCCTGTAATGCTGTTTGATGAAATCGATAAAATGAGTTCTGATTTTAGAGGTGATCCGGCATCCGCTTTGCTTGAGGTATTAGACCCTGAGCAGAATAGTCATTTCGTGGATCATTATTTAGAAGTAGAATATGATCTATCAAACGTAATATTTATTGCTACTGCTAATTCTCATGATTTACCAAGAGCTTTAAGCGATAGAATGGAAAAAATATACATTTCCGGTTATGTAGAGGAAGAAAAGCTCCAAATCGCCAAAAATTATTTAGTTCCAAAACAATTTAAAGTACATAAAATTAAGAAAGACGAAATTACTATATCCGAAGCGGCAATTTTGGATTTAATTAGATATTATACTAAAGAATCAGGTGTGAGAGCTTTAGAGCGTGAAATAGGGGCATTAACTAGAAAAGCATTAAAGCAAATTTTAGCAGATAAAACAGTTAAGCATATCGCCATAGATAGTAGTAATCTTGAAGAATTTCTAGGGGCTAAAAAATATGATTTTGGGCTTGCTGAGAAAGAAGACCAAATAGGGAGTACTACAGGACTTGCTTATACTGAAGTAGGAGGAGAGCTTTTAACTATAGAGGCTTTAGCATTTCCAGGGAAAGGTGAAATAAAGACCACCGGAAAACTCGGTGATGTTATGAAAGAATCGGCAATGGCTGCCTATAGTTGTTTTAGAAGCAGAGCAACAAATTTTGGATTAAAATACGATAATTATAAAGATTTTGATATTCACATTCACGTACCGGCGGGAGCTATTCCAAAGGATGGACCGTCTGCCGGCTGTGCTTTGTTTACGACTATTGTTTCGTTAATGACTAAAATACCCGTACACCGTACTGTAGCAATGACAGGCGAAATTACTTTAAGAGGAAATGTTTTACCTATCGGCGGTCTTAAAGAGAAGTTGCTTGCTGCGAGTAGGGGAGGGATTAAAACCGTATTAATTCCTGAGGAGAATGTTAAAGACTTAAAAGATATACCGTCGAATATAAAAGAAAGCCTAGAAATTATATCTGTGTCAAATATCGACCAAGTACTTAAGCATGCTTTGGTAGAAACCCCGTTAAATAAATAGAGATCGGTCATATACTCGTTTAATTTGAAAAATTGGCGTCGTTGTTTCATATTTTTTGATCTGCGTGATCGTTTGTGTACGCTGCGGTCAAAAAATATAAAACGTCTTGCTCTTTTCCAAATTAAACTTCGTCTATCTGCTTTTCATTTACTAGAAGTATACTTCTTCAACATGAAGAGTTGTTAAAATGATTAGGCACAATGGTTTGAAAATTGTCATTTACCAATGAAGAAATTTTATTTTTATATTTTTCAATATTTTCAAAAAATATTCGTATAGAATCAGTAAATGTCTCAAAATTCGCATAAAATTTATTGTTACTTACAACAGAATGCATAAATTTCCACAGTCGTTCAATTGGATTCAAATTAGGACTATATGCTGGCAAAAATAGTAACCCTATTTTACTGTATTGTAGATATTCTTTTACCTTTTTTGACCTATGATATCCAGCATTATCGCATATCAAATAAATCTTACTTTTATCTTGATTATTTGCTTCTAATTTCTTTAAAAATTCAATAATATAATCACCATTAACCTTAGGATTGTCAGTTGTTACTACCTCTAAATCCTTAAGATTAATAGCACCAATAATATGTTTACGCTTCCAACCACTGAAACTTGGTAATGTTTTAACTACATTCTTTCTAATCCAACCAAATCTTGCTCGAGTTTGGTATTGAGGATGAACACTATCCATAAAATAAATAGACTCATCTTTAGCTAAATTATTTTTTAGCAAACTATATTGCAGCTTAAATTCCTCTTGCTTAGCTAAATCTATTTTTCCAGGAATTAACTTAGGTTTCTGATAACTAAAACCAAGTCTGTGTAACAGCTTGATTACCCCAGCTAATGTATAGATTACTCCATATTGACGTTCTATGAACAAACCTATATCTCTAGCATACACATAATTATTATTTTCTAGATGAACTATTAACTCTGCTTCCTCCTGTCTAGTAAGTTTACTATCACTACCGCCATTTCCAGGCTTAAGCTTCTGAGCATTATGATAATCTATTAAATGTTTTCTTATCCCTCCCCATCACTCAGTAATAACACTTTCGATATCTCATCAATACTATAGCTATCATCATACATGAAAACAGCTTTGATTCTATCACAAATCCTCTTATCCCTTTCGCTTCTATGGTAAAGCTTTAATTCTTCTTTTTCTACTGATGTTAATTTTCTATAAATCCATTCTTACTTAATAACACTTGCTGACTTCTTTGACAATTTTTCATTTACTAGAGAGGTATACTTCTTTAACTTGAAAAGTTGGAAAATGAATATTTAGATGAGCGAATAATCAATGTTCTTATGGATAATTAATATCTAATACTACCAATTCTTCAGGTAAAAGAAGTATATATTATCCTTACAAATTAAAAGTAATTTATATGAAAGGTCAGCAAAAGGTATAAATAACTTTTCTAATACTTTACCTGAGCTACAGTCTGATTTAGCAAGATCGATTATAAAAGACCCGTATAGTTTAGAATTTTTAGATATTCAAGGTAAAATAATAGAACGAGATTTAGAAAATAAATTGATAAATAATATTAAAAACTTTTTATTAGAGTTAGGACAAGGTTTTGCATTTGTTGGCAATCAATATCATATAGAACTTGAGGAAGAAGATTATTATTTGGATTTAGTTTTTTATCACATAAAACTCAAATATTATGTTGTTATTGAATTAAAAACCGGTAAATTTAAGGCAGAATATGCCGGCAAACTAAATTTTTATCTTAATTTAATGGATCACAAAATTAAAGATAATTCGGATAATCCTACAATTGGGTTAATTTTGTGCGAAGAAAAACAAGGTATTACCGTAGAATACGCTATAGAAGGCATCCAAAAACCAATAGGAGTATCACAATAAACATTTTAAGCTTACAGACCTAAAAAGCTTGAAAAATTCCTGCCCACCCCTCAAGAGCCAGCAAAGCTAAAAAGCGAATAAATTACTAAAAACCCAACTATGGATAAGGTTTTATTTTCAGAAAAATTAAAAGACTACCTGTAAATTAATTTTAATTAATCGGTATCTCTCTTGCTTCTTGTTCTTTAACCTCAGTGCGAGGTAGAATAATAGTAAGTATTCCATTCTTAAGGCTTGAAGAGATATTTGCCTGGTCTACATCTTCATATAATGATATTACATAATTAAAATTTTTATTCATATAATTATCTGAATCATCAGCTTTATTTTTTTCTTCTATATTCCCTGTAATAAATAATTTATTGCCGTTTACTTTAATCTTAATTTGACTTTTATCAAACCCAGGTACTTCCATTATAATAATATACTGCTTATCTTTAGTAATAAAATTGCTTTTTATGCTATTAGATTCATAAAGCGGTAATCTATTTTTAAATAAATTATCAATATTTGTAATTTGATTATCTATTAAATCCGCTACTTGACGCAAAGGCGTCGCATGACCGGTGTCATAATTATTATTAGCCATTGCAATATTACTAGATAAAATAATAGCTGCTATAGACGGAATATATAATTTTGCACTCTTTAACATAAAATTACCTTTATATTTGTTGCTTATATATTTAAATATATAACATTATCTACTCAAAATTCAAGTCTTACATTTCCATAATTTGCTGAAAGTACGCTGCCCAAAATAAAAACTAATAATCCCTGCAAAAATAGTTTGATCTTCTATACTCCATATGCTCTGTACATTTTTGATAGAATAATCTTAATTATGGTTATTTTTTGCTGCAAATTATAAGGTTTTTTTGAAATATGAATAACTATTTCTGCAAAAAAAGCAAAAGTACACAGAACCAATATTTTTAACTTAAATAAAGGTCGAATTTATGAAAAATGAAGAACAACAAAATCAACCAGCTCCAAAACATGGTCGAATAATATTCCCTCTTTACACAATAGGAAAAGTTTTGAAACAGGGAAAGGAAGTGATGAGCGTTTTGGAAATGATGTTGCAGGGGAACCGCTACCATTAGATGGGCATATCCTTAATGGTGGGCGTACAGATGATACAGATTGGGTAAATGCTACCAATGAAGAAATAAGAGCGAAATTAAAAGATTCAACGTTTACCTGGATAAACTTTGCTATACCATTAGAAGGTGAGAAAAAGCTTACAATAGAATGGGATTATACTGCATCACATAAAACTCGCGGTTATATAGTGCAAATGACAAAGGCAGAGTTTACCTTTGAAAATAGACTGAAACACGACGATTTAGAAGAAATTTATAGTGAACTTTCTGATAAATTCCCTTACTGGGATCATACATTAGCTCCTTCTAAAACGATTGAAGTAGCTTTTCCGGACAGAGACCCAGGATATTATGTTGTAGAAGTTGATTGGATAGTAGCCGACACACCACGTAAATTTGCTTCATCATTTATTGTTGAATATAAGGATGAGGTTTCACCGATAGGTCTTAATACGAATGATGGAGAATGCCTTTAACGTTATTCCTGCGTAGACCGATAAAACCCACTATGTTACCCCGTGGCTTGCTAACTAGGTCTATAAAACGCCAGTTTAGGATAAGAAGAGTTTAAGATTATCGAAAAAAGAGTTTAAAATATTAGTTTTAGTAATATTAAAAGCATTAACACAAGCTAGAATATGAACTAAAAAATTAGTAGGTGATCGATGCCTTGAGTGTTCAAGATTCATATTATTTTTTAGGACATTAAATACTGACTCAACCAACGACCTTTTTCTAAGCTGTATTTTATCTTCCATTTCCAATAAATGATTCTTCATATCTTTTCTAATTCCTGTAAATAAGCGTAATCCACGACCTAATAATTTAGTAAATAATTCCTTAGAAATATATCCCTTATCACCAAAGAGTTTACCTTGTAATCCATCAGTTATATCGTCTGCTACCGATAAATCACTATTATTTGCTTTGGTAATTTTGATCGCCATAATCGCTCCCTTATTGTTAATTACTATATGCAACTTAAACCCCATAAACCATCCATAACTACTCATCCCTATTTTAGCTATATACTTCTTTAACTTGAAAAGTTGGAAAATGAATATTTAGATGAGCGAATAATCAATGTTCTTATGGATAATTAATATCTAATACTACCAATTCTTCAGGTAAAAGAAGTATACCACTAAATACTTTATTGCTATTTGTACGTTTTGTATAACATATCGATAATTTAGTTGAATCTATGCAATAAATTCCTGTTTCCTCTCCTCTAAATAGTTGCAACATTATAACCAAGCGGTAGAATTAATCTTGACCATAATTGTATTATTCGACTATAACTTGGTAATTTAAAATAACCTCTATATTTATATGATAAGTGATATAAATAATAATTCTTAAAATCTTTGCACGGCGATATATAAAAATATAATACGATAGTTAAAAGCTCTGAAAGGCTTAAATTCCCTTCTCTCCGGCGTTTTCTATCTGTTGGTATTAATTTTTGCTTCTCCCATTCTTCATATATTTCACAAAAATTGTCTAGTATATAAAATAAAGTTGTGATACATTTTTTCATTGTTGGGTTCTTGTTTTTTTGTTGAAAAACTTCAGTAACCCAACACTCTTAACTTGTAAATACTTTATTCTTATTCCATGCTTCTCTTCTTCCTTATCCTAAATTCGCGTTATAAAAACAACAAAAAATACTAATAATTTTAGTATTTTTAACTGGATCCCGTGGTCAAGCCACGGGATGACAGAGGTGAAGTTGGTCCACGCAACAACGCCTCCTCACAATGAAGGGGCGGTATCCACGCAACGTTGCCTTACTTCCGCAGGGTAAGACTGCTTATGCCTTAGGAAAGCATAATATTTGTAAAAACTATTCTATATAGAAACCAAGAGTGATTTGTGTCAAGTTAAAAATCTAAAAAAAAAATAAATATTTATATTGAATAAATTATTATTCTCGTGTCTACTTAGGTGAAGATTCTATACACTGAATATGGTGTCATTTTTTCAAAATAAGCATTATAAATAACGCCTACAACCCCATTAGTACCTATAATGAACACGCTTAAAAAAAATAAATTTCAAATAACTATAAACAACAACCACAACAATTTACTTACTCCTTTCGGTAAAGCTATTCTGCGAGATCGATATCTTATGAAAGGTGAGGATTTTCAAGATTTATTTGCAAGAGTTTCTAGTTATTATGCCGAAAATAAACAGCATGCTCAGAAGTTATATGAATATATGAGTAAAATGTGGTTTATGCCGGCAACACCAATCTTAAGTAACGGCGGAACGGATAGGGGACTTCCTATTTCATGCTTCTTAAATGAGACTGATGACAGCTTAGACGATATAGTAAATTTATGGACGGAAAATGTTTGGCTTGCTGCACGCGGCGGCGGGATTGGAAGTTATTGGGGTAATGTTCGTTCTATTAATGAAGGGATTCGTGATAAAGGTCATTCATCCGGTATTATACCGTTTATTAAAGTAATGGATTCTATGACTCTTGCTATTTCGCAAGGTTCTATTAGACGAGGTTCATCAGCTGTATATCTGCCTATTAATCACCCTGAAATTGAAGAATTTATTGATATAAGACGTCCGACAGGTGGGGATGTTAACCGAAAAGCTCTTAATATTCATCACGGTATAGCTATAACCGATGAATTTATGAAAGCCGTTGAAAACAATACGGATTTTGACCTTGTTAGTCCTGCTACCAAAAAAGTTGTAAATAAAGTTAGAGCAAGAGATTTATGGGTTAAATTATTAACTACTAGAATAGAAACGGGTGAGCCTTACTTGTTATTTATCGATAGTGTTAATAAATCCATACCTGAGCATCATAAAAAATTAGGACTTCAAGTTAAAATGTCCAATCTTTGTAGCGAAATTACATTGCCGACGGGAATTGACCATCTAGGAAAGTCAAGAACTGCCATTTGCTGCCTTTCTTCTTTAAATTTAGAGTATTATGAAGAGTGGAAAGATGATAAAGAATTTATCCATTCTATTATGTTGTTCCTTGATAATGTTTTAGAAGACTTTATTAATAAAGCACCGGATACTATGGCAAGAGCTAAATATTCGGCTTTGCGTGAACGAAGCGTTGGACTTGGCGTAATGGGATTCCACTCATTTTTGCAAATGAAAAAAGTACCGATAGAATCGGTTATGGCAAAAGTTTGGAATAAAAAAATATTTGAATATATATCTGCTGAAGCTGATAAGGCCTCAATAGAAATCGGTAAAGAAAAAGGAGCATGTCCTGATGCTCTAGATGCAGGAAGTAATGAACGATTTAGCAATAAAACTGCAATAGCACCCACCGCTTCAATTTCGGTAATAGCAGGTAATGCCTCACCCGGAATAGAGCCGTTTGCCGCTAATAGCTTTGTACAAAAGACTTTAACCGGTTCTTTTAACGTGCGTAACAAACATTTAGAAAAGTTATTAGAAGAGAAAGGATTTAATAATGATCAAGTTTGGTCTTCGATTGCAACACATGAAGGATCAGTACAACATTTAACATTTTTATCCGAAGAAGAAAAACAGGTTTTCAAAACCGCTTACGAAATTGATCAGAATTGGCTAATTGAACTGGCAAGCGATCGTACTCCTTACATTACGCAAGCACAATCTTTAAACATCTTTTTACCGGGGAATGTTAGTAAGAAATATTTAAATAATATTCATTTTAAAGCCTGGAAAAAAGGAGTAAAAAGTTTATATTACTGTAGATCGACATCAATACAGCGAGCCGATAAAGTGTCACATGATGTACTAAAAGCAGATTTTAAAGACTTAGAGAAACAAAACGATAAGTTAGCAGAAGCCGGTAATTACGAAGAATGCTTAGCTTGTCAGTAAGGATTAGGTGTGTTGTTGTATTGATTAATGTCATTATAGCTCTGTATTACCTAACCGTCATTGCGAGCGACTGTAAGGAGCGTGGCAATCTCGTCAAATATCCTGAAATTGCTTCGTTAATTATTTCATAATTTCCTCGCAATGGCGAAAAACCAAAGCCATAAATATAAAAAAATAAAAGAAAAAATTATGTCATTACTTGATGCAAGTCCAATTTATAAACCGTTTTCATATCCATGGGCGTATGAAGCTTGGCACACTCAACAAAAAATTCATTGGTTACCGGAAGAAGTACCGCTTGCCGATGATGTTAAAGATTGGAAATATAACTTAACTCCAGGGGAAAAACATCTATTAACGCAAATATTTCGTTTTTTTACACAGGTAGATATTGAAGTGAATAATTGCTATATGAAGCATTACTCACGAGTATTTAAACCGACTGAAATATTAATGATGTTATCGGCATTTTCTAATATGGAAACGGTACATATTGCAGCATATTCACATTTACTTGATACGGTAGGTATGCCGGAAGTAGAATATTCAGCATTTCTTAAATATAAGGAAATGAAAGACAAGTATGATTATATGCAGCAATTTGGAGTGGATACCAAAGAAGATATAGCAACTACACTCGCAGTATTTGGAGCTTTTACCGAAGGATTACAACTATTTGCTTCTTTTGCGATTATGCTTAATTTCCCTCGTTTTAATAAAATGAAAGGTATGGGTCAGATTATTGCTTGGTCAGTGCGTGATGAAACACTTCATACTAATTCAATTATTACTCTGTTCAAGACTTTTGTAAGAGAGAATCCTGAAGTTTGGACGGAAACTTTACGTAAACGTATTTATGAAGCTTGTACGACTATTGTGCATTTTGAAGATGCCTTTATTGAACTTGCTTTTGAAGTCGGAGGTATTGAGGGGTTAACGGCATATGAAGTAAGACAATATATTCGTTATATTGCCGATCGTCGTTTAATGCAGCTAGGACTCAAAGACGTATATTTGGTAAATCATAACCCGCTTCCTTGGCTTGATGAAATGCTGAACGGAGTCGAGCATACAAACTTTTTTGAAAATAGAGCAACTGAATATTCAAAAGCAGCGACTACCGGTTCATGGGAAGAAGTATTCACTGAGATGGATGCCAAAAGCGGAGGCTAAATAATATACTTAGATAGAACTTGAAAAATTGGCAGCCATGTCTTCGTAAGTCCTCGGATGCTGAACACGTTGTGTCGAAGTATACATATTAACAACAAGAATAAAAAAAATTAAAAATTTCGAGTAATTTTATGACTGTTATAAATAATAAAAACTATCAAAAAGTTGTAGAAAAAGTTTTATCTTCTTCTAAAGCTAATAAAGTATTAAAGAGTGCAATTAAGGACTTATCGTCTTCAAAGAGTATAAGTTTAAGAACGATGTTACTCGGAGCAAGGTTTGTTTTAACTAATCCTGTAAATAGTTATAATCTTGTTAAGCTTGCTAAATCCTCTAATATATATCTTGATCCGGAATTTCAAAAATCACTTCTTGAAAAATCTCCAATATGGGAATTTTTAAAAAAACATTCAGATGATTTGCCTAAAATAGGTCAAATCTTAGCAAATGCGGGCTTTAGAGAATTTCAAGATAAGAGTGCTTTAGATAAAAAGGGACTCGAAATACTAAAGGAATGTTTTAAAAATGAAAAAGTACTTAAAAAACTTCAAGAAATTGCAGTTGAAGTAAAGCAAGAGCTACCGGACTGGAATAAAGTGACTTCTAGAACTTTAGATATGCTGGTTACCGATAAAAATTTCAAAAAATTCTTTAATGAAAAGAGCGAAGATATTACAAATTATATACGCACCGGAGCAACTGAAATACTTCCAAGCGATTATATAAAAACTTTTGATGATATATTACAAAAACCCGAAAAGAAAAATTTATTAAAAATATTTAAGGAACATCCTGATTTTAAGCAAGAACTGGCTGAAAATATAAACAATCCTAATACTCTAAAAAGGTTTAATAAGTTATCTCCTGAAAAACAACTAATTATTGAAAGTTTCTTAGCAGAAGTAAAAGAACAAGCTAAACCTTTCTTAAAAGAACATTTTGAAAGCTACAAAATCGATCTTAAAATTTTAGATATTATTCCTACTTTATTAAATAAAATTCCTGAGACAAAAGAGATTTTTGATACTCTTAACGCTCCAAATCAAGGTGTAATGATATCTCTTGAAAAATCCTTAGCAATGGTAGCGGGTGATGATAAATTAAAAAGTTTTTTTGCTAATAATAAAACAATCTTACCAAATATTGCTTTAGGTATTATTGAAAATACTCCTAGCGTACAAAGCATAACAAAAGAATATAATTTTGATAAACAAATGCTTAGTATAGTAGGCGAAGTTATGTCAAAACCGGAAATTGCTCATGAGATTATTGCAGACTTAAATAAAGGCGATTATATGAGTTTAACCGGTAATATAATCTCTGCACTTAATGATCATTCATTTAAATTAAAAGATATATTAGTAGAGCAAAGTAAAGAAGGTCTATTTGATAATTTAATTACAGGAGTTTTAGAACAAGATGAAAAAAATAGCCAAACTATAAAACAACAACTTATAAATTACGGTCTGGAAGCGAGTGATATTACAAAGCTAACGAGCATAATGCCTATATTACTTGATAAACCTGAATCATTAAAAAAGGTTTTTCGAGATTTTATTAAAGGTGATTATACGGGAATGGCAAAAGAGTTAATAGCTTTAACTAAAGGTAATCCTGAGATTAAGCGATATTTAAACGATAATAGAGAAATATTTGCAAGTATTTTAGATAAAACTTTAAAAGATATACCGGGCATAAATAACCTTGATAAGAAAGAATTATATAAGGTACTTCCATCAATGTTAAACCATCCTGATGAATTAGTTAAAGTTATAGAAGAGGTTGAACAAAGTAATTATCGTGGAGCCGCTAGTGCTATATATAATCTAGCTCAAAAAACCAATTATTTTGAAGGGCAATTGCCGAATATTATAAAAGCAGGTTTTAACTATGCTACTGAAAAAGTAAAAGACGTATTTAGTCCATCACAAGATTTTAAAGATAAAACTATAGATGAAATTACTCTTAGAAATTATTTAAATAAAATACAAAATGGAAAATTCAGCTTAGAGGGAGCTATATTAGTAGGTAATTTATCTAATATTGACTTCTCAGGCGTATCATTAAAAAATGCAGATTTAACTAAAGTAACTTCTTTAAAAGATTGTAATTTTAAAAATACTAATTTAGCCGAGACTAAATTACCTGACAATTTAATACTACTTACTGATACTTACAATCTCGATAAGGCTATCCCTCCTTTAGCACCTGAACTAATTAAAGAACAACAAGCAAAATTAATTGATAAGGCAATTGATAAAGTATTTTTACAAATACAAGCCGAAGAAAAAAGAAATTTACTTAGTAAAAAAGAATTTGCTCAACAGGTAAATATATTATGCGAAGAAAATCAAACGATTAAAGACTATATTATAGAGAAACTAAATTCATTACCTATGAATATGATTACTAACCTAGCTACTTCTAAAACAAATCAATATAAACATATTACAAATCATGTAAATTCTCCATTACAAATATTGAACCCTTTATATGAAAATATTGCAAATAAACAAGATATTAAGAGTAATTTATTGGCAAATATTTTAAGCGAGAAAATATCACAAAAACTTTTTGATAAAGGTGATAATAGAGGTGAAGATTTTTACATGATTAATCAGATGCTAAAACCTATCGTTTCTGAATATTCTAAAGAGAATCCCGATAATATAAATAATTGTTTAGAGCCGAAAAATCTAGAAAAGTTAGCAAGTAATATTGCCTCTACTTTAAATTCTAAATCTAAATATACTTGGGTAGGTACTATTACCGGTGGAATTTATTTACCAAAAGAAATCTTCAATGAACAGTTAAAAGATAATTTTAAGAATGAGTTTGAAAATATTAATAAACTAAATGTTTTAAAAGAAGCAACAAATATAGTTTCAAATTTAGATAGTAAAGTGCATATAGTAGATAATCACGATAAATCACATACTTACGAATCATTACCTACAAAAAATAAAAAAAATACACAGATAACTCCATAAATCTTAGATCAAATTGATTTAATTATCATATTATGCAATAAAAATTAAAATATTTAAGTAGTTCTTAATTTATTTCTTTGCATCAATTTTAAGATAATTTAATTAAAGGGGTTTTAGAACAAGATGAAAAAAATAGCCAAACTATAAAACAACAGCTTGTAAATTATGGGCTAGAAACAAAAGATGTTACAAAACTTACGAATGTAATGCCTATATTACTTGATAATACTGAATCATTAAAAAAGGTTTTTGATGGCTTTGTTAAAGGTGATTATACAGGACTAGCTAAAGAATTGGTAATGTTAACTAAAGAGAATCCCGAAATCAAAAAATACTTAAACGATAATAAAGAAATATTTGCAAGTATTTTAGATAAAACTTTAAAAGATGTACCCGGTATAAATAAGCTCGATAAGAAAGAATTATATAATATACTAACACCTATACTTCTTCAACATGAAGAGTTGTTAAAATGATTAGGCACAATGGTTTGAAAATTGTCATTTACCAATGAAGAAATTTTATTTTTATATTTTTCAATATTTTCAAAAAATATTCGTATAGAATCAGTAAATGTCTCAAAATTCGCATAAAATTTATTGTTACTTACAACAGAATGCATAAATTCCCACAGTCGTTCAATTGGATTCAAATTAGGACTATATGCTGGCAAAAATAGTAACTCTATTTTACTGTATTGTAGATATTCTTTTACCTTTTTTGACCTATGATATCCAGCATTATCGCATATCAAATAAATCTTACTTTTATCTTGATTATTTGCTTCTAATTCCTTTAAAAATTCAATAATATAATCACCATTAACCTTAGGATTGTCAGTTGTTACTACCTCTAAATCCTTAAGATTAATAGCACCAATAATATGTTTACGCTTCCAACCACTGAAACTTGGTAATGTTTTAACTACATTCTTTCTAATCCAACCAAATCTTGCTCGAGTTTGGTATTGAGGATGAACACTATCCATAAAATAAATAGACTCATCTTTAGCTAAATTATTTTTTAGCAAACTATATTGCAGCTTAAATTCCTCTTGCTTAGCTAAATCTATTTTTCCAGGAATTAACTTAGGTTTCTGATAACTAAAACCAAGTCTGTGTAACAGCTTGATTACCCCAGCTAATGTATAGATTACTCCATATTGACGTTCTATGAACAAACCTATATCTCTAGCATGCACATAATTATTATTTTCTAGATGAACTATTAACTCTGCTTCCTCCTGTCTAGTAAGTTTACTATCACTACCGCCATTTCCAGGCTTAAGCTTCTGAGCATTATGATAATCTATACTTCTTTAACTTGAAAAGTTGGAAAATGAATATTTAGATGAGCGAATAATCAATGTTCTTATGGATAATTAATATCTAATACTACCAATTCTTCAGGTAAAAGAAGTATACACTATCAAGTGCTCTATTCTGCCAGGCAGTAACTTCCTCTAAAATACCATCAGTTACCTTTGATATTAACTCAGATGATACCTTGGTAGCATATAGTTCTTCTAAGTGTCCTTGTATTTCCCTAATGGTCATTCCCCTAGCATATAAGGATATTACTTTATCATCAAATCCTTCAAATTTTCGTACTCCTTTTGGAATGAGTTGAGGTTCAAATTCTCCATCCCGATCCCTTGGCACTTCTACTGTCAATTTACGACCTTCAGGATCTATTAAAGTCTTTTCATAATTGCCATTACGTCTATTCTCTGACTCCTTGGCATTCTTAGAATGCTTCTCATAACCTATATGAGATTCCATTTCTTTCTCTAAAATCTTATTTACTATCTGCTTTTTAAATTCCTGAAATATCCCTTCTTTGCCAAATATCTCAGATGGATCACTTTGTGATAGTATTTCTGATACTACTTTTTCTATAGTCGGATTTGATACTTTGCTCTTATTCTTCATATTAGCCTCATGTAAGTTGTTTTAATTAATTTTATTCTTAACTATTTTTACAACTTACACAAACTTTCTGACACCCTCTATAGAATCAGTAAATGTCTCAAAATTCGCATAAAATTTATTGTTACTTACAACAGAATGCATAAATTTCCACAGTCGTTCAATTGGATTCAAATTAGGACTATATGCTGGCAAAAATAGTAACTCTATTTTACTGTATTGTAGATATTCTTTTACCTTTTTTGACCTATGATATCCAGCATTATCGCATATCAAATAAATCTTACTTTTATCTTGATTATTTGCTTCTAATTCCTTTAAAAATTCAATAATATAATCACCATTAACCTTAGGATTGTCAGTTGTTACTACCTCTAAATCCTTAAGATTAATAGCACCAATAATATGTTTACGCTTCCAACCACTGAAACTTGGTAATGTTTTAACTACATTCTTTCTAATCCAACCAAATCTTGCTCGAGTTTGGTATTGAGGATGAACACTATCCATAAAATAAATAGACTCATCTTTAGCTAAATTATTTTTTAGCAAACTATATTGCAGCTTAAATTCCTCTTGCTTAGCTAAATCTATTTTTCCAGGCATTAACTTAGGTTTCTGATAACTAAAACCAAGTCTGTGTAACAGCTTGATTACCCCAGCTAATGTATAGATTACTCCATATTGACGTTCTATGAACAAACCTATATCTCTAGCATACACATAATTATTATTTTCTAGATGAACTATTAACTCTGCTTCCTCCTGTCTAGTAAGTTTACTATCACTACCGCCATTTCCAGGCTTAAGCTTCTGAGCATTATGATAATCTATTAAATGTTTTCTTATCCCTCCCCATCACTCAGTAATAACACTTTCGATATCTCATCAATACTATAGCTATCATCATACATGAAAACAGCTTTGATTCTATCACAAATCCTCTTATCCCTTTCGCTTCTATGGTAAAGCTTTAATTCTTCTTTTTCTACTGATGTTAATTTTCTATAAATCCATTCTTACTTAATAACACTTGCTGACTTCTTTGACAATTTTTCATTCACTAGAGGTATAAATACCTTTGAATATAAAGAATTATTTGTATTTAGAGCTTTAGTAAATAAACACTAATATAATTCTTTTTTATTGATTACATTTTAGTTTGCTGAAAACATAACATCACTTATTTCTAAAAGATAATTAAAATTAAGCTCTGTTATGTAAGAAAAGTGTATTTAACATTATTTAATTAAATATGCAAATTATTTTTACAATTAATAACTGAAAAACTATTTTTTTAAAGTATTATTATCTGAATTATAATACTCACAATACTCTTTAATAGGGCAGATGTCGCAATCGGGTTTTCTAGCTTTGCAAATATATCTACCGTGCAGAATTAGCCAGTGATGGGCATGAGTTAACCATTTCTCATTAATAATTTGCAGTAGCTCTTTTTCTACTATTTCAGGACTATTACCTTTAGCAAGCCCTATCCTTTTGGCTACTCTAAAGACATGTGTATCAACTGCCATTGTCGGCATACCAAATAAGCAGTTTAGTACAACATTGGCAGTTTTTCTGCCGACGCCTGGCAGTTTAACTAATTCCTTAAAATCATTTGGTACTGAAGCTTGATAATTGCTTATCAATATTTTACATAATGCGATAATATTTTTTGCTTTGCTGTTAAATAGTCCGATAGATTTTATATATTTTTTAAGCCCGTCTTCGCCGAGTTCTAAAATTTTTTCCGGTGTATTATAAGTTTCAAATAAAGATTTAGTTGCTAAATTTACTGATATATCGGTGGCTTGAGCAGATAATATTACGGCTACTAATAAGGTAAAGTCATTCTTATATATTAATTCAGTTTTTGGGCTTGGATTGTCCTTGCTTAGAATCTCAAAAATTTTATTAACTATTTGTGCTTGCATGATGTATTATGAAGAGTATATATTAGAGAATAATATTTATATCAGGTTTTGAATGACGGAAAATAAAAATTTTGAATTTATAGCAAATGAAATAAAAAATAATAAAGTAGTGCTGTTCATGAAAGGTACTAAGGAAGCTCCAATGTGCGGTTTTTCTGCTAAAGTAGTAGCTATTTTGAATAAATTAGGTGTAGAGTTTCGTGATATTAATGTATTTGTTAATCCGGAATTTCGTGAAGATTTAAAAAAATTTAGCGATTGGCCAACATTCCCACAATTATATATTAACGGGGAATTAGTCGGCGGTTGTGATATTGCAACGGAGCTATACAATAATGGCGAGCTTGAGAAGATGTTGAAGAGTTGAGATGTCATTCTTAACGTCATTGCGAGGAGGCGTTGTTGCGTGGCCCAACTTCACCTCTGTCATCCCGTGGCTTGACCACGGGATCCAGTTAAAAATACTAAAATTATTAGTATTTTTTGTTGTTTTTATGGACCCTGTGGTCAAGCCACAGGGTGACACAGTGGGTTTTACCGGTCTACGCAACAATGCCTTACGAGGAAAGGCGATGCCTTGACGTGGCAATCTCATGAAGCAGTACTAAATTCCTGAGATTGCCGCACTCGCTTGCTCGTTCGCAATGACGGAAAAACAGCAAATTTATATAAAAACTATGAACAAATATTTAGAATACCCAGAAGTAGAAAGTAAAGAGCAACCGCCGAAGAAGCTAGTAGTATTACTGCACGGTGTCGGCTCAGACGGATATGATTTAATAGGACTTGTGCCTTATATCAAAAATGATTTACCCAATTGTCATTTTATTTCCCCGCATGGTATCGAGGCTTATGATATGATGCCTTACGGTAGACAATGGTTTAGCTTGCAAGACCGTAGTCCGCATATTATTGCAAAACTAATTGCGAATAATATTTCTAAACTTGAAGATATAATAAAGCAAAAACAAGAAGAGCTAAATCTAACCAATAAAGATACTATTATTATCGGTTTTTCTCAAGGTACGATGATTGGTTTATATTTAACTCTGATTCAGCGAGAACCATTTTTTTGTACTATCGGTTTTTCGGGTGCATTAATTCCACCTATGGAAGTTAATAATAAGCTTACCCCTATATGTTTAATTCATGGGGAATTAGATGAGGTGGTCGGTGTTAGCGAGAGGTATAATGCTTCAAATTATTTATCTAAGCTTCATATAGAGCATAGCGGGCATAAATTAACATCGCTTACTCATTCAATAGACGGACGAGGACTTGAGATTGCGATTAATTTTATAAACACATGTCATACCGCGACTTGATCGCGGTATCCAGTCTTTTTTATTTTTTTGGATACCGTGGTCAAGCCACGGTATGACAATGAGAGCGTTGAAGCATGCAACAAAATCAAAACATATGAGGATGAATGAATATTTTTAATAATAATTTACACGAAACGGATAAAGAAATTAATGAAATAATAAAGCATGAAAAGGCACGTCAAAATAGCGTAATTGAGCTTATTGCATCAGAGAATTTCGTAAGCCCCGCAGTGCTTGAAGCTCAAGGATCGATTCTGACTAATAAATATGCTGAAGGATATTCCGGTAAACGTTTTTATAATGGTTGCGAAGAAGTCGATAAAGCTGAGAATTTAGCTATAGAACGAGTAAAAAAATTATTTAACTGCAAATATGCAAACGTGCAACCTCATTCAGGCTCACAAGCAAACCAAGCCGTGTATCTCGCTTTATTACAGCCGGGTGATACAATTCTTGGCATGTCCTTAGATAGCGGCGGGCATCTAACGCACGGTGCAGCCCCGAATATGTCCGGTAAATGGTTTAACGCCGTTTCTTATAGCGTAAATAAAGAGACTTATTTAATCGATTATGATGAGATTGAACGCTTAGCGGATTTGCATAAACCAAAATTACTTATAGCCGGTTTTTCTGCTTATCCTCGTAATATTGATTTTGCAAGATTTAGAGAAATAGCGGATAAAGTAGGAGCTTACTTTATGGCAGATATTGCTCATATTGCAGGACTTGTTGCCACAGGCGAGCATCAAAGTCCTATTCCTTATGCTCATATTGTTACCTCTACCACTCACAAAACGCTCCGAGGACCGCGAGGCGGTTTAGTTTTATCTAACGACGAAGAGATAGGTAAAAAAATAAATTCTGCATTATTTCCAGGACTACAAGGTGGTCCGTTAATGCATATAATCGCCGCAAAAGCCGTAGCTTTTTTAGAAAATTTGCAGCCTGAATATAAAAGCTATATTAGGCAGGTAATAAGTAATGCTAAAGCTTTAGCAAGTAGCTTGCAAGAAAGAGGATGTGATATATTAACAGGCGGTACAGATAATCATATTGTTTTAGTAGATTTGCGTAAAGACGGGATTACCGGAAAGCTTGCTGCTAATTCTTTGGATAGAGCAGGGATTACATGTAATAAGAATGCTATCCCGTTTGATGAAACTTCGCCTTTTATCACTTCAGGTATTCGTCTTGGCACTCCGGCATGCACTACTAGAGGATTTAAAGAAAAGGATTTTGTATTAGTCGGTCATATGGTAGCAGATATTTTAGACGGCTTAAAAAATAATGAGGATAATAGTAAAGCTGAACAGAAAGTATTAAGCGAAGTAACAAAACTAATTAAATTATTTCCGTTTTATGACTAATTTAAACAAAAGACCGGAGTGGATAAAAGTAAAAGCTCCGAATTCCGCAGAGTATTATAATACAAAAGATTTAATAAAGAATCTGAGATTAAATACTGTGTGCGAAGAAGCTGCTTGTCCTAATATTGGTGAGTGCTGGTCAAAAAAACATGCAACCGTGATGATTTTAGGTTCGGTTTGTACTAGAGCTTGTAGGTTTTGTAATGTCAAAACCGGTAGACCGGATTTACTTGACCCGCATGAGCCGCAAAGGTTAGCGGAAGCGGTACAAAAGTTAAATCTTACGCATGTAGTAATTACTTCCGTCGATCGTGATGATCTTGATGATGGTGGAGCTACGCATTTTGCACAGTGTATTAGCGAAATTAGAAAATCATCGCCAAATACTACTATTGAGATTCTAACTCCTGATTTTTTAAGAAAAGAAGGAGCAGCCGAAATAATAGCTAATTCAAAGCCTGACGTCTTTAACCATAATGTCGAAACAGTACCGTCTTTATACAAAACGATTAGACCTGGAGCTAGATATTATAATTCTTTAAACTTACTTCACAATATCAAAAAATTATCTCCTGAAATTTTTACAAAATCTGGTATGATGGTAGGGCTTGGGGAAGAAATAAGTGAAGTAGTCCAAGTTATGGATGATTTAAGAGAAGCAAAGGTTGATTTTCTAACTATTGGGCAGTATCTGCAACCTACCAAAAATCATGCTGAGGTCGCAAAATATGTTACTCCCGAAGAGTTTAAATATCTAGAGCGAGTAGCAAAAACAAAAGGATTCTTGATGGTTTCGGCAACCCCGCTAACCCGTTCTTCATACCATGCCGATAAGGATTTTCAAAAATTAAAAGAGAATTATCAACAGCGTCATTGTGAGGAGGCATTGCCTGCGTGAATCAATTTCACCTCTGTCATCCCGTGGCTTGACTTATAGTACCGGACAATTTTTAAAAAGCTCTCGATGTCATCCCTGCGAAAGCAGGGATCCATGCTAAAAAAACCTTGATTCCAAAGATTTTTTTATTAGATAATTTTTTTTCAAATAAAGCTTTTTTAAAGCTCGATTGATCTCGCTTTATTTTGGATTCCTGCTTCCGCAGGAATGACATAAAGTGAAAATTGTCCGGTACTATGGGTTAAGCCACGGGGTGACGGTGAAAAGTACTGGATTCCCGCCGTTGCTGGAATAACATTGATGTGATAGGATTAAGAAATGATAAACGTAGAAATCATAAAAAATTACAACAAATGGCGTGAGCATAAGCAGATAAATAAGAGTTTAATCAAAAAAATAACTCAAAATATTTTATTGCGGTTTGATAATTTTAGTAAAATAAAACAATTTGAATTATCAATTTTACTAACAAATACTGCAGAAATATTGACCTTAAACAAACAATTTCGTAATATAGAAAAAGTTACTAACGTTCTTTCTTTTCCAAGCAACGAATTAAATTGGCAGGATTTATATTCTAAACTTGAATTTTTAGGCGACTCTGATTATATGCATCTAGGTGATATAGCATTTTGTTATGAGGTAATATATAATGAATCGTGCGAGCAGCAAAAAAATTTTGAGAATCATTTTATTCATCTTTTAATACATAGTATTTTACACTTAATTGGGTTTGATCATCAAAATGACACAGAAGCAAATATTATGGAAAATCTAGAAATTGAAATATTATCATATTTCGGTATTTCTTCCCCTTATTAACTAAATAAAAAAATTTATGTTAAAATCTTCAAAAAAAGAAGATTCTAGTAAAAAAAATCAAAATAATAAGTTAATTTTTACTGTACGAAAATTATTCTCTCCGATAAAAAATTTTTTTAGAAAAACAAAAACGCCTGATAATTTTGTTGGTGTCATAAAACGCCTTAAAATTAATAACCAAAAAATGACTTTAGACGAGCGTAATATTTTAGCTAATTTATTGGAGCTAGAAGATAAAACTATTGAAGATATAATGGTACCGCGTTCCGATATTGCGGCAATAAAATTAACTACGAATCTAGAAGAATTAAGTGAGTCTATTAAGTTAGAAGTTCCACATACACGAACTCTTATATATGACGGTACTTTAGACAATGTAGTAGGGTTCATTCATATCAAGGATTTATTTAAAGCATTGGCTACAAAGCAAAACGGTCGTTTAAAAAAGCTTATACGTAAGCATATAATTGCAGCTCCTTCTATGAAATTATTAGATTTGCTAGCAAAAATGCGTCGTGAGAGAACACATATTGCAATAGTTGTTGATGAGTATGGCGGTACTGACGGTTTAGTTACTATTGAAGATCTTATAGAAGAAATAGTAGGGCGAATTGATGATGAGCATGATCAGCAATTAGATAGCGATAATTTCAAGGTTATTAATAACTCAACAATTATTTCAAATGCACGTGTTGAAGTAGAAGTGCTTGAAGAAATAATAGGAGAAAAGCTAAAAAATGATGATGATGAGTTTGATACGATAGGAGGACTCGTATTGACTAGAGTCGGTAGTGTTCCGGCTATCGGTACTAGAATAGATATTTCAGAAAATATTGAAATTGAAGTTACAGACGCAACTCCTCGTTCTTTAAAACAAGTCAAAATTAGACTAAAAAACGGCTTGAATAGTAATAAAATTTAATCTTAAATAAATATGAATTTATAGGCTATCTGTAAAGTTATTTTAATTAATAATTAAAGAGATTTTATAGCGAAAATTATAAATTTTTTACAGAAATAGCTGTTCCTATTTTAAAAAAACTTATAATTTGCAGCAAAAAAGAATTTAATTTATTTAGTATATTTCAGCTTGTGCTTCATTTCCTATCAGTTCCATCGGACTTTCTTGCGACGTTGCTTCTGTATAATGCTCATATGCTAGAATAGCTCCCATTGTTGCTACTACACCGGCACCACATTTGAGAATAAAAGCTGGAGATTTAAGTAAATCACCTGCTATCACATAAATTCCAACAGCACACGCTCCTACTACTGCAAGCTTACCATACCAAGGGGTTGTATTATCGTTTACTATATCATTGATTATTTCTTTAAGCATAAATATAAATCTATTAATTAATATTAAATTTTAGAAGTATACCTCTAGTAAATGAAAAATTGTCAAAGAAGTCAGCAAGTGTTATTAAGTAAGAATGGATTTATAGAAAATTAACATCAGTAGAAAAAGAAGAATTAAAGCTTTACCATAGAAGCGAAAGGGATAAGAGGATTTGTGATAGAATCAAAGCTGTTTTCATGTATGATGATAGCTATAGTATTGATGAGATATCGAAAGTGTTATTACTGAGTGATGGGGAGGGATAAGAAAACATTTAATAGATTATCATAATGCTCAGAAGCTTAAGCCTGGAAATGGCGGTAGTGATAGTAAACTTACTAGACAGGAGGAAGCAGAGTTAATAGTTCATCTAGAAAATAATAATTATGTGTATGCTAGAGATATAGGTTTGTTCATAGAACGTCAATATGGAGTAATCTATACATTAGCTGGGGTAATCAAGCTGTTACACAGACTTGGTTTTAGTTATCAGAAACCTAAGTTAATTCCTGGAAAAATAGATTTAGCTAAGCAAGAGGAATTTAAGCTGCAATATAGTTTGCTAAAAAATAATTTAGCTAAAGATGAGTCTATTTATTTTATGGATAGTGTTCATCCTCAATACCAAACTCGAGCAAGATTTGGTTGGATTAGAAAGAATGTAGTTAAAACATTACCAAGTTTCAGTGGTTGGAAGCGTAAACATATTATTGGTGCTATTAATCTTAAGGATTTAGAGGTAGTAACCACTGACAATCCTAAGGTTAATGGTGATTATATTATTGAATTTTTAAAGAAATTAGAAGCAAATAATCAAGATAAAAGTAAGATTTATTTGATATGCGATAATGCTGGATATCATAGGTCAAAAAAGGTAAAAGAATATCTACAATACAGTAAAATAGAGTTACTATTTTTGCCAGCATATAGTCCTAATTTGAATCCAATTGAACGACTGTGGAAATTTATGCATTCTGTTGTAAGTAACAATAAATTTTATGCGAATTTTGAGACATTTACTGATTCTATACGAATATTTTTTGAAAATATTGAAAAATATATAAAAATAAAATTTCTTCATTGGTAAATGACAATTTTCAAACCATTGTGCCTAATCATTTTAACAACTCTTCATGTTGAAGAAGTATATAATATATAACTAAGTATTAATTGATTGTCAATGATAATTACCACGAAACATGGTAAAATGTAATTTTATAACATTATTTTTATTTGACTTAGCAGAGAAATTTGAGTTAAATATCGAAGCTCTATACATAAAAAATTATCGTTATGAATGAATTACATATTAAACTATAAAATTACAGTAGCACATATCCTGAAGAAATTGTTACAAAAACAAAAATGCTTGAATTTTTAAATGAATATGACAATCCTTTTAGCCGAGATTTACAAATAGGGCATTTCACTGCTTCAGCTTTTTTACTTAATAATGATAAAACGAAATTTTTATTGATGCACCATAGAAAGCTTGATAAATGGCTTCAACCAGGCGGTCATTGTGATGGAGATAGTAATATATTAAATGTAGCGGTTAAAGAAGCTATAGAAGAATCCGGAATTAATGAGATTAAAACGATAAATAAGGAAATTTTTGATATAGACACCCATTATATTCCGCAAACTCATAAGGAGCCTGCTCATTATCACTATGATGTACGATTTTTACTAAAAACAGTAGATAATGATAATTTTATAAAAAACAACGAATCGAATGAACTTAAATGGTTTAACTTTTCTGATTATTCAAAATTAGATATTGAGCTAGAACGCTCTGTTACTAGGATGATAGAAAAGTTTATGAAAATTAACCATCCTGCTTGTTAAATATAAATTATTTCTCTATAATGCCATTATCTAGAATTTTTTCATTCCGTAGTAAGAATAAGGAAACTAACACTCCAAAAAACCTCAAAATTACGCATCCAAAGCCAATTAATGAGAGTGGACATGCAAACTCTCTAGCCGGCGAAGTTGTTACTATTAAACTTAATGATCAGTCTCATAATTTTATAAAGAGTGAAAAAGTTGTTCTAACTTCATTTAAGTCCGATTCTCCTGAAAGTGATATTCAAAATAGCTTGAATGAACTTGACGTTTTGCTAGATAACATTTAAATGGATATTAAAGCTTTAGGAGAGATTGATTCAGAGTAAAATCGATAGTTTTATGCATGACTCTCAATGTCATTCCTGCTTCCGCAGGAATGACAATCATTATGCTATTTTTTGATATTCAAAATATATTTTCCTTACTGCATAAATCCACGCTAAGCATACAAAAGTAAATACCACCATTAGAATCGGTGAGATTGAGGTAAAAGTAGCAGTCGGAACTAAGGTAAAGATAATAGATTGTACAAGACCGCTAGAGGATTTGCCGACTTTCGCACTTATTACGTCAACCGCTGCTTTGCCTTTGGTTTTAAGTTCATCATCAAGCGGTATATATAACATTTCTCTAGAAGTATCCCATATAGAATATTTAGTACCTTTAGCTAAAATATTTTGAATACCGCCGATCGAAACGGCAAGAGCAAGCGGTGACATTAAAATTGCTCCATCAAATAATGATAAAATTTGTTGATCAAATACGATAAGTACAAAGAACAAAATGCCGGTCACCATTATTATAACCGGTGAAATAACTGCTGCTACAAACCAGTTGTGCATACGCATAACGTTATTACCGATGATGGTCATAACCATTATTGCAACGCCCGTCCACAGTATATACAGACTGTTAAATTCAGCATAGGTATTTACAGTCGGATATAATTCCTTAATTTTTGCTTTCCATACGGTTTCGACTAAGTTAATAGCAAATCCGAAAGCTGCCGAACAAATTAAAAGTAGCCATAAATATTTTGATTTCGCAATATATTTAAAGCTTTTAATCAGTCCCATCCGTTCTGAAGTTGATCTACCGCTTTTTGCTTTAGCATAAAATAACGGGTTAGTAAAAACGTTCTTGCTAATAAACCTAACTAACACACAACAAACAACAGCAACAATTGCTACAATTGTCGTGGATACTTGAACTAAAGTGATTTTACTATCCGAAATACTCATAAACTGCTTAATAATAGTATCTTCCGATGATAGATTCATCATTAAAAAGCCGACTAATATTAAAGAAGAGTTGCCAAATAGCGAAAAGAGAGTATAAAATCTTTTTGCTTCTTCGGTAGTAGTAAGTTCATTAGCGAACTGCCAAAATAATAATACGTAAAAAATATTAGGCCAAAGCTCGGCAAGGCTATAATATACTATATAACCCCAATTACCTACTAATGAGATATACCACTTAAAATGAGGATAGCGTTCCATCCAGTCAGCTAAATTATCGGGATGTACGTGAAAAACATGGATATTAGGATAGATTACAAAAGCAAATAAAACAAAAAAGCTGATGAAAAATGCACTTAAATAATAAAAGATCTTCTCAAAAGTAAGATGATTAATCATTTTAGCATAAATAATCACGAATAAGGCAGCTGCGGGCGTAACGCAGTAAACTTTAGCAAAACCTGCTATTTCTGCACTAATCTCGGAGATTAAAATACTGTCTTTTAAGATCCGTAAAATATTCTGATTGAATAGAATGCAAAACATTAAGGCACTCATCGGAATAAACTTTCCGAGTTCGTAATTATGCACAGGCCAAAATGCCGCTCTGAATTTGCTTTTAAACGATCGTGACGGTGAGGTACTTAGCATTATAAAGCCCTAAGGACAAAAAAAAAACTTAAGCACTTCAAGATTTTACGAAAATATATTTACAGATAACATCTTGGAGATGGTATACTGTTTATTACACTCTGAAGGTGCTGAAACCTATATAATGTATTTAGTCTTTTGTCAAGGATTATTAACATAAAATAATATATTTACAATGCAAAGTAACGATAAATATCAAGAATATAAGGACGCATAATTTAGGTAATAAATATTTAGAATCCGGTAAAATAGTAATGCAAACTGAGCATTATAGGGTGTTGTATTACTCTTCAACCAATGTCATACCGTGGCCCCGCCACGGTATCCAAAAAAACATTAAAAAAGACTGCATCCCGCTACAAGCTCGCGGGATGACAAATCAATTTACCAATTTGCATAATAATACCTTCCTAATCATTCCTTCTATCTTCAACTCACTGGAAATATTTTTTTAGCTCGTGTGAAAATTAAGGACATTAATTTAATAGGTCATTGTATCGGTGGTAACCTTGCGATAGCTGCAAAAATACTTATACCTAAATTTATAAAAACTCTGACTTTACTTACCTGTCCGTGGGATTTGTCTCATTTTTTCTATATAAGCATGTTGCATCGATATTTAAAACTAGATAGTGGCATAGAAAATTTACCGATAATTCCTAAGATTCATATTCAAATTTTATTTTTCCTGTTATTTCCTGATTATTTTAATGCTAAATTAAAAAAATTTTTCTCTATAACTTCCTATAAGGAGCAAGAATTAGTGTTTAGAATAGAACATTGGCTTATGTCAATAATATATCTAAAGGGGTTTATAATCAAATTATGCAAAATATATTAGATGAAAATATGTTTATAAATCTTAAATGGAAAATCGATAATTTTATTATTGATCCGAGTTTAATTGATTGCCCTGTATATATAGTAGGAGCGGAAGATGATCAAATAGTGCCTAAATCTTCCATTTTATCTTTGCGAAAATTATTAAAAAACTCTAAACTTATAGAAGTAAAAGGCAGACATATTAGCTATTTGATAAATGATAAATTATTTAAGGAGTATGAGTGTTAATGCTATAGCTCAAAAATTTAAGCCCGATGTCATTCCTGCGAAAGCAGGAATCCAAAAAAAAAGCGAGATAAATCGAGCTTTTAATTTTAAAAACTTACCGGGTATGTACCTTATTTATTACTGGATTCCCGCTTTCGCGGGAATGACATGAAACCGCTGTGTCAATCGAACAAAAAAGCTTTTTACGTTTGCTAAACTTTTTTATACTTTCTTGCCAAGCTTGCTCTCGGATTTCTTGAAAAGAAAGAGTAGTATTTTTGTTGTAATCAGCGAGTGAGCCGCTAAGTTCAAGCATAGATTTATTATTACTCTATATGTAATCTATCATTCAAAAGTTTACATTTTTAAATTATATTGATAAATTTATTATATTACTACTTTCAATATAAGTAAATAAATTATTTAAGGAGTACACATTATGACAAAACCGGTTTATATAACTCATGCGAAAAGGACGGCTTTCGGCTCGTTTATGGGTAGCCTTAGTACAACAGCTGCACCTATGCTTGCTGCTCATTTAATAAAGGATATATACTTCTTCAACATGAAGAGTTGTTAAAATGATTAGGCACAATGGTTTGAAAATTGTCATTTACCAATGAAGAAATTTTATTTTTATATTTTTCAATATTTTCAAAAAATATTCGTATAGAATCAGTAAATGTCTCAAAATTCGCATAAAATTTATTGTTACTTACAACAGAATGCATAAATTCCCACAGTCGTTCAATTGGATTCAAATTAGGACTATATGCTGGCAAAAATAGTAACTCTATTTTACTGTATTGTAGATATTCTTTTACCTTTTTTGACCTATGATATCCAGCATTATCGCATATCAAATAAATCTTACTTTTATCTTGATTATTTGCTTCTAATTTCTTTAAAAATTCAATAATATAATCACCATTAACCTTAGGATTGTCAGTTGTTACTACCTCTAAATCCTTAAGATTAATAGCACCAATAATATGTTTACGCTTCCAACCACTGAAACTTGGTAATGTTTTAACTACATTCTTTCTAATCCAACCAAATCTTGCTCGAGTTTGGTATTGAGGATGAACACTATCCATAAAATAAATAGACTCATCTTTAGCTAAATTATTTTTTAGCAAACTATATTGCAGCTTAAATTCCTCTTGCTTAGCTAAATCTATTTTTCCAGGAATTAACTTAGGTTTCTGATAACTAAAACCAAGTCTGTGTAACAGCTTGATTACCCCAGCTAATGTATAGATTACTCCATATTGACGTTCTATGAACAAACCTATATCTCTAGCATACACATAATTATTATTTTCTAGATGAACTATTAACTCTGCTTCCTCCTGTCTAGTAAGTTTACTATCACTACCGCCATTTCCAGGCTTAAGCTTCTGAGCATTATGATAATCTATTAAATGTTTTCTTATCCCTTCATCACTCAGTAATAACACTTTCGATATCTCATCAATACTATAGCTATCATCATACATGAAAACAGCTTTGATTCTATCACAAATCCTCTTATCCCTTTCGCTTCTATGGTAAAGCTTTAATTCTTCTTTTTCTACTGATGTTAATTTTCTATAAATCCATTCTTACTTAATAACACTTGCTGACTTCTTTGACAATTTTTCATTTACTAGAGGTATACTCTCTATCACTGCTTCTGTTGGTTTTTCACAAAATATATCAACCTTACTTAGATAATTTTTAAAGTCCTTATTTTCTTCTGCTAACCTATTAGCCATATTCCAATCTATTTCAGGTTTTTCTTTAGCAGGGATTAATATTTCACTATCTTCAGGAAACTCCATATTTATTAAAATAAAACCTATCCCATGCCTAGTACATAATATGTCGAGTTCATGCCTAGTGTCAGACCTAATTTCGTCTAGAATAGGTGCAACTAAATAACCATAATGTGCCCATGATGAATTTGATAAAGCCTAAAAAAAGACTCTCTTACGTTACTACGTTTTATTTTCTTTTTTACTTCGAAAGACCAAAGTCTTGCTTGTTTTCCACCATAATATTTAGCACAATTTTTGATTAGTGGACTCCATTTTTTATTAAGAACTTCCATGCCTACCCAATCAGGATGTAACCATATATTACTTCCAGTTCCTTGTTTATTTGAAGAAAAACTATGTCTAATTTGCATATTATAGATACCTAATTCATCAAGATATAATTTAAGTACGTCATATATACTTCTTTTACCTGAAGAATTGGTAGTATTAGATATTAATTATCCATAAGAACATTGATTATTCGCTCATCTAAATATTCATTTTCCAACTTTTCAAGTTAAAGAAGTATACTTCTTCTTCAGTTATATCATTTTCTTGTCTTACTTTATTTTTAAGGTTTGTTACTTGTTCATTATTAATTTGATAATCAGGATTTTGACTATAGTACAATCTTACTTGAGGTTCTGACTCTATTCTAATATTAGGCTTTGATTTCCACTCATTAAACCTACCTCTACTAATTTCATTTGCATAAGCCTTTATAACTTCCTTAATTTTTTCTTCTTGAGTTTTTGCTGCTATTATTCTCTTATTTCTACTTGTATTTGCTTTGCGTCTAGCTTCTTTAGGATAATTTTCGACAAGCCATTTTGCTATGCTATAAGGAGTAAATTTCTGCCCTTCATTTTCTTTTAAAAAACTAATAATAGCATTTTTACGATCAAATTCCATATTAAATATACTAATAATTGAAATACTATAAAAATATACATGTTATTTTATAAATTTCAACTTTAAATTATCAATCTTTATGATTTTATAAAGTATTATTTATTTATATACCTCTAGTAAATGAAAAATTGTCAAAGAAGTCAGCAAGTGTTATTAAGTAAGAATGGATTTATAGAAAATTAACATCAGTAGAAAAAGAAGAATTAAAGCTTTACCATAGAAGCGAAAGGGATAAGAGGATTTGTGATAGAATCAAAGCTGTTCTCACGTATGATGATAGCTATAGTATTGATGAGATATCGAAAGTGTTATTACTGAGTGATGAAGGGATAAGAAAACATTTAATAGATTATCATAATGCTCAGAAGCTTAAGCCTGGAAATGGCGGTAGTGATAGTAAACTTACTAGACAGGAGGAAGCAGAGTTAATAGTTCATCTAGAAAATAATAATTATGTGTATGCTAGAGATATAGGTTTGTTCATAGAACGTCAATATGGAGTAATCTATACATTAGCTGGGGTAATCAAGCTGTTACACAGACTTGGTTTTAGTTATCAGAAACCTAAGTTAATTCCTGGAAAAATAGATTTAGCTAAGCAAGAGGAATTTAAGCTGCAATATAGTTTGCTAAAAAATAATTTAGCTAAAGATGAGTCTATTTATTTTATGGATAGTGTTCATCCTCAATACCAAACTCGAGCAAAATTTGGTTGGATTAGAAAGAATGTAGTTAAAACATTACCAAGTTTCAGTGGTTGGAAGCGTAAACATATTATTGGTGCTATTAATCTTAAGGATTTAGAGGTAGTAACAACTGACAATCCTAAGGTTAATGGTGATTATATTATTGAATTTTTAAAGAAATTAGAAGCAAATAATCAAGATAAAAGTAAGATTTATTTGATATGCGATAATGCTGGATATCATAGGTCAAAAAAGGTAAAAGAATATCTACAATACAGTAAAATAGAGTTACTATTTTTGCCAGCATATAGTCCTAATTTGAATCCAATTGAACGACTGTGGAAATTTATGCATTCTGTTGTAAGTAACAATAAATTTTATGCGAATTTTGAGACATTTACTGATTCTATACGAATATTTTTTGAAAATATTGAAAAATATAAAAATAAAATTTCTTCATTGGTAAATGACAATTTTCAAACCATTGTGCCTAATCATTTTAACAACTCTTCATGTTGAAGAAGTATATATTATCTAATATTAATGGACTAAATAGAAGAAAAGTTAAAAATATTACTAATTGCGTTTTTTAAATTTTTAGTGGATGAAATTTATAGCATAAACACGTAAGTGCTAGTGCTACAAAAAATTCTACTATAGAAATAATGAAATTTTGATGTATTACTGCTTCAGCGGTATAGTGTAACGAATCTTTAAGTATATTACTACAATGAATATAAGCAAAATAGAACCACACCGGTTGTGCTAGTTGTATTAAAAAATAATAGATTGCAGTCTCTTATTAACTTTTTCCTGCCATACAGGGTTATTTTTTATTTTTGCTACATCAATTATATTACTATCTTTTATAGTTTCTTGTATTCTACGCTTAGCATCAACAAAATCCGGTGTTTCACGTAAAGTAGTCCTAGCAGCACTACCTATTGGAGCAATTCCTGCACCTACCCAAAATGCGATACGCCAATTAAAGCCATAGGATGTAACTAAGGTTGCTACGCCACAAGGGCAACAGTCAATCCTAAGCTAGCACATACCCCTACAAACGCTACGGCAGGAAAGCGTTTAGGAACTCCTACGGATTCCGTTAAATATAATTCTGCTCCTACTCTTTCTCCCATGGACGACATACCTTGCACTATACGGCATATTGTTACTATCCAAGCGGCACTAGTACCTACTTGGGCATAAGTAGGAAGATTAGCCATAACGATACAAGAAAACGACATTAAAATAGTGGTAATAATGACTGTAGATTTTCGACCTATATTATCTCCTATCCAGCCAAATAACAAAGCTCCTAAGGGTCTAAAAATAAAAGTAGAACAAAAAGAAAAAGCTGCAAGAAGGCGATTAACGTGAGTATCATATTGCGGAAAGAAAAGCTCATTAAGTAGTACTGCCATATGAACATATAGCATAAGATCAAAATACTCTAAAAAAGTACCTATCGATAGTAAACCTATAGCCTGTTTTTGTTCTCTATTTTAATTTTTTTGTTTTTTTTTTCATATCCCAACACAATTTTTTCTAAAAAGTTAATTTATAGAAAGGTTATATTGAGAAGATTTAAAGTCAAGAAAAAAGTTACAATATTTTATGATTATACTTATTTAAAACTTCTTTGACTAATGAAGTTGTTATTTTTCTTTTGGAAATTAAAGCAAAATAGTTAATATTTTCTAATATTTCTATAATTTTAGAATATTCCCTAGGTAAATTTACTAAAAGAAAATCTATTATTTGTCCTGATATTGTTACCGAAGAAATAGAAAAATGCTTAAATATTAGAATTTTGATTAATTCATCATCAGGTGAATTTAATACAATACTGAGTACTGATTTAATACGTGAAGATAAATCGGGTAAAGTAAAATTGCTGCTTTTATTAGATGAGGTAAGTAAAAGATATTTTTGTTTTTCGTTAATAATATTAAATATATGAAGTAATGCCGGCTCTTGCCAGTTTTCAATATCTTCAATGATAAAAGCATTATATTTTTCTAAAATTTCTTCATTAAAAAAAATATCTTTAATAATATAGGCACTGCTTAAATTTTGCCATATTTTGGTTAAATAAGTTTTTCCTGACGAAGAAGGTCCTTTAATTAATAAAGTAAATTTATAAGGATTAACGCCAAAGCTGCACTGCCAATTTTTTATAATATTATAAGCTTGCTCGTTAGAACTAGAAACAATAAACTCATCAGGATGATATTTATTAGAAGTAATAAAACGAAATATATATTGCTGCATTATTAATCCTTAGCAGCATTGTTGTAGGTCGAGGGGGTCATTTTCATGCTTCTCTATGTCATTCCCGCGAAAGCGGGAATCCAGAAAAATAATCTTAATACCAGTACAAAAATTATACATTAATTCATAAAATAAACCTAAAAAAACAAGTTTTTTATAGGTTTGACTGGATTCCCCGCTTTTAGCTAGGAATGACATTAGACACTTTTTAAAAATCATACAATAATATTATAACTTAGCCGTCTGTGCGATAGAATTTGCTAGATTTATAAAATTTAATTAGATTTAGGAGTAAAATTTTTGTAATCCCTGCAATCGGTATAGCAAAAAATATTCCAATAATTCCAAATAAACTGCCGCAGGCAAAAATCGAGAATATAATCCAAAGAGGATGCAAACCTATTTTATCACCGATAATTTTAGGAGTTAAAATATAAGACTCACAAATATTCCCGACTAGATAAATTATCATTATATATAATAATTTTGCGGTCATGCCGAAAGTTAAATAACCGATAATTAGAGTCAAAAGAAACGATATAAAAGTACCGATAAAAGGAATAATAACTAAAAATCCCGTTAAAATGCCAAGTAAAAGAGCGAGATCAATCCCTATTACGGTAAATGCAATACTATAATAAGTAGACAATAATAAGCAAATATTTAGCTGTCCTCTTATGTAAGCAGATAACAGATTATTAATTGCCGATAATATTTCAAGGATTTTCGGTCGGGTTTTTATAGGTAATAATGATTTCATGTTTGCAATAATTTTAGCCCAATCACGTAGGAAATAGAATAATATTATAGGTATAAGTAAAAATAAAATAAATATGTTAATAGTAATAATGGTATAACGCCAAAAATTATTAGCAATACTGCCAAGTATAGTAAATATACTATTTATAAGATTGCTTAAAGAATTCTTGATTTTATCGGCAATATCAGGTTCTATCGAATAAATTTTTGCCATTATAGGCGGTAATATTTCTGCTTGTAAATAATTTTTATATTTTGGAATATTATTTATAAAAGTAAAAATTTGTCCATAAATTATCGGCACTAAAATAGTTAAGCTTAAGAAAAATATGCTCAAAAATATCAGATAAATTATGCTTGATGCAAATTTATTTGATATTTTGAATTTTGATGCGATAAAACCTATAGCAGGTTGTAGTAAGTAAGATATTATAAATGCGATAAAGAATGGTTTTACTGCGTCTAAAATTAGCATAAAACCGCTTATAAAAAGCCCTAAAAAAACTAGCCAAAATATAGCGGTTCTATTCATATTATTTTTTCCATTTCTATACGAAGATCAACTTCAAAAAGAGCAAGGAGTTCACAAGGCGAGGATCGCAGCGTATACTTAATACGTGAGAACCGAAGCTCTTGTAGAACGACAACGCAAATTTTTGAAGTTCATCGAGTATTAAGATTTTTTAGCTACTTGTACGGTAGCCGGGCGAAGCAGTCTATCTCTAATTTTATATCCTGATTGCATTAAAGTAACAATGCTATTCGGTGCATGATCAGGATGTTCTATCTGCGAAATTGCATTATGTAAATTATAGTCGAACATTGATCCTATTTCCGGCTTTATTTCTTCAATATGATGTTTATGAAAGATTTTGTCCAGTTCATCTTTAGTCATCTGAACGCCTGCAATAATATTTGTGATTTCTATATCAGAATTTGCCGGTTTATGTGCTAATGCTCTTGAAAGATTATCACTAACATTTAGTAGTTCTTTAGCAAATGTAGCAATTGCATAATCTTTTGCTTCGTCACGTGCTTTTTCTAAACGTTTTCTTGTATTGTCTATTTCGGCAGTAGTTCTAATTAGTTTGTCTTTTAGCTCTTCAATTTCTGCTTTTAACTTTGTTATTTCTGGATTTGCCGTTTCAACTATCTCTTCAGCAATATCATTTATTGTTTGTTCATTATTTTCTATATTATCATTTATCATATTATTTACTTTATATTTTTTTTGAGATACATATAGATATAATAAAAATTTTTTCAATGGTATACTCGTTTAATTTGAAAAATTAAACTTCGTCTACTACTTATTTTTACTTATGGAGTACAAATTGTATTATGAGACAGTCAGGAAGAAAAAGCAACCGATTACGTCCTATTTCATTAGAATTATCACCGCTTATTAATACGGAAGGTTCATGCCTTATTAAAATCGGTAATACACATGTCATGTGTAGTGCTACTTGCGAAACTACCGTACCGCCGTTTTTACGAGGGCAGAATCAAGGTTGGGTTACCGCTGAGTACGGCATGCTCCCAGGCTCTACATCTCAGCGTATTAAAAGAGAAGCAGTACAAGGGAAGCAAGGCGGAAGAACCCAAGAAATACAGCGTTTGATAGGAAGAAGCATGCGATGTGTAATTGACTTGAAGAAACTAGGTGAGAGGCAGATTATTATAGATTGTGACGTTATTAATGCCGATGGCGGTACTAGAACGGCAGCGATAACAGGAAGCTACGTAGCATTACACCTAGCTATTAGATCATTGATGAAAAAGAGAATTTTAAAGGTAAATCCGTTAATTAGTCAAATTGCAGCTGTTTCCTGCGGGATATATAAAGGCGAGGCGATACTAGATTTGGATTATTTAGAAGATAGCGATGCTGAAGTGGATAGTAATTTTGTATTTGCAGGTAACGGTAATTTAATCGAAGTGCAAGGCACGGCAGAGAAAGAACCTTTTTCCAAAGAGCAGTTTATAGCAATGTTAAAACTTGCTAAAGGCGGTGCGGCAGAATTATTTAAACTACAAAATCAAGTGCTGCTTGGGGCTTAGAGGTGTTATTTTGTGGGGCGGTAAAATGCTCTTTATGTCATTCTGTGAGGCATTGCCCGCGTGGATACCACCCCGTCATTGCGAGCAGGCATTGTTGCGTAGACCGGTAAAATCCAATGTGTCACCCCGTGGCTTGACAGAGGCGAAATTGATCCACGCAACAACGCATTCCTGCGAAAGCAGGAATGACAGAGAATATCAATAAAATTTAAGCGTAGGGATTATCATAAAAATTAGTATCTTCACCTGATAATATAATTATCTTATCTCGATTAGTATTATTTATAAATACCTTATGATTAAGATCTGTTACTTTAACACTACTATGTGGTCCTAAGATTAATTCCTCAATATTACCTAGGCTTTTAAACGTGACCCGCTGATTAGCTCCAATTGTTATTTTATCGGGAGATATATACTTCTTTAACTTGAAAAGTTGGAAAATGAATATTTAGATGAGCGAATAATCAATGTTCTTATGGATAATTAATATCTAATACTACCAATTCTTCAGGTAAAAGAAGTATACACTATCAAGTGCTCTATTCTGCCAGGCAGTAACTTCCTCTAAAATACCATCAGTTACCTTTGATATTAACTCAGATGATACCTTGGTAGCATATAGTTCTTCTAAGTGTCCTTGTATTTCCCTAATGGTCATTCCCCTAGCATATAAGGATATTACTTTATCATCAAATCCTTCAAATTTTCGTACTCCTTTTGGAATGAGTTGAGGTTCAAATTCTCCATCCCGATCCCTTGGCACTTCTACTGTCAATTTACGACCTTCAGGATCTATTAAAGTCTTTTCATAATTGCCATTACGTCTATTCTCTGACTCCTTGGCATTCTTAGAATGCTTCTCATAACCTATATGAGATTCCATTTCTTTCTCTAAAATCTTATTTACTATCTGCTTTTTAAATTCCTGAAATATCCCTTCTTTGCCAAATATCTCAGATGGATCACTTTGTGATAGTATTTCTGATACTACTTTTTCTATAGTCGGATTTGATACTTTGCTCTTATTCTTCATATTAGCCTCATGTAAGTTGTTTTAATTAATTTTATTCTTAACTATTTTTACAACTTACACAAACTTTCTGACACCCTCTATAGAATCAGTAAATGTCTCAAAATTCGCATAAAATTTATTGTTACTTACAACAGAATGCATAAATTTCCACAGTCGTTCAATTGGATTCAAATTAGGACTATATGCTGGCAAAAATAGTAACTCTATTTTACTGTATTGTAGATATTCTTTTACCTTTTTTGACCTATGATATCCAGCATTATCGCATATCAAATAAATCTTACTTTTATCTTGATTATTTGCTTCTAATTCCTTTAAAAATTCAATAATATAATCACCATTAACCTTAGGATTGTCAGTTGTTACTACCTCTAAATCCTTAAGATTAATAGCACCAACAATATGTTTACGCTTCCAACCACTGAAACTTGGTAATGTTTTAACTACATTCTTTCTAATCCAACCAAATCTTGCTCGAGTTTGGTATTGAGGATGAACACTATCCATAAAATAAATAGACTCATCTTTAGCTAAATTATTTTTTAGCAAACTATATTGCAGCTTAAATTCCTCTTGCTTAGCTAAATCTATTTTTCCAGGAATTAACTTAGGTTTCTGATAACTAAAACCAAGTCTGTGTAACAGCTTGATTACCCCAGCTAATGTATAGATTACTCCATATTGACGTTCTATGAACAAACCTATATCTCTAGCATACACATAATTATTATTTTCTAGATGAACTATTAACTCTGCTTCCTCCTGTCTAGTAAGTTTACTATCACTACCGCCATTTCCAGGCTTAAGCTTCTGAGCATTATGATAATCTATTAAATGTTTTCTTATCCCTTCATCACTCAGTAATAACACTTTCGATATCTCATCAATACTATAGCTATCATCATACATGAGAACAGCTTTGATTCTATCACAAATCCTCTTATCCCTTTCGCTTCTATGATAAAGCTTTAATTCTTCTTTTTCTACTGATGTTAATTTTCTATAAATCCATTCTTACTTAATAACACTTGCTGACTTCTTTGACAATTTTTCATTTACTAGAGGTATACTATAATAATAAAGCCCGGTAAGTTTATTCCTGATAATGAGATGTGGCTTTATAAGAACAATAATAATGAGGTGCTTGATAAAGCAATAAAATGGGTAGAAAAAAATAAACGACGTGAAAATTTTGATGAAATAATTGACATTTTGTAGCTTTCCGATGTCATCCCCGCTTTCACGGGGATGACATCAAGTGCATTTACCGAGCCACGCAACAATGCCATGCGGGAATGACATAAATCGATCCATGCGACAACGCCTTTAGTCGCTCGCAATGACGTTAAGGCAATTCTGATTTAAACAGAGTTAAAAGTTCTTTTCTCCAAATTACCAAATTTAGAAAATTGACTATCATAATAAAGCGGAACATTTCCAACCGGTCCATTACGATGTTTTGCAACAATTATATCGGCAATATTATATACTTTATTGAGCTTATCTAACCATTCGGCATGTTTAGCATCGCCTGCTGCCGGTTCTTTTCTTGTTAAATAATATTCTTCACGGTAAATAAACATTACTATATCAGCATCCTGTTCTATAGTTCCTGATTCTCTAAGGTCGGATAGCATAGGTTTTTTATCCTCACGTAGTTCTACCGCTCTTGAAAGCTGAGATAACGCAATAACCGGAATATTTAACTCTTTTGCTATTGCCTTTAAACCTTGGGTTATTTCTGAAATCTCGCTAACTCTATTTTCAGATTTACTTACTCCTCTAATTAATTGTAAATAATCGATAAATAATATACCGAGATTATGTTTGCGTTTCATTCTTCTAGCTCTTGTTCTTATAGCGGAAATAGATAGAGCAGGGGTATCATCGATAAAAAATTGTAATTCCGATAAAGTGTTTGCTTCTTTGCGAAGGCGGTTATATTTTTCTTCACCTAGAATCCCTGTACGAAGAGAGGTAGAATCAATTTCTGCACACATTGAAAGTAGACGTGTGGTTAGCTGTTCTGAGGACATTTCTAAAGAGAAAAAACCTACCGACTGAATTTCTTGATTATCCCTAATATTTTTAAGACGCATATTATTACAAGCGTTGAGTGCAAGATTTATAGCAAATGCTGTTTTACCCATCGACGGACGTCCTGCGAGAATTAAAAGATCGGAATTATGAAAGCCGAATAATTTATTATCTAGATCAAGTAAACCTGTAGATATACCGATTACGTGATCGTTATTTTTCATAGCTCTATTGATGCTAGCAAGGGATTCTGAAATAGATATACCGATTTTGGTAAAACTTTTTTCATTTAAGCCTTCGCTAGCTAAATCGTAAAGTTTAGCTTCGGCATGTTCAATCTGTTCCTTTGCTTCAACTTCTAATGAAGAATTATAAGCATTATTTACTACTTCTTCACCGATATTTATTAAATTACGCTTTATTGCTAAATCATATATTATTTTACCGTAATCAATCGGATTTATTACCATCATTGACATAGTTATCAATTTTGCTAAATATTCCGTTCCTTCTATTTCTTGAAATAGTTCATCTTGAGTTAACATACTACGTAAAGTAATAGGTGTAGCTATCAAACCTTTTTCGATAATTTTTTCAATTGCATTATAGATTTTTTGATGAATAGGCTCAAAAAAATGTTCATCACGTAAAAATTCCGATACGTAATTTAGTAATTCATTATTGGTTAAAATCGCCCCAAGTAGCATTTGCTCTGCTTGAACATTTGAAGGTAAAACCCTTGGTATAGGTAAATTATCTTCGTCATCAGTTAGTGTATTTGTCATTTTATTTATTACTTAACGAATAAGTATAATTTTACAATTTAATTGCACATTAGCCCATGCTTTATCTGCCGTGTATATAGGATAGCCGGTAATTAACCATAGTGTAATACAAGCACGATCTTCAAGCGATAAGCCTAAATGTCTAGTTTGTTTTTTTATAGTTGCAGCAAGAAAAGATTGTTCCTCATCAAAAGGTACAATAGAATTTACAAATGGCTCTATATAATTCTTACATTCTTGATATGACATTCCAGATTCTAATAAAATTCCGGCTACTTCAGAAACATTAACAGAAGACATGGATACATTTCCTAATAATTTTTTAATTCTATATTAACGCTTTCATTCTTTATTAGAGCCAATAAGGTTGACGCATCAAATATTACATTATTCATTTTTTGCTTCATTTCTACGTTCAGCGATCAATTTATCTACTAAACTTTCTTCCGAAGAGTAGTATTTATTGATATTAGTATGGACTTTTTTTAACACAAAACTTAATGGAGAAATTACCACCTCATTTTCTTTAAGAGTAAATACTACTTTATCCCCTTCTTTTAAACGTAATTGTTTCCTATAAGCAGCCGGTATAGAGACTCTACCGTCTTTAGCTATTTTAGCACTATTTACCATATGGATACCGCAATCATTAAGATTAACCTACAATTATATTCTATACTAAAAATGATTGTAGTACTATTATTATATTTAGAACTAATTTTTAATTAAACACTCCCCCACCTTTTAATTAAATTAGTTTCAATATCGAAAAAATCTAAAACTCTAGTAATAGAATGATTCACTATATCATCTATGCTTGCAGGATTATTATAAAAAGCCGGCACGGGCGGTGCTATTATCCCGCCGTAATTTGCAACTTTTAACATATTTTCTAAATGTCCGATATGCAAAGGCGTTTCACGGGTCATTAAAATAAGTTTTCGTCTGTCTTTAAGTACAACTCCTACCGCTCTACTAATTAAACTATCTTCCATTGAGTGAGCGATACTTGCTAAGGTCTTCATACTACAAGGGGCTATTATCATTCCCAAGGTTTTAAAAGAACCGCTTGAAATGCTAGCACCTAAATCTTTATCGTCATAACAATAATCAGCTAGAAACTTAACTTCATCTATGGAATATTTAGTTTCGAGCTTTATGGTGAGAAGAGCTCCCTCTGAAATCACTAAATGAGTCTCAATATTTTGCTCTTTTAGTACTTCAAGCAAGCGAATACCGTATATAGCACCTGATGCTCCGGAAATTGCTATAATAATTTTTTTCATCTAACTTTCTACAATCTGTTAGTTTTAGTATATAATAAAAAAAAAATTATAAAATACATTATATATGCGAATAGCAAAAATATTATTACCGGCAGCAAAATTATTTCCTTTAGATTATTTAATACCGGAAGATTTAGAGCTAAATATTGGTGATCTTGTTGTAGTGCCTTTTAGAAATAAGGAATTAACCGGCATAATATGGGAGTTCACCACTATTCCTGAAGCGAAAAAGCTAAAAACCGTAAAAGAAAAAGTACCGTTAAATTTAAGTATTACCTCAGAAGTTTTAGAGTTAGTTAAATGGATGAGTAGCTACTATATGTCGGAACTTGGGAGCATAGCCAAGTTAGTACTGCCTATAGATATCGCCGAAAAACCGATCAAAGTTAAAGAGCAGAAAGTAAATAATAACTTTGTGCTACCCGATTTGTCGGAAGAGCAGAATAGAGCAGTAACAATCTTAAATGAAAGCCGTAAGCCTGTGATTATTAAGGGTGTTACGGGGTCAGGTAAAACGGAAATATATTTCCGGCTGATAGCAGATTACTTAGCAAAAGACAAACAAGTGCTTGTGATGTTGCCTGAAATTGCTTTAAGTACACAAATTATTAATCGTTTTATAGAGCGATTCGGTTTTGAGCCTATCATATGGAACTCAAGCGTTACCAAAGCTCAAAAGAAAATGATTTTAAGAGGTATATTAAGCGATAAAGTTAAAGTAGTAATTGGGGCTAGAAGTAGTTTGTTTTTACCTTTTAAAAATCTCGGTTTGGTGGTTATAGATGAAGAGCATGACGATTCCTATAAACAAGATGACGGTATATTATATAATGCTAGGGATACAGCTATCGTAAGAGGTATATTTGATAAAGCACAAATTGTTTTGTGTTCGGCAACACCGTCTATTGAAACAATGTACAATGTAGAAATAGGTAAATATCAATTGATTACATTGATTAATAGATACAAAAATGTCGACTTACCGAATATAGAAATGATCGACATGGGTAAAGAAAAGCTATCTAAGAATTCTTATTTATCTAAGATTCTTATAGAAGCTATCAAAAATAATTTAGCTAATAAAAAGCAAACATTATTATTTCTTAATAGGCGAGGCTATGCACCGCTCATGCTATGTAAAGCTTGTGGTCATAGATTTACCTGTAAATTCTGCTCTTCTTGGATGGTAGTACATAAAGCGACTAAAAAACTTGAATGTCATCATTGCGGTTATCAAAGTAAAATTTTTAGTTCTTGTCCTGAATGTCTAGAGGATGAAACATTAACTATCTGTGGTCCAGGTATAGAAAGAATAGAGGAAGAAGCGAAAGCACTCTTTCCTGAGAGTAAAATTGCGGTGATAAGTAAAGATCATGCTAAAAACCCTGAAAAAATAGCACAGCTTCTACATCAAATGGAAAATTTAGAAATTGATGTTTTAATAGGCACACAAATAATAACAAAAGGTTATCACTTCCCGAATCTTACTTTAGTTGGAGTAATAGATGCTGATCTTGGAAGCAATAACGCCGATCTTAGAGCATCTGAGCGAACTTTTCAGCTACTACATCAAGTAGGAGGTAGAGCGGGTAGGGGAGATGGTAAAGGTGTAGTATATTTACAAAGCTATTATCCTGATAATATAATTTTTAGTTATGTTAAAGCCGGCGATGAAGATAGTTTTTTTGCAAATGAACTTGAAATAAGAAAATCAGCAGATATGCCACCATTTTCCAAAACGGCATCGGTAATTTTATCAGGTTCCAATGAGTCTAAAATTTTAGAGATTGCTAGAAATATGGTCCGAATTGCACCAAAAGCAAACGTGAAAATTTTAGGACCGGCAAGCTCATTAATGTCAAAGCTCGCCGGTAAATATCGTTACCGGATACTTATTATAGCCGATAAGAAATTTAATTTGCAGAAATATTTAAAATTTTGGCTAAGCCTTATAAAAATTCCTTCTTTTTGCCATCTAAAAATAGATATCGATCCTAAAAGTTTTTATTAGCTTCTATATCTTTCTCCTTTATTCTTCGATGGTGGTACATTAGATGAATGAGGAGAAGGATTAGTAAGAGATTTTTGTATTTCTGCTATAGCTTTTTTAGTATTTTGAGTAGAATTTTTTATAGCGTCTTTATAAAAAGCAGCTTTAGCTTTATCTCCGGTGAATGAATATTTTATAAAATTACCAATATTTTTCCAAATAGGATTATTATCCATTTTTGTAGTTTCTTCACACCATTTACCTACCTCTTTCAGTTTTGCTTCAACTTTAGTTATAGCAGCTGGATTATGTTTATTATCATCATAAATTTGAATAAGGTTATTTACTTTTTCTTTAAATTCAATGTGTTTTCTACTTTGTTTTAAATGACCTATTATATCATCATTGTTTACTAATTCTCTAAGATTATCAATTATATCAGGTAATTTAGGTGGTTCAGGTAATTTATAATGTTGATTGATTTTCTCAAATTTATCTTTATGTGGATGATTCTTTATTAGCTCATCTTCTATAAAAGAAACAAACTCTTTTTGAGGTACTCCTACTTGATTTATTAGTCGTCCTAATGATTGTTCATAAGCTTTAACAGTAACGTCAAGACGCTTTCCTGTCATAGAATTGCTTAATTTTATATAGCGGCTAAATTCCGGAATAAAAGCATCTTTGGTATCAATATTATGATTTTTAAAAAATTTTTCTATTTTTTCTTGTACGGTTAAATTAGATTGTTTTTTAGGTGTTTCTTCCGGTACTTTTGTTTGTTCCGGAGCGGGTTTTGAAAAAATAATAGGCTTTTGGGTTTCCACTTGTGGAGATGTGGTATCGACAAATATATTAAGTGCTTGGGAATGTGTAGTTAAGTCAGTCTGTTTTTTATGTTCCTCGCTCCATGCCTTTATTTTCTCAGGAGTAGGTTTTGGAGGAACAGCCGGTTTTGTATTTTTTGGTGGGGTATCTGACATATTTGTTTTGTTTTCCCACTCTTTTATTCTATCTTTTACTGATTTTGGAATATTATCTTGTGCCATATTAAACTCCTATATTTATTTACATAATTAAACCATATTTTTATTTTCGTTAGTTTGCTTAAATTTTTTATAAATTGCAAGAAAAATTTCTTTTTGTAATGTAATATTTTTACTATAAGATAGTTAAGTTAAATATACCTCTAGTAAATGAAAAATTGTCAAAGAAGTCAGCAAGTGTTATTAAGTAAGAATGGATTTATAGAAAATTAACATCAGTAGAAAAAGAAGAATTAAAGCTTTACCATAGAAGCGAAAGGGATAAGAGGATTTGTGATAGAATCAAAGCTGTTTTCATGTATGATGATAGCTATAGTATTGATGAGATATCGAAAGTGTTATTACTGAGTGATGGGGAGGGATAAGAAAACATTTAATAGATTATCATAATGCTCAGAAGCTTAAGCCTGGAAATGGCGGTAGTGATAGTAACCTTACTAGACAGGAGGAAGCAGAGTTAATAGTTCATCTAGAAAATAATAATTATGTGTATGCTAGAGATATAGGTTTGTTCATAGAACGTCAATATGGAGTAATCTATACATTAGCTGGGGTAATCAAGCTATTACACAGACTTGGTTTTAGTTATAAGAAACCTAAGTTAATTCCTGGAAAAATAGATTTAGCTAAGCAAGAGGAATTTAAGCTGCAATATAGTTTGCTAAAAAATAATTTAGCTAAAGATGAGTCTATTTATTTTATGGATAGTGTTCATCCTCAATACCAAACTCGAGCAAGATTTGGTTGGATTAGAAAGAATGTAGTTAAAACATTACCAAGTTTCAGTGGTTGGAAGCGTAAACATATTATTGGTGCTATTAATCTTAAGGATTTAGAGGTAGTAACAACTGACAATCCTAAGGTTAATGGTGATTATATTATTGAATTTTTAAAGGAATTAGAAGCAAATAATCAAGATAAAAGTAAGATTTATTTGATATGCGATAATGCTGGATATCATAGGTCAAAAAAGGTAAAAGAATATCTACAATACAGTAAAATAGAGTTACTATTTTTGCCAGCATATAGTCCTAATTTGAATCCAATTGAACGACTGTGGAAATTTATGCATTCTGTTGTAAGTAACAATAAATTTTATGCGAATTTTGAGACATTTACTGATTCTATACGAATATTTTTTGAAAATATTGAAAAATATAAAAATAAAATTTCTTCATTGGTAAATGACAATTTTCAAACCATTGTGCCTAATCATTTTAACAACTCTTCATGTTGAAGAAGTATATCTATCCCTTAACTCTTTTAAGAGTTAAAATAGTAATATTTGGCATTCTTATTTTTCCTTATTTATTAAATATAATAACTACTCCTTTGAGTTTATTGATATTACAAGTTATACTAATTTCATTTTCTATAGAGGGAGTGTTGAGCTATGAAGAGTAAAAGGTTATAATGTGATAAAAAAATAAGAAAGTAAAAAATGTCAGAGCATCAAATAACAATGGTCAGTTTAGATGAATTAGTTAGCCCGGAACATCAATATCGTAAATTTAAAAGTTAATTTAATTTCAAAGCAGTTGCAAGAGAGTTATTAGCGATAGAAACTGAAGCTAATTATAAAGGCTATGGAGCATTGAGGTTATTTAAATGTTTACTTCTACAATTTATGGAAGACTTATCTGATCGAGAATTAGAACGTTATTTGGCTGATAGTAATGCCGGCAAATGGTTTTGTGATTTTGCTCTTACAGAGACGACTCCAGATTATAGTGTGTTTAGTAAAATACGTAAGAAAATAGGTACTAACTTACTATCAAAAATATTTGCAAACTTTAGAGAACAACTACGAAAGCAAGGTTATATGAGCGAGGTATTTACCTTTGTAGATGCCTCTCATTTGATCTCAAAAGCTAGTCTTTGGACAGAACGTGATGAGTTGAGGAAGCAAAAATATGACAAGCTAAATAATGAGACTTTGCCCAAAGTTGCGAATGATAAACAAGCTAAAATTGGTTGTAAAGGAGGTAATAAGTTTTGGTATGGTTATAAAAAACATGTTAGCGTTGATATCCAATCAGGGATTATTAATAAGGTTGCAGTTACCTCTGCAAATGTTACTGATAGCAAAGGTTTTAAACACGTTATGCCACGCTCCGGTGCTGCATATGTAGATAAAGCATATTGTACAAAGTCTACCAAAGATACAGCAACTAGGCAAGAAGTGCATCTTTGTGCTGTAAAGAAAAATAACATGAAAGATAAAAATTTTGACCTTGATAGATATTATACAAAAATTAGAGCACCTTTTGAAAGAGTATTCTCACAAGATAATAAACGTGTCAGATATATTGGTATTGCCAAAAATCAATTCTCGGAATTTATGAATGCTATATGTTTTAATTTGAAACGCTTAACCGTTTTAACGGCTAGCTAATATTATAATGGATAACGCATAGATAATAACAAAATCTCCACTGATTTTTACTAATTTTGTATATATACTTCTTTTACCTGAAAAATTGGTAGTATTAGATATTAATTATCCATAAGAACATTGATTATTCGCTCATCTAAATATTCATTTTCCAACTTTTCAAGTTAAAGAATATACTGAACAAAAATTATCTTAATTTTAAACACTATTTCTTCCAAAAAAATATCCTTCCTATAATTCTCTACTTAATTTCTTATCTCTCAACACTTCCTAAAAGTAAAATTTGGGGCATTTATAATCTTTACAGTAGCTATTCCTTATTTTCTAAATGCGAGTCTTTTATATGCTTTATCTAGAACTTTTATGAGTATTCTTACTTCATTTGGTTGAGTATATTTTACTAAATATTTGGGTAATTGGGGAATATCAGTTATAACTGTTCCTATAATATTAAGTTCAATGTGGGGGGTCTCACATTTTTACAAGCTAGAGAAAAAGGCTAAAAATTATCCTTAAAAGGAAAATATATTTTGTTGTATTGGTTTAAAGCTAGATATACCTAAATTTTCGTTACATAATTCAATTAAGCGATGAGTTAAAACAGGAATTTCTAAATATGTAGCAAAGCTAATAAAATGTATTAGAGTTTCCTTTATTACTTTTCTAGCTTTCTTAGGTGATTTAGCTGCTAATGTTTGTACATTATGAATACGATCAAATAATTTTATAAGTGCGGTATCATATCTTTTTTGTTTGATTAACAGGTTTAAGCTTTCCTCGGCACTGATTTTTCCATAAGGTTTGATTCTAGTTAAACCCTCTACATGTCCCGCTACTTCTATTTCAAAAATTTCGGTAATCATCTCTTCAGTAAGTTCTGTATCCTCAATAGTATCGTGAAGTAGAGCAGCATTTATCATATTAGAAGTAAAAAGCTTAGGGGCTTCGTCTGCTACAAACTCCGCAAGCATAATCGCTACCTCAATTGGGTGAGAGTAGCAAGGATCGCCTGATTGACGCATTTGCAAGCCGTGATATTTACGGGCGTAGTAGATACCTTTTTTGATTTCCTCTATATCAACAGGATTTTTTACTTTATCGTTTAAATATTCGAGTTTATCAATCAGCTTTTTAGCGTAAATGCAAATTTCAAACTTTTCTTTCCAAGAGCTTATATCTTCCATAAAAGTTATTTTATTTATATTAATAATAGTTGATTACAATTAAAGCAAAAGTTAAAAAATTGCAATAACAAATAATTTTAACTTTAAATAGATTAATAACTTTTGATTACATTGTATTTAAACAACTTCATTCTGTTTTATTATTTACTTTTGCTTCTTGTTCTTGCTGTAATTTATACTCTGCTGCTTTTTCTTCTATATAGTTAAAAAAGAAATAACAAAAAGTTAAAAAACTAGTAAGAATAATAGCAAATGTTATTAATATTAACTTAAGTTCTTTCCTTGCATTTTGAGCTTTTAAACGCTTTTCCTCCTTTTCATCTATTATTAACTCAGAGGTTAAAGTTTCTTCTTCTTTATTTTCCATATGTTAACTCTTAAAAATTAGATTATATTATGAATGACAGAGTTTAATTATCATTTAAGAGAAGTAATCTATAGAAGTAATTAAAATAAGTCAATAACTATAATTATTGATTGTAATAATTATAAATTTAATTCACCTATAAATATAATTATTTAGAGTTGAAAACATCATTAACAGAAAGGAATAACATTATGAATAAAGAAACAATAAAAGAAAAATTTAAAGGCATTGCTAACTAAAGAGAGATAATAATAAAAAAATCTTTGAAATCAGGATTTTTTTAGCATGGATCCCTGCTTTCGCAGGGATGACATCGAGAGCTTTTTGAAAATTGTCCAGTACTATAGATTTATTCACGGGATCCAAAAAAAAATGCCTAAACATCTAGTATTTTAAGTTGTTTTCCTGGATATCGTGGACAAGCCACGATATGACATCTCTCTTTAGTTAGCAATGCCAATTTAATAATGTAGTTAAAGCTATTTACAATGCTTATAACGGTGAAATCACAGAAGAACAAGCACGACAAACAGCGAGGAATTTTATCGCATTTTGTCAAAAGCTTATAGAGGTACAAACTAGATTAGAAAAGGAAAAAAACAATAAAACGTAAAGTTTAATTGACTTTTTTGGGAAGTTGTATATAGAATCATAACCGGAATGGCAAAATGCTATTTCGGGGCTTAGAAACCTCTTGCTATTATGGTTATGCATCAGCCATTATATGGTGCAATCCTCAGCACTTATGGTTGGGGATGACGATAGACATGTCCAGAGCTTAGGGGTTACTTTGAGCTTAAAATCTATTGTGAACTGTTAGTAGCGGTTTTTCTAACTCCCCAACCACCATAAAATATTTTGTGGTGGTTAGAACTTAAAAATCTAAGTTTAACTAAACGGGGTAAATCAAAATGACTTCCACTAAAAAAATAATAATCTTTCTAACACCACTCTCAAATTCTGAAAATCGTAAGCGTCGTAGAGAACTCCTTAATTCATATTGTCGGCAAAATAATTTCACTATATTAAAAATCTTAGAGCAAAGCTCATTTGATCATGTTATTTTAAGAGAGCTAGTTGCTCAAATCTTACACGAGCCTAAAGGAACCATTACTGCTTTTATTGAAGATAAATTATTAAACACTCCAAACAGTATAGTTCTCTTTTCAGTAATTGGGACTTTATATTTACTTGGACTGATTAAAACGGAAATATATAATAAATCTTATACTGAGTTAAAACTTTGTGGTTCAATACTTGATGATTTTTTAAGTATTGCGACCTTTAATCTTAATTTTTATATTCCAGGATAAATTATAGTATGCTAAGATATTGCTTTTAAAAATAAGTGATTATTAGTGTCAAAATTTTCTTTTAATATTCATCATCAGAATAAAAAAGCTAGAAGCGGTGTTATCACAACCGCACACGGTGAGATTCGTGCCCCTGCTTTCATGCCGGTCGGGACTAGAGGAACCGTTAAGGCAATACTGCCTGAATCAGTAGCTGAAACCGGAGCGGATATATTACTCGGAAATACTTACCATTTAATGCTGCAGCCGACTGCCGAGCGTATAGCACACCTTGGCGGTTTGCATAAATTCATGAATTGGGATAAGCCGATATTAACCGATTCCGGCGGTTTTCAGGTAATGTCGTTATCGAAGTTACGCAAGATAACCGAAGAAGGAGTAAGTTTCAGCTCTCATATTAACGGTGATAAATATATGTTAACGCCTGAGCGTTCTACCGAAATACAATATCTGCTCGGTAGTACCATTACTATGGCTTTTGATGAATGTACGCCTTACCCTGTAACCTTTGAAGAAGCTAAAACTTCTATGCAGCTTACGACTAGATGGGCAAATAGATCACGTAATGCTTTTGTTAAGCGGGAAGGCTACGCACAATTCGGTATTATTCAAGGTAGTGTTTACGAAGAATTACGTGAGCAGTCAGCTAAAGATTTAGTAGAACTCGATTTTGAGGGCTATGCTATAGGCGGGCTTGCAGTAGGTGAGGGGCAAGAGCTTATGTTTAAAGTACTTGATTATGCTCCTAATTTTCTGCCGCAAAATAAGCCGCGTTATTTAATGGGAGTCGGTAAGCCTGCTGATATTATCGGTGCGGTTAACAGAGGTATAGATATGTTTGACTGTGTAATCCCAACACGTTCAGGTCGTAACGGTCAGGCTTTTACCAAATACGGCACGGTAAATATCCGCAATAGCAAATACGCAGATGATAACGAGCCGTTAGAGCATGATTGCCTATGTCCTGCTTGTAAAAACTATAGTAAAGCTTATTTGCATCATTTAGTTAGAATCGGTGAGATACTTGGCTCTATGCTAATGACTTGGCATAATCTTACATATTTTCAAAGCCTCATGAGTCGCATTAGAGAATATATTAAACTAGGTAAAGATTTTGATTTTGATTCTTAAGATGGTTTGTTTTATCATATGACCTAGAAAAACCTGTTCGATGTCATTCAACAAAGTCACTTAAAAAACATGAATTACTAATGCAAAATATTGATTTAATATCTGCAGAAGAAGCAAAAAAATTACTAGAAGAACTCAGCTGTAAAATAGCAGCGTATAATCATGCTTATTACATAGAAGATAATCCTTTAGTTTCAGATGCCGAGTATGATCAGCTATTTAATACCAATCTAAAGCTAGAGCAGAAATTTCCCCATTTAGTTTTAGAAAATAGTCCTAGCAAAAAAGTAGGTGCTAAAATAGCAAATAAATTTGCTAAAGTTACGCATCAATCACCTATGCTATCTCTTAGTAATGTTTTTGATGAGCAAGATGTAAGAGATTTTATAGACCGCATTAAAAACTTCTTACGTCTTGATGAGTTTGCTCCTATCTTTTGTGAGCCTAAAATAGACGGTTTGTCTTTTTCTGCTATTTATAAAAACGGGCTACTTATAACGGGAGCTACAAGAGGTGACGGATATGTCGGTGAAGATATAACGGCAAATATTAAAACAATCAAAAATTTTCCTCATAAAATAGATAATGCTCCGGAGTTTTTAGAAGTACGCGGGGAAATTTATATTGAAAAACAAGATTTTTTAAACCTAAATGAAGAACAAGAAGAGCAGGGCAGAGATAAATTTGCTAACCCCCGTAATGCTGCTGCCGGTTCGCTTCGTCAGCTTGATGCTTCTATTACGGCTCAAAGACCGCTCAAATATTTTGTTTATTCAGGAGGAGTAACTGAGCAGCATCTAGCTTCTTCACAAGATCAATTACTTATAAAGTTAAAAGAATTCGGTTTTAGTGTTAATGAAATATCTAAGCTTACAAATTCCGAAGAAGAAATTTTCACCTTTTATGAATATCTCAAAACAAATAGAGAAAAATTACCTTATGAAATTGATGGAGTAGTATATAAGCTAAATGATTTTGCACTGCAAAATAGAATGGGGTTTATCGCTAGATCTCCAAGATTTGCTACCGCTCATAAATTTCCTGCAATAATAGGGCAAACGAAGCTGCTTTCTATTACGGTGCAGGTCGGTAGAACCGGTACTTTAACGCCGGTAGCCGAGCTTGAACTTATAGAAATAGGCGGGGTAACCGTTAGCAGAGCAACGCTGCATAATTTTCAGGAAATCATGCGAAAAGACGTACGGATTGGTGATTATGTATTTCTGCAGCGTGCCGGTGATGTTATTCCTAAAATCATGGGAGTTGATTTTGATAAACGCCCTAATGATACCGCACCGTTTGATACTCCTTTATTTTGCCCGTCATGTAATTTTAAGTTGCATTATGTGCCTGAAGATATTATTATACGCTGTGATAACGGTCTTAACTGTCCTGCTCAGAATTATGAGCGTATCCGTCATTTTGTATCGAAAAATGCTATGGATATTGAAGGGCTTGGACGTAAGCAAGTTGAGTTTTTAATAGATAAGGGATTAATTAGCAATCCACTCGATATATTCTTTTTAAAAGAAAAAAATGATTCTAGTTTAACCAAATTAGAGAATATGGATGGGTGGGGCAAAAAATCAGTAGAGAATCTTTTTAAAAATATCGAGAAATCAAAGAACGTTAGCTTGCCAAGATTCATATATGCTCTGGGTATAAGGCATATCGGTGAACAAAACGCTAAATTGCTTGCTAGAGAATTTGGCAGCTATGCTAATTTTATAGCTCAAATGGAATTGCTTAGCAAAAATGATCCTGATATTTATCAGAAATTAAATGATTTAGAGGGTATCGGCGATAAGATTCTAGTAGATATTATTGATTTTTTTGATATTAAAGAAAATACCACGCTTATCAAAAAACTTGGTGAAGTATTAAATATTGAAGATTATAAAGAGATTAGAGAACAAAGCAGTTTAACGGGCAAAATAGTAGTATTTACCGGTAGTTTACCGACGATATCTAGAGCGGAATCTAAAGCAACGGCTGAAAAACTTGGGGCTAAAGTTGCAGCTAGCGTATCATCTAACACGTATTTAGTCGTAGCAGGCGTTGATGCAGGCAGCAAACTTAAAAAAGCTAAAGAGCTTAATATTAAAATTATTGAAGAAGAAGAATGGCTTGCAATAATAAAAAATGTTTAGGAAAAGCAGCGGTTGCATTTTTTGCCACAACTGCTACTGATGGTAAAGCATATCTAGAGGAATAAGAGCTAATGAATAAAGAAATGGAAAGTCAGATAGTAATTTATCAAGATGAAAATGGGGAAGTTAATGTTGAAGTCAAGATAATAGACGAAACTGTTTGGCTATCTTTAAATCAAATAGTAGAACTATTTGCTCGAGATAAATCAGTAATTTCAAGACATCTAAAGAGTATATTTAAAGAAAGAGAATTAGAAGAGAACGCAACTGTTGCGTTTTTTGCAACAGTTCAAATAGAAGGAGAAAGGAGGGGCGAAAGACAAGGGGAATATTATAATTTAGATGCAATAATATCAGTCGGGTATAGGGTAAATTTTAGGAGAGGGATTGCTTTTAGAAAGTGGGCTACTAACTTACTTAAAGAATATCTCATTAAAGGCTATAGCATTAATCAAGATAAAATCACTCAAAAGAAATTAAATAATCTACAACAAGCAGTAGAACTATTAACTAATACTTTGATAAATCAAAATTTGGTAAATAGTACAGGACAAGAATTAATTAACCTTATAAAGAATTACTCTAAAACATGGAAGATATTAGTTAAATATGATGAAGACAAATTAAATCCACCGACAAAATTACAGTTAGAAACTAATGGATTATTAAGCTACCAAGAATCTTTAGAAGCAATTAAAAAATTAAAGCAAGAATTAGGCAAACAAGAGGATGCAGAAATAAGTAATTTATTTGGAGCTGAAAGAGACAATAGTTTTAAAGGAATTTTAGGTAATATTGATCAAACTTTTGAAGGTAAATCTTTATATAACTCGGCAGAAGAAAAAGCAGCTCATTTGTTGTATTTCATAATATAAAGATCATCCATTTAGTGATGGTAATAAAAGAATAGGTTGTTTACTTTTTTTACTTTATCTTACCAAAGCAAATATTGGGTTAAAAAATATTGGAGTAAGTGCTATGACATCACTAGCATTAATTATTGCAGAAAGCGATCCTATACAGAAAGAATTAATGATTAGTTTTATGGCTAGTAAAGCTCAATTAATATGGGTAGAAATTAAGAATTACTTACGTGAATTAAAAGAAAATAGAGAAGATGCAGAAATTGCTTTAGCAAGAAGAAATAATAATAGTGATAAACTTCTTACTTCAGAAGAAGCAACAGAATTGTTAAAAAAGAAATACGGTTTATAATTTTGAACTATCGTCATATTTACCATGCAGGCAATTTTGCTGATATAGTCAAACATTTAGTGCTAATTAGCATTTTAGAACAGCTTAAGAAAAAAGAAAAGCCTTTTGCGGTTTTAGATGCTTTTGCGGGTCTTGGTCTTTACGATTTAAACTCAGAGGCGGCTTCTAAGACTTTAGAGAGTAATAACGGCATTGACAAATTATTGAAGCTTACAGACCCTATTCCTGAACTTCTAAAAGTTTTTTTAAATATAGTAAATCTAGCAGGTCTTAATCATTATCCCGGTTCACCTTTTATAATTAAACAATTATTACGACTGAATGATCGTTTAATTGCCTGTGAGCTTCATCCAAGCGATTACTTGAGTTTAAAAAAACTACTACCGAATAATACGCATAATATAGATGCGTATAATGCGATTAAAGCTTTTCTACCGTTTAAAGAGAATAGAGGGTTAATTTTTCTTGATCCGCCTTTTGAGGTCAAAAATGAGTTTCAAAAACTACTCGAAGCTCTTAAAAAAATTAAGCTACGAGTTCTTAATAATCCCGTCTTAATTTGGTATCCTATAAAAGATTTACCTTTAGTCCGTGATTTTTACCACAACTACAAGAATATCGGATTTAAAGAAACTATAATTATTGAATATGAGCTTTTAAATAGTGATAAAAATATGGTAAAGTGTGGGTTAATGTTAATTAATCCTCCAAATATAAAAGAGGAATTAGAAAAATTAACGGAATATTTAAGCAACCTTCTTAATTTAAAATTTACGTATTATACTCGTTGAACTTGAAAAATTGGCTTCGTTATTTTTTGCTTTTAATCCTCACGACTAGTATGTACGCTGCGGTTAAAAGCTTCAAAATGCCTTGCTCTTTTCCAAGTTGAACTTCGTATATCAACTATTCATTTCACAGGAGTATAGTGATCTTTAATGTCTCTTCAAAAATATATCTTTTTACTGTTTATAGTTTTTCTTGTTCAAGGTTGCAGCAGTATTAAAGAATCTAGTGATACTACATTACTTTCTACGACTTCATCTCAATTAAAGCAAAAATATAAAATCAGTCATGCAAATTTAGTAGTACAGTATGATTTAACAAATAAAAATAGCAAATGTATATATGCAAAAAACTTAGGTCTAATAATTAATAACCCTAAACAAAATAAGATTTTTCTACAAAAATTCCATAATAAAAATCCGGCAGAATTTAATAAAGCAGCTGAAATAAAAATAGCTGATATAAAGACAGTTGTAACAAAGCTAAATTCAAAATATAAGTTTCTCTCTAAACCGGAAGCTAGCTATTTTGCAAAAAAACAAACTCATAGGAATAACATCTCGGAATTAACCAAACTTGATAGAATAATTAGCACGATTCCGCTTATGATGCCGGAATACGAGCCAAAAATTACTAGCCATTACGGAACTAGGAACAGTCCTCATAAAAAGAAAAGAAAAAAGAAATGTTTCCATAGCGGTATTGATTTGCAAGCTAAAAAAGCAGCACCGATATATGCAGCAGCAAGCGGAATTGTTATAAAAGCCGCTAGAGCATCTGATTACGGGAATTTTGTTGAGATTAAACATGGACGCAAATTTGTTACGAAATATGCTCATTTAAAGGAAATGTCAGTTAAGGAAGGAAATAAAATTAAGCGGGGTCAATTTATCGGTATACAAGGAAAAACCGGTAATGCTACGGGTGAGCATTTGCATTTTGAAATTCTACTAGACAACAAAGCAATCAATCCGTTTGACTTTATTTTTAATTGCCGTAAATTTTGATAAATAGGTTTTATTGTATAGTTTCATGTCATTCCCGCGTAGCATTGTTGCGTGGATCAATTTCACCTCTGTCATCCCGTGGCTTGACCACGGGATCCAGTTAAAATACTAAAATTATTAGTATTTTTTATTGTTTTTATGGACCCCGTGGTCAAGCCACGGGGTGACACATTGGGTTTTACCGGTCCACGCAACAATGCCACGTGGGGATGACATAGAGTAGGTTTTTTGAGCCACTCAACAACACGAATATTAACCTAATTTATATTAATATGATCAAACTTTTATATCCTGAATTTTGGCAGAAGCGAAATATTATAGCTTATTTGCTTTTGCCGGTAAGCTTGATATATCAATTTTTAGGCTATTTACGAGCTAGTTTAGCACGTCCTATTATGTTGCCTGCTAAAGTTATTTGTGTCGGTAATTGTAGCGTAGGAGGTACGGGTAAGACACAGATAGTAATGTATCTAGCCAAATTACTGAGAGCTAAAAATGTAAGTTTTGTAATAGTAACTAAGGCTTATGGTAGTAACCTTAAAAGTGCCACTACCATACATCAAGGACATACAGCATTAGAGGTAGGAGATGAATCTATAATACTTGCAAAGTGCGGAACAGTTATTGCTACTAAAAATATTAAAGAGATTTTACCATTAATTAACGAGCTTAAACCTGATATAATAATAATTGATGATTTCCTACAAAATCCTTATTTTCATAAAGATTTTACTATAGTTTCAGTAGATAGCCAAAGGCTTTTCGGCAATGGCTTTCTAATTCCTGCCGGTCCTTTAAGACAATATCCAAATAAAGCCCTTGATGCAGCTGATTTAATCTTTTTAGTCAGTAGCAATCACGATAAAATACAAAATGAACTAGTGCCTTATACAGGTAAACTAATAAATGCTCAAATCATACCCTCAAGTAATATAGACAACACTAAAAATTATTTTGCTTTTAGCGGTATCGGTAATCCTGAGCGTTTCTTTTCGACTTTAAAAAATTATGGATTGAATATAACCGGTTACAAAATTTTTCCTGATCATTATAATTATTTACAAGCGGATTTAGAAAATTTATATTCATTAGCTAAAGAGCATAGTGCTACCTTAATTACTACAAGAAAAGATCATATTAAGTTCAATGATTTAAAGAATAATATTGTCTGTTTAGATGTAGAACTATCTATAAACAACCCTGATTTATTAAATGAAAAAATTTTTAAAAAAGCTCAGATATTTAATTGAGTATTTTATCGTCGTTATATTCCTTAAAGTAACAGGAATATTCGGTGTAGATAAAGCGGCAGATATTTGTAGTTTCATAGCAAGAAAAGTCGGTATATTATTCGCCGTTAATAAAATTGCTAGACGAAATATTAAAGCAGTATTCGGCGATATGTGTGATGTTGAAAAAATCATAGATCAAACTTGGGATAATTTCGGCAGATTTATAGGCGAGAGTGCTTATATTAATAAAATGAGTGAAACCGAGTTAGAAAATAGAGCCGAGATAATAGGTATTGAGAATATTAAAAAGCTAGGAGGGCAACCCTTTTTATTGTTTAGCGGTCACTTTGCCAATTGGGATATCGGTCTTAATCTTCTGCATAAATCTTATCCGAAATTTGCCGTAATTTATCGTAAAGCAAATAACCCGTATGTTAATAAGCTAATTAATGAAAGTCGGGCTAGTGATAAATTGAGGCTTATACCGAAAGGTCCTGACGGTAGCAGAGCTTTAGTTAGGGCTATCAAGGAGAGTGAATCTATTGTTATGCTTGTTGATCAAAAAATGAACGATGGAATTGAAGTGCCTTTTTTAGGATATCCTGCTATGACTGCAAACGCCATAGCTAAAATTGCTTTGCAGTATAAATATCCAATTATACCTTGCCAAATCATTAGAACTAAAGGCAGTTATTTTAAAGTAATAGTTCACCCGCAATTAAAGTTTGAGCAAACCGGTGATAATAAAGTTGATTGCTATAATATTATGCTTAATATTAATCAAATGCTAGGAGCATGGGTTAAGCAAAATCCTTCTCAATGGTTCTGGTTTCACAATAGATGGAAGAAATAATTTATACCAGTTTAATTTGAAAAATTGGGATTGTGGCATGAATCGGCTTTCCGTCATTGCGAGCAGGGATTATTGTGTGGATCGGAAAACCTACTCGATGTCATTCCCGCGTAGGCGAGAATCCAGAAAAAAGTATAAATACAGCAAATTTTTGAAATTAAAAGCTCGATTTATCTCGCTTTATGCTGGATTCCCGCTTCCGCGGGAATGACATCCGTATCCTAGCAACAACCCACTACTGCTTAAGAAAGCATAGTCCGTAATTTTTCAAGTACTTCTTGGGCGTGATTTTTAGCATTTACCGAACGCCAAATATGTCTAACGATGCCTCCCTTATCAAGTAAAAACGTAGCTCTCTCAATGCCCATATATTTTTTGCCGAACATCGATTTTTCTACCCATACCCCTAATTGTTCGCATAAGTTTGAATTTGCATCGGATGCTAAGTCAAATCCCAAGCCGTATTTTTCTTTAAATTTATCATGAGAATCGAGTTTATCTTTAGATACTCCGATAACTACCGTACTAAGCTTATCGAATTCCGGTTTTAGCCTATTAAAATCTTGTGCTTCAATAGTACATCCAGGCGTATCGTCTTTCGGATAAAAATATAATACTATGAATTTTCCTTTTAAATCCGATAGTTTAATTATTTTATCGTTACCTATGTGCAGCGAAAAATCAGGAGCTTTTTTTCCTAGTTCTAATGTCATAACATCCTCAAATTTATTTTATATAATAACTATATATTAAATAGGTATTTTTTAAAATCGCTTTTTAAGATTATATTATTTATGATTCTGAATATATAATATTTAAGTTTAACTTTTATTAACTATTTTCAAAAAGAGGTGTTATGAGAACTATAGGTGAAGCACTTGAAGAATTACATAAAAACCTTAAGAATTCTGCTGAAATTATTACTGCCGACTTTAATAAAAAATGTCATGAAGTAGCAGATAAATTATCCGTCAAAATTAATGATTTAGAGGAATATGCTAAGGATAGTAAAGACCACTCTTTAGAAACTATAAAAGAGCAATATAAAAGTTTAACGAAAGAGTTGCAGGATTATCAGAAAATTAAAGATGATAAAGTAGAAGAATATAGACAAACTCTTGTAAAAAAACTTGATGATTTAAGTAAGAAAATTGAACAATATAACAATAAATATAAATAATCGGAGAATATAATGAAAAGAATATTAATAACACTAGGGGCTACCGCTACATTATTATTAACACCTAGCATTTTTGCAGATTCGCCTACCAAGGATGAAACAAAAGCAAATGAAGTGCAAACTGAATAAATAGCTACAAGCAGTACAAAAACAATTACCGAAAATTTACAGGAATTAAAAGACAATTTAACAAACTTAGCCCAAACGGGAGCAGATAAATTTAATCAGACCTTAAGCAATACTTATGATCAGATAGCACAAAGTGTTGCAGAGATAAAAAAGAATGTGAAAGATCAGAAAGATAAAAAAGGTGAAGAACAGCAAAAATCTATAGATGATGTAAAAGCAAAAATGGAAGATTATAAAAAAGCAGGAAGCAAGAAAAAATACGTCAGCACCTAGTGGATAAATTAGAAGAGCTAAATAAAAATATTAACGAATATAATAAAGAAAAAGCAAATTCGTGATTTTATTTAGTGGGCGTTGGTTCTACTATTGTCACCCCGTGGCTTGACCACGGGGTCCAGCCTTTTTTAATTTTTTCTGGATACCGTGGTCAAGCCACGGTATGACATCATTAAAAAATCGGTATTATTTATGACTATTACCAAAGAAAAAATTTCAGCTATGTTAAGCTCCAAATTGGGTTTTTCAAATAATTTATGCGAGGAAATAGTTAATACGGTTTTTTCTAATATTTTAGAAATAGCAAAAGAGCAAAAATTAACTTTAAAGAATTTTGGCAGTTTTGAGGTTAAACAAAAAAATCCACGTCCCGGAATAAATTTTCATACTAAATCACCAGTAATTATAGAATCAAAAAAGAATTTACGTTTTGTCCCGTCTTCCAAATTAAAAGCTTTAATTAACGAACATGACAAACAGTAAGCTAACAAAAAAATATTATTCTGCTAGTGAAGTGATTAAGCATTTCAAATGTTGCTTTACATCAATTAAGATATCTAGAGACAAAAATCCCTGATTTATCTAATTATAAAATAAATAATAGAAAATATTATACTGCTAATGATATCGAACTACTTCAAAAATCTTGTTACAAAACGAGTTATACGAAGATCAACTTGGAAAAGAGCAATGAGCCTATAAGCCGAGGAGCGGAGCGTATAATAATACGTGAGCATCCGAGGACTTACAAAGACATTGTCGCCAATTTTTCAAGTTCATCGAGTAGAATTGATATACCTCTAGTAAATGAAAAATTGTCAAAGAAGTCAGCAAGTGTTATTAAGTAAGAATGGATTTATAGAAAATTAACATCAGTAGAAAAAGAAGAATTAAAGCTTTACCATAGAAGCGAAAGGGATAAGAGGATTTGTGATAGAATCAAAGCTGTTTTCATGTATGATGATAGCTATAGTATTGATGAGATATCGAAAGTGTTATTACTGAGTGATGGGGAGGGATAAGAAAACATTTAATAGATTATCATAATGCTCAGAAGCTTAAGCCTGGAAATGGCGGTAGTGATAGTAAACTTACTAGACAGGAGGAAGCAGAGTTAATAGTTCATCTAGAAAATAATAATTATGTGTATGCTAGAGATATAGGTTTGTTCATAGAACGTCAATATGGAGTAATCTATACATTAGCTGGGGTAATCAAGCTATTACACAGACTTGGTTTTAGTTATCAGAAACCTAAGTTAATTCCTGGAAAAATAGATTTAGCTAAGCAAGAGGAATTTAAGCTGCAATATAGTTTGCTAAAAAATAATTTAGCTAAAGATGAGTCTATTTATTTTATGGATAGTGTTCATCCTCAATACCAAACTCGAGCAAGATTTGGTTGGATTAGAAAGAATGTAGTTAAAACATTACCAAGTTTCAGTGGTTGGAAGCGTAAACATATTATTGGTGCTATTAATCTTAAGGATTTAGAGGTAGTAACAACTGACAATCCTAAGGTTAATGGTGATTATATTATTGAATTTTTAAAGGAATTAGAAGCAAATAATCAAGATAAAAGTAAGATTTATTTGATATGCGATAATGCTGGATATCATAGGTCAAAAAAGGTAAAAGAATATCTACAATACAGTAAAATAGAGTTACTATTTTTGCCAGCATATAGTCCTAATTTGAATCCAATTGAACGACTGTGGAAATTTATGCATTCTGTTGTAAGTAACAATAAATTTTATGCGAATTTTGAGACATTTACTGATTCTATACGAATATTTTTTGAAAATATTGAAAAATATAAAAATAAAATTTCTTCATTGGTAAATGACAATTTTCAAACCATTGTGCCTAATCATTTTAACAACTCTTCATGTTGAAGAAGTATATTATATGGAAGCTACAGATATTATTCTTGGAATTCTACTAATTATCAAAAATAAAATAAGTAAGATATGTAGTTTACAAATTTTATTAATACTAGCTTATACTCTACTATTAACATATCTTAAGCCAATATTATGGCTAGATCCGCTTGGTCCGATATTTAAAAATATTCCAATAATATTACTTACTTTAGTATTAATGGCTATAGAACGAGATAAATAATGGATTATCTTTTTATAAAAACTATTCATATTATTAGCTCTACCATTTTATTTGGTACTGGAAGCGGTACTGCTTTTTTTATGTGGTGGGCAAATAAAACCGGCGACTTAAATGCAAAGGCATACGCAGCTCGCACTACACAGTTATAGCTGATCTTCTTTTTACTACTCCAACTGTGATAATTCAACCAGTTAGCGGCATAATATTAGTAAATATGCTTGGCTATAATTATTCTGATTTATGGCTTACCTTAACTTATATACTTCTTCAACATGAAGAGTTGTTAAAATGATTAGGCACAATGGTTTGAAAATCGTCATTTACCAATGAAGAAATTTTATTTTTATATTTTTCAATATTTTCAAAAAATATTCGTATAGAATCAGTAAATGTCTCAAAATTCGCATAAAATTTATTGTTACTTACAACAGAATGCATAAATTTCCACAGTCGTTCAATTGGATTCAAATTAGGACTATATGCTGGCAAAAATAGTAACTCTATTTTACTGTATTGTAGATATTCTTTTACCTTTTTTGACCTATGATATCCAGCATTATCGCATATCAAATAAATCTTACTTTTATCTTGATTATTTGCTTCTAATTCCTTTAAAAATTCAATAATATAATCACCATTAACCTTAGGATTGTCAGTTGTTACTACCTCTAAATCCTTAAGATTAATAGCACCAATAATATGTTTACGCTTCCAACCACTGAAACTTGGTAATGTTTTAACTACATTCTTTCTAATCCAACCAAATTTTGCTCGAGTTTGGTATTGAGGATGAACACTATCCATAAAATAAATAGACTCATCTTTAGCTAAATTATTTTTTAGCAAACTATATTGCAGCTTAAATTCCTCTTGCTTAGCTAAATCTATTTTTCCAGGAATTAACTTAGGTTTCTGATAACTAAAACCAAGTCTGTGTAACAGCTTGATTACCCCAGCTAATGTATAGATTACTCCATATTGACGTTCTATGAACAAACCTATATCTCTAGCATACACATAATTATTATTTTCTAGATGAACTATTAACTCTGCTTCCTCCTGTCTAGTAAGTTTACTATCACTACCGCCATTTCCAGGCTTAAGCTTCTGAGCATTATGATAATCTATTAAATGTTTTCTTATCCCTTCATCACTCAGTAATAACACTTTCGATATCTCATCAATACTATAGCTATCATCATACGTGAGAACAGCTTTGATTCTATCACAAATCCTCTTATCCCTTTCGCTTCTATGGTAAAGCTTTAATTCTTCTTTTTCTACTGATGTTAATTTTCTATAAATCCATTCTTACTTAATAACACTTGCTGACTTCTTTGACAATTTTTCATTTACTAGAGGTATATATTAATTTATTTTAACTTTATCTTGACAAAAACATTAACATACTCTAGAAACCATGTTTTATGGTTTTATTAATTAAATTAAAGGAGTAATAATTATGGCACCTGTATTAAATATAAACTTAAACTGTTTCATGCCTATATTTGCAAATGAAATGGTGAGTAGCTTACCTGGAAATACAAAACATACTATTTATAAGTTAGGCAATACTATACTTTCATCAGTATATAATACTGTTAAAGGAAGTTTCACTAACGGTTATTTAGTTGAGAATATAAAATGTAATTGGGCAGGGATCTCTAATCATTTAACAGATGTACCTAACGATTTATCAGCAGTAATTAGGGAGTGTACAGGCATTAAAATCCCTATAAAATCTATTGCTACTTATGGAAACAGTACTAGCGTTATTTTAGAAGAAGGTAAGCACTTACTTCAAAACACTACCTTAGTAGAATTAAAGGAATGCACTACCACTGAAGGCGAAGCTATTTTACAAGAGCATAATGCCAAAATGCTTGTTAATAATTTGAGAGATATTTTTAATCATTCGGAAATAACTTTGAAAAATGCTCAAGAAGCAGGGGTAGAAATTTTTAACTTATTGAATATACCAGTCAAATTTACTACTGATAATCTTAAGGTTATTCTAGATGCTTTCAACGTAACTTTGGACGATATATCCCCTACAGAAGTAGGTAAAAATATTTTAGATTTACTAAGTAAACCTTTCACTGAGGCAACCACTTCCACTACAGAAAAACCTAACGACGATACAAATGGCGATGGAACGTGGGGCTATGTTATTGGAACAGTAGGATTTATAGCAGCCTCATTGATGGTAGCTAAATATGGATGGGATAGGTATAAGGGAAAAAATATAAAAGATAAAAATTTAGAGTTAGAGAGTGAAAACATAAAGTTAGAGGGTAAAAACATACAGTTACAAAAGGATAATATAAATCTTAACACACTAATTGAATTTCAAGCTATATTAGATGAAATTATAGAAATTGGAAATTTAACAGATATACTTGCAATACTAAGCAAAACTAATCAAGATCCGATAAATTTACATGGTCAAGATTATGATATTTCTCTATTAAAATCAAAAATACAAGGTCTAGATAAAGCAATTATAAAGTTAAATTCTGTCTCTAACATATGTACTAATATAAATTCTTTAGGTAACACATTACATAAAATATGTGACCTTCTTAATGGAAAGGATACTTTTATTGCTATTAAATCTTTTGCAAATTTAATAAAAGAATCGAGGGAAATGGATATTAAATCCGCAGAACACCAAAACTGTCTTGAGAAAATATTCGAGACGCTACTTGGAATTGATGAAACCTCAAGCGGAGAATATACTTATATTTCAGAAGAGTTACAAAATCATGAAATGCCATTATTAGCCGATGTATCATCTAGCTCTTTAGTCATTAGTAGTATAGAACGTTGTTAGTATAATAACAAACCATCATTGACTTTTTAAAAGTTATCTATAAAATGATACTTGAAATAGCAAAATGCTATTTCGGGGCGTAAGAACCTCTTAATCAACGTGGTATTTGTGTCGACCATAAAAATGATGCAATCCTCGGCTTTATTCCGGTCGGGGTTATAATAGTTGTGTCCAAGGTTTAAAGCTTAAGCTTAGAACCTAAAGGCTATTATGGCTATCGTTGATGGTTTTCTTACTTCCCCGACCACCAAAGTTAAACTGCGGTGGTTGAAACTTGAGCAATTTAAGTTTAATCAATCGGGAGTAAATATGTCTGACCAAGATACTAAAACCATCTCAAAACTCATCATAGAATTTACTTTAAATGAAACTAAAAAAATCTAAGAGCCGAGATAGCAGATTTACTAGAAAGACCTATAACAAAAAGCGATATCGAAAGAATAGAACGCTTAGCAGAATTAGAAAAAATATTTAGTAATGATTTATAGCCTTGAAAATATCATCATCCCATTTTATTAACTACTTACTACCAAAATAAGCACTAAGATAATTTATAGTAACCATTATGATAAATAGTGCAAAACTGTAAAGTTCTATACCCGTTTCATCGTGTAATAAAGTCATTAATGCAGAGAGGTTGAATGCTTTAAAAGGAGGAAGAACATACATAATCACGCCCGCCAATATTAGCATGATTATTCCTAAAATAATACCTACTACATTAAATGCATTTATAAAAGCAATATTAACCTCCTTAATTAATTCGTGAGCAAATGAAGGCGGTAATTGTTGAGCAATAATTATTCCTTCACCGATTGAGTCACGAGCTATTTCTGCCATTGATACAGAAACACCGTTAGGGATGACTAGATTGTTACTATATATAAAGGAAGTGTTGAGAGATAAGAAATTAAGTAGAGAATTATAGGAAGGATATTTTTTTGGAAGAAATAGTGTTTAAAATTAAGATAATTTTTGTTCAGTATATTCTTTAACTTGAAAAGTTGGAAAATGAATATTTAGATGAGCGAATAATCAATGTTCTTATGGATAATTAATATCTAATACTACCAATTCTTCAGGTAAAAGAAGTATACCACTAAATACTTTATTGCTATTTGTACGTTTTGTATGACATATCGATAATTTAGTTGAATCTATGCAATAAATTCCTGTTTCCTCTCCTCTAAATAGTTGCAACATTATAACCAAGCGGTAGAATTAATCTTGACCATAATTGTATTATTCGACTATTACTTGGTAATTTAAAATAACCTCTATATTTATATGATAAGTGATATAAATAATAATTCTTAAAATCTTTGCACGGCGATATATAAAAATATAATACGATAGTTAAAAGCTCTGAAAGGCTTAAATTCCCTTCTCTCCGGCGTTTTCTATCTGTTGGTATTAATTTTTGCTTCTCCCATTCTTCATATATTTCACAAAAATTGTCTAGTATCTAAAATAAAGTTGTGATACATTTTTTCATTGTTGGGTTCTTGTTTTTTTGTTGAAAAACTTCAGTAACCCAACACTCTTAACTTGTAAATACTTTATTCTTATTCCATGCTTCTCTTCTTCCTTATCCTAAATTCGCGTTATAATATTAGCTAGCCGTTAAAACGGTTAAGCGTTTCAAATTAAAACATATAGCATTCATAAATTCCGAGAATTGATTTTTGGCAATACCAATATATCTGACACGTTTATTATCTTGTGAGAATACTCTGTCAAAAGGTGCTCTAATTTTTGTATACTTCTTTTACCTGAAGAATTGGTAGTATTAGATATTAATTATCCATAAGAACATTGATTATTCGCTCATCTAAATATTCATTTTCCAACTTTTCAAGTTAAAGAAGTATATAATATCTATCAAGGTCAAAATTTTTATCTTTCATGTTATTTTTCTTTACAGCACAAAGATGCACTTCTTGCCTAGTTGCTGTATCTTTGGTAGACTTTGTACAATATGCTTTATCTACATATGCAGCACCGGAGCGTGGCATAACGTGTTTAAAACCTTTGCTATCAGTAACATTTGCAGAGGTAACTGCAACCTTATTAATAATCCCTGATTGGATATCAACGCTAACATGTTTTTTATAACCATACCAAAACTTATTACCTCCTTTACAACCAATTTTAGCTTGTTTATCATTCGCAACTTTGGGCAAAGTCTCATTATTTAGCTTGTCATATTTTTGCTTCCTCAACTCATCACGTTCTGTCCAAAGACTAGCTTTTGAGATCAAATGAGAGGCATCTACAAAGGTAAATACCTCGCTCATATAACCTTGCTTTCGTAGTTGTTCTCTAAAGTTTGCAAATATTTTTGATAGTAAGTTAGTACCTATTTTCTTACGTATTTTACTAAACACACTATAATCTGGAGTCGTCTCTGTAAGAGCAAAATCACAAAACCATTTGCCGGCATTACTATCAGCGAAATAACGTTCTAATTCTCGATCAGATAAGTCTTCCATAAATTGTAGAAGTAAACATTTAAATAACCTCAATGCTCCATAGCCTTTATAATTAGCTTCAGTTTCTATCGCTAATAACTCTCTTTCAACTACTTTGAAATTAAATTAACTTTTAAATTTACGATATTGATGTTCCGGGCTAACTAATTCATCTAAACTGACCATTGTTATTTGATGCTCTGACATTTTTTACTTTCTTATTTTTTTATCACATTATAACCTTTTACTCTTCATAGCTCAACACTCCCTTTATAGTCATGCCGTCATAAAGAAGTCCTTCAAGAGCAGCTTCAGCCGAAGGATAGATTTTATTCATAAATTTAAAATTATTTAATATCTATTATTTAAGAAATTAGGAGGATTTTCAAAAGAAGTCAAGGATATAGACACGCTTAGTATATTAAAAAAATACTTTACAAATTTAAAATAGTATATATTATAGCTACTTATGATTAATAAAAATTAATGATACTATGAAATTAAATAAACTAAATTTAACTATTGCTGCTTGTCTTTTATATTCATCATCAGTATTAGCAACTGCATCAAATATTGATGACGATATAACAATTCAAGAAAATTCTAAAAAAATTATAGCTATGTAATTACCTATGATAAAGATATGTCCTCAAGAGCAAGTAGTGATGCTGCTATGTCATTGATTGAAGGTTATCGTCAATTAGATGATGCTATGTTTGCCGATTCAGATAATATAGCTATGAAAATCTTAAGTTATATTACAAGATTTACTGCTACGTCTTGGATTATGGTAGGTAATCATGAGATAGGCGGTCATGGAGCAAGAGCAAGAGAGTTTGACTTAAAAGTAACAAAATATGAAGTAGATCCTTTGAGGGTACAACATATTTTAAAACTAAAGATTTTAATTCTTTGCAAGTTCATAAGCAAATTGCTATAGATACAGGTGGGATTCAAGCAAGCTATTTGTTATCTGAAAATATTAAAGATAGATATATGACAAGTAACAAAATTAATCCTACTTACGGTATAGGTTATTTATGGACAAGACTAGATCAAGCAAGTTATATTTTTAGTACTAAGTTTGACGGTAAAGATAAAGATGGTAATGATATAAATGCATATGTAAAAGCGATTAACTCCATATACGGTAAAAATTATATTACTAAAAATAAAATTCGTTCATATGCTTATTTAGATTTATTTGATCCGTTTTTAGTTTATTCAGGTTATTCATTTGTAATGAATACTAACTTAAATGATATTCCTATGATTGAATTAGGACCGGTTAAATATTTACCTGCGACTAGAGCGATACTTGCTCCATACGGTTTGGAGCGTGGTTTAGTTAACCATTTTGTTGTTGATAATAAATATATTCAAGTTAATATTAATTACGGCAAAAATCAGAAATTTAAGTCTTACGGTGTTGGAGTTAAAGCTAATAACCTAGTCAAATTTGATTTTGTCGGTTTAGGTTTAGAAGCGGCATTTTGGAATCAGCCTAAAATGTTAACCGCTACTCCTTTAAAAGAGAGCTGTAAGCAAGGCGGACTTGGGGCAGTTAATTTTGAGCTTAGCTTAAATGAAACATTTAAGATAGTGGGCTCAGGCGGTTACAAAACAGCGGGATTTATCGAAGGTATGCCTTTAAAATCTTCAGCTATAGTTAGAGCAGGACTAAAATTAGATTTATAAGCATTTCAAAAAACGTCATTGCGAAGCGTTGCCTGCGTGGACCGAAAAATCCGTTCGGTGTCACCCCGTGGCTTGACCACGGGGTCCAGTTAAAATACTAAAATTATTAGTATTTTTTATTGTTTTTTGGATGCCGCGGTCAAGCCGCGGTATGACAACGAACAACATGTTTATTCCGGATGATTTCCTAAATCCCCCATAACATCTGTTTCGTTCTTTTCTGCAAGCGAAACTATATTATCCGGGTGAGTAAGGTGAAAATTCTTAAAAAATTCACTCTTGTATAATTTTTCATCTCTTTGACATATCAAATCTTTAATTTCTCCCCCTTTCTCCATAGCTATATTAAATGCTTCTTGATCTAAATTGACATATCGATAAAATTAATCATTTCAAACATTAATTTTTTTAAATCTTCTACATTATCTTCATCCATTGCTGTTTGGAATTTACTTCCTAATTCGTTAGCTTCATTCTGCATGAATACAGTAGCTGAATTTCCTTGTTGATTAGTTAATATGTTAACCTCTATTTAATTTTTTTATAAAATAGCAAACAAATATAATCATGTAAACTAAAAATTCTTATTAATTTTCTTAGCAAAATAATTTAGAATATCTTGATTTATCAGAAGTGTATACCTCTAGTAAATGAAAAATTGTCAAAGAAGTCAGCAAGTGTTATTAAGTAAGAATGGATTTATAGAAAATTAACATCAGTAGAAAAAGAAGAATTAAAGCTTTACCATAGAAGCGAAAGGGATAAGAGGATTTGTGATAGAATCAAAGCTGTTTTCATGTATGATGATAGCTATAGTATTGATGAGATATCGAAAGTGTTATTACTGAGTGATGGGGAGGGATAAGAAAACATTTAATAGATTATCATAATGCTCAGAAGCTTAAGCCTGGAAATGGCGGTAGTGATAGTAACCTTACTAGACAGGAGGAAGCAGAGTTAATAGTTCATCTAGAAAATAATAATTATGTGTATGCTAGAGATATAGGTTTGTTCATAGAACGTCAATATGGAGTAATCTATACATTAGCTGGGGTAATCAAGCTGTTACACAGACTTGGTTTTAGTTATCAGAAACCTAAGTTAATTCCTGGAAAAATAGATTTAGCTAAGCAAGAGGAATTTAAGCTGCAATATAGTTTGCTAAAAAATAATTTAGCTAAAGATGAGTCTATTTATTTTATGGATAGTGTTCATCCTCAATACCAAACTCGAGCAAGATTTGGTTGGATTAGAAAGAATGTAGTTAAAACATTACCAAGTTTCAGTGGTTGGAAGCGTAAACATATTATTGGTGCTATTAATCTTAAGGATTTAGAGGTAGTAACAACTGACAATCCTAAGGTTAATGGTGATTATATTATTGAATTTTTAAAGGAATTAGAAGCAAATAATCAAGATAAAAGTAAGATTTATTTGATATGCGATAATGCTGGATATCATAGGTCAAAAAAGGTAAAAGAATATCTACAATACAGTAAAATAGAGTTACTATTTTTGCCAGCATATAGTCCTAATTTGAATCCAATTGAACGACTGTGGAAATTTATGCATTCTGTTGTAAGTAACAATAAATTTTATGCGAATTTTGAGACATTTACTGATTCTATACGAATATTTTTTGAAAATATTGAAAAATATAAAAATAAAATTTCTTCATTGGTAAATGACAATTTTCAAACCATTGTGCCTAATCATTTTAACAACTCTTCATGTTGAAGAAGTATATATGCTAACTATTCTAGAAAAATTCTTATTTGCTCCTGTAAAAACGTTCATCAATATACGTGAAGATACCGTATCGGCTCTTAAGAGGCTTGGTATTAATAATATTCGTGATGTATTATTTTATCTACCTGTTTCATATCAAAATAAAATATTATCGCCTAATTTAACTGAGGTTAGGGACGGTGAAATAATCCAAACGGAAATTATAATTGAGAGCATTAATTTACCAAAGAAAAGTAATCAGCCTTTAAAAATTACAGCTAGCAATGATACCGGTTCTTTGTTATTAGTGTTTTTTCATAAGCCCTCTCCATTCATCTTCAATAAATTAACAGTTGGAACAAAGCATATTATTAGCGGTAAAGTACAATTTTTTGATCATCACTTACAAATTTCGCATCCTGAATTTATTACGAATCCTAAACTCGCAAAAGAAATAGAGCCGATTTATTCCCTGACATATTTACTGAGTAACAAGCAGCTATATTCATATATCATAAAAGCAATAGAGATATTTGAAGAGAAGTGTAAGAGTATAGAAGATAAAGAGGTAAAGGATTATTTGGATGTTATATTGCAGAATTTGAAAATGTTGCATGTAAGTGAGGCTGTCATACCGTGGCTTGACCACGGTATCCAGGAAAAAATTAAAAAAGACTGGATCCCGCGATCAAGTCGCGGGATGACAACCCCAAGCAATACAATAAAGCCACGGGATGACACCGGCGCTGCCAAAAAACAGCTAGCAGCCAAGGAACTTATCGCTAATCAAATATCTCTTTTTAATGTACGTACGCAAATAGCAGGTAAACAAGGTAATATTTACCCTAAAGCTGTAGCTATACAAGCAAATATATTAAATGAGTTAGGGTTTGAGCTAACTTCTTATCAAAAGCAGGTTATAGAAGAAATAGAGCTTGATCAAAGCGATAAAGTAGAAATGATGAGATTACTGCAAGGCGATGTTGGCTCCGGTAAAACTTTGGTAGCTTTGCTGACGATGGTAAATACGGTAGAAGCAGGGTTTCAAGCAACGCTTATGGCTCCAACCGATTTGCTTGCCAATCAGCATTATGAGTTTTTTGTTAAAGCTTTAAAAAATACTAATATAAGAGTCGGATTACTTACAGGTAAAATACTGGGGGCAGCTCGTAAAAATATTATGATACAACTTGAAAACGGTGAGATTGATATATTAGTCGGTACTCATGCGTTATTTCAAGAGAAAGTAAGTTTTAAGAAGCTAGGTTATATAGTGATTGATGAGCAGCATAGATTTGGAGTGCAGCAGCGTTTGAATCTAATAAATAAAGGAGTAAATCCTGATGTATTAGTCATGACTGCAACACCGATTCCAAGAAGTTTAGCACTTACTATGTTTGGTGATATGACTATCTCGAAGCTAACGGGTAAGCCGAAGAATCGTTTGCCTATCGCTACGAACACCATGTCAGTTAATAAGATAGAACATATTATCGAAGCGATAAATAAGAAGCTTATAGCAGGTGAGCGGGTATATTGGATATGTCCATTGATAGAGCAGGGAAAACCCCTTGATGTCATACCGCGGTCAAGCCAGCGTTGTCGTATGGTTCACTCCCACCATTGTCATCCCGCGACTCGATCGCGGGATCCAGTTAAAAATACTAACAGTATCAGTAGTTCTAGTTATTTTTTGGATCCCGTGGACAAGCCACGGGATAACACCGAACGGGTCTCTCGAACCATGCAACAATGTCAGTCAAGCCACGGGATGACAATGGAGGAGGAAGAGGATGGTTTATTAATGGATGTGATGAATCGTTTTAACTCTATCGAAAATATATATCAGGGTTATACCGGTATTATTCACGGTAAGATGAAGGACGAGCAGAAAAACCAAATAATGAAGCAGTTTAAGGAAGGTAAAATTAAGATATTAGTTGCAACAACCGTCATTGAAGTCGGAATAGACGTACCTGAAGCAACTTTAATTGTTATCGAAAACGCTGAGCAGTTTGGTCTCGCTCAACTTCATCAGCTTAGAGGTAGAGTAGGGCGAGGCTCTTTGCAGTCATATTGTATATTGCTCTATAATCCTAAAAGGCTTGGAAAAGTTGCACGAGGTAGGTTTGAGATAATGAAACAAACTAATGATGGATTTTATATCGCTGAACAGGATTTAAAACTTCGAGGTAGCGGTGAGATTTTAGGAGTAAAACAAAGCGGTGAAATGGAGTTTTTCTTTGCTGATTTGGCGGAAGATTATGATCTATTACTTAAAGCTCATAAATTTGCGGAAATAGGTTCAAAAGGTAATTTAAATTTTGTTAACTTTCAGATAAAGCTCTTCGCCAAATCGCAAGTAAGTGAGTTGGTTTAGGTTTAGTGATTTTCGTCATTGCGAGAAGAATTACGTAGTAATCAAGGCGAAGCAATCTTAGGAAGTTTGACAAGATTGCCACGTCGTGACTATGTCCCTCCTCGCAAGGCATTGTTGCGTAGACCGTTAAAACCTACTGTGTTACCCCGTGGCTTGACCACGGGGTCCATAAAAACAATAAAAATACTAATAACTTTAGTATCTTTAACTGGATCCCGTGGTCAAGCCACGGGATGACAGAGGTAAAACTGATCCACGCAACAAGACCTCCTCGCAATGACGGGGTGGTATCCACGCAATAATGCTTTGCGAGGAGCAAAGCGACGTGGCAATCTAGTTTTAATTTCCTGAGATTGCTACACTCCTTTTAGTCGCTTGCAATGACGATTTTTAGTCACTCAATAATGCTTTCGTAGGATTTAATTACTTTCTAGTATTTCTCCTGTCATATGAGTAGCATCATCATAATATGAAAGATTATAAGGTGGAGGAGAATCTAAATCTAAAGTATTTGAATCTATTTTGTTAGCAGAGGCTTGAATTACTATTTTATTAAGATCATGAAGCTCTGCTATTTTATGATAAAGAATTTTTGAAATTTTTTTATTGTCTGCTACTGCAGCAATCTCATAAATTGTATGACCGCTATTATTAGGGGAGTGTTGAGCTATGAAGAGTAAAAGGTTATAATGTGATAAAAAAATAAGAAAGTAAAAAATGTCAGAGCATCAAATAACAATGGTCAGTTTAGATGAATTAGTTAGCCCGGAACATCAATATCGTAAATTTAAAAGTTAATTTAATTTCAAAGCAGTTGCAAGAGAGTTATTAGCGATAGAAACTGAAGCTAATTATAAAGGCTATGGAGCATTGAGGTTATTTAAATGTTTACTTCTACAATTTATGGAAGACTTATCTGATCGAGAATTAGAACGTTATTTGGCTGATAGTAATGCCGGCAAATGGTTTTGTGATTTTGCTCTTACAGAGACGACTCCAGATTATAGTGTGTTTAGTAAAATACGTAAGAAAATAGGTACTAACTTACTATCAAAAATATTTGCAAACTTTAGAGAACAACTACGAAAGCAAGGTTATATGAGCGAGGTATTTACCTTTGTAGATGCCTCTCATTTGATCTCAAAAGCTAGTCTTTGGACAGAACGTGATGAGTTGAGGAAGCAAAAATATGACAAGCTAAATAATGAGACTTTGCCCAAAGTTGCGAATGATAAACAAGCTAAAATTGGTTGTAAAGGAGGTAATAAGTTTTGGTATGGTTATAAAAAACATGTTAGCGTTGATATCCAATCAGGGATTATTAATAAGGTTGCAGTTGCCTCTGCAAATGTTACTGATAGCAAAGGTTTTAAACACGTTATGCCACGCTCCGGTGCTGCATATGTAGATAAAGCATATTGTACAAAGTCTACCAAAGATACAGCAACTAGGCAAGAAGTGCATCTTTGTGCTGTAAAGAAAAATAACATGAAAGATAAAAGTTTTGACCTTGATAGATATTATACAAAAATTAGAGCACCTTTTGAAAGAGTATTCTCACAAGATAATAAACGTGTCAGATATATTGGTATTGCCAAAAATCAATTCTCGGAATTTATGAATGCTATATGTTTTAATTTGAAACGCTTAACCGTTTTAACGGCTAGCTAATATTATAATGGATAACGGTTCTGTCAGATTCTTTGTGTAAGTACGATTTCGCCATTTGTCCAATTTTGTAAATTAGTATCACAAAGGATTGCAAATTGATTTAAAGCCATTGCCCAATTCTTAATAGGCATTGTCCATTTTTTAGAGGCATTTGTCAATGCCAAAAAGATTATTTTCTGCATTGATTTATCATCTGGAAATACTCCCTTATTTTTAATAATTTTACGAATTTGACGGTTAGTGGATTCAATAGCATTAGTAGTGTAAATCGCCTTTCTAATGTCTTCTAGAAAGCTAAAAAATGGAGCTATGCCAGACCAATTTCGTTGCCATATATCAAAAATAACTGGATATTTTTCATCCCATTTTTTGGCAAAGTTTTGTAATTCTCTCAATCCCTCTGCTTCATTTATTGCAGAATAAACTGCCTTTAAATCAGCTGTTACCGATTTTAAATCTTTGTATGATACGTATTTTACAGAATTTCTTACCATATGCACAATACACAACTGTACTATGGTTCTTGGAAAAATACTATTTATCGCCTCTGGAAAACCTTTAAGACCATCAACACATGCAACATATATTTGTTCAACTCCTCGATTCTTCAGTTCTGTTACTACCTGCATCCAAAATTTAGAACCCTCATTCTTACCTATCCAAATACCTAATAGCTCCTTCTTGCCTCCCATATTAACTCCTATAGCCATATATATTGCTTTATTTATTATTACATGCGTATCTCTTGCTTTAACATGAATACAATCTAAGTACATTATAGGATATATACTTCTTTAACTTGAAAAGTTGGAAAATGAATATTTAGATGAGCGAATAATCAATGTTCTTATGGATAATTAATATCTAATACTACCAATTCTTCAGGTAAAAGAAGTATACACTATCAAGTGCTCTATTCTGCCAGGCAGTAACTTCCTCTAAAATACCATCAGTTACCTTTGATATTAACTCAGATGATACCTTGGTAGCATATAGTTCTTCTAAGTGTCCTTGTATTTCCCTAATGGTCATTCCCCTAGCATATAAGGATATTACTTTATCATCAAATCCTTCAAATTTTCGTACTCCTTTTGGAATGAGTTGAGGTTCAAATTCTCCATCCCGATCCCTTGGCACTTCTACTGTCAATTTACGACCTTCAGGATCTATTAAAGTCTTTTCATAATTGCCATTACGTCTATTCTCTGACTCCTTGGCATTCTTAGAATGCTTCTCATAACCTATATGAGATTCCATTTCTTTCTCTAAAATCTTATTTACTATCTGCTTTTTAAATTCCTGAAATATCCCTTCTTTGCCAAATATCTCAGATGGATCACTTTGTGATAGTATTTCTGATACTACTTTTTCTATAGTCGGATTTGATACTTTGCTCTTATTCTTCATATTAGCCTCATGTAAGTTGTTTTAATTAATTTTATTCTTAACTATTTTTACAACTTACACAAACTTTCTGACACCCTCTATAGAATCAGTAAATGTCTCAAAATTCGCATAAAATTTATTGTTACTTACAACAGAATGCATAAATTTCCACAGTCGTTCAATTGGATTCAAATTAGGACTATATGCTGGCAAAAATAGTAACTCTATTTTACTGTATTGTAGATATTCTTTTACCTTTTTTGACCTATGATATCCAGCATTATCGCATATCAAATAAATCTTACTTTTATCTTGATTATTTGCTTCTAATTCCTTTAAAAATTCAATAATATAATCACCATTAACCTTAGGATTGTCAGTTGTTACTACCTCTAAATCCTTAAGATTAATAGCACCAACAATATGTTTACGCTTCCAACCACTGAAACTTGGTAATGTTTTAACTACATTCTTTCTAATCCAACCAAATCTTGCTCGAGTTTGGTATTGAGGATGAACACTATCCATAAAATAAATAGACTCATCTTTAGCTAAATTATTTTTTAGCAAACTATATTGCAGCTTAAATTCCTCTTGCTTAGCTAAATCTATTTTTCCAGGAATTAACTTAGGTTTCTGATAACTAAAACCAAGTCTGTGTAATAGCTTGATTACCCCAGCTAATGTATAGATTACTCCATATTGACGTTCTATGAACAAACCTATATCTCTAGCATACACATAATTATTATTTTCTAGATGAACTATTAACTCTGCTTCCTCCTGTCTAGTAAGTTTACTATCACTACCGCCATTTCCAGGCTTAAGCTTCTGAGCATTATGATAATCTATTAAATGTTTTCTTATCCCTGCATCACTCAGTAATAACACTTTCGATATCTCATCAATACTATAGCTATCATCATACATGAGAACAGCTTTGATTCTATCACAAATCCTCTTATCCCTTTCGCTTCTATGGTAAAGCTTTAATTCTTCTTTTTCTACTGATGTTAATTTTCTATAAATCCATTCTTACTTAGTAACACTTGCTGACTTCTTTGACAATTTTTCATTTACTAGAGGTATATATGATATGAATAAATCGAGTAAAAAAGAGGAAAATCAAGTATTTGGACGAATTTTTATCCAAAAATCAAGAGCAAAGCTAGGACTCGGTGATGTTACCGAAGCTCTAGAATATGCCAAAAAAGCTAAAGCAATTTTCTTTAATGATCCAACTAGACCTAATAACGCCAGTTTAGGATAAGAAGAGTTTAAGATTATCGAAAAAAGAGTTTAAAATATTAGTTTTAGTAATATTAAAAGCATTAACACAAGCTAGAATATGAACTAAAAAATTAGTAGGTGATCGATGCCTTGAGTGTTCAAGATTCATATTATTTTTTAGGACATTAAATACTGACTCAACCAACGACCTTTTTCTAAGCTGTATTTTATCTTCCATTTCCAATAAATGATTCTTCATATCTTTTCTAATTCCTGTAAATAAGCGTAATCCACGACCTAATAATTTAGTAAATAATTCCTTAGAAATATATCCCTTATCACCAAAGAGTTTACCTTGTAATCCATCAGTTATATCGTCTGCTACCGATAAATCACTATTATTTGCTTTGGTAATTTTGATCGCCATAATCGCTCCCTTATTGTTAATTACTATATGCAACTTAAACCCCATAAACCATCCATAACTACTCATCCCTATTTTAGCTATATACTTCTTTAACTTGAAAAGTTGGAAAATGAATATTTAGATGAGCGAATAATCAATGTTCTTATGGATAATTAATATCTAATACTACCAATTCTTCAGGTAAAAGAAGTATATAATAAGATTCTTGTGCTTTTAGGATAAAACCGTTTGAGGCATAGAAATCTCCTTTAATATCAATCAAGGTAAGGATTATTAATGGATGTCATTCCTGCGGAAGCAGGAATCCAGTGCTTTTCACTGTCACCCCGTGGCTTGACCACGGGGGCCACAAAAACAATAAAAAATACTAATAATTTTAGTATTTTTAACTGGATCCCGTGGTCAAGCCACGGGATGACATTTCACTTTTTTCTGGATTCCCGCTTTTAGCTAGGAATGACATAGAGAGCATTTACCGGTCTACGCAACAATGCTTCACGGGAATGACATAAAACAAACCATGCGGGTAACGCTACTCCACAATGATGCTTCCTATAGTGCCGCGATAATAGGTATGAGGGTCATACATAGCTTCGCTGTAAATAGCGGGAGTTGCGAATATGCCTTTATTAACCGCTTTGATTTTATACTGATACGTCATTTTTTGATCAGAAATAGTACCGAAAATCATAACTCTATCATCACGATTATTGATATATATTGGTTTCCATATCATTACTTCCTGCGTTCGTGCTAATATATTTACGTTATTATTATCAGGTAAAAGCTCGAAGCCTGCCGGTAATAAATCAAGTATCACCATATTGCTTAAGGTTTTATTGCTACCTGAACGCATGGTGATTTCCACCGTAATATTATCACCTAATTTTACTTTGCTGACTTCTTTATTAGTTTCATCGAGATATTTTTTGGTTATCTCTATACCTTGAACTATTTCTTTATTTTCTTTTAAAACTTTGTCATAGCCTGAAGTTAGAAGCTGATAGAAAAAGCCGTTACTTGAGGATGTTAAGTCTATATCCTTATTTTCTACCGACAGCTCAGCAATCATCACTTTATCGCCGTTTAAAGTAACTTCTTTATCTGTAGAAGTCACCTTAATATTAGCCTCATCTACATTATTTATCTTATCAGCATATGTAAGACTTGCCATAATGGCGTAGCTTGCCGATAGACTATTATAGTTATCCTTAGCAAAAAGAGCGATATCCTGTACAATTTTTGGGTCAAAGTTTTTTAACCTTTCCGGAAAATGTATAGAAATTAAGTATAAATACTGACTATATTTTATTAGAGGATTATAATACTGATAGTCTGTTTTTGATATAGGTTTATTTAGAGTAAATCTATCTAATAATTTATCTGCTTCTTCATGCATTTGCAGCATTTTATAGCTAGAGGCTAAATAAACGCTAGTTAAATCATCCTGCCATGTATTTTTATGGTACTCGTCTAAATATTTTAAAATATTTGCAATATAGCTTGTAGTAATAACGCTATTTTTTGTCAGGATATAAACTGCATATGCTTTTTCTCTTGCTTCATTTAGAGAGCTGATTGATCTATTCGCCATATTCTCTAAGTAGTAAATACCTTGATTAAAAATATCACTTGGAACGGCTAAATATCTAGTTGCTCCCTCGCTTAAGAAATGCATAGCATAAACGGAAATAAATGGATCGGAATCGTCATTAAAATTGTTCCAATATCTAAATCCACCGTCATAATTTTGACGTTCCGATAAAGTTTGGAATATTTTCGATAATGATTCATCCATTTTTTTACGATCAGTTTTAAGAATCTGAACTAGCTCTTGTTCATTATATAATAAAACATTAGCAAAATTTTGGCTTATTAATTGCTCAGTGCAACCATAAGGATAATTATCTAGGAAATCTTTAAAGCCGGAAATAATAGCTAGCGGTGATTTAGAAGCGGAAATTTGCAGCTTAGCAAATTCAGGATATAAATCTCGCAAGATTTTTAAATTAGCTTTGTTGTCTGTAATAAAGCCTGTATCGACTGTTGTAACGCTCGGACTAGCAGGGCGAACGCTCGTAGTACTAGTTAGTTCTGAGCTATGCACTACTGCCATAGATATTATACCTGGCTTTAGGTGATTTATAGAAGCCACAACCTTTAAATTTGCTGAACCGAGTTTATCAATCGCTTTTAATTTAACATTAATAGTAGCTTCCTTATTTTCGTCTATCGGTATCTCTTTAGGATAATCTAATATTTTAAGTCCTTCACTTGTTTCAATATTTAGAAAAACCTGAGCATTTCCTGAATCTTTTAGGTTATTAAATATTGTTACCGGTACTGTAAATTCATCATTCGGAACTACAAATAAAGGTAAATTTGGATTGATAATAAGATCGGATTGGACTAATAAATCAGCTTTGGAAGTTCCTATAGCGTCAAGGCTTGAGGCTACCCCTATAACTCTTAAAGTGCCGTTAAAATAGCTCGGTATGTCAAATGTGACTTCTCTCTCATCAAGATCTGCTTCTAAAATTCCTGACCAAAACGCTACCGGAGGCTGGCTTTTTCTTTTAAATGGATTAAGGTTTCGAGCGACATTTATAAAACCGTCTCCGGCAGGAGCCGCCATATAAGCTTTCATTAATAAAGGACGCTCAGGTAATATTAAATCCATGATTTGTGACGTTCGGACTTCTAAGGCCTTATCGTTAATGAAGTAATTAAGCGGATCGGGAGTTTGATAACCGGCAAATGATAATATCCCTTCATCAACGGCAAATATTATGATTTTACCTGGGGTTGCAGTGCGATAATTAATTGTTAATTTTTTGCCTGATTTAATTTTTGCAGGAAGCGTTAATTCAATATCTTGTTTATGTTTATAAATGCCCGCAGTAAACGGTACTACTGCATAGCTAAAAGGTGACATAAAGATTTCCGTGGCTTCTATGTCTCTTATAAATTGTACGTTTATATATCCTTTACCTTCAAAACCATCAGGGATTTTGATTTCTTGAATGCTATTATTTTCGTCAGCTTTAAACCATTCAAAATTATGTACTTTATCTGTTTCGATAGTAATTAATCCATAACCTGTATAAGGAGTTATAACATTTAAAAGAATGTTATCGCCTGCTTTATAATCATCTTTATCAAGTTTAACTTTTAAATTTGCTTTGTCTGTTAAATTAGCTGTAACATTTCCTTCACCTATTACCGAAAATTCAGCTTGAGCAAAGATTGTATCTTCTTTATCAGTTAAGTAAATAACGTAATCTCCTGCTTCTTTAGTAGGCACTTTATAAATATAACTTTCGTTTGCTGTGATATTAACCTTGTCAGAAGATATATTAGTCTCAATAGGTACTGAACTGTAAGAATAATTACCGTTACTATCTGCTACTAAGTTATTTACATAATTAATCTTTTTTAAGTTAAGAGTTAAATTAGGTGCAGCTACTTTTTCTGCTTTATTTGATATGGCTATGAATTCTATTGCTGAAGTAGTTTTTTTCTTAATATATTTTAGATCGCTATCGCTTCTAAATCCTATAATATAAGGCAGAGGTGAAACTATAAGCGATTTGCTTGCGTTTACGCTTCTTCCTGAGTCAGGCTCAAATCCTTCCGCCGAAAATGTTAGACTAAAAGTAGCGTTATAATATTTTTCAAGGTTAAGATCAAAATTTGCCGTACCTGTAGAGTCGGTAGTAATATCTCCTAAACGTTCGTTAAAAAACTCTTTATTTCCTTTGCTACTATAAAATTTGTATTCTTTAAAGCTAGGTACGAAAAACTCGGTAGGTCTAATATCAATAAAGCTGCTGACTTTTCTATTTGCTGCAGGAGTGCCGTAAAGATTTATAAGATTAACAGTTGCTTTAAGATCTTTTGGATTCGTCCATAGCTCATCTTGTGAGTTATTGAAGTTTATGTTTATTTTCATGCGGTCAGGCTGAAAATCACCAACCTTGACAGATACGCTATTAAGATAGTTATTTGTGCCTTTATCTCCTACTAAATGTAAGCTTATATTATATAAGCCGGTTAAGGAATCATCAAGCGTTGAGAATAAATATTCGCCGAATCCTTCTGCATCTAGAGCTATTTTACTTTTATCTATTACTTTTCCTCTAGGGTTAGTTACTTGTATTTCTAAAGGTAAGCCGTCAAATTTTCCTTGCCAATCGGTTTGTTTGAGCATAATGCCTATATGACCTTGCTCGCTTGGTCTATAGATGCCACGATCGGAAAATAAATAAGCTTTTAACCCTTGATCGGAACTAACGGCTCCTGCTACATCAAACCGAGAATAATTAACTTGCCTATCAATTCTACCATACGGCATAAACGAAAAATCATCCTTAGTAGTTAATATATAAGCCACTGGAGTTTTTTCTTTTGTAAAATCATTTATATTTGATAAAATGGCATGTCCTTTACTATCGGTTTTGCTGCTTACTAACACCTCACTGTTAAGTCCTATAATATCTGCTTTAACGCCACCGGCCGGTTTACCGTTACTGATATAAGAAACAAAGATATGATGTGTTCCGCTTTTATCGGTTTTTACTATAAAACCAAGATCGGTAACTAAAATTAATCTTTTATCTTGAGATATAATGTTATTATTATTGTCTTTAGCATAGGCTTTTGCTAAAAATAAGCCTTTAGAATAGCTGCCTGCTTCTTCTAAATTAAAATATTTGCTAAAATCTAAATCGGTATAATTAGGTAAATTTAAATTGGGGGAATTAACTATTACTTCCTCTTGAAATACTTCAGAAATATTATACTCATTAAAATTATATTCATTTATGAAAGTTGGGTTTTGGAAAATATTATATCTATTTGTTTGGCTGATTAAGTGATTAATTTCTTGCTGATTAATCTTATCGATTTCTACATATAATTTATCTATGCCAAGTGAATATACGGGAAGCTTTCTTTCGCCAGCTAATGAAAGAATAGAACCGTCAGACATTAGTTTAACTTCTTTAGGATTATCGGGTATTTGTACTATTTGAGAGTAATCTGAGCCAAGTGTTAAATTATCTGATGTTTTAACACCTTTATTGACTTTAATAAGCAAAGTTCTTGAGGCAAGGGTATCTACTTTAAGGCTATGCATAGTAGTAATGCTTGGGACGGAAGGTAAAAGCTCAAAATTTATTTTTTCACTCGATTTAAGAATATCATCGGTTATTTCTTTCGGACTTTGCCATTTATAGTTTTTTTTGCCTGCAACTCCTAAGAAAGCCGGCTTATCTTGCGGTAATAAAAATAACTCTAAATGTTTTTTTATCTCCTCACCCGAAACCGGTGTATTTGTAGTAATTATAATTATCTGTTCCAGTTTTAGCTTATCATCTTTAACAATTGTAGCAGTACTATTAGTGATTTTTAAATATGAGGATAGACTTGGAATTAATACATTTTCTTTATAAGAATATCTTATATTATTCGGCGTCTTATTATTTTGCTCTTCTACATTTTTATATGTGAAAATTTCTCCGCCATATAGAGGTTTAACACCGTCTTTTATAATTACGGAAACAGTATCTTCTTTATCTGTAAGCGGTGGTATATTAGTAATAATCGTAGCTTCCGTATTATACGTGTTGAATTTGATAGAAAACGGTAATTTTTCCTTGGTTGAAGATTTTATAAATTCTATTCTTTCCTCTAAAGTTTTAGGCTCTATAGGGTAGTTAAAGGCTATTTTAGTTTGAACGAATTTTTTGGAAATATCGATATTATCCTGTAGATAATTCATTTCTTTAATAACAGGAAGTAGAGGTAAAGTTGTAAAACTTATATTATTACTTTTTAGACTGATAAAATGAGGAAATATATAATCTTCGATAGTAATCTTATAAGTTTGATGAGCTGCAAAATTGCTTTCTGGAGTAAAATTTATGTTATACCACCAGCCAAATCGCCATTCTCCTTTAATATCAGGCGAAATAGATATGTAATCATTCATTCTTTTTCCGTTAAGCCCTAGCTCTCTTTGCGGCTTTGTACACCATTCTTTAATTCTAGAGTCGCAAAGGTCAATATTTAACGAATTTTGCCCTGCTAACAGATTTTCGTTAGTTAACTTAAAATATAAAGGTATTTTTTCGTTAAAGCTTGCAGCAATTAGTTGTAAATTTATTAAACATAAGAAAATAGCAAATACAAATTTGCGGGGAATATTTTTCATATCTATAGCTTATTATTTATGATAACTTCAATTATATATAAATAAAATTAAGTAAAGCAATGAATAAGGATATTTTCTTTCAATATTTAACAAAATTTTTTTTGTTACTTGGACAAGAATATTGTTATGAGATTAGTATAAACGCGAATTTAGGATAAGGAAGAAGAGAAGCATGGAATAAGAATAAAGTATTTACAAGTTAAGAGTGTTGGGTTACTGAAGTTTTTCAACAAAAAAACAAGAACCCAACAATGAAAAAATGTATCACAACTTTATTTTATATACTAGACAATTTTTGTGAAATATATGAAGAATGGGAGAAGCAAAAATTAATACCAACAGATAGAAAACGCCGGAGAGAAGGGAATTTAAGCCTTTCAGAGCTTTTAACTATCGTATTATATTTTTATATATCGCCGTGCAAAGATTTTAAGAATTATTATTTATATCACTTATCATATAAATATAGAGGTTATTTTAAATTACCAAGTTATAGTCGAATAATACAATTATGGTCAAGATTAATTCTACCGCTTGGTTATAATGTTGCAACTATTTAGAGGAGAGGAAACAGGAATTTATTGCATAGATTCAACTAAATTATCGATATGTTATACAAAACGTACAAATAGCAATAAAGTATTTAGTGGTATACTTCTTTTACCTGAAGAATTGGTAGTATTAGATATTAATTATCCATAAGAACATTGATTATTCGCTCATCTAAATATTCATTTTCCAACTTTTCAAGTTAAAGAAGTATATAGCTAAAATAGGGATGAGTAGTTATGGATGGTTTATGGGGTTTAAGTTGCATATAGTAATTAACAATAAGGGAGCGATTATGGCGATCAAAATTACCAAAGCAAATAATAGTGATTTATCGGTAGCAGACGATATAACTGATGGATTACAAGGTAAACTCTTTGGTGATAAGGGATATATTTCTAAGGAATTATTTACTAAATTATTAGGTCGTGGATTACGCTTATTTACAGGAATTAGAAAAGATATGAAGAATCATTTATTGGAAATGGAAGATAAAATACAGCTTAGAAAAAGGTCGTTGGTTGAGTCAGTATTTAATGTCCTAAAAAATAATATGAATCTTGAACACTCAAGGCATCGATCACCTACTAATTTTTTAGTTCATATTCTAGCTTGTGTTAATGCTTTTAATATTACTAAAACTAATATTTTAAACTCTTTTTTCGATAATCTTAAACTCTTCTTATCCTAAACTGGCGTTATAATACTCGGATTTACTATATTTAGAAGGCAACTATTTGCACAAGCTATTTGTGTATTACTTTTCACTACAATTTTAAATACATTATTAAAATATACATTTGAAATACCTTTAAATCCTGCTCTAAATATTAAAGGTTTTGCTTTTCCTAGCGGTCATATGAGCAGTGGCGTAGTATTTTACGGTTGGTTTTTTGCGAATATTATGGGAGTGTTGAGCTATGAAGAGTAAAAGGTTATAATGTGATAAAAAAATAAGAAAGTAAAAAATGTCAGAGCATCAAATAACAATGGTCAGTTTAGATGAATTAGTTAGCCCGGAACATCAATATCGTAAATTTAAAAGTTAATTTAATTTCAAAGTAGTTGAAAGAGAGTTATTAGCGATAGAAACTGAAGCTAATTATAAAGGCTATGGAGCATTGAGGTTATTTAAATGTTTACTTCTACAATTTATGGAAGACTTATCTGATCGAGAATTAGAACGTTATTTGGCTGATAGTAATGCCGGCAAATGGTTTTGTGATTTTGCTCTTACAGAGACGACTCCAGATTATAGTGTGTTTAGTAAAATACGTAAGAAAATAGGTACTAACTTACTATCAAAAATATTTGCAAACTTTAGAGAACAACTACGAAAGCAAGGTTATATGAGCGAGGTATTTACCTTTGTAGATGCCTCTCATTTGATCTCAAAAGCTAGTCTTTGGACAGAACGTGATGAGTTGAGGAAGCAAAAATATGACAAGCTAAATAATGAGACTTTGCCCAAAGTTGCGAATGATAAACAAGCTAAAATTGGTTGTAAAGGAGGTAATAAGTTTTGGTATGGTTATAAAAAACATGTTAGCGTTGATATCCAATCAGGGATTATTAATAAGGTTGCGGTTACCTCTGCAAATGTTACTGATAGCAAAGGTTTTAAACACGTTATGCCACGCTCCGGTGCTGCATATGTAGATAAAGCATATTGTACAAAGTCTACCAAAGATACAGCAACTAGGCAAGAAGTGCATCTTTGTGCTGTAAAGAAAAATAACATGAAAGATAAAAATTTTGACCTTGATAGATATTATACAAAAATTAGAGCACCTTTTGAAAGAGTATTCTCACAAGATAATAAACGTGTCAGATATATTGGTATTGCCAAAAATCAATTCTCGGAATTTATGAATGATATATGTTTTAATTTGAAACGCTTAACCGTTTTAACGGCTAGCTAATATTATAATGGATAACGCATAGATAATAACAAAATCTCCACTGATTTTTACTAATTTTGTATATATACTTCTTTTACCTGAAAAATTGGTAGTATTAGATATTAATTATCCATAAGAACATTGATTATTCGCTCATCTAAATATTCATTTTCCAACTTTTCAAGTTAAAGAAGTATACTGAACAAAAATTATCTTAATTTTAAACACTATTTCTTCCAAAAAAATATCCTTCCTATAATTCTCTACTTAATTTCTTATCTCTCAACACTTCCATTATCATAATGCTCAGAAGCTTAAGCCTGGAAATGGCGGTAGTGATAGTAAACTTACTAGACAGGAGGAAGCAGAGTTAATAGTTCATCTAGAAAATAATAATTATGTGTATGCTAGAGATATAGGTTTGTTCATAGAACGTCAATATGGAGTAATCTATACATTAGCTGGGGTAATCAAGCTGTTACACAGACTTGGTTTTAGTTATAAGAAACCTAAGTTAATTCCTGGAAAAATAGATTTAGCTAAGCAAGAGGAATTTAAGCTGCAATATAGTTTGCTAAAAAATAATTTAGCTAAAGATGAGTCTATTTATTTTATGGATAGTGTTCATCCTCAATACCAAACTCGAGCAAAATTTGGTTGGATTAGAAAGAATGTAGTTAAAACATTACCAAGTTTCAGTGGTTGGAAGCGTAAACATATTATTGGTGCTATTAATCTTAAGGATTTAGAGGTAGTAACAACTGACAATCCTAAGGTTAATGGTGATTATATTATTGAATTTTTAAAGAAATTAGAAGCAAATAATCAAGATAAAAGTAAGATTTATTTGATATGCGATAATGCTGGATATCATAGGTCAAAAAAGGTAAAAGAATATCTACAATACAGTAAAATAGAGTTACTATTTTTGCCAGCATATAGTCCTAATTTGAATCCAATTGAACGACTGTGGAAATTTATGCATTCTGTTGTAAGTAACAATAAATTTTATGCGAATTTTGAGACATTTACTGATTCTATACGAATATTTTTTGAAAATATTGAAAAATATAAAAATAAAATTTCTTCATTGGTAAATGACAATTTTCAAACCATTGTGCCTAATCATTTTAACAACTCTTCATGTTGAAGAAGTATAGACCTTGTCAGCGTTGCAAGCCTCTTTCTCGTCCTTACGAAGCTTCAGATTTAGTTCGCACTCTTGTTGACGCTGTTGAGCTTGAGCCTGCTAAGAGGTGGAAAGATAGTGATTTTGATGAGCTATCAGTAGATGCTTCTACAGCACGTCGCCAATTTAAAAAACGTTTTGGTATGACGTTTGTAGAATATGCAAGAGCAAGGCGTATGGGTATTGCAATGACGCAAATTCGCATGGGTGAATCAGTAATTAATACACAAATCGATATGGGTTATGAGTCAAGTAGCGGTTTTCGAGATGCTTTCTCTAAAATAATGGGCGGACCGCCGACAAAACTTAATAAGCATTTAAATATTTTAAAAGCTGCTTGGTTAGATACTACACTTGGGGCTATGATTGCAATTAGTGATGAAAAGCTACTTTACTTATTAGAATTTGTTGATAGAAGAGGTTTAGAGCTGGAAATTGAAAGGCTAAGAATTAAGACGAAATCTGCTATTATTCCTGGAAGTACTAAACCGATTTTAATGATTGAAGAGGAGCTTAAATTGTACTTTAACGGTACTTTACAAAAATTTAATACACCTATATATCTTTTAGGAAGTCCATTTCAAAAAATGGTTTGGCAAGAATTAATTAATATACCTTACGGTAAAACACGAAGTTATTTAAATCAGGCTAAAGCTTTGGGCAAACCTACTTCTTATAGAGCTGTTGCAAATGCTAACGGCATGAATCAGTTAGCAATAATTGTTCCTTGCCATCGTATTATTAATAGCAATGGCGAACTTGGAGGATATGGCGGAGGATTACATCATAAAAAATGGCTTATTGAACATGAAAGAAAATTTACAACAAATTAGAAATATTTTACTTGAGAATGCTACTATTCCTTTGGAACGTAGAACGCTGTTTTTTAAAACTAAGGAAGGGGAGTATGGAGAGCATGACCAATTTATTGGGGTTACCATGCCAATTTTACGTAAAATAGCTAAAAGTTATTATAATTTAGATGTGGGGGATTTAAGCCGACTTATTACTTCAGAATTTAATGAAGAAAGATTTTTAGCGTTAGCTATTTTAATTATGCAATATCAGAAAGCACAAGATAAAGAGCTTTTTTATAATTTTTATTTAAACAATATAAAATACGTAAATAATTGGAATTTAGTGGATGCTTCGGCTCATCATATAATCGGGGCTTATTTATGGGATAAAGAAAAGGACTATCTTTTTACATTAACAAAATCGGAAATTCTTTGGGAGAGACGAATAGCTATAGTCTCTACTTGGTATTTTATCAAAAATAATCAATTAGATACAACTTTTGAAATAGCAAAATTACTCTTAAACGATAAACATGATTTAATGCATAAAGCAGTAGGTTGGATGCTGCGTGAAGCAGGAAAAAAAGATGAAAAACGGTTAATAGATTTTTTGGATCGTTATATATCACAAATGCCAAGAACCGCAGTTCGTTATGCAATAGAGAAATTTCCTGAAGAGGTACGTAAGAATATTTTGCAAAAAAAATAACTTATGCTAGTATACTCGTTTAATTTAGCAAAGGTATTATTATGTTAAAAACTTTATTAGTCGGTTTTATAACTTTAATTTGTGCAGTAAGCTATGCTGATGACCAAACAGCTCAAAATCCTAATTCTACAAATTCTTCTTCTGATCAGCCCGATGATCTATTACCTGCAGAGGCAGCCGTTAACTTTGCACAGCCTTGGGCAAGACCTACAACAAATGTGCAAGGTAAAGTTAGCAATTCTGCTATGTATTTTACATTAATAAATAGTAGAAGTAAGAGTTATAATTTAGTGAATATATCTTCAGATAAGATAAGCGGAATAGAAATTCATCAAACAATTAATGATCAAGGAGTTAGTAAAATGGTAAAAGTCGATTATCCATTTTCAATTGCCGGTAATATTAACGTTGATTTTAAGCCCGGTGGCATGCATGTTATGCTTTATGACCCGAAAGTAGATTTAAACGCAGGAGATGAGTTTAAAATAACTTTTTACTTTGATGACAATACACGAAAAATAGTGAATGTTAAAGTAGCAAATGACAATCCGTATAATAAAACAGGAAATTAGGAAAAACATCATAAGCTAAGCTACTAAAGGTATTATTGCGTGGACCAGTAAAACCCACGGGATGACAAATGCACAAAACATATGACCCTAGAAATTACCGGAAGTGAGTTAATTAAATCTAAACTTACAGATGCTCCTGAACGCTGCGGGGTTTATCGGATGTTTGACGTTAACAAGCAGGTAATCTATGTCGGTAAAGCTAAAAATTTAAAGAAACGTCTTACTAATTACATTAAAAGCGATTTAGATAATAAGACGCTTCGGATGATTGCAAATACTTGTTTTTTAGAGTATAGCATTACTAATTCCGAAGTTGAGGCACTACTTTTAGAAGCCCAGCTAATCAAAAAATTTCAGCCGAAATTTAATATTCTTCTTAAGGACGACAAGTCTTTTCCTTTCATCAAGTTACGTTTAGATCATGATTTCCCGCAATTGCTAAAATATCGAGGTAAAACTCTAAATGACGAAAAATTTTTTGGTCCTTTTGCTTCCGCCACGGAAGTTAATACTACTTTAACGGAATTGCAAAAAATCTTTAAATTACGTTCCTGCACGGATAATTACTTTAATTCACGTACTCGTCCTTGTCTGCAATATGAGATTAAACGTTGTTATGCTCCTTGCGTCGGTAAAATAAATAAGGAGGACTATAGGGACTTAGTAGCTCAGGTTAAAGATTTTTTACAAGGTCGTACTAAAGAACTCCAAGAGAACTTATCTAAAAAGATGGAAGAGCTAAGTAGTCAGATGCGTTTTGAAGAGGCGGCAGAAATTAGAGACCGTATTAAGGCACTTAGTTATGTGCAGCTTAAGGCAGGTGTTTCAGATATTGTTAAAGACGCAGATATAATCGCTATTGTAGAAAAGAACGGACATTATTGCGTAGAAGTGTTTTTATATAGGGCAGGGCAAGCATGCGGTAATATTCCTTATTTTCCTACTTCTACCGAAAATAGTACTAAAGAAGAAGTATTAGAATATTTTTTATTACAATTTTATCAAAAACAACAAGTGCCTGCGGAAATTATAATTAATCATGAAATTAATGATAAAGAGAATGTGATAGAGGCGATTAAAAAAATCAATAATATTACTAAACTCAATATTATAATACCTATTAGTGGAGGTAAAGCCAAGCTAGTTCAGAATGCCACAATAAATGCTTTATTCTCTCTAGAGCAATATTTGAAGAAATTTGCAAAAAATCAAGAGATTATGCTTAAAATCAAAGAGCTATTTGGTCTTTCTGAAATTCCTGAAAGAATTGAGATTTATGATAATAGCCATATTCAAGGTAAATTTGCGGTTGGTGTTATGGTAGTTGTCGGTAAAGCCGGTTTTGATAAAAAGGAATATCGGGTTTTCTCATTGTCATCCCGTGGCTTGACCATAGGATCCAGTAAATCAATAAATAATGATGATGCTAGTTGTTTTTTGGATACCGTGGACAAGCCACGGAATGACATGACTAAAGGTGACGATTATGAAATACTCCGGCAAGTTTTAACACGAAGATTAACTAGACTTAAGAATGAGCCGCATAAATTGCCAAGCTTGATGATTATAGACGGTGGCAAAGGGCATTTAAGGTTAGTTAAAGAGGTAATGAATAAATTTGAGATGAATATTCCTTTTGTTTGTATGTCAAAAGGAGTAGATAGAAATGCCGGTCTTGAGCAGTTCCATATGACAGGTAAAGAAGTATTTACTCTGGATAAAAATTTGCCGACTATGAAATATTTACAAATTTTGCGGGATGAGGCACATAATTTCGCCATAAAGAATCATAGACTCGGTAGATCGCGTGCCATAAAATTATCAAGCCTTGATGATATAGAGGGTATAGGTGAAACTCGTAAAAAAGCATTGCTGCACTATTTCGGTTCTTATAAAGCAGTATGTGATGCAACAATAGATGAGCTTACTAAAGTAAACGGTATTAACAAGTCACTTGCCGAGATGATTTTTAATGCTTTGCACAAAAAAAACTAATTTTATAACTCATGATATGGTATTGGCAGCATAAAGATTGGCCTAACTTTAAATATGATCAGAAACATAATATTAGATTTAGAGAAAAATTTTGTTAAAAATAGTGGTATTCTTTTAGGGGCAACTAAATATCTTTCAGAAGCAGATCAAAATAATTTGATTGTTATGCTTGCAAGTGATGAAGCTTTAAATATACTTCTTCAACATGAAGAGTTGTTAAAATGATTAGGCACAATGGTTTGAAAATTGTCATTTACCAATGAAGAAATTTTATTTTTATATTTTTCAATATTTTCAAAAAATATTCGTATAGAATCAGTAAATGTCTCAAAATTCGCATAAAATTTATTGTTACTTATAACAGAATGCATAAATTTCCACAGTCGTTCAATTGGATTCAAATTAGGACTATATGCTGGCAAAAATAGTAACTCTATTTTACTGTATTGTAGATATTCTTTTACCTTTTTTGACCTATGATATCCAGCATTATCGCATATCAAATAAATCTTACTTTTATCTTGATTATTTGCTTCTAATTTCTTTAAAAATTCAATAATATAATCACCATTAACCTTAGGATTGTCAGTTGTTACTACCTCTAAATCCTTAAGATTAATAGCACCAATAATATGTTTACGCTTCCAACCACTGAAACTTGGTAATGTTTTAACTACATTCTTTCTAATCCAACCAAATTTTGCTCGAGTTTGGTATTGAGGATGAACACTATCTATAAAATAAATAGACTCATCTTTAGCTAAATTATTTTTTAGCAAACTATATTGCAGCTTAAATTCCTCTTGCTTAGCTAAATCTATTTTTCCAGGAATTAACTTAGGTTTCTGATAACTAAAACCAAGTCTGTGTAACAGCTTGATTACCCCAGCTAATGTATAGATTACTCCATATTGACGTTCTATGAACAAACCTATATCTCTAGCATACACATAATTATTATTTTCTAGATGAACTATTAACTCTGCTTCCTCCTGTCTAGTAAGTTTACTATCACTACCGCCATTTCCAGGCTTAAGCTTCTGAGCATTATGATAATCTATTAAATGTTTTCTTATCCCTTCATCACTCAGTAATAACACTTTCGATATCTCATCAATACTATAGCTATCATCATACATGAGAACAGCTTTGATTCTATCACAAATCCTCTTATCCCTTTCGCTTCTATGGTAAAACTTTAATTCTTCTTTTTCTACTGATGTTAATTTTCTATAAATCCATTCTTACTTAATAACACTTGCTGACTTCTTTGACAATTTTTCATTTACTAGAGGTATATATCCAAGTCGTCATTGCGAGGAAATTACGTAGTAATTGACGAAGCAATCTAGTAAAAAATTCTGATTTACAGAATTTTTTTTATTATTTTTCTGGATTGCCACGCAAGTACTACGACTGCTCGCAATGACGGGGTGGTATGGTATCCACGCGGGTAATGCCTCCTCGCAATGACGGAAAAACCGCTCCACGTCGGGCAATGTTAAGCCATGAGCCATTCAATAAAATCTAAATATTTCTTAGAATTATTTTACTTAATTCACAATTCAAGTGTGAGAAGTTTATCTCTTCAAATCCTTTTCTTGGGATAATAATCATTGCGAATTTTATAGCATTAAGCTTAGAATCGCTAACAATAATTCTAATCAGATGTCTTATACGCCTTTTAATTTTGTTGCGAACCACGGCTTTTTTATTTAGTTTTCTGCTAACTTTGATTCCTAAAAAGGTGTTATATTTTGATTCAAGGAAGATTTTTGGAAGTTTTTTGGCTATTACCAAAATAAAATATCTCTCATGGAACTTCTTTCCAAGCTTATTTATAAGCTCAAATTCTTTTTGATTTTTTAAAGAGGTAATAGACAATGTGATAAGTCAGATTATTTTAAGCAGATAATTTATGTCTACCTTTAGCACGACGTTTTCTTAAGATTGCTCTTCCGGTTGGAGTAGCCATTCTAGATCTAAAACCATGTCTTCTTTTTCTAACTAAATTGCTAGGTTGAAATGTACGTTTCATAATATTTATACCGAACGAAAATAAAAATTAATTGTTATAAATATGTCATCCCGTGGCTTGACCACGGGATCTTGTTATCGTAGCTTGTGTCCTAAGATCCCGCGATCAAGTCGCGGGATGACACTAAATATATGCTTTTGCTTTTTCTACGATACTTGCGAATCCATCACTGTTATTGACGGCAAGTTCTGCAAGTACTTTACGATCTATATCGATTTCTGCTTTTTTAAGACCCCCCATAAATTGAGAGTAAACAAGCCCATGCTCTCTTACTGCTGCATTTATTCTTTGAATCCATAAGCCTCTGAAATCACGCTTACGATTTCTACGATCTCTGTAAGCATATTGGAGGGCTTTTTCTACTTTTTCAATAGCTACTCTAAAACAGCTATTAGCTCTACCTCTATAGCCTTTGGCTAATTTGAGGATTTTTTTATGTCGATTTTTGGAAATTTTTCCTGATTTTGCACGTGTCATTGCTGTAGCTCCTAATTAAATTAATTTATACCGTATGGTAGAAAATATTTTTTAATATTATATCCGTCTTGAGGACAAAGTATTGTAGTTCCTCTAAGGTTACGGATTTGAGCTTTAGTACGACGACGCATAAAATGTTTTTTACCTGCTTGGGATGCGACAACCTTACCGCTAGCAGTAAGTTTAAAACGCTTTTTTACAGCGGATTTTGTTTTTAATTTAGGCATATCTATTCCTTATATTGGTATTTACTAGATTTAAACTGTAATTAGGCATACCAAAGCCACGTACAGATAGAAAACTAGATGATAGTTTTTTTTATTAGTTATTGCAAGATTTTTTTTAAAGTCTTAGAGATTCACCTAATAAATAAAAATTAAAACTAGATTAATTATTGATTTTTTAAGAAAAAATTCATATTCTATATGCTATAAATTCAATCTAAAATTAAAATTTTATGAAAAATACTAATTCTTTTGAAGCTCTTACCGATGCTAACTTCAAGCTCAATATACCGCATGGAAAACCGATTAAATTTCATATCCCTAGAGGTAGTAGCGTTACAGTAAATGATGAAATGCTTGGTTTGCTTGAGGGTAGACCTTATATTAAATTCACATGTGATAAAAATTCCAATGCAGTAATATTAGAATCAGGAAAGAGTTATCAGCATTTTATACTGAATGACGAGCTAGTGGTAACTCCTTTGGGTGATGTACCCATGAATAATATTGTAGAACTTGATTAAATTTTTATTGAGCAAACGCTCTATTATTTTTTAAAGCTATTTGCTATAATGGGAATGCTGAATACATAATTAATACTGAAAATGTTCGGACAAAATCCTAAAAGAAGCATATTAAATGGTGACGGTACTAAGTTAGAGGTGCAGTCTATTTTTAAGACTATACAAGGTGAGGGTATTTTTGTAGGTTGCCCTGCGATCTTTATTAGGCTTGGAGGGTGTAATCTTGCTTGTAATTTTTGCGATACCGAGTTTGAAGATTTTGAGTTAATAGATATAGCTAAGATTTTAAATAAAGTTGAAAGTTTGGTATTAAATTCTAAAAATGAAAAATCAATTAATTTAGTAGTCATAACCGGCGGTGAGCCAATGCGTCAACCTATAGAATTATTATGTCAAAAGTTACTAGATCAAGATTTTAAAATCCAGATAGAGACTAACGGTACGTTATATCGCTCTTTGCCGAATGAAGTGTCTATAATTTGTTCGCCAAAAGCAGGTAAAAACGGTTATAGTAAAATAAGAGAAGATTTATTGCCTAAAATTAGTGCGGTGAAATTTATCGTTGCTAAAAATATTTTAGAATATAGTCTCATACCGGAAGTAGGGCAAACCTCTTATAATATACCGGTTTTTGTTCAGCCTATGGATCAAAACGACCAAAGACTTAATGACGAAAATAATGAGTTAGCAGTAAAATTAGCACTAGAAAGCGGCACTAGGTTGTCGTTGCAGACTCATAAATTTTTAGGGATTGAGTAAATATTGTCAAGTCACTTGTCATTCTCAGCTAAAAGCGGGCTTGTTGCATGGCTCTTATGTCATTCCCGCTTCCACGGGAATGACATCGAAGCATTAAGCCATCACAGATATTTTAAAAATACTTGAATTTTATATTAATTGAAGCTATTATAATCTTTTTTAAGTTTAAAGTGTTGAAATAATGAGTGAAATATTAGAACTTGAAGCTAAATCCCGTAATGAATTCGGTACGGGAGCAGCAAGAGCATTAAGAAGAGAAGGGCGTGTTCCGGCTATTATTTACGGAGCGGGTAAAACACCTGTTAGTATTTCTTTAGAAGAAAAGGAAATAACAAAATATTATAGAAAGCCGGCTTTTATCTCTCAGTTAATTAATTTAACAATTGATAAGAAAAAATATAAAGTGTTACCGAAAGCCGTGGAGTTACATCCTGTTACGGATATAGTACGCCATGTGGATTTTGTCTTTTTAGAAGAGAAAACTCAAAAAATGGAAGTGCCTGTAGTATATGAAGGGAAGGAAAGAGCTTTAGGCGTTAAAAGAGGCGGATATTTTAATATAGTAAAAAGAAGAGTTACTTTATTATGTGATGTTAATAATATCCCAAGAAATGTAACTATAGACGTTACTAACATGCCTATTGCTACCTCGCTAAAATCATCAAAAATAGAATTGCCGAAAGGATGCAGTTTTACTACTAAAAAAGAATTTGTTCTTGCAACTATTATAGGACGTAGAGGTGCAAAAACTGAAGCTGAAGGTGAACAACAAGCCGCTGAAGCAGGGAAGTAAGATAATTCTCACGATAAGGACTTGCTTAGATACTTAAATCGTCATTGTGAGGATTCGTAGGTGTTGTTGTTTGGCTCATTTTATGTCATCCCCGCGTAGGCGGGAATGACATCGAGTAGGTTTTTCGATCCACGCGGGCAATGCCGCTAGAAACGAGAATGACATTCTGAATGTTCATATATACTTCTTTAACTTGAAAAGTTGGAAAATGAATATTTAGATGAGCGAATAATCAATGTTCTTATGGATAATTAATATCTAATACTACCAATTCTTCATGTTGAAGAAGTATACTTCTTCCAAATTAATGTTTCTTCAAAAATTTTCCATTACTGTTTATTAGGTAAATTATTATGATTCTTGTTATTGGTCTTGGTAATCCAGGAAAAGAGTATCAATATACGAGGCATAATATAGGCTTTATTGCTATAGAGAAAATAGCAAACCAATATAATTCATCATTTAGTACAAAGAAAAAATTCAATTGTGAAATTGCTGAAACTATTAGTGATGGACAAAAGATAATTTTTATAAAGCCCAATACCTATATGAACTTGTCCGGTAAGTCAGTGATATCGGTGAAAACATATTATAATATCCACCCCGCAAAAATCTTTGTTATTCATGATGATATTGATTTAGAAACAGGTAGAATAAAATTCAAAACGGGTGGCGGTAACGGCGGGCATAACGGTTTAAAATCAATTGACGGTGTTATAGGCAATAATTATAATCGCATTAGGGTTGGGGTAGGTAGACCGCAAAATAATCAGGATGTAGCAGATTATGTACTTAATAATTTCTTGAAATTCGAGTATGAAACAGCGTTGCAAGCTATAGATAAAATAGCTAATAATTTTGGTTTAATATTAGAGAATAAGTTAGAAGAGTTTAAGAGTAAGGTTGGATAATGTTATTTTGAGTTGCCTGTATGGCTTAAAAAAGCCTACTCGATGTCATTCCCGCGTAGGCGGGAATCCATTACTTATAAAACTTTTTAAAAGCTCGATTTATCTCGCTTTATGCTGGATTCCCGCTTCTAGCTAAGAATGACATAGAATAAAAAATGTTTGGTACTATAGGGAACGACATAGAAAGGAAAAATTTATGACACAAGATTTTGAAATTGTTTATGCCGATGAAATGGATAAAGCCTATTCAGCTATAATTTGGGATGCTTTTAATAAAGAGGCAAGAGAAAAGAAAGGTTTAACAGGAGATTTAAAATCTTTTTCTTTCTCATGCTTAGATCAAGATAAAAATTTTCGAGAAGCTTGGTTACAAGCTTGAATTCACAAGACACGGTTATGAAAAAGACTCTATAATGTATTATTTACGGAAAGATTTATGACACTAAAACTAGGAATTGTTGGGTTGCCGAATGTCGGTAAGTCGACGTTATTTAATGCCTTAACGGCAAGTCAGGCTGCGGATGCTGCTAATTATCCGTTTTGTACTATTGAGCCTAATAGCAGCAAAGTTTTAGTACCGGATGAGCGTTTGCAACGACTCGCAAGCTTAGCTGGAAGTGGAAAAATTATTCCGTCTTATATTGAGTTTGTCGATATTGCAGGACTTGTTAAAGGGGCAAGTAAAGGGGAGGGGCTTGGTAATAAGTTCTTATCTCATATCAGGGAAGTCGATGCAATATTGCATGTACTGCGTTGCTTTGAAGATGAGGATATAACGCACGTACATAACAAAGTTGATCCAATCCATGATCTTGAGGTTATTGAAACAGAGTTAATACTTGCCGATATAGAATCGGTCGAAAAGCGTTCAGCAACAAGTGAAAAACGCTTGAAGTCAGGCGATAAAATAATGGCAGAGCAGATAGAGCTGTTAAAAGAGGTTTATAAAGTACTAGCAGACGGTAAACCTGCAAGAGTGTTAAATGAAATTTTAGGAGCTGATAATTTAAAGCAATTGCAGTTAATTACCTCTAAGCCTGTTTTATATATATGTAACGTACTTGAAAAAGATGCTGCAGTCGGTAATGAATTTACAAAATTAGTAGCGGAAAGAGCAAAGAAAGAAAATGCTAAAAGCGTTGTAATTTCTTCAAAAATAGAAGCTGAGATTGCTTTACTTGAAAGCATGGAAGAAAAAGAAGAGTTCTTAAAATTTATAGGTTTAGAGGAAACGGGGCTTAGTAAAGTGATTAAAGAGGGGTATAATCTCTTAAACCTTAAAAGCTTCTTTACCATAGGTCCTAAAGAAGCTCATAGTTGGACTTTTAAAGACGGTACTCTTGCCCCGGCTGCTGCCGGTATTATTCATACCGATTTTGAAAAAGGCTTTATTAGAGCAGAAGTTATCGGCTATGAAGATTATATAAACCTTGGTAGTGAAGCAAAAGCCAAGGAAGTAGGTAAAATGCGTTTAGAGGGTAAAGAATATAAAATGCAGGATGGAGATATAGTACATTTTAGGTTTAACGTTTAAATACTTAAAGTATCAATATTATAGGTGATATTGTGAAAGAAGTTTTAAGCAAGAAAAATATTAAGCTTTATCGAATGTTTTGTTTAATAGATGATGATCAGTGTATTTGGAGCGATAAAGAAATTGAAGAATATCATATAAGGCTTAGAAAAGAATATTATGTTCGTTGTATTTCAGTTTTTGACGCTGGCTTTCTGATGAAGAATATGATGAACTAATGATATATTATCAAAGAAAATTTAATTCTAAGGAAAACAAAGAAAAATATTATCAATATGAACAGTTGTTTATATAATTTTATTTATATTTATTCAATAATACAAAAGTTTATGCACGTTTTGATAGATTGTTTATATCATTTGATTCACAAGAAGAGTATTTATCACACGTTTTATTAAGCATAAGAGAACGATTATTTTTAAAAATTATTTTACCAGAGTATCATGCTATTATTGACGGTGGTCATGATTTGACTGATATATTAAAAGTAAAAAAAGATTATGCTGAAGGTTTGGAAGCAATAAGCAAAATAGTAAAAGATCATGGACTATATATTTTAGGTAGAAAAGAGATTAAATAGCATATTAGTATTAAAAATTAGACCGTATCTAAAATTACTCAAATATTAGTTGAAAATTTATTCAAACTAATTTATTTTTAATTTGTTAAATTAGGTGTTTTATGTTTACAAAATTTTTACTTATATTAGTTTTATTATTTTTTAATTTAATTTCATATGCTAATCCTAAACCTATAGGGCTTGAATTAAATAAAGCAACCTTAGAAGAGGTGAAAGAAAAATATAAAGTTATAAGCAAGGAAGCTAATAAATGGAACGGTACTAATTATTATATAGATCCTAAAAGTATTGATTTTAAAAATGTTTCAGATGCTTTGATGATTATGTAATGATAATAATATAGTGCAAGCTGTAATTTTAGTAATGAGCAAAAATAATTTTAATGAGTTATTTGGTATGTTGTCAGAAAAATATACATTAAAAGAAAAAAATATACCTTTTGTCGGTAATAAAAAGGCAATTTTTGTTGATGATGACTGCACTATTACTTTAGATTCTCCACATCTTAATTTTGATATGGAGTTAATGTATATAACTAATGAGTTTTACAATAAATATTTAGATAAACTACAGCAAAAAGAGCAACTTGAGAAAGAAAAAAAGAAAAATCTATTGTAAATAATATTGAAAACTTTTCATAAGTGTTTATAATTTCTTAAATTAATATAGCGTATTAGAGTATTATAAAACTTATGATAAATTATTGCGAAGATTCCGGCATGGATGCTTCTATGCTTATTTATTTTATCACCGACTACGGAAACAATTTATACTTCAGGATTACCGAGTTTAACCAAATATTTCGGTATTGACGGCGGTATCACTCAAACTACGTCTACATTATATTTTTTAGGATTTGCTCTCGGTATATTAACGCTTGGCAGATTATCGGATATTTACGGCAGAAGACCTATAGCTTTACTCGGGCTTTTTATTTATGTTGTATCTTCAATTATTAGTATTTTTGCAGTTAATATAGAGATGCTGATGATAGCTCGTTTTGTACAAGCTTTCGGGGTAAGCGTTGGTTCTGTTATTGGGCAGGCTATGGTTAGAGAGTCCTATCAAGGCTCAGAGTTATCATATGTCTATGCTAGCTTATCTCCGTGGCTGTTATTTATCCCTTCCCTCGGTTCATCTATAGGGGGCTATATTATAGAATATTCAAGCTGGCATTATGTTTTTGTATTTTTTAGTCTTACCGGTACTATATTACTAGCTTTATATTATAAAGTTTTACCTGAAACAAATTCTTATATAGATTTTTCACAAAGCAGTAAATATTTTGAGGTTTTGCAGGTAATTATTAAAGATAAAATTCTTTGGTTATATGCTTTTATCATCGGTGCATTTAACGGCATATATTATGGTTTTTTCATAGAAGCTCCTTTTATTTTTATTGATAAAATGAAAGTTTCGCCGTCTTTTTACGGTAAATTAGCGTTTTTGTTATCTTTTACCGCTATCTTTGGAGGATTTTTAGGAGGGTATTTAAAGGGAGTGTTGAGCTATGAAGAGTAAAAGGTTATAATGTGATAAAAAAATAAGAAAGTAAAAAATGTCAGAGCATCAAATAACAATGGTCAGTTTAGATGAATTAGTTAGCCCGGAACATCAATATCGTAAATTTAAAAGTTAATTTAATTTCAAAGTAGTTGAGAGAGAGTTATTAGCGATAGAAACTGAAGCTAATTATAAAGGCTATGGAGCATTGAGGTTATTTAAATGTTTACTTCTACAATTTATGGAAGACTTATCTGATCGAGAATTAGAACGTTATTTGGCTGATAGTAATGCCGGCAAATGGTTTTGTGATTTTGCTCTTACAGAGACGACTCCAGATTATAGTGTGTTTAGTAAAATACGTAAGAAAATAGGTACTAACTTACTATCAAAAATATTTGCAAACTTTAGAGAACAACTACGAAAGCAAGGTTATATGAGCGAGGTATTTACCTTTGTAGATGCCTCTCATTTGATCTCAAAAGCTAGTCTTTGGACAGAACGTGATGAGTTGAGGAAGCAAAAATATGACAAGCTAAATAATGAGACTTTGCCCAAAGTTGCGAATGATAAACAAGCTAAAATTGGTTGTAAAGGAGGTAATAAGTTTTGGTATGGTTATAAAAAACATGTTAGCGTTGATATCCAATCAGGGATTATTAATAAGGTTGCAGTTACCTCTGCAAATGTTACTGATAGCAGAGGTTTTAAACACGTTATGCCACGCTCCGGTGCTGCATATGTAGATAAAGCATATTGTACAAAGTCTACCAAAGATACAGCAACTAGGCAAGAAGTGCATCTTTGTGCTGTAAAGAAAAATAACATGAAAGATAAAAGTTTTGACCTTGATAGATATTATACAAAAATTAGAGCACCTTTTGAAAGAGTATTCTCACAAGATAATAAACGTGTCAGATATATTGGTATTGCCAAAAATCAATTCTCGGAATTTATGAATGCTATATGTTTTAATTTGAAACGCTTAACCGTTTTAACGGCTAGCTAATATTATAATGGATAACGCATAGATAATAACAAAATCTCCACTGATTTTTACTAATTTTGTATATATACTTCTTTTACCTGAAAAATTGGTAGTATTAGATATTAATTATCCATAAGAACATTGATCATTCGCTCATCTAAATATTCATTTTCCAACTTTTCAAGTTAAAGAAGTATACTTTGATAGAAATTAAAAATAATAATCCTGAAATAAGCAAAATAATTGAAAAAGACCTTCCTGAACTATTAACAAAACATGCAAGTAGTTTAGGACCTGTTGTAGATGAGTTTTTAAACAAAACACCTAAGGGTCAAAAATTAAAACTAGACGGTGAAAAATTAGTAAAGATAGCCGGTAAACATGCACCTGAATTAATTAAAATTGCCGATAAATTTAGCAAACATGAATACGGTAAAATTATAGTGCCGGCGTTAAAATTATTATCAGACCCGAAAGTTCTAGGAGTAGTAGCAGAAACTATAGTTAATTTAGGAAAAAGTAAATTTAGTAAAGATAAAGAAGCGGTAGGACTGCATACAAGTAAGGTATTAGAAGAAAGACAAAGAGAGATAGGAAAACCCGGTAGAGGAGCCTAAATCCTGAGCATTTTTAATAGAATAATCATTAATCAAAAGTACACAAGACCCAGAAAAATCTTGCTATTATTTGATTAAAATTATATTGTAAATTCAAAGTGTCATTATGAAATTACAAGGATGATAGAAAGAGATTATTATTTAACACATATCAAAGATTCTTTTTAAATATTTCCTATTTGTGCCATTCTCGGTCCAAGGCAATGCGGTAAAACTACTTTAGCTCATGCTTATATTAAACAGCTTAAAGATATCTAATTCAGATTTTTCTGTACTTAAAAGCTGTTATTAGTTAATTTTAAACTACACATAAGGGTTTTTGGTTTTTACGTAAGTGAATCTGATAGGAATACCAGGCATGTCGAAAGCTTCACGCATATTATTTACTAAATACCTGGTATAGCTATCGGTAATTTTTTCCGGATTATTGGAGAATAATTTGAAAGTAGGGGGACGGGTTTTTGTTTGAGTCATATATTTTACACGCACTCTTTTACCGCCTTTTTGTAGAGGTAGTGGGTGTGCTTCCGTAGTAAAATTAAGCCATTCATTTAATTTGCTAGTAGTTATTTTCTTATTCCAAATTTTATAGATTTTAAGACACGCATCTAAAACCTGCTCTATATTTTGTTTATTTATTGCTGAAATAAATAGAACAGGTACACCTTTAACCTGAGGCAGATGAGTATTTATCTGATAATAAAATTCTTCCTGAAATGCTTCTTTTTCAGATTCTTTAACTAAATCCCATTTATTCACTACTATAACTATACTTCTCCCCTCATTTACCACATGGCTTGCAATATTTAAATCTTGCTGTTTTAAAGGGGCTAAAGCATCAATCATTAAGATTACGGTATTAGCAAATTTAATAGAGTTAATAGCATCTGAAGCCGATAATTTTTCTAAAGACTCTGTAATAGTAGATTTTTTGCGGAGTCCTGCCGTATCGATTAATTTAATGTGATTATTTTTATATTGCCAATCAATTTCAATTGATTCACGAGTAATACCGGCTTCAGGACCGGTTAATAATCTTTCATCATTAATAAGAGCGTTTATAAAAGTAGATTTTCCGGCGTTAGGTCTGCCACTAACTACTATCTGCACACAATCTCCTTTAATTGGATCGGCTATATTTGTCTCGATTGATTCTTCTTCAGGTAACTTGGCAATAATCTCGTCATATAAATCAATTAAGCCTGTGCCATGCTCGGCAGAGATAGCCACCATACTATCAAACCCTAATTTGTAGTACTCTTTATCAAAATCAAAAGCTTTCTCGCATTTATTAACTACCAATATAGCAGGCTTATTATATTTTCTAACAAAGCTACCAAGTAGCTTATCATCAGGTAATATTCCGCTTCTACCGTCAACCATAAAGCAAATTAAATCTGCCTCTAAAATTGCTTTAGTAGTCTGCTCCATTAACCTCTCTCCCATACTATCAGGATTCTCTTCAAGTCCTGGAGTATCAATTAACAAAAATTCAAAAGAGCCGATTTTGCCTTCTGTATATTTTCTATCCCTAGTGACGCCCGGCAAATCGTGAACGATAGCTTTTTTACGTATGCTTAATCTATTGAAAAGTGTTGATTTGCCTACATTCGGACGACCAATTAAAGTAATGATTTTCTTAGTCATTATTAATATATTATTATGGTTAAGAGAACTAATAATGCTCCTATAAAACTACTATATTTGCTATTATAATAGGTGTATTTTTTATTAATATGCCGTATATAAGCCAACTACAAAGAGCAATAGCACTTATAGTAAAGGCGGGCATAGAAACGGAAGCCGAAGATTTACAGGTAAAAATCTTATGAGCCTGTACATAAAACATAAAATTGCCGATTGTACCGACAATCGTCATATATTTTTCGTAAAATTTCATGAATTTTGGAGACATATGTTTATTTTTTAAATGGATCGGTAAAACCTACTCGATGTCATCCCCGTGAAAGCGGGGAGCCAGTCGCTAAAAAGTGTAAACACACTGAATTTTAAAAATTAAAAGCTCAATTAATTTCGCTTTTTTCTGGATTCCCGCCTACGCGGGAATGACATAAATCGAGCCATAACGCCTATGGCTCCTCGCAATGACGACTCAGGCTACCCTTTAAAACTCGCAATTACCGGTATATGATCTGAAGGTTTTTCTTGAGTCCTTAAATTATAATCCATATAGCAATTTTCTAAATAGTCAATAGTATTATTACAACCAAGAATCATATCAATTCGCATACCTTTATTTTGTTCAAAACATCCGGCTCTATAATCCCACCATGAAAATTCTTGTTTACTCGGATGCCTCAATCTATATAAATCCTCAAACCCGGAATTTAGAATAGTACGTAGTTTTTTTTGTTCAATTTCAGTAAAACAAGTAGTTTCAGCAAGTAGCTTAGGTGAATATACGTCTATATCGAACGGTGCAATATTGAAATCACCGCCTATGATAGTTTTTTCATCAAAAGATTTTTTAGTTGATAGATAATTGATAAAATTATCATAAAATGCTAGCTTTGCTACAAATTTATCGCTACCGACAAATGAACCGTTAGGAGCATAGAGCGAGATTATATTACAAAACCCTATAGGTGATGATAATTTTATTTCTAAGAATCTTGCTTGATCACTGCAGTAATTATTCGGAAAATCCTTAATTATTTCATCGGCAGGAAATTTTGAAATTATAGCAACACCGTTATATGATTTTTGCCCGTGAACATAAAAATTATAAGGTAAATCGGATAATTCATCAAAAGGAAATTTTTCGGTTTCGCATTTTATTTCTTGCAATAATAAAATATCCGGATTTTCTTTAGATAAAAAATTACGCAATAAAGTAAGTCTTGTTTTTATGGAATTAATATTCCAAGTAGCTATCTTCATGTTTGTTTTTCTATGTCTTCTAATTTTTCATTACGGAATCGCCACTCAAGAAAACCAAAATGATAAACTAAGAGACTAGTAATAAATGCTCCGGAAATTACTATAATCATTGAATATTTTATTGTATGATAATTTGGATTACTACCATACATATCTAATAATAAGCTAAAAGCTATACCCCATAATACAGTAATTTCAATACTAACTCCTCTTGGTATCCTCTTAATTGAATTTTCTTTCATAATAAAATCTCGTAATATTGCACCGCAATTAGCCGTAATGAAAGCAAAAAACGGTCCCCAAAAACTTAGAGGCTCAATTTTGTGAATAATAACCATTGCAACTCCTATAATTATAATAAGTTGCTTGTCCGAATGAATCGCAAATTGCTACTATATTATTTAATGATTGTTCTAAATAATTATCTTTAGCAATATGTTTCTTATAATAGCTGAATAATTTAATAATTGTAAAACCGAGTAAAACTACTACAAATATGTAATAGAAATAAGAAGGAGTAAAATAGAAGTTTAAATGTCCGGTATCATGGTTTACTATTAAATCTAACATTATACAGCTACTAACAGAGGGTAATACCGCAAATAAAAATGTACCGAATAAAGTACTATTTTTTCTGCTACTCAAAATAATTCCCGAAAAAGCAAAAGCAAGGCAACCAAGTAAACCTATAACATGGCACCAACGAGAATCTATAGATTTAGGCAATAGAATATGATATATGTATGTCTTAATAATTTTTTTATACTCGTTACTTGCAAGAAAATCATCTATCGCAAAATTAAATTGTTCAACTATATTTAAAGATACGGTTTTTTTGCTAAACATTAAATGTAGGGGAGTTTTAATATTTAAGGGAACTTCTAATATATTCCTGTCCATTGTTCTTCCTAAAATATTAACGGCACCGACAATTCGATCACTAATGAAACCGTCAATTTCTTTCTTGATTAGTCCATTTATCAATTCCATATTATTTTGATATATTCTAATTATATCTTGATTTTTCTCATTATATAAAAAATCCGTAAATTTAGGGTCTCCGTATACAGTACCTTTCACTATTCCTAACTGGAGATTAAATAGACGTATTTGTGCTGTTAGTTCATTAACATTTTGGAAATTTAACTTTTTGGCAAGTGGTTCAATAATAAATAATGATAATTCTTCAAGGCGATAAGGCTTTGAAAAATAAGCATAGTTACTTCTCTCAGTAGTATAAGTGGCTTCTGCTGTCATTTCGGCATTTCCACTTTGAATATCTAATTGATCTTGATACCAGCTATCTTGATTATACTCAATATTGATACCTATTTTTGTAGCAATAGCGTTAATTAATTCTATATCCATACCGGAAACAGTAGTATGACCGTTTGAAGTAGCAATTAAGTATTGGTAAGGCTCATTTATATACCAGGCATTTATCAAAGTTTTTTTATCGGCTGTCCCTTCGCATTCTAAAATTGCTTGTTGTTCGTTTGCACCTATGCTCAAAGCATAAAAATTTTTAGAAATGAGAAGTATAAAAATAAAAAGCTTTAAAATTTTCATGGTCTGTATTTTTTTAGAATTGTGTTTTTTATTGTCATTCCCGCAAGGCATTGCCCACGTGGACCGGTAAAACCCACTGTGTCACCCCGTGGTCAAGCCACGGGATGACATGTTTAGCCACGAACTACTTTAATTTCGCCGTCAGAAAATTTAATATTAAAAATTTTTTCATTTGCAGCAGTAATTTTAGAAGATAAAAAATTACCCGTTTCTCCTTTAACTATAGCAAAACCTCGTTTTAATACGTTATTATAATCAAGGCTTGCAAGTAACGTACTATTTAATTCTAATGTATACTCAAAATTTTTCAAAGTATTATTTGCCGATTTTGATAGATAAGCTGTTTGATGTGTTAATTCTAATGTTTTGTAATTGAGTATTTTAGTAGGGTTAACTCTTTCTTTAGAAAAAGATTTAAGTTTTGTTTCTTGTAGTTCAATGAAGCACGGTAAAGCATCTAGCAAATTAAAACCGGTTTCGTCCAGTAATTGCTGTCTATTATTCATATAGTGAGAGAGATATCTGTGTATTTTATCGTAATTTATTATATTTTGTTCGTGATACTTAATTAACCTGCTAGTATTATTCAATAATATTTTTTCATAAGATTGTAGAGTATTATTTAAAATAGATCGTACCGGTACAGCAAATTCTGCGGCAGCCGTCGGTGTTGGAGCTCTTTTATCGGCTGCTAAATCTATTAAAGTATAATCCACTTCATGACCTACTGCGGAAATAATAGGAATTTTTGAGTTATAAGCGGCACGTACTAATATCTCATCGTTAAATGACCAAAGATCTTCTATAGAACCGCCGCCTCTAGCAACAATTATAACACTTGGTTTATTGATCTCTTCTAAATTGTTAAATCCTTCAATTGCTTCAGCAATTTCATTGCCGGAATTTTCGCCTTGTACGCTAACCGGCCATATTATTATCCGAGTCGGAAAACGTTCGCGAATACGATGAATAATATCTTTAATAACAGCACCGGTTATTGAAGTGATAACACCTATTTTATCAGGTAAAAAAGGTATAGGAATACGTTTCTTATTAAATAGTCCCTCTTTTTCTAAACGAGCTTTGCGTTCATTTAGAATTTGCAACATAGCACCAAGTCCTGCAGGTTGCAAATTATCTACCAATAATTGATAGCGTGAATTACCTGCATAACTTGAAAGCTTGCCGCTAATCACCACTTCCATACCATTATTTAAAGGAAATTTGATTTTAGCAAGAATAGGACGCCAGCAAGTACAAGCTAAAATAGCGGTATTTTCTTTTAAGTTAAAATAAGCATGACCTGAGCTTGCTATTTTTAAACCTGAAATTTCTCCTTTTACCTTAATATAGCCAAAATTATTTTCTAATAATTCTTTGATTTTATTAGAAATCTCACTAACTGAAAACTCTTTAGTTGCTTGATTTGCAATGAAATTGTCTAGCATTTGTTTAAGGTTACTTGTAGTTTGAACGGGGGTTTATGTCATTCCCGTGAGGCATTGTTGCGTGGAGCGGTAAAACCAACTGTGTCACCCCGTGGCTTGACCACGGGGTCCATAAAAACAATAAAAAATACTAATAGTATGTTTAACTGGATACCGTGGACAAGCCACGGTATGACCCCCAGCAGGTTTCTCGAGCCGTGCAACAACGCCAGTCTTTCGCAGGAATGACATCCATTAATGACATATACTTCTTTTACCTGAAGAATTGGTAGTATTAGATATTAATTATCCATAAGAACATTGATTATTCGCTCATCTAAATATTCATTTTCCAACTTTTCAAGTTAAAGAAGTATACATCTCTCCATAGAATAACCTTGCACTGCAAAAGAGCAAGCAAAATTTTTTATTATTTGATATATTACTAATAGCTTGCTATTATTTTTTACTATTAAAATATATTTATTAATATAAATGCTATTGCGAATAATATGCTTGCTTATTATCATAATATTTTCTTTGGTAAGCTTTGCCGACCTTTCTAAGAATGGTCAGAATATTAAAATTAGTAATATGATAGCCGACTTCGTAGAGTATAACGAAAGTCAGGATTTGATATATGCTAAAGGTAATATAAGAATTATCACGGATGAGTATTTATTAACGGCAGGTAATTTACTTTATGATATAGAAAATGATATTTTATGGGCAGAAGGTAATATCCGAATTAAGGATAAACAAAACAGAATAATAGAGGGTGATAAAGCAGTTTTAAAAGACGAATTTAAGAAAGGGATCATATCGGAATTCATTTTACTATCCGGTGATAATAATCTTTTAATTGCTAAACTTGCCGAAAGAATAGATGAAAATAATCTTAAGCTGCACCATGCCGAATTTACCCCTTGCGATGTTACTTGTAATAGAAACCCTATTTGGCAAATTGCTGCTAAGGATACTTATATTCATTCTGAAGAGCATAGAATAGTTTATAAAAACGTATTTTTTGAAGTATACGGCGTACCGATTTTTTACTTACCGTATTTTTTCCATCCGACTCCTACGGCCCCTGCAACTTCCGGATTATTGGTACCTGACGCCAAAAATAAAGGGTTTGGTATACCTCTATATCTACGTGCAAAACCTAATATGGATTTTACTCTCACTCCAAGAATTTTTAGTAAATATCAAACTTATGAGCTAGAAACACGCTATAGTCCGAATGATACCGATAATATGAATTTTCAAGGTAGTTACGGTAAATTACCGTATTTTCTAAAAAAAGACGGAAATGTAGTGAAAAATAAAAAGGTTTCTTCTTATCATTATATAGCAAGCGGTAATTTTATTAGTACCGATAAAGTTTATGATTATGGCTTCAGGGTGGAGCGTACATCGGATAAAGCTTATTTAAAAAATTATTATAATAACTATGCTTCATATTTAACTTCTAAAATATTCTTAAATAAAATTCATGAAGCTGATTATTTTTCGGCGGAAGGATTAAGTTTTCAAGGCTTAGGTAGTAATGATAGTAAGTATACTGACCCGTTAGTATTACCGAAAATCAATACAAAAAACGTGATAAATTTGAATGATAATGACAACAGCCATATCGTTGTTGAAAATAATACGTTAATGTACAAAGAAAGAATAGGGAAACAAGTCGCTAGAACCTCTTTGCAACTATCCTTTATGCATAATGTGCTGACTTCTTCAGGGCAAATTTTTGATTTTGTAGCAAAAGATAGAGGTGATTTTTATCTTGCTAGACGGGCTTATTTAGATAAGACGAGAGAAAGTAAATCATTTCAAAGGAATATACCGGAATTGCAAACTTTATGGCGTTATCCGTTAGTAGGTAATATAACAAAAACAATAAATTTACTTATTGAGCCGGTAGTTTCTTTTACTATGGGGCGTAAACTATCTAAGAAAGATAAAAAATTTGTTATAATTGATCCTGCTAAATATGAATTATCCGAAAAAAATATCTTTTTATCAAATCGTTATAGCGGTATTGATTGCCATGATTTCGGTAATAGATTAAGTTACGGCTTAAATACTAGTATTGCTAAAGAAGAAAATTATTTAAAATTATTTTTAGGACAGTCGCGTAATACAAGATATAGTATAGATTTGCCTGCTGATGATACGGAAAATGTAGGGCAGATTCTAGGTAATCTTTCTAATAATTTAGAAGTGTTTTATAGCTTTCGGAAAGATAGATATTTCAGACCTATTAGAGATGAGGTGGGAGGAAATTTTAACTATGATAAGATTAACTTGCTAGGTAGTTTTATTCAGCTTACAAACCTTAAAAAATATTATTCCGTAGAAAGTATAAAGGTTTCAAATAATAGAGTACGACAATTTTATGGAGACATAAATTATCAGCTAGCAGAAAATTGGACTATAGGCTTTGGTGCACGTATTGATCTCTCTAGACGTTCTCCAAATTTACTTACTCGAACTATTAGGGTGACATATGCTAAAGATTGTGTTAGAATTACTGCAAAGATTTATTCCGATTATCTAGCCGATGGAAGCAGAGGAATCAAAAAGACTACCTCTTCGCCGACTATTTCTATCGGTTTAAAAGTTTTGAATATGTGAGTTTAGCATTGTGCTTGTACGGATATTTAATCGTCATTGCGAGGAGCCATAGGCTGCGTGGATCGGTTTATGTCATTCCCGCGAAGGCGGGAATTTAGGGTAAAGCGAGATAAATCGAGCTTTATTCGATATTATGTATATCTTTTAATTACTGGATTCCCGCCTACGCGGGAATGACATCAATACAACAAGTCACTTGATTATTTAGCTTTTTATCGATAGTCAGGATAAAAACTATTCCAATTATTACGTTATGTGAGTCTAGAAATATGATAAAATTATTATTAATCATTACTGTTTTTTTTGCTTTTAATGTAGCACAAGCTTCGCTGCCGAATATAGTAGCATCCGTAAATGATGAACCTATTACTCTTAATGAGTTCCGTGCTAGAAAAAAAATGATTATGGCACTAAATAATGTTGAAAGTCTAACGCCTGCTCAAGATAAGCAGCTAAGTGATTTAGCAATCAAGAGCTTAATTGATGAATCTTTGCTTTTTCAATATGCCGGAGATAGAGCAATTCCGCAAGAAGAGATAGATAATGCTATTAAATCTATTGAAGATCGTAATAAAATGCCTCACGGTTCTCTTCTTCAGTATTTAAAAAGCAGATCGGTTAATCCTGATAGTTTTATTTCCCAAATTAAATCCGAGTTGATTAAAATGAATATTTTATCAAGTCTATCAAGATCGGTACAAGTAAGTAATAAAGAAATAGATGTTGCAATTTTATCTAGTGATCAAAAAGACGTAGAAATTTCAATGCAAGTATTTACATCTAAAGATGGTGGCAATAAAGCGTTTACACAGATGAATAATTTGAAAAATCGACTAAAAAAATGTGCAGATGTTAAAAAATCGCTTTATGATAATTTTGCTAATATGCAAATTATTACCGATAAGCTTAGCAAGATAGAAGGCGTAAAACAAACTATTGTAAAGGACTTAAGCTCGGATAAAGCAAGCAATGTTTTTGAAGTAAATAACAAATTTGAAATAATATTAGTGTGCAGCAAAAAGATCTTAAATGTTAATGAAGATGAAAATAATTATGTAGTAAACTTCCTAACCAATAAAAAGATTTCACAAAAAGCACAAAAAATGTTTGAAAATATGCGTAAGAAAGCAGCTATAAAAATAATGCTGCCGTCTTAGTATGTGGTTGTTCTATGTCATTCCCGCGAAGGCGGGAATCCAGAAAAATAACCTTGATTATTAACAGAATTATATACTTGATAAAAATAAACGTTTTACTGGATTCCCGCCTTCGCGGGAATGACCTGCCATTGCTCCCTTCAATTGCAAAACATGCAGCATCTCATCAAATTAATCCTCTTAAAAAGCACGGACAAAATTTTATTTTTGACAGTAGTCTATGTGATAAAATTGTACGTGCGAGTAACCTTGCAGAAAATAGCAGAGTGCTAGAAATAGGACCCGGCACCGGAGGGTTAACTAGGTCAATATTGCAGAAAAATCCTGAATCCTTAACTGTTATAGAAACAGATGAGAGATGTATCCCGCTCCTTAATGAGATTAAAGAATATTATCCTAATCTAAATATTATTAAACAAGATGCTCTTAAAATAAATTTAACTGATTTAGGTTATGATAAAGTAACTATAATCTCTAATTTACCATATCATATAGGTACTGAGTTAGTAATTAGATGGCTGAAAGAAGCACGGTTAATTACTAATATGACGCTAATGTTACAAAAGGAAGTAGTAGAACGTATTTGTGCTATGCCGTCAACTAAAGCATATGGCAGGTTATCGGTAATATGTCAGTTAATTACTAAAGTAGAAAAATGCTTTGACGTAGTACCGACTGCTTTCTATCCACCTCCTAAAGTATATTCTGCGATAGTCAAACTAATACCTTTAGAAAATCCGCCGTCTATTGCTCTGATAAATAAAGTTGAGCAAATAACAAAACTTGCTTTTGCAGGACGACGGAAAATGATAAAATCATCACTGAAAAATCTTGTACCTAATATACATGAAATATTAACTCAGTTGAAAATCAATGATAATTATCGTGCTGAAAATCTTACTCCTCAAGATTATTTGAGAATTGCCGAAATGTTAGACAATGTCACCTAGTTCGCTTGACGAGCGTTGTTGCATGGCTCGGAAAATCTGCAGGGTGTTATACCGTGGCTTGTCCACGGTATCCAGTAAAACCACTCAAAATACTAATATTATTAGTATTTTTAACTGGATCCCGTGAATAAATCACGGGATGACACATCATTCAGTTTTATCTAACTTTTTTGCTTCTGCTTCTTGCTGTAGTTTATATTCTGCTGCTTTTTCTTCTATGTAGTTAAAAAAGAAATAACAAAATGTTAAAAAGCTAGTTAAAATGATTGCAAACATTATTAATATTAATTTAAGTTCTTTTTTAGAGTTTTCAGCTTTTAATCGCTTTTCCTTCTCTTCATCAATTATAAACTCAGGTAATATATCTGATTCTTCTTCTTTATTTTCCATGCGTTACCAATATCTTAAGTTTATTAAAAATTAATGATAGAGTTTAAATATCATTTAAGTAAATTACGATATAAAGATACTTAAAATAAGTCAACAATTTTTAATCATTAGTTGTGATTTAATATAAATTACTGGTGCTTTTTAAAATAATTTTCCTTCACAGAACCTAGAATTTCTGATTTTAATTTTGGGAAATCTACATTATCTTAGTCAAGTGTATGAAAGTGTTTAAGCTTTCTTCGTCGTCTTTAGTCATTATATAAGGTACTTTAACATATATACTTCTTTTACCTGAAGAATTGGTAGTATTAGATATTAATTATCCATAAGAACATTGATTATTCGCTCATCTAAATATTCATTTTCCAACTTTTCAAGTTAAAGAATATACTGAACAAAAATTATCTTAATTTTAAACACTATTTCTTCCAAAAAAATATCCTTCCTATAATTCTCTACTTAATTTCTTATCTCTCAACACTTCCTAAAAGTAAAATTTGGGGCATTTATAATCTTTACAGTAGCTATTCCTTATTTTCTAAGTAATATGACAAGTCCTACCGAATTGTTTATATACTTCTTTAACTTGAAAAGTTGGAAAATGAATATTTAGATGAGCGAATAATCAATGTTCTTATGGATAATTAATATCTAATACTACCAATTCTTCAGGTAAAAGAAGTATACTACAGAGTTTAGTTATTTTATTTGTTTCAGATAGTATGCCTGCGGCTCCAATTTTTTATAAACATTTTCCAGTTTTTAAACGTTTTACTTCAGCTACTCTTACATATGCTTTATCAAGCGCTATAATGTATGTAGTGGTATCCTCTGGTCTTGTTTATTTAACTAAGTTTTTTAATTATTGGGGACTATTTATTGTTTTTGCTTTAGTAGCAACTGGTTTTGCAACTGGTTTATCTCATTTTGAAAAGGTAGAAAAAGAAGCTGGGAATTATCCTCTATAAACAATTCTTTTTGTTGGTTTTGTATTGATAAATGTGTATAGCATAGTTGAGTTAATTTTTGTACTAGTGTAGGTATTTCTAAGTGCATGCTAATTGCTACAAATGCACTTAAACTTTCCTTTATTACTTTTTTAGCTTTCTCAGGTGATTTAGCTCCTAAAGTCTGTATATTATGGACTCTATCAAAAAGTTTTATAAGTGCCGTATCGTGTCTTTTTTGTTTAATTAATTGATTTAAACTCTCTTCGGCACTTATTTTTCCATAAGGTTTGATTCTAGTTAATCCCTCTACATGTTTCGCTACTGCTATACTAAAAATCTTAGTTATCATTTCTTCGGTTAGTTCTGTATCTTCAATAGTATCGTGGAGTAGGGCAGCTTGCAGCATAATAGCAGTATAAAGTTTTGGGGCTTCTTCAGCTACAAACACCGCAAGCATAATCGCCACCTCAATCGGATGCGAATAGTAAGGATCGCCTGATTGATGCATTTGTGAACCGTGATATTTACGAGCGTAGTAGATAGCTTTTTTGACTTCCTCTATATCAACGGGATTTTTTACTTTAGTGTTTAAATATTCGAGTTTATCAAGTAGCTTTTTAGCATAAACGCAAGTTTCAAACTTTTCTTTCCAAGAGCTTATATCTTCCATAAAAGTTATTTTTTATTTTTGTTAATAATAGTTGATTACAATTAAAGTAAAAATAAAAAGTTGCAATAATAAATAATTGTTTAGCCCTAAAGAAGTATTAATAATTGTAACTTTTGGTATTTCAGCGGCTATTATTCTGTTTTATTAGTTGCTTTAGCTTCTTGTTCTTGCTGTAATTTATACTCTGCCGCTTTTTCTTCTGCATAATTAAAAAAGAAATAACAGAAAGTTAAAAAACTAGTCAAAACTATTCCAAGAGTTATTAGTATTAACTTAAGCTCTTTCCTTGCATTTTGAGCTTTTAATTTCTTTTCTTCCTCTTCATCAATATAAGACTCAGAGGTTAAAATTTCTTCTTCTTTATTTTCCATATTTTAACTCTTTAAAATTAGCTTATATATTAATGATAGAGTTTAATTATCATTTGAGAGAAGTAATTTATAGGGGGAATTAAAAGAAGTCAATAATTATTAATTGTAATAATTATATTTTTAATAAATCTATCTTACTCAAAAATACGGCTTTTTCTATTTACTAGGTAAATATACATTAGTTCTTGAGTCTTATAATAAGGCAATTGAACTTGATCCTACAAATTCTGAAGTACAATATAATAAACAAAATTTATTAAAGCGTATGTATTGTTAAGTAAAAAATGCTGGAAAGCTTGATTTTATGCTGCGTTCGCCGTTTGATACATTGGTGAATTTGCCTAAAAATGGCGAATGGTACCCGCGGCCGGACTTGAACCGGCAAGAGCTTACGCTCCACGGATTTTAAGTCCGTTATGTCTACCATTCCATCACGCGGGCAAATACAGAACTGTATTTTTCTAAGTGGACAGGCTAATAGAAAAAATACAAAAAAGCAAGTACTTTTATCATTAATATATTAGTCTGATATGAAAAAATTATTAAACACCTTTAAAATAGTTAGTTTATGCATTAATTTATTAGATAATTAACTTAAATAGTGACAAAATAGTAATAATATGATAGATTAGTTTCAGAAAGTAATACTTTCTCTTGCATGTTATTGACATGTTTATTGACAAATGCCGCAAAGTAAGGTAGTTTTGCATAATGAATTTTTATCGGCTCTTATATTTAAGTTTTAGTTATTATAAGCGTGTGTTAAGTTCAAATAAGTAATTTCTATCTAATAAAGGTTTTTATGGCTACAAATATAGTAGGTAAAGTTAAGTGGTATAATTCTACGAAGAATTTTGGATTTATTGAACAGGAAAATGGCGTCAAAGATGTGTTTGTACACAAATCAGCCGTAGACGCAGCAGGTTTACATAGCCTTGAAGAAGGACAAGATGTAATTTTTGATCTTGAAGAAAAGCAAGGAAAAGCCTATGCTGTTAACCTCAGAATTAAATAAATATATTTATAATACCAAAAGCAGCTATCCAAAATTGTTTATAATTTAGGGTAGCCTAGCCATCTTTATCAATATAGTAAATATTTTGTTTTTGTCTTATAATAACCTATATAATTTTAAGTATAATAAATTATTTTTACTAAAGGGCATGAAAATGCCCTAAATCTAATAATATTATTCTGGCTTGAATAAGATTCTAAAATAGTTTCATTATTCATTATCGTTTTATATATTTAGTTGGTTTGTAATCTAGCTTAAGCATATTTTTTGATTCAGGATAATTATATAAGTCGTTATTTTAATTTACTATAACTTATTTTTTATACAATAGACCTGCATAACTTATCTTACAGGTAGGCTCTTAATAAAGGGAATAAGAGATTTCTACTCTACTCAAGCGTACTATAGTTAAGTATGTAAGGCTGAGAGAGCGTCTCATATATCTTTAAGAAATGGGTTATGTAAGTGGTCTAATCAATAATGTGCATATTTTGATTTAAAACTATATTGGATTATATAATGAAAAATTTTAATTTATCTGAAGAATTAATTATCGCTCTTGAGACAATGAATATCACTGAGCCGACTGAAGTACAAAAGCAATCGATTCCGGTTGCAATGGCGGGGGCAGACATACTCGCTTCTAGCCAAACAGGTTCAGGAAAAACTCTCGCTTATTTATTGCCGTTAATTGATTCATTTATTAAAAATCAAACTACTGCTTTAATTCTTGTTCCGACTAGAGAATTAGCAACGCAAATACACAGTACTTTAAATAAAGTAACTACATCCTATAAAATTAATAGTGCAGTTTTGATAGGCGGTGAACCGATGCCTAAACAATTTATGCAATTAAAAAAGAATCCGAAAGTGATTATCGGTACGCCGGGGCGTATTATCGATCACTTAAATAGAGGAAGTTTAAAAATTGATCGCATAGGCATAACCGTACTTGACGAAATGGATAGAATGCTTGATATGGGGATGAAAGAACAGTTAGAAGAAATCAATAAATTTTTACCGGGAAAAAGACAAGTTTTAATGTTTTCCGCTACTATGCCAAAACATATTATTGCTGTTTCTCAAAAATATCTAAACAATCCAGTACGTATTACGGTGGGTGCTACTAATAAAGCAGCTGCAGAAATAAAACAGGAATCAATGCATGTTTCTGATAAAGAAAAATTTAGTGAATTAACTAAACAACTTGGTAATAGGGAAGGATCGGTAATTGTTTTTGTGAAGACTAAACGCTCTGCCGATCAATTAGCTAAAATGTTAAAATATGAAAATCATAAAGCAGAAGCTATACATGGTGATTTAAGTCAGCGTCAACGTGAAAGAGTAATTTTATCATTTCGTAAGTCAAATCATAGAATAATGGTAGCAACTGATGTAGCGGCTCGTGGGCTTGATATTCCTCATACACAGCATGTTATTAATTATGATTTACCTATGTGTCCTGAAGATTATTTACATAGAATAGGTAGAACGGGTAGAGCAGGGGCTACCGGACATGCACTGTCTTTTATTTCTCCTGATGATGTTATTAGATGGCGTGCAATTGATCGTCTAGTAAATAAAGGAGAATCTACACCACGCAGTGAGTTTAGGAGTGATAAAAATAATCGTAAAAGATCATTCGGTAAAAGAGCCAGCGGTGAGGGTAAAAATCGTAAAAAAACTTTTGACGGTAACAGCTACGGTAATAAAAGAAAGAAAGTATCGTAGTTTAGATTTACGTCATTGCGAGTGATCTTTGATTTCGTGGGTGGTTATTATATTGTCACCCCGTGGCTTGACCATGGGGTCCAAAAAACAACTTAAAATACTAATATTAGTATTTTAAACTGGGCCCCGCTACAAGCTCGCGGGATGACAGAAGTGGAATTGATCTATGCAGCAACGCCGATCAAGCGGTGGGATGACAAATATAAAAAAGGAGGATAAATTCATAAATTTAAATTTTTCACGATTTCAATATATATCTAATATTTTCTTTATATTAATAATTTCTTTTCCCGGAGGTTTAATTTATTTACTTACCGGTTCAACTCTTTCTTTTTGGCTTCGAGAATCCGGTTTTGATAAAATCACTATCGGGCTTTTTAGTTTAGTTAATTTTATTCATATATTTAAATTTTTATGGGGTCCTTTACTAGAAAAAGTAAGTTTTGCTCCTTCAAGTAAGCGAGGATATAAATATTGTTTAATTATTGCTTTGGTTAGCTGTATTTGTTGTGTATATGTTCTAACAAATTTTAACCCTAACACTCATTTTATACCATTTGCTTTATGCTTAGTAGCTGTGGCATTTTTTTCTTCCATTTATGATATGTTGCTTCAATCATCACAGATGTTACTTATTATAAATAAAAATTGGGGCATAAGTGAGGCAGCTTGTACTACAGGCTTTAGAATAGGTATACTTATAGCAGGTTCAGGAGCGTTATATTTATCAACTATCATATCTTGGCAAGATGTTTATCGTGCTATGGCAATTTTATGTATACCGTCATTACTATTAATTATAATTTATCCGCTTAAATTTAAAGATAAGATAATTATTAATGATTTTGATAGATTTTGGCATGCTTTTTATGACTTTATCAAGAAACCTAAATGGCTAATAATTGTTAGTTTTATGCTTCTATATCGTCTTCAAGATAATTTTCTTTCAATTATGCCGAATATGTTTTATCTCGATATTGGGTATACGAAGAAAGATTTAGCTCTTGGATATAAAGCTTTCGGTATGTGTGCTACAATCCTTGGAGGTTTTATAGGCGGGTTTTTGTGCCGAAAATATGAATATTCTTATTTGCTTAAAAGAGCATTAATATGTCATGCTTTATCTAGCCTATCTTTTTTATTTCTCTATTTTTATAATCGAGATATTACAAGTCTGTATATAGCGGTCTTTTTTCAAGAATTTACCAAAGGCTTAACTATGTCCCCGTTTTTTTCTTACCAATTAAGATGTTGTAGTTCTAAATATTGTATAACCCAAATTGCTTTAATTACTTCTATTGCTTATATTAGTACCATATTGTTTGGTAGTATTTCAGGCTATGCAGCTACTTATTTAGGTTGGACTTATTTTTTCATCGTAGCAGGATTTTGTTTTATACCGGCTTATATATTAATTAGATATTTACCGCCTTATGTTATTTCCGCGTAGTATTGTTGCGTGGATCAGCTTTCTCGTCATTGCGAGGAAATTACGAAGTAATTGACGAAGCAATCCAGTAAAAAAATGCTATAAATTGACATTTTTTATTATCTTTTCTAGATTGCCGCAGCTACTTGACGATTAGGTGTCCACGCAACAATCTTCAAGATAAATACAAATATATTGTAAAAACGGTACTATCGATTTATAATAATCAACAAATTTATTAGTGTACTTTAATTATGTTTATTCAAACTGAAGATACTCCCAACCCTGATGCAATAAAGTTTTTCCCGGGACAGGAAATAAGTAGTGAACAGCCGGTATTTTTTAGCGATATTGCTGAAGTTAAAGGAAGAAGCAAACTTGCAGAGTCACTATTTTATATTAATAATGTAAAATCAGTATTTTTTGGTAGTGATTTTATAACGGTGACTAAGCAAGCTGAAAGTAATTGGCAAGTTATAAAGCCTGAAGTTTTAATGGTTATTATGGATCATTTTGTTTCGGGATTTCCGGTATTTGAAGGAAGTACAAAAGCAGATAATGTAAATCATAACCTTGATGGGCTTTCGGAAATAGAGAAGCAAATCGTAGAGATTATTGAAACTAGAGTGCGTCCATCTGTTGCACAAGATGGTGGTGATATAATATATAAAGGCTTTGAAAACGGTATAGTTAAATTAGCTCTTCGCGGTGCATGTCTTGGCTGTCCAAGTTCTACTATTACCTTAAAAAACGGCATTGAATCCATGCTTAAACATTTTGTACCAGAAGTGCAAGAAGTTGAAGCTGTAGAGGAAGATTGTGAGTAATTTAGGTATTGCTAACTATAAGAATTCAACGTCATTGCGAGGAAAAACTGCAAGTTTTGACGAAGCAATCCAGTAAAAAATTCTGTAAATCAGAATTTTTTTAATTATTTTTTTGAATCGCTATGTCGCTTCGTTCCTCGCAAGGCGTTGTTGCGTGGATCAATTTTATCTCTGTGTCACCCCGTGGCTTGACCACGGGGTCTATAAAAACAATAAAAAATACTAGTAATTTTAGTATTTTTAACTGGATACCGTGGTCAAGCCACGCGGGGTGACAGTGAAAAACCCGTGAACGCTCACGTTAAAGAAGCTAACCTTCCTTTGCAGAATTGATTATATCATTTTGATGTCAAATAACGTAATGTAGTTCAACATCTTTTGGAGCATATACTATGATAGGTAGTTTGCTATTATATCTTAAAAATGTTTCATCGCCTAAAAATACACTAACCGGTTTTATGGTTGCTTTTACCCCAGGGCATGCCATCATTGTACTAGCAGGCTTGATCGCTAACTTGATCGATTATATAATAATTATACTTCTTTTACCTGAAGAATTGGTAGTATTAGATATTAATTATCCATAAGAACATTGATTATTCGCTCATCTAAATATTCATTTTCCAACTTTTCAAGTTAAAGAAGTATATATCCCCATCCTTCATTCTAAAGTTTTTGTTTCCAGCTTACCGCCAAACCAAACACGATTACAATCTTTGCATTTTTTGTTGCTTGCAATTCTAACGCCAGTTTAGGATAAGAAGAGTTTAAGATTATCGAAAAAAGAGTTTAAAATATTAGTTTTAGTAATATTAAAAGCATTAACACAAGCTAGAATATGAACTAAAAAATTAGTAGGTGATCGATGCCTTGAGTGTTCAAGATTCATATTATTTTTTAGGACATTAAATACTGACTCAACCAACGACCTTTTTCTAAGCTGTATTTTATCTTCCATTTCCAATAAATGATTCTTCATATCTTTTCTAATTCCTGTAAATAAGCGTAATCCACGACCTAATAATTTAGTAAATAATTCCTTAGAAATATATCCCTTATCACCAAAGAGTTTACCTTGTAATCCATCAGTTATATCGTCTGCTACCGATAAATCACTATTATTTGCTTTGGTAATTTTGATCGCCATAATCGCTCCCTTATTGTTAATTACTATATGCAACTTAAACCCCATAAACCATCCATAACTACTCATCCCTATTTTAGCTATATACTTCTTTAACTTGAAAAGTTGGAAAATGAATATTTAGATGAGCGAATAATCAATGTTCTTATGGATAATTAATATCTAATACTACCAATTCTTCAGGTAAAAGAAGTATACCACTAAATACTTTATTGCTATTTGTACGTTTTGTATGACATATCGATAATTTAGTTGAATCTATGCAATAAATTCCTGTTTCCTCTCCTCTAAATAGTTGCAACATTATAACCAAGCGGTAGAATTAATCTTGACCATAATTGTATTATTCGACTATAACTTGGTAATTTAAAATAACCTCTATATTTATATGATAAGTGATATAAATAATAATTCTTAAAATCTTTGCACGGCGATATATAAAAATATAATACGATAGTTAAAAGCTCTGAAAGGCTTAAATTCCCTTCTCTCCGGCGTTTTCTATCTGTTGGTATTAATTTTTGCTTCTCCCATTCTTCATATATTTCACAAAAATTGTCTAGTATCTAAAATAAAGTTGTGATACATTTTTTCATTGTTGGGTTCTTGTTTTTTTGTTGAAAAACTTCAGTAACCCAACACTCTTAACTTGTAAATACTTTATTCTTATTCCATGCTTCTCTTCTTCCTTATCCTAAATTCGCGTTTCTAAGGAATTATTTACTAAATTATTAGGTCGTGGATTACGCTTATTTACAGGAATTAGAAAAGATATGAAGAATCATTTATTGGAAATGGAAGATAAAATACAGCTTAGAAAAAGGTCGTTGGTTGAGTCAGTATTTAATGTCCTAAAAAATAATATGAATCTTGAACACTCAAGGCATCGATCACCTACTAATTTTTTAGTTCATATTCTAGCTTGTGTTAATGCTTTTAATATTACTAAAACTAATATTTTAAACTCTTTTTTCGATAATCTTAAACTCTTCTTATCCTAAACTGGCGTTTCTACTTTTAGCTTTTCTTCATTAGACTCTGTAGGTAAATGAATTACATATCGTTTTTGGCTATCTGTCGGTAGAGGGTAGGGTGCAATATCTTTTAACCGCTTATCGGTATCAGCTAATAAATGAGTATTTAAAAAACATAATGTAAGAAGTAGTATAATTTTTTGAAACATATTAATAACCTAGTCTATAATATCAAAAGTATGTTGATAAACTTCATTAGTAGGAAGCCCTATTGCATTAATATCAAATTTAAGCGACGGTTCAACTCTGCTACTTGCATTATGAATTCTAAAATTAATGCTAAATCCACGATTAAATACTATAGTTTTAGAATAAATTCCTCCATTTTTAGTATTAATAGTATGAATATAGTTAGGGTAATTAGTTTTTTTGGTGTTAAGTGTATTATTAAAATTATATGCTTGAATGAAAACTTTATTTGATCCATAACACATTTTTTTATAAAAATCATATTTTCCTATTAAATAAGATATTAGTGCCTTACAAACATTATTAGCTTTTTCTTCATCAACTGAACAAAGATTTGTGATTTCCTCAGACCAAGCATTGAGTATAGGCCAGTAATATTTATTAGCTTTATCAAGTAAATTTTCCCATAATGCAGTTTTATTTGAAAGAGTTTTAATTTGTCTTAATTCTCCAAATAATGGTTTTACAATATCCCAATATTTAGCACTACAACCATTACCATCAAGTCCCCATTTTTTTACAAAGTCAATTGAATCGGAAAGCCTTGTATGTTTTAACGCTTGGTGATTCGTTTTGCAAGATATGCCTATAGTAGTATTTATTCTCGTTTTTCCTGACCGGCAATTTTAACCATTTTTGGGGCTTGGGGATGGAAAGGTATATGTCTATAAGTAGCTAAAATTGTAAAAGATTATTCTTCCCAGTTTCTAACTCGATTTCTTGACATAAAAATAGGAGAATAGCCTGAGTCTAAAAATTCATGATTATTTATTGTACTAGTTATTCCTGCTTCTAAATTAGATAAATCACCTATAGCTTGTTTTAAAGTAACTTTAGTTTTTAAAGTCTCAGGAAACTGAAATTTTTTATTTAATGATTGATGGTAACCAACAATAAAAACACGTTCACGATCTTGCGGTACTCCATAATCACTTGCTTTCAATAACTTCCAGTTTACTTCATAACCTTCTTCTTGAAACATGTCTATTATACTCATAAATGATTTTATATTTCTAGAATGAATTAACCCATGAACATTTTCTGCCACAAAAAATTTTGGCTTTGTATGTCGAATAACTCTAATTTGCTCATGAAATAACATGCCTCTAGGATCTTGCAAGCCTCGTTTTGCTCCCGCTTCTGACCATGACTGGCAAGGGGGGGAGGACCGCCTATGACACCTGTTATTCCGATAGGAATATCTTCATTAGGGACATTTAAAATAGAACGATTATCAAGTTTGGTTTTAGGAAAATAATTTTGATAAGATTTAGCAATAGTTTTATCATATTCATTTGTCCAAACAGTTTTAAATCCTGCTTTTTTAAATCCAATATCCATACCGCCAGCACCTGCAAATAATGAAATTAATGTAAGGTTAGGTGTATTGCTCATTTAAATCAATCCCGTTTCTTTCTTAAAAAAGCAGGTATGTCATGAATATCGGACTCTTTATTATCTTGATCTAGAGTATTAACAACAATGTTTTTGCGTTCTAAAGTTTGATTATTTGAAGCACGCAGAGAACCCCATATTTTTCCTAAAAATGATGGTTTTGGTGAGTCATCTTCAGATTTGTTAAAAGTATTTGCATGTAGCCCTAGCTCTTTTTCATTTCCGATAAAATTTTGATTTATTGGAGAGTCGGTAATTTCAATATTTTCGGTACTATAGCTGTTAAAATCAGGAATTTCTTCTATTTGTGTAGGTTGTACTATAGGTTCATTATAAGTTTCTTCAGGAACTATATTGGTAGTTTCAGCTATTGCGGGTTTATATGTCGGTACTTTATCGGCATCAATACCGGTAGCAACAACCGATACTCTGATAATTCCTTTTAGTTCCGGATTAAATGTTGAACCGAAAATAATATTAGCATCAAGGTTATCTACTTCTTCTCTAATTCTATTAGCAGCGTTATCAACTTCAAATAAGGTCATGTCGGAACCGCCTGTAATATTGATTAATACACCTCTTGCACCGCACATTGAGCTATGATCTAGCAGCGGATTTGAAATTGCAGATTCTGCCGCTTTAATAGCTCTATCTTCACCGCTAGCTTCACCCGTACCCATCATTGCTTTACCCATTTCGCTCATTACTGCTTTAATGTCGGCAAAATCAAGATTAATAAGTCCCGGCATAATCATTAAATCCGTTACTCCTCTAACGCCTGTATGTAATACGTCATCTGCCATTTTGAAAGCATCGGCAAACGTCGTTTGTTCATTAGCAATACGGAATAGATTTTGGTTCGGTATTACAATTAAAGTATCAACGAATTGCTGTAATTCAATAAGTCCTTTATCGGCAGTTTTCATACGATGACCGCCTTCAAAATGGAAAGGTTTAGTTACTACCCCAACCGTAAGGATGCCTAGTTCTTTAGCAATGCGTGCAATAACCGGTGCAGAACCGGTACCTGTACCGCCGCCCATACCTGCCGTAATAAATACCATATTGCTATTTTCTAGATAACTACGAATTTCGCTTTCTGATTCTTGAGCAGCAAGTGCTCCAACCTCAGGAGAAGCTCCTGCCCCAAGACCTCTAGTCGTAGAAACACCGAGTTGTATTTTGTTAGTGCATAAAGAATATTCAAGCGATTGTGCATCGGTATTAGCTACTACAAAATTAGCACCTTGCAGATTAGCACTAATCATATTATTTACTGCATTACTACCTGCACCTCCTACGCCAAAAACCGTAATGGTCGGCTTTAATACTATATTTTCAGGAGCTTTTATATTTAAAACCATGATACTCTTTTATTTTATATAATTAATGTTTAAGTATAATTAAAGATTAAGGCTGTGTGAAGAAAAATTTAATTAATATATTTTTGTTCTTTTTGGCTGCAAATTATAAGATTTTTTTGAAATAGGAACAGCTATTTGCTGCAAAAATCTTATTAATTTTTGCTCAAAAATATCTAAAAATATAAATAATTAAATTTTTCTTCACACAGCCTTAAAATTTCCACAGTATTTTATGAAAAGTTTAAGATAAGTTTTCTTTTAATAGCGGAACACCGTTATTATGACATGCTTTTATTAATGCTTTATCGTTAGTGGCTATAGGAAGCCCTTCATGCATGGCAGTTAACAAATAAGTTGCATCGTATGAAGTAAGATTATTGGTTCTTGCAGTATTCATAATTTCGTACATAGGAAAATCAAAATTTGATATATTGATGGGTAAGGAGTTTAAAAAATCTATAGTTTTAATAATTTTTGCTGAAGTTATTCTAGCACGTTTTGCTGCTATTAATATTGTATTAGTTACTTCAAATTTCCAAAGAAATGGTACTACTGCTCTAAATTTATAACAATAATCTAATGTAAAGTCTGAATATTCATCACGTTCATCATTAAAGAACCATGAAGCAGTTATGGAGCAATCGGCTATAAATGGTTTAGAACTCATCTTCTACCTTCATCTCGAAGCTCTTTAATAGTATAAGGAGCCAATGTATTACCTTTGCTGAATTCTCTTATTTGCTCTACTATATTATCCATGTTAGGTTTTTGAGTTATAGGTATAATTTTTGCAACCGGCGCATTATGCTTACAAATAGTAATTTGTTCGCCGTCTTGTACACGCTGTATTAGATCGGAAAAATGAGCTTTTGCTTCTAACAGGTTAATTTGGTTAGGTAAATGTTGTTTCACATAGGTAATATAATAAATAGACTAAGGCTTTTCGGTAACATACCCTTCATATGTTTTATTTTCAAAAGCAATAACAAATTTACATTTAGATAACCATTCACGAGTTTTTTCTTTTGGTATAATTGTAGATTCAGTATTTAAATATTTACCGCCGCTTACTACTTTTTTATACAGCGACAATTTATGAAAAAATCGATTTCTTGCTATGCAACCGTCGTTTTCAGGATTTTCTATACCGTTAGAGACTAAGAAACAAGCAAAATACGGTTTGTTTGGATTGCATCATTTTCTAGCTTTGGTCTAACGGATTCACCGGTAAAAAATATCTTTATACTATCTTTATTACTAATATTTCTTTGACCAAAAACACTATCAATAATAAGGTCATAATTGTTATGATCTATAACAATTGTTCGTCCGTTTTCTTCAATGATTTCTTTTATCATCGGTAGCTCGTCTATTGTAAAGCCCGGCCACATATTAATAAAGCTCACTCTTATAACAAGTTTGTTTTCTTTTTCAGGAGCTTTAATCTTATATAGGCTTACACATAGTAACAATATGGTTATACAAACTATGGAAAGTTTTTTTAACATTTAAATTACCTATTATGAGAAAAATTTATTTATAATTTTTCTTCTATTTGTGGTGGATTTTCTGCTTCTACTTCGATAATCTCAGATTTAGAGGAAACGATTTGATAACGCTCTAATGCGGCTGGCATGGCTTTATTTCCTGAATCAATGCCGAGTTTGTGAATGTTCTTAACTCTCGACATAAAATTACGATTGAACGAGGCAGCAAATTTATCGTAATTAGTAACCATATTATGCAGGTTATTACCGATCTTTTGAGAATAATCTGCCATAGTACTGATGGAGCTTAATAGCTTTCTAACTTCTTCAATGATTACCTTATAATTTTCCGAGCGGCGATGGTCGGTAATTTGAAATTTTGCAAATGATAGCATATTCATAAGCCCGGCAGGTCCTACGGGAAAGATATTACAGCTCCAAGCTTTTTGTAAAAATTCAGGGTCGGCCGCAATCACTTTCTCAACTGCTTGTTCAGTCGGCAAAAACATTAAAGTAATAACATTGTTAAAGTTTTGCTCCTTTTTATTTAGATTAGTTAAAATATTTTCGGCATAGTCTTTATTAGCTAGAGATTTTAAATGGTAATTCATAGTTTTACTAAGGTTCACGCTATTATCCTGCTCGTCTACAAGAAACTTTGAAGCTTTGGAATCAATAACCATTAAATTACCGGAAGGAAGAAAAATAAGAGCATCAGGTCTTAGCTTTCCGCTATCTGTTGTAGTTAGACCGTATTGCATAATAAAATCTAAATTAGGACGTAAGCCTGACGATTTCAGTATATTCTCAAGGGTAATTTCAGCAAGTAGTCCCGCACCGATCGGAGAAAGCAGCGACTGTTTTATCAAATCAACCGTACCTTTTGATTGCTCTATATCTTTATTTAATGCTCCCACCATTGTAATTAATCGCTCAAACTCACTATTAAATTTTCCTGAAGCAGTAGCGATATTTTTCTCGGCTAGCTCTCTTGCTGCATTGTTTTCCATTTTATGTATCTCTATTAATTGCTTGGACAAATCTTTACCTAAATCAAATAACGCAGCTTTAGCCGAGGAAAATGACTCCTCTCTTATTTTTTCCGAATCCTTAATAGTCTGTTCTTGATATTCTACTTTGCACTTTAATTGCTCAATTTTCTGTAAACACCCTATTTTCTCTTGATTCAATAATTGATTATTATTGATAATTTCTAAATTCTGCTCCGATAAGAAGTGTAGCTGCGTTTTGAAGGTTTTAGTTTTTACATAAAACCAAAGGATTAAAGCTAATAAGATAAGTAGTGTAGCTACGATAACCGGTAATAAATAAGGCATATGTTTTGTAATTTATGTGACCATTTCGACATTTAATTATAAGCCATATCCTCGCACATACCAATAAATGTAGCTGAATTGACTATATTCACTTTATCTTCTAGAGGTCCGAGTGGCTGAGCCGGTTTTAACAATTCCGGCATTAATATAAATTTGGTTTTTTTCTCGATATTCGATAAAAAAGGTAAATGTAAGCTATGAGGACTGTATATTATTGCATATTTATCCCATTCTAGATATTGTCTATTCAAATGCTCTTTATATTCAGATGGGCCATATACTTCTATACTACCAAATTTATATTTTTTTAAAGGATATAGTTCATAATCATAAAAAAAATCATTTGGATATTTATTACGCATGCTTTGATTAAAATGAACAAATTTATCATTTTCTTTATGAAATACGAAAATATCTAAGCATCTTTCCCCGCAAATTACATAAATTTTATTATGTTTAACGCGATATCCTAATTGTTCAAATTGCGGTAATATTTGTTGCAAATGTATTTCGTCTTCATGCATAATACCGATATCTAAATCATCGTCAAAAGGAATTATGCCTTGATGTCTAACAGCTCCAAGCAGAGTGCCGCCTTCTATCCAATAATTAATATTATTCTTCTCAAGTAGCTCATGAGTATTTTTCATTAGCTGATAAAGGCTAAGTGCTTTTTTCCCACTAATTCTATATGTCTTTACCTGTTCATCGTTTAAGAATACATATCGCCAATTATGTTCTAGTAGATAAGCATAGCACAATACACCGACGAAAATAGTAAGAATTAAGCGTAAAATATTTTTAAAGGATAATATCGACTTTAATTTTATCACCTTGAACCTTAAATTACATTTTCCTTGCTGATATAACATTTTAAAACAACCGGCTATTACCTCTTTATCTCAATTTGTTTAAAAGCTTATTCTATCCTCTAAAGGACTAAAAGGCTGAGCCGGTTTTAACAATTCCTGCGTTAGTATAAATTTAGTTTTTTTCTCGATATTAGATAAAAAAGGTAAATGTAAGCTATGGGAATGCTCTATCACTGCATACTTATCCCATTCTGGATATTGTCTATTTAGATTTCCTATAGGATCAGCGGGACCATAAACCTCTATACTACCGAATCTATATTTTTTTAAAGGATATAATTCATTATCATAAAATGAACTCTTCGGATACTTATCTCGAGCTGCTAAATTAGTATATATAAATTTGTTTTGTTCTTTATGAAAAATAAAAATATCTAAACAAGCTTTTTTGCATATATTATAAGCTCTCTCGTAGGAAACAGTATAACCGAGTTGCTCAAATTGCGGTAATATTTGCTGCAAGTGTATTTCTTCTTCGTGCATTATCCCTATATCTAAATCATCGTCAAAAGGAATTATACCTTGATGTCTAACAGCTCCAAGCAGAGTGCCGCCTTCTATCCAATAATTAATATTATTCTTACCAAGTAGCTCATGAGTGTCTTTCATTAGCTGATAAAGGGCAATAGCTTTTTCCTCGCTAATTCTATATTTTTTTACTTGTTCATCACTTAAGGTTACATATCGCCAGTCATGTTCTAATATATAAGCATAAAAAAATATACCGGCAAATATAATTAATATTAAGCCTATAATATTTTTAAAGGATAACATTGACTTTAATTTCATCATCTTTCATCTCAAATTGTATTTCTTCTGCCGATGTGACATTTTTTAAATCTTCTGTTAATTCTGCAGATAATTCTATGCCGCTAACTTCAAGCAATTTTATCGGAGCTTTTATAGATAGATTTTTCTCAGCTTTGAATTTTCTGACGATATCTAAGATTTCAAGCAGCCCTTCTGCTCCTTTTGCATCCATATTATAGTTTAAGTTACCGTAATTAACCCAGTTGCCTTTAACGTGAATAGAATTTTCACTATATAATATCTGATATAACTCTTCAGTAATATGCAGTATAAACGGTGCAAATAATTTTAACAGCGTTTGCATAGTATGATATAAAGTTAATATGCTACTATATTGCCCGCTAGGGTTGTTGTTTTCCTCATCATAAGCTCGGTTTTTGCTTATTTCTAAATAATTATCACAAAATACTGCCCAAAAGAATTTTTCCGTCAGATGCATAGCATTTGCATATTCGTAGTTTTGCAACTCACTTGTAGCTAGCTTAACTAGCTCTACTAGCTTATTAATCATCCACTGATCAAACTCGTTAGTGATTTTTTCTTTAATATCTAAAAGATTTGCTTGTTTATCTTCATCTTTTAATTTCTCAAAATGTATAGAAACAAATTTAGCGGCATTCCACAGCTTATTAACAAGCCGTTTGCCGTTTTTCATAACGTCTTCAGAGTAGGCGGTGTCAGCTCCAAGCTTTGAATTTGCCGACCAATAACGTATTACATCGGAACCATATTGTTCTAGCAGCTTTTCAGGAACTAAAACATTGCCTTTAGATTTAGACATTTTGCTTCGATCTTCAGCTAAACACCAACCGCTTACCATGATGTTTTTCCACGGCAAAGTATTTTGGTGTAAATGAGCTTTTAAGATAGTATACAATGCCCAAGTTCTGATAATTTCATGTGCTTGAGGTCTTAAATCCATTGGGAATAATTTATCGTGTCTATCTTTATTAACGGCGAAATCATCAGAAATCCCATGAGTAGAAAGTTGAGGCGAAACGGAACTTGTTGCCCAAGTATCCATAACATCAAAATCAGGTTCTACTTCCTCTTTACTATAACCAATAGGTAAATCTTTTAATGGATCGACAGGTAGCTGCGAAGTATCGGCGTATAAAATCTTGCCTTCTTCACCTACTCTTTTAGAGTACCAAACAGGGAAAGGCACACCGAAATAACGTTGTCTACTAATACACCAATCCCAGCTAATGGCATTAATCCAATTCTCTAAACGAATCTTCATATTTTTAGGATGCCAGTTTAATTCACTTGCTCTTTTAAGTAGGGCTTCTTTATGTGATATAGTTTTAACGAACCATTGCGGTACGGTTAGTATCTCAAGAGGAGCCCCTGACCTCTCAGCACATTTAACGGTATGAGTTATCTCTTCTTGTTTAGTAAGTAAATTCTGCTCTTTTAAAATATCTATTATTTTTGTCCTAGCTTCTTTAATTTTTAATCCGTCTATAGCAATATCATGAGGGAAGTCTATCGTACCTTTTTTAGTGACAATAGTTTTTAAAGGTAAATTATGCGTCTTCCACCAAGTAATATCCGTTTGATCACCAAATGTACAGCACATAACTAAACCTGTACCTTTATCTGGTTGTACTAAAGGATCGGCAAGCAGCGGAACTTTCCCATTAAAAAGCGGGGTTATAGCTGATTTACCTGCTAGATGCTTATAACGCTTGTCATCAGGGTGATAAAATACGGCGACGCAAGCCGGTAATAATTCAGGTCTTGTAGTTGCTATAGTAAGTGGCTCTCCTTGCTCGGTTTTAAAAATAATATAATTCATGAATGAGGTTTTTTCCTTATCCTCAATATCAGCTTGGGCAAGAGCTGTACCATCTACCGAATCCCATAAAATTGGTTGATCATTGCGATAAATTTCACCTTTTTTAACTAAATCAAGAAAAGACATTTGCGATATTTTACGAGATAACGTACTAATAGTTTGGTACTCTAAACTCCAATCTACCGATAAAGCTATTTGATTAAATAGGCTTCTAAACTTCTCTTCTTCACTTGCTACTACCTCTTCGCAAATTTTTATAAACTCAGATCGAGACATATTATAAGCTTTTATCTGCTTCTGTTTTTCAACAAGTCTCTCGGTTGGTAGACCATTATCGTCAAAACCCATAGGATAAAAGATATTTTTACCCATCATACGCTGAAAACGCACGATAAAATCCGTTTGCGTATAGCTGTAAACATGCCCGATATGTAACTGCCCTGAAACTGTCGGAGGCGGTGTATCAACTACATAGGTTTCTTCTTTTGAAATATTTGGATCATAAGCATAAATTTGCTGCTCTTGCCAAATTTGCTGCCATTTTTTTTCATTTTCTGTAAAATTATAATTTTGCGGAAATTCTTTCATAGATTTTATAGTTGATTCAAGAATCTGATTATAAAGGTTATATATGATTATGACAATAGAACTATTGCTAATAATTTTTAGTAAATAAAAAACCTATAATTGAAAATATAGAAATTCATGTATATAATGCCAATTATTATTAAACTAAAAATTTTATGGATAAAAATATCATTAATTTAGAGTATTTAGAATTTGTAGAGCAATTAAAAATTCGAGTATCTGAAAGTCGTTATCAAGCTGCAAGGTCAATAAATAGTGAGTTAATAAAGCTATATCATCATATAGGCAATGAAATTCTTAAACGACAGGAAAAATACGGTTGGGGTGCTAAAGTAATAGATAATTTAAGCCGTGATCTACATTCTGCATTTCCTGAAATGCAAGGATTTAGCAGCGGAAACCTTAAATATATGAGGCGTTTTGCTGAGGAATATCAAGATATTAAATTTGTGCAAGAGGTGCTTGCACAATTGACGTGGTATCATAATATTACCTTACTAGATAAGGTATCTAAGAAGCAGGATAGGTTATTTTACGTAAAGCAAGCTATTGAATATGGTTGGTCACGTAATATGATGGTTACACAAATCGAACTTGAGTTACATAAAAGACAAGGACAAGCAATAACAAACTTTCAAAGTAAACTAGCCTCTCCTCAATCTGATCTAGCACATTATACGCTCAAAGACCCATATATTTTTGATTTTTTAAGTATAGGGAATGAAGCACAGGAAAGAGAAGTAGAAAAAGAATTAACTAAACATGTAGAAAAATTTTTAATTGAGCTTGGGGCTGGTTTTGCTTTTGTTGGCAGACAATATCATTTAGAAATAGGAGAACAAGATTTCTATATTGATGTATTATTCTATCATTTAAAACTTCGTTGTTTTGTAGTAATTGAGCTTAAAGATAAGGATTTTAAACCAGAATATGCTGGTAAAATGAATTTTTATTTATCGGTTGTAGATGATATTTTAAAGCATCCAAACGATAACCCTTCTACTACACCAGTTTAGGATAAGATTTTGCAAATCTTATCCTAATACTGAAAAAATAAGTAAAAATGATAGTTTAAGGCGGCTTTGCACTATCATTTTAAATCCTTGTCCAGCTAAGTATATTTAGTTTTAAATATACTTAGCTGTAATTTATTTTTATAATCAAGACGAAGAACCGCTTCGAGTCTTGATTATTCGGTATTTTTACCGAATTTAGGATAAATTCTTATCCTAAATTCGCCTTTCTATTGGGTTAATTTTATGCAAATCAAAAAATAATATACTTGCAGAATATGCATGGCGTGATATGAGTAAACCTATCGGACTTGCAGAGTATAAAATAACTGAAAATCTACCTGAAGAGATAAAAAGTGAACTCCCAACTATTGAGGAATTAGAGCTAGAACTTGCTAAAGAATTAATAAGAAAATAGAAATGCCAAACAAACTTTTGCTTACCTTAAAATTAATGCGAGCAGATAAGCCGGTACCTTATGTATTAGTTTTTTTCCCTGCTTTATTTGGATTGCTGCTTGCAAACCCTTCTAACACGGAATTAGCTTATTTATTACCGTTATTTATTTTAGGTAGTATAACGACAAGGAGTAGTGGGTGTATTATTAACGATATATTTGATCGGAAATTTGATAAACATGTTACAAGGACTAAAGACCGACCTTTAGCAAGCGGTGCTTTATCTGTTTCTTATGCTATTTTTATACTCTTTATTCTTAGTATTATCTCACTTTATATCTTGCTACTTTTAAACAAAACAGCCATATATACAGGTTTTTTTGCGGTAATAATGATTAGCCTATATCCGCTAACGAAACGTATTACCTACTTCCCGCAAATATTTATGGGATTTACCTTTAAGCTAGGGGCATTAATAGCGTATGCGGCAGTTCAGGATAAACTTGATTTAGCAGCAATTATTATGTATTTAGCATGCTGTTTTTGGGCAACCGGCTATGATACGATTTACGGATATATGGATATAAAAGATGATAAGAAAATAGGAGTGAAATCTTTAAGCATATATTTAGAGAACAAGCATCCTAAATTTTGGCTTTATATATGTTATATAGGTTTTATATTATTATTTACTCTAGCAACAAAGATAGCTAACCGTAATATCGACTATTTACCTATTTTAGCTGCTTTAATTTTACTGATATTGCAAGTAGCGACTCTTGATACCCGAAGTCCTGATGATTGTAGGACAAGGTTCAGAGCTAATAATTACGTTGGACTGCTTTTAAGTTTAGTATTTTATTAAAAAATAGTTTACTTTTTAACTTTTTATTAGTATGATTACTCTAAATAATAAAAAGGATATGAACTATGTTAAGAAACAATACTTATAAAAAATCTTTTGCAGCATTAATAAAAGACCCAACTGCAGAATTTTATTATTCAGCATATTTTTTGTGTTTTATAGAAAAATTTACTGACCCTTTGGTTTCAAGAGGGGAGAAATATCGCTTGTATACTGATTCTAAAAAATTTTGGAGTAGCAGTGAGAATAGTCAGAAAGTTTATAATCGTGAAGATGTGAATAGCATGATATTTGATAAAGTAGCAGAAAAATATGGCACTAAAGATAAATCTGCATTTAAAGAAGTATATAGCTAAAATAGGGATGAGTAGTTATGGATGGTTTATGGGGTTTAAGTTGCATATAGTAATTAACAATAAGGGAGCGATTATGGCGATCAAAATTACCAAAGCAAATAATAGTGATTTATCGGTAGCAGACGATATAACTGATGGATTACAAGGTAAACTCTTTGGTGATAAGGGATATATTTCTAAGGAATTATTTACTAAATTATTAGGTCGTGGATTACGCTTATTTACAGGAATTAGAAAAGATATGAAGAATCATTTATTGGAAATGGAAGATAAAATACAGCTTAGAAAAAGGTCGTTGGTTGAGTCAGTATTTAATGTCCTAAAAAATAATATGAATCTTGAACACTCAAGGCATCGATCACCTACTAATTTTTTAGTTCATATTCTAGCTTGTGTTAATGCTTTTAATATTACTAAAACTAATATTTTAAACTCTTTTTTCGATAATCTTAAACTCTTCTTATCCTAAACTGGCGTTTATTAAAAGAAGTAGCTGAAACTTTTTAGGTGTATAATCATTATTTTGTACCGTCATAGTTGCTATTTTATTATCTTTACTTATCTCTATATTGACAGGTACGATAGTAGCACTAGCAAAAACATTAAAAGTAAATAATATAAATAGAATAGGTAGAAATCTTAAAAAATATTTTTTTATAATATCAATATGCTACGGTTACTGTAATTGTATCATTATAAGTATCAGAAGGAACATTTGCCCCTTGAGGTATTTTTCCGTATATTGTGAGCGTTTGAGGTAATCCCGTACCTGTTCCCGGTACCCAGTCGCTTGATTGATTGCCCCAATTTTGAGTTCTTGCTGCATTAGAATAAAGATTATAAGGTAAATAGCTAGTAGTATTAACGAGGCCTGTCATTTTGCGAGTACTTGTTGTAGCGGCAGGTGCGGTACCGGCATTTAATGAAACGGTATAACCAGTACCTAAAGTACAAGTTATAGTAAGTGTGTTTGTTTGCAAAGAATCAGCAGTTGGAACATACGTACCAAAAGCTAAAGGAGTAGCCGTGACTACACAAGACGGTAAAACCGTTGCACTAACAAGGAAAAAAGCATTAGCAGACGAGGCGAAGCTATTTCCTGCACTTATAGTTAAGATAATAAAACCGATAATATTTCGTAGAATTTTAAAAGTTATTTTTCATAATTTTAATAAAAAAAATTAATATTCATTATTAATCATTAATCTTTGACAAATTTTAACGATTTTACAAAGCTAGTTTAAGAAATAGTCATATTTAAATATAAGTTTATGATATTTTTCCCACAAAAAAATTAATATCACTAACCCAAATTAGCTTGTTATAAATAGAAATATAATTGACTATTTTATTTGACTATTATAGTATAATGATAGTTTTATTTTTTCAGAGTATAAAAATGGCTACTAAAATAGCAATAAGTCAATTTAAATCTCATTGTCTTGAGATAATAGAAAAATTACAAACAGATAAAGAATCTATTATAATTACCAAAAGAGATAGAGAAGTAGCACAAATATTACCTATAAATACTGAAAAGATCTCAATATTCGGTATGTTAAAAAACAAAGCCAAAATAAAAGCGGATATATTAGAACAAATAGAAGAAAAATGGAATGCAGAACATTAATAATTTAATAATGGTTTAGTATTAGATACCCATGTTTTATTGTGGTCATTATTACAACCTGAAGAGCTATCAGAACAAACGAAACACAAAATCAATCTGGCTCAAGAAAATTCGCAATTATTTCTTAGTTCTATCTCGTTATGGGAAATAGCTATGCTTAACTTTAAAAAGCGTATTAATGTTTACGAACCTATAAAGGATTTTCTGAATTCTATAACAAATATCAATGGATTATCTATTAAAGATATTTCTCCGGAAATTGCTGCTGAAAGCATTTCTCTTATAGACGACTTTCACGGTGATCCTGCTGATAGAATTATTGTAGCAACAGCAAAATGTCTTGGAGTCACCCTACTTACTAGAGATCAAAAAATTCTTAATTGGGCTAAGTTAGGACATATTAAATCAATATCTATTTGATTATTTCCTCAATATCCAATAAAATCCTTTTTAAAATTTAAATATAAAAAGTAATGTATAATACTGATGTTGTAATAATAGGTGCCGGTCCGGTTGGATTATTTGCAGTTTTTCAAGCTGGAATGCTTGGCATGAAATGTCATGTTATTGATGCACAAGAAGTTATTGGCGGTCAGTGTATTACCTTATATCCCGAAAAACCTATTTACGATATACCGGCTTATCCTAAAATTGCAGCAGAAGAGCTAATAAAACAGTTAGAGCTTCAAGCAGCTCCTTTTAACCCTATATATCATTTAAATCAGCAAGCTATAGAGCTAAATAAACAAGATGATTTTTTTGAAATTAAAACCTCAAAAAACACTCTTATTAAAAGCAAAGTTATTATTATTGCAGCAGGAGCAGGTTCATTCGGTCCAAATAAACCGCCCCTTGCAAATATTGAAGACTTTGAAAGCAAATCGGTTTTTTATTTCATTAATGATAAAAGTAAATTTGCTGGTAAAAATATAGTTATAGCAGGCGGTGGTGATTCGGCTGTTGACTGGGCTATTTCTCTTTCGGAGATTGCAAATAAAATATATTTAGTACATAGGCGGGATAAATTTACGGCAGCTCCTGAAAGCGTAAGGCAATTAAGGCATATTGCAGAAACCGGTAAAATCGAGTTAGTAACCGGTTATCAATTAAATGCTTTAGATGGTAATAATAATGAACTTCAATCGGTTATAGTTAAAGATCTACAAAATAATACTCGCAAATTAGATGCCAATATATTACTACCGTTTTTTGGTTTAAAACAAGATTTAGGTAGCTTAGCAAATTGGGGTTTAAATGTTAAGCTTCACCATATTGAGGTAGATAATTCCTATTATCAAACTAATATAGAAAGTATTTACGCCATTGGCGATATTGCTCATTATGTCGGTAAACTTAAGTTGATTCTTACCGGTTTTGCCGAAGCAGCAAGTAGCCTTCATCATGCTTATAGTAGAGTATTTGACGGCAAGGCTCTACATTTTGAGTATTCTACCACTAAGTATGGGGAGAAGAAGTAGGGTAAAAATCATAGTACTCTTGTCATTCCCGCGAAAGCGGGAATCTAGTAATTAAAAAGCACACATACGCTAAATTTTTAAAATTAAAAGCTCGATTTATATCGCTTTTTTCTGGATTCCTGCTTCCGCAGGAATGACATCAAGAACTTTTTAAAAACTGTCCTTACTATAATTATGGATAAAAATATAGTGAACAATATAATTGACGGTAAAGCGTTAGCAAATGAGATACTAGCAGACTTAAAGCTAGAAATTCAAGAACTTAAAAGTCAAACCAACGCTTCACCAAAGCTTGCTATAGTACTAGTAGGCGATAATCCAGCAAGCATTATTTATGTAAAAAATAAAATAAAAAATGCACATAAAATAGGAATTGATACTTTATTAGTAAATCTATCTACTACTATTCATACTGATGATTTAATATTGAAAATCAATGAGTTAAACCTTGACAACGAGATTTCGGGAATTATAGTTCAGCTTCCTTTGCCAAGCTCCATAGATAAAAATAAAATTTTATCAGCAGTATCACCTTCTAAAGATATCGATGGTTTTCATCCTTTAAATGTCGGTTACTTACATAGCGGGATTAGTCAAGGCTTTGTACCCTGCACTGCCCTTGGGTGCCTTGCAGTTATAAAAAAATATGAACCGAATTTGAGCGGTAAAAATGCTGTAATTGTTGGACGCTCAAATATAGTAGGAAAACCTTTAAGTGCTCTACTATTAAAAGAAGATTGCAGCGTTACTATTTGTCATTCTAAAACACACAATTTAAGCTCTATCACTTCAAAAGCCGATATTGTAGTTGCCGCAATAGGTTCGCCTTTAAAATTAACTGCAGAATATTTTAATCCTGAATCTATAGTAATTGATGTAGGAATTAATAGAATTAGCGGCAATAAGATTATCGGTGATGTTGATTTTGAAAATGTTAAATCTAAAGTAAAATATATTACTCCTGTCCCGGGCGGTATCGGACCGATGACTATTGCTTTTTTACTTAAAAATACGGTTAAGGCATTTAAGGATTCTTATAGTACAGTATGTCATTCCTGCCTTTAGCGACTTTGTTGCGTGGTTCTTATGTCATTCCCGCGAAAGCGGGAATCCAAAAAAAGTATAAATACAGCAGATTTTTGAAATTAAAAGCTCGTTTTATCTCACTTTATGCTGGATTCCCGCCTACGCGGGAATGACATTGAATCTTATAAACATTTGCAAGTTCTACATAATTTCTTACGTTATCTTGCATATATTCTAAATCTTGATCAGTTAAATATCTAACAAATTTTGCAGGGGATCCCATCCATAATTCTTTAGATTTAATTATCTTCTTTGGGGGGATTAGGCTTCCTGCTGCAATAAAAGCATATTCTTCTATTACTGCATAATCCATTATTGTAGTACTCATACCGATAAAAGCATCATTATGTATTGTACAGGCATGAATAAGAGAGAGATGACCGATAGTTATATTATCGCCTATTTCTACCGGTCCGTTAAATCTTGAAGTATGAATTACACTACCGTCTTGTACGTTAGTATTATTTCCTATTTTTATTGATTCAACGTCGCCTCTAAGAACCGTATTAAACCAAACACTTGAATTACTACCTATTTCAACATCTCCTATTAAAGAGCTGCTTTCGGCAATATATGCAGTTTTATCGATTCTTGGCATAACTCCTTTATAAGGGATAATAATCATTAATTATAATCTACCCAAGAAATATTACCGTCTTTACGATAATAAACTATATTGATACGATCATTATTGATATTTTTAAATACTACCGCAGGTAAATCTTCTAAATCCATTTTCATTACCGCTTCTTTTACTGATAATTTTAATATTTCTACAGGCTTTTCAGCAATAATTGCCGGATTATCATTATCTTCGGAGTTAGAGGTGTCACTATCAGATTGCGGATTAATAATATATTTGGTACCTTCGTAAGCAATTTCTGATATTTTTACTTTACCAGTATGATGATTTTTGAATTTTGATTTATATTTTCTAAGCTGTTTTTCTAGTTTTGACATAGCTTTATCAAAAGCTACATATATATCGCTACAACTATCATTACTTTTGACTATACTATGTTTACCTGATCCATATTTTACTATAATATCACATTTAAAGTTAATTCCCTCTTTTGAAAAATGTATATCTATATTTATTATATCGGTAAAATATTTTTTAACGACTTGCGTAGCCCTCTCTTTGGAATATTCTTGTAAGCTATTACCGATCGAAATATGTTGAGCTGAAACTGAAATAATCATAAATAACCTTTATAATCTGAAATAATTAATACATAGGCGTTACTAAGTAACACCTATACAATTAATTTATATTTAGAGTAATTTCAAGTTTTATTACAAATTAATTTAATTTAAACTTTAGCCGTAGAGTTTAGGATGCTTATCCTTATTTTGTTGCGATTTAATTAGTTTTTTAGCAGTCTTTCTTACATAATTAGGCTCCAATGCCCATTTCTAAGCAGGTAGCATTAAAATTTTCATTATTTTCAAAAAGCCATTTTTTAGCGTTATATTCTGCTTTTGTTGCCTCCTTCTTGGTAGAGTTTAATACGCTCAAAAGGAGTAGTTAATTTAATGACATATGGTTTAGTCATATAAAACCTCTAATAATTATTAATAAAATAAGATTTTGTTAATGTAAATGTAACCAATAGGTTTTTCTTTTTTAACAAAGTCCTTAAAAAGTATAATAATTTTCAAGGCTTCAACTAATAGTGACTAATTTGGATTAATAATGATAATCAGTAATGTTTAGAGGTTTAGGTGCTGTATATTTTTTGATAAAATAAGATATTTTACTCTTGCAGAAATAGAAGAATTGTTATATATGTTGTTATCTCTTATGTATAAGGGGGTGTAGCTCAGTTGGTTAGAGCGTCTGCCTGTCACGCAGAAGGTCGCGGGTTCGAGTCCCGTCACTCTCGCCAAGTCCTTTCAGGGTTTCCGCGTTTCCTTTCGTTTTCTAAAAAATCCATATGCTCCTTTTATTCGCCTTTTGTTCTAATTTTTGTATTAAATCTCTTTTAAATCCCGAATTTTAAATATCCTCAAAAAAACTAACTTTGTATACTTCTTAAATCAACCTCAACTCATTTATTCATACTTTTAGTTAAATATCTATTGCATTCTTAAAACTCCTTACTATGATTCTATCTATAGCTCATTTTTAATAAAATATTAAAATTTATAGAATTTAATAAGGTTATAATTATGTTGAGATGGTTTCAAACTCCATATGAAAGATTAATACATACAATAACAACAAAAGATATGGCAGAAGCACGAAACTTCATTGCTTAAATAGATACAACCGAATTAAGCGAAGTCGATAAAGACGGAAATATACTTCTTTAACTTGAAAAGTTGGAAAATGAATATTTAGATGAGCGAATAATCAATGTTCTTATGGATAATTAATATCTAATACTACCAATTCTTCAGGTAAAAGAAGTATACCACTAAATACTTTATTGCTATTTGTACGTTTTGTATGACATATCGATAATTTAGTTGAATCTATGCAATAAATTCCTGTTTCCTCTCCTCTAAATAGTTGCAACATTATAACCAAGCGGTAGAATTAATCTTGACCATAATTGTATTATTCGACTATAACTTGGTAATTTAAAATAACCTCTATATTTATATGATAAGTGATATAAATAATAATTCTTAAAATCTTTGCACGGCGATATATAAAAATATAATACGATAGTTAAAAGCTCTGAAAGGCTTAAATTCCCTTCTTTCCGGCGTTTTCTATCTGTTGGTATTAATTTTTGCTTCTCCCATTCTTCATATATTTCACAAAAATTGTCTAGTATCTAAAATAAAGTTGTGATACATTTTTTCATTGTTGGGTTCTTGTTTTTTTGTTGAAAAACTTCAGTAACCCAACACTCTTAACTTGTAAATACTTTATTCTTATTCCATGCTTCTCTTCTTCCTTATCCTAAATTCGCGTTATAAGGATATTACTTTGTCATCAAATCCTTCAAATTTTCGTACTCCTTTTGGAATGAGTTGAGGTTCAAATTCTCCATCCCGATCCCTTGGCACTTCTACTGTCAATTTACGACCTTCAGATCTATTAAAGTCTTTTCATAATTGCCATTACGTCTATTCTCTGACTCCTTGGCATTCTTAGAATGCTTCTCATAACCTATATGAGATTCCATTTCTTTCTCTAAAATCTTATTTACTATCTGCTTTTTAAATTCCTGAAATATCCCTTCTTTGCCAAATATCTCAGATGGATCACTTTGTGATAGTATTTCTGATACTACTGTTTCTATAGTCGGATTTGATACTTTGCTCTTATTCTTCATATTAGCCTCATGTAAGTTGTTTTAATTAATTTTATTCTTAACTATTTTTACAACTTACACAAACTTTCTGATACCCTCGAGAATTGATTTTTGGCAATACCAATATATCTGACACGTTTATTATCTTGTGAGAATACTCTTTCAAAAGGTGCTCTAATTTTTGTATAATATCTATCAAGGTCAAAACTTTTATCTTTCATGTTATTTTTCTTTACAGCACAAAGATGCACTTCTTGCCTAGTTGCTGTATCTTTGGTAGACTTTGTACAATATGCTTTATCTACATATGCAGCACCGGAGCGTGGCATAACGTGTTTAAAACCTTTGCTATCAGTAACATTTGCAGAGGCAACTGCAACCTTATTAATAATCCCTGATTGGATATCAACGCTAACATGTTTTTTATAACCATACCAAAACTTATTACCTCCTTTACAACCAATTTTAGCTTGTTTATCATTCGCAACTTTGGGCAAAGTCTCATTATTTAGCTTGTCATATTTTTGCTTCCTCAACTCATCACGTTCTGTCCAAAGACTAGCTTTTGAGATCAAATGAGAGGCATCTACAAAGGTAAATACCTCGCTCATATAACCTTGCTTTCGTAGTTGTTCTCTAAAGTTTGCAAATATTTTTGATAGTAAGTTAGTACCTATTTTCTTACGTATTTTACTAAACACACTATAATCTGGAGTCGTCTCTGTAAGAGCAAAATCACAAAACCATTTGCCGGCATTACTATCAGCCAAATAACGTTCTAATTCTCGATCAGATAAGTCTTCCATAAATTGTAGAAGTAAACATTTAAATAACCTCAATGCTCCATAGCCTTTATAATTAGCTTCAGTTTCTATCGCTAATAACTCTCTTGCAACTGCTTTGAAATTAAATTAACTTTTAAATTTACGATATTGATGTTCCGGGCTAACTAATTCATCTAAACTGACCATTGTTATTTGATGCTCTGACATTTTTTACTTTCTTATTTTTTTATCACATTATAACCTTTTACTCTTCATAGCTCAACACTCCCATAGAACGTCAATATGGAGTAATCTATACATTAGCTGGGGTAATCAAGCTGTTACACAGACTTGGTTTTAGTTATAAGAAACCTAAGTTAATTCCTGGAAAAATAGATTTAGCTAAGCAAGAGGAATTTAAGCTGCAATATAGTTTGCTAAAAAATAATTTAGCTAAAGATGAGTCTATTTATTTTATGGATAGTGTTCATCCTCAATACCAAACTCGAGCAAAATTTGGTTGGATTAGAAAGAATGTAGTTAAAACATTACCAAGTTTCAGTGGTTGGAAGCGTAAACATATTATTGGTGCTATTAATCTTAAGGATTTAGAGGTAGTAACAACTGACAATCCTAAGGTTAATGGTGATTATATTATTGAATTTTTAAAGAAATTAGAAGCAAATAATCAAGATAAAAGTAAGATTTATTTGATATGCGATAATGCTGGATATCATAGGTCAAAAAAGGTAAAAGAATATCTACAATACAGTAAAATAGAGTTACTATTTTTGCCAGCATATAGTCCTAATTTGAATCCAATTGAACGACTGTGGAAATTTATGCATTCTGTTGTAAGTAACAATAAATTTTATGCGAATTTTGAGACATTTACTGATTCTATACGAATATTTTTTGAAAATATTGAAAAATATAAAAATAAAATTTCTTCATTGGTAAATGACAATTTTCAAACCATTGTGCCTAATCATTTTAACAACTCTTCATGTTGAAGAAGTATATACACTTTCTTTCTAAAGTAGTATTGCATACTCTTTAATTTATTTTGTATTATTTTGAAGTTTAAAAAAGAAATTTCGTAAACCGACTTTTTGAAATATTTCTTTTTGTTCTGAAGGGAAATGTTGTTTGATAAAATTAGTGCAAACATTTAATAGTTGTTGTTCTACGGGTCGTATTTCTAAATAAGCTGCTATGAGTAAGAAGCTTTCTATAGTTTCTTTTACTGTTTCTAAAGCCTTTTCCGTAGATTTAGCATTTATAGTTTGTAAATTATGTAGGCGATCAAACACTTTAATAAGTGCGATATCATATCTTTGTTTCTGTATTAGTAAATTTAACATTTCACCGGAGCTAATTTTACCGTACGTCTTAATTCTTGTTAAACATTCTACGCTATCGGCAATATTCTTATCAAAAATTTTGCTAATATCAGCATATGTAAGTATTGTATCCTCTATAGTATCATGAAGAAGGGCAACATTTATCATATATGATTTGTAAAGTTTAGGAGCCTCAAGAGCCGTAAAATCTGCAAGCATGATTGCAACTTCTATAGGGTGAGAATAATAAGGCTCCCCTGATTGACGCATTTGAGAAGCATGATATTTACGGGTATAATAAAGACCTTTTTCAATTTCTGTTATATCTATAGGCGAGTCTACTATAGTATTCAAATATTTAATTCGATCAATTAATTTTTTAATATAATCACAAACCTCAAATTTTTTCTGCCAAGTATCAATATCTTCCATAAACCTACTAATTATTTAAATTTCTTTTTTCTAGATTGCCGCGTCGCCTATGGCTCCTCGCAATGACGACGAAAAACAGTCCACGCAACAATGCTTAAATTCCGTTACTATCTACTCAAAGCTTTTAGACCTTCCTTTAGACCGTCTTTTATAAAGGAAATTTTAGCTTGTTTGCCGTCTGAGGTAATTAGTTCTAAATAATTATCATTAGATAAAATCGCGTCTAGATCGTCTTTTGTAATATAGCTAAAGCTTGACAGCCGTTTACCGTACAATTTATGTATACTTCTTTTACCTGAAGAATTGGTAGTATTAGATATTAATTATCCATAAGAACATTGATTATTCGCTCATCTAAATATTCATTTTCCAACTTTTCAAGTTAAAGAAGTATATCTTCCGGCTGATATTCATTTGTCACCGCTATTAATAACTGTACCTGCCGGAATTTGAACATTTGGCGGGACTATTTCTATTATTTTTAATTCCTGTTCTTCTTGCTCCCCATTGAAATAACCTATATGATAAATGGCTAATATTTCCTTTTCTTTATCTTTCTCTAAATTATTAATTTGTTGTGATAAGAAGCAAAGTTGTTTTTTCTCATTATTAAGAGTACAATTTAAAGTCCAAGCTCCGTACTTTTTTGGTGCCGTTGATGCGTTGACGTTTTCTATGCTATACAAAACAAAAGTGCCGGTTATTATAAATAACCCGCTAAAAACAAAAGCAATTTTTTTATACAATTTTTCATATAATTTTTAACCTTTTTAAAATATTTTCTTTTCCTAAAATTTCTGCAATTTCAAATACGCTAGGTGAAGCCGTCATACCAGTTATTAAAGCTCTTACGGGTTTCATAATGTCATTTAACTTTAAGCCATTATGAGTTGCTATTTCTTTAAATTTATTCTGCACGGATTCCTTATCAAACTGCTCAAGTTTGCTTAAGCTTTCTATAACTTGTTTGATTAAATCTGTATCACAATTTTCTATTATTTCTTTTGCATCTTGGTTGTAGATGATAGGCGAATCTACGAGATAAATCCCGGCAAGCCGTGCTAGATCAAGTAATGTTTCGCTTCTAACTAACAAGCTCGGCATTGCTTGTTTTATATAACTTACCTCTTTCTCACTAATCTTATAATTTTGTTTCAATATCTCTACAGTCTTTGAAGTTAAGCTATCATTGTCAAGCATTCTTAAGTAATGGGCATTAAGGCTATTCATCTTAGCAAAATCAAGCTTAGAAGGTGATTTACCGAGTGAATCAAGATTAAACCATTCTATAGCCTGAGTCATTGAGATAATTTCATCATCACTGTGACTCCATCCAAGACGCAATAAATAATTACATAAACTTTCCGGTAAATATCCCATATCCTTATAAGCTTCAACACCTAAAGCTCCATGCCGTTTGGATAATTTTGCTCCGTCTGCTCCATGAATTAACGGTATATGAGTCATGCTCGGTACTTCATAGCCGAAAGCATGATAAATAGCGATTTGCCTTGCTGCATTGGTTAAATGATCGTCACCTCTAATAATATGAGTTATACCCATATCATGATCGTCTACTACAACGGCTAGCATGTAAGTAGCAGTGCCGTCACTACGCAATAATACCATATCATCGATATGAGAGTTTTCAAGTACTACCTCGCCTTGTAAAGTGTCATGAATGGTTATACTACCTTCACGAGGTACTTTTAGGCGTATTACCGGTTTAATATCGGTAGGGTAGGTGGACGAATCTTTATCACGCCACTCGCTATTAAAGATAAAATGTTGTTTATTTTCTAAAGCTTTTTGTCGCTGTCTTTCTATTTCTTCTTGGCTAGTAAAACAATAATATGCTTTATCTTCTTGCAGTAATCTTAGTGCCGCCTCTTTGTAAAGATCATTACGTTTAGACTGGAATATAACTTCACCGTCCCAATCAAGCCCTAGCCATTTTAGACCTGAGAATATGGCTTCTACCGCTTCTTTAGTTGACCTTTCTTTATCAGTGTCTTCAATGCGAAGCAAGAACTTACCGTTATGATGCCTTGCAAACAAATAGTTAAAAAGGGCAGTTCTTGCTGAACCTATATGTAAAAACCCCGTCGGTGACGGAGCAAATCTAGTGATTACGTTAGTCATTTATTATCTTTTTTAAATGTATATACTTCTTCAACATGAAGAGTTGTTAAAATGATTAGGAACAATGGTTTGAAAATTGTCATTTACCAATGAAGAAATTTTATTTTTATATTTTTCAATATTTTCAAAAAATATTCGTATAGAATCAGTAAATGTCTCAAAATTCGCATAAAATTTATTGTTACTTACAACAGAATGCATAAATTTCCACAGTCGTTCAATTGGATTCAAATTAGGACTATATGCTGGCAAAAATAGTAACTCTATTTTACTGTATTGTAGATATTCTTTTACCTTTTTTGACCTATGATATCCAGCATTATCGCATATCAAATAAATCTTACTTTTATCTTGATTATTTGCTTCTAATTTCTTTAAAAATTCAATAATATAATCACCATTAACCTTAGGATTGTCAGTTGTTACTACCTCTAAATCCTTAAGATTAATAGCACCAATAATATGTTTACGCTTCCAACCACTGAAACTTGGTAATGTTTTAACTACATTCTTTCTAATCCAACCAAATCTTGCTCGAGTTTGGTATTGAGGATGAACACTATCCATAAAATAAATAGACTCATCTTTAGCTAAATTATTTTTTAGCAAACTATATTGCAGCTTAAATTCCTCTTGCTTAGCTAAATCTATTTTTCCAGGAATTAACGTAGGTTTCTTATAACTAAAACCAAGTCTGTGTAATAGCTTGATTACCCCAGCTAATGTATAGATTACTCCATATTGACGTTCTATGAACAAACCTATATCTCTAGCATACATATAATTATTATTTTCTAGATGAACTATTAACTCTGCTTCCTCCTGTCTAGTAAGTTTACTATCACTACCGCCATTTCCAGGCTTAAGCTTCTGAGCATTATGATAATCTATTAAATGTTTTCTTATCCCTTCATCACTCAGTAATAACACTTTCGATATCTCATCAATACTATAGCTATCATCATACATGAAAACAGCTTTGATTCTATCACAAATCCTCTTATCCCTTTCGCTTCTATGGTAAAGCTTTAATTCTTCTTTTTCTACTGATGTTAATTTTCTATAAATCCATTCTTACTTAATAACACTTGCTGACTTCTTTGACAATTTTTCATTTACTAGAGGTATATATCTTAATTTCATGGGCATCTAATCTTTTGTTTACCCCGGCATCTAGTAATTTAAAATTACTGTTTTTCTGGATTCCCGCTTTCGCGGGAATGACATCGGTAGTTTATGTTACTTATCAATTCTCCCCAAACACATAAAATAATTCACGTCTATATCATCGCTTAATTTCCATGCATTTTTAGCAGGATCATACACCAAGCCTTTCAGCTCTTTAATTTCAATGTCGGTATCCGTAAGCATTTCATAAATTTCCGACGGTTTTAGGAATTTGCTATAATCATGAGTGTTTTTAGGCACCCAACCTAAAACATATTCAGCAACTATTATTCCAAGTACATAAGCTTTTTTAGTACGGTTAATCGTAGAAATTATTGCCATACCGTTTGGCTTAATATGCCCCACCAAATTTAGTATAAATTGCTGCACGTTTTCTACATGCTCAATAACCTCAAGACAAATTACCACATCATATAGCTGGTCACTTTCTAATTCTTCTATAGTAGATTGTAAATAATTTATTTTTATGTCGTTTTCCTTAGCATAAGCAGTTGCCGTTTCAATATTACTTTGCAGAGCGTCAATGGCGGTAACATTAAAACCTTGAGCCGCTAGAGGTGTTGCAATTAACCCTCCACCGCAACCAACATCTAATATTTCTAATTTAGAAATATCATTGTAATGCGAGGTTATTTTCTCTATTATATATTCAAGGCGAATAGGGTTTATTCGGTGTAAGATATCGAACTCTCCGTCCTTATTCCACCAATTATGAGAAATTTTCTCAAATTTTTCTAATTCTTTTTTATCGATTGAAGACATAGTCTATGATATAGGTATTATATTATTGCAGTGTATGTCATTCCCGCGAAAGCGGGAATGACATGAGCATTATCCCACTATACAACAAACATATATAATATACTCAGATGACTTTAATAATACTAGCCTTAATTTTAATTAGCTGCATATTTGCTCCCCTTGGCTGCATTGCCCTATGGAAGAGATATATTTATTTTGGTGACGGGCTTGCTCATAGTAGTTTTTTAGCCGCTAGCATAAGCATTATAGCACATTTCCCATTAATATATTCAGGGATAATAGTTGCGATTCTTTTTTCATTTTTTGTGTTTATTTTTAAAAATAATTCTGAAAAAAATGCAGTTATTAATTTGATTTCTAGCTTTATGCTAGCTGTTGCTTTGGTTATTAATTATTTTACTTCTTTGCAGAATAATATAGTGAATTTGTTGTTTGGGGATATTTTATCCGTGTCTTTTAATGATTTGATTATACTGGGGGTAGTGCTAATAACTATTATAAGCTTTATAGTATATTTTTATAATCAAATTCTTCTTATAATCATAAATAGAGATATTGCAGTCATAAAAGGCTTAAAGGTTAATATTATTGAGCTAATATTTTTACTTCTTCTCTCATTATCGGTATTTTCTGCTATAAAGATTGTCGGTGCATTGATGGTAACCGCTGTTTTACTTATTCCTGCTATGATTGCACGGTTTGTAGCATATAGTCCCTCTCAGATGATTATAATATCAATTCTTATCTCTTTATTTATTAATTTTTGTGCTGCACTTAGTTCTTTCTATTTTGACTTACCTTTAACTCCATTGTTTATTATATTAGGTACGTTTATTTATGGTTTGTTGTATTTAAAGCGATTGTTATGAACAAAAATGAATTTACTGAATATGTCAAAGAATTGTTAGAACCATATGGTTCAGTAGCCGTTCGTGCAATGTTTGGTGGATATGGTATATATACCTCTAGTAAATGAAAAATTGTCAAAGAAGTCAGCAAGTGTTATTAAGTAAGAATGGATTTATAGAAAATTAACATCAGTAGAAAAAGAAGAATTAAAGCTTTACCATAGAAGCGAAAGGGATAAGAGGATTTGTGATAGAATCAAAGCTGTTCTCACGTATGATGATAGCTATAGTATTGATGAGATATCGAAAGTGTTATTACTGAGTGATGAAGGGATAAGAAAACATTTAATAGATTATCATAATGCTCAGAAGCTTAAGCCTGGAAATGGCGGTAGTGATAGTAACCTTACTAGACAGGAGGAAGCAGAGTTAATAGTTCATCTAGAAAATAATAATTATGTGTATGCTAGAGATATAGGTTTGTTCATAGAACGTCAATATGGAGTAATCTATACATTAGCTGGGGTAATCAAGCTGTTACACAGACTTGGTTTTAGTTATAAGAAACCTAAGTTAATGCCTGGAAAAATAGATTTAGCTAAGCAAGAGGAATTTAAGCTGCAATATAGTTTGCTAAAAAATAATTTAGCTAAAGATGAGTCTATTTATTTTATGGATAGTGTTCATCCTCAATACCAAACTCGAGCAAAATTTGGTTGGATTAGAAAGAATGTAGTTAAAACATTGCCAAGTTTCAGTGGTTGGAAGCGTAAACATATTATTGGTGCTATTAATCTTAAGGATTTAGAGGTAGTAACAACTGACAATCCTAAGGTTAATGGTGATTATATTATTGAATTTTTAAAGAAATTAGAAGCAAATAATCAAGATAAAAGTAAGATTTATTTGATATGCGATAATGCTGGATATCATAGGTCAAAAAAGGTAAAAGAATATCTACAATACAGTAAAATAGAGTTACTATTTTTGCCAGCATATAGTCCTAATTTGAATCCAATTGAACGACTGTGGAAATTTATGCATTCTGTTGTAAGTAACAATAAATTTTATGCGAATTTTGAGACATTTACTGATTCTATACGAATATTTTTTGAAAATATTGAAAAATATAAAAATAAAATTTCTTCATTGGTAAATGACAATTTTCAAACCATTGTGCCTAATCATTTTAACAACTCTTCATGTTGAAGAAGTATATAAGGGTGGTGTTATGATAGGAATTATTAAGAGCAATGAATTATATTTTAAGTCACACCTAAGCACTTATGAATATTTTCAATCTTTCGGTTCTGAGCCATTTGTATATCAAAGTAAAGGTAAACTTGTAACTTTATCATATTGGAAGGTGTTATCTGAAATTATGGAGGATCAAGAGTTATTAGGCAAGTGGTTTAAATTAGCTTTGAATGCCGCTATTAACAGTCAAAAGAAAAAATAAATGTTACCCTGTGACCCCTCCGGCGTTGTTGTGTGTAGAGTTTTTTTTCGTCATTGCGAGAAGACGCCATAGGGGTCGACGAAGCAATCTCAGGCAAGATTTCTGAGATTGCCACGCTCCTTGCAGTCGCTCGCAATGACGTTAGAATCTATCCACATTCTTCATAATCTCAAGATAGTCTATCTTACCACTTGCAAGCAGAGGTATTTCTGAATCGGTAATAATTACTTTCGGTAAATGTAGTAAAGAAATTTGAGCTTTAGATATAGTATCTGCAAAATTTTCTCTATTTATATCGGAACCGGTAGTAAGTAAAATAATTTTTTCTCCGTGTGTTTTATCGGCGATGGAAATAGCAGCGTGCAAGGAATCAGGAGCAATTTCGCTTGCAAGTTCTTCAATTTTTGTAAGAGATATTATTTCCCCCGCTATTTTAGCAAAGCGTTTTAAACGTCCTAAAATTGTTATATATCCTTCAGAATCTATTTTGACTATATCGCCGGTGTCATACCATTCTTTATAAGTACGGTGACCTTCTAAGTCCAAGTAACCAAGCATGATGTTAGGACCCCTAATGAATAAACGTCCCCCTTCATTTATTCCCTCTACTTTCTCAAGCTTATAATCAATTTTCGGTAATAATCTTCCTACCGTGCCTGCTTTATTATGCATAGGGGTATTGCAAGCTATAATAGATGAGGCTTCTGTAATCCCATATCCTTCAAAAATACGTATGCCGTATTTATTAAGCCAGAATTGTCTTGTAGATTCTTTTAATTTCTCGCTACCGGCAAATATATAGCGTAATGAGTAAAAATCATATGGGTGAGCATAATTAGCGTAACCGTTTAAAAAAGTATCGGTAGAAATTAATATAGTTGCTCCGATATCGTATATAACTTCAGGAATGCTGCGATAATTTAGTGGAGAAGGATATAGAAACAGCTTAATACCGTTTAAAGTTGTAATAATTGTACCACCAAGACCAAAGCAATGAAATAAAGGTAATGAGTTAAATACTATATCTTCAGGACTAAAAGGTACTTTAGCAGTTATTTGATATCTATTAGTTTGTAAATTTCTGTGAGATAGTAATACGGCTTTAGGTTCTCCTTCAGTGCCTGAAGTAAAAATTATCACTGCCGGTTTTTCGTCATCACGATTACGACAAAAATAATTGTAATAAGTTTGGGCAAAATAACTTCCTATTTTTGCTTTTAGTTTTAGAGCTGTACCAATCTGATTTTTAAAATCTTCTAAATATATTATTTTAATACCGAAATCTAATAAGTTAGTTATTAATTCATGTAAATTTGCTTTCTCGATAAATTGTTTTGAAGTGTAAACTACTTTAATTTGTGCAAGTTTACAGGAGTTAATAATAGTACTTATGCCGCTGCTCCAGTTAATTATAGCAGGAACATAACCGCTAGATTGCATGGCGTAAAAAGTAATTAACGTATTCGTGGTATTAGGCAACATTAAGCCTAAATTTCTGCCAAAGATATTATTCTTTTTGATTAAATCACCTAGGATAAAAGATTTTAATATTAAATCTCGATAAGTAACCGCATTATTTTCAAAATCATCAACTATTTTTTTCTTAAATCCATGAATTTTAGCAGCTTCTATAAGAGATGAGAATAAAGTATTTTTATAGTCTGAACTCTCAAACATCATGTCAGCCATGATATCATAAAGAGTCCTAGATATATAACTGCGTCGTTCTTGATTACTTGCAGCATCCATATTAATATTAGCGAATTTTACCGGCGGTAAAACGGTTATAGTAATTTTAGGAAATATTTTTCTTTTTAATATGTTTTTTAATTTTGATAAATGAGTAAATTGAGTACCGTCTATTCTAACCGGTAAAACGGTAGCACCGGCTTTATCGGCAATCATTCCCGGTCCTTCGTATATTTTCATTAAAGAGCCGGTAACGCTTATTCTACCTTCAGGGAAAATTGCTACTTTCTGATCTTTTTGTACTTCTTTTACTAAAGTCTTTATTGCCATTGGGTTACTTGGATCAACTGGCAAAGTTCTTGCCATACGTAAAAACGGTTTAATCCACCATATTTTTTGTATATCGGGACTAATTGCAAAAGTCATTTCTTCTCGTAAGTAAGTAGCAATTAGCGGCGGGTCGAGATATGAAATATGATTAGCGACAACTACTACTTTTTTACCGGCTTTTTGGAAATTTTCAAATCCTTTAACTTCAACCTTATACATAAGATCAAAACAGATTTGGAATATTCTTCGCAACAGCTTAAACGGAATAATTTTAACTTCAGGTATTAAGCGGTAAATATGTATAGTAACGATTATATTAGCTAGGCTAATAAATAATATAATCCAGGGTATAGTGAAATTTAGGTAAAATAATAAAGATAAAATAATTGTTGATCCCACCATGAAAATGGAATTAATGAGGTTATTAACGGCAATAATTCGGCTACGATGAGCAGGGTTTGCATAATGCTGTAATATAGCAAAAAGGGGAACGATATATAAACCGCCTATTGCTGCTAAGAAAAATAAATCTATAACTATTCGCCAATTATGTCTTTTTGATAAAAATACCAAAATACTTTTTAGCTGAGTAGGTTCATAGTTAACTGAGCTAATTCTACTTGCGAAGAATAAATCAATACCGAAAATACTAATGCCCAGGGCTGAAATAAATAGATATTTTACGGTAATCTCATCTTCAAATATTTTGCTACATAAAAACGAACCGACCCCAACACCAAGCGAGAAAACCGCTAAAAATAAGTTAGCAACATTCTCATCGGCTTTAAAAGTTATCTTAGCAAGTAAAGGTATTTGTGAAATTATAGCAGCTCCGATAAACCAAAACCATGAAATACCAAGTATAGCTAAATATATCTGTTTTTTTGCTTTGGCATATTTAATCATATTTATGCTTTCATCTATGATATTAAAATTTATTTTAATATCACGATTTGCATTTTTAGATTTTGGAGAGAAAAGGCTTGTAATGAAGCCGAGAAAGGCGATGGTAATTAAGGAATAAATTATAAAATTATTGCTGATTGTATAATAGCTGCTGATTATAGTACCGATAAAAATACCGATAAAAGTTCCGGCTTCAACAAAGCCGTTAGCTCCAAGTAGTTCGTCTTTAGTTAGGTGATCAGGTAATACGCTATATTTTATTGGACCAAAAAAAGTAGAGTGTATACCCATTAAGCAAATAGAACAGAACAGAATTAGCAGATTATTATGATGAAATCCATAAATTGCAAAGGCAATTATACCGATTTCACAAATCTTAATAATTTTAATAAGATTTGCACGTTCGTATTTATCGGCAATTTGTCCTGCTATGCTTGCGAATATTATGAAAGGTAGTACAAAAGTAGCATTAGCAATTAAAACGAGTAGATTATTATATTTACTTAAAGAACCAGTAATGCCGTAAGTTATAAGGATTACTAGAGCATTTTTTAATATATTATCATTAAGACAACCACATAACTGTACTATAAAATTTGGTAAAAATCGTCTATCTTTGAAAAGATATAATTTGTTTGTGTCCATATTATATTTAATATTTAAAATACCGATTTTGTTGGATTTTGATGTCATTGCTGCAAGGTGTTGGCTTTGCCCGCATGGCTTATTTATGTCATTCTTAGCTAAAAGCAGGAATCCAAAAAATAGTCTTAATATTGACAAAATAAACCTAAAAAAACAAGTTTTTTGTAGGTTTTACTGGATTCCTGCTTTTGCAGGAATGACATAGGACTCAAAACAAAATCTAAACTCCCCAAATATTAGCAATTTATATTAATATGTCAAATTGCATATAGATAAATACTTTTTAATGAGGATTATTTAAATCTTCATAATAATCGCACATTGCTTCTCTATTAGCAGGAATATTATTATTAGATTCCTCTATATCCTATTTGGGAATAAAAAGAGAAAAAATTTTACTAATTTTAATTATTACTTCATGTAAACTCACATTTATTCTCCTAAAAATTATTTTCTATTCTATCGCTCTTTATAGATATAAGGACCTAGTATCAATATTTTTCTTTATTATTCTTTTCTTTTTGTACTTTCTTTCTTCTTTGTAAATTCTTTTTTAAAGCAGTTGATAAGTTATTAAATTTAGCTGTCGGTTTGGCTTTTTTCGATGCTTCTTTGGTATCTTCGGTAGATGACATAAATAATTATCTTTTCACATTAGCATTATTATACTATATTATGGATATTTTGGAAATAAAACTATAAATAATCTATGAATCAAAGTAATATAATCTCTCCTGAGTTACTGGATGAGAGAAAAAATATTGCAAGGCAAGGGGGCGGTGAAGCTAAGATCAACGCACAACATCAAAAAGGTAAGTTAACTGCACGAGAACGCATAGAAGTATTATTAGATCCGAATAGCTTTACCGAAACAGGTATGTTCGTATCCCATAGATGCAATAATTTTGGGATGCAGGATAAAAAGTTTTTAGGTGACGGTGTTGTAACGGGACACGGTACGATAAACGGTAGGTTGGTATTTATTTATAGCCAAGATTTTACCGTACTTGGTGGCTCACTCGGTGAATATCATGCTAAGAAAATCTGCGATATTATCGATCAAGCTATAGCAACCGGTGCTCCCGTAATCGGTATTAACGACTCAGGGGGAGCAAGAATTCAAGAAGGTGTTGATGCTCTTGCCGGATACGGTGAATTATTTCAGCGTAATGTTTTAGCGTCTGGTGTTATCCCTCAAATTACCTTAATTATGGGACCTTGTGCCGGTGGTGCGGTATATTCCCCTGCCTTAACCGATTTTATATTCATGGTTAAGAATAGTTCTTATATGTTTGTAACCGGGCCCGATGTAGTAAAAACCGTTACGGGTGAAGAAGTAAGCCAAGAAAAGCTCGGGGGTGCTAGAATGCATACCACTAAAAGCGGTGTTGCCGATCTTGCATTCAATAATGATATAGAAGCATTGCTCGAAATTCGTAAGTTCTTTAATTTCCTTCCGTCATCCAATCGTAGTCCTCTTCCTGTTCGTTCGACTATTGATCCTGCCGATAGAGTCGATATGTCTCTTAGCACGTTAATACCTAACACTCCTAATAAGCCTTATGATATGAAAGAGCTTGTTGAACGTATCGTTGATGAGGGAGAATTTTTTGAACTACAACCTGATTTTGCTAAGAATATCATTATCGGCTTTGGTTATATGGAAGGTTATCCGGTAGGATTTGTGGCTAATCAGCCTTTGCATTTAGCAGGATGTTTAGATATAAACGCCTCAAGAAAAGCAGCAAGATTTATTAGATTTTGTGATGCTTTCAATATTCCTATAGTAAGCCTTGTTGATGTACCTGGATTTCTGCCTGGTACCTCCCAAGAGCATGACGGTATTATTAAACACGGAGCTAAGCTGTTATACGCGTATGCGGAAGCTACAGTGCCGAAGATTACCGTAATTACCCGTAAGGCTTATGGAGGTGCTTATATAGTTATGAACTCCAAGCATCTTAGAGGCGATATAAACTATGCTTGGTTTAATTCGGAAATCGCTGTTATGGGTGCAGAGGGAGCAGCCGAGATAATATTTAAGGAAGAATGTAAAGACCCTGAAGCTAAAAAACAAAAAATCGATGAATATAGAAAAGTAGTAACTTCGCCTTTTGTTGCGGCATCTAGGGGATATTTGGATGATATTATAAGACCGCAAAATACTAGATGGCGAATATGTAAGGCGTTAAATTTCCTGCGTACTAAAAAAGTAGAATTACCTTGGAAGAAGCATGATAATTTGCCGTTGTAATTGTTATTCCTGTGTGGATAAATCGTCATTGCGAGGAGCGAAGCGACGTGGCAATTTCGTGCCAAAGTCCTGAGATTGCTTCGTCAATTACCTTGTAATTTCCTCGCAATGACAAAAACTAAAATTATAACAAAAAACTATGAATAAACCATTATTTGATAAAATTTTAATTGCTAATCGTAGCGAGATTGCCGTTAGGATAATACGTACCTTAAAAAAGATGGGAATAAAGTCGGTTGCAGTATATTCTGAAGCAGATACAAACTCAATGTATGTGCAGCATGCAGATGAGGCTTATTATATAGGTGATTCCCCTGCAACGGAAAGTTATTTATCTATTAAAAATATTATTTCAGCGATTCGTGAAAGTGGCGCAAGTGCAGTACATCCGGGTTACGGTTTTTTATCGGAAAATCCAAATTTTGCCAATATTCTTAAAAGAGAAGGTGTGGTTTTAATAGGACCGAGTGCCGGAACTATTAAAAAAATGGGAGATAAAATTGAAGCAAAAAAGATAGCGATAGAAGCCGAAGTTAGCACCGTTCCGGGTTATATGGGAACTATAAACGATGTTAAGCAAGCGGTGGATATTGCTAAAGAGATTGGTTTCCCGGTAATAGTAAAAGCGGCTGCCGGCGGCGGCGGACGTGGTATGAGAGTAGTGAATAATCCTGCTGAAATGGCAAATGCTTTTGAGTCGGCAAAGCTTGAAGCAGCCAATAGTTTTAGTGACGATAGATTGTTTATTGAGAAGTTAATTCAAACTCCCCGTCATATCGAAATTCAACTAATTGCCGATCAATACGGCAATAGTGTATGTCTCGGAGAGCGTGAATGTTCAATACAGCGTCACCATCAAAAAGTAATCGAAGAAGCACCGAGTTCTTTTATTACTGAAGATATAAGGCAAGAAATGTATCGGCAGGTAATATCCTTATCTCAAAAAGTGGGATATTATTCGGCCGGTACCGTTGAGTTTATAGTAGATAGTAATAAAAATTTCTATTTTTTAGAAATGAATACTAGGTTGCAAGTCGAGCATCCTGTTACTGAGCTAATTACCGGTATAGATATCGTTGAAGAGATGATAAAAATCGCAGCCGGTGAGAAATTATCCTTTACACAAGATGACATAAAATTAAAAGGTTGGGCATTTGAATCACGAATTTGTGCCGAAAACCCAAGCCGAGGTTTCTTACCTTCTAGCGGTAGAATTATAGCTTATTCCGAACCTGCAAAGAGTCCTAATATCCGTATAGATACAGGAATTGGGCTTGGCGGTGAAGTAAGTATGTTTTATGATTCGATGATTGCAAAATTATGTACTTACGGTGAAACAAGAGAGCAGGCGATTGAGGTAATGCGTTCTGCTTTGAGTTCTTATATAATTAACGGTATTGCTCATAATATCAGTTTCTTAGAAGCTGTAATGCTACATCCACGCTTTGTTAGCGGCGATATTTCTACTGCCTTTATTCAAGAAGAATATCCTGACGGTTTTTCCGGAGCTAGTCTAACTTCAGAAGTAACTACCGTATTTTTAGCAACGGCTATTTTTATTTATATATCAGAGCAAAGACGTGCTTCTTTAATTTCCGGCAATATTAACAATCAAGCTAACAAAATAGGTACAAGATGGGTGGTAACTATCGATGATAAATTATTCCCCGTATTAATTACACCTGTTGAAAACGGCTATAATATACGTCACGAAAGCGATAGAATATATATTCGTAGTAACTGGAATTTAGGTAATGAACTTTTTACGGCTATAATTAACGGTAAAAAGACAAATGTAAAAATTGAGAATATCAGAACTGGTTATTTATTATCGCATGCCGGTATTAGCGTAAAAGCCTTTGTACGCTCTCCTCGTATATCAGAACTTGAAGCATTAATGGTCTCAAAAGTAGTGGTAGAAGAAAGCTCCGAACTACAAGCTCCTCTAAGCGGTCAGATTGCTGCGATAAAGGTGAAAGAAGGGCAGGAAGTGACGGCAGGACAAGAAATTATGATTTTAACTGCTATGAAAATGGAAAACCTGATTCTTGCCGAAAGAGACGGAAAAATAGCTAAAATTTTTGTTAATGAAAAGGATAATGTTGTAAGAGGACAGATATTATTAGAATTTGCATAGAGTAGTTGATGTCATTTAGTTTATGTCATTCCTGCTTTCGCAGGAATGACATAAGTGTCCACGCAACAACGCCTTCTTGCAAGGACGGAAAAGCCTATCCATGCAACAATAGAAAGCAGTTTACTATATTCATTTATTCAGACATATCCATTAAGTCACAATTTTCTCCTAAAATACTAAAGTTAGTATCTTTCTCAAGACATAAAATATTAAAGCTAGTTTCTTCTTCGAGAATATATTTCATTAAGTTAAAACTTTCTTCAATACCTGAAATCTTTGATTTGTCTACTTTATCAGCCATTTCTATAGCTTCAGCATATTTATCTAGATTGTAAAAAGAACTACCGCAATTAAATAAAGCACTTTGATAGAGTGAGAAATGGTTATCAGAGATCTGACTATAATATTTTATGGCTTCTATAAATTTCCCTTGTTGAAAGTAACACTCTCCTATATTAAACAGAGCATAAGGATAAGATGTGCTACTTTTATCTATTTTGCTATAAGCTTCTATAGCTTCTTTATATTGGTCATTCTTAAAATAATTATTTCCTTTCGTAAGATTTGGATTAGCCATGGTTCCTCCGTATTTTAATTAGATTTTTTTATAAAAAAGTATATATTACCATGAAATATGATTCCCATGTTTCATGGTAATATATATGTATACCTCTAGTAAATGAAAAATTGTCAAAGAAGTCAGCAAGCGTTATTAAGTAAGAATGGATTTATAGAAAATTAACATCAGTAGAAAAAGAAGAATTAAAGCTTTACCATAGAAGCGAAAGGGATAAGAGGATTTGTGATAGAATCAAAGCTGTTTTCATGTATGATGATAGCTATAGTATTGATGAGATATCGAAAGTGTTATTACTGAGTGATGGGGAGGGATAAGAAAACATTTAATAGATTATCATAATGCTCAGAAGCTTAAGCCTGGAAATGGCGGTAGTGATAGTAACCTTACTAGACAGGAGGAAGCAGAGTTAATAGTTCATCTAGAAAATAATAATTATGTGTATGCTAGAGATATAGGTTTGTTCATAGAACGTCAATATGGAGTAATCTATACATTAGCTGGGGTAATCAAGCTGTTACACAGACTTGGTTTTAGTTATAAGAAACTTAAGTTAATTCCTGGAAAAATAGATTTAGCTAAGCAAGAGGAATTTAAGCTGCAATATAGTTTGCTAAAAAATAATTTAGCTAAAGATGAGTCTATTTATTTTATGGATAGTGTTCATCCTCAATACCAAACTCGAGCAAGATTTGGTTGGATTAGAAAGAATGTAGTTAAAACATTACCAAGTTTCAGTGGTTGGAAGCGTAAACATATTATTGGTGCTATTAATCTTAAGGATTTAGAGGTAGTAACAACTGACAATCCTAAGGTTAATGGTGATTATATTATTGAATTTTTAAAGAAATTAGAAGCAAATAATCAAGATAAAAGTAAGATTTATTTGATATGCGATAATGCTGGATATCATAGGTCAAAAAAGGTAAAAGAATATCTACAATACAGTAAAATAGAGTTACTATTTTTGCCAGCATATAGTCCTAATTTGAATCCAATTGAACGACTGTGGAAATTTATGCATTCTGTTGTAAGTAACAATAAATTTTATGCGAATTTTGAGACATTTACTGATTCTATACGAATATTTTTTGAAAATATTGAAAAATATAAAAATAAAATTTCTTCATTGGTAAATGACAATTTTCAAACCATTGTGCCTAATCATTTTAACAACTCTTCATGTTGAAGAAGTATATTGGTATTGCCAAAAATCAATTCTCGGAATTTATGAATGCTATATGTTTTAATTTGAAACGCTTAACCGTTTTAACGGCTAGCTAATATTATAATGGATAACGCATAGATAATAACAAAATCTCCACTGATTTTTACTAATTTTGTATATATACTTCTTTTACCTGAAGAATTGGTAGTATTAGATATTAATTATCCATAAGAACATTGATTATTCGCTCATCTAAATATTCATTTTCCAACTTTTCAAGTTAAAGAAGTATATATCTAATAAATGTGCAAGAGGTTTTTTATTTGATGTTATTTCTAACTAAAATCAGTAATCCAGAAAAACAACTAAAAATACTAATTTTATTAGTATTTTTAACTGGATTCCGTGAATAAATCGGTGTTGCTGCATGGATACTCGAATCGTCATTGCGAGGAGCGAAGCGACGTGGCAATCCAGAAAAATAATTAAAAAAATTCTGTAAATCAGAATTTTTTACTGGATTGCTTCGTCGAATTACTGCGTAATTCTTCTCGCAATGACGGAAAAGCAGGTCCACGCAACAATGCCTCCTCGCAATGACGAATTGGTTATCTACTCAACAATACTTCCCTGTCTCTGTATGAATAACATTATTCAAGTTCAGAATGAAATATATCTTTTAGATTTTTTATATCACCGGTTAAGGGAGTTTCTTCATCCAGCTCCTTAAGTTCCTTAAGCGAGAAAGTACGAAATATACCTGATTTAGAAGGAGTATGTTCTAACCTAGAGCCTGTTTTTGTTGATTTAGGTGCAGCTTTGTCAAAATCCGAAACATAGACCTCGTCTTCTACTATAGTATGTGTATTTATTGGAATTTTCTTTCCGTTAGAATAATCGTCTAACAGTGCTTTAATTTCTGTAAAATTTTGTAAATCTTGATTCAGTTGTTTTTTGAATTTAGAAAATTTTTGCTTTATTTGTTCTGATGATAAATCCTTATATCCATCATAATGTGATGCTATACTTGTTTTTAATATCCTCTCTAATATACTTCTTCAACATGAAGAGTTGTTAAAATGATTAGGCACAATGGTTTGAAAATTGTCATTTACCAATGAAGAAATTTTATTTTTATATTTTTCAATATTTTCAAAAAATATTCGTATAGAATCAGTAAATGTCTCAAAATTCGCATAAAATTTATTGTTACTTACAACAGAATGCATAAATTTCCACAGTCGTTCAATTGGATTCAAATTAGGACTATATGCTGGCAAAAATAGTAACTCTATTTTACTGTATTGTAGATATTCTTTTACCTTTTTTGACCTATGATATCCAGCATTATCGCATATCAAATAAATCTTACTTTTATCTTGATTATTTGCTTCTAATTTCTTTAAAAATTCAATAATATAATCACCATTAACCTTAGGATTGTCAGTTGTTACTACCTCTAAATCCTTAAGATTAATAGCACCAATAATATGTTTACGCTTCCAACCACTGAAACTTGGTAATGTTTTAACTACATTCTTTCTAATCCAACCAAATCTTGCTCGAGTTTGGTATTGAGGATGAACACTATCCATAAAATAAATAGACTCATCTTTAGCTAAATTATTTTTTAGCAAACTATATTGCAGCTTAAATTCCTCTTGCTTAGCTAAATCTATTTTTCCAGGAATTAACTTAGGTTTCTGATAACTAAAACCAAGTCTGTGTAACAGCTTGATTACCCCAGCTAATGTATAGATTACTCCATATTGACGTTCTATGAACAAACCTATATCTCTAGCATACACATAATTATTATTTTCTAGATGAACTATTAACTCTGCTTCCTCCTGTCTAGTAAGTTTACTATCACTACCGCCATTTCCAGGCTTAAGCTTCTGAGCATTATGATAATCTATTAAATGTTTTCTTATCCCTCCCCATCACTCAGTAATAACACTTTCGATATCTCATCAATACTATAGCTATCATCATACATGAAAACAGCTTTGATTCTATCACAAATCCTCTTATCCCTTTCGCTTCTATGGTAAAGCTTTAATTCTTCTTTTTCTACTGATGTTAATTTTCTATAAATCCATTCTTACTTAATAACACTTGCTGACTTCTTTGACAATTTTTCATTTACTAGAGGTATATTAACAATTTGTTGTGTAATTTTTGCTATATTAGCTATTTTAAAAATCCAAGAATATTGTAAAAATAGTAAAAAAACTTTAGACCAAGATAATGATAACACTTATATGCCAATGGAGCTATTAAGTAAAAAAGAAATAAGTTTATAGAGCATCAAGATAATATATATCAATATAATCCTGATAAAGATATTTATGAAAAATATAGTACTACCATTTTAGGTTCTGCATCTGAAGTTTAAATTAATTATAGTATATTAAAAAATAATAACCTATAGTGAATGTCATTTAAAAACTAAACCTAATTTATGCTTAAAATACCTATAGATAATGTTATCGTATTCATATACCTAATATCTATTCTACTTATTGGTATATATTACCGAGCTAAACATAGTAGTTTTAAGAACTATGCAAATGTTGAAAGTAAAGCGAAAAATAGTAAGCTGTTATTAATAGCTACAATATTTGCAAGTTCTGTCGGAGGTGCTACCACTTTCGGCATTATGGAAAAGGTTTTTTTAGGACACGAATATTATGCTTATGCTTTGATGCTTACAATACCTATAGATATATTAATTGCGATCTATATAGTGCCTTTAATTGCCAAACATTACGGAGCTGAAAGCATCGGCGATATCCTGAGTACATATTACGGTAACATCGGTCGTTTTACCGGCGGTGTTAGCTCAGTCATTGTTTCAGTAGGGTTTTTGGCTGCTCAAATAAGCGTAAGCGGCTATATTTTTCAATATATCTTAGAAATAAATTATGTAAATGGGGTAATTTTAAGTTATAGTATAGTACTTATATATACTACAATCGGCGGCTTACAATCTATTGTTTTTACTAATTCACTACAATTTTTGGCAATGATAATCGCTATACCGACCATAACTTTTATCAGTTTAAATAAAATCGGTTTTGTAGATTTTATTAATAACCTACCTACGGAAAATGCAAATTTTGATCAGAGCAACCTACTTTCTTATACGATTGCAGCAGCTTTAAGCTTTAGCGTCATGAATCTATATCCTACATTTATTCAAAGAGCTTTAATTAATAAAAATCCTACGCAAACAACTAAAGCAATATATGCAAAATCCGCTATATATTTTTTCTTCTTGATTTGCATTACTTTAAACGGTTTAATTGCTTATAAGCTTTATCCAAACCAACCGTCAAATTTAGTATTACCTTATTTAATCAACCAAATTATTCCGCCTTTAATTCAAGGGGTAGTAATGAGCGGACTCTTAGCTGCCGTTATGTCTACTGCCGATTCTGATTTAAACGTTACTTCTATAGCTCTCGTTAAGGACATAATTAACCCTATACTTAAAGTAAAAAATCAGCATAAATTATTATTAATTGCCCGAATTATTAACATTATAATAGGGAGTTTTGCAATAATTGTAGCTTTAAGATTTAGTAATGTAATTGACTTAGTAGTGTTCTTTACCGGCTTTTGGGGACCGGTAATATTAGTGCCGTTAATAACAACGCTTTTCGGCATTAGAACATCTAAAACCGTAATGGTTTTATCATCACTTGGCGGAGCAACTGCTTTTTTAACGTGGGAATATTATTCTTTATCGTTGCAATATTTCAACCTTAGAGGGGTGTTTATAGGAACAATGGTAAGTCTGATGATATACTTCTTTTACCTGAAGAATTGGTAGTATTAGATATTAATTATCCATAAGAACATTGATTATTCGCTCATCTAAATATTCATTTTCCAACTTTTCAAGTTAAAGAAGTATATTAGTAGTATTATCTTTCATAAATGCATGATAGGGGACGGAAGTAAATAGCTTGTTGCCAATATTAAACAAATAAGCAAAGGAAGTTAGGTTGATAACTTCCGAGTGACCTGAGCGGAGTAGTGATACATTCAAATTGTGGCATGATTAACCTTTATTTATGTTCAAAATAGTAATCATTAATAAAAATTAATAAATCAATATTTTTTTATATATTAAGCTTTAATTGTATGTACGAAATATTTAGATATGTAAGTATCGCAAGTTAATAGGGTTAAACCTTCTACTATTGCTTGGGCTATCAATAGTCTATCAAATGGGTCCTTATGATATAAAGGTAAATTTGCAATATAAGTGCTATGTGCTATAGAAATCGGTAATTTTTGAAATTCATTAGCCTCAATGGCTTTTTCTAGATCATTTGGAGCTTCTAGTTTTCCTAAAGATTTTTTAATAGTAATCTCCCATGTGTTTACACTGCTTACGAAAATTATATTATCGGGATTAGCTATAATCTCTGCTATTTTATACGGCAGAGTTTTATCATTATTTAGCCACTGCAATAAAATATGTGTATCTAATAAATATTTCATCTGAGACAGTTACTTAAAAAAATCCATAAAATCATCGGGTAGGTCATCAAAATCCTCTTTTACAACAACTTTACCTTCCCAATATCCGGGTTTACGCCGTTGCTTCTTAGGATTATATTGGACAAGTTTAACGGTAGGCTTGCCTGATTTACATATAATTATTTCTTCGCCGTTTGCAGCTAATTTTATTAATTCGGATAAATGAGTTTTTGCATTATGAATGTTAACTATTTGCATTTTAAACTTTTTAACTGATTTAAACTAACTTAGTCTAGTCCGATTCAAAGTATATGTCAAGATTTTAAATGCTAAGAAGCTTCTTCATGTACTTCACCGGTTAATTCAAGGTCGTGTTTGGAATTGGAAAGAGAAGTAGGGGTTAGAGTATAGCTACGTCTACTCTAATAAGCCAACATTCGGATATCATATTTGCAGCATCGAAAGAATGTCCTGTTGTTAGGGCTGCGTTCGTTTCTATGTTTCTATCTTTAGCCATAAAATTATTATAATTATTTACCTTAAGTAAATATATTAAATAATATGAAGTTGTAAAGTAAGAATCACTTACAAAAAATCCATAAAATCATCGGGCTAAGCTTTGTTGTGTGGCTTGATGTCATTCCCGCGTAGGCGGGAATCCATAATAAAGCGAGATAAATCGAGCTTTTAATTTAACAAATTTACTGTATTTATAATTTTTTTCTAGATTCCCGCTTTCGTGGGAATGACATAAGAGCTACGCAACAAGACCGATTTATTCAGGAGATATAGAGGAAAATAAAAGATTGGATCCCGTGGTCAAGCCACGGGATGCCATCTTAATAATTTAACCCCTGCTTGTTAAAAATCCTTGACTCCTTGATATTCCTATAATATCCTATAAATTACCATAAAATCCCAAATTAACCCAAATTATACCAATGAATGTATTTTTATCTAAGTATGTAAATGGTGTTGATAAAAAGAGTAGGGTGTCAGTGCCGGCGAATTACCGTGCGGTACTAGGGAAAGAATTATTTAACGGTGTAATTGCTTATCCGTCAATTAGGAATAATTGTATAGAGGCGTGCGGTATTTCGCATATTGAGAAATTAAGACAGATGATTGAAACTCTTGATCCTTATTCCGAGGAGCGTGATGCCTTTGAGACTATGATATTCGGGGAAGCCGTGCAGCTTTCGTTTGATGGGGAGGGAAGAGTTATATTGCCGCAATCTTTAATGAAGCATGCAGGGATTGAGGAGCAAGCATGTTTTGTAGGTAAAGGGGTGATTTTTGAGATTTGGCAGCCGCAAAATTTTGAGAAATATTTAAGTTCAGCTCAAAAAATTGCTCATGAAAAGCGGTTAACTCTAAGGAATGCAAATTGATGCAGCAGCCACATATACCGGTAATGCTAAATGAAATGCTGGCAAATTTAGCTCCAAAAGATGGTGAGTTTTATTTAGATTGTACGTTCGGAGCAGGAGGATATAGCAAAGCAATATTAGAAAGCTGTGACTGTTATATCACAGCTTTGGACCGTGATCCGAATGTGATTAAAAGAGCCGAGGAAATTAAGCAAAATTACGGTGAGAGATTTGATTTTATAGAAACGAATTTTGCGGATAGTTTTGCAAAGCTTAAGGAAAAAAAATTTGATGGAGTAGTGCTGGATTTAGGCGTTTCATCAATGCAGTTAGATATAGCAGATAGAGGATTTTCGTTTTTACATGATGGACCGCTTGATATGCGTATGAGTGGGCAGGGGCTTAGTGCCGAGGAGTTTGTAAATACGGCAGAAGAAAAAGAGCTAGCCGATGTAATTTATAAATACGGTGATGAGAGCTTTGCACGAAGAATTGCTAAGAGAATTGTAGAATATAGAAAAACGGCGAGAATTGATAGTACCGGTAAGTTAGCCGAGATTGTTAGAAGTAGTATAGGATTTAGAAAAGGCAAAATTGATCCTGCGACTAAAACCTTTCAAGCTATTAGGATTTATATAAACGATGAGCTTAGAGAGTTAGAAAGATTTTTAGAAAATGTGCAGAATATATTAAAGAAAGACGGACGTTTAGTTGTGGTGTCTTTTCACTCTTTAGAAGACAGGATAGTTAAGAATTTCTTTAAAGAAAATTCAGAAAAGCCGGTAGCAAGGTCAAAATATGCTAAAGAAGATATAGCAATTGATCCGGATAAATGGCTTAAGATTATTACTAATAAAGCTCTAGCACCGTCAGATAAAGAAGTAGGGATAAATATTAGAGCAAGGTCGGCAAAACTTCGAGCCGCAAAAAAGATACTATAGCCTATGTCATTGTTGCATGGCTTGATTTATGTCATTCCCGCGAGGCATTGTTGCGTGGATACTGAATGTCGTCATTGCGAGGAAAAACTGTAAGTTTTGATGAAGCAAGGAAGAAAAAAATTCTGATTTACAGAATTTTTTTATTATTTTTCTGGATTGCCACGTCGCTTCGCTCCTCGCGATGACGATTTGGGTATCCATGCAACAAAGCCTTTCCGCGAAGGCGGGAATCCAGTTCTTTGTCATACCGCGACTTGGTCGCGGTATCTAATTTATTATTTTTAGATCCCGTGGTCAAGCCACGGGATGACAGAGGCGAAATTGATCCAGGCGGGCATGATATCGAATGCTTTTAAAAAATTGTCTAAGTATTATAGGAAATACAAGAGTAATTTAGTTATGACTATAAGAAAGTTTCACTATTTAACATTATTGATAACAATTATAGCAATATGTAGTTTGTTTAGCATAAAAGAGCGAGTCTCAACCCTTGATTATCAATTAAGTAGCGTTGTAAAACAGATAAATAGTGAGAATAATAATATTCATATTTTAAAAGCAGAGCAAGCTTATCTACTTTTGCCGGCTAGATTGGAAAAACTTGCGGCAGCTTATTTAAAATTAGAAACAGTTAAATCTTATCAAATGATAAAAGATCCGTTAGGACCAAATATCGATCAAAATATTAAATTTAATCATAATATTAGTATTTCAAAGAGTAGTAAATGGCGTTACAAAAGAATTACGAATAATAAGTATATACAAACTGTTTCGAGTAGAGTGAAGTGATTGTCATTCCGCGACTTGATCGCGGAATCCAAAAAATTAATATTTATACATAGATTCCGCGATCAAGTCGCGGAATGACAACTTATTGTATGAAACAAATTTTAGAAAAATGGAAACCAGCAATTAAAAGTTTGATAATTTGGAATGTTTGTAGTAAAAATACAAAAATCCGATTATTAATGGTTATTTGTGGCTTTTCTTTTCTTTTTTGCACTTTGTCTTACAGATTGATAATCGTTGCTACGAATGTTTACGATAAAAATATTAATTCCTTTAAAAAAAATCATCAATTTAGAAAAGAAATAATTGACCGAAACGGTAATTTATTAGCAGTTAACCTACCTTCTGCGTCATTATTCGCTAATCCACAAATAGTTCTCGATCCTGAAACTTCCGTAAAAAAGCTAGCAGAAATTCTACCTGATATTAATAAAGCTAAATTACTTGCGGAACTTAAGTCAAATAAAAGCTTTATATGGGTAAAAAGAGATTTATTACCTAGTCAGCAGGAAAAAATAACTAGCCTTGGATTACTTGGTTTTGAATTTGAAGAAGAGCAGAAACGAATTTATACTTTTTCTAATTTATTGTCGCATGTTGTCGGTTATGTAGGTAGAGATTCGGTAGGGCTTAGTGGTTTAGAACTCGCTTACGATAAATATTTAACTAATTCTGATTATGAATTAAACGAACCAAAGAATCAGAAAGAACCACTTCAATTATCTATTGATATCAGATTACAAAGTATTTTAAGTGAAGAGATTGATAAAACTTTAAAGCAATTTAAGGCCATAGGAGCAGTAGGCATTATTGCCGATCCAAATAATGGTGAGATTTTAGCATTAGTAAATAAGCCTGATTTCGATCCTCATCATCCGAGTTTAGCCAAACCGGAAGAGCTATTTAATATAGCAAGTCTTGGCATTTATGAAATGGGTTCGGTGTTTAAGGCATTAACTATGGCAGTCGGTTTTGATACCGGTGCAATAAATATGAATGATGCTTATGATATAAGCTATATGAAAGTAGGAGGATTCCAGCTTAAGGATTATACACCAAGGCAAGGGTGGCATAGTGTGCCTGAGATTTTTCTATATTCTTCAAATATTGGCACAAGTCAAATTATGCTTGAAATCGGTAAAAGCAATTTTAAAAAATACTTAAAGAAATTAGGTCTATTAGATCAGTTACAAATAGAATTACCTGAACGAGGTACTCCGTTATTTCCTTCCGAGAAAAGATGGAATGAGTTAACTAGTGTTACTATGTCGTACGGCTACGGCATTTCAATTAGCCCTTTGCATTTTGTTAGAGCAATGTTACCGGTTGTTAACGGCGGTACTTTATATGATCTTACTTTATTAAAAAGCAAGGATGAAAAAGTAATAGGTACAAAAGTTTTTAGTGAAAACACCTCTACCCAAATGAAGAAATTATTTAGATCGGTAGTAAGAGAAGGTAACGGTAAAAGAGCAGAGGTCAAAGGCTATCTTATCGGCGGTAAGACCGGTACGGCAGAAAAGCTTTCCCAAGGTGCAGGGGGGAAAAAGAAATATCTAAAAAATAGTAGAGCTTCATCGTTTTTAGGAGTGCTACCTGCATCTAACCCGCAATATGTTATTTTTATTAGGTTTGATGAGCCGAAACCGACTAAAGAAAGCTTTGGCTTTGCAACGGCAAGCTGGACGGCTGCCCCTACTGCCGGTAGAGTTTTTGAGCGTATGATATCTTTATATGGTTTAGAGCCGATAGAACAAAGTGAAGAAGAAAGTTGAAAATTAAAAATATTACTTAATAACTATAGATTTTGTAATTGCGAGGAGGCATTGTTGCGTGGATACTGATGTCATGCCCGCGAAAGCGGGAATGACAATAAGGGTAGGGAATGACAACTAATTGTAGTATAACACAGTACAAAACACATAATAAAAAATTATTCATGTTAAAGATAAAACAGGAAATATATAAAAATAGCTTACAAATAATATTAAAATTGCTGTTTGCTTTGCTATGTTTTTTTATAATATTATTTCCGTTAGTGAGTTATAAAATAAATATTCAAAGCAGAATTTTTCCCGCGATGGAAATTATATTTATTTATTATTTTATGTCGTTATATTCCTTAAATATTTTTAGTATATTTTTTCTCGGTTTATTTATAGATCAAGTAAGCGGTATGCCTATCGGTACAAATTCGTTAGTTTTTTTGTCGGCATATATAATATATAAACTCTCTTCAAAATTTTTTATAGCTAAAAACTATTTGATAAATTTTGTTGTTTTTTGTGTTTATTGCTTATTTATATTGAATTTTAAATATTTACTAATAACAATCAAGAAGCTAGAAGTAGACGGATATTTAATAATTTTCTTTCAATTTTTAACAACTATATTTTCTTATAATATAGTTCGTCTTATAATTGACTCTCCTATGAATTACTTTAAAAAGTATGCTAAATAAAAAAATACTACATGGTGAGTTAATTTCACGAAGGGCCTTTATAATCGGATTAGGTAAACTCGGATTTTTATCACTGCTTGGAATAAGAATGTTTTATTTACAACTTATTAAAAGTGAAGAATATAAGACTTTATCGGATAAGAATCGTATTAATTTCGTTGTACTTCCGCCGACTAGAGGAAGAATTTACGATTTAGACGGCAATATTTTAGCTACTAATAAACCATGTTATCAGCTAGTAATAGATAGGAGCATTAATAATAATTATCGGGATGAATTAGAAATAATTAGTAATATTCTAAATTTATCTCCGGAAAAATATAATTATATTAAGCAAAAAATTAAAAAATCTAGTCGCCACACTCCTTTAATAATACTTGATCAGCTTGATTGGCAGCAAGTATCAATGATTGAAGAACAAAAGCATAAACTGGCTTCAATATTTATCGATATAGGATATTTAAGGTTTTATCCTTTTTCAAGCACTACTTCTCATTTAATCGGTTATCTAGGTCAAATAAATGAACAAGAGAAGCAAGAGTTAAATATACATAGCTTAAGTGATTTTAATATTGGTAAATCCGGTATCGAAAAATATTACGATAATAAATTACGAGGAGAATTCGGTTATAAAAAAGTTGAAGTAAACGCTTACGGTAAGCAGGTAAGAGAAATAGCAGGAACCCCTACTAAATCGGGTGAAGATATGTATTTAAATATCGATGCTTCTCTTCAGCAAAATATCCAGCAATATTTAAATCCTAAAGGTTCTTCGGCAATAGTTATGGATACTAGAACTGGAAACATACTAATTTGTGCTTCCACACCGGGTTTTGAATCAAATAATTTCAGTAAATTATCGGAAAATTATTGGCAAAGTTTAATGAGCGATCCTTATAAGCCTTTAATTAATAAGGTAATACAAAGCTCGTATCCCCCAGGTTCGGTTTTTAAAATAATTACCGTACTTGCAGCCCTTGAAGTAGGTATTAATCCTAATAAAACCGTTTTTTGCGACGGTAGCTCTGCTCTTGGTACTAATAGCTTTAGATGTTGGAATCATAGCGGACACGGGACGGTAGATATGATGTCTGCTTTAAAGCATTCCTGCAATATTTATATGTATGAGTTAGCCAGAATAGTAGGTCCGGATAAAATTCTTGAAGTCGCAAGAGAATTTGGTCTCGGCTCAAAGACCGGTATTGATTTAGCTCCTGAAAGTAGCGGATTTGTACCGTCAAAAGAGTGGAAAAAGAAAAAATTAAAACTTCCTTGGTTAATAGGGGATAGTTTTAATTTAGCAATCGGGCAAGGATTTTTAGGAGTAACGCCGATGCAGCTTGCAAGATTTATTACGGCTATTGCAAGTAACGGTAAACTATATACGCCTAGAATATTAAAAAATGATCCGGAATTTTATAATGTCAATATTAAGCCTGAAAATATCAAAATTATACAAGAAAGTTTGTATAATACCGTTAATGTTGCGGGAGGTACGGCGTATTATAATAGAATTTTAGGTGAAAATAGGCAGCTTGCCGGTAAAACCGGTACTTCCCAAGTACAAGGCAAACTAAATGCTAAAGACGATTTAAGCCGTGACTCTATTGCCTGGGAGAGGCGTAATCATGCCTTGTTCTTAGGCTTCGCTCCTTATCACGATCCTCGTTACTCCGTTACCGTTTTTGTTGACCATGGAGGAGGGGGTAGTAAAGCCGCCGCCCCCGTAGCTCGTAAAATCATGTCAGACGTGCTGGATAAGTATACTCGCTGAATTTGAAAAATTGGCTACGTTGTTTTTTGCTTTTAATCCTCACGTTACTTGTATGTACGCTGCGGTTAAAAGCTTCAAAACCGATTCCTCTTTTCCAAATTGAGCTTCGTATACCTACTATGTGTTTTGGTGTGTTATTAATTTAATTACAAAGAATTAACGCTCCTGATTTTAAAACTTATACTAGTGACGAAGTTAGGGAATGGTTAAAAAAGAAAAATGTTTAAAGTCATATGGAAAAATAAGACACGTACAGAACTAGCTGAATTGCCTTACCCTTTAAAAATACTTGATAAAGTAGAATTATACCTTGCTCATATCAAAAAATACTTTATTTTAGTTAGTAATTTGTGTTATTAATAACTAGGCTTTGCGTGCGGAAAATTAAATTAATCTATTTTTTGCTGTAAATCATAAGCTTTTTTTGAAATAGGAATAACTATTATTGCAAAAATCTTATTAATTTTCTTTCACAAAACCTAGGAATTATTACAGAGGTATATATGTCTAAGAAAAAGCAGGACGATCAAATAATAAAAGAATTAGAAGAAAGATTAGCAAAACTTAAAGGCACTCCTCCAACACTTGAAGAATTAGAAGAAAGATTTGCAAAGCTCCAAGATAGACCTTATACCCCCACAAAAAAATCCGGTTATGACTCTGGTTATGAATCCGATGATGAGGTAGATAAGCTAGTTGAGAAGATACAATCCGAGGTTAAATTAGAACAAAAAAGTAAAGCTCTCAATGCTCAAAAAGACCAAGAAATACGTGATAGGCTAGATAAATTAAGAGAAGATAGTCCTGTAACACGAAAAAAGACATCTACAGATCTTTCTTTTAATTATACTAAATCAATAATTACCGATACTATAGATGCTCAGGCAGATATAGCTAGTTCATATGCTAATCGATCTACTGATTTAGAGGAAAAAAAAGCATTATTTAATTTAGCTAATAATCTAACTGAAGTTAGAGATATTATTAGGGATACACCTCCTATATCTAAAGAATATGAGCCTAAAATATTAGATGTTATTGCTAGAGGATTCGGTAAAATTTATGAAGGAATAAAGAAAATAGCTTCGCCTGCAGTTAATATTATAAAAGAAATAGGCAGTAGTTTTGTTAATTCGATTAAATCACTTCCTCAAAAATCTTCCAAACAACAAATAAAAGAATCTAAAATAAAATTAAAGAAGTTATATAAAACATATATTGATTTGAAAGGAGTAAAACCAAAGATAAAAGAAGAGTTTCTTAAAAAACATTATGAGCAAATTGATCAGCTACAAACTCCTCAGGAAATATTTGTAGAAACTGCCAAAATTACTAAATCTATAAGGATAGCCGGAAGACAAAAGATAAATAATCTTAAACAACAACGAATTATTAATAGGATGAAGAAGCAAAGTCCTACTGCTTTCATGAATAATAATTCATTTACACCGTCTAATACTCCTACTAATAAAGGAAAATCTTTGAAGAGCCACCAAAGGTAAAGTGGTAAAGTCTGTGTCATTCCTGCATAAGCGGGGCGTTGCTGCATGGATACCACCCCGTCATTGCGAGCATTTGCGGTGTTGTTGCATGGCTCGTTTTATGTCATTCCCGCGTAGGCGGGACCAGCATAAAGCGAGATAACCTCAGCTTTTAATTTCAAAAAATTTGCTGTATTTATACTTTTTTCTGGATTCCTGCTTTCGCAGGAATGACATAGAACAAAAATTATTCCACTCCTTTCATTCCGTTTGTCTTAGCCTTATCAAATGAAGTATCTTTAATTGTTGCTTCGGTAAAATCGGCATTTGTTAGGTCAGAGTTACTAAAGCCCGCCTGATCAATTTTAGCTGATTTAAATATGCTATCTGTTAATATTGAGTTTGAAAAATCTGTTTTAGTAAGTATTGCTGCAGAAAAATTAGCCTCTTTTAAAATAGAATTTTTTATTACCGTATTTGTTAAATTAGCATTTTTAAAGATACTATTTGAAAAATCTGTTCCATTAAATACTAAACTACTTAAGTCAAGTTTTGTTAAATTTATATTTGTTAGGTTAGTTATTTTTTGCAAATCTTTTACCGAACTTATTACTATATTATTTGGTGGAATTTTGCTCGAATTATCGCTATTTAAAATAATATTATTAGAAACATTAGTATTAATAAAACCGGAATATGCTTGGTAGTTAATATTGTTTATTTGTGAATTAGAAAGGACGGAGTTAATAACCGTAGTATTTGTTAGATTAGAATTTATTAGAGCTACTTGGTTTAAATTACCTAAAGTAATTTTAACATCTGAAAAATTTACGTTTTGTATTAAAGATTTAGAAAAATTTACATTATTAAATTGTCCGTTAGTTATATTTGAGTTTATTATTTCACTGCTGTTTAAGTCAGTATTAATCACTATAAATTGTTTAAAATCATTATTGCTAAAAATATTATTAGTATAGTTTATATTATCTAAAGTAATATTTGAGCCTTTAGTTTTATTAATCCTTACAAAATTAGCATCACTATTTTTTATTGATAAATTATTAAATTTGTTATCGTTTAGACTCATATTATTTAATATAGCATTATCGATTTTAAAATGATTTAAAACTGAACTACTAATTGTACTATTTTGTAAATCACATTTAGTAAGGCTAATATTCTGTAATGTTGAATCTTGAAAGGAAGCGTATGAAAAGAAAGAGTTATTACTTTGTACGTTATTAAAGTTTACTTCATTAAAAATACTTTGTGTGAAGTTAGAATCCTTAATTATTACTGCTGTTAATTTAGTTTGACTTAGGTCGCTAGATTCAAAATAATTTTTAGTAAAATTGGTATTATTTATTACACTTTTTTCTAAATCCGTACCGTAAAATATTGAATTTGTTATATTAGTATTTTTAAAGCTATTATTCTTTAGGTTAGTTTTTTGAAAATTAACACCGTCGATAGTGTTATTGCTCCATAATACATGACTAAATTTAGAATTTTCAAAGTTGACATTTATTATAGTAGTTTTATTAAAAGCAGTATCGCTAAAATTTGATTGAACAAAATTTGTATTTTGTAATGTTATATTGTGAAAAATTGAACCTTGAAAGTCAGAATTATACCCGGAAATATTTTTTATTACCGAATCTGCAAAATTACTTTCTTGAATTATAGCATTTGTAAGTATAGCTTTTTCTAAATTACTACCTGCAAAATCAGCACGTAATATTTCGCAGGAAGTTAAATCTATTCCTGATAAATCTTCATTTATTAGCTTTACTCCTATTAATTTGACTCCTTTTAAATTTGAACCGAACTTCTCTTTAAGGTTCACTTTAAGGTTTTTAGAATTTTGCGATATTATATAATTCCGAATTACCGTGCTTTGGCTATCCGTAAGTAATCCATTCGCATCACGAGTAGATTCGGAGCAGCTGCTTAATAACAAATAAATAGTAATTATTGATATGACTTTAAGCATTTGTTTCCTCATATTCTTCTTCATTTATTCTATTTGTGGGAGGTATATGTAAGCTTAATAATTTTAATTTACGATGCAAAGCCGATCTTTCCATACCGACAAATGAAGATGTTTTTGAAATATTATTATTAAAACGACTCATTTGTGCTGATAGATATTGACGCTCGAAAACTTCTCTAGCTTCTCTAAGCGGCATAGATAACATATCAAAACTATCTTCAAGTTTTGTGAGATTAGCACTATTTGCTAATATTTCGGAAGGTATCATATAAGGTTTGATAATTTCATTATTACCTGTAGTTAATGGATTCATAATTAAAGTCCATTCAACTACATTACGTAATTGTCTAATATTACCCGGCCATTCATAGGATTGAAGAGCAGCGATAGTTTCATCAGCAAAGTTACGTTCTTTTAAACCTGAAAATTTTGAAAGCTGCTTAACAAAATATTTAACGAGTAGTGGTATATCTTCTTTTCTCTCATATAATGAAGGTACTTTTAGAGAGGATACATTAAGGCGATAATATAGATCTTCTAGGAATTTGCCGTTATTAACTTCATCTTGAATATTTTTAGAAGTACCAGTGATAATTTTTATATCAACTTTAATATTTTTTCCACAAGGCTTTGTAATAGTTTGATCTTTAAGGAATTTTAATAATTTTACCTGGATAGGAATAGGAATATTACTGACCTCATCTATATATAAAGTACCGTTATTGGCAAATTCTAAGATAGTAGGGCGTTTAGTATTATTTTCCTGCTTTTCCGATTCGCCGAATAATTCTTGATTAATTTTTTCTGTAGTCATACAGGTAGGGCTGAAAATAATGAACGGATTATTAACCCTTTTAGATTGTTTATGAATTAACCTCGCTGCAAGTTCTTTACCGCTACCGACTTTACCGTGAATCATTATACGACTGCTAGAGCTAGCTGCCTTTTCTATTTCCATTTTATATTTTAAAGTTACCGAACATCCGCCTACTAATTCAGTTTTATCTATAACTTTTGATTTTAAATCTATATTTTCACGTTTTAACTTTGTTACTTCGCAAGCTCTTTTAAGTAAAATAACTAATTTATCATTATTAAAAGGTTTTTCTATATAATTGTAAGCACCCATTTTTATAGCATGTACTGCTGTTTCTATAGTACCGTGACCGCTAATAATTATTACCGGCATTAAAGGATAGCGTTTTTTAATTATCTCTAAAATCCCAAGCCCGTCAATTTCACTTCCTTGAAGCCAAATATCAAGTATAACTGCAGAGACGGGTTTTTCGGAAAGTATTTTAAGAGCTTGAGTACTATTAGCGGCAACCTTAGGATTAAAACCTTCATCTTTCAAATTTGCAGCAATGAGATTTCGTATACTCTCTTCATCGTCTACTATTAAAACATCGAGTTGTGACATTACAATTTACCTTAAAAATATTAATCAAAGCCTAAATATATACGTTAATGCCGAATGTAAAAGAAAGCAACATTTTTTTATAACATTTTTGTCACAATAGCTATTTATAATGTAAAGGTTGGCTAAGATTACATAATATTAAAATTATTTAAGGAATTTTAATTAATTTTATTTGCAGTTTGTAAGATTGTAAGGGATTATATATAATGAGGGTACTGTGTGATATTGTCATTCCCGCGTATGCGGGAATCTAGTGCTTTTCTGTGTCACCCCGTGGCTTGACCACGGGGTCCAGTTACTAATAATAAAATTATTAGTATTATTAAGTTATTTTTATGGATACCGTGGTCAAGCCACGGTATGACATCAGACTTATACAACAAAGCATCTAACAAGCAGTAAAACCAATTTTAAAAATTATGCTTAACATCTTTTTAATTATTATTTCATTATTTATTTGCTTAATAACCTACCTATTTATCAAAAAAACAGATATTTTTACAAATTTATTGATTTTAAATAGCTCCACGACTTTAGTGAGTTTATTTATTTGCTGTTTAGGCTTATACTCAGGCAATAGTTCATATTTGGATATAGCAATTATTTACTTTCTTTTAAGTTTTATAGCAACAAACGGATATTTAAAATATTTTATAAATGAGTCAAATGAAAACAAAACAGATTGATACAATAGACCTCTTGCATAACGTAGTTAATAAAGAGGAATTTGAAGGAAACACGCAGTGCAGAACCGCAGCGTACAACTTAGTACGTGAGGATTCGAGCATCGGATTGACGTACAAATTACCTTTAGAAACAAGTTATGCAAGAGGTCTAATAATCTTAGGATGTGGCTTGAGCGGTATGCTAACTGCACTTTCTTTTGCACAAAAGGGTATAAAAACTACTATATTCGAGAGTAAATCGGTAAAAAGTCCAGAGTTTTTTAAAGATATAAGAACTACTGCTTTAACGCCGCATTCTAAAAATTTCTTATTCTCTATTGATATATGGGAAGAGCTTGAAAAGTTTGTGGCAAAAATGCAAGACGTATATGTAGTAGATAATAAGGCTTCAGAGATATTAGACTTACGAAATGACGATGACGCTGTACTTGGATATGTGGTTAAGAATAGTGATTTTAAAAAAATACTATTGTCAAAAATAACTAATAATTCTTTGATAACATTAATTGATAATAATCAATATCAAGAGGTTATAAGCCATAATGACTACTCGATTATAAAATTTGATGATAAACAAATTAAGTGTAATTTATTAATTATATGTGACGGAGCAAATTCAAAAGTGAGATCTCATTACTTTGCTAATGAAATTGAGAAACCTTATCAAACTGCTCTTACATTTAATATTAAGCATGAAAATCCGCATGAGAATTGTGCTATGGAACATTTCCTGCCGCTTGGTCCTTTTGCTTTGCTGCCTTTAAAAAATCAATATGCTTCATCCGTAATATGGTCAACTTCTGCTGATCAGGCTGCTTTAATTGTTAATTTGCCTGTAGAAGAAGTTAGATTTTTAACTCAAAGAAATGCCGGTAATTCTTTAGGTAAAATTACTATTGATAGTGAGATTAGTAGTTTTCCGCTAAAAGCTCGTATAGCAAATAGATATTTTCATAATAAGATAGTGCTTATTGCCGACACTGCTCACACAGTACATCCTTTAGCAGGACAGGGGCTTAATCAGGGCATAAAGGATATAGAGACTTTGAGTATGATTGTTAGTAATAACGGTACATTACAAGAATATCAAAAGCTAAGGCAAGAGGATAATTTTATTATGTATAAGCTGACTGATGAGTTAAATAATATTTTTTTAAATTATTCCAAAAATTTAAGATGTTTAAGACAAATAGGATTTAAGGCGATAAATAACTTTAAGCCTATAAAAAACTTCATTACTAGCTATGCGATGGGGAAGAGGTGAGTGTTCCTATGTCATTCCCGCGTAGGCGGGAATCCAGAAAAAAAATATAAATACAGTAAATTTTTAAAATTAAAAGCGAAAGTTATCTCGCTTTATGATGGATTCCCGCCTACGCGGGAATGACATAAAAGAGCGAGAATGACATCGAATGTGAAATAACATAGAACATAATTTTATGAGATATGTATGAGTAAAGAAAATTTAAGCAGTAAATCATCTATTAATGTTCCTGAAGAAGGAGTAAAAAATGCAGCAGAAGATAATAAGCTTGAATCTTCAATAAATACTCCTGAAAGAGTAGAGCCTTTAGAAGCAGCACAAACAAAAGCTTCTGAGCCTCCACAGGAACGGCAATCGCAAAATAAGCCGGTAGGAAAAAGAACGCTGAAAGAGGATACGGCACTTTACGGTGCTAGAGTTGCTCGTGCCGGAATCGCTGCAAGTGGCGTAGCAATCGAAGTGGTAAAGGAGGGTAGTAAAGTTATCGCTAGTCCTGCTCATATAGTAGAAGGAGTAATTAACGTTGGAGAAAAAGTAGCAAAAGCTTATGATCCGGTTGATAAACTTCAGCAAGGTGCAAAAATTAAAGAAAAAGGTCCCCCAAACCCTGGTATTGCCGATAAGGTGCTTGATAAAATAAACCAAATAAATAGTTTAAAAACATCAATAGGAAATTATGAAGATAAGAAAGACTTGCTTGAAAAAGAAAGGCAAGCAAAAATAGATACCAAAGCCTTAGAAGAGTTTTTAGCTACAACCCCTAAAATTGATCAATTAAGTCAGGGGCAGCTAAAAGAACATTTTAATGTAACTAGAGCAAAGGTTGCAGAGAGACCTGAATTTGCTCCTCCTGCTGGAAAAACTAATTTTGAAAAAGCTAAATCAGCAGTAAAAGCAGGAGTCGGTTACTTTGTTGAATCGCAATTTGGTGATTTAAAAGAAATATACGGTAAAAAGGAAGAGCAGAAATCTAGTAACGTTCTTATTACTCCTAATATTCAAAAGCCGAAAACTCCTAAAATTGCTAAAGCAGAAGAAAAAGTCCATCATATGCAGGAAAGTTTAACGCACGGTAAGGTTACTTCTCGCAGTAATAATATATCGCCACTACCAACACAGGAAGAAGTGCATCTAAGAAACAAGAATCTTCAAGAGGAGTTTAGTTGTTAGTTAAAGCTTATAATAGTGTAATAGACTATCTCTTGCCACAGAGATGTTTAAGCTGTTCGGAAATATTAGGGGGGAACGGTGAATTTTGTAGCGATTGTTGGAAGAAGCTAGAGTTTATAGCAAGACCCTATTGCATTATATGCGGACAAAGATTTAGTATAAAAATCTTAGATAACTGTATACTTCTTCAACATGAAGAGTTGTTAAAATGATTAGGCACAATGGTTTGAAAATTGTCATTTACCAATGAAGAAATTTTATTTTTATATTTTTCAATATTTTCAAAAAATATTCGTATAGAATCAGTAAATGTCTCAAAATTCGCATAAAATTTATTGTTACTTACAACAGAATGCATAAATTTCCACAGTCGTTCAATTGGATTCAAATTAGGACTATATGCTGGCAAAAATAGTAACTCTATTTTACTGTATTGTAGATATTCTTTTACCTTTTTTGACCTATGATATCCAGCATTATCGCATATCAAATAAATCTTACTTTTATCTTGATTATTTGCTTCTAATTTCTTTAAAAATTCAATAATATAATCACCATTAACCTTAGGATTGTCAGTTGTTACTACCTCTAAATCCTTAAGATTAATAGCACCAATAATATGTTTACGCTTCCAACCACTGAAACTTGGTAATGTTTTAACTACATTCTTTCTAATCCAACCAAATCTTGCTCGAGTTTGGTATTGAGGATGAACACTATCCATAAAATAAATAGACTCATCTTTAGCTAAATTATTTTTTAGCAAACTATATTGCAGCTTAAATTCCTCTTGCTTAGCTAAATCTATTTTTCCAGGCATTAACTTAGGTTTCTGATAACTAAAACCAAGTCTGTGTAACAGCTTGATTACCCCAGCTAATGTATAGATTACTCCATATTGACGTTCTATGAACAAACCTATATCTCTAGCATACACATAATTATTATTTTCTAGATGAACTATTAACTCTGCTTCCTCCTGTCTAGTAAGGTTACTATCACTACCGCCATTTCCAGGCTTAAGCTTCTGAGCATTATGATAATGGAAGTGTTGAGAGATAAGAAATTAAGTAGAGAATTATAGGAAGGATATTTTTTTGGAAGAAATAGTGTTTAAAATTAAGATAATTTTTGTTCAGTATATTCTTTAACTTGAAAAGTTGGAAAATGAATATTTAGATGAGCGAATAATCAATGTTCTTATGGATAATTAATATCTAATACTACCAATTTTTCAGGTAAAAGAAGTATATATACAAAATTAGTAAAAATCAGTGGAGATTTTGTTATTATCTATGCGTTATCCATTATAATATTAGCTAGCCGTTAAAACGGTTAAGCGTTTCAAATTAAAACATATAGCATTCATAAATTCCGAGAATTGATTTTTGGCAATACCAATATATCTGACACGTTTATTATCTTGTGAGAATACTCTTTCAAAAGGTGCTCTAATTTTTGTATAATATCTATCAAGGTCAAAATTTTTATCTTTCATGTTATTTTTCTTTACAGCACAAAGATGCACTTCTTGCCTAGTTGCTGTATCTTTGGTAGACTTTGTACAATATGCTTTATCTACATATGCAGCACCGGAGCATGGCATAACGTGTTTAAAACCTTTGCTATCAGTAACATTTGCAGAGGTAACTGCAACCTTATTAATAATCCCTGATTGGATATCAACGCTAACATGTTTTTTATAACCATACCAAAACTTATTACCTCCTTTACAACCAATTTTAGCTTGTTTATCATTCGCAACTTTGGGCAAAGTCTCATTATTTAGCTTGTCATATTTTTGCTTCCTCAACTCATCACGTTCTGTCCAAAGACTAGCTTTTGAGATCAAATGAGAGGCATCTACAAAGGTAAATACCTCGCTCATATAACCTTGCTTTCGTAGTTGTTCTCTAAAGTTTGCAAATATTTTTGATAGTAAGTTAGTACCTATTTTCTTACGTATTTTACTAAACACACTATAATCTGGAGTCGTCTCTGTAAGAGCAAAATCACAAAACCATTTGCCGGCATTACTATCAGCCAAATAACGTTCTAATTCTCGATCAGATAAGTCTTCCATAAATTGTAGAAGTAAACATTTAAATAACCTCAATGCTCCATAGCCTTTATAATTAGCTTCAGTTTCTATCGCTAATAACTCTCTTTCAACTACTTTGAAATTAAATTAACTTTTAAATTTACGATATTGATGTTCCGGGCTAACTAATTCATCTAAACTGACCATTGTTATTTGATGCTCTGATATTTTTTACTTTCTTATTTTTTTATCACATTATAACCTTTTACTCTTCATAGCTCAACACTCCCATAGAACGTCAATATGGAGTAATCTATACATTAGCTGGGGTAATCAAGCTGTTACACAGACTTGGTTTTAGTTATCAGAAACCTAAGTTAATTCCTGGAAAAATAGATTTAGCTAAGCAAGAGGAATTTAAGCTGCAATATAGTTTGCTAAAAAATAATTTAGCTAAAGATGAGTCTATTTATTTTATGGATAGTGTTCATCCTCAATACCAAACTCGAGCAAGATTTGGTTGGATTAGAAAGAATGTAGTTAAAACATTACCAAGTTTCAGTGGTTGGAAGCGTAAACATATTATTGGTGCTATTAATCTTAAGGATTTAGAGGTAGTAACAACTGACAATCCTAAGGTTAATGGTGATTATATTATTGAATTTTTAAAGGAATTAGAAGCAAATAATCAAGATAAAAGTAAGATTTATTTGATATGCGATAATGCTGGATATCATAGGTCAAAAAAGGTAAAAGAATATCTACAATACAGTAAAATAGAGTTACTATTTTTGCCAGCATATAGTCCTAATTTGAATCCAATTGAACGACTGTGGAAATTTATGCATTCTGTTGTAAGTAACAATAAATTTTATGCGAATTTTGAGACATTTACTGATTCTATACGAATATTTTTTGAAAATATTGAAAAATATAAAAATAAAATTTCTTCATTGGTAAATGACAATTTTCAAACCATTGTTCCTAATCATTTTAACAACTCTTCATGTTGAAGAAGTATATATATAGAGAAAGGGTGAGATGGGTTAGGGTGATTGTGGTCGGAGATTTATGTCATTCCCACGAAAGCGGGAATCCAGCATAAAGCGAGATAAATCGAGCTTTTAATTTCAAAAATTTGCTGTGTTTATGCTTTTTTTACTGGATTCCCGCTTTTAGCTAGGAATGACATCGATCCTTAAGTCGACATCCATGCCCTTCCGCAGGAATGAGCTATACAATATTACTTACCTATGCAGAAATTTTTAAAGATCTCGCCTAGTATTTCTTCTACGTTAATAACTCCCGTAATAGCACCGATGCAGCGTGCCGTCATTCTAATATCTTCAGTTGCTAGAACTAAATCATTATCTAAACTAAAAGCCGTTAAATGTGAGAGAGCTTGTTTTAAATAATGACGATGACGTTGATTTGTTATGTAAGGCGTTTCGGTAAAACCCGCCATATTTTCGGCAATATTTTCGATATTTTTTAATATACTTGAAAGAGCAATATTATTTTTTACTGAAACTCTTAAGCATTTATATTTATCTTCAATAGAAAAGATTTTACTAGGTTCAATTAAATCGATTTTATTAATTATCACGATAGTATTTTCATCAATTAAACCTGTAATATCTTCATTTATAGAGGAATCTAATTTTTCGGCATCAAACATAATAATTTTAATATCCGCTGTTTTAGCCGAATTAATAGCTCTTTTTATACCTTCTTGCTCGATAATGTCACTACTTTCTTCTCTTATACCTGCCGTATCCTGTAAAATAATAGGGTAGCCGCCAATGTCTAAATGACCTTCAATTATATCTCTAGTAGTTCCTGCAATATTCGAGACAATTGCTATATCTCTCTGCATTAAGAAGTTTAGTAAGCTAGACTTACCGACATTCGGCGGACCGATAATTGAAAGCTTAAGACCACTATTGAGTAATTCTCCTCGTCTATTATCATTAAGATAATTAGATATTTCGTTTATAAGGTTTTTATGAGTGTTGTTAACGTCATTAAGAACGCTATCAGGTATATCTTCATCAGGGAAATCTATATAAGCTTCAAGCAGAGAGATAATTTTTAAAAGCTTGCTACGCCAGTTATTATATAATTCTTCAAGCCCACCGCTTGCCTGTCTAATTGCTTGCCTATGCTGCATAATAGTTTCAGCATTAATTAAATCGGCTATCCCTTCTGCTGCCGTTAAATCAAACTTATTGTTTAAAAAAGCTCTTTTCGTAAATTCTCCTGCTTCTGCTAAACGAATATCAGCTATATTTAACAATGTGTTAATAAGCATTATGGAGATAGCTTTACTGCCGTGCGTATGAATCTCAACTACGTCTTCACCGGTAAAGCTATTAGGTGATTTAAAATAAACAACCATAGCATTATCAATTAGCTCCTTAGTTTCGGGAACTGTAATTTGTTGATAATACATGATAAGTGGTTTAAAGTCCGCTCTGCCGGTAAGTAGCTGTAAAACTTCTAAGCTTTTAGGACCAGAAATCCTAAAAACCGCTACGCCTGCTTTACCGAATGCAGAGCTTTGTGCAAATATCGTTTCCATTTATTTTATACACTCTTGTTTATTAAATAATATATAATATAATAGCATAGCATATGATAGTACATGATAGCATATAATATTATTCTTGAGAAAATCATGACCCCAAAAACCACCTCTTTTAATTGTAGTCGTTTAAATTGTCAAATCCCGAATTATAAAACTAAAATGCTAGAACTTAGCAAGGAACGTGAGTCAAGTTCCATATATACCTCTAGTAAATGAAAAATTGTCAAAGAAGTCAGCAAGTGTTATTAAGTAAGAATGGATTTATAGAAAATTAACATCAGTAGAAAAAGAAGAATTAAAGCTTTACCATAGAAGCGAAAGGGATAAGAGGATTTGTGATAGAATCAAAGCTGTTTTCATGTATGATGATAGCTATAGTATTGATGAGATATCGAAAGTGTTATTACTGAGTGATGGGGAGGGATAAGAAAACATTTAATAGATTATCATAATGCTCAGAAGCTTAAGCCTGGAAATGGCGGTAGTGATAGTAAACTTACTAGACAGGAGGAAGCAGAGTTAATAGTTCATCTAGAAAATAATAATTATGTGTATGCTAGAGATATAGGTTTGTTCATAGAACGTCAATATGGAGTAATCTATACATTAGCTGGGGTAATCAAGCTGTTACACAGACTTGGTTTTAGTTATCAGAAACCTAAGTTAATGCCTGGAAAAATAGATTTAGCTAAGCAAGAGGAATTTAAGCTGCAATATAGTTTGCTAAAAAATAATTTAGCTAAAGATGAGTCTATTTATTTTATGGATAGTGTTCATCCTCAATACCAAACTCGAGCAAGATTTGGTTGGATTAGAAAGAATGTAGTTAAAACATTACCAAGTTTCAGTGGTTGGAAGCGTAAACATATTATTGGTGCTATTAATCTTAAGGATTTAGAGGTAGTAACAACTGACAATCCTAAGGTTAATGGTGATTATATTATTGAATTTTTAAAGGAATTAGAAGCAAATAATCAAGATAAAAGTAAGATTTATTTGATATGCGATAATGCTGGATATCATAGGTCAAAAAAGGTAAAAGAATATCTACAATACAGTAAAATAGAGTTACTATTTTTGCCAGCATATAGTCCTAATTTGAATCCAATTGAACGACTGTGGGAATTTATGCATTCTGTTGTAAGTAACAATAAATTTTATGCGAATTTTGAGACATTTACTGATTCTATACGAATATTTTTTGAAAATATTGAAAAATATAAAAATAAAATTTCTTCATTGGTAAATGACAATTTTCAAACCATTGTTCCTAATCATTTTAACAACTCTTCATGTTGAAGAAGTATATATTACTTACCAACTTCCATAATTTATCTCTTCAAATAAAAAAAATTCTTGCCGATTCCTCTATGACTTGCGTATAGTACTTGTCATATTACGTTTTAAAGGAAAGAAAGGAACATATTATGACAATAAGACAAATGGTAAAGCCGGTAATTATAGGTATATCCGGTCCTGAATTAACCGATGCCGAAAGAGAATTATTTGAAGAGCATAATCCTTTAGGTGTAATTTTATTCCGTCGTAATATTAGAAAGAATGATAACGGTGAGCAGGATAAAGAAACTCTTATTAAGCTTATTGCAGATATAAAAGAAGTATTAGGAGAAAATACTATCATCTCTATAGATCAAGAGGGCGGTAGGGTAAAAAGGCTCATAGCACCGACTTTTTATGACGCTCCGGCTGCGAAGGACTTTACTGATCCCCAAACATGTAAACACAATTATAGCAATATAGGCAAAGAGCTAAGAGAAGTAGGTATTAATCTAGATTTTGCTCCGATAGCGGATTTGATTCACGAAGGAGCAGACAAGATAGTCGGAGATAGAAGTTTTGGTTCAGAGCCGGAAGTAGTCGTACCTTTATGTTTAGCTGCTATAGATGGATTACAAGAAGAGAAAGTCGGGGCTTGCATCAAGCACATTCCAGGGCATGGTAGAGCTAAAGTAGATAGCCATATAGGGTTACCTATTGTTGATACTAGCTTAAAAGAACTAGAGGATACAGATTTTAAAGTATTTAAGGAGCTAGCGAAGCACGATAATATTAAGCTTGCTATGACGGCACATATAATTTACAAAGCTCTTGATTCTGAGAATCCTGCTACCCTATCAAAAAAAGTTATAGACTATATTAAAAATAATATCGGCTTTAAAGGGCTTATTATTTCCGATGCAATAGATATGAAAGCTTTAAGCGGTAGTATGGCAGATATTACCAAAGGAGTTTTAGATGCAGGCGTAGATGTAGTGCTTGAATGTACCGGAGAATTTAACAAAATGTCTGAAGTTCTACGTAGTGTTTCGGAATTTTCTATGGATAAATTTTCTGACCTGTTAATTGCTTGATGCTGTGTTCATTTAATGTCATACCGCGGCCCCGCCGCGGTATCTTAGGACGCAGTCTGTGATGCAAGATCCCGTGATCAAGTCACGGGATGACAACGGAACTACATTAATCTAAGTTAAAATTAATTAAACAATTTTATTGAAAAAATTTATTTTTACTATTAATCTGTTTTTTAATTTTTAGTTAAAGAATTAAGTTTATAAATTACTTGAATAGTATTATGAACAATCTTGTGGATTTAAGTTCTAAAATCTATAGGTAATCTTTACTAAGAATAGAGATATATAGAATTTTAGGTAGCAGGAGGGGATTTGATTTGTGATATTATTAATCTGCTTAAAGAAGATTTAAATAAAGCAGATATAGAAAATGAGATATATATGCGTCTTAAAGAACCTTATTCTGTTTTAAAAAAGATGAAAAGGAAAGAAGTGCCGATTGATGCGTTGAAAGACTTAATTGCATGTAGGATTATAGTTAAATCTAAAGCTCTATGCTATAATGCTTTGGACGTAGTTAAGAGTTCTCCGCATTTAGATTGGTTATACACCAAAGATTATATAAATAGACCAAAAAGCACCGGCTATCAGTCTCTTCATAATATAATGCAGCTTTTACACTCTAAACGTAATTTTGAAATACAGATAAGAAGTGAAGATATGCATAAAGATGCTGAGTTTGGTAGAGCGGCTCATTTAAATTACAAAGAAGAACAAGACTATCATTTGAAAAAAGTTTTTGACGTTAGTAATGACCCGATACTTTCTAAAGCACGTCAAATGGTGAAACAATTTGAAGGATTAGAAGAGCAAATTGTAGAATATGAAAAAGAAATTATGCGTATTTGGGATACTAAATACGATGAAATGCTAAAATGGGAAAATACTGCTGAAGTGCTAATATTTAATGAAGAGTAGTTTTCTCGTCATTGCGAGGAGGCATTGTTGCGTGGATCGGTAAAACCAACTGTGGAAGTGTTGAGAGATAAGAAATTAAGTAGAGAATTATAGGAAGGATATTTTTTTGGAAGAAATAGTGTTTAAAATTAAGATAATTTTTGTTCAGTATATTCTTTAACTTGAAAAGTTGGAAAATGAATATTTAGATGAGCGAATAATCAATGTTCTTATGGATAATTAATATCTAATACTACCAATTTTTCAGGTAAAAGAAGTATATATACAAAATTAGTAAAAATCAGTGGAGATTTTGTTATTATCTATGCGTTATCCATTATAATATTAGCTAGCCGTTAAAACGGTTAAGCGTTTCAAATTAAAACATATAGCATTCATAAATTCCGAGAATTGATTTTTGGCAATACCAATATATCTGACACGTTTATTATCTTGTGAGAATACTCTTTCAAAAGGTGCTCTAATTTTTGTATAATATCTATCAAGGTCAAAACTTTTATCTTTCATGTTATTTTTCTTTACAGCACAAAGATGCACTTCTTGCCTAGTTGCTGTATCTTTGGTAGACTTTGTACAATATGCTTTATCTACATATGCAGCACCGGAGCGTGGCATAACGTGTTTAAAACCTTTGCTATCAGTAACATTTGCAGAGGTAACTGCAACCTTATTAATAATCCCTGATTGGATATCAACGCTAACATGTTTTTTATAACCATACCAAAACTTATTACCTCCTTTACAACCAATTTTAGCTTGTTTATCATTCGCAACTTTGGGCAAAGTCTCATTATTTAGCTTGTCATATTTTTGCTTCCTCAACTCATCACGTTCTGTCCAAAGACTAGCTTTTGAGATCAAATGAGAGGCATCTACAAAGGTAAATACCTCGCTCATATAACCTTGCTTTCGTAGTTGTTCTCTAAAGTTTGCAAATATTTTTGATAGTAAGTTAGTACCTATTTTCTTACGTATTTTACTAAACACACTATAATCTGGAGTCGTCTCTGTAAGAGCAAAATCACAAAACCATTTGCCGGCATTACTATCAGCGAAATAACGTTCTAATTCTCGATCAGATAAGTCTTCCATAAATTGTAGAAGTAAACATTTAAATAACCTCAATGCTCCATAGCCTTTATAATTAGCTTCAGTTTCTATCGCTAATAACTCTCTTTCAACTACTTTGAAATTAAATTAACTTTTAAATTTACGATATTGATGTTCCGGGCTAACTAATTCATCTAAACTGACCATTGTTATTTGATGCTCTGACATTTTTTACTTTCTTATTTTTTTATCACATTATAACCTTTTACTCTTCATAGCTCAACACTCCCACTGTGTCACCCCGTGGCTTGACCACGGGGTCCAGTTCTTGGTGTCATTTCCACGCTCCTCTATGTCATTCCCGCGAAAGCGGGATCCAGTTTAAAATATTAAAATTTTAGTATTTTTAGTTGTTTTACTGGATACCGTGGTCAAGCCACGGGGTGACAGCAAAAAGTAATGGATTCCTGCTTTCGCAGGAATGACATCGGTATCTACGCGGGAATAACATAAAGGGCTGGATACCGTGGAGGGGCCACGGTATGACACTGATAAGGCATAACACCAATGTGATAAAAATATAACATTTATTAAAACCTTATAAAAACACTACAGCGATGCTTGTAATTATATACAATATATAGTATGCTACAGCCTGTAGTTTGGAAACTATTGAAACAAAATATTAGGTTATTTCCTTATCAAATGCGGGATATATTGACTCACGTTTGATAAGTTTGTTTTAATATTAGGTACTAAATTTTAACTTAAATATAGGAAAAAAAATTATGGCTCAAAAACCAAATTTTCTAAAAAAATTAATTGCCGCAGGATTGGTAACTGCTTCTACAGCTACCATAGTAGCCGGCTTCGCAGGCTCAGCTATGGGTGCTGCTACACAGCAGAATAGAACGACAGCTGGAGCTGCTACAACTGTTGACGGTGCGGGATTTGACCAAACTGCCGCTCCTGCAAATCTTGCAGTTGCTCCAAATGCAGTTATTACGGCTAATGCTAATAATGCTATTGCCAATAATGATCTTAGCGGCGTAGGAACAATAGATTCTGGTGCTGCGGCTTCTACATTAGTATTTAATTTAACAAACCCTACAACTCAAAAAGCTCCTCTTATACTTGATAATGCTGCAAGAGCTAATGGTACATTAAATGTTACTAATGGATTTATTCAAGTTTCAAATAAAACTTTTGCTACTATTAAGACAATTAATATCGGTGACGGTCAAGGTGTCATTTTCAATACTGATGCTACTAACGGTAATGCTTTAAATTTACAAGTAGGTGGTGCTACTATTAATTTTAACGGAACAGACGGTACCGGTAGATTAGTATTATTAAGTAATGCTGCTGGTGGCGGTGCTACCGACTTTAATGTTACAGGAAGTTTAGGCGGTAATCTAAAAGGTATTATCGAATTTAATACTACTGCAGTAGCCGGTCAACTTATAGCTAATGCAGTAATAGGTACTAATAATGGAGCTGGTAGAGCTGCAGGGTTTGTTGTTAGCGTAGCTAATGGAAATGCAGCAACAATCGCTGGACAAGTTTATGCTAAAGACATGGTTATACAAAGTACTAATGCAGGCGGACAAGTAAACTTTGACCACATAGTTGATGTTGGTACAGACGGTACTACTGCCTTTAAAACAGCAGCTTCTAAAGTTGCAATAACTCAAAACTCAAACTTTGGTGCTACTGATTTCGGTAATCTTGCAGTGCAGATTACAGTTCCTGGTACTAAGATCCTTACAGAGCGGTAATGCTGATGCAAATGTTGCAGTGACAAATAATATTAAAGCAATCGAAGCAGTAGGTGTGGGAGTTGTTAATTTATCAGGAACACATACTGCTGAGCTCCTTTTAGGAAATGCCAGTTCTGTATTTAAACTTGCTGACGGTACAGTTATCAATGGTAAAGTTAACCACACTACTCTTATTGGCGGTGCTCTTGCAGCTGGTGCTATTAAGTTAGATGGAAGTGCTACAATTACTGGTGATATAGGTAACGGTGGTGGTCATGCTGCGTTACAAGGTATTACTTTAGCTAACGATGCTTCAAAAACATTAACACTTGGTGGAGCAAATATTATCGGTACTAATGCCGCTGGAACAATTGATTTCCTAGCTAACGGTGGTACTATTAAATTAACAAGTACTCAAAATAATATTTTAGTTGATTTTAATTTAGCTATCACTACTGATCAAACAGGTGTTGTTGATGCGAGTAGCCTAACAAATAATCAAACTTTAACTATTAACGGTAATATTGGTACTATTGAAGCTAATAATAAAACTCTTGGACAATTTAATATCGGCTCAAGTAAAACAGCTTTAAATAAAGGTAATGTTGCTATTAATGAGTTAGTTATTGGAAATAACGGTTCAGTACAACTCGCTCACAATACTTACTTAATAACAAAAACTACGAATGCTGCCGGTCAAGGTAAAATAATATTTAATCCTGTTGTAAAGGTTAATACGATTCTTGCAGCCGGTACAAATTTAGGTAGTGCAGCAAATCCGCTTTCTGAAATTAATTTTGGATCTAAAGGAGCTAATGCTGATACTATATTAAATGTTGGCAAAGGTGTAAATTTATATGCTACTAATATTACTACTACCGATGCTAATGTAGGTTCTTTCAGCTTTACGGCCGGTGGAACAAATATAGTAAGCGGTACAGTTGGTGGACAGCAAGGTAATAAGTTTAATACTGTAGAATTAAACAAGGGTACTACTGCTAAGTTCTTAGGTAACGCAATATTTAACGGTAAAACTACAATTGAAAATGGTTCAACCTTACAAATCGGTGGTAACTATACTGCGGACTTTGTCGCATCTGCCGATGGTACCGGTATAGTAGAATTTGTTAACACCGCTCCTATTACCGTAACATTAAACAAACAAGCTAGACCTGTTAATTATTTAAAACAAATAACAGTTTCCGGTCGCGGTAACGTAGTGATTAATGAAATAGGTAATGCAGATGATGACCATGGTGCGGCGACTAATACAATTTCTTTTGAAAATGCAAGTTTAGGTGCAGCTTTATTCTTACCCAATGGTATCTTATTAGACGGTTTAACAATTAAAAGTACAGTAGGTAATGAAACAGCTACAGGTGATTTTGATGTTCCTAGACTGATTGTTTCAGGGGGTGATAGTGTAATCGCTGACGGTCAAGCAATCGGTGATCAGGGTAATATTGTAGGTCTTGGTCTTGGAAGTGATAACGGTATTACTGTTAATGATACTACATTATACGCAGGTATTGGTACTGTAAACAATAATCAAGGTACTGTCACACTTAGCGGCGGTATTCCTGACACCCCTGGTACGGTTTATGGCTTAGGTGAAGGTATTGGAGCTCCAAAGTTAGAGCAAGTAACGTTTGCTACAGACTATAACAACTTAGGTAATATTATCGCAACTAACGCAACAATTAATGACGGTGTAACTGTTACTACAGGTGGTGTAGCCGGAACAGATTTCGACGGTAAAATTACCCTTGGAAGTGTTAACGGTAACGCTAATGTAAGATTTGCTGACGGTACATTTTCTGATTCTACAAGTATGATTGTTACTACTAAAGCTAATAACGGTACTGTAACTTACTTAGGTAGTGCATTAGTCGGTAATATAGGTAGTTCAGATACTCCTATAGCTTCTGTTAGATTTACAGGTAGTGATGATGGTGCAGGATTACAAGGAAATATTTATTCACAAGTCACAGACTTTGGTACTGATGACTTAAGTGTTTTAAATTCTAACGTAATTTTAGGCGGTGGTACTACTGCTATTAACGGTGGAATCAATCTTCGTACAAATACCTTAACATTTGCAAGCGGTACTTCAACATGGGGAAGCAATACTTCTATTGAAACTACTTTAACAGTAGCAAACGGTAATATAGGTCACATCGTTATTGCGGAAAATGCTCAGGTTAATAATGCAACAACTACAGGAACTACAACCATTGACGTACAAGATAATGCCAATGCAAATTTCAGCGGTACACAAACTTATACTTTAATCCAAGGTGGTGCTAGATTTAACGGTACTTTAGGAGCTCCTAACTTTGCTGTAACCGGAAGTAATCGTTTCGTAGATTACGGTTTAATACGTGCTGCTAACCAAGATTATGTAATAACACGTACTAACGATGTAGCAAAAGTAGTTACTAATGATATCGCAAATAGCCCATTTGCAGGTGCACCGGGTGTAGGTCAGAACGTTACGACATTCGTAAATTCAACTAATACTGCGGTGTATAATAATCTTCTTTTAGCTAAAAATAGTGCTGATTCTGCTAACTTTGTTGTAGCTATTACTACCGATACAAGTGCAGCAGTAACTAATGCACAATTAGATGTAGCAAAAGACATCCAAGCTCAACTTGGTAACAGATTAGGGACCCTTAGATATTTAGGTACTCCTGAAACTGCTGAAATGGCTGGACCTGGACCTGGACCTGGACCTGAAGCTGGAGCAATACCGGCTGCGGTTGCTGCAGGTGACGAAGCTGTTGACAATGTAGCTTACGGTATATGGGCAAAACCTTTCTATACTGATGCACATCAAAGTAAGAAAGGCGGTTTAGCTGGTTATAAAGCTAAAACCACTGGTGTCGTAATCGGTTTAGATACGCTAGCTAACGATAATTTAATGATCGGTGCTGCTATCGGTATCACTAAAACCGATATAAAACACCAGGATTATAAGAAAGGTGATAAAACCGACGTTAACGGTTTCTCATTCTCTCTATATGGTGCCCAGCAGCTTGTTGAGAACTTCTTTGCTCAAAAAAGTAGTGCAATATTTAGCTTAAACCAAGTGAAGAACAAAAGTCAGCGTTACTTCTTCGATGCTAACGGTAAGATGAATAAGCAAATTGCTGCCGGTAATTACGATAACATGACATTCGGTGGTAACTTAATGGTCGGTTATGATTACAATGCAATGCAAGGTGTATTAGTAACTCCAATGGCAGGACTTAGCTACTTAAAGTCTTCTGATGAAAACTACAAAGAAACCGGTACAACAGTTGCAAACAAGCAAGTTAACAGCAAGTTTAGCGATAGAACCGATTTAATAGTAGGTGCTAAAGTAGCCGGTGGTACTATGAATATAACTGATCTTGCGGTATATCCGGAAGCTCACGCTTTTGTAGTTCACAAAGTAAATGGTAGATTATCTAAAACTCAGTCTCAGTTAGATGGACAAGTTACTCCGTTCATCAGCCAGCCTGACAGAACTGCTAAAACATCTTACAATGTAGGTTTAAGTGCAAGCATAAGACCTGATGCTAAGATGGAATACGGAATCGGTTATGATTTCAATGCTGCAAGTAAGTATACTGCACATCAAGGTACTTTAAAAGTACGTGTAAACTTCTAATCGCTCCCGATTAGCAAGTTTATAACTTTCTAAAGAAAAAAGCCCTCTTTGAAAAAAGGGGGCTTTTTTTTATTCTTTCTTCGTGCCTACAGGTCTTGTTTCATGAATACTGAGTCGTCATTGCGAGGAGGTATTGTTGCGTGGACCGTAAAACCCACTGTGTCACCCCGTGGCTTGACCACGGGATCCATAAAAACAATAAAAAATATTAATAATTTAGTATTTTAAGCTGGATCCCGCGATCAAGTCGCGGGATGACAAGAGTGAAATTGAGCCATGCAACAATGCCTCGCCTATGCGTGAATGACATCACCTACTTTTCTACCCAGTGCAATATCTTCATTAACCTCAAATTTTTATTGACTTCTAGTCGAAAATATATCTAGCTTTACAGCTAGAAATTTAAAATTAATAAATATTATGAAAAAATATACTTCTTTTACCTGAAGAATTGGTAGTATTAGATATTAATTATCCATAAGAACATTGATTATTCGCTCATCTAAATATTCATTTTCCAACTTTTCAAGTTAAAGAAGTATATATTTGCTCAAAGTCAAATATCTAATTTAGTTGTACCGGTTAGCTATTTTATAAATCATGTATCGCAATTGGAAAAGCTAAAAGAAAATCTTAATAAATACAAGCAATCTAGTATAGTAGGGGTAAGCGGTATGGGTAAAACGCAGCTTGCTAGGATGTACGCTTATGAAAATAAAGAAAACTATAACATAATTTGGTTTATTGATTGTAATCTAAATATAGAGCAGCAGTTACTCAAATTATCTAAAGCTATTAATACCGAGGTAAAATCACCGGTGATTTCAGAAGATATGGTAGTGATGAGGAAAGATTTAATAGCTTATCTAGCAAGTAAAGATAAATGGTTGTTGGTGTTTGATAATTTAAAAATAGGCGAGAATAAGAAAATAGAGGATTTTATTAATTGGGAATATAACGGTAATATTATAGTTTGTTCTCAAGATGATGTATTATCTAATATAATCAAAGCAAATGCTTTCACTAAGTCGGAAACTGCATTACTTGCAAAAAATATATTGGAAAATAAAAATCCGGAATTAATAAATTTTTTGACTCAAGAATTTGGAGGATATCCGATTCTCGTAGTTCAAGGAGCACAAATATTAAATCAAGTATACTTCTTTAACTTGAAAAGTTGGAAAATGAATATTTAGATGAGCGAATAATCAATGTTCTTATGGATAATTAATATCTAATACTACCAATTCTTCAGGTAAAAGAAGTATACACTATCAAGTGCTCTATTCTGCCAGGCAGTAACTTCCTCTAAAATACCATCAGTTACCTTTGATATTAACTCAGATGATACCTTGGTAGCATATAGTTCTTCTAAGTGTCCTTGTATTTCCCTAATGGTCATTCCCCTAGCATATAAGGATATTACTTTATCATCAAATCCTTCAAATTTTCGTACTCCTTTTGGAATGAGTTGAGGTTCAAATTCTCCATCCCGATCCCTTGGCACTTCTACTGTCAATTTACGACCTTCAGGATCTATTAAAGTCTTTTCATAATTGCCATTACGTCTATTCTCTGACTCCTTGGCATTCTTAGAATGCTTCTCATAACCTATATGAGATTCCATTTCTTTCTCTAAAATCTTATTTACTATCTGCTTTTTAAATTCCTGAAATATCCCTTCTTTGCCAAATATCTCAGATGGATCACTTTGTGATAGTATTTCTGATACTACTTTTTCTATAGTCGGATTTGATACTTTGCTCTTATTCTTCATATTAGCCTCATGTAAGTTGTTTTAATTAATTTTATTCTTAACTATTTTTACAACTTACACAAACTTTCTGACACCCTCATTCTATACGAATATTTTTTGAAAATATTGAAAAATATAAAAATAAAATTTCTTCATTGGTAAATGACAATTTTCAAACCATTGTGCCTAATCATTTTAACAACTCTTCATGTTGAAGAAGTATATCTCTAGCATACACATAATTATTATTTTCTAGATGAACTATTAACTCTGCTTCCTCCTGTCTAGTAAGTTTACTATCACTACCGCCATTTCCAGGCTTAAGCTTCTGAGCATTATGATAATCTATTAAATGTTTTCTTATCCCTCCCCATCACTCAGTAATAACACTTTCGATATCTCATCAATACTATAGCTATCATCATACATGAAAACAGCTTTGATTCTATCACAAATCCTCTTATCCCTTTCGCTTCTATGGTAAAGCTTTAATTCTTCTTTTTCTACTGATGTTAATTTTCTATAAATCCATTCTTACTTAATAACACTTGCTGACTTCTTTGACAATTTTTCATTTACTAGAGGTATATATACTTCTTTTACCTGAAGAATTGGTAGTATTAGATATTAATTATCCATAAGAACATTGATTATTCGCTCATCTAAATATTCATTTTCCAACTTTTCAAGTTAAAGAAGTATATTCATTAAAACTGAATTTCCTTCGGCGTCCTTATAATTAAGATTAAGTTGACCTGATGAAAGATTGTTTAATATTCATATAGCTTACATATTAAAAATTTTTAATATGTAAATAAGCCTTAGTGGTATACATATAATGGATTTAAATGTCAATTAATTAGTTTTTATTTTTGATATTTATAATATTCGGTTAAAATTTATTTACTGATACCCTATTATCCAATTAGTCCTGTGTGATTTCAGCAAGTCTAGTAAACAGAGCATTAATCATATCCCAGCTTTTTTTTGAATAGTGAGTAAAGAAGAATCATTAATATTTATTTGTTTTAATAAATCTATTCCCATTTGTTCATGTTCGGGATCAAGATGCATATGTGTTTTGAAATGTTTTGCTGACTTATGATTTAAAAATATTGATCCTAGTTTTTCATAGAATATAGTAGCACAAGACGCTATTACTAAATGGACAAGAACAGCTCGCTCACTATCTCCAAGAGTCATCATTTTTAGTGTAAACCAAGAACCTAAGGCCTCAAAAATAGAATCTGTAGCTTCTTCATTATTTTCTAGATTTTGGGATAATTCTATATTAAGATGCTCCCATGCAATTCGTCTGACCAAATCCGAAAATGTTTAAGAAATTTATTTTTTCGTAGGGTACTATCTAAGTTAATTTCAAATAGTTTGTTTTTTCTGAATTGCTCTTTATATTGTTCATTATCCGAAATTAGACGCTCTATCAAATCCATATAAGTAATATCAATATTATCTAAATCATATTAATCTAAGACCACTGTCACTAATTATTAATATTTACTTACCAATTTTTAAAACCATATGTGTATTTATAGATGAATATAAATTGTAAGATTATAATTTGTATGCAGTAAATATATAAAACATTTCGGCTTATCCATTTTAAATTTATTGGTATTTTTTGTGAATAATCTTTTAGTATCATTAATGTATAGGTAATCATTAAGAAGATGAGATCTAAAATGAATTCAGTATTTGAAAAATTAAACTCATTAAAGGAAATTGCAAGAGTAAAAAGAGTTGAATGCACGAAAGAAGCAAAAATTGCTATAAAGCAGCAAAGTTTTAGATTTGTCTGCTCATGTTTTGAAATAAATCCAAGTATCATTATAGCAATTACAAGAGTCCCGTAATCAATCAAAGCCCAGCTAATATACCATAATATTACCATTATAATTACATGACAATAACCGCTATAGAGAAAGCGAGTTAAAGAATTACAAAAATAATAAATATACCATTGCCCTAAATAGATAGAGATTAGAATATTTGTAGTAAGAAACTGTTTAAATAGTACAGTAGTATATATTTGTAATAAAACACCGAATATTATTATATGGGTTTTTGGCTTATCATGAAAATTATAACCGGCAAAAAAGCAAAATACCGGCATAGCTGTACGACCTATGATCCGCATAATAGTTAATTCAGGATATAGATATAAACCAACATGATCAATGATCATAGCTATAATAGCTAAGGTTTTTAGCAAATCCTGATAATTTGATTGGTGCTTATTTCTTGTTATTATCATAATTGATCACTTTTAATAAATATGCCGTGCCGAAAAATGCTCCCATTCCAGCTGCAATTGTACCGCCTAGCATGCAAACTTTAATCAATAAATATTCCGAATAAAAATATTCTAAATAATAATGTTTTATTAAAGCAATTGTAATAGACATTAATATACAGCATAACAAAATTTTACCACAGAAAAGCTTTATACCTGCTTCTATATGGAGCTTATTTTGTTTTGTAGTATAGCTATATAATAAACCTAGATTATACCAAGCTGCAATAGATGTACCAACTGCAATACCAATATGTTTCAATGAATCCATTAATAATAGATTCATACCGGTATTAATTATTATTGAAAATAAGGTTATTTTGAGCGGTGTTTTAGTATCTCCGTTAGCATAAAAAATAGGAGTTAAAATTTTTGCCAAAATAAAAGCAGGAAGTCCGAGTGCAAATGCAGAAATAGCCTCGGCTGTATTTGTAGTATCTTGAGGCGTGAATACTCCTCTTTCATAAATTATATTAATAATCGGATGAGATAGAATTATAATACCGAATGTTGCAGGCAGTGATAATAATAGCCCCACTCTAATAGCGTTATTCTGTATTTTTTGTGCAGCTACTATATCATTTGATTTATAGATTTTTGACAGCTCAGGTAGCAATATAGTAGAGAAGCTAGTACCTATTATTGATAGAGGAAATTGATATATCCGGTCGGCATAAGATAATATAGAAATAGCACCTTCAATAAAGCTAGCAATAGATTGAGATATGAAAAGATTTAATTGCTGTACACCGGAGCTAATGGTTGCCGGTCCCATATTAATCAAAAGCTTTTTTACATCGGGATCGTTTGAGTTAAAAATTATCGGAAAGTTTAAATCCGCTCTTTTCACACAGACAAACATAAAAGAAACTTGTAATATTCCGGCAATTATTAAAGATAAGCTAATCGAGATAGTAGACTCTATATAATTATCAAATGTTAAAGTAAAAATTATTACGCATACACTTAAAATAACCGGTGAAAAAGCAAAGGCTGCAAATTTCTTTACAGAGTTTAATACTCCGCCAAGTAGAGCCGTTAATGAAACAAATATTAAATAAGGTATTGTAATTCTGCATAAAAATACCGTAAGCTCAAATTTTTCTTTTTTACCGTGAAATCCAGGAGTAATAAACAGCATTAATTGTGGCATGAAGATTTGCATTAATGCTATTATTACTATTAATGTCAGAAGTAGAAGGGTAAAAACCTCGCCTGAAAAATTATTAGCGGCTTTCTTAGAAATAAGCATTTTTTCATTATAAATAGGAATGAATACGCTTGATAATGCTCCTTCTGCAAAAATTCTTCTAAATAGATTCGGTAGTTTAAAAGCGACATTAATGCTATCACCCATAGGGGTAGAGCCGAATAATGATGCAATAAATTGTTCACGCACAAGCCCGAATATGCGAGAAATTAATGTGAAAAAAGCTACTACGACCCCTGAACGAAATAATCGACTTTCTGCATAACTTGCTTCTAAAGGTAATTTGTGCGTCAATCCGGTACTCGCATCCTCACGTACTAAAGTGTACGCTGCGGTTCTGCGTTCCGTGTTTCCTTCAAATTCCTCTTTATTAGCTACGTTATGTAAGAAGTCGGTCACTGTTTATTTTTTATCTTAAATTTTCCTGATGTCATTCCCGCGGAGGCGGGAATCCAGTAAAACCTATAAAAATTTGTTTTTATAGGTTTGTTTTGTTAATTAATGTGTAATTATTGAGATCGGGGATTAAGGCTACTTTTTCTGGATTCCCGCTTCCGCGGGAATGACATCGAAAGAGCCATAGCAACGCCTCTAAATCCTGTTACAGCCCCCTATCTATTCCTTCATTGATTAAAGTATCCGCTTTTGCTTTATTTTCCCATCCGGTAACTTTAACCCATTTACCTTTTTCTAAATCTTTATAATGCTCAAAGAAATGCACGATACGTTTCTTTAGCATTTCACATAAATCATCTAATTCTTTAATATGATCGAAAGTAATATCGAGTTTAGAAGTCGGTACTGCGATTATTTTTTCATCAAGCCCTGATTCGTCTTCCATCATCAATACGCCGACTGCTCGGCATTTTATAACCGACCCAGGTACTACCGGATGATGAGCTACGACAAGTACGTCTACCGGATCACCGTCATTTGAAAGAGTATGAGGAATAAAGCCGTAATTACAAGGATAGCTCATGGTAGTTTGCATAAAGCGATCAACAAAAACCGCTCCTGATTCTTTGTCAAATTCGTATTTGATTGGACCGCTATTCATCGGAATTTCGATAATTACGTTTATTTCGTCATTATTTGCTGTTGCTTTGATTTTATCTATAAACATGTTTTTTATTTTGTTTTTGTCATGCTGTGGCTTGACCACGGCATCCAGTTAAAAATATTGAAACAACCTGTATGTTAAGTTGTTTTTATGGATACCGTGGTCAAGCCACGGTACGACACCGAGTGTTTTAACTCGGAGGTCTGTAATTCTCATCATGCTTTGCAAGTAATTGTCTTGCTATAAATTTTCCGTCCGATAATTGTCCGATAGCAATAATTCCTTGTCCTTCACGAAATAGAGCAGGGAGTACACCTTGATATAATATTTCTAAATCCTTAATATTATCGGTAATAACAAAACTTATCTTATCAGCAGCAATTTTATTTATTGAGTCTATTTTAACAAGCCCGCCGACTCTTGACTCTTTGCCTTGTTCTATTTCATTAATTTTTGACGGCGGCAAAAAAAATACTATATTTTTCTCTAAATTGTAAAGTATTATACTAATTCCAAGAGCTGCAGAGCAGAAACAAATAATCATTGTTATTAATCTATTTCTTACTCTCTTTTGCATTTTTCAATAATTTGTAATTTAAGAAGCTTAAGCCTAGTAATATTGCTAAAACTAAAAAAGTAAATAAATATGCAGTTAATATATAGTTACTCATTAATTGCCTTTCAAAAACTCCATAATTTCCTTAGATGAAGAATCTAAATAGAAATGTTTCAGATATTTTCCGTTTGCATCGATTAAATAGGTAAAAGATGAATGATCAAGCATATAGTTCTGGTCCTCATCATCACCATTTACACGAGCATAGAAAACTTTAAATTTATCGGTTACATCTTTTATTTGCTGCTCGTTACCGGTAAGACCTATAAATTTCGGATGAAAATGTTTTAGATATTCTTTAAGTACTATAGGAGTATCACGTTTTGGGTCAATAGTGATAAAAACAGGTAGAATATCTATTTTGTGTTTATTTAAAATTTCTACAATCTCCGTCATTTTATTTAGAGAGGTTGGGCATATATCAGGACAACTAGTAAATCCAAAATAAATGAGGCTTAAATTGCCTTTCAATTCATCACTATTAAATATCTCTCCATTTTGGTCTATTAGTTCAAAATCACCGCCGATTTTTACGTTATCTTCATAGATATTAACCTGACCGGCAAGCGGTTTTTCAGGCGTTCTTAAAGATAACAACAAATATAATGCTCCTACTCCTATTAATAAGCTAATTATGATAATTATTTTTATAACATTTGACTGCATTTTCATAAGATATTACCCATTTCTTCGTTATCATTCTGTAGCTTGAGGAAAATTGCCAAAATCGTCATTGTGAGAAGAATTACACAGTAATTCGACGAAGCAAGGAAGAAAAAAAATTCTGTATATCAGAATTTTTTTAATTACTTTTCTGGATTGCCGCGTCGCCTACGGCTCCTCGCAATGACGACCTTCAGTATCCACGCTGGCAATGCCATGCGGGGATAACATAAAAAGACATAAAACAAAGTCTACTCTTACACCAGACCTAATTTTTTAGGTTTAAAATATTTTACCCAAATATCTATTAACAATTTAGTAATGATAATCGCCGAAAACATTGAAGATATAATCCCGATCGTTAATGCAACGGCAAAACCTTTTATTGCTCCGACTCCGAATATATAAAGTAAAAAAGCAACGATTAAAGTAGTTAGGTTAGAATCAAGGATAGTAGCAAACGCAGATTCAAAACCGGTTCTAATAGCATAAAGATTAGAAACTCCTTTATGCAGCTCCTCTTTAATTCTTTCGTAAATCAATACATTAGCATCAACAGCCATACCCATAGTTAGTATTATTCCTGCAATTCCCGGGAGAGTTAAAGTAGCTTGGAAAAGTGAAAGTAAAGCTAGAATATATAACAATGCAAGGCTTAGAGCTATATTGGCAAATAAACCAAGTACACCGTAAGACCAAACCATAAATATACAAACTGCTATAAACCCTATAAGTCCTGCCTTTTTGCCCGACTCTATAGAATCAGCACCTAAATTTGGACCTATACTTCTCTCTTCAATAATTTTAAGTGGGGCAGGGAGCGAACCGGCTCGCAATAATAGTGCAAGCTCATTTGCCGACTCAACGGTAAAATTTCCTGTTATTATACCGCTTCCGCCCATAATCGCTCCGTTTATCGTTGGAGCACTTAGTAATTTATTATCTAAAACTATAGCAAGGCGTTTACCGGCATTATTTTTGGTTATTTCACCAAATATTTTACTACCTAAATTGTTGAAAGAAAAAGCAACTACCGCTTGTGAATTTTGGTCAAAAGAAGCTGAAGCGGTTGTAAGCTGATCCCCACCTAAAACAACTTTTTTCTTTATAACTACATAATACTCCCCATGACTTTCGCTATCTCCCTTAACTAGCATTGAACCTACCGGAACATGTCCTTTTACCGCTTCTTCAATATTGGCATTTTCATCAACTAAATGAAAAGTTAGCTTTGCAGTTTTCCCTAATATATTCTTCAGGTAAGAGGGATTTTCTTCGCCGGGAACTTGCAGTAATATATGCTTATCGCCTTGTTTCTGTAGTGTCGGCTCTTTAGTGCCGGTACTATCAACTCTCATGCGAACGATCTCAATAGATTGGTCTACTACCTTATTAAGTAAGTCATTTAATCTAGATTCACTGTAGCTAAGCTTTATTTTATTTTCGTTTACTTCAGTGATAATTTCCGGATCAATTTTGTTAATTATTTTCTTTAACGGCTTTAATTCTTCAGGTGATCTTACTTCTAATTGAATGTTATTTTGTCTAACTAACAGATTTTTATAGCCGATTTTATCCTCACGAAAATTTTTGCGTAAAGTGTCGGCAAGGTTTTCCATTGAATCATTTAAGTAGGTGTCAAAATCAACATCGAGTAATAAATGGGCTCCTCCTCTAAGGTCAAGCCCTAGATTTACTGAATCATGAGGCAGAAACTTAGAATTTACCTGCATAAAATTAGGTAAGGCACAAATAACCGCAAAAACCGTACATATAATTGAAAGAAAAATTTTCCATTTAGGAAGATTTTGCACTGCTTACCTTCTTATCTTTTTTGTTATTTTCTTTTTTTACTGCTACTTCTTTTGTACGACTAGTTATATCAACAATAGCACTTTTTAAAGCTTTAATACGTACGTCTTTAGCTATTTCGATTTCAATATTATTGTCATTTTCACTTACTTTAGTCACAATACCGTAAATGCCGCTATTTATTAGAACTTCTTCGCCTTTTTTAACTTCACTTACTAATTTCTCTCTTTCTTTGCGTCGTTTTTCTTGCGGACGTAATAATAAGAAGTAAAATACGGCAAAAATTAAAACCATCGGTATTAAGCTTGTTAATCCCGATTGTAAAGAATTTGTTTCTACAGGCACTACCTCAGTTTCCTGTATCTCTATAGTGTCGTTATTATTTGCCTGATTATCTTGCGTATTTGTTGACATATGTAATTTCCTAATTGTTGCAATAGTCTTCCTGTATAACCTCTTTCTAAAGGTATACGTCAATCCGGTACTCGCATCCTCGCGTACTTTTTTGTACGCTGTGGTGTGCGTGCCGTGTTTCCTACAAATTTATCCTTATTCGCTACATTATGCAAGGGTAAAAATAAATAAATGGTTTGGAAGATTGAATTTATGATAAACTTACTGATGTCATTTGTGAAAGGGCGTTGTTGTTTGGACTGATAAAATCTACTCTGTCACCCCGTGACTTGACCACGGGGTCCATAAAAACAATAAAAAATACTAATAATTTTAGCATTTTTAACTGGATCCCGTGGTCAAGCCACGGGATGACAGAGGTGAAATTGATCCACACAACAACGTCATGCGGGAATGACATAAAACGGAAAAAATCACTGGAGCGGGTGAAGGGATTCGAACCCTCGACTTCGACCTTGGCAAGGTAGCACTCTACCCCTGAGCTACACCCGCTTAAATATGAGGGGATCAAAATTAATTACATATAAAACGCCTTAGTGCTTTTTAATCTAAGCGAATCTGAATATAAGTAATTATAAGATAAATTGCAAGTATTAAATTAGAAATTTATTGGCATTGCTAAATAAAGATAGATTATTTAATAAAACCATTGCAAGGAAATTACAAAGTAATTGACTAAGTAATCTAGTTAAAAATTCTGTAAACTAGCATTTTTTTTTATTATTTTCTTGGATTGATACGCTCCTTTCAGTCGCTCAGCTCATTACGACATTTATCTTTAGTTAGCAATGCTATAAAATCTAATTTTTTTAAATTGACTTTTATTTTTATATAAAACAAGATAGTTCTTTATTAATTTTAACTAATTTGTAAAAAAGTATGTTAAGTTACGCAAAAGAGCAAAAGAGTTTAGCCCGTAATCAAAAAGAAGCAATAGGGCTACTATCGATAGGTACGTTTCTTGAATATTTTGATCTCATGCTTTATGTACACAATGGCGGTACTACTTAACGAGCTATTTTTTCCTGAAGCCGATGCACGAGCTGCTTCTCTATATTCTGCCATTGCATATTGTTCAACATATGTATTGAGACCTATCGGTGCTTTAATATTCGGTTGGATAGGAGATACTATAGGTCGTAGGGCAACGGTCATTATTACAACTTTTTTAATGTCGATTTGTTGTCTTATAATGGCTAATTTTAAAACTTATGCCGAAATTGGTATTACGGTAACTTTTGTAGTAACTGCGTGTCGTATCGCTCAGGGGATGTCCTCTATGGGGGAGGTAGTAGGTGCCGAGCTTTATCTAACCGAAATGACAAAAATTCCTCAACGTTATTGGGTAGTGGCTTCGCTTGTTGTTTTTGTAACTTTAGGTACAACCGTAGCATTGGCGGTAGGAACACTTGTTACTTCTTTTGGACTTGATTGGCGTATTGCATTTTGGTTTGGAGCAGCTATTGCTATAGTTGGTGCTGTTGCAAGGACAAATCTTAGAGAGACTCCGGATTTCATTTTCTATTGTAGCTATTATGTCTCCTATCTTACTAAACAATATTTCAAATACTATAGAATTACGTTTATTCCAATTATTTATTGTAGTATTTGCCCCTACTACTTTTCCGGCAGGTGCAGTGTTTTATGCAAGATTTCCGGTATTAAAACGTTTTACATGCGGTAGTTTTATATTTGCTTTATCAAGAGCTTTAATGTTTGCAGTTTCTTCTTTTGGAACAATTTACTTGATAACGCGAATTTAGGATAAGGAAGAAGAGAAGCATGGAATAAGAATAAAGTATTTACAAGTTAAGAGTGTTGGGTTACTGAAGTTTTTCAACAAAAAAACAAGAACCCAACAATGAAAAAATGTATCACAACTTTATTTTAGATACTAGACAATTTTTGTGAAATATATGAAGAATGGGAGAAGCAAAAATTAATACCAACAGATAGAAAACGCCGGAGAGAAGGGAATTTAAGCCTTTCAGAGCTTTTAACTATCGTATTATATTTTTATATATCGCCGTGCAAAGATTTTAAGAATTATTATTTATATCACTTATCATATAAATATAGAGGTTATTTTAAATTACCAAGTTATAGTCGAATAATACAATTATGGTCAAGATTAATTCTACCGCTTGGTTATAATGTTGCAACTATTTAGAGGAGAGGAAACAGGAATTTATTGCATAGATTCAACTAAATTATCGATATGCCATACAAAACGTACAAATAGCAATAAAGTATTTAGTGGTATACTTCTTTTACCTGAAGAATTGGTAGTATTAGATATTAATTATCCATAAGAACATTGATTATTCGCTCATCTAAATATTCATTTTCCAACTTTTCAAGTTAAAGAAGTATATAGCTAAAATAGGGATGAGTAGTTATGGATGGTTTATGGGGTTTAAGTTGCATATAGTAATTAACAATAAGGGAGCGATTATGGCGATCAAAATTACCAAAGCAAATAATAGTGATTTATCGGTAGCAGACGATATAACTGATGGATTACAAGGTAAACTCTTTGGTGATAAGGGATATATACTTCTTTAACTTGAAAAGTTGGAAAATGAATATTTAGATGAGCGAATAATCAATGTTCTTATGGATAATTAATATCTAATACTACCAATTCTTCAGGTAAAAGAAGTATATGTATTTTTATTTGAATAGATATTACACTAAAAAAATATGAGCAAGGCTTAAGAAAGTTAGGAAACCTAGAGCATCGGTTATGGTTGTTAGAAATACGCCGGAGCCTGCAGCGGGGTCTATATCAAAATAATGCAGTATTATAGGAATAGCAGAGCCGAATAATCCGGCTACTAAAAAATTAAAAATAACTGCAATAGCAAAAATAACGCTAAGATTTAAGTCAAGCAACATCACAAAGCTAAGTCCTGCTCCGATAATTGCAAGTACAAAACCGTTAAAAGCCGATACGGCTATTTCTTTTAATATAACTTTATTGACATTATTATAATGAATATCTTTATTAGCAAGGGCTCTAACCGTAACGGTCATGGCTTGTGTTCCGGCATTTCCGCCCATTGAAGCTACAATAGGCATAGTGGCTGCAAGCGTTACAAGTTTTGCAATAGTGTCGTTAAAATGGTTAATGATAAGTGAGGTCATGCAGGCAGTGATTAGATTAACAAAGAGCCAAGGAAAACGATGTTTAACGGTATAAAATACATTGAAGAAAGTATCTTGAGTGTGTACCCCGCTTAATGATAATATATCTTTTCCGGTTTGTTCTTCGATAATATAAATTATATTATCGATTGATACGCTACCTACTAACTTACCGCTTTTATTTACTACCGGTACAATAGTTAAAGCATATTGTCTAAAAATGAAGCTTAGTTCATTTAAGTCAGTAAAAGCATCTGCAAGCTTAAAATCTTTGCTCATCAAATCTTTTATTAATTCATTTTTTTTGCCCTTAATTAGCGTGCTAAGAGAAATGATACCGATAGGGCGTAATTTATTATCTGTAACGATTGCCGCATAAAAGTCATTCTTTACGTTCTTGATAAAATTTAATGATTCCTCGACCGTCCATCCTTCTTGAAGATTAATAAAATCTCGCTCAATTACCCTACCTACCGTATTTTCGGGATATGTACAACCTACGGTAATTTGGTGTTTTTTTTCTTTAGTAAGATTACTTAGGATAAGGTCTTTTATATCATCGTCTAGATCGATTACTACTTCAATAGCATCTTCTATAACTAGCTTATTGATTAATTCTGCAGATTTTTTTATGCCTAAAGTTTCTATTATTAAAGGCTTACTATAAGCATTTAACGATACTAACGTTTCAGGCTTAATTTCATCCTGTAATAAAGGAATAATTATTTTATATGTTTTATTGTTAAGATTATCTAAGAAATCAGCTAAATCGGCATAATGAAGCTTGGCCAGCCTGCTTGCAGCAGCATCATAATTATGATCTTCAATCAAATCATTAATTTGATCAAAAATCTCGGCAAATTGATCATGATGATCAGGTAAGATACTTTTAAATATATTGAAATTAGGCATGGCCTATTTACCTAATAGTTTATTATATATATACTTCTTCAACATGAAGAGTTGTTAAAATGATTAGGCACAATGGTTTGAAAATTGTCATTTACCAATGAAGAAATTTTATTTTTATATTTTTCAATATTTTCAAAAAATATTCGTATAGAATCAGTGAATGTCTCAAAATTCGCATAAAATTTATTGTTACTTACAACAGAATGCATAAATTCCCACAGTCGTTCAATTGGATTCAAATTAGGACTATATGCTGGCAAAAATAGTAACTCTATTTTACTGTATTGTAGATATTCTTTTACCTTTTTTGACCTATGATATCCAGCATTATCGCATATCAAATAAATCTTACTTTTATCTTGATTATTTGCTTCTAATTTCTTTAAAAATTCAATAATATAATCACCATTAACCTTAGGATTGTCAGTTGTTACTACCTCTAAATCCTTAAGATTAATAGCACCAATAATATGTTTACGCTTCCAACCACTGAAACTTGGTAATGTTTTAACTACATTCTTTCTAATCCAACCAAATCTTGCTCGAGTTTGGTATTGAGGATGAACACTATCCATAAAATAAATAGACTCATCTTTAGCTAAATTATTTTTTAGCAAACTATATTGCAGCTTAAATTCCTCTTGCTTAGCTAAATCTATTTTTCCAGGAATTAACTTAGGTTTCTGATAACTAAAACCAAGTCTGTGTAACAGCTTGATTACCCCAGCTAATGTATAGATTACTCCATATTGACGTTCTATGAACAAACCTATATCTCTAGCATACACATAATTATTATTTTCTAGATGAACTATTAACTCTGCTTCCTCCTGTCTAGTAAGGTTACTATCACTACCGCCATTTCCAGGCTTAAGCTTCTGAGCATTATGATAATCTATTAAATGTTTTCTTATCCCTCCCCATCACTCAGTAATAACACTTTCGATATCTCATCAATACTATAGCTATCATCATACATGAAAACAGCTTTGATTCTATCACAAATCCTCTTATCCCTTTCGCTTCTATGGTAAAGCTTTAATTCTTCTTTTTCTACTGATGTTAATTTTCTATAAAGCCATTCTTACTTAATAACACTTGCTGACTTCTTTGACAATTTTTCATTTACTAGAGGTATACTAAGATAGAACTTCAAAAATTGGCAAGTATACTCTCCGCTCCTCACCTTGTGGATTCCTTGCTCTTTTTGAAGTTGTGTCGAAGTATGACAACTCTTCATTTTGCTTCGGAGTATACTTATTATAATTATTTAAAACTGATTTAGTTAGGCTGTGCCTAGGTTTGACGCAAGGTGGTATACAATTTGATAATCAATATAAATCATAGAGTACAAATAAGCAATAGTTTTTATTTCAACTCCTTTTCATTTATCAGGAGTATGCAATTAGCACAAACATTTGCTAACAAGAAGAACTTAGGAGTAAATATAAAATCTGAAATATTAAAATAGAAAAAATTTGACTTTGTGAAAAACCGGCGAATGGTGCGGTCGAGAAGACTTGAACTTCCAATCTTTTTACAGAACAGCACCCTCAATGCTGCGCGTCTACCAATTTCGCCACGACCGCTTTAGAGGCTATCTGTAAATAAATGTTAATTAATAATTAAAAGGCTTTTTTAGCGAAAATTGATAAGATTTCTGCAGGAATATTATTCATATTTCAAAAAAATCTTATAATTTGCAGCAAAAAAGAACTAAATTATCGGTTAACATTTATTTACAGATAGTCTCTTAGTTTTACTCTATAGCAGATTATGAGTAAAATATCAATAGAGTTGTTTCTATGTCATTCCCGTGTGGATCAATTTCACCTCTGTCATCCCGTGGCTTGACCACGGGATCCAGTTAAAGATACTAAAGTTATTAGTATTTTTATTGTTTTTATGGACCCCGTGGTCAAGCCACGGGGTGACAATTAGTCACGACAAACTCACTACAAAACTAGGCATAATCGATTGTTTAATAGCAGCTTTCGTTAAACTATCTAGTTTTTCATCACTATTATCAAAATTACTATGATATTCTCTAGAATTTCCGGTTAACACTAGGCCAGAATCTATACCAAGGCGATTTGCTGCAAGTATATCGGTGTAAAAAGTGTCCCCAGTCATTAACATACGATTCTTAGGGGTATTATGACATTCTTTTAAAATCTTGCTATATATGTCTTCATATGGTTTACCGCTATAAATTACTTTTCCGCCAAGTTGCTTTATTTTCTCGGCATAATAGCCGCTACAATATCTATAAACACCGTGTTGATTTATTCCAAGGTCAGGATTAGCACAAATATTGACCATTTTACGTTGTACAACAATTTTAAATAACTCATCGAATTCGTTTAAATCTAAATTTTTGTTTTCGTCTCTGTAAATAGTCATTAAGAAAATATTAGCTTTGTTAATATCATCAGTAATAGGACATTGAATTCCGTTTATTATATCATTTTCTAAATGTCCTAAGTGATATATTATCGGCTTTTCAATACCGAATCGTTCTTTGCTTTCTAAAATCATTTCTACTGCTATTTCACCTGAGCTAGTAATCATTTCAGGTAACACGTTTACTCCCCAAGATTTAATTGTTTGATGCAGCGAAAAAATATTTCGCGGAGCATTAGTAACAAAATATACTTTTTTCCGTTTAATAATTTTATTAATATTTTCTACGATGCCCGGGTAAGTATGTCCTCCTTCGATTATTACACCCCAAAGATCAAATAAAAACACGTCATAATCATCAATTACGTCGAAAATATTTTTTAACTTTAATATATTCATTGTTATCTCATTAATTTGGTATTGTTTCTATGTCATTCCCGCGTAGGCGGGAATGACATCGGTGAGGTAATGCCACTAATTTTAAATCAAGAAACTTTACTATTCTAATAAGTTACGTTATAGTTATTTTTATTGTTTCTAGCAACAAATAAATATTGTGTCGGATTATGTCGGAAATTGAAGAAAAATTTAATGAATCATCATATGGTGCTGATTCTATAAAGGTTTTAAAAGGTCTTGAAGCCGTAAGAAAAAGACCGGGAATGTATATCGGGGACGTTGGAGACGGGTCGGGTCTACATCATATGATTTATGAAGTAGTCGACAACGCTATCGACGAGTCGCTTGCCGGTTATTGTGATCTAGTAAGAGTAACATTAAATAAAAACGGTTCGGTAACCGTATCTGATAACGGGCGAGGTATACCCGTTGAAATTCATAAAGAAGAAGGAATATCGGCAGCTGAAGTTATTATGACGCAGCTTCATGCCGGCGGTAAGTTTGATCAGAACTCCTACAAGGTTTCAGGCGGTCTGCACGGTGTCGGCGTATCGGTTGTGAATGCTCTTTCAGAGTGGCTTGAATTACGTATTTGGCGTAATAATAAGGAATATTTGATTAGATTTAATAATGGTATAACAGAAGCTCCGCTTGCTATTGTCAAAGAAAATATTGATAAAAAAGGTACGGAAGTTACTTTTTTTCCGTCTGTAGAAACATTTACTAATATAGAATTTGATTTCGGCACTATAGAGCATCGTCTTCGAGAGCTTGCTTTTTTAAATTCAGGTGTAAAGATTTTACTCGTCGATAATCGCTTTGAAGAAGTTAAAGAAGTAGAGTTTTATTATACAGGCGGTATAGAAGCTTATGTAAAATATATAGACAGAGCGAAGCATGCTATCCATCCATGTATAGTAGTTAATACGGAGAATGCTGAGTCCGGTATCAGTCTTGAGCTTGCGATGCACTGGAACGATTCTTATCATGAAAATATTTTATGCTTTACTAATAATATTAGGCAGCGTGACGGCGGAACTCATCTTAGTGCTTTCAAATCAGCGATAACACGTGTTATTACCTCTTACCTTGATACTACGGGTCTTAATAAAAAATCTAAAAATGACTTTAGCGGTGAGGATACTAGAGAAGGCTTATGTTGCGTACTTTCCGTTAAAGTTCCTGATCCTAAATTTTCCTCTCAAACAAAAGATAAGCTAGTAAGCTCCGAAGTACGACCGGTTGTTGAAAATGCCGTTTATACAAAGGTTCTTGAGTGGTTTGAAGAGCATCCGGCGGAATCAAAGGCAATTATAGCTAAGATTATGGAAGCAGCTAATGCTCGTGAAGCTGCTAGAAAAGCGAGGGAGCTAACTCGAAGAAAATCAGCCTTAGAAGTCTCGAACTTACCCGGTAAGCTTGCCGATTGCCATGCAAAAGATCCGGCAATTTCAGAATTGTTTATTGTTGAGGGAGACTCTGCGGGCGGTACTGCAAAGCAGGGTAGGGATAGTAAAATTCAGGCTATATTGCCTCTGCGTGGTAAAATTTTGAATGTTGAGCGAGCAAGGTTTGACAAAATGCTCGGTTCGGATCAAATCGGTACGTTAATTACAGCTCTTGGAATTAGTGTTGAGCGAGAATTTTCTTTAGAAAAGCTTAGATATCATAAAGTTATTATTATGACTGATGCTGATGTTGATGGCTCGCACATTAGAACTTTATTGCTTACATTTTTCTATCGTCATATGCCTGAGCTAATAAATAAAGGCTATCTATATATAGCCCAGCCGCCGCTTTATAAGGTAAAGAAAGGAGCAGCCGAGCTTTATTTAAAGAATGAGCAAGCTTTGCAAGATTATTTGATAAAATCAACTATCAATGATGCAACCTTAACTCTAGACGGTAAAGAACAGTTAGTAGGCGATAATTTAGAAGAGCTAATTAATAAAGTAGTTAAGTTTAACGGCTTGCTTGATCATGCTAGCAAAAAATTTAATCGCTCAATTACTGAAATTCTTGCAATTAATGACTTAATTAATAACAAAATATTTGAAGCTGAAAGTGACTTAAGACTTGAAAAAGCTTTAGATGTTTTAAATAGCTTAGAAGAGTCACCTGATAAAACTAGCTGGGAAATTTTAAAACATGAAAATAAAATAGAGTTCTTCCGTTTTAGTAGGGGTTTAAAAGAAAGTAAAATATTGTTGAAAGAGCAGTTAGAATCATTTGAGTTTATACAAATATCAAAGCTTGCTTTAACAATTTTTGATATATTCAGTAAGCAATTAAAGCTTATAGTGAAAAGTCAGGAATTCGGTATTTTAACAGCAAGCCAGTTATTAACTACCATTATAGAATGTGGGAAAAAAGGAATAAACATCCAGCGTTTTAAGGGTCTTGGTGAGATGAATTCCGACCAATTATGGGAAACTACTCTTGACCCTGCAAAAAGAACTTTGCTTCAGGTAAGAGTTGCGGAGGTCGATGAAGCGGAAGGCATTTTCTCTACTTTAATGGGTGACGTTGTTGAACCTCGTAGATTGTTTATCCAAGCGAATGCGTTAAATGTCGTGAATTTGGATGTATAGTACAGCGTCATTATTACGCAAATCGTCGAGCTAAGCGACTGTAGGTGTTGTTGCACACGGCTCGGAAAAGGCATTCGATGTCATTCCTACGAAAGCAGGAATCCATAAAATAAAACAAAAAATGTATTGGGTATATATATTATGCTCTAATAAGCATGGTACTTTATATATTGGTATTACTAACAATATTATATTATAAAGCTTGTTTATACAGAAGAATTTACTGATATTAAAGAAGCACTTACAAGAGAGAAAAACTTGAAAAAGTGGAAACGTAGCTGAAAAATAGAACTGATAGAAAAAGCTAACCCTGAATGGAAAGATTTAATTGAATAGTTCTATGGATTCCTGCTTTCGCAGGAATGACATCCTGAACGTTCGTACACTAGAGGAGCAAGCCACGGGGTGACATTGTTCTAAAAACCAATTCTCATTACAAATAACTTATGCAAAAATTAATTATTCACGGCGGTAAGCCTCTTAAAGGTAGTATTAATATTAGCGGTGCTAAGAATGCCGTATTACCTATTATGGCGGCGTCTATTCTTACCGATAAACTGTATATTACTAATGTTCCAAAGTTAACGGATGTTAGTACTATGAAAGATTTGCTAAGAAGTCACGGGGCAGATATTGAAATATTAGAACATCAAGATGAATTTGAGCTTATAATTGATACCAGAAATATAAATAACTTTACCGCAAATTATGAAATAGTTCGTAAAATGAGAGCATCGATTTGGGTGCTTGGTCCTTTGCTTACTAAATACGGTAAAGCAAAAGTATCGCTTCCGGGTGGTTGTGCTATTGGAGCAAGGCAAGTAGATTTGCATATTGCCGTATTAAAAGCTATGGGAGCTACGATTGAAATAGAAGACGGTTATATTAACGCTTCAAGTAAAGGACGCTTAAAAGGTACTCATTTTGCTTTTGATAAAGTTTCCATAGGTGCTACGATTAATGCAATACTTGCAGCTGTTTTAGCAGAGGGAGAAACCGTGCTTTTTAATTGCGGCCTGGAGCCGGAAATAGTTGATTTATGTCATTGCCTTATCAAAATGGGAGCCGATATTGTAGGTGTCGGCACTAGCGAAATAACAATTAAAGGTAAGGATTCTTTGAATAAAGCGAGCTATAAAGTACTTTCTGATCGTATCGAAGCCGGTACTTATATGTTTGCTGCTGCCATTACTAAAGGTGATGTAAAAATTTGTGGGATTGATTACCATATTATAGAAAATATAGCTTTAAAACTCATTGAAACGGGTATAAAAGTCGTGCCAATCAATAACGGAGTGCAAGTAACTTATGAAGGGAAGTTAAATTCAGTTGATTTAGAAACTAATCCCTATCCTGGCTTTGCTACTGATTTGCAAGCACAATTTATGAGCCTTATGACGCTTAGTAGCGGTGTTTCAATGATTACCGAGAATATTTTTGAAAATCGTTTCATGCATGTCCCTGAATTATGTAGAATGGGAGCAGATATAGTAGTACGAGGTAATAAGGCGGTCGTTCGAGGTGTAGAAATGTTAAAAGGAGCAGAAGTTATGGCAAGCGACCTTAGAGCTTCGGTATCGCTGATACTCGCCGGTCTTAGTACTAATAGCAAAACCGTATTACACCGAATATATCACTTGGATCGTGGCTTTCAAGATTTAGAAAAAAAATTAAGTAATTGCGGTGCGGATATAAAAAGAGTATAATAAGTCAATTGGTGTTATGAGGTTCTACCTCTGTCATCCCGCGACTTGATCGCGGGATCCAGCTTAAAATACTAATTAATTAGTATTTTAAATTATTTTTCTGGATACCGTGGTCAAGCCACGGTATGACACTGAAAAAATTTTAACGGAGAAAATTATGGCAAGAATTACGGCAGAAGATTGTAATAAAATTATACCGGATAGGTTTCGGCTTGTTGTACTAGCAACAAGATATGCTAAATTATTAAATTATAAAGTAGAAACTAATCAAATCAAAAAAGAAAAGCGTGATAAACCTCCTGTTAGCGCATTACGTAGAATTGCTGCCGGAAAAGTATCGGTAGAACAGTTAGAACAAGACCTAATAAACAGTCTGCGTACAAAAACTATGATAGAGCCGATTGTTAATCAGGATGAATCAGAAGATATAGAAGAAAAATTTGAGTATTTACCTGAGGTTTGTATAACGGAAGATCACTCTGATTTAGATGATCAAATTTTTATTGATGAGACCGGTGATGATTTTGAAGATAAGTAAATGCTTATCGGTGTCGGTACTGATATAGTACAAATTCCTAGAATCGAAAAAATATTCCATTTATATCCGGAACTTTTTGCTAAAAAAATTCTAACTTCAAAGGAGTTAGTGCAGTTTGGTTTATTGGACAAAACAGGTCATGCTGTATTTTTAGCAAAGCGTTTTGCTGCTAAAGAAGCTGTAAGTAAAGCCTTTGGAGTCGGTATAGGTCAAGGTATAAATTTAAAAGATATTACTATACTAAATGATAATTTGGGCAAGCCTATAGTAGAAGTTAGTTCAAACTATACAAACAAACTCCCACCTTTTAATATTCACCTTTCTCTTTCTGATGATTATCCTGTATGTGTAGCATTTGCTGTAGTCGAGGGGGAGTTATAGTGTCATTCCCGCGTAGGCGGGTGCATTGACCTTACGTGGATCAATTTCACTGCCGTCATCCCGCGCGACTTGATCGCGGGATCCAGCTAAAAATACTAAAATTATTAGTATTTTTAATTATTTTTTTGGATACCGTGGTCAAGCCACGGTATGACACCGAGTACGTTTAATAACGAAATATAAATTACGATCCAGCTTTGCTGTCTGCTTTAGGTAACATGATTTTTAAATCAGCTTTAGCTTCTAAATCAGAAATATATTTCTTTAGTACTTCTGCAGCTAATATATTATCAATAGTTACTTTTGCTTCTTCTTTTGTTGGAATAGGCACAGGTTTTTTCTCAAGCACTTTGATAATATGCCAACCGAAATCGGTTTTTACGGGAGTTGAAACTTCATTTACTTTTAAAGCAAAAGCTTTCTTCTCAAATTCCGGTACTAACTGTCCAGGTTGATTTAATAGAATGTAACCTATAACTCCGCCATTTGAAGCTGAAGCTTTATCAAGAGATAATTCTTCTGCAAGCTTAGTGAAATTTCCACCTTTGCTTAATTTGGTCTTTATATCGTTAGCTTCTTTTTGAGATTTAACTAAAATATGAGCAACTTTTATTTGCTCTTTACCTTTAAGATTACCGACATATTTATTATATTCGTCATCAAACATCTTATCTGTAATATTAGATTTTATATAATTTGCTAGTAATTCTTGTTGAGCTAATTGATTTTTTGCATTTTCAAGTTTTTCTTGGAATTCTTTAGAAGAAGTAATATTTGACTTAGCAACTTCTTCTTTTAACAAAATATTATTAACATAAATTTTTATTAATTTTTCCTGATCTTGCGGTGGAAAATCATCAAAATTTTTGATTGTTTCACCTGATTGAAGATTAAGCTGAGGCTTAAATTCTTTCATAATTTGCGATTCTTTTACTTCACCGCCTTTATAGGTAGCAACTACTTTGTTTTTATCGGCAAAAGCAATACCGGAAAGCATGCTAACTGATAAAAATATAACAGATAATTTTTTCATTTATGACTCATAATTGTGTTAAACATAAGCTCAAATTTTATAAAAATAATATATAACCGTCAACAGCTATTTGAGAATATTTTATTTATTAAATAATAATTTACAAATATTTGTAGTAAAAAAATGCCTTTCAATAAAAAATTATTCATTTAAATAAAATTATAACATTTGATAATTTTATAAAATATACCTATATTTAAGTACTAAAATACTAAAAATATCATAAGGACTTTGATGCTTTCTATTTTAAAAAAACTTTTCGGTACTGCAAATGATCGTACTGTAAAAAAACTATTTTCTGAAATTACAAAAATTAACTCGCTTGAGCCTGCTATACAAAAATTATCAGATGAGGAGTTAAAGAATAAAACTGTAGAGTTTAAAGAAAAGCTTAAAAACGGAGCTACTTTAGACGATATAGTATATGAGGCGTTTGCGGTAGTTAGGGAAGCGGCTAGAAGAGTTTGCGGTATGCGTCATTTTGATGTTCAGCTTATAGGCGGTCTTATATTACATAGAGGCATGATTACCGAAATGCGTACCGGTGAGGGTAAGACCTTAGTTGCAACGCTTCCTGCTTATTTAAATGCTTTAACCGGAAAAGGTGTACATGTTGTAACCGTGAATGATTATTTGGCAAGCCGTGATTCTGCTTCCATGGGTAAAATTTACAATTTTTTAGGTTTATCGGTTGGATGTATTGTTGCCGGTATGCCTGATGAAGCAAAACGAGCCGCCTATAATGCCGATATTACTCATGCAACAAATAATGAACTCGGTTTCGATTATTTAAGAGATAATATGAAGTATAGCTTGCAGGAGCGAGTACTTCGTCCTTTTAATTTTGCTATCATCGATGAGGTTGATTCGATTTTGATAGATGAAGCCAGAACTCCGCTCGTTATATCAGGTCCGGTTAATGATAATTCGGAATTATACGGTAAAATTGATAAAATTGTACGCCTGCTTAATACAAGTGATTTTGAAAAAGACGAAAAATTAAAAACTATCAATTTAACGGAAACCGGTATTACACATATAGAATCACTTTTAAGTAAAGAACATCTTATAAAGCCTGATTCCGGTTTATATGATTTTGAGAATCTAACTTTAGTACATTATGTTAATCAAGCCTTAAGAGCTCATAATATGTTTACTATTGATGTAGATTATTTGGTGCGTGAAGGTAAAGTAATGATTATCGATGAGTTTACCGGTCGTGTAATGGAGGGGCGTAGATATTCGGAAGGGTTACATCAAGCATTAGAAGCAAAAGAAAATGTGAAAATTCAAAATGAAAACCAAACTCTTGCATCAATTACTTTCCAAAATTATTTTCGTAATTATCCTAAATTATCAGGTATGACCGGTACGGCTATGACCGAAGCACCTGAATTAAAAGACATATATAATCTCGATGTGGTTGCAGTTCCAACCCATAATAAAGTTACAAGGCTTGACCTTGATGATGAGATTTACGGTAGTAAAAAAGAAAAATATGATGCTATATTAAAGCTGATTAAGGATTGTTACGATCGTGGTCAGCCTATACTTGTCGGTACGATAAGCATAGAAAAGTCAGAAGAGCTCTCAAGCGTTTTAAATAAAGAAAAAATCCCTCACAAAGTATTAAATGCTAAGTTTCATGAGCAGGAAGCTTTTATTATTGCTCAAGCAGGTAGGTTTAAGGCAGTAACGATTGCAACTAATATGGCAGGGCGAGGTACCGATATTATGCTTGGCGGTAATCCTGAAATGTTAATAGAGCAGCTAGATAAAGATCATAATTATGAAGCTAAAACAGCTGAAATAAAAGCTCAAATTGCCGCAGAAAAGAAGCAAGTTATTGAAGCAGGCGGGTTATTTGTGATAGGTACGGAAAGGCATGAAAGCCGTAGGATAGATAATCAGCTAAGAGGAAGATCGGGTAGACAAGGTGATCCAGGAAAAACTAAGTTTTTCCTATCGCTTGATGATGATTTAATGCGTATTTTTGCATCAGATCGTATATCAGGAGTTCTTAGAACACTTGGATTGAAAGATGGAGAGGCTATCCACCATCCGATGATTAGTCGTTCACTTGAGAAAGCTCAGCAAAAAGTTGAAGGACATAACTACGAGATGCGTAAAAATTTATTACGTTTTGATGATATAATGAATGACCAACGTAAGATAATATACGAGCAACGTACTGAAATTATTAAATCTAAAGATAGTCACGGTTTCTTAAATAGTACTACTGAGGAACTCGCTAAAAAGATAGTATTAACTTTTATGCCGGTAGGCTCTTATAGAGAAGATTGGGATATAGAAAATTTAAGCGTAGAATTGTATCGTGTCTTTTCTATGAAATTTGATCATAATTTAGTAAGTAAAAATGACGTAACGGAAGAAGAAATCACGAAAATCGTTATACAAACGGCTCATGATATATATAAGTCAAAAGAAGAAGCTTATAGTAGCGAGTTAATGCATAATGCCGTGAAATATATTTTACTAACTACTCTTGATCAAGTTTGGAAAGATCATTTATATAGCTTAGATCATTTAAGACAAGGCATATCGCTTAGAGCTTATGCTCAAAAAGACCCTCTTAGCGAATATAAAAGAGAAGCATTTAACTTATTCGAGCAGATGCTTAATAATTTAAAAGAATTATTTATTCAAACAGTATATCACTTCTATATTGACTTAAAACATATTCAAAAAGAAGATGTTTCACTTGAGCATAAAAAACTTCAGAAAAATATGCGTGAGAGTCGAGAAGATCCGGCATTTAGTAAATATAACGCAGGAAGTAGCCTTGAGACTGACCTTAAACCAGTCGTATCACGTATTGACCCAAAAGATAGAAACCCTGATGATCCTACTAGCTGGGGGAGGGTATCTCGTAATGAGCTATGTCCGTGCGGTTCAGGCAAGAAATATAAATATTGTCATGGTGCAAATGAATAGATGAAAACCTATAATACGCTACGATTTTTACTCGATGTCATTCCTAGCTAAAAGCTGCGTTTGTTGTGTGGCTCGTTTATGTCATTCCCGCGTAGGCGGGAATCCAGTACTTTAAAGCCTTTTAAGCTTTATTTGAATAAAACCTTGATCTTAAATATTTTTTTAAAGCTCGATTTATCTCGCTTTATGCTGGATTCCCGCCTACGCGGGAATGACATAAGAGTATTATAATGAAAACCACTTTACCTGAACGTTCTCTAAAAATCCAAGCTAGGCTTAATTTTATAGTACAGCAGATTTTAGATATTGCGCAGGATAAAATCGCTATGATTATCTTATACGGCTCTTTTGCAAGAGGCGATTGGGTACGTGATTTACCTAACGGTTACCATAGCGATACCGATATTTTAATAATTCTAAAAAAAGGTAAATATAAAGGACATGCTACTTTAAGGTTAGAAGATAATATATATAAGAGGTTAGAGAAAACAGGAGTAATAAAAGATCAGATTATCCCGTATGATTCAGAGATATCCATAATTCTTGAATCAATAGACGAGGTGAATAGTCAGTTAGAGAAAGGGCGTTATTTTTTCACCGATATTAAGAAAGAAGGTATTCTTTTATATAATAGCAAGGAATTTACACTTAGTGAAGCTAAAGATTTACCTTGGAGTGAGATGAAAGAAATTGCTAAAAAATATTATGAAGAGTGGTTTAAACATGCTAATGAATGTCTTATTGATGTTCATAACATTTTACTAAGAGGTAATTTAAATAAATGTGCTTTTGAACTACATCAAGCTACCGAAAGTTTGTATAGCACTATTTTATTAGTTTTTTCTAATTATAAGCCTAAATTGCATGATATAAAAAAGTTAGGTAGTAGAGCTGCAAATTATAATAATGAGTTATTGCAAGTGTTTCCTATGGCAACTTCCGAACAAAAAGAATGTTTTAAATTACTTCGGAAAGCTTATGTTGATGCGAGGTATGATAAAAACTATAAAATTACAAAAGAACAGCTTTTATACTTAATTGAAAGAGTAGAAAAACTTAAAGAAATCACCGAAAGAATTTGCTTGAAGCGAATTGTTTAATAGGGGTTTAGTGTCATTTCTACTGAATGTCGATGTTGTTGCATGGCTCGTTTATGTCATTCCCGCCTACGCGAGAAGGCTTTATTGCGTGGATCGGTAAAACCCACTGTGGTCACCCCGTGGTCAAGCCACGGGATGACAGAAGTGAAATTGAACCATGCAACAATGCCACGCGAGAATGACACCGAGAGGTTAGTAATTCTTTTAAAATCATATTTAAGTACTAATAAATTTAAAGCTAAAGGTAAAAAACTATGAAGAAATATAAATTAATAGAGGAAGAGCAAGAAATATTAGATTATTTTGAAAAAGGTGAACTTGTAAAACTACCTGAAGAAGAGCTAAAAAAGCAAAAAGAGATAGCTAAAATTGCAGCTGCTAATTTTTTTTAAAAAATCTGAAAGAATTAATATTAGATTGCCGTTACATGATTTGAATCATATAAAAAGAGTGGCAGCACAAGAAGGGATACCTTATCAAAGTATTTAAAGTTAGATAAATTTAGTTAACGAGTAATTTCTTTATGTAGAATATGATAAAGGAACTATTAAAGTGTAATTTAACTCTGTTATCAAAAGATATCAAGTCTTATGTAAATCGATATGGTTTTGAAAATGTTTTAAAAGAAGCTATCTCTCTTGATAGAGAAGATGTAATAAAAGGTTTAAATAAATTACGAACAATATCTACTACTGAATTATTTTCAGCATCTTCAAATAACGCAATAAAAGTTGCTAACTGGCTAGTTAAAGCAAAAAAAGCAAACGTTAATATGTGTTGTGATGTTTTTAAGGACACTCCTTTAAATACGGCTGCACGTTATGGACATTATGAAGTGGCAGAATATCTAATAGCAAAAGGAGCTGCAGTAAACGGTTACGAGGGAGCTTTGCTAGGGTCACCTTTATATGAAGCTGTAAGCGGTAAGTACTTGAATGTAGCAAAACTATTACTTGAGAAAGGAGCTGCGGTTGATCAAAGAAAATCCGGAGAAACACCTTTACATGCGGTTGCTAAAAACGTTCGATATACTTCTAAAGATATTAAGGATGATGAAATATATAAGCTGTTATTATCATATGGTGCTGATATCAACGCAAAAGTAGAGTTTAAAGGAATAAGGTTTAGTATATATGACGGAAAAACGGTATCAGAAATAGCAGAATTTAAAGTAGCGTTAGCCGGTGAAAGCGAATAATAACGGAAGAATAATCATTTTCTGAGATATTACTAGACGGTAGTTATTGACAAGTTTAGGAAAAAGTTTTATATTCTTCACAAGTTTAAGAAAAAGTTAATAGTGTATGTCTAAAGCTAAAGCAAAAATAGCTTCCAAAAATAATCCGACTTCTAGGGAACAGGCTAAAGAATATTTTCATAACGGTCAGAAAATCAAACCGGTAAAGCTTATTGCTGCTCAAAATTCCTTTCTAGCTGCTGAATATGAATCTTCCGGGGATTTAGTCGTAGGAAGTAACGGTCAGCCATTGCCTTGGGGGTTAGTTAAAAGCTTATCTTAATTACTTACAAACAATATATCTTCTACACAATCGGGGGCATAGCTCAGGGGTAGAGCATCTGCTTTGCACGCAGAGGGTCAAGGGTTCGATTCCCTTTGCCTCCACCAGTTCCTACAAGGGTTTCGGAGCTTTTTGAAATTTAGCAAAAACTTTGAATGTTCCTTTTATGTTCCAAAATGTCTAATTTTTGTATTAAATCTCTTTTAAATTCCGAATTTTAAATATTATCAAAAAAATTAACTTTATATATTCCTTAAATCCTCCTCAATTCATTTATTCATACTTTTAGTTAAATTTCTATTGCATTCTTAAAACTCCTTATTATTCTGTCTATACTTCTTCAACATGAAGAGTTGTTAAAATGATTAGGCACAATGGTTTGAAAATTGTCATTTACCAATGAAGAAATTTTATTTTTATATTTTTCAATATTTTCAAAAAATATTCGTATAGAATCAGTAAATGTCTCAAAATTCGCATAAAATTTATTGTTACTTACAACAGAATGCATAAATGGAAGTGTTGAGAGATAAGAAATTAAGTAGAGAATTATAGGAAGGATATTTTTTTGGAAGAAATAGTGTTTAAAATTAAGATAATTTTTGTTCAGTATACTTCTTTAACTTGAAAAGTTGGAAAATGAATATTTAGATGAGCGAATAATCAATGTTCTTATGGATAATTAATATCTAATACTACCAATTTTTCAGGTAAAAGAAGTATATATACAAAATTAGTAAAAATCAGTGGAGATTTTGTTATTATCTATGCGTTATCCATTATAATATTAGCTAGCCGTTAAAACGGTTAAGCGTTTCAAATTAAAACATATAGCATTCATAAATTCCGAGAATTGATTTTTGGCAATACCAATATATGAGGGTGTCAGAAAGTTTGTGTAAGTTGTAAAAATAGTTAAGAATAAAATTAATTAAAACAACTTACATGAGGCTAATATGAAGAATAAGAGCAAAGTATCAAATCCGACTATAGAAAAAGTAGTATCAGAAATACTATCACAAAGTGATCCATCTGAGATATTTGGCAAAGAAGGGATATTTCAGGAATTTAAAAAGCAGATAGTAAATAAGATTTTAGAGAAAGAAATGGAATCTCATATAGGTTATGAGAAGCATTCTAAGAATGCCAAGGAGTCAGAGAATAGACGTAATGGCAATTATGAAAAGACTTTAATAGATCCTGAAGGTCGTAAATTGACAGTAGAAGTGCCAAGGGATCGGGATGGAGAATTTGAACCTCAACTCATTCCAAAAGGAGTACGAAAATTTGAAGGATTTGATGATAAAGTAATATCCTTATATGCTAGGGGAATGACCATTAGGGAAATACAAGGACACTTAGAAGAACTATATGCTACCAAGGTATCATCTGAGTTAATATCAAAGGTAACTGATGGTATTTTAGAGGAAGTTACTGCCTGGCAGAATAGAGCACTTGATAGTGTATACTTCTTTTACCTGAAGAATTGGTAGTATTAGATATTAATTATCCATAAGAACATTGATTATTCGCTCATCTAAATATTCATTTTCCAACTTTTCAAGTTAAAGAAGTATATATCCTATAATGTACTTAGATTGTATTCATGTTAAAGCAAGAGATACGCATGTAATAATAAATAAAGCAATATATATGGCTATAGGAGTTAATATGGGAGGCAAGAAGGAGCTATTAGGTATTTGGATAGGTAAGAATGAGGGTTCTAAATTTTGGATGCAGGTAGTAACAGAACTGAAGAATCGAGGAGTTGAACAAATATATGTTGCATGTGTTGATGGTCTTAAAGGTTTTCCAGAGGCGATAAATAGCATTTTTCCAAGAACCATAGTACAGTTGTGTATTGTGCATATGGTAAGAAATTCTGTAAAATACGTATCATACAAAGATTTAAAATCGGTAACAGCTGATTTAAAGGCAGTTTATTCTGCAATAAATGAAGCAGAGGGATTGAGAGAATTACAAAACTTTGCCAAAAAATGGGATGAAAAATATCCAGTTATTTTTGATATATGGCAACGAAATTGGTCTGGCATAGCTCCATTTTTTAGCTTTCCAGAAGACATTAGAAAGGCGATTTACACTACTAATGCTATTGAATCCACTAACCGTCAAATTCGTAAAATTATTAAAAATAAGGGAGTATTTCCAGATGATAAATCAATGCAGAAAATAATCTTTTTGGCATTGACAAATGCCTCTAAAAAATGGACAATGCCTATTAAGAATTGGGCAATGGCTTTAAATCAATTTGCAATCCTTTGTGATACTAATTTACAAAATTGGACAAATGGCGAAATCGTACTTACACAAAGAATCTGACAGAACCACATTTACTGATTCTATACGAATATTTTTTGAAAATATTGAAAAATATAAAAATAAAATTTCTTCATTGATAAATTATAATGGACTGAAAAATCAAGCCAAGATTTTGAGCAATTTACTTGGTAATTTTGTTCAAAATTAAGCTGCCATTTGTGTATGATATTGTATACTATCGAGATAGACATTCATGGGTTTTTTATACCCAATACTTGAATGAAATCTCTGATAATTATATTTACTGATATAATCATTGATACCCTCTTTAAGCTCTCCTATATTTTGATAATCATTAATAAATATACAATTATATTTCAGCGTCCTAAAGAAACGCTCAATAACAATATTGTCAATACTTCTGCCTTTACCATTCATTGATATCTGAATATTATAATCTTTAAGAATCTGTATATGATCATTACTGGTATATTGACTACCTTGATCACTATTAAATATCTGTGGAGCTTGATACTTATTTAATGCTTCCTTCAATATATCAGTTACTAATGTCCCGTCCATGCTATTCGACAGTTTATAGCTTAATATGGCTTTGCTATGCCAATCTATAATGGCTGCTAGATACATAAAGCCTCCGTTAGTGCGAATATATGTAATATCTCCGCTCCAGACCTGATTAGCAGTAGAAACAACTACTTTCTTAGTTTTATCAGTTGTGATCCAGTATTTATCAAGTAGGTAGCTGTATATTTTATGCTCACTATCTTTTATAGTAGCCAGTTTCTTTTTATGAGGGTATATCGCTTCAATACCAATTAATCTCATATATTTTAGCACTCGGTCTTGACCTATCTTAAAACCATCTTCTAATAATTGCTGATACATATAACGATAACCAAATTCTGGATTATCTGTATATATCTCATCTATTCTATTTAACATATTTAAATTATAGCTACTAAGTGATTGTTCTTTATAATATGTTGAAGAACGGTTAACCCCTAATAATTCACATTGTCTTGTCTTTGGTAACTGTTCTAGCTTGGATATGACAAGACTCTTTCTATTTGATAAATCCAAGCTTCTGAGCTTTCCCACAGCCCAATCTCTTTCAATTGTAGTTTTTCCTAAAGCCTTTGCCAACGCATCATTTTGCTCCTTAAGTTCTTTAATTTGTTCTTGATATTCACTCACTACCTTAGCTGGTTCAAATGCTATTGATGCATTTGATAAAAATTGTTTCTTCCAATGTGATATACTATTGCTACTCACCTCATATTTAGACGATAACTGTGATATTGTTACTTCTTCTTTTAATAATTCTAACACTATCTTTGTCTTCTCTTCAGCACTGAAATTCCGTATCTGTTTCTTAGTCATTTTATCTCCTATAAGTTATTTCTTTATTCTAACTTATTACCAGGTTCAGTTTCTGCCGCAAGGTTGATGCTTGAAATGCCCCGCTACCACAGTTAAAAATGAATGAGATTAAGGCGGCTTGTTGCTTAATTAAATTATTAATATTTCTTTTTATAAGGTGGTAAATTTACTATTTAGAAGAAAGAGAAAAATTGCTTAGTTTAGAGACTTGGTGAAAGACAATTAGTATTTCAGTTAAACGGTTAAAAGCTTGACTTTATGCTGCGTCCACCGTTTGACACCTTTGTAGAAATACCGAAAAATGAAGAATGGCGCACCCGAGAGGAGTCGAACCCCTAACCTTATGATCCGTAGTCATATACTCTATCCAATTGAGCTACGGGTGCTAAGCTTGAAGTACTTATTTCTAAGCCTTATTTCTTGCTGCTAACATACGAAGAAGCATATATAAAAGCATAGCATTTGTCAAGAAACATAGAGTGTTCTTATGTTTCTCTGAATAATAAAATATAAAAAATTACAATTAATAGTTGAACTATCATATTATATATTGTATATAGAGGTTCATAAATTAATATGAGAAAAAAATGAATAAAGGGAGTGTTGAGCTATGAAGAGTAAAAGGTTATAATGTGATAAAAAAATAAGAAAGTAAAAAATGTCAGAGCATCAAATAACAATGGTCAGTTTAGATGAATTAGTTAGCCCGGAACATCAATATCGTAAATTTAAAAGTTAATTTAATTTCAAAGTAGTTGAAAGAGAGTTATTAGCGATAGAAACTGAAGCTAATTATAAAGGCTATGGAGCATTGAGGTTATTTAAATGTTTACTTCTACAATTTATGGAAGACTTATCTGATCGAGAATTAGAACGTTATTTGGCTGATAACACCAGTTTAGGATAAGAAGAGTTTAAGATTATCGAAAAAAGAGTTTAAAATATTAGTTTTAGTAATATTAAAAGCATTAACACAAGCTAGAATATGAACTAAAAAATTAGTAGGTGATCGATGCCTTGAGTGTTCAAGATTCATATTATTTTTAGGACATTAAATACTGACTCAACCAACGACCTTTTTCTAAGCTGTATTTTATCTTCCATTTCCAATAAATGATTCTTCATATCTTTTCTAATTCCTGTAAATAAGCGTAATCCACGACCTAATAATTTAGTAAATAATTCCTTAGAAATATATCCCTTATCACCAAAGAGTTTACCTTGTAATCCATCAGTTATATCGTCTGCTACCGATAAATCACTATTATTTGCTTTGGTAATTTTGATCGCCATAATCGCTCCCTTATTGTTAATTACTATATGCAACTTAAACCCCATAAACCATCCATAACTACTCATCCCTATTTTAGCTATATACTTCTTTAACTTGAAAAGTTGGAAAATGAATATTTAGATGAGCGAATAATCAATGTTCTTATGGATAATTAATATCTAATACTACCAATTCTTCAGGTAAAAGAAGTATACCACTAAATACTTTATTGCTATTTGTACGTTTTGTATGACATATCGATAATTTAGTTGAATCTATGCAATAAATTCCTGTTTCCTCTCCTCTAAATAGTTGCAACATTATAACCAAGCGGTAGAATTAATCTTGACCATAATTGTATTATTCGACTATAACTTGGTAATTTAAAATAACCTCTATATTTATATGATAAGTGATATAAATAATAATTCTTAAAATCTTTGCACGGCGATATATAAAAATATAATACGATAGTTAAAAGTTCTGAAAGGCTTAAATTCCCTTCTCTCCGGCGTTTTCTATCTGTTGGTATTAATTTTTGCTTCTCCCATTCTTCATATATTTCACAAAAATTGTCTAGTATCTAAAATAAAGTTGTGATACATTTTTTCATTGTTGGGTTCTTGTTTTTTTGTTGAAAAACTTCAGTAACCCAACACTCTTAACTTGTAAATACTTTATTCTTATTCCATGCTTCTCTTCTTCCTTATCCTAAATTTTCCTTATCCTAAATTCGCGTTGAAAAATATAAAAATAAAATTTCTTCATTGGTAAATGACAATTTTCAAACCATTGTGCCTAATCATTTTAACAACTCTTCATGTTGAAGAAGTATATTTATCCCTTATCGATGAGATGGAACTTTTTTACATATTTTGAGAATCAAAGCCCTTATTTTTCTTACTTCATTTTACACTATGCAGGACCTAAAAGCCATGGACTACCGATAAGCAGGAACTATGGAAGACAAATCAGGACAAATTAGATAAAATCACAAAATATTACTGGCGATATAGAGAAATAACACCTTGGAGTAGTATAAATTAATTATTTTAATTGACTTTAGCACTTAAGAGATTTAAAAGTTAACTTTAATATGTAAGGTTACAATAAAAATGTTACCGCCTAAAATTTTCTTTGAAAAAGTTAAAGAAATAATTTGGCCTATAGAAAGGAAAGAATTAAAGCTATTTATACCTATGGCTTTAATGATGTTATGTATCCTTTTTAATTTTGGAGCTTTAAGATCTATCAAAGATAGTTTAGTAGTACCCTCTATGGGGGCCGAAATTATTAGTTTCTTAAAATTATGGTTAGTATTACCCTCGTGCGTAATTTTTACCGTACTTTATGTTAAGCTTAGTAATAAATTAAATTTTGAATATATTTTCTACATTATAGTCGGCAGTTTTTTACTATTTTTCGTATTATTTGCCTATATTATTTATCCCAATCAAGATATTTATCATCCTAACGATGAAATGATAAATAATTTAATTGCTTCATACCCTAATTTTAAATGGTTCATTAAAATAGGTAGTAAATGGAGTTATGCACTGATGTATATTTTCTCGGAACTATGGAGTGCAGTAGTCATAAACTTAATGTTTTGGCAGTTTGCCAATCACATTTTTGATACTTCTAAAGCTAAAAGATTCTATCCAGTTCTTGGAATGGTCGGTAATATAGGTCTTATAATAGCAGGTAGCGTACTTGTCTTTTTCTCAAGCAGGCAGGAGGTCATTGATTCAGAATTATTACCGGATTATTTTAATTCATCTGCCGGAAATGCTATAATGCTTCAGCCTATCATGTCAATTATTGTTGCTGCAGGAATAATTGCTATGCTTCTATTTAGAATAATAAATAGATTTATTGTAACGGATTCCATAAATGTTTTAGATACAAAAAAAGTTACGGCTAAAACGAAAACAAAACTTTCGGTAATTGAAAGTATCAAATTAGTAATTCACTCAAAATATATAGGTCGTATTGCTTTACTAATAATTTGTTATGGATTATTAATAAATATAGTCGAAGGACCTTGGAAAGCAAAAATAAAAGAATTACATCCAAACACTATAGACTATGTTAACTTTATGGGCAGGTTTAATATTTGGATGGGGATATCATGCGTTACTTTCATGGTAATAGGCAGCAATATCCTTAGACGACTCGGTTGGCTCATTTCTGCATTATTAACTCCTATTATGTTGTCTATTACCGGCTTGATGTTTTTTATCTTTATAATTTTTATTGAAGAAATAGGAGCATGTTTCGGTGATTTTAATCTTCTATATGCAGCGATTATTGTTGGAGCTATTCAGAACATACTTAGTAAATCGTCCAAATACTCATTATTCGATTCAACAAAAGAAATGGCGTATATTCCTTTATCTTTAGAGCTTAGAACTAAGGGAAAAGCTGCCGTAGAGGTAATAGGTACTAAATTCGGTAAATCGCTTGGAGCATTTATTCAGTCTTTGATATTTATTATTATTCCGACTGCTACCTTTGATTCTATTATAATATATTTATTAGTAATTTTTATAGTTATGATGAGTTTATGGATTTGGAACGTTATAAAATTGAATAAGGAATATATAGAGCTGTGTAAGTAGAAAATATGGTTTCTATATCATTCCCGCGTAGGCGGGAATCCATTATTTTAAAACTTTTTAAAATATTTTTTGAAAAGCTCGAGTTATCTCACTTTACCCTAGATTCCCGCCTACGCGGGAATGACATAGACATACAAAAATACTAAAATAATGAAAAAAATTCTTAAAATAATATTATTTATAACTATCTTTATTATACTCGCATATAGTGGGCTATGGTTTACTATTATGTTCTCTTTATCACACTCTATAAATCAAAAATATGCCGGTACCAACCTTAATATAGAAGAGACTGATAATAATCCTAATCAGCAATATCTTATTAAATTTTCTAAAGTTCAGCCATATGGTTTTCCTTTTAAATTAGGTATTTCGGTAATTAATTGGCAAGAAGAGAGTATTAATAGAGCAATTGAATTTACCACACCGATAAATATCGGTTATGATTTACTTAAGCAGAAATTATTTATAAATTTTTCCGGAGAAGCATTCGGAAAATTTAAGCCGGTTGAAAGAGGGTTTGGAGTAAGATTTTATAATGAGAACTGTATATTATCAACAAAAATACCGTTAAATTTTAAATTATTTGAAATAGTACGATCAAAAAAAGATTTATTTGAAGTTATAAATTTAATAGAAAATATTAAATTTACTTCCGGTAAAACAGAAATTTTTGACTTAGTAGATAATCAAAAATTATATGAAGAAGATCATACTATACTTACTATGTTATTTGACAAAAGTAAGTATTATACAAGTAAACAGGATTTCCTTGATAATATACCGCAAAAATTAGAAATTTATTATGAAACCGAAATAGTAAAAAGTAACCTTGAAGATAGAATAATACCTGCCGGCTTATTATTATATAGACCCGCTTGGAATAATAATTTCAAATTTTCCGGTAATTTCTTGATTAGTACTAGTAGTTTGCATTTTAAAGATATTGCTAAAGATTTAACAATTGAAGTTACTAATGCAAAAATAAATAGTAATAACTTTGAAAATAATATTAATTTATTATATAAAGGTAAGTTAAACGATTTCGGCAATAATAATATTGATCTTTTGATAGATTCGCAACTTAAGCTAAAACCGGGTTTTATAATAGGTTCATTAGAATTTATAAAGAAATATTACGATAGGCAAACCTATCTGTTTAAACTTTCCGATAATAATCTATATAAAGATTTTAATAATGAACTAAGCTATATTTTAAATAATAATAAACAATATAATTTTAGTATTTTTGAAGATAGGCAATATAATTTTAATTTAAATATTAATTTAGTTACTGAATTAAATAAATTAACTAGAGCACAGATAAATGCTTTAAGTCTATATTCAAACGCATCGGGATTTAATATAACAAATGAAACTATAGTAAATGCTCTTAAAGATTCTTACAGTAAAGGTACGATAGTAATTAATGATTACTCCAAAATAATAGATGTTTTAAGTCTATATGTATATGGGGTAGGTGATTTTAAAAACTTATCTAACGAGAGCAAAGAAGTATACGGAGATGCTCTAAAATCATTTTTAAAAACCATTTCCGATCACCCGAACTCATCTAATTTAATTGATGCTAGCATTGAGTATGAGTTTAATTTATCCGATTTAAACAAAGCTAAAATAGGTAATATAGATGATATAAATAAAATTATACCTTTATATTATGTATCTTTATATCAAGCAGCAGTAAAAAAAGTGAAACCCGGTGAAAATGTAAAAGAAAAAATTATGGAGTTAATTCCTAATGTTAATCAAAAAATATTAGAGGAATGTGTGTTGACTGACATTGTCACCCCGTGACTTGATCACGGGGTCTAGTTAAAAATATTGATGTGGATACCGCGGTCAAGCCGCGGTATGACAACGAGTACGGGAATCTAGCAATTAAAAAATACCATGAATATTATAGTAAAAATACAGCAAGATTTAAAAGATGAAGTAACTAAGTTAAACGATTTAATCATTAGCTGTTTAAAAAGTGATGAAGAATTAATAGAAATAGTAGGTAAATATTTACTAGAGGCGGGTGGTAAAAGAATTCGTCCGCTTTTAACTATAATAACCGCTAAAATGTTTGATTATAAAGGCGATAATCATATAAAGCTTGCAAGTGCCGTTGAATTCATTCATACCGCCACATTGCTTCATGATGATGTAGTAGATGACAGCACTTTAAGAAGATTCAAACCTACGGCTAACGTTATTTGGGGAAGTAAAACAAGTATTTTAGTGGGTGATTTCCTCTTTAGTCAGTCTTTTAAGTTAATGGTAGCTTCCGGCTCTATTAAAGCTATGAATGTTCTAGCTAAAGCTTCAGCAATTATTTCCGAAGGGGAGGTAGTACAGCTAGTTAAGCTAAATGAACGACGCATTATAACTATCGAAGAATATCAGCAAATAGTTAAATCTAAAACCGCCGAACTATTTGGAGCTTCTTGTGAAGTTGGAGCTATTATAGCAGAGCAGGTAGACCATATTTCTAAAGATATGCGGGACTTTGGAAAATTACTCGGAACGATATTTCAGGTTATAGATGATCTACTTGATTATTTGGGTAATGATAAACAGGTAGGCAAAAATATCGGCGATGATTTCTTAGAAGGAAAAGTTACGTTACCGCTGATTTTTTTATATAATAAGCTAGAGCAAGATAAGCAGCTTTGGCTTGAAAATATAATTAAATGCGATAAGCGTACTAATGATGAGTTTATTAAAGTACGTGATTTGATGATTGAACATGAAATTCATAATGAAACAGTTAGTTATTTGAGTAACTTAGAAAATGAAGCAAATAAGTTATTAAATAAAATTCCGGTTCAGAATGATTATTTATTTTCGATTATTAGATTTATTTTGGACCGTTCTTATTAATCGTTTTGCATTCGTAGCTCAGCTGGATAGAGCATTGCCCTCCGAAGGCAAAGGTCGTTGGTTCAAATCCAATCGAATGCACCATTTAACTCAATATTATCATTCATTTTCCATAATATAGATTATAGAACTTTAGAAAAATTTTTTAAATGCTACGTCATTATTTGTAATGATGGCTGGGACGGGAGGATTCGAACCTCCGAATGACGATACCAAAAACCGTTGCCTTACCACTTGGCGACGTCCCAATGTAGAAATTAGAAATGTATAGACTTTATACCAATAAATAGCGGAAACGTCAATTACAATAATGATTGTAAAAATAAATTTATTTCATTGTTAAACCAATGCCTCGCTTGCGTGGATAATAAATCATAAATTTTAGCTCTAATTTTGTTATAATATTCCTTAATATAATTTATTTCATCAATATTAAGTAGTTTCGTATCAATCAATTTACTAGCATAAGGTACTAGGCTTAAGGTTTCAAATTCAAGCCATCCGCTATTTTCTTTTACATACATTAAATTTTCTATTCTAATTCCGTATTTTCCAGAAATATAAAAACCGGGTTCATTGGATAAGATCATACCTGCTTTCAGTACGGTTTTATTACGAAGATTGATACTTTGCGGTCCTTCATGAACGCTTAAGAAGCTCCCTACTCCATGTCCTGTACCGTGTGGATAATCTAGCATTTCTTGCCATAAATATTGCCGAGCTAGTATATCAAGATTAGCTCCTGCTATGATATTTTTTGGGAATTTGGCATTAGCTAAAGCAATATGTCCTTTAAGTACTTGCGTATAACGCTTTTTCTGCTCATCAGTCGGCGTACCTATCACGATTGTCCTTGTTATATCGGTAGTAGCACCTTGGTACTGACCACCGGAATCAATCAGTAATATCCCCTGCTCTACAAAGTTCTGCCCAAACTCTACTTCCAGAGGTAATTTGTATGTCAATCCGGTACTCGTATCCTCACGTACTTTTTTGTACGCTGCGGTACGAGTGTTTCCTTCAAATTCCTCTCTATAAGCGAATTTGGAAAGAACTCTAATTTTTTTAGCAGTTGTTGGATCAGCTCTATAATGAATAATAGCACTATTTTCCTGAAATCCGCAAATAGCAGGAAAACTATCAGAAACATAGCCCTCTTGTTTGGCTCGTTGCTCCGTAAGCTTTAAACCGAGGGAATACTCAGTCAATTCGTCATTCTCATTATCCCCGATGTCATTCCCGCGAAAGCGGGAATCCATATTATGTTTTTCTGGATCTCCGTTTTCACGGGGATGACATTGAGAAAAATCAGCAAAAAACTCACATAAAGCTACTGCATCTTTAATATGAAAATCGATTGCATGCTTAATTTCTACATCGTTCTTACAAGCTTTAAGCGTTAAGCATGGATCGGTAATTTTTTGTACTTTTTTATCAGCTATTAAGTCCATTATATGCACAGAGGCTATAGTATCATCAATCAAAATATTGTCATGACTCTTTAAAATATTTTCAAATTCTTCTTCCGGTAAAATTGTTATTTCAGGACGTGCATTAATAATTTCGGCATCAATTCTTGTAGGATCGATAAATAGATATAATTTTGTAGACGTAATGATTACTTTTGCAAACATTAAAGGTGTATAAGCAACGTCACTAGCCCGCAAATTTAGTAACCAACATATGGAAGAGCTATCGAGAATGATTAGGGCATATTGCTCGATGTCATCCCGCGGCTTGACTGCGGGATCCAAAAAACAATTATTATTAGCAACTTTATTTTTACTGGATCCCGTGGTCAAGCCGCGGGATGACAATGCAACTTCACGACATTTATTTATTTTATCATTATGACTAACACCCGCAAATTTAATATCATGTAAATAAACTTTAGAGTTTGGCTCTGATGGCTGATTATGCCAAATTTTATCAACTAAATTTCCGTTAATCTTCTGAAAATTGAACTTTAAATTTGATATGGCGGGATAAGTAAATAATTCAGGATCGTAACCTATTTTTATATCTTGACCAAATTTAGATATCTCTTTTAAGTCAAAAATTTGAAATATTGTAGGATCAAGCTCTCTTGCTGCTTGCTCTAAATAACGCCCGTCAGTAAAGAATAATGCTATATCTTTATATATAATAGCTATACCGTTTGAACCGGTAAAACCTGTTATATATTCAAGCCTTTTGGCATACTCAGGTACATATTCACTCATATATTTATCGTTAGACAGAATTATATAACCGTCTATATTATATTCTGTGAATAAGCTTCTAAGTAGATTAACTCGTTCTTTTATCATATGGCTCAATTCCACCGCTATCAAAAATTAAAATGGTAGACGAAGGTCAATTTCAAAAAGAGCAAGAGTACCGCAGAAATTGCTAGACGACGACGCCAATTTTTGAAATTCACCGAGTATACCATCCATAATATAAAGGAATACCGAGAATAGTAAAAGAGCTAGCTATAATTAGAGTTTTAACAGGTGTTTCATAGATAACCCATACACAAAAGATAATCGATATTATGGCTATAAGTAAATAATAATAAGAAAAATTTTCTTTTGAGCTAAAAATTACCTTTAAGAAAGCTAAGCTACAAATTAAATAGACGAATAAGAATGTTATCGCTGAGAAATCTATTATTTGCGTAATCTGTGCAGCAAAATTATCATTTGCCGTAAAGATTAATAATGGCACAATTCCAAGGCAGCTTACAATAATTCCGTTAGTTGGAGCGTTATTGCTATTTTTCTTAGCAAAGAATTTCGGTAATAATCCGTCTTCTGCAAGCCCTAGAGCAATCTGTCCGCTAGTTAGTACCCAAGCATTGAGTGTACCTATACATATAATCGAGGCTATAACCGTAATTACACTTGACCATTTACCCCAAAATAATAATGTAGCGGCATCAGCATAAGGAGCTTTAGAGCTAATAAGTTCAGAAGCGGGGATTAATCCCATTATACCTATGCTATTGATAATATATAACACCGCCACGCAGAAAGTTCCAACTATTATGGCTTTTGGAATGGTTTTTGCCGGATCTTTTACCGCTCCTACCGTGGTAGTTGCACACTCAACACCGATAAATCCCCAAAAAGTAAGAAGTGCAACTCTTCCCATAATGGTTGGAATGCTTAAACTCTCTACTTCTTCAGCTATAGTTATATTATCTATATTAAAATGAGATAATGCACATAAGCCTACTACAAGCAACGGAACGAATTTTAAGAGAGTCAAATAAAACTCTGCTTTTCCTGCTACTTCAGGTCCTTTTAAATTTAAAACCGTAATAGCACCTAATAATATTATCTGTAATATTAAATCCAAAATCGCTTGTGATTGAAAAAAAGGCGTTAGATAACCTATTGCCGAAATGACAACTATACTTGTACTAACAAAGGATATAACCCAGTAAGTGAAGCCGGTGAAGAAAGCTATTTTATCCCCGAAACTCTCTCGTACATAAACGTGCGGACCGCCTGTTTTAGGAAATTTTGCACATAAGGATGAGAATACAAGGGCTATACTCATGGCACCGAATAATGAAAGTACCCAGCCCCAAATGCTATATATACCGAACGGTGCTAAACTTAGCGGTAATATAAAAACGCTAGTACCGATTTGACTGCCGGTTACTAAGGCAAAAACCGCCCAGAAACCTAATTTTTGCGACATAATTTTGTTATTGATTTAATTATAGAAACGGCTTTTAATATAGCTATAAAAACGATTTTATGCAACTTATTAAAAAACACAATTTCCTGTTTAATTATTTTTATATTATGAAAGTAAAAAAAATAATAAAATATATAATATTTTTGGGCGGTATTATTTTAGCTATTTATCTTAATATTGAACCTCTTTATACACCTACTGCTTTAGTTACTTCTCCTACCCTTACTTACTTTCCTAAATATATTGCTCATAAATCCTTAACTTCTGAAAGCAGTACAAAATGCTTTAATGAGCTACGTAGACGGAATAGAAGTAGATGTGAGATTATCAAAAGATGGAGTTCCTTTTTTATATCAGGCTAAAACCTTAGAAGAAGCTACAAACGGATATGGTAAACCGGAAGATCATAAATGGGAGCAACTTAAACAGTTATCATATAAAAGCAACAATCAAAAATTATTAGCATTAACTGACCTTTTTAATTTGGTCGGATCACAAAAATTCATTTTTTTAGATATAAAGGGAGTGTTGAGCTATGAAGAGTAAAAGGTTATAATGTGATAAAAAAATAAGAAAGTAAAAAATGTCAGAGCATCAAATAACAATGGTCAGTTTAGATGAATTAGTTAGCCCGGAACATCAATATCGTAAATTTAAAAGTTAATTTAATTTCAAAGTAGTTGAAAGAGAGTTATTAGCGATAGAAACTGAAGCTAATTATAAAGGCTATGGAGCATTGAGGTTATTTAAATGTTTACTTCTACAATTTATGGAAGACTTATCTGATCGAGAATTAGAACGTTATTTCGCTGATAGTAATGCCGGCAAATGGTTTTGTGATTTTGCTCTTACAGAGACGACTCCAGATTATAGTGTGTTTAGTAAAATACGTAAGAAAATAGGTACTAACTTACTATCAAAAATATTTGCAAACTTTAGAGAACAACTACGAAAGCAAGGTTATATGAGCGAGGTATTTACCTTTGTAGATGCCTCTCATTTGATCTCAAAAGCTAGTCTTTGGACAGAACGTGATGAGTTGAGGAAGCAAAAATATGACAAGCTAAATAATGAGACTTTGCCCAAAGTTGCGAATGATAAACAAGCTAAAATTGGTTGTAAAGGAGGTAATAAGTTTTGGTATGGTTATAAAAAACATGTTAGCGTTGATATCCAATCAGGGATTATTAATAAGGTTGCAGTTACCTCTGCAAATGTTACTGATAGCAAAGGTTTTAAACGCCAGTTTAGGATAAGAAGAGTTTAAGATTATCGAAAAAAGAGTTTAAAATATTAGTTTTAGTAATATTAAAAGCATTAACACAAGCTAGAATATGAACTAAAAAATTAGTAGGTGATCGATGCCTTGAGTGTTCAAGATTCATATTATTTTTTAGGACATTAAATACTGACTCAACCAACGACCTTTTTCTAAGCTGTATTTTATCTTCCATTTCCAATAAATGATTCTTCATATCTTTTCTAATTCCTGTAAATAAGCGTAATCCACGACCTAATAATTTAGTAAATAATTCCTTAGAAACGCGAATTTAGGATAAGGAAGAAGAGAAGCATGGAATAAGAATAAAGTATTTACAAGTTAAGAGTGTTGGGTTACTGAAGTTTTTCAACAAAAAAACAAGAACCCAACAATGAAAAAATGTATCACAACTTTATTTTATATACTAGACAATTTTTGTGAAATATATGAAGAATGGGAGAAGCAAAAATTAATACCAACAGATAGAAAACGCCGGAGAGAAGGGAATTTAAGCCTTTCAGAGCTTTTAACTATCGTATTATATTTTTATATATCGCCGTGCAAAGATTTTAAGAATTATTATTTATATCACTTATCATATAAATATAGAGGTTATTTTAAATTACCAAGTTATAGTCGAATAATACAATTATGGTCAAGATTAATTCTACCGCTTGGTTATAATGTTGCAACTATTTAGAGGAGAGGAAACAGGAATTTATTGCATAGATTCAACTAAATTATCGATATGTTATACAAAACGTACAAATAGCAATAAAGTATTTAGTGGTATACTTCTTTTACCTGAAGAATTGGTAGTATTAGATATTAATTATCCATAAGAACATTGATTATTCGCTCATCTAAATATTCATTTTCCAACTTTTCAAGTTAAAGAAGTATATAGCTAAAATAGGGATGAGTAGTTATGGATGGTTTATGGGGTTTAAGTTGCATATAGTAATTAACAATAAGGGAGCGATTATGGCGATCAAAATTACCAAAGCAAATAATAGTGATTTATCGGTAGCAGACGATATAACTGATGGATTACAAGGTAAACTCTTTGGTGATAAGGGATATATTTCTAAGGAAATATTTACTAAATTATTAGGTCGTGGATTACGCTTATTTACAGGAATTAGAAAAGATATGAAGAATCATTTATTGGAAATGGAAGATAAAATACAGCTTAGAAAAAGGTCGTTGGTTGAGTCAGTATTTAATGTCCTAAAAAATAATATGAATCTTGAACACTCAAGGCATCGATCACCTACTAATTTTTTAGTTCATATTCTAGCTTGTGTTAATGCTTTTAATATTACTAAAACTAATATTTTAAACTCTTTTTTCGATAATCTTAAACTCTTCTTATCCTAAACTGGCGTTATTATCGATATCTATATGGATTATATAATATTCACGTTGTACATCATTAAGAAATGTCGCTGCTATAAGCGATATATCAGGATACGTTTCTATATTTACTAAAGCTATATTTTCTAAGTTTTCAGGACATTGAACTATTCTATCTGAAGCCATTAATCCTTCAAACTCTTCCTCGCCTATTTTTTCTTTTAGTCTACTTTTGTATTCTTGCTCTTTATCTGAAGGAAATACTATTTTATCGTTTTTACAATCAACCAACAAAGGAGTTTTAATAGCATATTTAATAAATAAATCTTTTAATATATGCGGCTATAATATTAATAACTTGTTATATGTTAAATCATATCTTCTAGTCTATCTAGGTAATGCTTTACCAATCGTAGCAACTTCGCTTCAGGACTTAAGTTTTTCACTGCCCATTTTTTAATCCAAGGTTCGGCGAGTTGCCACATATTAACATTACCGTCTAGCCGTCTGCCTATCCCTTCAACCATTATCAAAGTCTTTTGCAATAACAATAATTCCGGTTGTACTTCCATGCCGAAATCTTCAGTGATTTTAAATAAATGTGCAAGCAGCTTACCTATGGAAATATTTTTTGTGGGTGTCCCTACTATAGGCTCGGTAACTGCTCTACAACTTTGAGCGAATAAATCTAAATCGGTATTTGATGGGATGTAGCCGGCTCTTAAATGTACTTTAACAACTAATTTATAATCACGGTTTAAAAAACCAAATAGACTTTCGGCAACGGCTAAACGATCTTTTTCTTTAAGTCTTCCCATAATACCGAAATCAAGTAAAATTATCTTACCTTGCTTATTCACTAAAATATTGCCTGCATGTAAATCAGCATGAAAAAACCCGTCTCTATAGGCTTGATTGAAAAACATTACGGCGAAATTCTGAGCTATTTTTGCAGGCTCTAATCCCAATTCTTTTAGCAGCGAAGTATCATATATAGAAGTTCCTTCTAACCACTCGGTAGTTAGTATATTTTCTGATGTTAAGTCCCAATATATTTTAGGGATTATCACATTAATATCATTTCGCATATTATCCATAAGCTCAGAAGAAGCTGCCGCTTCTAGCCTTAAATCAAGCTCAAATCTCATAGTTTCATGAAATTTATCAACTACTTTAATCGGTTTTAGCCTTTTTGCTTTAGAAAATTTTGAGATAATTTTTGCAAGAAAATATAGCAGCTTAATATCTCTGTTATATTTTTTATGAATACCCGGACGCAGAATTTTCACCGCGACATATTCACCAGTTGCGAGTTGTGCCTTATGTACTTGGGAGATTGATGCTGCGGCAATGGGCGTATCGTTGAAGTATGATATTGTCATACCGCGAGCTTGTAGCGGTATCCAGTTATTGTTATGGATTCCGTGGTCAAGCCACGGAATGACATCATTCTCACCAAACTCCCTCTCTATAATTTCTCTAGCCACCCCACTATCAAACGGAGGTAATTTATCTTGCAGTAACCTTAAATAACCTGCTATCTCTGCTCCTACTAAATCGGGTCTTGTCGAAAGAGTTTGTCCGAATTTTATATAAATAGGTCCAAGTTCGCTTAAACAATCTATTAGGCGTTTGCCGTAATCTTCATGCGGTTCTTTAAATAATGATAATGGAGCAGAAAATAAAGCTAATATATAACCGATAAACCTGAAATATTTAGGGCTTTTTGAATCAATTAGGATTCGTTTTTTACTGATGATACGGAAAATACGTATTAAATTAAAAAAATTACTTATCATATCTTATACGCACTGTGAATAGCAACTATTCCGCCGCTCAAATTTTTATAACTAACTTCTTCAAATCCTGCTTCTTTAAGCATTATTCTAAACTCGTCTTGCGAGGGAAATAACTCGATACTTTCAACCAAATATTCATATGCCTCTTTATTACCGGTGATTGCCTGACCGATGGTAGGTATAATACTAAATGAATAAAATTTATAAAAATCTTTAAAATAACTTTCTTTTACCTTTGAAAACTCAAGGCATATAAACTTACCCATTGGCTTTAAAACCCTATATGCTTCTTTTAAAGCTTTATTAATATCAGGTACGTTTCTAATACCGAATGCTATAGTATAATAATCAAAGCCATTATCTGGAAACGGTAGTTCTTCTGCACTTGCTACAGTAAATTTAAGATTCTGAAATAAATTAAGATCAATTGCTTTTTTCTTAGCATTCTTTAGCATATCTTCATTTGTATCGCTTAAAGTTAAAGCAATATTATTGCCTCTATCTCTTGCTTTTTTAGCAAGCTTTAAAGCGATATCACCGCTACCGCTAGCGACGTCTAATATATGAGAGTTAAGATTTGGAATTTGCCTAATAAATTCATCTTTCCACAAACGATGTAGTCCAAAACTCATTAAGTCATTCATTAAATCATACTTATCGGCGACATTAGAAAAAACGCTATTTACTAACCCTTGTTTTTTAGTGTAGTCTACTTTTTTAAAGCCAAAATTTGTTTGGTTCATAGTTTTTTATTATAAATATTAGTATCAAATGCCGGAACTTCCTGAAGTAGAAACTCTTAAAAACTCCCTAAAAGATAAGCTAATCGGGCTTATTATAGGAAATGTAGAGTTAAAAAGAGATAATTTACGTTATAAGCTATCCCCGCTTTTAGCTTCCGAAATCTCAAATACTAATATACTGGATGTTAGGCGTCGTGCAAAATATTTAATTATAGATTTTAATAATGATTATTCTTTAATAGTTCATCTAGGTATGAGCGGTAGATTTACTCTGCAACCTTCTAACTATGAAACTAAAAAACACGATCATGTAATTTTTGATTTAAGTAACGGTGAAAAGTTAATTTTTAACGATACTAGACGATTCGGAATGGTTTATAGCTTTAAAACTAATTTCTTAGAAAAAGAATTTTTTAATGATTTAGGAATAGAACCGCTTTCTGATTTATTAACACTGGGATATTTAAAAAGCAAATTAATTACTCGAAAAATACCGATAAAAAACTTGATTATGGATAATAGAGTTATAGTCGGAGTCGGCAATATTTACGCTTCAGAAAGTCTTCATTTAGCTAGAATTCATCCGGATAAATTAGGTAGCAATTTAAGGGATGATGAAATAGAAAGTTTAATTAAATCGATTAGAGAAGTATTAGCTAAAGCTATAACTGCCGGCGGCACTACCCTTAAAGATTTTGTAAACGGTGATAACAAACCCGGTTATTTTACCCAGCAACTTACGGTTTACGGCAGAGAAGGACAAAATTGTTTAAACTGCTCTAGCACTATTATCAAGACAAAACATTCAGGCAGGAGTACTTTTTATTGTAGAACCTGTCAATATAGTGAATTTACTTGACATATTTTTAAAACTATTTATAAAGCTCTCTATTACTTATTCAATTAATAGTTGTAAAATATATGAGAATAAAGCCAGTGATTATAGCGGGGGGTAGCGGTAAAAGACTATGGCCCTTATCCTCTAAGGATAAACCGAAACAATTTAAAAAAATATTGAGTGATCTAACTTTACTTCAGCAAACATTAAACCGAAATAAATTTCTAGGACAACCTACTATTATTACTTCCAAAAAATATGAATCAATCACTAAAGAACAAGCAGCAGAAATAGATGTAGAAATAGAATTAATTACCGAGCCTTTACAAAAAAATACTGCCGTTTGTGCCATTATTAACGCCAGTTTAGGATAAGAAGAGTTTAAGATTATCGAAAAAAGAGTTTAAAATATTAGTTTTAGTAATATTAAAAGCATTAACACAAGCTAGAATATGAACTAAAAAATTAGTAGGTGATCGATGCCTTGAGTGTTCAAGATTCATATTATTTTTTAGGACATTAAATACTGACTCAACCAACGACCTTTTTCTAAGCTGTATTTTATCTTCCATTTCCAATAAATGATTCTTCATATCTTTTCTAATTCCTGTAAATAAGCGTAATCCACGACCTAATAATTTAGTAAATATTTCCTTAGAAATATACTTCTTTTACCTGAAGAATTGGTAGTATTAGATATTAATTATCCATAAGAACATTGATTATTCGCTCATCTAAATATTCATTTTCCAACTTTTCAAGTTAAAGAAGTATATATCCCTTATCACCAAAGAGTTTACCTTGTAATCCATCAGTTATATCGTCTGCTACCGATAAATCACTATTATTTGCTTTGGTAATTTTGATCGCCATAATCGTTCCCTTATTGTTAATTACTATATGCAACTTAAACCCCATAAACCATCCATAACTACTCATCCCTATTTTAGCTATATACTTCTTTAACTTGAAAAGTTGGAAAATGAATATTTAGATGAGCGAATAATCAATGTTCTTATGGATAATTAATATCTAATACTACCAATTCTTCAGGTAAAAGAAGTATACCACTAAATACTTTATTGCTATTTGTACGTTTTGTATGACATATCGATAATTTAGTTGAATCTATGCAATAAATTCCTGTTTCCTCTCCTCTAAATAGTTGCAACATTATAACCAAGCGGTAGAATTAATCTTGACCATAATTGTATTATTCGACTATAACTTGGTAATTTAAAATAACCTCTATATTTATATGATAAGTGATATAAATAATAATTCTTAAAATCTTTGCACGGCGATATATAAAAATATAATACGATAGTTAAAAGCTCTGAAAGGCTTAAATTCCCTTCTCTCCGGCGTTTTCTATCTGTTGGTATTAATTTTTGCTTCTCCCATTCTTCATATATTTCACAAAAATTGTCTAGTATATAAAATAAAGTTGTGATACATTTTTTCATTGTTGGGTTCTTGTTTTTTTGTTGAAAAACTTCAGTAACCCAACACTCTTAACTTGTAAATACTTTATTCTTATTCCATGCTTCTCTTCTTCCTTATCCTAAATTCGCGTTATTACGGCATTATCGGCTAAAGCACAAGGGTTTGATATCGTAGTGTTACTACCTTCGGACCATCATATAGCGGATAATCTAAATTATCTTAATACTATAAATAACGCTTTACATTATGTTAATGAATTCGGTATTTGCACTATAGGCATTCCTATAAATTTTATAAGTGCCGAGTATGGCTATATAAACACAGGATTATCAATTGCAGAAAATGTTTATCTAGTTGATCATTTCATTGAAAAACCTATATTAGAGCAAGCAAAAAAACATTTTCAAAGTAATGAATATTTTTGGAATTCAGGAATTTTTGTATACGATATTAACTTCTTCTTAAACTTAGCAATGAACCTTCAACCTGATTTATTTTGTATTGCAGAAAAAGCATTTAATACTGCTATAAAAAATGAGAAAAGTTTGGCAATAGACGATGAAGCTTATAATGAAATCGAAGCAATTTCTATAGACAATGCTATAATGGAATATATTTCGGGAATGGTCATGATAAAAGCTGATTTTGTTTGGAACGATCTTGGTACTTGGCATTCCTTATTACAAGTAAAACATCAAAATATAAATGATAATTACTGCGAGGGGAACGTAGTAACAAGCAATACTACAAACTCTTTCATTAGTTCTAATAATAAATTAACTACCGTAGTAGGTCTTGACAATGTCATAATTATTGATACTATGAACGGTCTTTTGGTTGCCGATAAATCAAAAATGAATGAAATCAAAGAATTAGTAATGAAAATAGAACAAAATTAAAATGAATGATCTAGAGAAAGCTAAAATCCTATTTACTGCTCTTTTTAAGAGAAAATCTGATTCATCACCGAATTATAAAATAGTTGAATTATATCCAATTTATAGGAAATATTTTATTTTTTTAAGAATATAGCGAATACCGGCAAATAGCTAACCCATTTACGGTATGAGGTATGTTTTTAAAAAATTAAAAGATAATGAATAAAATAGACCTCTTCGGAAACAAGGGTTTAGGGAGGAATTTGAAGGAGACACGGAAGTGCTTGCCACCGCAGCGTACAAAAGCGTACGTGAGGATTCGAGTACCGGATTGACGTACAAATTACCCCTAGAAGTAGAGTTTCCGAAGAGGTCTATTGAATATAATTCAACTTCTTTTACTATAAATATAGCTAATCTTATAAACTTCAAAAATCTTTAAGTTATAGGAACAACTTAGTAATAAAGAAGTTCATTTTAGTTGAGTTACAACATGGAAAATACTACAGAAGAACAAGTAATAATATCTGAATTCAAAAATGATGAAGAAGAGAAAAGATTAAAAGCAGAAGATTCACGAAAGCAACTTAAAGCAATATTAATAACATTTGGTATTATTTTGACCGGTTTTTTAACTTTTACTTATTTCTTTTTTAATTACATAGAAGAAAAAGCGGAAGAATACAAACAACAGCGACAACAAGAAATTCAACAAACTAATAAGAGTTGAATATTAGATTACCACACTTCTCCTTTAATTATGGTCTTGTTACATGGCTGCTATATCGTTCCAGCAAGGCATTGTTGCGTGTATACTACCCCGTCATTACGAGCGACTACAGACCTTGTTGCATGAATCAATTTCACCTCTGTCATACCGTGGCTTGACCACGGTATCCAGAAAAATAACTAAAAATACCAACAACATTAGTATTTTTAACTAAACCCCGTGGTCAAGCCCATAGTACCGGACAATTTCTATTCTATGCCATTCCCGCAAAAGCGGGAATCCAGTACTTTAAAGCTTTTTTGAAAGCTTTATCTTTAAAAAAACTATATAATAAAAAATCTTTAAAATTAAGATTTTTTAGCCTGGGTCCCCGCTTTCGGGCGTTGTTGCGTGGAGCAGTTTTTCCAGTGTCATCCTAGCTAACTTGATCGCGGGATCCAGTTAAAATTTTAGTATTTTAAGTTACTTTTATGGATATTGTGGTCAAGCCGGCGTTGTTGCACAGCTCAAAAAATGCCCTCGGTGTCATTCCCGCGGAGGCGGGAATCCAGCATAAAGCGAGATAAATCGAGCTTTTAATTTCAAAAACTTGCTGTATTTATACTTTTTTTCTGGATTCCCGCCTACTCGGGAATGACATAAGCGAGCCATGCAACAAGGCTGCAACTGCAAGGAGCGTGGCAATCCAAAAAAAATAACAAAAAAATTCTGTAAATCAGAATTTTTTTTCTTTCTTGCTTTGTCAATTACTTACGTAATTTCCTCGCAATAACTATTTTTATACTGCCTTAAGTTTAGATTGCTTGAAATTAGTTTTATCAAGATCATAGATAAAATTTTTATAAATGCGTGATAATAATGGTTATGGGACTGTTAACAAAATAGCTTTAATTGATAATTAAATAGGTTTTTTAGCAAAAATTAATAAGGTTTTTGCCGGAATAGTTATTCATATTTCAAAAAAATCTTATAATTTGCAGCTAAAAAGATTTTAATTAGCTTTAAAATTATTTTGTTAACAGCCTCATATATAAATATGTTTATTTTTTCTTCTTGTTTTGCTTAGGAATCACATGTTTATCAATATTATACCATATATACTTCTTCAACATGAAGAGTTGTTAAAATGATTAGGCACAATGGTTTGAAAATTGTCATTTACCAATTTTCAAAAAATATTCGTATAGAATCAGTAAATGTCTCAAAATTCGCATAAAATTTATTGTTACTTACAACAGAATGCATAAATTCCCACAGTCGTTCAATTGGATTCAAATTAGGACTATATGCTGGCAAAAATAGTAACTCTATTTTACTGTATTGTAGATATTCTTTTGCCTTTTTTGACCTATGATATCCAGCATTATCGCATATCAAATAAATCTTACTTTTATCTTGATTATTTGCTTCTAATTTCTTTAAAAATTCAATAATATAATCACCATTAACCTTAGGATTGTCAGTTGTTACTACCTCTAAATCCTTAAGATTAATAGCACCAATAATATGTTTACGCTTCCAACCACTGAAACTTGGTAATGTTTTAACTACATTCTTTCTAATCCAACCAAATTTTGCTCGAGTTTGGTATTGAGGATGAACACTATCCATAAAATAAATAGACTCATCTTTAGCTAAATTATTTTTTAGCAAACTATATTGCAGCTTAAATTCCTCTTGCTTAGCTAAATCTATTTTTCCAGGCATTAACTTAGGTTTCTTATAACTAAAACCAAGTCTGTGTAACAGCTTGATTACCCCAGCTAATGTATAGATTACTCCATATTGACGTTCTATGAACAAACCTATATCTCTAGCATACACATAATTATTATTTTCTAGATGAACTATTAACTCTGCTTCCTCCTGTCTAGTAAGTTTACTATCACTACCGCCATTTCCAGGCTTAAGCTTCTGAGCATTATGATAATCTATTAAATGTTTTCTTATCCCTCCCCATCACTCAGTAATAACACTTTCGATATCTCATCAATACTATAGCTATCATCATACATGAAAACAGCTTTGATTCTATCACAAATCCTCTTATCCCTTTCGCTTCTATGGTAAAGCTTTAATTCTTCTTTTTCTACTGATGTTAATTTTCTATAAATCCATTCTTACTTAATAACACTTGCTGACTTCTTTGACAATTTTTCATTTACTAGAGGTATATACTTCTTTAACTTGAAAAGTTGGAAAATGAATATTTAGATGAGCGAATAATCAATGTTCTTATGGATAATTAATATCTAATACTACCAATTCTTCAGGTAAAAGAAGTATATATATAAATCATCTTTTAAAATATCTTTTAACTTCGGGTCAATTTTTAAAAGAGCTTGTTGTTTACTCAAATCGTCACGATGTTTTACTAATAATTTATTTTCTTGTGTAAGAAGACGTATCTTTCGAGTATGTACTACATCTATTATTGCTTTACCTACTATAGATGTTGCCATGGCAGCAGCTGATACAAACATAAATGGAGCTGTTGCGGGCGCTATAGTTGTCAGCATAATACTACTTGCTATTAATCCGAATACACTAGCTGTAGTTTTATTAAAAAGAATCTTTCCTGTTATGTTGCTTATTTTCTTTATATTACCCCATGTTTTTGAGGTCTTAATACTATTTAGAATATTAGATGTTCTTGAGTTAGCTTGTGCTTTATGCTCACTATTTGGCTGTTGTTCATGGTTTTTTAAGGCGTTTGTGCCTCTATTCATTAATTTTTGTATCCGTTCTTGCTCTATTATATATAAATCATCTTTACTTTTTACTGTTTCTTGAGAAATTATACGCTCCAAGTTACGCCTTTGTATAACTTCTATATCATCCATACTTCTAAATATTGGAGACCGCTTTTTAGGTGCTGTGTCTATATTATTATATGATGCCTTTTTTTTCTGCTCCTTTACAATATCTAAATCCTTTTCTAGTGATTGTGCATATTTATTTTCTTCTTCTATAGGTCTTGCATTCTATTCGCTCTATTTGTATGCCTTTAATCTGTTTTAGGGTGCATTATAGATAATTATTAAAATTTGTTAATAGTTATCTATAATTAAATTATTTAAAATGCAAATTTAAGGTAAATCTTTATCATGAATTAGTGTTAATAGAACAAAGAGAGATAAATAATAACATAAACTAACTAAAAGTTATTGCATTATTAAAAAATTCATATATTAATTAAAATACAAAGTTATTTATTAATCATTATGTCAAATACACCTAAGTTAGAAAATCACTATAACAAATTGTTACAAGATATCATGCTTAAAACATTAGAGCAGAATAAAACTGTGGAAACCTATCTAATACAAGAAGATTTTAGTAGTGCTTTAGATGAGCTGCAAAAAATAAACGAAAAGCTTGAAGAATATTGTAAGGTTTTTTCTCTGCTTGAAATAATTAAAACTGAACTATCTGAAGAAGGTAAATTATATAACTAATTATAATTGATATAAAAGGTGAAAGTCGCGTTTCGCCTTTTATATTCAATAATAATTTCCTGCTTCAACTTCTAGCTTTTTAAAATGTGATATACCGAGGCTATACCCTATAATAATAGGAATTACTATCATCAACAATCCTAAATTATTAAAACGTTCTGTTAAATAAACAAGCCCAAAAGAACTAATTACATACATAGTGGTGCGTGAAGAAGCATATATACCTCTAGTAAATGAAAAATTGTCAAAGAAGTCAGCAAGTGTTATTAAGTAAGAATGGATTTATAGAAAATTAACATCAGTAGAAAAAGAAGAATTAAAGCTTTACCATAGAAGCGAAAGGGATAAGAGGATTTGTGATAGAATCAAAGCTGTTTTCATGTATGATGATAGCTATAGTATTGATGAGATATCGAAAGTGTTATTACTGAGTGATGGGGAGGGATAAGAAAACATTTAATAGATTATCATAATGCTCAGAAGCTTAAGCCTGGAAATGGCGGTAGTGATAGTAAACTTACTAGACAGGAGGAAGCAGAGTTAATAGTTCATCTAGAAAATAATAATTATGTGTATGCTAGAGATATAGGTTTGTTCATAGAACGTCAATATGGAGTAATCTATACATTAGCTGGGGTAATCAAGCTGTTACACAGACTTGGTTTTAGTTATCAGAAACCTAAGTTAATTCCTGGAAAAATAGATTTAGCTAAGCAAGAGGAATTTAAGCTGCAATATAGTTTGCTAAAAAATAATTTAGCTAAAGATGAGTCTATTTATTTTATGGATAGTGTTCATCCTCAATACCAAACTCGAGCAAGATTTGGTTGGATTAGAAAGAATGTAGTTAAAACATTACCAAGTTTCAGTGGTTGGAAGCGTAAACATATTATTGGTGCTATTAATCTTAAGGATTTAGAGGTAGTAACAACTGACAATCCTAAGGTTAATGGTGATTATATTATTGAATTTTTAAAGAAATTAGAAGCAAATAATCAAGATAAAAGTAAGATTTATTTGATATGCGATAATGCTGGATATCATAGGTCAAAAAAGGTAAAAGAATATCTACAATACAGTAAAATAGAGTTACTATTTTTGCCAGCATATAGTCCTAATTTGAATCCAATTGAACGACTGTGGAAATTTATGCATTCTGTTGTAAGTAACAATAAATTTTATGCGAATTTTGAGACATTTACTGATTCTATACGAATATTTTTTGAAAATATTGAAAAATATAAAAATAAAATTTCTTCATTGGTAAATGACAATTTTCAAACCATTGTGCCTAATCATTTTAACAACTCTTCATGTTGAAGAAGTATACTATGAGTAAATGAAAAGTAGGTAGACGAAGTTTAATTTGGAAAAGAGCAAGGCGTCTTGAAGCTGATGACCGCAGCTTACAACTAGTACGTGAAGATTATCAGCAAAAGACTTTGTCACCAATTTTTCAAATTAAACGAGTATGCTTTTCAAATTTAGAAAATAATGTTTTAAAGTTACGAGTAGTAATATTTGCTATTTCTTTTGAGGTGATATTTTTGAGTTCGGCGACTTTTTCGGCAACATATCTAACGAAAGCCGGTTCGTTTTGTTTGCCTCGCATAGGCGTAGGTGCTAAATAAGGTGAGTCGGTTTCAATCAATAATCTATCAAGCGGCACATATTTAACTATTTCCTGCAAATCAGTTGCATTCTTGAAAGTTATAATCCCTGACATCGAAATATATAAACCGATATCTAGCATTTTTGTTGCTAGATTTTTTGATGAGGTAAAACAATGGATTAGCCCGGGAAATTTACTATTACGCATTTCCGAGGTTAAAATATCAATAGTATCTTCGTCTGCTTCTCTTGTATGAATTATAATAGGTAAATTAGTGGCGGCTGCCGCATGTATATGTGCTACAAACGAATCTTTTTGGAGTTTTTTATCGTAAGGCTGATGATAATAATCAAGACCTGTCTCACCGATTCCGATAATTTTCGGATGCTTGGTAAGTTCTATTATTTCTGAGTTCGTAATTAGCCGACCACTTTGATTTATCTCGCACGGATGTACCCCAACAGAAGCAAAAACATTTTCATATTTTTCAGCTATTTCTAAAACAATTGGTAAATCTTCAATTTTAGTGCAGATAGTTTGCATATACTGTACATTATTTTCTAATGCTCTTTGAATGACGGAATCTAAAAGCCCTGTGTCATACCGTGGCTTGACCACGGTATCCAGAAAACAACTAGTATTAGTTGTTTTAATATTTTTACTGGATCCCGCTACGAGCTCGCGGGATGACAAGTCAGTAAGTAAATTAAGATGACAATGTGAATCTATTAACATATTATACTCTTAGTAAATGTGTCATACCGTGGCTTGTCCACGGTATCCAGTAAATAAAAAATACTATTTTTAAAATTAAAAGCTCGATTTATCTCGCTTTACGCTGGATACCGTGGTCAAGCCACGGTATGACACCGAACGCGTTTTTAGATCCATGCGGGCAATGCCAGCTTACCCATGGTATGACATACTATTCAAATCTCGGAAATATTATAGTAGGTTCTAAAATATCGCTACCCGCCCTTAAAGCATAATCACGTATTAAATGCTTAAATAAACGTTCTTCTTTATTTACCCCTAACTGATCTAGCATTTTATTTGCTGAACTCGGTATAAAAGGCAGAAGCATTATCGCAATATAACGTAACACCTCTAGTAAAGTGTATAACACTTCTAGCATTTTATCCGGATCGGTTTTTTTCAAATTCCAAGGTGCTTCACTATCAATATAGATATTTGCCTCTTCGGCTAAATTAATAATATTTTCAAGAATTTTATTAATCTCTGTTTTTTCCATTAATAAAACATTCTGCTCGGCAAATTTACTTGCGGTTTTTAGAATCGGTAGCTCATATATTTTATCTATAACATCTTGCGTAAGTAGTGACACTTTGCCGTCATTATTCTTATAAACAAACGCTGTAGTACGCTGTAATAAATTACCTATCTTATTTGATAGCTCGCTATTAATCCTAGTAATTAAATTACTACGGGCAAAATTACCGTCCGCCCCAAAAGTTACTTCACGCATCAGGAAATACCTAACCTGATCAACACCGAATTTATCAATTAACTTAATCGGATCAATGGTATTACCAAGAGATTTAGAAATTTTCTGCCCCTCATTCGTCCACCAACCATGAGCCATAACAGTTTTCGGCAGCGGAATTTCGACAGCCATTAAGAAAGCCGGCCAATAAACCGCATGAAAACGTAAGATATCTTTACCAACTACATGCAAATCAGCCGGCCAAAATTTACCGTAATTACTTTGTGCGTCGGGATAACCGAGTGCCGAAATATAATTAGCAAGTGCATCAAGCCAAACATAAATTACATGTTTTTCGTTATTTGGAACTTTTATTCCCCAGTTAAAAGTAGTACGCGATACTGATAAATCTTTTAAACCTGATTTAACAAAACTAATTACTTCGTTACGTCTTGATATAGGTCTGATAAAATCAGGGTTTGCTTCATAAAACTCAAGCAATTTATCTTGCCATTTTGAAAGATTAAAGAAATAGCTTGGCTCTTTAACCCATTCAACAGGTGCACCGGTTGGTGCTAAACCGTCACTTGTAAGTTCCGACTCATCAAAAAAAGCTTCATCTCGCACTGCATACCAACCCTCATAAAATCCCTCATAGATTGTACCATTATCTAGTAATTTTTGCCAAAAAACGGCTACGGCTTCTTTATGCCTGCTTTCCGTTGTTCTAATAAAATCATCATTGGAAATATGCATAGCAGTCATCAGATGGCGAAAGCTTTCCGATGTCTGATCGGTAAATTTTTGTGGATCGATATTTTTATTGATAGCTGCTTTTTCTACTTTCTGCCCGTGTTCATCGGTGCCTGTTAAAAACATTACGTCAAAACCGCGAAGTCGCATAAAACGAGCGATTACGTCACTTGTAACGCTAGTATAAGCATGACCGATATGCGGAACATCATTAACATAATATATAGGGGTAGTAATGTAGTAAGTATTCTTCATAGTATAATTCTAATAAATAAAGAGTTGGTAGACGAAGGTCAATTTCAAAAAGAGCTAGGAGTTCTCAAGACGAGGAGCGGAAGCCGTTAATAATACGTGAACACCCTCGTCCTTGTAGAGCGACAATGCCAATTTTTGAAATTCACCGAGTATATAAATGCTTTTTTATTAACTCATGTACTTCAAGCGGACTTAAATCCGACGCTTTAATTGTTTTTATTCTCTCAGGAAATCTATTACTTAATTCTTTAAAGCAATCATAGATTTTTTTATAAAAATCTATACCTCTTACGTCAAATTTATTGCTCATATTTCGTGAATTGACTCTCTTAATAGCAGTATCCAGCTCTACATCAATAAAAAACGTAATATCCGGCATAAGAGAAGGCATTAAAGTTTTGTGCAGATTATAAACTAAATCTATGCCGTTTTCTAGCTCTAATCCTTGATAACATGCAGTTGAGTCAATAAACCTATCACATATTACGATATGTCCATCTTGCAGAGCCGGTATAATTTTCCGTGCCATATGATCATAACGTGCTGCCATAGCTTGTAATAGCTCGGACATGGGTAATAATTCTTCATGTACTAGGATTTCACGCATTTTTTCGGCGACGGCAGTACCGCCAACTTCACGAGTTAAAATAACGGGAGTATTTTGAGATTTTAAATATTCATAGAGCATTTGAGATTGAGTAGATTTGCCAATCCCCTCCCCGCCCTCAAACGTAATAAACTTTCCTTGTTTCAAATTATTCATTAATTACAATTACTTTAAGCTATAACTTTATAATCATATCTCTTAAAAAAATATTTACAAGGAAGATTACATACTTATATACTCCTACAAAATGAAGAGCAGTTATACGAAGCTCAATTTGGAAAAGAGGAATCGGTTTTGAAGCTCTTAACCACAGCGTACATACAAGTAACGTGAGAATTAAAAGCAAAAAGCAACGTAGCCAATTTTTCAAATTCAGCGAGTATACATTATAAATTTTAAATTATTAATATATGAGCAATTCATTAAGCAAAAGGGATTTTTCTATCCTAATCGGTAATGCGATGGACCATTTTGATACTGCACTTTATGGGTTTCTTGCACCGTTACTTGCCGGTATTTTCTTCCCGAATCATGATAAAATTGTTGCCTTAATACTTACCTATAGTGTTCTTGCTACCTCTTTATTTACACGCCCCATAGGCTCTTATTTTTTTGGCGTAATTGCTAAAAAATACGGCGGGGTTTTTGCTTTATCTCATTCTCTAATCGGAGTTGCTTTAACAACTAGCTTAATCGGTCTAATCCCTTCTCATACCCAAATAGGCTGGCTTGCACCGCTATTATTAGTTGTGCTTAGAACGTTGCAAGGAGTATATTCCGAGGGTGAATGTGCTATTGCAAAATTATTTATTTTAGAGAATAAAGAAGAAAAAAAAGCGTTTAAAGCTTCTTATCTTTATCAAACTTCTACAATGGTTGGTATTATTCTTGCTTCATTTATCAGCACTATAGTTTTAAATGTAGAGTATAATACATATTGGCGTTTATGTTTCATATTTGGCGGGTTTACGGCTCTTATAGGTTATTTTTTAAGGAAGAGTGAGGATATTGTAGTAAAGCCCTCATTGTCATCCCGCGGCTTGACCGCGGGATCCAATAAAAAATATAAAATTACTTTACGTAATTTTTGGATACCGTGGAGGGGCCACGGTATGACACAGTCCTCTCCTCGCAATGACGTAGTATCATTATTATTACACGATCTAACCACAGTTTGGAACAACAAGCTAAGTATCTTACGTATTAGCTTTGCTGTAGGTTTCTCATATATGACCTATATAGTGCCTTTCGTCTTTATGAATAGCTTTATTCCGCTTATTACCGATATATCGCTTGAAACAATGATGAAATTTAATACGGAGTTTCTGATTTTTGATATGATTATGATTCCGATAATAGGGCATCTAACCAAAAAATTCCATTACCTTAAAATATTAAACGGTACTCTTATTTTAATGAGTTTAAGCATAATTCCTTTATGGATGTTCTTAAATAGTTCCTCTATATGGTATGTTAATTTCGTACGTGTTTGGATTATAATACTTGGTGTTGGCTTCTTAGCACCTTTGAATTGCTGGCTAAATGATTTATTTAAAACTGCCGATAAATATATGTTAGTAGGTATCGGCAGTAGTATAGGTGCTTCATTAATCGGACGCCTTACCCCGTCAATCTGCCTAATGCTTTGGCATGTAACCGGCAGCTCTTTATCAATTGCGGTTTATATAACTGTAATCTCGATGGTAACTTTATGGGCTGTTAGAGCGGGACGTTAATGAGATACCGCTTCTAAGTAAGCATCAGGAGTTACTCCTATAATGTCTGTTAGTTCTTTATAGCAATCATCATTTACAAGTCTACAAAACTTAGGTACTTTATAAGATTCACAACCTGCTCTAATGTGTCCGGCGTACTCGATATCCATATAATTATTACGGATAATATGTATATATACCTCTAGTAAATGAAAAATTGTCAAAGAAGTCAGCAAGTGTTATTAAGTAAGAATGGATTTATAGAAAATTAACATCAGTAGAAAAAGAAGAATTAAAGCTTTACCATAGAAGCGAAAGGGATAAGAGGATTTGTGATAGAATCAAAGCTGTTTTCATGTATGATGATAGCTATAGTATTGATGAGATATCGAAAGTGTTATTACTGAGTGATGGGGAGGGATAAGAAAACATTTAATAGATTATCATAATGCTCAGAAGCTTAAGCCTGGAAATGGCGGTAGTGATAGTAAACTTACTAGACAGGAGGAAGCAGAGTTAATAGTTCATCTAGAAAATAATAATTATGTGTATGCTAGAGATATAGGTTTGTTCATAGAACGTCAATATGGAGTAATCTATACATTAGCTGGGGTAATCAAGCTGTTACACAGACTTGGTTTTAGTTATCAGAAACCTAAGTTAATTCCTGGAAAAATAGATTTAGCTAAGCAAGAGGAATTTAAGCTGCAATATAGTTTGCTAAAAAATAATTTAGCTAAAGATGAGTCTATTTATTTTATGGATAGTGTTCATCCTCAATACCAAACTCGAGCAAGATTTGGTTGGATTAGAAAGAATGTAGTTAAAACATTACCAAGTTTCAGTGGTTGGAAGCGTAAACATATTATTGGTGCTATTAATCTTAAGGATTTAGAGGTAGTAACAACTGACAATCCTAAGGTTAATGGTGATTATATTATTGAATTTTTAAAGGAATTAGAAGCAAATAATCAAGATAAAAGTAAGATTTATTTGATATGCGATAATGCTGGATATCATAGGTCAAAAAAGGCAAAAGAATATCTACAATACAGTAAAATAGAGTTACTATTTTTGCCAGCATATAGTCCTAATTTGAATCCAATTGAACGACTGTGGGAATTTATGCATTCTGTTGTAAGTAACAATAAATTTTATGCGAATTTTGAGACATTTACTGATTCTATACGAATATTTTTTGAAAATATTGAAAAATATAAAAATAAAATTTCTTCATTGGTAAATGACAATTTTCAAACCATTGTGCCTAATCATTTTAACAACTCTTCATGTTGAAGAAGTATATAACTGAAAATTCTAATGCTGAACTTGCTTATGGGCGTTTATCAGTGGGGAAAAATCACCTATTTGAAGAGGCAGGTTTGTTTTGGTATGAAAGAACTAACAAAGAGAACCTTACAAAAATACAACCTGAATCTTTAATAGCTTTAAAAAGAGGAATTTTTAGAATATAATGAACTGAAAAATCAAGACAAGATTTTGAGCAATTTACTTGGTAATTTTGTTCAAAATTAAGCTGCCATTTGTGTATGATATTGTATACTATCGAGATAGACATTCATGGGTTTTTTATACCCAATACTTTGTGAGATACTATTGCTACTCACCTCATATTTAGACGATAACTGTGATATTGTTACTTCTTCTTTTAATAATTCTAACACTATCTTTGTCTTCTCTTCAGCACTGAAATTCCGTATCTGTTTCTTAGTCATTTTATCTCCTATAAGTTATTTCTTTATTCTAACTTATTACCAAGATAATCTAACTCTTTTTTTGTCTAATTTTTTCAGTCCATTATATATTCTAAAAATTCCTCTTTTTAAAGCTATTAAAGATTCAGGTTGTATTTTTGTAAGGTTCTCTTTGTTAGTTCTTTCATACCAAAACAAACCTGCCTCTTCAAATAGGTGATTTTTCCCCACTGATAAACGCCCATAAGCAAGTTCAGCATTAGAATTTTCAGTTATATACTTCTTCAACATGAAGAGTTGTTAAAATGATTAGGCACAATGGTTTGAAAATTGTCATTTACCAATGAAGAAATTTTATTTTTATATTTTTCAATATTTTCAAAAAATATTCGTATAGAATCAGTCAATGTCTCAAAATTCGCATAAAATTTATTGTTACTTACAACAGAATGCATAAATTTCCACAGTCGTTCAATTGGATTCAAATTAGGACTATATGCTGGCAAAAATAGTAACTCTATTTTACTGTATTGTAGATATTCTTTTACCTTTTTTGACCTATGATATCCAGCATTATCGCATATCAAATAAATCTTACTTTTATCTTGATTATTTGCTTCTAATTCCTTTAAATATTCAATAATATAATCACCATTAACCTTAGGATTGTCAGTTGTTACTACCTCTAAATCCTTAAGATTAATAGCACCAGTAATATGTTTACGCTTCCAACCACTGAAACTTGGTAATGTTTTAACTACATTCTTTCTAATCCAACCAAATCTTGCTCGAGTTTGGTATTGAGGATGAACACTATCCATAAAATAAATAGACTCATCTTTAGCTAAATTATTTTTTAGCAAACTATATTGCAGCTTAAATTCCTCTTGCTTAGCTAAATCTATTTTTCCAGGCATTAACTTAGGTTTCTGATAACTAAAACCAAGTCTGTGTAACAGCTTGATTACCCCAGCTAATGTATAGATTACTCCATATTGACGTTCTATGAACAAACCTATATCTCTAGCATACACATAATTATTATTTTCTAGATGAACTATTAACTCTGCTTCCTCCTGTCTAGTAAGTTTACTATCACTACCGCCATTTCCAGGCTTAAGCTTCTGAGCATTATGATAATCTATTAAATGTTTTCTTATCCCTCCCCATCACTCAGTAATAACACTTTCGATATCTCATCAATACTATAGCTATCATCATACATGAAAACAGCTTTGATTCTATCACAAATCCTCTTATCCCTTTCGCTTCTATGGTAAAGCTTTAATTCTTCTTTTTCTACTGATGTTAGTTTTCTATAAATCCATTCTTACTTAATAACACTTGCTGACTTCTTTGACAATTTTTCATTTACTAGAGGTATATAATATGCGGTAGAGTAGTCATATAATTTGTGTAAGTTATAAAGTGGAAATATTGTATGAATATTATTATAACTAATCTAACTTACACAAGATTTATGACAAGGGTTGCTTTTACGCTAAAATCTCATGGTTTGAGACCTCATCGTCTATCCCTTCAAGGTCCATCTCTTCCTTTAAGGCTTCCATACTACAGCTACTAAATACATCAAGGTTATTCTGCTCGGCTTGCCATTTTAAGCTAGCTTCTTTAAAACTAACAATACCATTTTCAATTTCTTCTAATGTCCAATTTTTTATTTCGTGTAAAAAATTCTTTATATCTGCTTTTGCTTCTGGATTTTTTTCGATAAATGGATTAAAAAACTCCTTGATACCCGCTAATAATTCTTCTTTTCCAGGTTTTGTGTCTGTTATATCTTTAGAATCTAGAGCTTGAGCTATCGGTGTATTAACTGCATCCTCGTTGTTTGCTATATCCTCTTCTTCAAAGCCTTCATCAAGCTCGTTATTAGAAGTATTAATGTGGAATAGCTCTTTATAAGAATCATTTATAATAATTTTATCATCAGGATTATTTGCATTATAATTATTTATTATTTTATCAATAGCTTCTTTAAACTTTTCATTATAAGGTGCATCTCTAAAGGTAGAGCTTTCATATATAGATTTTTTAGCAAATTCTTTTAGTGCTTGAAGATTTTCAGTACTAGAATTACTCATCTCAGCATGTTTTTCCGGAATATAAGTAGCTATTTCTATTAATTTATCACCAAAAATTCTTTGAGAGGTTATTTCATCAGCTTGTTGTGTTGCTTCTAATATTTTACCGGGCATATTATTTTTTAATAGCTCTATTATTCCTCCGCCGCAACAAACAGTGTGGTAATCATCATTATTTTCTTCTTTTAATGATAAATATAAAGCGTTGTCTATGTTATAGTTAGTTTCTTTTAATAATTTCCATGTTTGTAAGGTTGGGTCATTAGCATATACTCCACCATCAATAATTTTATGTAATTTAGTATTGGTTATATTACTGAAATTGTGGCTGGGGAAATATCCAGGTGCTGCAGTGATTCCTTGTATTATATCTGAAAGGTAATAATCATTATCTTCACTTTTTCTAGCCTCTATAGTAGAGAAAGTCATAAGAGGATTTTGTTTATTATTTAGATCATAACCTGTAACTACAACATCACTGATTAAATCCTTTAGGGTATAATCCTTACAATATTCTTTCAATAACTTTACTAATGGTTCAGGAGAAAATTTATAGCTGAATAAGCCATTAAAACTCCAAAATTTTCTAAAAGTTAATCCTTCCGGAAAAATATCGTGTGCCATTTCTTCAAACAGTTCTTGAGCTTGTTCTGCACTGAATAAAGGTTTTCCGGGATTATTAGGATCCGGTAAATTAAGCAAAATAGGAATAACTCCTCCAACACTGGTACCTCCAGTAAAATCGAATACCTTGCAAGTAGGCTTACCGGTTATTTGCTCTATTATTTTTAATTTTTCTAAATGGATCTCTCCTTTTACTCCGCCGCCCTCGAATAGTGCTAAGCTACTCTTATTAGTATTGCTTATATCTACCATAACCACCTTTCAAAAATACTTAAGAGAGCAAAGTATAATAAAAATTAACTTTTGTCAATAAATTTATCTGTATAAACTTAACAAAATTTAACTTATACAATAAAATTGTAACTATTAGTAAAGAAGACTTGATTAATAATTAATATTTTAGTATATAGCTAATATTATAACTATAATGGTATGAGATATACTTAAATCTAGTGATTAATCGACCCTAAGTTATTAGCAACTGAAGTAAATAAAATGATGCCATCAGTAATGTTAGTAATGAAAGATTTAGATAGTATTGAAGATAAAATAGCTTATGGAAAAGAAGAATTATTGAAGTATCTTATGGGTGGTGAAATAGTTAAAGCTTTAGCATTCATGGATTGCTTTGAAGGAAATACAGGAGAAAGATTAAAGATTAATGATATAGTAAACTATGACCTTAAGGATATTGAAAGTGAATCTACTACTTTTACTGAGCATAACACAGACGGCTTACCCTATACAAATGACTCTTATACTCTCAGTGAAGCTGCATATACTTTACTTGGATTTATAAAAATATACTTGCCTGAATAATTAAAAACTTAATTCTACTACAAATAATGACACTAAAATACGAAAACTTTGATAGCTCCTCTGATGAAGAGTTAAAAGAAAATTACACTTTATACCTTGAGTAAATGAAGAGTTGGTATACGAAGCTCAATTTGAAAAAGAGCGAGGCATTTTGAAGCTTTTAACCGCAGCGTACATACTAGTACGTGAGGATTAAAAGCAAAAAATAACGAAACCAATTTTTTAAATTCAGCGAGTATACCTCAATATCTTAATTTTTTATCAAGAAATATAATTAATATTAATTTTATAAGTATACCTCTAGTAAGTGAAAAATTGTCAAAGAAGTCAGCAAGTGTTATTAAGTAAGAATGGATTTATAGAAAATTAACATCAGTAGAAAAAGAAGAATTAAAGCTTTACCATAGAAGCGAAAGGGATAAGAGGATTTGTGATAGAATCAAAGCTGTTCTCATGTATGATGATAGCTATAGTATTGATGAGATATCGAAAGTGTTATTACTGAGTGATGAAGGGATAAGAAAACATTTAATGGAAGTGTTGAGAGATAAGAAATTAAGTAGAGAATTATAGGAAGGATATTTTTTTGGAAGAAATAGTGTTTAAAATTAAGATAATTTTTGTTCAGTATATTCTTTAACTTGAAAAGTTGGAAAATGAATATTTAGATGAGCGAATAATCAATGTTCTTATGGATAATTAATATCTAATACTACCAATTTTTCAGGTAAAAGAAGTATATATACAAAATTAGTAAAAATCAGTGGAGATTTTGTTATTATCTATGCGTTATCCATTATAATATTAGCTAGCCGTTAAAACGGTTAAGCGTTTCAAATTAAAACATATAGCATTCATAAATTCCGAGAATTGATTTTTGGCAATACCAATATATCTGACACGTTTATTATCTTGTGAGAATACTCTTTCAAAAGGTGCTCTAATTTTTGTATAATATCTATCAAGGTCAAAATTTTTATCTTTCATGTTATTTTTCTTTACAGCACAAAGATGCACTTCTTGCCTAGTTGCTGTATCTTTGGTAGACTTTGTACAATATGCTTTATCTACATATGCAGCACCGGAGCGTGGCATAACGTGTTTAAAACCTTTGCTATCAGTAACATTTGCAGAGGTAACTGCAACCTTATTAACGCCAGTTTAGGATAAGAAGAGTTTAAGATTATCGAAAAAAGAGTTTAAAATATTAGTTTTAGTAATATTAAAAGCATTAACACAAGCTAGAATATGAACTAAAAAATTAGTAGGTGATCGATGCCTTGAGTGTTCAAGATTCATATTATTTTTTAGGACATTAAATACTGACTCAACCAACGACCTTTTTCTAAGCTGTATTTTATCTTCCATTTCCAATAAATGATTCTTCATATCTTTTCTAATTCCTGTAAATAAGCGTAATCCACGACCTAATAATTTAGTAAATAATTCCTTAGAAATATATCCCTTATCACCAAAGAGTTTACCTTGTAATCCATCAGTTATATCGTCTGCTACCGATAAATCACTATTATTTGCTTTGGTAATTTTGATCGCCATAATCGCTCCCTTATTATAACCTTTTACTCTTCATATCTCAACACTCCCATAGAACGTCAATATGGAGTAATCTATACATTAGCTGGGGTAATCAAGCTGTTACACAGACTTGGTTTTAGTTATAAGAAACCTAAGTTAATTCCTGGAAAAATAGATTTAGCTAAGCAAGAGGAATTTAAGCTGCAATATAGTTTGCTAAAAAATAATTTAGCTAAAGATGAGTCTATTTATTTTATGGATAGTGTTCATCCTCAATACCAAACTCAAGCAAGATTTGGTTGGATTAGAAAGAATGTAGTTAAAACATTACCAAGTTTCAGTGGTTGGAAGCGTAAACATATTATTGGTGCTATTAATCTTAAGGATTTAGAGGTAGTAACAACTGACAATCCTAAGGTTAATGGTGATTATATTATTGAATTTTTAAAGGAATTAGAAGCAAATAATCAAGATAAAAGTAAGATTTATTTGATATGCGATAATGCTGGATATCATAGGTCAAAAAAGGTAAAAGAATATCTACAATACAGTAAAATAGGGTTACTATTTTTGCCAGCATATAGTCCTAATTTGAATCCAATTGAACGACTGTGGGAATTTATGCATTCTGTTGTAAGTAACAATAAATTTTATGCGAATTTTGAGACATTTACTGATTCTATACGAATATTTTTTGAAAATATTGAAAAATATAAAAATAAAATTTCTTCATTGGTAAATGACAATTTTCAAACCATTGTGCCTAATCATTTTAACAACTCTTCATGTTGAAGAAGTATACCAGGAGTAGTTTGCGGAGGTTTTATATTAGAACTTCTTAGTTTTATTAAATATTTTCATTCAAAAATTTTGTTAGACCTTCAGCAATTTCAGGATTTGTTAAAATTAATTAAAACTTATAAAAAGAATTGTATCTTTTCATAGAAGAGGTCCTGATCGTAATTTCATCAGGGATTTCGGTTATGAACCTTGAAGGGTAAGAACGGACTATTTCATAAAATATTTTTCGGCTTTCCGCATGGGTAATGTAGAGGTCTTTTTTGGCTCTCGTAATGCCGACATAAGCAATGCGGCGTTCTTCTTCTAAGCCTTTTTCACCGTCTTCGTCTAGAGACCTTTGAGACGGAAATACTCCCTCTTCCCAGCCCGGTAAAAACACCACGTCAAACTCAAGCCCTTTAGCTGCGTGCAGGGTCATTATAGTAACAGAACCACCGTAATTAGTTTCAAGCACTTCGTTTTCCATAACTAAACTTGAATGTTCGATAAAATCATGAACATCGTTAAATTCGGCAATAGCTCTAAGCATTTCGTTAATATTTTCGATTCTACCGAATGCCTCTTCGGTCTTTTCTTCTTGAAGCATTTCAAGATAACCGGAATCATCAAGTATTGCTTTAACTACGTTTATTGGAGCATCTATACTAAATCTTTCGTGCCAATTATCGATTTTAGTAACCAAATCTTTTAGAGTTTCATATGGTTTTGCTTTAATCTCGCCCATTTCCAACATTTCTTTAATGGCTGCGAAATTAGAAATATTTCGCTCAAGTGCATAGACTCTAATTTTATTTAAGCTAGCTGCACCTATTGCCCTTTTCGGCACATTTATAATACGCTCAAGTGCTAGATTGTCATTTTGATTTAAAGATATACGGATATAAGCAAGCACGTCTCTTATTTCCATACGTTCATAGAACCGCAAACCTCCTATAATTTTATAAGGCATAGCACTATTTATAAACGCTTCCTCAAAACTTCTTGTTTGAAATCCAGCTCGTACTAATATTGCAATATTGCCGGCATTATATCGGTCTTCTCTCACTAATTTATCTATTTCGCCGGCTATATATCTTGCTTCTTCTTTATCACTCCAACAAGAGATAATTTTTATCTTTTCACCGCTTTCCCTATCCGTCCATAACGTTTTACCGTGACGGTTTTTATTATTATTAATAACATTGGAAGCAGCAGCAAGTATCGGCAAAGTTGATCTATAATTCTGCTCTAATTTAATAATCGTTGCACCTGCAAAATCTTTTTCAAAGCGTAATATATTACCGACTTCCGCTCCTCGCCAACCATAGATAGATTGATCATCATCCCCTACACAGCAAATATTTTTATATAAACTTGCGAGCATTCTTGCCCATAAATACTGGACAACGTTAGTGTCTTGATATTCATCGATTAAAATATATCGATATTTTTCCTGGTAATATCTTAGTATTGCAGGATTTTTAATAAAAAGCTCATTATTATAAAGTAGCAAATCTCCAAAATCTAAAACATTAGAAATAAGTAAATTTTTCTGATATTCTTCGTATACAAGTTTTGCCACCCTCTGCAACGGTAAATTAGTATCTGATGCTGATAGTTTACTTGGTAATAATCCTTGATCTTTCCATCTCGAAATTATGATATGTATTAATTTAGGAGCATATTTTTTAGTATCGATATCTTTTAGTTTTACTATATCCTTAACTAGTTTTAATTGATCATCATGACTAATAATAGTAAATCTATTATTTAAACCAAGATTTAAATGCTCAATTTGGTCACGTAATATCCTAGCTGCCATTGAGTGGAAAGTGCCGATATTAAGACCGTAGCAATTAATTAGACTGTTAACTCTTTCAGCCATTTCTTTAGCAGCTTTATTAGTAAAAGTAACGGCTAGAATATTTTGAGGTGAGGCTAAATTTTGGTGAACAATATTAGCTATTCTTGAGGTAAGTACTTTTGTTTTACCTGTCCCTGCACCTGCAAGCAATAAAAGCGGTCCTTCAGTATGAAGAACTGCTTTTTGCTGTTGTGGATTTAATGTATGTATGAAATCTTGATTTTGCATTTGTTTTTAAAGGTGTTGTGCTATGACTTATGATGTCATTCCCGCCTACGCGGGAATAACATTGAAGCATTAAAATATCATCTAATTCTTTTCAGATTTTTAATAATATAAGAAATAGTAATTATCGGACTACAAATAATTATTTTAAATAACCTAAAATAAGAGCTTAAATTTCTATCTTCAATAAACCAATTATATAAATCATTTATAGGTTTAATCTCAGCAGGAATAATATATTTATCTTTGAATAATTCTTTTAAAGCTCTTTTGGCCTGTTTTGCTTCTATTTTACGCTCTATTGTTAAGCTTTGATCATGTACTCGGTAGAAATATAAAGATTCCGGTATATGAGCAAATTTCGTAACAAGTCCAAAACGAAGCCAATATTCATAATCATCCACCAACTGCATATTTTCATTATATCCCCCTATTTGTCTTGCTAAATCGGCTCTATATAAGAAACATGCACCGACACAATCTCTAATCGGTAAAAACTCAGGCGGTTCTTGATAAAGTCTTGCACCTATACTACCTTGCTCATCGATTAAAGTATAATCAGTATATACAAGCCCTATCTCAGGTGAATTATCAAGTGTCTTAACCATTTTTTCTAAAGCATTTTCATGGAAAAGATTATCATCTGAAGTCCAAGTAAAATACTCCCCCTTGGCCTCTTTAAAAGCAACATTCAAACTTGCCGGTAATTTTTTATTGGTCTCGTTTACTATTACCTTAATACGTGAATCCTGCTCTGCATATTTCCTAGCTACTATAACGCTACTATCTTTTGAGCAATCATCAATAATAATAAGCTCAAAGTCTTTAAAGCTTTGATTAAGGCAGCTCTCAATAGCAAAAGGTAATAGCTTCTCCCTATTATAAACCGGTAAAACTATTGAGATTTTTAGAGTGTTAGTACGCATCCACCCCTAGAATATCAAGTTTTTCTATATATTGAATTACGGTTTCTTGTAATTCGTCGGAATAATAATTATGCTCAAAGTTTAATAATGTATTACATAAAGCATTATTAAGCTCTTGAGGTATTATAATTTCAATCTTATTAAATTGTTCAATTAGTCGTACTATAGGATCAAAATATTTAATTGAAAGCGGTATCTCTTTATCTAACAATTCAGCAAGATTATTAGATGTTATGTGTAAGTGGTGATTAACTTTTTCTTTACCTATTATTAAACAAAGCGGTTCATAATTATCAAGTATAAGGTTAATTTCTTCAATTGTTCTTTCAATATCATTTATAGGAACAGGCATAATTTTTATTTCATTGTCATACCGTGGCTTGATATTCTAGTATACGAACGTTCAAGATGTCATTCCTGCAAAAGCAGGAATCCATAAAACTATTCAATTAAATCTTTCCATTCAGGGTTAGTTTTTTCTATCAGTTCAATTTTCCAGCTACGTTTCCACTTTTTTAAATTTTTCTCTCTAGTAAGTGCTTCTTTAATATCGGTAAATTCTTCTGTATAAACAAGCTTTGTAATGTCATATTTTGAGGTAAAACCTTTATTATTTTTTGTTTATGTTCATAAATACGACGTATTATATTATTAGTAATACCAATATATAAAGTGCCATGCTTATTAGAACATAATATATATACCCAATACATTTTTTGTTTTTAGTTTTCTTTTATGGATCCCTGCTTTCGCAGGGATGACATCGAGTGAGACGCCTCTTAAGTTTATACCCATGTGTGACCAATGGAATTACATAAAAGAAACCATGCGGGCATTCTTAATTCTGTAAGTTTATATATTTCGTATTTAGATATTCAAATATCCCTTCAAATGAGCCTTCAACTCCAAAGCCTGAAGCTTTACGCCCTGCAAAAGGTGCTTTTGCATTTCCGGGCAATGGGTTATTAATTGAAACCATACCAAAATCAAGCCTAGTTGCTATCATTTGTGCCACAGATATATTATTTGAATATACATATCCTTGCAAGCCGTATTCGGTATTATTTGCACATTCTATTACTTCATCCAAATCTTTAAATTTATAGCACGCAACCACCGGACCGAATATTTCTGTTCTAAAGATATCCATATTATCCAAACAGTCAATAATAATAGTAGGCTCAATAAAATTATCAACAGCTTTACCGCCGCAAATTAATTTAGCTCCTTTATTTTGTGCATCAGCGAGTAGCTTTTGTATTTTTTCTATGGCAGCAGAGTTAATTAACGGACCTATATCTGATGCTTTATCAAATCCGTCACCAGATTTAAGCTTAGTAAATTTAGCCTTTAGAATTTCTATAAATTTTTCATATATAGATTCTTCTATAAATATCCTATTGGGTGAAGTACAAGACTGCCCACTATTTCTAGTTTTAACGATTACTAAATCACTTGCTACTTTCTCTAAATTATTATCTGCCGTTATAATGAAAGGAGCATTGCCGCCAAGTTCCAAAGATAAACGTTTTAGAGTATTTGCGGCATTTTGATATAGAATTTTACCGACATTTGTAGAACCGGTAAATGATAATTTCCGAAGCCTAAAATCTTCACAAAAAGACTTACCTATAACATCCGAATCACCGGTAATCACGTTAAATACTCCGGCGGGCAAACCGGCATCGCTTGCAAATTTCGCAAGTATTAAAGCTGATAGAGGCGTAAGGCTTGACGGTTTTAATATAACGCTGCAGCCTGCAGCTATTGCAGGCACTACCTTACGAGTAATCATTGCATTTGGAAAATTCCAAGGAGTTATAGCCGCAGACGGTCCAACCGGCTCATATTGCGTAACAATTTTATGAGCTTTACTACTGCCCGGTTTAATGGTCCCGTGAATATTATGTATAACATATGTATACCAATCAATAAAAGATGCTCCGTATAGAATTTCTTTTTTGGATTCAGAGAGTACCTTACCCTGCTCTAGAGTTAATATATGACTTAGCTCATCAATATTTTCGATTACTAAATTATACCATTATTCTAAGAATCGCTATTCTTTCTTCAAACGAACTTTGTGACCATGAAGAAAAAGTTTGTACCGTATTATTAATTGCTGAATTAATCTCAGATAATCCTAAATTCGGAACTATAGCAATTTCTTTTAAGGTCGAAGGATTAATAACGGATATTTGCTTCCCGAACTCTATAAATTCACCGTTTATATAATTCTTTCCCGTAATATTTTTAAGTAAGTTCATAAATTTCCTACTGGTATTATTGTGCGGATACTAAAATCGTCATTGCAAGGAGGCGTTGGCGTTGTTGCGTGGCTCGGCTTCGCCCTCGTCATCCCGCGACTTGATCGCGGGATCCAGCTTAAAATACTAAAATTAGCAGTACTCTAAGTTATATTTTTGGATCCCGCGATCAAGTCGCGGGATGACACCCAGCAGGTTTTTTGAGCCATGCAACAATCCTTTTAGTCGCTCGCAATGACGAAAAAACTGTTACAAACTTATCTTAAAATTATCCGCTAATACTAGCAAGAGAAATATAATAATTAAGCTACTTCATCGTAACAACTTCTTACTACGCCGGCAATATTTGTATCAAACTCTTCTACTCCAATCGTGAATTGTTGACCGTCTTTAGAGAACGTAATTTCTTTATCGGTATCTACTTTATCTCCAATAAAAACATCACCTTCTTGTACTCGTGTTATTAAATTTAATTGTTCTCCTAATATTTTCCAAATAACCACCTTTTGCTCAATATTGTCAATATATTGTTCAAGCTGTTTCATGCCGCTTGGATCTCTTAAACTAATATGAGTAAAGCCTCCACGCATTGCAATTTCTTCAAAAAATTCTTTATTGTAGTTCTCACCAAATCCTACCGCATACATATTAAACTGAGGGTTTTGTATTACAGTGATTGCAGAATCTATAACCTCTTGTTGTGTTGTATTACAGTCAGTTCCTTCGTTGTTTCCATCAGTAAATACTATAATAGTAGAATGTATATCTATTTTTTCTTTCAATAATTCTAACGCCAGTTTAGGATAAGAAGAGTTTAAGATTATCGAAAAAAGAGTTTAAAATATTAGTTTTAGTAATATTAAAAGCATTAACACAAGCTAGAATATGAACTAAAAAATTAGTAGGTGATCGATGCCTTGAGTGTTCAAGATTCATATTATTTTTTAGGACATTAAATACTGACTCAACCAACGACCTTTTTCTAAGCTGTATTTTATCTTCCATTTCCAATAAATGATTCTTCATATCTTTTCTAATTCCTGTAAATAAGCGTAATCCACGACCTAATAATTTAGTAAATAATTCCTTAGAAATATATCCCTTATCACCAAAGAGTTTACCTTGTAATCCATCAGTTATATCGTCTGCTACCGATAAATCACTATTATTTGCTTTGGTAATTTTGATCGCCATAATCGCTCCCTTATTGTTAATTACTATATGCAACTTAAACCCCATAAACCATCCATAACTACTCATCCCTATTTTAGCTATATACTTCTTTAACTTGAAAAGTTGGAAAATGAATATTTAGATGAGCGAATAATCAATGTTCTTATGGATAATTAATATCTAATACTACCAATTCTTCAGGTAAAAGAAGTATACCACTAAATACTTTATTGCTATTTGTACGTTTTGTATGACATATCGATAATTTAGTTGAATCTATGCAATAAATTCCTGTTTCCTCTCCTCTAAATAGTTGCAACATTATAACCAAGCGGTAGAATTAATCTTGACCATAATTGTATTATTCGACTATAACTTGGTAATTTAAAATAACCTCTATATTTATATGATAAGTGATATAAATAATAATTCTTAAAATCTTTGCACGGCGATATATAAAAATATAATACGATAGTTAAAAGCTCTGAAAGGCTTAAATTCCCTTCTCTCCGGCGTTTTCTATCTGTCGGTATTAATTTTTGCTTCTCCCATTCTTCATATATTTCACAAAAATTGTCTAGTATATAAAATAAAGTTGTGATACATTTTTTCATTGTTGGGTTCTTGTTTTTTTGTTGAAAAACTTCAGTAACCCAACACTCTTAACTTGTAAATACTTTATTCTTATTCCATGCTTCTCTTCTTCCTTATCCTAAATTCGCGTTTCTAAAGCATCTTTGACGGTACCATATAATCTTGTATATCCATCGGCATTTAAATTGTCTACATATTTCTTAATATCTTCAATAGAATTTTCCTTATCACAAAAAGATTCCATGTTAGATTGATCATTAAATGAAACTATATTAATTTTCCAATTAGGGATCTCAACTAATTTAGCTAGGATCTTTTGTATATTATTTTTATAATCACTAAAAGTATATTTCATACTACCGCTAATATCTATTAATAAAGTAATTTCATGATTATTATTAGTATTTAGATATTCCGGGTCTTTAGAAGAAAACATAATAGGAAATTTATCGTCTTCCTGCCAGACAAAACTGTTAAATATCGGAAATAAATATTTTAATAAATACTGCTTATCAAGGATAAATCCGCCTTCCAAATTAGAAGCGATAATAGGTGGTTTACCGTCAATTTTATAAGCTTAAACGGCTTGCATTGCTGCACCGTTATTTAGAGTAAAAGTTAAGCTATTATTTTCTTTATGAGAAATAATTTGGGATATTAATTTAGAAAATTCAGTAGGTGGATAGGTATAATCTGTAGCCGGTGTTGCTTCACCTGTTAAAATTTTTGATAATTTATTTTCATCACTTATAACGGCTTGTAGTGTCTCAAGTTTGGATTCATCCATTTTATGTTTTATTGGATTTCCACAAGAGAGTTGAATCTCGGCAGTTAATAATTCTTTATTAAATTCAGCTTCTAATCTTATTGTTTCTAAAATTTTAGACAAACCATACTCTGTTATAAGATCACCATCTACTAGCTTATAAAATAACTCTCCTATTTCTATATCTGAAGTATCTGCATTATATAGTTCAGATTCTGAAGTTAAGTGCTTTTTAAAAAAATTTCCCATTTTTTCTCTACGTATTGTAATTGACGTTTCCGCTATTTATTGGTATAAAGTCTATACATTTCTAATTTCTACATATTATCCTTAAATAAAGCATGTATCACATTCTTCTTTAATTCATCAGGGGATGCTAATAATGTACGAAAATGTTCTAAGTCATTAGAAGTTGTTTTAAAAATAACTTTATTATCAGTTACCTTTGTAACTCCTATTTCTGCTCCTATAGCGTGTAGGCATAATTCCTCTCTATTTTATAAAATTAGAAAGAAAGATTATATTGCTATAATTTTTAATACAAGAATTTATTAAAAAAAATTTAATGACTTTTTATATGATTATGTCTTTTTTTTAGGAATTTTATTATTTATTCAAAAATTTCTCTACCTCAAGAGCAGCCATACAGCCACTACCTGCAGCAGTTACTGCTTGTCTATAAATTTTATCCTGAACGTCACCGGCAGCAAAAACCCCTTCTACGCTAGTTTTAGTTGTACCTGACTTCGTGATTATATAATTATCGTCATCCATTGCAATTTGTCCGGTAAATAGCCCCGTATTCGGTGCATGCCCGATAGCTATAAATACACCGCTACAATTCACTAAATTAACCTCTTTGGTGTGGATATTTTTAATTTTAACTCCGGTAACGGATTTTGGTTTATCGTTACCTACAATCTCATCTACTACATGATCCCAAATTACCGATATTTTAGGGTTTTTAAATAATCGCTCCTGTAATATTTTCTCAGCTCTAAAACTATCTCTTCTATGTATTATAGTAACTTTGCTAGCATGATTGGTTAAGTATAAAGCTTCTTCTACTGCACTATTTCCTCCCCCTACTACAACTATTTCTTGATTCTTAAAAAAGAAACCATCGCAAGTAGCACATGCCGAAACACCAAAACCACGAAATTCCTGCTCTGAAGCTATACCAAGCCATTTTGCTTCCGCACCAGTACAGATGATTATACTTTCTGCTTCATACTCATTCCCAGTTCCGGTAAATACTTTAAAAGGTCTTTTTGATAAATCTACTTTTTCCACGTAATCACTAATAATTTCTGTACCGACATTTTTAGCCTGCATAGACATTTGTTCCATAAGCCAAGGTCCTTGCACCGTTTCCGCAAATCCGGGATAATTCTCAACATCGGTGGTAATTGTAAGCTGCCCGCCTGGCTGCATACCATTAATTAATATTGGTTTTAGAGCGGCTCTAGCCGTATAAATAGCGGCACTTAGACCCGCAGGACCTGAACCTATTATTAGTACTTTAGTAGTAATTTTCATATGAACCTATTAATACCAATTTAGAATAAATTTTAAAAAAATCATTGTCATCATGTTATTAATTTAAGTCACTTAAAAATATACTGACCATTGTCGGCATATATATAACTACAAAAAGCAAAGATAAAAACACGGTAGCTGCAACTTTCTCAGGATAAAATTTCTGTAAATTCGCTATAACTATAGTATTTGCTGCGAGTGGTGCCGTAGAAAGTAGTTTTAGAGCATTATAGTAATTATTGTTATACCATTTTGTTACAAAATGATCAAACATGATAAATAACCCTACTCCCAAAGGATAGAATAAAAATTTAGCAGCAAACGTAGCAAGAGTAAATTTTATATCGACTTCAAATTTTTGTAGAGATGAAAGAGCAAGACCCACCATCACCATACCGAGTATCGAAAAAGAACCTTTCATATTATATATAAAATCATCTAAAAAATCCGGTAAAGTAAAACCGCAAAAACTAAATAAACATCCCAAGAAAAAAGCATTTAAAATCGGTAATTTTACTACTTTTAATATACTATCGGTGGTATTTGCAAAACTTCGCATACAAATATAAAAGCCAACGGAACATTCATAAATATTAACTCCTATAACAGCCATCATGTAAATACTTAATGTATAATCATCGAAAAGTGCTGCAGCTATAGGCAACATAAAATATCCGCCATTTGCCGTACCTGCAGACAAAGCTATAATATTACGTGTATGATCTTGCCAAAATTTACCAAAAAAATAATAAGAAAAAAGCGATAAGAGTGTTGCAATTACAAATGTTACGACCGTAACGCTTAATGCCGAAAGTGTTAAGGTTGTACTAGCAGGTATCGTAAAAAACACTATAGGTGATATAAAATAGAATAGTAAAGAAGAGATACTATCTCTTTCAACATTTGAATATTTACCTGCTAAGAATCCTATTACTACACTTAATAATACCGAAACGGTTTTAAAAAAAACTATACTAAAGATTATCATGTAATGAGCTAAAGATATAATTACTTATAATATATGAGGTTTTATTTTTTTTCACTAAATTTTGTAAAGATTTTTATTTTATTAACTTTTAATTGAAATATAATAAATATTATGGTATTTAAGATTTGTTGTTTAATATTATATATTTATGCAAAATCTATTACCCTTATTAATTATATTTTTTTGTTTAAATACCTATTCTAATCCTATGCCGCTTGGTCTTGAATTAAATAAAACTACCAATATAGATTTAACAAAAAAATACAAAATCATCAATAAAGAACCTAATTATTGGCAAGGATATATACCTCTAGTAAATGAAAAATTGTCAAAGAAGTCAGCAAGTGTTATTAAGTAAGAATGGATTTATAGAAAATTAACATCAGTAGAAAAAGAAGAATTAAAGCTTTACCATAGAAGCGAAAGGGATAAGAGGATTTGTGATAGAATCAAAGCTGTTTTCATGTATGATGATAGCTATAGTATTGATGAGATATCGAAAGTGTTATTACTGAGTGATGGGGAGGGATAAGAAAACATTTAATAGATTATCATAATGCTCAGAAGCTTAAGCCTGGAAATGGCGGTAGTGATAGTAAACTTACTAGACAGGAGGAAGCAGAGTTAATAGTTCATCTAGAAAATAATAATTATGTGTATGCTAGAGATATAGGTTTGTTCATAGAACGTCAATATGGAGTAATCTATACATTAGCTGGGGTAATCAAGCTGTTACACAGACTTGGTTTTAGTTATAAGAAACCTAAGTTAATTCCTGGAAAAATAGATTTAGCTAAGCAAGAGGAATTTAAGCTGCAATATAGTTTGCTAAAAAATAATTTAGCTAAAGATGAGTCTATTTATTTTATGGATAGTGTTCATCCTCAATACCAAACTCGAGCAAGATTTGGTTGGATTAGAAAGAATGTAGTTAAAACATTACCAAGTTTCAGTGGTTGGAAGCGTAAACATATTATTGGTGCTATTAATCTTAAGGATTTAGAGGTAGTAACAACTGACAATCCTAAGGTTAATGGTGATTATATTATTGAATTTTTAAAGAAATTAGAAGCAAATAATCAAGATAAAAGTAAGATTTATTTGATATGCGATAATGCTGGATATCATAGGTCAAAAAAGGTAAAAGAATATCTACAATACAGTAAAATAGAGTTACTATTTTTGCCAGCATATAGTCCTAATTTGAATCCAATTGAACGACTGTGGAAATTTATGCATTCTGTTGTAAGTAACAATAAATTTTATGCGAATTTTGAGACATTTACTGATTCTATACGAATATTTTTTGAAAATATTGAAAAATATAAAAATAAAATTTCTTCATTGGTAAATGACAATTTTCAAACCATTGTGCCTAATCATTTTAACAACTCTTCATGTTGAAGAAGTATATTTATATTCTTAAGTTCATAATCAGGCATTTTTTTTATTACTTCATCATATAATTCTACTAAACCTTCACATGCGTTATTATTACCCGTAAATAATGCACATTTAAAAGTTTTTTCAGTTTTTAAAAAATCTTCACTAATATTACGAGAAGAAAACTTTTTAAATTCGTTTAATTGCTTATACGCATTTATTAAAAACTCTTGAGACTTAGAGTTGCTATTCTCTTGGGGCATATTAATATTACCTTGTTAAATTGGAGCTTAAGTAGAAGTTAACAAAAATTAAATCTACAATTTAAATTTAGTAATATTTTTTCTAAAAGAAAAGTTCGGCAGTGGAAAAAGAAATTATTTTTTTGGAAGGTAGTTGCAATATTATTCTGCCGGTACTATCGATATCTTTAAAAAGACCGGTTACTATATCATTTTGATATTTAACGCTAATATTTTCATGTAACTTATAAGCATGTTCTAACCATTTTTTTCTAATAAAAGAAAAACCGTTATTATGCCAAATTTGATAATATTTTTCAAAATTCTCTATTAATTTTTCAAGTAAAGCTTGTGGTTCTATAGGAGGTAGATTTTCGCTTATTAAGCTAGTAGTAGGCTGGTCGATATTATCAGGGTGATAGGTGATATTAATACCGATACCGATAATAAGGTAATAATTATTTTCTACTTTAACGGATTCAAGAAGTATACCGGCAATTTTCCGACCGTTCACGAGAGCATCGTTAGGCCATTTTAGTTGTATAATGTCATCCTCACCTCTTATGTCATTCCCGCTTTCGCGGGAATGACATAGAGAACTATGGGAGTGACATAAAGAGGCTATACTCTCATAAACGGCAAGTGCTGTAACAAAAGATAATTGCGGTAATAATTCTAGCTCTTTATCAGGCTTTATTAGTAAACTTACATGTAAGTTACCTACCCTAGACTGCCAGTTTTTACCGCTTCTTCCTCGTGCTTTGGTTTGAGATTTAGCAAGTACTGCATAGTTTGAATCAACTATTCCCCTTTTAGCAGTTCTCATAGCCTCAGAGCTTGTACTGTCTATTTCATCAAAAACAATTAGTTTAAATTTACCGATATTCATTTTTTTAGTAGTTGTCATTAAGCCTACTCGATGTCATTCCCGCGAGGCATTGTTGGGTGGATCAATTTTATCTCTGTCATCCCGCGACTTGATCGCGGGATCCAGTTAAAAATACTAATAATTTTAGTATTTTTATTGTTTTTTGGATACCGTGGTCAAGCCGCGGTATGACACCGAACAGATTTTTCGGTCCACGCGGGAATGACATCGAGTAGGTTTTACCGATCCATACAACACCGTCGGCTTGACAGCAAGCAAAATCTAATCACCCCCTACTTACATGACTTCTGGCTACACTATGTTTGCTTTGAATTTTTGGTGCTTCGCTTTTACTTTTAGTTATAAAGCTTTCTAAATCTTGTTTAGTAAATTTAAACTTAGCAATATTTTCATCAAAGGTTTTAGTTTTATCAAATCGTACATCTTTATTTTTATCTATTCCAAGTACCTCAATGAAACTATCTTTTATTTTACTTGAAGCAGCAGGATCGTTTAAGGTATACAGCAAAGCTTTCAATGAGTTCGTATCGGCTTTTAATGTATTATTACGACTAGTTGCAGCAATAATTACATATTCTTTAAGCTTTTCATTTAATTCTTTTTCGTTTAATGCTCCGGTTTTACAAAATGATAATAACATTTTTGCTTTATCATCATGATTTTCGATAATTCCTTCTTGCCATTTAGAAGTATTATTTTCTTTTGACGGAATAAACATTTCTAATAATTTAGTTCCAAATGTTTTATGTAGATTTTTATTATCATAAACATTTAGTAGAAATTTTTGATGGTCAAATGTTTTATCTGCTTCTTTGCCAAGGTCATGATTATTCAAATGTTCTCTAGTTTGACAATATCCTTTAATATGCAAATAATCAGAATATTTTTGTGCATCTTTGAAATCCAAAGTATCTATTCCGGCAGTATCTAAAACAACAGTGTTTAAAGCATTCTCACGTAACTGCTCGTTAGTTTCTCTTAGAGTTTCGGTATATTTAAATTTTCCTCCTACTTTTGCAAGAGTCTTAAATAATACATCAGCTAAAAACTTTACGATATCACTTGGGTTTTCAAATTTTTTTGCACTAATGAGTTTCTTGAGCCTTTTTAATATCCTCTAAATTCATAATTTTATTTTATTAAGTTATCTTCTACAAACTTCCAGTTAATCATATGCTTAATAAATATGTCAACATAATCAGGTCGTTTGTTACGATAATCAATATAATAAGCATGTTCCCATACATCACATGCAAGAAGCGGCTTCACACCGTTTGCTATAGGTGTACCGGCATTAGCGGTTTTTATAATTTGTAACCTATTATCGTGATATACAAGCCATGCCCAGCCGCTACCGAACTGCCCTACTGCCTCTTGCTTAAACTGTTCGCAAAATCCTTCAAAACTACCGAAATCTTTATTAATTTGTTCTAATATTTTACCGCTTGGCTTACCTCCGCCCTGTGGCTTTATTGAATGCCAAAAAAAGGTATGATTCCATATTTGGGCTGCGTTATTAAAAATAGCCGCATTTGAGTTTTGAGATGACCATTCTATTATTTCTTCTAAATCTTTTTTTTGTAATTCTTCTTTATCTTTGAGTAAATTGTTTAGATTTTGTACATAAGCATTATGATGTTTACCATGATGATAATCAAAAGTCTCGGGAGTAAAATGTGGTTTAAAACTCTCTTTGTCATAAGGTAAATCAGGTAAGATAAAAGGATATGAGGTTTGATTAGATTTGTTGCAATAGGTCATGTTATTTTCTCCTAGGTTGTTTTTGGCTTTTTAATGTCATTTCCGCCTACGCGGGAATGACACTAGAAATATAATAACTTATAAAAATCGGAAGCTAAATAAAGCGATCCGGTTATTATAATATTTGCTTTATTATCACCGTTTATCTTCTTTATATCACTAATCGCTTCTTCGAGTGAGTCGCTTTCGCTAAAATCAATCCCGCTCTTTCTGCCTTCCAAATTTATTGTTTCTGCACTATGGCTTAGTGGTTCGGATAAAACTTTAACACTGTAACCTTTAATTGTCAAACCCTTAAAGTAGGAACAAAACTCCTCGATATTCCTATTTTTAGTCATACCGAGTATTAAATATATCGGTGATTTTAAATTATCACGAATCCAATTTGCCAAAACTTGAGCTCCGCTATTATTATGAGCTGCATCTACCCAAATTTGAACATTATCACCTATTAATTTAGAATATTTTTTCGGTTCTATTTTTTCGATTCTAGCCCGCCAAATAGTATTTTGCAGTCCTTTAGAGATAATTTCGTTGCTAATATTAAATTGTTTATTTATCAAACTTATTAAAGCAATAACGCTTGCAGCATTTATTAATTGATGATCACCGAGTAGTGAAGGAGTCGGGAACTCATAACTAAAATTTCGTGATGAATAAATAAATCCGTTGTCCGTCTTTTTAATACCAAAATCATATTCATAACAAAAACTCGGTACCTCTAACTCTTCAGCCTTTGCAAATAATGTTTCATAAACTTCCAAAGCTTGCATACTTATAACACAAGGAACGCAAGGCTTCATAATACCAGCTTTCTCAACTGCTATTAGGGGTAATGTATTACCAAGCCTATTCATATGATCATATGAAATAGGCGTAATTAAAGTAATTAACGGTCGTTCTACTATATTTGTTGCGTCTAACCGACCGCCTAGTCCCGTCTCTAAAATTAATATATCGGCTTTTGTTTCTGCAAATGCTACAAATGCTGCTGCCGTAGTACCTTCAAAGAAGCTAGGTTCGATATTAAATTTTTCGCTTGCTAACCTTACCTCCTCACAAACCTGCCATAATTCGTTATCCGAGATTTTCTCACCTGCTACTACGATTCGTTCATTAAATTCTAATAAATGAGGAGATGTATAGCAATGTACCTTATAACCGGCAAGCGTAAAGATGCTTTTAAGCATAGCACTGCTTGAACCTTTACCGTTTGTACCTGCTATATGTATGACGGGAGGAAGCCTTAAATGAGGGTTACCTAAGGCTTTTAAAAGTCTTGCTATATTTTCAAGATCATATTTAATATTATTTTTCCAGGTCGGCACCGGAAAATGCGGTATTAGCATTTGTTACTGTTTTTTTCATGAATTATAGTTAGGATCGATGTCATTCCCGCTTTCGCGGGAATGACATCGAAATATTAAATCCAATCTGTGTAATCTTGATTTTTTTCCCATTCTTCTTCTAATTTTTTTTGTTCCCTAGATAACAAAGATTGCCGTTTAACATCTTCTGCTTTCAATTGTTTAATACGTTCCTGTCCCTCGACAAATAAACGTACAGCTTCATTAATTAAATCGTTTGGACGACAATGTAATTCTGCAGCTATCAATGTAATTTTTTCACTTAAATTGGTTTCTAAGTATATACTAGTTGGAGTGTTTTTTGTTTTTATACCTGTACAACAATATTGATAACGCGAATTTAGGATAAGGAAGAAGAGAAGCATGGAATAAGAATAAAGTATTTACAAGTTAAGAGTGTTGGGTTACTGAAGTTTTTCAACAAAAAAACAAGAACCCAACAATGAAAAAATGTATCACAACTTTATTTTAGATACTAGACAATTTTTGTGAAATATATGAAGAATGGGAGAAGCAAAAATTAATACCGACAGATAGACAACGCCGGAGAGAAGGGAATTTAAGCCTTTCAGAGCTTTTAACTATCGTATTATATTTTTATATATCGCCGTGCAAAGATTTTAAGAATTATTATTTATATCACTTATCATATAAATATAGAGGTTATTTTAAATTACCAAGTTATAGTCGAATAATACAATTATGGTCAAGATTAATTCTACCGCTTGGTTATAATGTTGCAACTATTTAGAGGAGAGGAAACAGGAATTTATTGCATAGATTCAACTAAATTATCGATATGTCATACAAAACGTACAAATAGCAATAAAGTATTTAGTGGTATACTTCTTTTACCTGAAGAATTGGTAGTATTAGATATTAATTATCCATAAGAACATTGATTATTCGCTCATCTGAATATTCATTTTCCAACTTTTCAAGTTAAAGAAGTATATAGCTAAAATAGGGATGAGTAGTTATGGATGGTTTATGGGGTTTAAGTTGCATATAGTAATTAACAATAAGGGAGCGATTATGGCGATCAAAATTACCAAAGCAAATAATAGTGATTTATCGGTAGCAGACGATATAACTGATGGATTACAAGGTAAACTCTTTGGTGATAAGGGATATATTTCTAAGGAATTATTTACTAAATTATTAGGTCGTGGATTACGCTTATTTACAGGAATTAGAAAAGATATGAAGAATCATTTATTGGAAATGGAAGATAAAATACAGCTTAGAAAAAGGTCGTTGGTTGAGTCAGTATTTAATGTCCTAAAAAATAATATGAATCTTGAACACTCAAGGCATCGATCACCTACTAATTTTTTAGTTCATATTCTAGCTTGTGTTAATGCTTTTAATATTACTAAAACTAATATTTTAAACTCTTTTTTCGATAATCTTAAACTCTTCTTATCCTAAACTGGCGTTGATAATATAGATTATAACATATTATGTTATAATCTACACTATACTTGTATTTCACTACAGTCAAATTTTGAAGTTCATCGAGTTTTTGGTTTTACTATATTGATAAGTCCGATTAATAAGCCCGATTTAATTATTCCGGGTATTATAAAAAATAGTACCCCACTATAAAATGCTTCTTTTAATCCTAAAAATTTGGATAACCATAACCAGCCTAAACCCATAATAATCATATTACCGATTAAGCATAAAGTAATTTGGTTTAACAATTTATTAGAAGTAAAAATTTTATCTTTTAAGCTAGCCATAATATATACGGCAACTATGAAACCTGCTAGATATCCACCGGTAGTACCTAATAATATTGGTAAACCGCTAGAAAATTTACCAAATATCGGCACACCTGCAGCTCCTAGCGTTACAAAAGATAATACTGCTAAAGTACCGCTAACCCTATTATAAGTAAGCCCGATAAATAGTACTGCAACAGTTTGTAATGTTATGGGAACAGGCTTAAACGGTATTAATATTTGTGAACAAATAGTAAGTAATGCCACTCCTAAAACTATTTCTATTGCTTGCCTTTTGGTTAACGGTAGTGAGATTGAATTAAGTTGCATAAAATTACCTCATAATTTATTTTTAAGTAATTACACTAAATAGAATTATATAATGTTCTTGTCAATAATATAAAAATGAAAATAAAAATTTATAATGATTTAGGAGTTTCAAAAGAAAGTATTAAGCATTGCGTGCATCACTTAAAACTTTATGCTCCAAAGTATGAGGTAGATTATATTACTGCACAAGAAATTATAGACGAAAAGTGTTTTCAAAACATCTTATTACTTATTTTACTCGGTGGAAGAGATTTATACTATGTACAAAAATTGCAAGGCAAAGGAAATGATAATATAAAAAATTATTTAAAAAATGGCGGTAATTTTCTTGGAATATGTGCCGGTAGTTATTATAGCGGCAATTATTTAGAATTTGCTAAAGGAACAAATATAGAGGTTATAGGTGAAAGAGAATTAAATATTTTCAATGGAACGGTTAGAGGACCATTGCTTGCTCCTTACTACTATAATTCAAATAAAGGAGCAAGAGCCGCTTACCTAAAAATAAATCCAACACTTAATTTAAATATTAAGGATTGTTATGCTTTTTATAATGGTGGTGGATATTTTGTTGATGCAGAAAATACTCAAGATACTGAAATAATAGCAAGTTATGAAAATAATAAACCTGCAATAATAAAATGTACTTGCGGTGACGGGACAGCTATTTTAAGTGGAGTTCATCTTGAATATGAGCCTGCACTCATAAAAAATCAATCTCTTAATAATATTCGTAAAATACTAAAAGCTCATGATACGGAAAGAATCAAATTATTAAATTATATATTCAAAAATCTAAATCTGTATAATAGCTTGGAGGGGTAAAGCCAGGGATTCTATCTTGTAATAATAACCTAAAAGCCGGTCTTGATTTAATTAGTGAATACCAATGTTTGATAAGCGTCCATTTATCCCAATAAATTTCACCGAAATAATCAAGTACCGATAAGTGACAGCTTGCGGCAATATCGGCAATAGTTAGTGAATCCGATACAAGATAACTTCTTTTTTCTAGTAAAGAAGTTATATATTCCAAATGATAATTCAAATTATTTTTTGCAGCACGTAAAAATTCGGTTCTTGGGCTGCTCATTTTAGCAATTGATCTTATAACTTTTTCATTGATGATAATCTTAGTAACTTCATGATAAAATTTATCGTTAAACCAAAAGAATAATCGTCTAATTTCGCAACAAATATCAATATCTTCATCTAAAAAATTAAAATTCGGATATTTGCTATTAAGATATTCAACAAAAGGATAAATACCTACCACAAATAAGCCGTATGATTCTTCTAAAATAGGCAATGTTCCGGCAGGATTTCTTTTTAAGAAACCTTTATTGAATTGCCAATAATCTTCTTTAATCGTAGTAAATTCTATATCTAATTCTTTTAAGAAGACACGAGCTTGTCTTGAAAGAGGACAAATAGGATAATGATATAACTTTTTCATTAAATTTGTGTCATAGTAAGTTCTAGGTCATTCCGTGGCTCTTGCCCTATGTTGTACGAACACTTTGTATGCCATTCCTGCGAAAGCAGGAATCCAAAATAATGAACCTACAAGAAAAACAAGTTTTTTGTAGATTTACTAGATTCCTGCTTTCGTAGGAATGACATAAGGACCACGGGATAACAATAAGGTCTATAAGCCGGATTCTGTATGAATATAAATTCATTGCAGTTATTTATCTAGGATAAACGTTACCGTTTACCTCAAGCGATCTACCCGCATTACAAGCCGGCTAGAGATAACCCGGGAACTTGATAAGTTCTGTAACGCCTATTTGATCTTGCTCTTGGTGGGGTTTACCATGCGTAATTTGTTACCAACTTACCGGTACGCTCTTACCGTACCTTTTCACCCTTACCGAATACGAAGATCAACTTCAAAAATTGGCTACGTCGTTCTACAAGTACTACGGTACTCACATATTAAGTATACGCTCCGTTCCTCGTCTTGTGAACTCCTTGCTCTTTTTGAAGTTGATCTTCGTATTCGGCGGTATATTTTCTGTGGTACTTTCCCTAAAGTAATAATACTCTGCCGGAGGTTAACCGGCACCATACCTCTATAGAGTCCGGACTTTCCTCGTGATTATATCATCACGCAACTGCACGACCGTTTAGAATTATGGTCAATTTTCTTAAATTAGTCAATAACATTTAGAAAAAGTTCAATTAACTTATTAAGTTCTGTGAAAGTTTCTAATTGATTTGCTATTTTGAGATATTTTTTAGCAAAAATTAATAAGATTTTTTTGAAAATTTGACTTTTGTACACAGAATATAATTAAATTAATAAGTATAATAACAAATTTAAAATTTCAACTATTTTATTAAAGATATTCTTAATTTAACATTGCTACTATTTTTTTCATACTGTATAAATATGTATTTAATGCTTCTAAACACATAAATTGTTAGCAAATTTTGATATATGATATGAAAAAATTAATTTATTATTTTGGCAGTAATGGTAGTGAGGGAAACGCTAGCATGAAGAATGTACTTGGTAATAAAGGTGCCGGTCTTGCTGAAATGTCTAATCTAAAACTACCTATTCCTGATGGTTTTACAATAACTACAGAGCTATGTAACTACTTTTACACCCACAATAATAACTTTCCTAAAAATTTTCAAAACGACTTAAAAAAAGCTATCACCGAACTTGAAATAACTACCGGTAAAATTTTCGGCAGCACAAGCAATCCCCTATTATTATCGGTGCGTTCGGGTTCTACGGTTTCAATGCCTGGAATGATGGATACTATCCTTAATCTTGGAATGAATAACGAAGTGTGCAATGCTCTTGCGGATTCCTGTGGTGATAAACGATTTGCTCTTGATAGTTACAAAAGATTTCTAGAAATGTATGGTTCAACGGTATTATCTATACCTAGTGATCTATTTGAACAAATTTATGAAAAGCACAAGATTCAAGCCGATATTCATAAAGATAGCGATATTACCGTAGAATTATTAGAAAAAATTATTGAGGATTTCAAACGGTTGCATATTAAGTATACTAAGCAACTAATTAATGATCCTTATGAACAGTTAGCATCAGCAATTAAAGCGGTGCTACATTCTTGGATGAGTAATAGAGCGGTTATATATAGAAAAATCAATAATATTTCGGAAGGTTTCGGTACGGCGATTAATATCCAAGCAATGGTTTTCGGTAATTTAGGTAAAACTTCAGCTACGGGAGTTGCTTTTACTAGATCACCTTCTACAGGAGAAAAAAAGCTCTTTGGAGAGTTTTTAATAAATGCTCAAGGTGAAGACATAGTATCGGGAACGAGAACACCTATGCCTATTATTGCAAATGATTCAAATTCTATGCAAGCAATGATGCCGGAAGTGTTTAAGGAATTATCACAAATTGCGAAAAAGCTTGAAGAACATTACTTAGATGTGCAGGATATAGAATTTACTATAGAAAATAATAAGCTATATATCTTACAAACACGTACTGCAAAAAGAACAGCCATCGCTGCTATTAATATTGCCGTACAAATGGTAGAAGAAAAGCTTATTTCTAAAGAACAAGCCTTAATGAGAATCGATCCGGAATCATTAAATCAATTATTACATACAAGAATTGATTACAGTAAGGGGCTTACTTCTATTGCCGAGGGCCTACCTGCTTCTCCTGGGGCTGCAACAGGTATTGCGGTATTCTCACCTTATGATGCCGAAAAATTATCTCATCATCATAAAGTAATTTTAGTACGCCATGATACTAGCCCTGAGGATATTAACGGAATGCATGTTTCTTCAGGTATTTTAACTATTAGAGGGGGAATGACTTCACATGCCGCAGTTGTGGCAAGAGGTATGGGGAAGCCTTGTGTTTGCGGTACAAGTAATTTATCTATAGATGAGAAAAAGCAAATATTAACAGCAGGCGACATAGTTATTAAACAAGGTGATATTATAACGATTGACGGAGGTAGCGGCAAAATCTTCTTAGGTGAAATGCCGTTAATTCAACCTACTTTCAGTGAGGAATCAAAATTAATTTTAGATTGGGCAGACGAGATTAGTAGCTTAAAAGTTCGTGCAAATGCCGAAACAGTTAACGATGCTTTAGTATCTATAAAATTTGGAGCTCAAGGTGTAGGTTTGTGTCGTAGCGAACATATGTTTTTTGATAAAAATAAAATTCCTTTAGTAAGGGAAATGATTATTGCTCCTGATATAGAACGTAGAAAGCTTGCTGTGCAGAAATTATTACCTCTGCAAACTGAGGATTTTAAAGCTTTATTTAGAGTAATGAAAGACAAACCGGTAAATATTAGATTACTTGATCCGCCGTTACATGAGTTTTTACCTACCACCGAAGAAGATAAAAAGAATTTGGCAAATAGCTTAAATCTACCGTTATCCATGATTAATCAACGTCTTCATGCTATGCATGAAGTAAATCCTATGCTCGGTCACCGTGGATGTAGACTTGGTATATGTTCACCGGAAATTTACCAAATGCAAATTGAAGCAATTTTTACGGCTATTTTTGAGCTACATAAAAAAGAACATATAGAATGTAATTTAGAACTAATGATTCCTTTAATTAGCAATGTAGGTGAAATGAAAAAGCTTAAAATGGATATTTATGAGGTAATAGAGGAATTAGAGCAACGTTATAGATATAAATTTTCTTTTACGCTCGGTACTATGATAGAACTACCAAGGGCAGCACTCGGCAGTAAGAAAATAGCTAAGGAAGTTGACTATTTTAGTTTTGGGACTAATGATTTAACTCAGACTACATACGGAATTTCTAGAGATGATATTGCATCTTTCCTCCCATATTATTTAAAAGAGAAGATTTTTGAATCCGATCCATTTACTACTCTAGATGAAGAAGGTGTAGGAGAATTAATTGAAATTGCTATAAAACGAGGAAAAAGCAGTAATGCTAATTTGAAACTCGGAGCTTGCGGAGAACATGCAGGAAACCCTGCCTCTATAGAATTTTTTCATAGAATGAATTTAAACTATGTTTCTTGCTCTCCATATCGTATCCCTATAGCAAGAATCGCCGCAGCACAAGCTAAGATTAAACACGGGTGATAAAGGCGTTGCCCGCATGGCTCTTTTATGTCATGCCCGCGAAAGCGGGAATCCAGAAAAAAGCAAAATGTCATCCCGTGGCTTGACCACGGGATCTTGTTATTACAGACTGAGTCCTGAGATACCGCGATCAAGTCGCGGTATGACATTAAAGATGACTGGATTCCCGCCTATGCGGGAATGACATAGAGTCAATGCCCCGTAATAATGACATTCACCACTTATATTATTTACAAATTAATATGATCATAATACCGATATTAAGCATTTTTGGCTTTTCGTCTTTTTTTGCCAAATATTTCAAAACAAAATTGACCTTCACTATTCCCGTAACAATCAGCATATTAGTACCGATTTTATATTGTTTTGCTATGTTAAAGCTATTACCGGTTGCAACATATATAAGTTATTTCATCGGTATATTTTTAGCTTTCATGTCATTTCCCTCTTTTATGTTATCTTCCCCCTTCATGTCATCCTCGCTCTTTATGTCATTCCCGCGAAAGCGGGAATCCAGAAAAAATATAATTGAAATCATCATATTCGCTTTACTAATCTTCATATTTTTTCTTTATACAAGAGAGGTATCGCTGCATGCTTATGATGATTTCTCGCACTGGGGGATATTTACTAAAGAATTGTTATATTTCGGTGTTTTTGAGAATCAGTCTTCGTTAACTTCCATTATTACTACTCATGCCCATTATCCAAGAGGTGCTGCAGTTTATCATTACTTCCTGCTTTTACGTTCAGGTTATTCGGACGGTAACGTATTATTTGCACATTTCTTATTACATTTAGCATTTCAAGCTCCTTTAGCCGCAAATAAGAAATTGTGGCAAACCGGTGTGTTGTTCACACTGTTACTTTGCAGCGTAGTATTATATACAACCGGAATTCGCTCTATATATAACGACAGCACCATCGGCTTAATGTTTGGAGCTATTTTTACGATTTATATACTTGAGGAAGACAAGAAAAAAGCATTATTGCTTATTTTACCTATTACGATATTGTTGGCCTCTTTCCGAGAAATTGGAACATGGTTTGCTAGTTTTGCTTCGATAATTCTTATAGCTCATTATACAATTTTCTATAAAAAACCTAAAAAATTAAGTGATTATATTATATATCTGATACTACTTACCTTACCAATTTTGTGTAATTTTATTTGGATGAGTTATTTTAAAAATACTCATGATTTTTTTGACAGAGGCGAACATAGTTTTAGCAATTTAATATATATTGTTGAAAATTTTAATGAACAGCATAGAGCATTATTACTAAATTACGGTAAATTTCTCTTGTTATTCTTAGTAAAAGAAGGAAGTTTAGTTGTATATACTATTTGTATAGCAGCATGGTACGGAATTCGTAAATATAAACCGGATTTGCTAAAAGAATATAAATTTTTTCTGATAAGTATGTTTGCTTGTTTTATAATTTTTGCCTTGTGGCGATTATATTTATATTTCTTTAACTTTAGCTATGAGGAGGCAATTAGAGGAGCCTCATTACTTAGATACCTTGGATGTTATGTTATAGCTATCGGAATGATTGCAGCTTCATATGTTAAAAATAGTATTTGCTTAAATAAGCAAAGTAATAAAGAATTATTTATATTCCTTCTGCTTCTTGCTGTTTCTACGTTTTCCGTAGTAAAAAATATATTAAGAATCAAACACTTAAGCTTAGAACAAAAGAATTTTATCCAGCAAACGACAGAAATTAAAAAGCTATTGAAGCAAGGAAATAAAATTGAATTTAATTTTAGTGGTAAGAAAGATAATTTACAATGTTATGTATTAAATTATAATCTAGCACCGTATTTAGATAAAAAATATTTACAAGAATGTATAAAAACCCCTAAAGAAGCGACGATAGAAACAGCAGAAGAACTATACTCTCCCTTTAAATAGCTTTTGGAGATTTGTTGCACAGCTCCTATGTCATTCTAGCTAAAAGCGGGAATCCATACTTTTTTGTTGTCATACCGTGGCTTGACCACGGTATCCAAAAAAACAATAAACATACTAATAATTTTAGCATTTTTAACTGGATCCCGTGGTCAAGCCACGGTATGACAGAGGTGAAATTGATCCATGCAAGAATGACATAAAACCAATATAGATTTTAACAGTTATGGATATAAAATATAATTTAGCTGCCGCTTACCGAATAATGGCGTATTTATCGCTGGATGATCATACTTATACGCATCTATCCGCAAAACCTAAAAATGCCGATTTTTACTATATTTATCCTTTTGGACTAAGTTTTGAAGAAGTAACTACGAAGAATCTTTTAAAAGTTAGTTTAGACGGAAAAATTTTAGAAGGGGAAGAATATCAATATAATAAAACCGGTTACTTTATTCATAGTAGTATTTATAAAGCACGCCCTGATATTTCTGCCGTTTTTCATTATCATACTCCCGCAAGCATAGCAGTTTCTGCTTTAAAATGCGGGCTTTTACCGCTCAGTCAATGGGCATTACATTTTTACGACAGAATATCATATCATGATTATAATTCTCTAGTACTAGATGCCGACAAACAGAGTAGTAGACTTGTTACTGATCTTAAACAGAATTATGTGATGTTACTTCGTAATCACGGTGCTATTACCTGCGGCAAAACTATTCATGAAGCTATGTTTTATACTTACCATTTAGAACAAGCTTGTAAAACACAATGTTTGCTAAATTCCACAAAAGAACAAGAGATTATAACTCCTTCCGTAGAAATATGTAAGCAGACGGTAAAAGACTTATTATCGTTTGAAGAAGATTTAGGCAAACGTGACTGGGAAGCGTGGCTACGACTTGTAAAGATGTGATCACAACACTACTATCCCGGCAGCTTTACTTGCTTGTTTTAAGGATTTATCAAGGGTTGCTATTGGTAACCCACAGCGTAATGCTAACTCTAAAGAGCTAGCATCATAAAGTGTTAATCCATACTGCAACGCTAAATCCATTGTTTCAAACCATGTGTGCTCTAGGGTTATTTGATCAACTTATGATGTAAATATCTTTTAAAGTATAAATTGCTTGGTGGCGTTGATTGGAAGTAAGACGTTTTGCACGCTCTGCACATAATAATATATTTCCAATCTCAAGTCCCCAAATAGAAGGGACGATTGTTCCTTCCGTTATGGTTTTATCTAGTATATCCAAGCTTGCTACTTCATACGGCATAAGCCATGATAAAGCTATTGAAGAATCTAAAACAAAAGAGACCATTTTTTACTTTTTACCCTCATTTCTGTAATTTAGCCATACTTCTAAATCCGATGGTTGTAAATTAATTTCTTTTGCAAGTTTCCGAAGTCTAAGAGCTGCAATGTTTGCAATCTCAATATTATTATGAGAATCAATAGGAACAATTTTTGCAGCAGCTTTACCTCTTTTAGTAATTAAAATTTCTTCGCCTTTACTAGCACGGTCTAATAACTTAGAAAAATGTGTTTTAGCATCAAAGGCTGTAATTGCGTTTTTCATATAATTAACTAGTTGATTATAACATATTTTAAATTCAAATGTCAAAAACTTTAATGCCTACAACCGCTACCGTGAATATGTGGAGGATGGAGTTTGATATGCTTTAGCATCTTTTTAAGGAGTGTATCACGCTTAAGTTTTGATACATAATCTAAGAAAGTTTTGCCGTTTAAATAATCTATTTCATGCTGAATTACAGTTGCTAAAAAGCCTTCTGCTTCTAGCTCTTGTTTATTACCGTTATAATCAAGATATTTTACCTTGATTGCTTTTGATCGTGTAATAGATGCTTCAATGCCTGGAAATGATAAAGAACCCTCAATAAAAGTTTGTTTTTCTTCCGAAAAATAAGTTATTTCCGGGTTAATAAAAACTATAGGCGATGATTTATTATTTTCATGTAGGTCACTGCTATACGCTTTAATATTCCTACCATATTAGCCCCCAAGCCTACTGCCCTTTCTATATGTAAAGTCTGAAGCATTTTGTCGACAATAGTACGAATATTATCATCAACAATGTCTATATATACCGCTAGTAAATGAAGAGTTGGTATATACCTCTAGTAAATGAAAAATTGTCAAAGAAGTCAGCAAGCGTTATTAAGTAAGAATGGATTTATAGAAAATTAACATCAGTAGAAAAAGAAGAATTAAAGCTTTACCATAGAAGCGAAAGGGATAAGAGGATTTGTGATAGAATCAAAGCTGTTTTCATGTATGATGATAGCTATAGTATTGATGAGATATCGAAAGTGTTATTACTGAGTGATGAAGGGATAAGAAAACATATTATGGGAGTGTTGAGCTATGAAGAGTAAAAGGTTATAATGTGATAAAAAAATAAGAAAGTAAAAAATGTCAGAGCATCAAATAACAATGGTCAGTTTAGATGAATTAGTTAGCCCGGAACATCAATATCGTAAATTTAAAAGTTAATTTAATTTCAAAGTAGTTGAAAGAGAGTTATTAGCGATAGAAACTGAAGCTAATTATAAAGGCTATGGAGCATTGAGGTTATTTAAATGTTTACTTCTACAATTTATGGAAGACTTATCTGATCGAGAATTAGAACGTTATTTCGCTGATAGTAATGCCGGCAAATGGTTTTGTGATTTTGCTCTTACAGAGACGACTCCAGATTATAGTGTGTTTAGTAAAATACGTAAGAAAATAGGTACTAACTTACTATCAAAAATATTTGCAAACTTTAGAGAACAACTACGAAAGCAAGGTTATATGAGCGAGGTATTTACCTTTGTAGATGCCTCTCATTTGATCTCAAAAGCTAGTCTTTGGACAGAACGTGATGAGTTGAGGAAGCAAAAATATGACAAGCTAAATAATGAGACTTTGCCCAAAGTTGCGAATGATAAACAAGCTAAAATTGGTTGTAAAGGAGGTAATAAGTTTTGGTATGGTTATAAAAAACATGTTAGCGTTGATATCCAATCAGGGATTATTAATAAGGTTGCAGTTACCTCTGCAAATGTTACTGATAGCAAAGGTTTTAAACACGTTATGCCACGCTCCGGTGCTGCATATGTAGATAAAGCATATTGTACAAAGTCTACCAAAGATACAGCAACTAGGCAAGAAGTGCATCTTTGTGCTGTAAAGAAAAATAACATGAAAGATAAAAATTTTGACCTTGATAGATATTATACAAAAATTAGAGCACCTTTTGAAAGAGTATTCTCACAAGATAATAAACGTGTCAGATACATTGGTATTGCCAAAAATCAATTCTCGGAATTTATGAATGCTATATGTTTTAATTTGAAACGCTTAACCGTTTTAACGGCTAGCTAATATTATAATGGATAACGCATAGATAATAACAAAATCTCCACTGATTTTTACTAATTTTGTATATACTTCTTTTACCTGAAGAATTGGTAGTATTAGATATTAATTATCCATAAGAACATTGATTATTCGCTCATCTAAATATTCATTTTCCAACTTTTCAAGTTAAAGAAGTATACTGAACAAAAATTATCTTAATTTTAAACACTATTTCTTCCAAAAAAATATCCTTCCTATAATTCTCTACTTAATTTCTTATCTCTCAACACTTCCATTATCATAATGCTCAGAAGCTTAAGCCTGGAAATGGCGGTAGTGATAGTAAACTTACTAGACAGGAGGAAGCAGAGTTAATAGTTCATCTAGAAAATAATAATTATATGTATGCTAGAGATATAGGTTTGTTCATAGAACGTCAATATGGAGTAATCTATACATTAGCTGGGGTAATCAAGCTGTTACACAGACTTGGTTTTAGTTATCAGAAACTTAAGTTAATTCCTGGAAAAATAGATTTAGCTAAGCAAGAGGAATTTAAGCTGCAATATAGTTTGCTAAAAAATAATTTAGCTAAAGATGAGTCTATTTATTTTATGGATAGTGTTCATCCTCAATACCAAACTCGAGCAAGATTTGGTTGGATTAGAAAGAATGTAGTTAAAACATTACCAAGTTTCAGTGGTTGGAAGCGTAAACATATTATTGGTGCTATTAATCTTAAGGATTTAGAGGTAGTAACAACTGACAATCCTAAGGTTAATGGTGATTATATTATTGAATTTTTAAAGAAATTAGAAGCAAATAATCAAGATAAAAGTAAGATTTATTTGATATGCGATAATGCTGGATATCATAGGTCAAAAAAGGTAAAAGAATATCTACAATACAGTAAAATAGAGTTACTATTTTTGCCAGCATATAGTCCTAATTTGAATCCAATTGAACGACTGTGGAAATTTATGCATTCTGTTGTAAGTAACAATAAATTTTATGCGAATTTTGAGACATTTACTGATTCTATACGAATATTTTTTGAAAATATTGAAAAATATAAAAATAAAATTTCTTCATTGGTAAATGACAATTTTCAAACCATTGTGCCTAATCATTTTAACAACTCTTCATGTTGAAGAAGTATATTCTGCTTGTTTTTTAAAAATATCGTTTGGTGCATAAACTATTTGATAGTAATGTTTCTCTTGATTCATTAATATACTCCGGATAAATGAAGAGTTATTTTTGCATTGCTAAATAAAGTTGTTTTATGGTGTAGTTTGGTCTTCCGATGTATTCCCGCGTAGGCGGGAATCCAGTGCTGATCAAGCTTTTTAAAAGCTCAATTTATCTCGCTTTATCCTGGATTCCCGCCTGCACGGGAATGACATCGAGTAATTTATTTAGCAATGCCGTTATTTAATTACGATAGCTGATAATATATTCTGATTATAAGGTTCTTGCAAATGATATGAGCGTCTTTTACTTGGGTATTTTAACGGATTTGTGTAAGTATCTTCACCGATATTTTTTATATCTTTAACACTGGTTTCTTTAAGCTTTGACTCTACAAAGCTAGGTAAATCAAACATATAATGATTTTCTTTTATCGAGTTTATAAAAAACTGTTTATTGTTAATATCTTTACTTAAGAAAGCTTTATAATATTCATCATCAACCTCATATGAACTTTGAGCTATAGCAGGGCCTATAATTGCTATTAAATTCTTTGCTCCTTTTTCTATCATTTTAGTAACTATATTACTAATAATATTATTTATACTTCCTTTCCAACCCGCATGTGCCGCTCCGATTATTTTACCGTCGCCGCTTGCAAGTAATACCGGTACACAATCTGCCGATTGTACCGCTAATACTAAATTTTTCTTAGTTGTAATGCTTCCATCTGCTTCAGGTACTGCTATTATGGACTCATCAGCATTAACAATTTGATTGCCATGTACTTGATTTAAAATTAAAATATCTTGTGCTTTAAAATAAGTAGTAATAGATTTTTTGTTTTCAACTATTTCTGTTTCATTTATAGAGTTATTTTTTTTTATATATCTATGACTTGAATTATTGAATGTTTTATCAAAAATTTTATAATAAACTGATCCGTTTATTAATCCTTCCATGAAAATACCCCATATTAATTATAATAGTTTTATTAATACTTTATCCGGTCGTTTACAAAAAAATAAACAGCTAGAAAAAATAATAGCACAATTTCATCAAGACTATAACCTAATCCCTATTATCGGCGTAGAAATAGAGTTTTATTTAAGTCACAATATTGATATAGCTAAATTTGAAATACTTTCAAGAAAATACTTAGCTAGATTTAAAATTTCTAAAATAAAAAAAGAAAAAGGCAATAATCAATTTGAAATAGATCTTCCTCCTTCTGTAAACCTAATACAATATATAAAAAATATATTAGAGGTTAAAACTATTTTAAAAAAAATGGCACAGCAGTTAAACGGTTATATAGATTTTTCTCCTAAGCCGTTTTTGGATGATTATGGTAATAGTATGCATTTTCATATTAATTTTAATTCCGAGTTTAATGATTATTATATAATTTTAGCAGCACAAGGGTTATGTCACTATATGTTAGACACCCTACTTGCTTTTATGCCGACTACTCTAGATTATTCACGGATAAATAAAAGATTTATGGCTCCTACGCATATATCATACGGTGGAAATAATAGAAGCGTAGCCGTACGAATTCCTAATTCTTTTCCCAAACGTTTAGAACATCGCTTATCTTCTCCTGAAACCGATCCGTATATAGCAATTTTTACTATTTTAAAATCAATATTGTTGGCTTTAAAATCTCCAAGTTCGCTCCAAAAAATAGAAAAAATTTATGGGAACGTTTTCGATCCGCAATATAATTTAACTCCATTACCTACATCATCTCAGGATAGCTTTATGTTATTTAAACCGGAGTTTTTTAAATAATTTGTATTTTGTTCGTAAAACCTAAAAACTAAAAAATAATTGTTTTTTTACAACTAAAATAAAGATTGATATAAAGTTTTAAATCAATAAAACTGCCGAAATTGTTTCAATTAATTATTTTATTTTTATAAAACTAAATACTTATGAAGTGCTTTAAGCCGCACTTCACTCTATATTTTCATAATTTTTCATTAGATAATTAAATTCCGCACCATAGATAAATATCATATTTATAATATAGAAAAATATTAATGTAACTATTATACTACCAAGGGAACCATACATTAGATTTAGTTGATTATAATAGACTATATATGTTGAAAGCAAATCGCCGCTTATTACCCATAATATCACAGTTAATAAAGCCCCTGGAAATACATCGATAAAATTTAGTTTTACATTAGGTAATATATAATACAAAGATGAGGCACCTAAAAATAATAAAATTAAAATTAAAGAATATCTTATAAAATTTAAAATGATCTTATATTTTTCAATGGTCTCTAATATTATCGGAATTTTTGTAAATAATATTGGAATTACCACTAAAAGAAACATAGTAAAGGTAATCAAGGCACTAATTATAAGAAACTGTATAATACTAAGTAATCTTCTTCTTATATAAGGGGGGGGAGATTTTATTTGATATACACGATTTAAAATAGTCCTTAAACATTCTACAAAAGAAGAAGCAGTCCAAATACTGCCTACTATGGCAAGATTCATTAAACTTTGAGGAGGAGCACTTAGTAATTCTCGTATTCTCTTTTCTATTGATTCCGTTGCTTGTTCCGGAAGACTCTCTAGAAAAATGTGTATAAAATTTTGACCAAGTTCTGAAGCTCCTAAAAAGCTTGTTAAAGCTAATAAGAATACTAGGAAAGGGAAAATAGATAAAAGTATCATGAATGACATATATCCTGAATGTTCAACGCCATCATCTTCTATTGTTCTAAATAAGGCTACGTAAAGACAATTAAAAATTTTTCTCATTATAAAAGCTAAGTTGTTATTATTAATTTTATATTTAACCTTAAATAAGTTCGCTGTAAATAATTAATTTATAATTAAAATGAAACTACACCCCACCCCCGATTTGAAATATTAATATAGAAATGAAATTTTCCCTTGCATTAATTTTATATTTTTCTATAATACACTAAAATCTTATTTTTTTATAATGTAATTTATAGGACTGTTAACAAAATAATTTTAAAGTTCTTATGATATTTTTATTTGATAAGAAATAATTTTGTACGATTCTTTAATAATTGTTTACCAAATGATTACAAAAAACTTTAAAAATGTTATTTTATAGTTGCTTATAATATTAATTCATGGTATTATTTCTACTTATAATTGGATAAGTTTAATGGTATAAAATTATTAATAACCAGGATAATATCTATTTTTGTTCAAAGAAAATTTTTAAATATAGACATAATTAGTAACCAAGGAGAAGATTAATGGGTAGAAAAAACGATATTATACAAAAAATCGATAGTTTTATAGGTAAGAAAATTTATTCTTTAAGACTAGCTAAGGGGTTGTCTCGTCAACAACTTGCTGAAGTAATTGATGTTACTCATCAACAATTACAAAAATACGAAAAAGCAATTAATAGAATTTCTGTAGGAAGGCTAGTACTAATCGCAGAAGCTTTAGATAGGAATATTGATTATTTCTTTGAAGGTTTAGAAGAAGCTAATAAACCGCAGCCTGTACATACTCAACATCAACGTATGTGCATTGAAGTTTCAAGAAATTTTATGAAAATTAATAGCACGGAAGAACAACAAGCCATTAATAATCTAGTAAAATGTTTAGCCGGAAAAGATAAGCTAAAAGCTAGCTCGTAAAATATTTAATTTATGCTTTTGTGACCCTCATTATAGGGAACAAGCTTCGACCAAATAGTCTCTATAATTATTTCTTAGCTAAAAGCAGCTTTGTAGAACTCTCTCAATGTCATTCCCGCGAAAGCGGGAATCTAGAAAAAGCAACCTTAATTGATAAAATAACCATATAAAAAACATGCTTCCTGCTTTCGCAGAAAGGTATTGTTGCGTGGACCACAAAACGCATTCGGTGTCATACCGTGGACAAGCCACGGGATTGATAGAGGTGAAACCGATCCACGTAACAAGGCTTCGCAGGAATGACATTGCTTGCCCTTATAACGCCAGTTTAGGATAAGAAGAGTTTAAGATTATCGAAAAAAGAGTTTAAAATATTAGTTTTAGTAATATTAAAAGCATTAACACAAGCTAGAATATGAACTAAAAAATTAGTAGGTGATCGATGCCTTGAGTGTTCAAGATTCATATTATTTTTTAGGACATTAAATACTGACTCAACCAACGACCTTTTTCTAAGCTGTATTTTATCTTCCATTTCCAATAAATGATTCTTCATATCTTTTCTAATTCCTGTAAATAAGCGTAATCCACGACCTAATAATTTAGTAAATATTTCCTTAGAAATATATCCCTTATCACCAAAGAGTTTACCTTGTAATCCATCAGTTATATCGTCTGCTACCGATAAATCACTATTATTTGCTTTGGTAATTTTGATCGCCATAATCGCTCCCTTATTGTTAATTACTATATGCAACTTAAACCCCATAAACCATCCATAACTACTCATCCCTATTTTAGCTATATACTTCTTTAACTTGAAAAGTTGGAAAATGAATATTTAGATGAGCGAATAATCAATGTTCTTATGGATAATTAATATCTAATACTACCAATTCTTCAGGTAAAAGAAGTATACCACTAAATACTTTATTGCTATTTGTACGTTTTGTATAACATATCGATAATTTAGTTGAATCTATGCAATAAATTCCTGTTTCCTCTCCTCTAAATAGTTGCAACATTATAACCAAGCGGTAGAATTAATCTTGACCATAATTGTATTATTCGACTATAACTTGGTAATTTAAAATAACCTCTATATTTATATGATAAGTGATATAAATAATAATTCTTAAAATCTTTGCACGGCGATATATAAAAATATAATACGATAGTTAAAAGCTCTGAAAGGCTTAAATTCCCTTCTCTCCGGCGTTTTCTATCTGTTGGTATTAATTTTTGCTTCTCCCATTCTTCATATATTTCACAAAAATTGTCTAGTATCTAAAATAAAGTTGTGATACATTTTTTCATTGTTGGGTTCTTGTTTTTTTGTTGAAAAACTTCAGTAACCCAACACTCTTAACTTGTAAATACTTTATTCTTATTCCATGCTTCTCTTCTTCCTTATCCTAAATTCGCGTTTATAACATACAGCATACAAATCTTGATTAGCGTGGCGGAAAGGAAGACTCTTTTTTAATAGGTATTGATTTATTTAAATTTTCCAACTGAATAATGCTATCTCTTGCATTCATTAATGCTCCCATAATTTTTATATTATCTTTGATATTAACTCTATCGCTTCCTACTACCATTTTAGCTTTTTCAATATCCGGCTCATCTTTACTTATAGGTTTTAATTCAGACTGTCCTGATACTACCCTTACATCTTCCGTTTTAACACTAGGGTTTTCAATTGCTTCTGCTCGTTTTTGGGCTTGTTCTTGTAATAACTTCTCTATAGTTTGTAAACGTACCTCTTTAGATAAAGTTTTATCATCAATTAAATTAGCTTTAATGAAACTTTGCTGTTCTTCAGTAGAAGATTTAGTACCAAATTCCTTTACCAGCTCATCTACTTTTTTTGTTGATTCAGCTTTAGTAGAAGATTTAGTACCAAATTCCTTTACCAGCTCATCTACTTTTTCTGTTGATTCAGCTTTTTTTTCTTCAAGAGTTTTAAGATTACCATCTGGAGAGAGCATAGCACGAAAATTATTGACTTTCTCAATTGCAAGCTTAGAGATATCATTTAATATACTGGAAGTTTTTTTCACAACTTCTTCTTCTGAGACTTCACGTTTTTCAGGATGAGCATCTAAAACAGGGGTAATAACATTTTTTAATGCATCAGCTACATCTTGGGCTTTGTTATATATATCATCGCGAGGCTTAGGTTCCTGTCCTTTTAACCCTTCAGTTAAATTTTGAGTTTCTCTATCTAAAGCTGCCTCACTCGCTGCATCTTTAAGAGGTTGTTTATCTTCCGGTATAGCAGTACTCTTATCAATCCCTCTAGAAACAGCTTTAGTCATTTCAGAAGTGATTTCAGGATTTGCTTTGCCTTCATAAATGCCATCTACTAACCCTTTAGTCATTAACTTTTTATCTTCCAAATCTGTTATACTTTCGGCTACCCCTTTTTCTACGGATTCTATAGCAGAAATCTTTTCTGTAGGTGCCATAGTTTCATGACTAGCTATAGCTTCTCCCATACCTTTAACAATGTCTGCTTTATCTTGACCGTTCCAAGGACTCTCAGCAACTACCTTAGTAATACTTTCGAGCGGTTCACCTTTTATTTCTGCTTTAATCGGACTATCTAAAACCTTTGTAGTAACATTTTGTATTGCCTCAGTTTTAGCGATAGTATTAAATGCAGGGTTAGCTAAAATACCTTGTACCTCTGTTATTTGGGCATTTTTAGTTTGTTCTGCTGTAATCTTATCGAAATTCTGCTGCATCAATTGTTGTTGTTCCGGACTGAGAACTTGGGCTTCTACACCTTTCTTTAATACAGAACCTAATAATTTTTGTTTTTCTGCATTGCTTAATTCAGAGGCATTAACATTATCACCTACTGCTATAAGCATTGTCCCTTTATCTTCAGTAGAAAGATTACTTTTTATTACAGTATCCGTAATACCGTCAATTGCCGCAGCTCTACTTGCATCATCTTTAAGACTTAAACCGACATCTACTGCCTTTTCTAACATCTGCTGTTTTTGCTTCGGTTCAAGATTCTCTGAATTTAAAGCTATAGCTACTGTAGCTTCAAGCATTTTTGATTTTTCTAGGTCTGGAGTATTCTGATCATTTTTTATGGTTTCTAATACCGCATTTACTCCAGCTACTTTTGTATCCGGTGTGAGGTCGTTATTATTGACCGTATTTTCAGTTAAAGCAATGATATTAGCCTGCTTTTCATTCTCATTATTAAGAATTGCCGCGGCTGCTTCGTTAATTAAATCAATTTGTTTATTACCGTCTTTTTCTTTTGTTAAACCTACATTTACATAATTTAATAAATCTTGCATGCTGCCTGATAAAGCTGTAGCTGCATTAAGGAGGTTTGGATTCACTTGTTGCGGCTGTGGCATTTGTGAAGTCTCAGGTTGCAGTGGTTGGTTGGCAGGAGTAATTGGCGGTACTTGTGTAGTGGTAGGCGTTTCAATAGATGATTTTAATTCTTGATTCGGAGTTATTATTGGTTGTGGTGTTTCCTGAGATCGACCTTGTACCTTTGTTAAATCTTCAGCTATAGTTTGTGATAAATCAACGCTCTGCCCTTGGTTTAGTTCTACCTCTTTCATCATTTCTTTATATTTACTGCGTGTTACCGCAAGTGTATAAATTTCTCCGCCATGCTCAATATAAGCTACCGCATCCGGTCCGTCTCCGGCAAATTTTAAAGGTTTCGGTGAGCTTATTTCTTTAAGTTGAGGTTTACCGTTTGGTCCTTCTTCGTAGTGAGCAGTAAAATATACTGCCTTATCTTTAGAGGGCTTTGTGCCATCAGCTTTTAATGCTACCATCGACAAATGCATCGACCCATCGGCTTTATCAAGTTTTATAGGAAAATCTATTGCTCTATATGAACTGATTTGAACCTGAGTACCGTCTTGTTTAGCTACAGTAAAAGGCTTAGTTTTAACAGTTGTTTCATTTAAGGTACAGAGTTCATCGCCTGCATCATTTCTAACTACCGTGGCTCTAAGATCGCTTGCACTTATTTGGTTTTCCCACTGTACGGGCTTAAATCCACCCTGATATCCATTAGCGGCACTATATGTTGAGAGAACATTTTTATAGCCAGCTATTTCTATTGATTCTAATTTCTTTTTAAGTTCAGGACTTTCTAAAGCCTTATCAATAAATTCTCTATTAGCCGGATTACCGAAAAAAGCACTTAATGTTTTATCTTTTTCTTTTTCCTCTTCTATTTCTTTTCTTTTTTGTTCAGCTAAATCACGGTCTGCAAGGGCTGCTAGGTCTTTTAATATTTGTTCTGCTATCTCATCTTTTTGTGGTTGTATAATTGTTTCTCTTACAGCCTTGGTTATTGGGTCTGATGTCTGACCGTCAGGGGAAATACTGCCCGATAAGCTACTGATTGAAGGAGTAGATTGAGTAGAAGATGTAGGAGTAAAGCTAAAACCATCATCAGCTTCTAGTTCTTGGGGTGTAGTTTGAGAAAAATACTCTTTTTGCTCTTGTTCTAATTTTTGCTTTTGTTCTTCTGTATATTCCTTATTTGCTAAAGGATCAAACTCACTTATATCGGGGTTATCGTCTTTACTTGCAGTACTACTAATAGGTTGAGCAGGAACAGCTTGCTCTTGTTTTTTTTCTTCGGTGTCTGACTCATATCCACTTTCATATCCAGGATTATCACTATCTTTATCTTTGCTCATAAAACCTCTAATTTAACCAAAAATTAATTAGCACAAACTGTTAAGTAATGAAGACTCTTCGTTGGTACCGATGTCATTCCCGCGAAAGCAGGAATGATATAAATAGCAGTTTGTATTATACTGTCAAAGATAGTATATAGAGATTTTAGTAATATCAAGAAAAAACTGATATTATTATTGAGAAAATTTAATAGAATTTTTATATTCTTTATTGAGTTCTTTAGTTGCCCAAAGCCAAGTTAAGCAAGTAATTATAAATATAATCATTAAACAGATGGAAATAGATTGATAACTAGCGGAAGGTAATATTATAAATACCAATGATTGTAAAAATGCACTACCGGATTTACCGAGTTTTGTACCTATCACGTCGGCAGCAGCTTTACCTTTTATTTTTATTTCCGGATCTAAAGGGACATAAGCCATTTCTTTTGTTGAATCAAATAAGGTATATTTGCTTGATTTACTAAGCACATTTTGAATAGCACCTATTGTTATAGCAATTAAAGCAGGATCGGTTAGAATAAAATTTGCTATTATTAAGCCGGCAAATCCTTCAAAGTTATTAACAGCAAAAAATAATATACCGGTAATAAAAACTATCAAAGGTGTGATAACAGCCGCTGTAAACCAGCCAAGTCTTCTAACTATATTTGAACCAAGTACGACAAATAAAATAGTAAATACTCCGGTGTAGCTCAAATAACTTCCTATAAAAGCTGCATATTCGGTTGGAGTTTTATAAATTTTAGTAGCTGCTGCTTTCCAAGGACCTTCTACTAAATTAATGGCAATGCCATAGCAGATAAGTAAAGTTGCAATTAATCTAATATTCCTTGACGATAGAATCATCTGAAAACTTTCGGCAATAGTCATAGATTTTTTCTTTGCTTTAAATTTGAGTAACGCCATATGCTCTTTATCTAGTACTTTATGATTAAGCAGCCAAAAAGTTTTAATAGCTATTATGCCTAAAATTAATACTATAGTTAGTATAATTTGTATAGAAAGTGTATGAAAAGACGATTGCAATGCAAATTTATTAGTTACGTAATCATTAATATTACTTAGATTTTCTAAAAACTGCCCTGCTAAATAAATACCTGTTTGACTAAGTAGACCGAATAACGGATAAAATCTTTTAGATTCTTCCACGGTAGTAATATTATTAACAAACTGCCAAAAAAGTAATGCAAAAACTACGTTTGGCCATAATTCAGCAATTATATAAAATAGTGAAAAACTCCATTTTGATAAAAGCAATATAAACCATTTTAAATTAGGTAAACTTGCCGTTAAATTTTGAACGGTTACAGGGCTTAAATGCAGTATTTCATGATTTGGAAAAATAACATAAGCAAATAGTGCAAAGAATGCCAAAAAAATTGATATAATAAGATAAAATATATTCTCTGCTTTCATCCTATTAACGAGTTTTACATAGATAGCAGTCATTAAGAAAGCTGACGGCATCACTCCCCAAAACTTCAAAAATGAGATAGTCTCGGCACCTATCATAGTAGTAACAATACTATCTTTTAAAGCTCTGATTAGATTTTGGATAAATAAAATACAGAACATTAATAAGGTGATGAATAAAAATTTAGAAACTTCGTGGCGTTTTATAGGCCAGATATAATCGGTAAGTTTGGAAAAACGGCTATTGATTTTAGAGGGAGGATTTTCTATATTACTGGAGTTAATAGTCATTATTTGGTCTAACCTATATCTTGCTATTGGCTAGAATTATATATTAAAGTTTTTCTAAACTTAAGTCAAGGATATACTCGTTTAATTTGAGGTATTAACTAAAAAGAGTTGATATCGTCATTGCTTCGTCGATTACTTCGTAATTCTTCTCGCAAGGCATTGTTGCGTGGACTGGTAAAATCCACTGTGTCACCCCGTGGCTTGACCACGGGGTCCATAAAAATAATAAACAAATACTAATAATTTTAGTATTTTAACTGGATCCCGTGGTCAAGCCACGGGATGACAGAGGTGAAATTGATCCACGCAACAATGTCTTCTCGCAATGACGAAAAAATTTTAAGTTATCAACCCTTCATTTTATGGGAGTATATTGAGTATATTAATGAATAGTTATTGGTTAAATATTTATAAACCAAGAGGTATAAGTTCTGCTAAACTGGTTAGCATGGTAAAAAAAATACTCGGTAAAGAAGTTAAGGTAGGACATGCCGGTACTTTAGATGTTGAAGCGGAAGGGATACTACCCCTTGCCGTAGGTGAAGCTACAAAGCTAATACAGCTGCTAATTGATGCTAGAAAAACCTATATTTTTACCGTAAAATTCGGACTACAAACCGATAGCGGCGATTATACCGGTAAAGTAATAGCAACGAAGGATTATATCCCTTCTCAAGAAGAGGCTTATGCCGTATGTTCTAAATTTATCGGTAACGTAACACAAATACCGCCGGCTTTTTCTGCTCTTAAAGTTAACGGTGTAAGAGCTTATAAATTGGCTAGAGAGGGGAAAGAAGTAGAATTAAAGCCACGAAATATAACTATTTTTAATCTAAAATGTTTAAATTTTGATGAGAAAAATGCTACCGCTACATACTATACGGAATGCTCAAAAGGTACTTATATAAGGACTTTAGCAGAAGATTTGGCATTGTCCTTGCAAAGTTTAGGATTTGTGATAGAATTACGCCGTACTCAGGTTGGAATATTTAAAGAAGAAAATGCTATCCGAATTAAATCACCTGACGAAATTACCAAAAATTTCCTAGAGGAAAAAAGCATAAAGATAGAAGCAATACTGGACGACATCCTGGTTCTTGATGCAACTGACAGCCAAGCACAGCAAATTAAATACGGACAGAAATGTTTATTTAATTATGAAAAAGAAATTAGTCTTTTATGGGTTCGCTATAGAGGCACTCTGCTTGCAATAGGTAGCTTAAACAAGAGTTGCTTTAATTCTTTACGAGTATTTAATTTAACACCATAGAATTCTTTTAAAACTGGAAGTCTATATATTTAAGGAGAAATTATCGATGTCGATTACACAAGAACGTAAACAACAATTAATTAAAGAATATGCTATAACGGAAAATGATACCGGTTCAAGTGCGGTGCAATGTGCTATCTTAACTGAAAGAATCAACAATTTAACCGAGCATTTTAAATCTAACCATAAAGATCATACTTCAAGACGTGGATTATTAATTTTAGTCGGACGCCGTCGTAGATTGCTTAACTATATTAAAAAGAATAATGTTAGCGAATATTTAGATTTAATAAGTAAGCTAGGAATTAGAAAGATTAAGTAGTACAAATGTCATACTACGACTGTCATCCCGTGGCTTGACCACGGGATGACACTTTGAATACAATATAAATTATGAAATGAGATAAATAGATGTTTAACGAAATAACTAAGAGTGTTACATGGAACGGGAAAGTTCTTGAGCTTAGTACAGGTAAGATAGCAAGGCAAGCTGACGGAGCAGTTACGGTAAAAATGGGTAATTCCGTTTTATTATGTACAGCAGTAGTAGCTAAAAAAGCAAAAGAAGGTATCGGCTTTTTTCCTTTAACGATTAATTATAGAGAAATGGCGTATGCTGCTGGTAAAATCCCTGGAGGATTTTTTAAACGTGAGGGAAAAGCATCAGATAGAGAAGTTTTAGTATCTCGTTTAATAGATAGACCGATTAGACCATTATTTCATCCGGCTTTTGTGAATGAAACGCATGTAACTTGCAGTGTTCTTTCATATGATCCTGAAACCCCGGTAGATATACTTGCAATTATTGGTGCATCGGCTGCCCTTAGCCTATCCCCTGCTCCTTATCTAGAAATAGTTGCTGCAAGTAAAGTCGGTTTAATCAATGGTGAATTTGTTTTAAATCCGACACTTGAATTATTTAAAACAAGTCAGCTTGATTTAGTAGTTGCAGGAACATCAGATTCAGTAATGATGGTTGAATCGGAAGCTCATTTACTCGCTGAAGAACAAATGTTAGAAGCTGTAAAATTTGGATTTGAAAGCTTCCAGCCGGTAATAAAGATAATTAAAGAACTAGCAGAAGAAGCTAAAAAACCAAAGCTTGAAATGCAAGATTTATACCCTGCCTCATTAAAGAAAGAAATTGAGAAGTTCTTTGTAAAAGAAATTGAACAAGCTTTTGCGATTAAATCTAAACAGGAACGTAGTACTAATTTAGATTTAATACCTGAAAAAGTTCTTACACATTTTGTAAGCGACATAGAAAATAAAAAATATAGTAATTATCAAATCGAATCGGCTTTAAAATCTATTGAATCAGATATATTACGTAACGAGATTTTAGAAAAAAATAGACGTATCGATGGAAGAAGTACCACGGATATAAGACAAATTGCTTGTGAAATAGGTTTATTACCTTCCGCACACGGTTCAGCTTTATTTACTAGAGGCGAGACGCAAAGCTTAGTTAGTACTACATTCGGTACTAGTTTAGATGAGCAGATAGTTGACAGTTTAGAGGGTGAGTATAAAGAACGTTTTATGCTTAATTATATTTTTCCGTCCTACTCTGTAAATGAAGCAATGCCGATGAAAGCACCTAGTCGTCGTGAAGTCGGACACGGTAAACTCGCATGGCGTGCTATTAATCCAATATTACCTAATAAGGTACAATTTCCTTATTCTATTAGAGTAGTTGCTGAAACTACGGAGTCTAACGGTTCTTCTTCAATGGCAACAGTTTGCGGTAGTTCTCTTGCTTTAATGTATGCCGGCGTACCGATAAAAGCACCGGTTGCGGGTATTGCTATGGGGCTTGTTAAGGAAGGCAAAAAATTTGCGGTATTATCCGACATTCTTGGAGATGAAGATTATTTCGGTGATATGGACTTTAAGGTTGCAGGAACTAGTGAAGGGATTACTGCATTACAAATGGATATCAAAATATCCGGAGTAGATTTTAAAATAATGAAAGTAGCTTTAGAGCAAGCACGACTCGGTCGTTTGCATATACTTGAGCAAATGAATAAAGTTATTAGTAAACCAAATAGCGAACTAAGTAAAAATGCTCCTTCTACTACTACTATAAAAATAGATAAGGATAAAATTAGAGATATTATAGGACCGGGCGGTAAAGTAATAAAGGAAATTTGTGAAACTAGCGGTGCTAAAATAGATATAATCGATGACGGCAGCGTTTCTGTTTATGCTTCAGATAGAGATAAGCTAAAAGTCGCTTTAGATAAAATTAGAGCTATTGCCGTTGAACCTGAAATCGGTGAAATATTTAACGGTACGGTAATGAAAGTCTTAGATTCCGGTGCTTTTATTAATTATTTAGGTAATAAAGACGGCTTTGTTCATATTAGTGAAATTTCAGAAGAAAGAATAGAAACGGTTAGCAGTGTTTTAAAACAAGGCGATATAGTAAAAGTTAAGCTGATAGGCTTTGATAATAAAGGCAAAGCAAAACTAACTATTAAAAATGCCGATAAGGATAAATCTTCAAATAATCCAAAGCCAAAAAATAATGTTAATAATGCTAAGGAAAATTCAGAACCTGAGCGACGTGATTCTAGTAAAAAACGAGCTTGGAATGAAGATAATAATGCTGAAACTGCTGAAGTAATTACAGAACGTAAGTATTTTAATTAAATGTCATTCCAGCAACAGCGGGAATCCAGCATAAAGCGAGATAAATCGAGCTTTTAACTGCAAAAATTTGCTGTTTTATACTTATTTTTCTGGATCCCCGCCTACGCGGGGATGACATAAGTACAAAGCCAATAATAACAATGAACCACACAAATAATTACCAAATCATCGCAAAGAGGGTTATTTCTAGTGAAGCAAGTGCTTTAGAAAAATTATCTGAAAATATCCCTGAAGACTTTAACAGAATTATAGAATTTTTACTATCTTTCAAAGGACGGATAATCCTAACCGGCATAGGCAAAAGCGGTTATATTGCAAGAAAAATAGCTTCTAGCTTTTCTTCAACCGGTATGCCTGCTTTTTATTTACATCCAGCAGAGGCAAGTCACGGCGATTTAGGTATGGTGACCAGAAATGATCTAGTAATTATGCTATCTAATTCCGGTGAAACTAAAGAGCTATTTAATATAATTGAATATTGCAAGAACTCTTCCATAAAAATTGCTGCAATGACAATGAATAAAAATTCCACTTTAGCTAAAAGAAGCGATTTTTTATTAATAGTACCTGAATATCCGGAAGCTTCTGTAATTGGAGCTCCTACTATATCATCTTTAATAATGTTATCACTAGGTGATGCTTTAATGACTGTTATACATGAAAAACGAGGCTTTACTAAAGATGATTTTAAAATTTATCATCCGGGAGGTACAATCGGTGCTAATTTAACAAAAATTAAAAACCTAATGCGTAGCGGTGATGAAATACCTTTAGTATATGAAGATACTTCCTTTGCTGAAACGATAATTATTATGAATAAAAAACGTTTAGGTTGTACACTTGTCACGGATAAAAACCAAAATTTGATAGGGATTATAACCGACGGGGATTTACGTCGTCATATTAACGATCAAATGCACTTAAAAACAGCATCAAGCATTATGACCAAAAACCCTATTCATATCTCATCGGAAATATTTGCAAAAGAGGCTTTAAATTTAATGAAAGCCAAGAATATCACTAATATACCGATTGTTGATGATAATATTATCATAGGCATTATTCATATTCATGATTTACTACGCATGGGAGTTAGCTGAAATCTATGCCTTCTTCTTATAAACGGCGAAAAAAAATTTGGAAATCTGTATATCTTTTAATAATAGTTGGAATTTTGTATATAGGATATATATTAATTAAAAGCGGTTATATTAATGAAGAAAATGATATTAACGTTACAAAAAAAAGTTTAAAAGATACTAAAAATTTTGATTTAAAATATAATATTATATTGAAAGATTCAATTTTTGAAGGAGTAAATAAAAATTTAAATGCGTATAAAATTAAAACTGAGCGAGCTATAAAAGAGTCGGATAACAAATATAAACTAGATATAATAAATGCTATTTATAACGTAAATCAAGACCAAACTCTTATTATCAATGCGAAAGAAGGCTTTTTAGATGAAGAATCAAACATATTAGATTTAAAAAACGATGTAAAACTTTTTTTTGATGAGATCATATTTAACACTAACGATGCAAGGATTGATTTAGTAAATAAGAATATAACCGGCAACTCCTCTGCTAAATTACTTTATAAAAACTCTTCAATTACTTCAGATAGTTTTAATACGAAGGATGAAAATAATATTATAATTTTTAAAGGCAATGTCTCTACAATCATCGATTTATCGGATTATTAAACTTGTAGTATTTCTTACTATTAGTATATCTATATATGCTAATGATAAAAATATTTCAAATTTACATATAACATCTGATACTTTAATTATTGATAGAATAAAACAAAAAGCAGAATATCTTGGAAATGTTGTTGTTTACTTCGATAATGCGATACTTAGAACGAAAGAATTATATATTTTTTATAAAACAATAGATGATAAACAAACTATTGATTATATAGTTATTCCGACCAAATTGACTGTAGAAAGAAAAATAAATAATGAATTATTACTTGCAGATAGTGCTAAATATTTTTTTGATGACAAGCAACTTATTCTACTCGGTAATGTAATATTACAGCGTGATGATAATGTCTTAAACACTAATAAACTAATCTATTATGTAGATATTGTTAAGAAATAGCTTTATGGATTGAAAAATCCTCTTTATGTCATTCCTGCGAAAGCAGGAATCCAAATAATAAAAAAATAAATTATAAAAGCTTCTATAACCTTTAAAATTTTTTCTAGATTCCTGCTTTCGCAGGAATGACATAAAGAGCAACAAACAAAAAATAAAAAAGATGGACAGCTTACAAGTTAAAAATATATCAAAATCCTACAAAAAAAGGAATATATTAACTGATATATCTCTGAATATAAAACAAGGAGAGATAGTTGGTTTATTCGGTCCTAACGGAGCCGGTAAAACAACTTGTTTTAACATTATTATCGGTTTAATGAAACCGGACTCAGGACAATTACTTTTAAACGATATAAATATTACCAACCTACCTATTTATTTACGAGCAAGGCTTGGAATCGGCTATCTTCTTCAAGAACCTTCAATTTTTCGGGGATTATCAGTTGAGGATAATATTAAGGCTGTAGTTGAGATCTCTGAAAATGATAAGGAAGTAATTGAACAAAAAACCCATAATTTACTAGAGAAATTTTCGATAGTTCATTTAAAAGATTTATCCGCTGCTAGCTTATCAGGCGGTGAAAGGCGTAGGCTTGAGATTGCACGTTCACTTGCAATAGAGCCTAAATTTATCATGCTTGATGAACCGCTTGCCGGTATTGACCCGCTTGCTATTTCCGATATCAAAAATCTAATTACTTATTTACGTGAGTTTAATATAGGCATATTAATTACCGACCATAACGTACGTGATACTCTAGATATAGTCGACCGTGCTTACGTTATTTTTGAGGGTAAAGTATTATTAGAAGGAAGTGCTAAGGAAATAGCAAACAGCAAAAAAGTTAAGGAAGTGTATTTAGGTGAAAGCTTTAGTTTTTAGACTATGTGTCATCCCGTGCTAGGTTGTCACCCCGTGGCTTGACCACGGGGTCCATAAAAACAGCTTATGATATTAATAATTTTAGGGTTTTTTATGCAAATTAACAAAGAAATTTTTAGAGCTTATGATATAAGAGGCAACAGCCTTAAGGATTTAACAGAAGAAGTAGCTTATAAAATCGGCTTTTGTTTCGCTGAGATGACTATAACAAAAGATAATAGCAAAATCTGTGTTGGTTTAGACGGTCGGCTCAGCTCCCCTGCCCTTTGTAAAGCTTTAGAGTTAGGACTAACCGATGCAGGAGCTGAAATCATAAATATTGGCGTAGTTCCAACTCCTGTATTATATTTTGCCGATAAACACTTTATGCCTGCCGGTAGTATTATGGTTACGGGATCGCATAACCCGCGTGACGATAACGGCTTTAAAATGCTGCAAAACGGCAAATCTTTTTTCGGTGATCAGATACAGGAGTTATTGATGAGGATTAATGTCATACCGTGGTTTGACCACGGTATCCATAGCGATATTAACTGGATCCCGCGGTCAAGCCGCGGGATGACAACAGCTCCTTACGACATACAATCTAAATACCTAAAAAATATTTTAGACGGAATAAGCATTAATCCTAAATTAAAAGTAGCTTGGGACTCCGGTAACGGAGCAACCGGCGATATTATTGAAGAACTTAAAAAGTATCTCTCAAACAAGAATATAATCATAAATAGTAAGATTGACGGGAATTTTCCAAGTTATCATCCCGACCCTACCACCCCTGCTAATTTACAAGAGCTAATTAAATTAGTTAAAGGACAAAATTGTGACCTTGGTATAGCTTTTGACGGTGACGGTGATAGAATCGGTATTGTAAGCGGAAGCGGTAAGATATTATTCGGTGATCAAATTTTATGTATATTTGCTGAGGATATTTTACAAGAAACCCCTAATGCTACCATAATAGTCGATGTAAAAGCCAGTCAGTTAATAGTTGATAGAATTAGGTCATTTGGCGGGAATCCTATAATATGGCGAACAGGTCACCCTTTTATTAAAAGCAAAATGCTTGAGACAAAGGCTTTACTCGCCGGTGAAATGAGCGGGCATATATTCTTTGCCGATAAATATTTTGGCTTTGATGACGCAATTTATGCAGCCCTTAGATTTTTAGATTTACTTAGCAAATTGGATAAAACGCTAGATGAAATAATGGAAGATTTACCGAAAAGCTATAGTACACCGGAAATTAAAATTTTTGTTTCTTCAGAGTTAAAATTACAAATTATTAAAGAGATTAAAGAAAAATTATTAGAAGAGAAAATAGAGTTTAATGATATAGACGGTGTACGGGTAAATACCGAGCATGGTTGGTGGTTACTACGTAGCTCTAATACCGAATCTATTATAGTTGCAAGGGCTGAATCAGCTAGTAAAAACGGTTTAGAGAAAATAATAACTATAATTAATAAATATCTTAAAAAATACGGGCTATTAATTAATTATTAAAAAATTATTGCTTTCTAAAATATTATTTTATATATTTTTCTCATATTAAATTAATATAAGGAGAAATTATATGTCAAAAACCTCATATCAAATAGACTCCGTCAATATATCACCTGTTGATACTGATAATAAATTAGTTACAGTAATGCCAACAGATGCAGGTGCAAATGCATTGAATATTTACATTCCTTACAGAAATGAACCATTAATAATACAAAATAAAGACCTTGAACCTACTAATCAGGAAGGTATTTTAAAACTTAACAATGATGTAGTTTTATCTAATGGCTTACGTAGCTTAATTGTTGACTACACTGAGATAAGAAACATTTTTGACGGTCCAACTATTAGTTATGAATATATATCTAATCGAATAACATTTGGTGAACCGGTGGATGAGGCTCAGGCTTTAGGTGATGCTAAGGCTGATGAAACTGAAACCGTTTAATTCCTGCGAGGTGTTGCCAATGTGGATACCACCCCGTCATTGCGAGCAGCCGTAGGCTGCGTGGCAATCCAGAAAAATAATAAAAAAATTCTGTAAATCAGAATTTTTTACTGGATTGCTTCGTCGAATTACTACGTAATTCTTCTCGCAATGACGGAAAACCGAGCCATGCAATAACCCAGTAATTATAAACTAACTATATATCAGTGACAAAGAAAGAAATAGTAATACTATGCGGGCCGACTGCTAGCGGAAAATCTTATTTAGGTCATGAATTTGCCAAAGCTTATAATGGAGAGATAGTAAACATTGATTCAATGCAAGTTTACAAAGAAATCCCTATTATTACCGCCTCCCCTCTGAAAAGCTATACAGCTGAAGTTACTTACCATTTATATAATTTTCTATCAATTACGGAAGATTTCTCAGTAATAAAATATCTAAAACTTGCGACAGAAAAAATAAAAGAAATAGCTGCGAGAGGTAAACTCCCTATATTAATAGGTGGAACGGGTTTATATATCAATTCTTTAGTTTTCGGCTATAATAATATTCCTGATATATCAGAAGATTTACGAGAACAAGTAAGAAACTTACATACTGAAATAGGTAATATAGAATTATGGAATAAATTAGAGGAGCTTGACACGCTTGCTGCTTCTAAAATAAACCAAAATGATACTCAGCGTTTAATTAGAGCTTATGAAGTATTCTTGCAAACCGGTAAATCTATTTTTTCCTTTCAAACTTTACCAAAAGAACAAATCTTATCTGATTTTAATTTCAAAATTATTTTCTTAAATCCTGAACGAAAATTTTTGTATAAGACATGCGATGAGCGTTTAGATAAGATATTTAACGAAGGGGCAATTGACGAAATCGCTTTGATAAAAAAACAATTCACCCTGCAAGATTATTCAAATTTAAAAGCAGTAGGAGTAAAAGAAATTTTAGCTTATTTAGACGGTCACCTTACTTTAGATGAAGCTTTAAATGCAGCTCAAATACGAACCCGTCATTATGCTAAAAGACAAGTGACTTGGTTTAAAAATCAGATACAAGATAAAACTACATTAGAATATTCTAACCAAGAAGAGTTTGCACAAATATTAAATATTACTATAACTGGAGCAAAATAAAAATGATACGCTGTCATCCCGTGATTTATTCTATAGTACTGGACATTTTTCGTTCCATGTCATTCCCGCGTATGCGGGAATCCAGTAAAGTAAAGCTTTTAAAAAAAATCTTTAAAAGCCCTGGATTCCGTGGTCGTAGCCACGGAATGACAAATTAATAATATCTCTTTTTTGATATATATAGTTTATCTATTTATTTCTTCTTTCTTTTTATTATTAGAAATAGGAGTAATGGAAAGTGTATTTGTTTTAGATCCTACAATATTAATCTTACTATTTAAATTTGAGACGATGTTTTGTGCTTCTTTTAATACATCAGCCGGAACTTTATTTTCTAATTCTACAGGTACCTTATCAGATTTAAAATAACCAACTCCCGCTTTAACGACATTTGGTATTTGTTTTATAATATTCAGTGTTTGACCTTCTTTCCAAACTAAACTACCTATACTAGTAGCGACATTAATATATTTTTTATTTTCAATATTTTCTAAGATTTGAACCAGCTTATCCGGTTGATTGAGCATATATCTCTAGTAAATGAAAAATTGTCAAAGAAGTCAGCAAGTGTTATTAAGTAAGAATGGATTTATAGAAAATTAACATCAGTAGAAAAAGAAGAATTAAAGCTTTACCATAGAAGCGAAAGGGATAAGAGGATTTGTGATAGAATCAAAGCTGTTTTCATGTATGATGATAGCTATAGTATTGATGAGATATCGAAAGTGTTATTACTGAGTGATGGGGAGGGATAAGAAAACATTTAATAGATTATCATAATGCTCAGAAGCTTAAGCCTGGAAATGGCGGTAGTGATAGTAAACTTACTAGACAGGAGGAAGCAGAGTTAATAGTTCATCTAGAAAATAATAATTATGTATATGCTAGAGATATAGGTTTGTTCATAGAACGTCAATATGGAGTAATCTATACATTAGCTGGGGTAGTCAAGCTGTTACACAGACTTGGTTTTAGTTATAAGAAACCTAAGTTAATTCCTGGAAAAATAGATTTAGCTAAGCAAGAGGAATTTAAGCTGCAATATAGTTTGCTAAAAAATAATTTAGCTAAAGATGAGTCTATTTATTTTATGGATAGTGTTCATCCTCAATACCAAACTCGAGCAAGATTTGGTTGGATTAGAAAGAATGTAGTTAAAACATTACCAAGTTTCAGTGGTTGGAAGCGTAAACATATTATGGGAGTGTTGAGCTATGAAGAGTAAAAGGTTATAATGTGATAAAAAAATAAGAAAGTAAAAAATGTCAGAGCATCAAATAACAATGGTCAGTTTAGATGAATTAGTTAGCCCGGAACATCAATATCGTAAATTTAAAAGTTAATTTAATTTCAAAGTAGTTGAAAGAGAGTTATTAGCGATAGAAACTGAAGCTAATTATAAAGGCTATGGAGCATTGAGGTTATTTAAATGTTTACTTCTACAATTTATGGAAGACTTATCTGATCGAGAATTAGAACGTTATTTCGCTGATAGTAATGCCGGCAAATGGTTTTGTGATTTTGCTCTTACAGAGACGACTCCAGATTATAGTGTGTTTAGTAAAATACGTAAGAAAATAGGTACTAACTTACTATCAAAAATATTTGCAAACTTTAGAGAACAACTACGAAAGCAAGGTTATATGAGCGAGGTATTTACCTTTGTAGATGCCTCTCATTTGATCTCAAAAGCTAGTCTTTGGACAGAACGTGATGAGTTGAGGAAGCAAAAATATGACAAGCTAAATAATGAGACTTTGCCCAAAGTTGCGAATGATAAACAAGCTAAAATTGGTTGTAAAGGAGGTAATAAGTTTTGGTATGGTTATAAAAAACATGTTAGCGTTGATATCCAATCAGGGATTATTAATAAGGTTGCAGTTACCTCTGCAAATGTTACTGATAGCAAAGGTTTTAAACACGTTATGCCACGCTCCGGTGCTGCATATGTAGATAAAGCATATTGTACAAAGTCTACCAAAGATACAGCAACTAGGCAAGAAGTGCATCTTTGTGCTGTAAAGAAAAATAACATGAAAGATAAAAATTTTGACCTTGATAGATATTATATACTTCTTTAACTTGAAAAGTTGGAAAATGAATATTTAGATGAGCGAATAATCAATGTTCTTATGGATAATTAATATCTAATACTACCAATTCTTCAGGTAAAAGAAGTATATACAATGCAAGGTGCAGGTCAAGATATGCAGGCAGCTGGTAAAAAACTTGAGGACTCGGCAGAAAGAAATACGCCTAAAAAAGGTTGTGGCTGTCACTAAAATATACTTGCCGTATAATGTCATTCCTGCGAAAGCAGGAATCCAGCATAAAGCGAGATATATCGGGCTTTTAATTTTAAAAATTTGCTGTATTTATACTTTTTTTTTGGATTCCTGCTTTCGCAGGAATGACATAAGAATCATACCACAACGCCTACATCTACTTACTCTCATTCACTAATCTATATATTTCTTTCTTACTATAAACATCTTTGAATTTGTCATAAGCAAGTTCGGTAGTGGTTTTGCTACTTAAGTTTTTACTTAAGCAAAGTTCTATAAATTTTTCTAAATTTTTTTGTTGGTTTTGTTCTTGTATATTTCCTGAAATCAACAATACTATCTCACCTTTTAAAATATTATTTTGATAGAACTCTATTATTTCATCTATATCCCCTGTTTTTATTTCCTGATACAGTTTAGTTAACTCACGAGCTACACATATTTCTCGGTTTCCTAGTATTTCCTTAGCTACCGATAAGGTGTTTATCAAACGAGGAGCGGTTTCAAAAAAAATCAATGTAGCCTTAAGATTTACTAATTCAGAAAAAATCTTTTTCTTACTTTCTATAGTTTTAGGTAAAAACCCGTGAAATAAAAATCGATCAGTAGGAAGAGCTGATAAAGTTAGAGCAGTAACCGGTGCAGATACCCCTGGTACTACGTCTATATGACAATTAAGAACACGCAAATCTCTAACTAACTTATAGCCGGGATCGGAAATTAAAGGAGTCCCTGCATCAGAAATTAAGCTTATTATATTGCCCGATTTTATTAAACTTATGATATTTTCTCTATCTTTCTCGTCACTATGATCATTATAAATTTGTAATTTTGTATGAATGTCATGTTTTGCTAGCAATTTTTGTGATATTCTGGTATCCTCGCATAAGATAATATCCGAATTTTTTAAAGTCGATATAGCACGAAGCGTTATATCTTCAAAATTACCGATCGGTGTTGAAACAATATATAATCCCGGCTTTAAAGACATATTTCCAAACTTCGCTTCTAGAGGTAATTTAGACGTCGATCCGGTACTCGCATCCTCACGTATGTCTATATACGCTGCGGTGCTGTGTTCCGTGTCTCCTTTAAATCCCTCTCTATAAGCTGGTTTGGAAAGATGTCTAATCATAATTTTTAAATTTTAAGTAATATTATGGCTAGTATAAAACATAAACTACGAATCGTTCTATCATTTTTTTGCTTGATATATTTAACGTCCTGTCAAACTCCTAAAGAAGAACCTATAAGTTTTCTTAAAAAAGAACAAAAAGAAATTGAAATTGCAATTTTAATGCCAAATCAGGGTCCTGATAGTATTGTCGGGAAACAATATAAAGATTTAATTAAAATGGGACTTAACGACGGGATTAAATCTTACATACATGTTACTTCTTACGACGGTTCAGATGAAAAAAATGTTTTAGCCGCTATGGATAAAATAGTAGCACGTAAAACTAAGATTATTTTAGGTCCTCTATATTCTAACTTTACCTCTCTAATAGCCGAAAAAGCAAAAGCTAATGATATTATTATAATAACCATGTCAAATAACCCGGCTCTTGCAGAAGATAAATTATTTGTATTCGGTCATGCACCTTTAAAACAACTGATACGCATCATCAATTATTACGCAAGTAACGACCATAAAGATTTTATGGCTTTATTACCTAAAGGGAAACATTCACAGACTATTAGTCAAGTAATGCAAAATATATTGATTCAGAAAAATGCATCATTATCACGCACCGAATTCTATGAGGATAATCCTGAATCTATAGCAAAAGCCGCAAGAAATATTTCAGACAATACCGATATTATAAATGAGCGTAGCGATACAACAAAACCGGTTATTTATCTATCAGATGATCCAAAAAATTTAAACATACTTGCCGATAGCATTCGTAAATATAATTTAGATAAAAAAGCTATTTTAATCGGTGATAATCGTATTGATATCGATTACCCTGAAAATATCGATATTAGCTTTACCGGTTCTTTAAATTTACTCAATAGCAACGTTCCGGATAGGGCAAAAGACTTAGGTATTAACCATATGGGCTTCATGCATCTTCTTTCTTATGATTTAGGACGTATGACTGCAAACTATATAGGCAATGAATTTGCATCTGAAAGGTTTTTAAATAGAATGAACAGTAGACAACCTTATATAGGTTTATCCGGTAATATTCATTTCATCGACGGAGTAGCACAGAGACGGTATGACATTATCAGGAAAGAGAATGGTGTATATTCTACTGTTTCAGGGAATTAGGGCGTTGTTGTGTGATTTAGCTTTTTCAGCGTCATACCGCGACTTGATCGCGGTATCCAAAAAAATACACAATTTATGATACTAGTAATTTTAGTATTTTTTACTGGATCCCGTGGTCAAGCCACGGGATGACAAAGAGACATCAAGTTAATTATTTATTTTTATCGTTATCACTACCGTCATCTTTCATGCCATCTTTAAAAGCTTTAAGACCTTTGGCTAAATCGGACATAACTTGAGGTAATTTACCGGCACCGAATAATACAAAAATAATTAATAAAACTATTAATAAATGGCTAAAGCTCATTCCCATGATATTTTTGCTGTATAAGTTAAAATTTTATTATATAAGATATTATAGCTCTAATCTAGGATAAAATAATTAAAGAAATGTTTACTAAAAAACAATTTTCAGAATTTTTTGCTACTTTTTTTTATATAGGGAAAATAAAATACTGTCCAGGCACTTTTGGATCAATTGCCGCTTTCCCTCTAACTTACTTCTTAATATATTTTATTGTTAATAACAAAATAATCATTCCTTTCTCAAATCTTACTCTCGGTGAAGCTCAACTTGTCAGTATATTTATTATAAGCTTTAGCCTATGTTTGATACTCTTAATACTCGGCACTTATTTTACTAAAATATATTTAAATTATACAAATTCAGAAGACCCCAAAGAAGTGGTAATTGATGAAGTAGTAGGGCAAATGCTAACTATCGTTTTAGTATTTTTTTCTGCTTTATTTGCTAACGAATCGCATTTAATTAAATATTTTAGTCCGCTAACAATAAATATTATATTACTTTTCATATTACCTTTTTGTCTATTCCGATTTTTTGATATAGTAAAACCCTGGCCTATTAATTGGTTTGACAAAAATATTAAGGGCAGTATCGGCGTTATGCTTGATGATTTGTTAGCCGCAATATTTGCTGCGGTAACTCAATACACAATTATATTTGTGTTAATAGACATAACATAATATTATCATTGACTAATTTCTAATATAATAATATGATACGACAAATATTTATAAATTTTTAAAGAGATAGTTTTCATGTTCGCAGTTATAAAAGCAGGTGGAAAACAATATAAAGTAGACAGAAATAGTATTATTAAAGTCGAAAAAATTGATGGAGAACTTGGCTCTAAAATTCAGTTTGATCAAATTTTAATGATTGGCGAATACTCAAAGCCTTCTTTTATTGGTACTCCAATAGTTAAAGGGGCTGTCGTTACGGCTGAAATTACTAACCAACTTAAAGATAATAAAATTATAGTCTTTAAGAAAAAGCGTAGAAAAAATTATCGTCGTAAAGCCGGTCATCGTCAAGAACTGACGGAATTAAAAATATTAGATATTACCAAACAATAATAATAACTTAAAAGGAATTATAAAATGGCAACCAAAAAAGCCGGTGGTAGTTCTAGGAACGGAAGAGACTCGGCCGGTCGAAGGCTGGGAGTTAAAAAAGCCGATGGACAATATGTAATACCCGGTGATATTATAGTCAGACAACGCGGCACAAAAATTCATCCTGGAACGAATGTAGGTCTTGGCAAAGATCATACAATATTCGCTTTGATAGAAGGTAGAGTAGAATTTTTAACTAAGCGAAATCATAAAATCGTTAATGTTAAAGAAATTGCAAGTGCTTGAGTATTTTTTTGTAGGCATTGCTCAATAAGTATAGATTTTGTCATTGCGAGCAGTCGTAGACTGTGCGGCAATCCAGAAAATAATTAAAAAAATTCTATAAATCAGAGTTTTTGACTGGATTGCTTCGTCAAAACTTACAGTTTTTCCTCGCAATGACAGAAGCTTTGAAAAATATCAATAGTTATTGAGCAATGCCTTTTTGCAGTTTGATCTACTATTGTTAAATGGAACAAAAAATGCTTTTTATGGCGTTGTTGCGTAGGTATCATTTCGTCATTGTGAGCGAACATAAGCGTTGTTGTATGGCTTGAGAAAAGTATTCGATGTCGTTCCTGCGCAAGCAGGAATCTAGAATAAAGTGAGATAAATCGAGCTTTTAATTTCAAACATTTGCTGTATTTATATTTTTTTGGATTCCTGCTTTCGCAGGAATGACATAAAACAAACCACGCTGGCAATGTCAGTAACCTAGATAACAACAAGCAGAAAATTAATTATATAATATTATATTAGGCTTCCTTTAGTTATGGCCTTAATAATTCAAAAGTTTGGTGGTACTTCCGTTGCAAATATTGATAGAATAAAAAAAATCGTTCCTATCATAAAAGCCGAAATAGCTAAAAATAACCAAGTAATTGTAGTAGTTTCGGCTATGGCAGGTGTTACTAATCAACTTGTCACATTGTGTAATGAAGTATCAAGCCTTAACAACATTTCTCAATTTGCAGAATATGATGTAGCACTTTCTAGCGGCGAAATGGTCACTGCTTCATTACTAGCACTCGCTCTTCAAGAAGAAGACATAAAGGCACAATCATTTCTAGCTTGGCAATTACCGATTCTCACCGATAATAATCATAGCAAAGCTTTAGTAGAATCAATTACTACAGATTTACTAGAAAAATATGTACAGTTAAATACCGTACCTATAATAGCCGGTTTTCAAGGAACTAACAAATCCAATAGGTTAACTACTTTGGGCAGAGGAGGATCCGATACTACTGCCGCCTTAATCGCTGCAGCTGTGAAAGCCGATAGATGTGATATTTATACCGATGTAGAGGGAATATTTACTGCTGATCCAAGAATTATTCCAAATGCTAAGAAGATAAAAGAAATAGATTTTTTAGAAATGTTAGAACTAGCATCAAGCGGAGCAAAAGTACTACATCCTAGAGCCGTAGAGCTAGTAATGCGGTATAAAATAGATATGTGCGTTCTTTCAACATTTTCACCGAATACAGAAGGTACGTTAATTACTTCAAAGGATAAAAATATGGAGAATGGAATTATTAACAGCATTACTTCTAATAAAAATTTATTAAAAATATCTGTAAAGAGCATTTCTTTAAGTTTTTTGCAAGTTGCAAATATGATTACACAAAATAATAATCATATTGAATTTATGCAAGAGATAAAAAATAATGAAGAATATAGTTTTATTACAAATTTAACCGATAAAAATAATTTACAAGCTTTACTTACTAATTTAAAAAATGATAAGCAGATACAAGATTTTACTTTTGATGCCGAAATTGCTACAATCTCTCTTATTGGTTATGGGATTAAACATGATTGTAAAATACTTGAAACGATATTATCAAAGTTAACGAAAAATAATATAAATGTTAACATGATACAATTATCAGAAGTTAAAATTACCTTATTAATAAATGATCAAGATGCAGAAAAAACAATTTTTAATTTATATAATCTTTTTAAAATATCTTAGATTCTGCATCTGAAATTTAATTTATATCTTAAGTTATTTTATATTAAAATTATAAGATTTTGAAAAGGCATGGTTTCTATTTCAGAAAATTTTATAATTTGTGACAAAAAAGTTAAAATAGATTAATTTAAATTTCATATATAAGACCTAAATACTTAATTAAATAGCTTAAATTTATTATTTTCATTATAATTATCTTCTATTTATTAGTTATATATTAATAAATAAGTCTAATAGGCTATCTATGAAGTTATTTTAAAGCTAATTAAATTCTTTTTTGCTATAAAATCTCTTTAATTATCAGTTAAAATAATTTTATAGATAGCCTCTTAAAATCATAAGTTCTTATCATTTAAAAAAATTATTTTAACTCTCAATTTTTAGGAGTAAATTTTACAGGAAAAAATAATGAGCGAAGATATAAGGTCAAAAGAAAGATTTAATCGGATTAACGATATATCAGAAACAAACAAAGATGGTCCAGAAGAAATTAGAAATAATTTTAAAAAATTTGTACTGAATATATTAGAAACAGACAATATCACCCCGTATAAGTTAAGTGAAAAAACAGGTACCCATGAAACAGCGTGGAAAAATTTCCTAGATGGTCGTACAAAAATGCCTGATATGGGAGCAATTGTTGCTCTTGCCGATTATAAAAATGTTCCACTAGATGAAGTAATAGGCAGAGATATAAATAAAGAAAAAAAGATAACGGTAGAAATAAAACAAACTCCGGAAATATCCGCATCTATAGCTAAACTACCAAAAGACATACTTCAAGAAGCCATGCTGATAGGAGAAAAAACTAGAGGATTTATACATAAACCGACAACTAAAGAAACAAAATCTTTTACTGAACAAGTTAAAAATTCTAATAAACCGAAAGGAAGGTCTATCTAAATAAAAATATGTTTTTCAATATTGATCCTAATATAAAACCTAAAACCTTACTTGATATTCTAAAATGGAAAATAACTTCAAAACGACCAAAATGGCCAACAACACTGCCGCTTACTTCCACTGATATTCCACCACAAAAAATAACTGATAATGAGACTATAAGGATATCCTATATAGGACATGTAACCTTTTTAATTCAAATAGGCGGTTTAAATATCTTAACTGATCCGGTATATGGTCGGAGCGGGTTAGTCCTTTTACTTTTGCAGGACCAAAGAGAATAGTAAAACCCGGCATTAATTTTACCGATTTACCTAAAATAGATATTATAGTAGTAAGTCATAATCATTATGACCACTTAGATATCAGAACAATTAAAGATTTATGGATAAGGGATAAGCCTAAGATTATTACACCGCTAATGAATGACGTAATAATCAAAAAACATATTAGCGATGCAGAAATTATTACCTTGGGATGGGGAGAATCATATAAAGAACAAAATATTTATCTAGAACCAGCCCAACATTGGCCAGCTAGAGGAATATTTGATAAAAATAAAGCATTATGGGGAACTTTTATCATTAAAACTAAGATAGGAGATATTTGTTTTATAGGTGATTCGGGTTATAACGATACTCTTTTTAAAGAGATCGGAAAAAAACATAATATTTTAATAAGCCTTATTCCGATAGGTGCTTATGAACCAAGATGGTTTATGAAACCGGTGCATATGAATCCTGAAGAAGCCGTATTTACTAATTTGGACTTAAATTCTAAATACTCTATAGCTAGTCACTTTGATGTCTTTCAATTAGCTGATGAAGCCTTTAATGCGGCTCCTTTGGAACTCCGACAAGCTATGAAAAAACATAATATTAATGAAAATAAGTTTATTATCCCTGAAATAGGTAAATTTTTCCTATTTGATTAAAGCATATATAGTCAATTCAGTTGGATTTGCATACAAGGAGCGAGGAGCGAAGCCTATAACTAATAGGAGAGCGACGAGTGACGATGTAGGCGAGTCCAAATCAATTGACTATAAAATAATTATCGTGCCATAATAAACTTAATACCTAAATCTAATTTTTGCCAAATTTTATCGCAAGTAAGAATAGGATAATTTTTAAAGATAGCCAGAGCTATACATGCTCTATCTCCAAGTGATAAACCATAAATTTTAGTTTTATTAATTATATTTGCACTAATTAGTGCTTGCTCAGGACAAAAGTCTATAATTTTGATATCTAATAATTTAATAAGAATTTTTGCAGTTTCTTCCGTTAAGTCTTGTTTTTCTATACAATATTTATAAACTTCAGCAATATTTACGCTTGAAATAACTCCATCTCTCATGTATACCTCTAGTACATGAAAAATTGTTAAAGAAGTCAGCAAGTGTTATTAAGTAAGAATGGATTTATAGAAAATTAACATCAGTAGAAAAAGAAGAATTAAAGCTTTACCATAGAAGCGAAAGGGATAAGAGGATTTGTGATAGAATCAAAGCTGTTCTCATATATGATGATAGCTATAGTATTGGTGAGATATCGAAAGTGTTATTACTGAGTGATGAAGGGATAAGAAAACATTTAATAGATTATCATAATGCTCAGAAGCTTAAGCCTGGAAATGGCGGTAGTGATAGTAACCTTACTAGACAGGAGGAAGCAGAGTTAATAGTTCATCTAGAAAATAATAATTATGTGTATGCTAGAGATATAGGTTTGTTCATAGAACGTCAATATGGAGTAATCTATACATTAGCTGGGGTAATCAAGCTGTTACACAGACTTGGTTTTAGTTATCAGAAACCTAAGTTAATTCCTGGAAAAATAGATTTAGCTAAGCAAGAGGAATTTGAGCTGCAATATAGTTTGCTAAAAAATAATTTAGCTAAAGATGAGTCTATTTATTTTATGGATAGTGTTCATCCTCAATACCAAACTCGAGCAAGATTTGGTTGGATTAGAAAGAATGTAGTTAAAACATTACCAAGTTTCAGTGGTTGGAAGCGTAAACATATTATTGGTGCTATTAATCTTAAGGATTTAGAGGTAGTAACAACTGACAATCCTAAGGTTAATGGTGATTATATTATTGAATTTTTAAAGGAATTAGAAGCAAATAATCAAGATAAAAGTAAGATTTATTTGATATGCGATAATGCTGGATATCATAGGTCAAAAAAGGTAAAAGAATATCTACAATACAGTTTGATTTTTGGTAAAAATCTTATGCATCTCATCAATTATACTATCAACGCTAACGATTTTAATTTCACTATTTTCAATTTCTATGGTGATTTTTTCACCCGGATGTATATTAAATCTTTCTCTAATTGATACCGGTATAAGCACTCTACCATGCTGATCCATGTTGGTCACTATTCTTTCCATATTATAACTCTAAATTAACATTTGTTATAATATGTCATTTTTAAGATAATTACAATTTATTACTTATGTTTATTTGCCGTTTTTTAGATCTTTATTTAATATAGTATCCTTACTAAACAACATAGTCATAGAATAAGCAAGTATGGCAAACATACAAAGATATAAAATCGGGAATAGATTGAAATCAAATGATTTTATTACCTTTGCACAAATATAATTAGCAGTACCGGACATTAACATTGAACCAATATTATGTCCTAAACTTATAACACGATAGCGTTCTTTAACTACAAAAGACTTAATAACTATACTATGAGCAAGAGCATTAAAAGGTGCAACTGATGCAGCTAACATTAAACTAGCTGCAAGCCCTAAATTAGTCATTTGATATTTTACTGCTATCACAAAAAATACACTTGCTGTAATAGTACATATAAATGCGATTTTTAATACTGAATTAACTCCTAAGCGGTCGGCAATAAAGCCGGCAATCGGCATGCAAACAGCAAAACATATTACTATTAAGACTGAAAAAGAACTCATAATAATACCGACTGAAGGTAATACAATCGGTAAATATTGCTTCATAAAGATGATCGCAATTTGATATGTTGCTCCAAAACCTCCGGCTAAAAATATTAACCTTGCAATATTTTTCCATTGCTTTTTAATTATAGAGCTAAGTTTTTCAATAGAATCTTGGCTATGATGTGCTTTTTTAAACTCCGGTGTTTCATCAAATTTCCGGCGATAATAAAGAGTTATTAATGCAAGCGGTAAACTTAGTAAAAACGGAATACGCCAACCCCACTCCGGAAAAATATGAGAATTAAAGAAATTAGTTGCACCAATCCCGCATAATAAACCCATTACTCCTGTACATCTAGTTATTGCCGAGGCAGTAAATCGGTATTTTGCTCCTAAATGTTCAATAACATAAATCGCTGCACCATCATATTCCCCTCCAATAAAAATACCTTGCATGAAGCGACATAAAACTAAAATTATCGTACTCCAAACTCCTATCGAAGAATAATCAGGCAATAAACCTATTATTAAGGTAGGTATTACAATACCGATAATCGTAAAACTTAAGGCTTTTTTTCGACCGTATATATCCCCTATACGTCCAAAAATATAAGCACCCATAGGTTTTGATAAATATGCCGCCGCATAAACGGCAAAAACATTTACAAGCTTTGTTAACGGATCAGTACCGGCTGAAAAGAATTTATCGGCGATAATTGCTGCTGAAAAACCATATAAACTATAGTCGTAATATTCAATAATAGTGCCTAAACAAGCACCAAGAACTTTATTGCTTGATTTTGCTTGTTTCATTTTTTAAAGGTAATACGTCGTTTTTGGTGTCATACGGCTTTGTTGCATGGGTCGAAAAACCTACTCTATGTCATTCTTAGCAACGGCGGGAATTCAGAAAAATAACATAAATCTAGCAAGTTTTTAAAAATTAAAAGCTCGATTTATCTCGCTTTATGCTGGTTCCCGCTTTCGCGGGAATGACATAGGTATACATGACCGCTTTGACCGTTACTTAAAATCCTTCAAAGACCTTTATGTAAAGGTGGACTTCATATATCTAAACTGAATTAGTATTAGACAGGGACGATGTCCTAAAAGTTAGTGGTAGTCCTAGGTTAATATTAAGCTCACAAACCAAGCAGCCAAGAGCTAATATATCACTTTCCCATTTTACGTGCAAGGTTTTCTAGGTAACTTGCTATAGTAGTTAAGGTTTCTGCGAATTTTTCTTCGTCGGGATGATTTTTTTGAAAGCCGTTTTTATTAAGTTTTTCTGTTAGACTAGCTATTTCAGCTTGAGCATTAAGAGATGCCATAACTAATAATAGCTCAAAAGAGGCTGTGGGACTACCAAGTTTAATTTCCGCTATTTTATCATTCAATTTATTCGCTAAAGATAGTAATTCTTCCTCATCTCCATTATTACAATATAATTGAAAGCTCTTGTTATTTAATGTTACCGTAACAATTGACATAATTATTTTTGCTGTTTTTTTATTTCTTCAAGTTCATTAATATAAATGTTAATTTGATCTAGCATTTTTATATAATTATCTTTTAATTCTTTATTTTCGTTTTGTAATTTTTTAACTTCATTTTGATTATTCGCTTGTGCATGCAATAACTCGTCAAGTTTATGCTCAACTTCTTCCATTAATCTCTTTAATATTTCATTATCCATTTTCTTCTAAGCATTAATTATGAATGGATGACTTACAATAATAATCGATAACATTATAATAGATATAAGTACTAATTGTTTTTTACGTTTATAATTTATCAATACCGTAGCTCTTTTATTACTTAATAATTTTTCGGTTTCGTTCTGTTTAGTAGCTTCTATCTGCTCTGCATTTCGATCTTTTACATTAAGATAATCCAAGTATAATTTTAAGTAACCTTTTACGTATACTTCTCCCGGTAAAATATCAAAATCACCCTCTTCTAAAGCTACTAAATATTTTTTTCTAATTTTTAAATCACTAGATACCTGATTTAAAGCTTTACCCGAATCTAACCTAATTTGCTTAAGCATTGACGACATAATTTACTCAAGTTTTTGTAAGAATATTTCAAATTTCTTATTTGCTAAAATAATTATATTTAAGTCTATAGTTTCTTGAGATTTAATTTCTTTAATAAAATCAAGAAAATTTCTAACTAAGTTATTATTATTATCAATCCATAAATCTAAATCAATAGTTGTTTTAGATTTATTAATTATTTTTATTAATAATCTACGTTGTTTGTCATATAAATCATCTTTTAGCGATTGAATACCGAGGCGTCGCCAAAATGAATCGTTCAATTGCTTATCACAAGCTTTACGTAACCAATCAAGACTAAACATATCGCTTATAGCAAAATAAGCTTTTGCTACCTCTTTATTATTTCCTGAAGTCTGTTTTGTTACATATATAATATCAAATACTGAAATTAAATTGTCAAATGTAGCGATAGTAGCAGCAAATGATTCCTCTACCCCACTAGTTGTATAATAATTTAATTTTTCTTCAAATCTTATTTTAGTTTCTCCGACTAATAAAGTACCTACTGTTTTTCTTAAGTTTTGCGCAGGAACTCTAAACTCTTCTATAGTTTCACTAATATTAATAGGATGCTTTAAATTTTTAATAAACCACGAAATACCCCGACGCATTAATTTCGTTATTTCGGTAAACATATCGATTTTTACATTGTAATCAATATTAGTAGGTAGCTTACTTACCGTTTCCCATATATCATCAAGATCAAAAATTTCACAAATAATGGTATATGACCTTATTATATCACAAAGAGGAGCCCCAATCTCACGCTTTACAATACTAATAAGCGGTCCTCCAAGTTGATTAATTATTTTATTTATGGTAACAGTTTTAATAATCTCATGTTTAAGAGGATGAGATAAAATTTCATTACGAAACTTTTTTTGCATCATTTCAGGAAAATAATCTATAAGATATGCATCAAAATATTTATCATGAGAAAAAGTAGAATTAAGTAACTCGTGATAAGCCGACCTTTTACTATATGATAGCAACACGCAAAGCTCAGGACGAGTTAGTACTTCACCGCTGATAGCTCTTCTATTCAATTCTTCCGCACTAGGCAAGAATTCATTTTCCCGTTCTAATACTTTTTCTTCTTCTAAAATATCTATAAATTGACTAAGTATATTAACGGTTAAAGTAGGAGATAGTTGCATAATTGTTATTGCTTCGGTTTGCTTATAATTATCAAGCAATACTAACTCTTCAACTTGCTTTGTCATATCATTTAGGAGTGTATTACGTTCTTCTAAAGTAATTTTTCCTGAGGTTACCGCACTACTTAAAGCAATCTTGATATTTACCTCATGATCGGAACAATCAACACCTGCTGAATTATCAATAAAGTCGGCATTTATGCGTCCGCCTTTTTTAGCATATTCAACTCTACCTCTCTGTGATACCCCGACATTACCGCCTTCTGCTATAACTTTTGCTCTAATTTCTTCACCGTTACATCTAAGGTTATCATTTGTTTTATCACCGATTTCTAAATTATTTTCCGTTTTAGCTTTGATATAAGTGCCTATTCCGCCATTCCACAATAAATCAACATCTGCTTTTAAAATAGCTTTAATTAATTCTTCCGGTGATAATTCATTATCATTTATATCAAGTAATTTTTTAATTTCCGGTGATAATTTTATTAATTTACTACTACGTTCAAATACTTTGCCTCCTTTAGAAATAAGCTTAGAATCATAATCGGACCAATTAGAACCCTTTAAATTAAATAAACGCAACCGCTCATTAAAACTTGATACAGGATCAGGGGTAGGATCAATAAATATATGTTTATGATTAAAGGCAGCAACTAACTTAATAGCCTCTGATCTTAGCATACCGTTACCGAACACGTCTCCCGACATATCTCCTATACCTACGACGGTAATAGGATCTATTTGGACATCTAACCCTAAAGTTTTAAAGTGATTAGTTACGGAAATCCAAGCTCCTTTAGAGGTAATAGCCATTTTTTTATGATCGTAACCTGCAGAGCCACCGGAAGCAAAAGCATCATCAAGCCAGTAATTATATTCTCTTGCCACACTATTAGCGTAATCCGAAAATGAAGCTGTACCTTTATCGGCAGCAACCACTAAATAAGGATCTTCTTTATCATAAATAATAACGTCTTTCGGATGTACTACTTTACCGTCAACGATATTATCGGTTATGTCCAGTAAACCTCTCAGGAAATTCTTATAGCATTCTACCACTTTTTCCATATATTCATCACGAGTAAGTCCTTCCTCAGTAAAATGAACATAAAAACCGCCTTTAGAGCCGACAGGGACAATAACGGAATTCTTCGTCATCTGTGCTTTCATAAGTCCAAGGACCTCAAGCCTATAATCTTCTGCTCTATCCGACCATCTAAGTCCTCCGCGTGATACAGGACCGCCTCTTAAATGAACAGCTTCAAAATCCTTAGAGTAAACAAATGCTTCAGCAAACGGAACAGGTTTAGGTAAACCAGGTACTTTTGAAGAATCAAACTTAAATGAAAAAACATGTTTATGCGGTTGATAGTAATTTGTTCTAGTAATAGCATTAATTATACCAAGCATACTACGTAGTACTTTATCTTCACTACTCATCTCAACGGTTACTAAGTAATTATTCAGTTTATCTTGAATTACATCACAATTATTATCAGGATGTTTAGGATTAAATTTTATATCAAACAGATTTACCAACATTTTTGTATATTCGGGATGTTTAAGTAGTGTTAGTTGCACATAACCTTTACCGTAACTAAATCCCGTTTGATGTAAATATCTTGTTAAAGCTTTGACGAGTTTAACTTGCTTCCAATTAAAACCGGCAAGCACTATCAGTTTACTTAAAGAATCATTAGCAAGCATCCCAAGTGCCATTTGATCTAAAGCTTCTTCAACATTTATTTTTAATTCGGTAATATTACCCTTTACCGGTATGATAGAAGTTAAGATAAAATTATATATCCAGCTTTCTTTAATTTCCAGAGCCTCCTTAATTGCAAAAGTTTGTTCATCAATTGCTTTAAAACCTAAATTTTCGATTGGCGGCAATATATTAGAAAGGGCAAGTTTTACTTTTGGACTATATATTTTTAAGTAAAATTCCGTTTCATTTACAGAAACTAGATTAAACATACATTCTTGTGACTTGCTTGCTTCCGTTAAATATTCAATATCTATTAAAGCTATTTCCGGAGAAAATTTTTGTCTATAATCTGCTGGAAAAACATTATCAAAAAGCTTTAAATTAATACCTGCTTGATATTCACCGCATTTTTTAGAAAGCTTAAAATAAAAATCTTCACTCCAACGTGTAGAGATACGATCTAAATCTTGCTGTATTATTTCTGCTTCAAAATTTATTTTATGTTCCCCTTGTGCTTCAAGCGTTACAAAAAGATAAGAAAAATTACCGACTACTTCGGTTATATAGTTGGATAAAATTTTACTACCGAATTTTTCCGCTAAATAACAATCTATCATATTATGTATTTCAGCCGTTAAACGTTCTCGTGGCAGAAAAATTATGATATTAAGAAAAGAACTCGACCAATCATATTGAATAAATAATTTAAGCTTCTTACTCATCATACTTGAGAGCATATGTAAACACATACAATATAAATCGCCTTGATCAATTTGTATTAAAGCTTCTCTCGGTAACGACTCCATTAAAATTCTTAACTTATCGGCATTATAACCAGATAATGCAAAACCGGCTTTCTCAATTACAAAATTAAATTTTTGTCGTAGGATTGGAATATCACTTATTGAATGGTAATACATATTTGAATTATATATGCCGAAAATTATACTTCCTGAAATATATTCGCCCGAAGAGTTAAATTTTTTCACTAAGATATAGTCGATTAAATTATCTGAATGGATAAGCGACGCACTATTTATTTTACCGAGTATTATTAATTGATTTTGATATAAAGGATTAGCAGAACATTTTATAATATCATCAATCTCGTCTTTTACTTCTTGCCATATTTTTGCTGCTCCTATTTCATTGCTTAATTTTAAAGATTTTACCTCAAAATCAAGAGTCCCTAATAAAACCAAATTATCGTTTTGTAGCCAATTTAAGAATTCTTTAGCCTCTTCAAAATTTAATTTATCATTATCAATTATATTTTTAGATAAACCTTGTAATTTTATGAGTAATTGCGGTAAATGGCTATAGCTTTGCTCTAACTCTTCTAATCTTTCATTTATAGCTTCAGTTAAAAATGTAGTAGTTTTATCGTCAAAATTTCCTAAAATGGTTAAATGCAGTATCGATTCTGATTTTTCATCCGACACAGAATTTTCTAATATTTTTTCTAATTCTCCTTTACTATTTCGGACGCAGTTTATTACCGGATGGAGTAAAAACTTAGTTTGCAAATTCATATTTTTAAGCAGACATATAATAAAATTAACAATATGCGGTTTATTATCAAGTAATATCAAGACATTTATTGCCGGATCATTTTCTATAACCGTCTTTGTTATTGCTATTTTTCTTGCTCTTTCTACCCTTTGCTTAAAAAACTTAAAGGCTTCATCTGCAAAATTTTGAAATAGTTTTTCTCTATTCTCAAAATCATAATTTATCGGAATATAATTTAAAAACTTTTGAACAAAATCTATATATACTTCTTCAACATGAAGAGTTGTTAAAATGATTAGGCACAATGGTTTGAAAATTGTCATTTACCAATGAAGAAATTTTATTTTTATATTTTTCAATATTTTCAAAAAATATTCGTATAGAATCAGTAAATGTCTCAAAATTCGCATAAAATTTATTGTTACTTACAACAGAATGCATAAATTTCCACAGTCGTTCAATTGGATTCAAATTAGGACTATATGCTGGCAAAAATAGTAACTCTATTTTACTGTATTGTAGATATTCTTTTACCTTTTTTGACCTATGATATCCAGCATTATCGCATATCAAATAAATCTTACTTTTATCTTGATTATTTGCTTCTAATTTCTTTAAAAATTCAATAATATAATCACCATTAACCTTAGGATTGTCAGTTGTTACTACCTCTAAATCCTTAAGATTAATAGCACCAATAATATGTTTACGCTTCCAACCACTGAAACTTGGTAATGTTTTAACTACATTCTTTCTAATCCAACCAAATCTTGCTCGAGTTTGGTATTGAGGATGAACACTATCCATAAAATAAATAGACTCATCTTTAGCTAAATTATTTTTTAGCAAACTATATTGCAGCTTAAATTCCTCTTGCTTAGCTAAATCTATTTTTCCAGGAATTAACTTAGGTTTCTGATAACTAAAACCAAGTCTGTGTAACAGCTTGATTACCCCAGCTAATGTATAGATTACTCCATATTGACGTTCTATGAACAAACCTATATCTCTAGCATACACATAATTATTATTTTCTAGATGAACTATTAACTCTGCTTCCTCCTGTCTAGTAAGTTTACTATCACTACCGCCATTTCCAGGCTTAAGCTTCTGAGCATTATGATAATCTATTAAATGTTTTCTTATCCCTTCATCACTCAGTAATAACACTTTCGATATCTCATCAATACTATAGCTATCATCATACATGAAAACAGCTTTGATTCTATCACAAATCCTCTTATCCCTTTCGCTTCTATGGTAAAGCTTTAATTCTTCTTTTTCTACTGATGTTAATTTTCTATAAATCCATTCTTACTTAATAACACTTGCTGACTTCTTTGACAATTTTTCATTTACTAGAGGTATATGATAAAAACGCTACCTCATCATAACCGTCAAGTAGTAATAATATCCTATCTTTATCTTGTATGTTTTTTATATCCTCAAGTTTTATATCTTTAGAATCTAGACAATAATGGATAAAACAACTTAGTATATCGTCATCTATATTAGTACCGTAACGTACTGTCCAATTGCTTAACAATTCCTTTAACTTAACTCTAAAAACATAATCAAACTTATCGTGCCATAACTCCCCTTTTCCCCATTTATAAGATAGATAATGCATTAACGTGGTTTTACCTATTCCTGCACTACCGAGTAATAATACTTTACCTATATCTGCTTGAATTCTGCTTATCGATTCAGCTATATTTTTTATTTCCGATTCACTTTTATTAGGTAGATTCCTGCGAAGTATATCAAACTTTTTTTTCTCATTTTTTTCTTCGTTTAGTAACTCAACTATATTATTAATCTCATCATCCTTATTAGGTAGCTCTTTCTTAAGCAACTTCCTTATCTTTTTTTCCGTATCTATAGCTTTAAAGATTTTCTCTATTTCTACCGGTTTCTTTTCTCCAACAACTTTATCGCGTAATGCTGCTTTACCTGCTTCATCATCTTCACTCAGTAATATCTGTAATTTTACATAATATTCCTCTAAAGACTGAGCTTTGATTTTCTCATCTTCTATTAGCTTTGGTAAAGTATTGTGAGAACTATATAAGGTTCTTAACTTGTCAGTTAATGATTTTGAAGTAGAAGGCTTCATATTTTTACTTAATGGTAGAAAATATATTTTTATTAGAAAACCTAATTAGATTAAAACAATTATTAGGTGTGAGTTTAAGAATTTAATTTATTTAAGCAATTTAAAATTGATTAACCAAAATAATTTATTTTTTTATTTATTGCAACTAATAATTATCAAGTTGCAATAATTATTATGGGATTAGAGCTAAGTAAAATTTTACGAAGAAAATAATTTTAATTAGAGGTAGTATTAAAGTTCAATATTATATATAAGTTTGTTGATAAAAAATGATTTATTTACTAATATCTATATTTCCATAAATAATATTAGTTTTATATGCTACTGCTACTTCCTGAAATAACTTTGACTTTAATAGCACTTTTAGGGCAGTTTTTTGCCGTAATGATCCCAAATAAAAATAGAATTATTTCTAATATCATTATTTTATTATGTATATTATCAATTTTTCTTACCTTTAAGTACTCAAGCTATGAAGGAGTATGGTACTCATTTGCTACCGGAATAAATATCGGTATTAGTAAAAGCATAGTACTGCTATTCACTATTATATCCATGATTATATACCGTGATTACTCTATTCTTGTTGCTGAGGAATTAAAGTTTGAATTTATCACTTTAATATTATTATCAGTCGTAGGTATTTTTGTTGCAATTTCATCACGGAATTTTCTATTATTATTCTGCGGTATGGAGCTTACTGCTTTAACTTCATATGCACTTGCAGGATTCAAATTAAATGATATTAAATCATCGGAGGGTGCTTTAAAATATTTTATCTTAGGTAGTTTAGTTAGTTGTGTATCATTATTCGGGATTTCTTTTATATACGGATTCGGCGGAAGCCTACAATTTGAGGATATCTTATATAAACTAAATAATAATTCTGGGATGAATCTTGGTTTAATAATCGGTATTGTATTATTTTTAAGTAGTATTTTCTTTAAACTCTCAAGCGTTCCACTCCATTTTTGGGTTCCTGACGTATATGAAGGATCACCGATTAGTTCGGTTACTTATTTCACCGCTGCCTCAAAAATAGGTATGGTTATTGTTTTATTAAATATCAGCAAATTAATTATAGGTAATTACTATCCTATTAATTATAATTTAATAAAGATACTTGCTATATTATCTATGCTGTTTGGGGCTTTTGGAGCCATTCGTCAAACTTCTCTAAAAAGATTAATGGCTTATAGTACTATTTTAAATATCGGTTATGTATTAATCGGCGTTCTTCTGCATAATCAAGAAGGGTATAAAGCAGCTTTACTATATATTCTAATATATGCGATAGGGATTATCGGATTTTTTACTTGCTTAATCATGCTGCTCGGTAAAGACGCCGATAAAGCTAGTTTTAAAACTATACAAGGAATTGCAGAGAACCATAAGACTATAGCTGCCGTAATTAGCATAGTTATGTTCTCGATGATCGGAATTCCTCCTCTCACAGGATTTTTCGGTAAATATTACCTTTTTTACCAAGCAATTAATCAAGAAGAATTCGCATTAGCTTATTGTGGTATTTTTACCAGCGTAGTTGCGGCTTTTTATTATCTTAAAGTAGTAAAAGCCATGTATTTTTCTAAAAAGATTGAGATAATTAAGCTTCCTGTGCAATATGGGCTTTTACTGATTAATTACTTAGTTGTAGGCTTCTTGTTGCTTGGTTCATTTATTATCTCGTTTTAGCCGGTGTAGACTTTTTATTAACAACATTAGCCGAAGTAATTTTTGTAGGCTTCATAACCTTTTCTTTTAGATTCTTTATATGTTTTAGATCTTCTTCATCTAATTTTAATAAATCAGCGTCTACATATTCTCTATTTGCGTCTATATTTGTCTTTACAGATTTTTGTTTTGGTTCTTTTTTTATTTTATCAGAAGAATCAGCTAAATTTCTTTCATCTTTAATATATTTATTTAAACTTTTTATTGTCTTTATTAAATGTTTTTTTGCACTATCTCTAATACCGAGTATTTCTAAAATTCTTGCAAAACTAGTAGTAACTTTATTTCTTAATTTAAGTTTTTGTCCTCCTTTTTTTCTTTCTTCATAATTAAGAATTTTCTCAAAATAATCAGGATACTCTTTCATTAATGTTTTTAATCCGTGCTCTTTCACTTCGTAATAAGGAAAACTATATTTTTTAGAAAAAAAACTATTTACTTTAATTTCTAAGCCGTATTCCTTTAAGGATTCTTGTCTTTTTTTCATTGTATCTATTAAACTAGCCTTAATTTCTTCAGGCGTTATTTCTTTAGATTTTTTATTATTAAATTTCTTTGGCATTGCTTGTTTTGCAAATTCTGCAATTGCTTCATTACTATAATATTTAGTTAATTCATCAAAACTTTTATCAATGGTTTTGCTTAAATCAATTTTAGAAACTGCAAGTAAGCTATCGGCAAAATTAGGATTTTTTGTTCTTAAATTAGAAGGAAATTCTCTAAAATGGTTAGTAGGACCGAATCCAGGCAAATGTTTGGCTCTTGAATGCGGATAGATATTATTTGTTAAATTATCAAAACTACCGGCAAAATCAATTCTTACTAATTTAGGTAAAGTTTTTGGATTTTTTTGATCTCTGATAACTCCTATATTTCCAACATGTATATCAAAATCACCGATCAATAAACTTGCCGGCATAATGTTTTCAAAGTTCTGATACTTAATTTCCTTAAAAGCATTTTCTAAGGTTCTAAATAATTTATTTCTAGCCCCCATAAAAAGCGGTCTACCGCCGTCCTTTCTAAACCAAGAACTCGGTTTAGTTTTAGCAGACATATGTTTATCCATGTCCACATACATATCACTACTATAATTCTCAAAAAATTCAGATTTGACATATATTTGTGAATCAACAGCTTTAGATTTATTAAAATCATCAGGAGCAATTAAATTAACCTTTGCTCCATTTCCGGGACTTATAGCTTCAAAAATTTGGGATCCTAAAAACTCGGCTATATTTTTTGAGCTTGAAGCCTCTTTTTTTATCATCGCCGTAATTTTACCGTCTGAGCTTTGATATACGCCGCCATGCTCTCCTGCTTCATTAGCTCCGCCTCCTTTAGGCTTTAAAAAATTCCAACCTTTAAATACTGATTTCTTATCTTTGATCATTTTTTTCGCTCCATAATACAAAATTTGGATTTAAGTATATTTAATTCCAATTAAATAAAATATACATATTATATATACGAAGATCAACTTCAAAAAGAGCAAGGAGTCCACAAGACGAGGAGCGGAGCGTATACTTAATACGTGAGCACCGCAGTACTTGTAGGACGACGTAGCCAATTTTTGAAGTTCATCGAGTATTATTTAATATTTCAGCTACTTCAAGAGCAGCATAGGTAAATATACCGGTTGCACCGGCACGTTTAAAACTAATTAATGACTCCATCAAAGCTCTCTCCAAATCAATTGCTCCTGCTTCTGCTGCAAATTTTAACATTGCATATTCTCCGCTAACCTGATATGCAAAAATTTTAGCATTAAAATTATTCGCCGCTTCACGAATAACATCCAAAAACATCATACCGGGCTTCACCACAACCATATCGGCTCCCTCTGCTATATCATGCTCAATCTCAAGCATTGCTTCCTTAATATTACGTACATCCATTTGATAGCTTGATTTATCTAAATAATTCTTTTTATTACTCTTAACAGCATCACGAAACGGACCGTAAAAGCTTGAAGCATATTTAGCGGCATAAGCAAGAATTCCAACATTTATAAATCCCTCTTTGTCAAGATATTCTCTTATAGCCCCGATTCTTCCATCCATCATATCGGAAGGTGCAACAATATCTACTCCGGCTTTTGCTAGCACTAATGCTTGATTACATAAAGCTCTGACCGATCTATCATTATCAACTTCCCCATGATACACAATACCGTCATGACCGCTTGTAGTGTAAGGATCAAGTGCTACATCACATATTATACCGATATCAATATTAGCGTTTTTGATGCTTCTAATAGTTCTACATATTAAATTATCTAAATTATAAGCTTCATCGGCATTTTCACTTTTTAGACTTTGATCAATACTAGGAAATAATGCAATAGCATTAATACCTAGCTCTGCTGCTTTTTTTGCCGTCTCTACTATTTGATCTATAGAGTAGCGATATATACCGGGCATAGTCTTAATTTCTTGCCGTTGGTTATGCCCTTCAACAACAAATAAAGGCAGCACTAAATCATTAACCGATAAACTACTTTCAGCGATTAACTCTCTAAGCCAAAAGGCTTTTCTATTTCTTCTAAGTCTAATAAGTGGGTACATAAAAATTCATATCTCATTTTAGTTAATAACTTGGATTCTAATATATAAAATATACTTCTTCAACATGAAGAGTTGTTAAAATGATTAGGCACAATGGTTTGAAAATTGTCATTTACCAATGAAGAAATTTTATTTTTATATTTTTCAATATTTTCAAAAAATATTCGTATAGAATCAGTAAATGTCTCAAAATTCGCATAAAATTTATTGTTACTTACAACAGAATGCATAAATTTCCACAGTCGTTCAATTGGATTCAAATTAGGACTCTATATGCTGGCAAAAATAGTAACTCTATTTTACTGTATTGTAGATATTCTTTTGCCTTTTTTGACCTATGATATCCAGCATTATCGCATATCAAATAAATCTTACTTTTATCTTGATTATTTGCTTCTAATTCCTTTAAAAATTCAATAATATAATCACCATTAACCTTAGGATTGTCAGTTGTTACTACCTCTAAATCCTTAAGATTAATAGCACCAATAATATGTTTACGCTTCCAACCACTGAAACTTGGTAATGTTTTAACTACATTCTTTCTAATCCAACCAAATCTTGCTCGAGTTTGGTATTGAGGATGAACACTATCCATAAAATAAATAGACTCATCTTTAGCTAAATTATTTTTTAGCAAACTATATTGCAGCTTAAATTCCTCTTGCTTAGCTAAATCTATTTTTCCAGGAATTAACTTAAGTTTCTGATAACTAAAACCAAGTCTGTGTAACAGCTTGATTACCCCAGCTAATGTATAGATTACTCCATATTGACGTTCTATGAACAAACCTATATCTCTAGCATACACATAATTATTATTTTCTAGATGAACTATTAACTCTGCTTCCTCCTGTCTAGTAAGTTTACTATCACTACCGCCATTTCCAGGCTTAAGCTTCTGAGCATTATGATAATCTATTAAATGTTTTCTTATCCCTCCCCATCACTCAGTAATAACACTTTCGATATCTCATCAATACTATAGCTATCATCATACATGAAAACAGCTTTGATTCTATCACAAATCCTCTTATCCCTTTCGCTTCTATGGTAAAGCTTTAATTCTTCTTTTTCTACTGATGTTAATTTTCTATAAATCCATTCTTACTTAATAACACTTGCTGACTTCTTTGACAATTTTTCATTTACTAGAGGTATATTCCCCGGTAGCGTCACTCTCATAATTTGTATAAACTGCAAAAACTTTTTTTGGAGTTTTTCTATTTAGGATTTTATCTTGTAATTTGCTTGCAAAAAATTGCTGCATTGTTGTCCCTATTTTTGCAGTATCAGCGTTCATTTCTGCGGCGTTTGAGGTGCGGGCTGTAATACCAACTAATTTAATTTCTGATAATTGTGTAATTACTTTATTCATTTTATAGCCTCTTAATTAATTCACTAAGTAAGTTAAAACTAATCTAAAAAGGAATTATGATAAAGATTGAATATTATCTAACTTTTTTGAAGAGTAAAAAGTCCTTAGTTTATAATATGTTTACTGTTTGAAGTGTTTATAAATTGAAATAGAAATAAGACATGGTGGAGCCAGAGGGAATTGAACCCTCGACCTCTTGAATGCCATTCAAGCACTCTACCAACTGAGCTATGACCCCAATAACAAATTAATTCTCTTATACTATAATAATAAAACTAAATCTATAAAATTCTTTAAGCATTGCTAACTAAGTATAGATAGATCGTCGTAGCTCGCAATGCATTGTTGCGTGGATCAATTGCACTTATATCATCCCGTGCCTTGACCACGGGATCCAGTTAAAATACTAAAATTATTAGTATTTGTTTATTATTTTTATGGACCCCGTGGTCAAGCGAACTAGGTGACATAGTGGGTTTTACCGGTCCACGCAACAATGCCAGCTCGTAATGACGAATCTATATTTAGTTAGCAATACCAATTCTTTATTTTGCTGACATTGTCATAGCATCTCTAGAAGAAATTATATTATCGATTATTCCAAATTTCTTTGCTTCTTCCGGTGACATGAAATTATCACGTTCCATACTTTTTTCGATATGTTTTAACTCTTGTCCAGTGTGTTTACTATACAATTCGTTAAGTAACCTTTTGATTTTTAGGGTTTCTTGAGCGTGAATTTCTATATCGGTAGCTTGTCCTCTATAACCTCCTGACGGTTGATGGATCATAATGCGGCTATGAGGTAAACTATAACGCATTCCCTTCTCGCCTCCGCAAAGTAAAAGTGAACCCATAGAACAAGCTTGACCTATACATAATGTAGCTACTTTAGGCTTTATATATTGCATTGTATCATAAATAGCAAGCCCTGCGGTTACAACTCCTCCGGGGGAATTGATATACATATATATATCTTTTTTAGGATTTTCTGCTTCAAGAAACAATAATTGTGCAACGATTAAGTTTGCCATATGATCTTCAACAGTACTACATACAAAGATTATACGTTCTTTTAGCAATCTTGAATATATATCATAAGCACGTTCACCGCGTGATGTTTGTTCAATTACTATCGGTACATACGACATTAATATTTTCTCCTGAAATTATATTAAAATGTCATACCGTGGTCAAGCCACGGTATGACAAATTGGAAAAAAAGCTTCTACTTCTTATCTTCTAAAGCATTAGCAAGTATATCTCCCATATTGGTGGTATTATCACTAGAACCATATTCTTTGAGAGCTTTTTGACGTTCTGCTATTTTATGAGCTTTTACCGATAATAAAATTCTACCGGTTGATTTCTCGATAGAAACAACTTTTGCTTCTATTTCTTCGTCTATTTTAAACATTTCAGGCTTCTGCTCGTCTTTTTCATCCGATAGTTCAGTTCTTTTAATAAAACCTGCTACTTTATTGTTTAATAGTATTTTGAGTCCATCATCTTTAACTTCTGTTATAAGGGCTTTAACTATTGTGCCTTTTTTATATTCGTCACTGATTTCTTGATATGGATTAGGCGACAATTGTTTTATACCTAAGCTAACTTGTTCTTTTTCAATATTAATGGCTAGAACTTTGCATTCTATTTCGTCACCTTTCTTGTATGATTTTAATAAATCTGTTCCCTTATCTTCCCAGCTAATATCACCTTCATGAATCATGCCGTCCATATTATTACCGAGTGCAACAAAAATACCGAAATCCGTAATATTTCTAATCGGTGCTTTAATTATAGTACCAACAGGATTATTTTCAGCAAACTTTATTAAAGGATTTTCTTGGCATTGTTTAATACTTAAAGAAACACGATGCTTTTCAGTATCGACCTCTAAAACTACGAATTCTACTTCTTGCCCTATAGTTAGCGTTTTTCTAGGGTTTTGATTAGATTTTAACCAACTAATTTCGCTTGAATGAACAAGTCCCTCAAGTCCGTCTCTTAATTCTATAAATACGCCGTAATCAGCAAAATTTGTAACTTTACCGGTCATTTTTTTACCGACGGGGAATTCTTCTTTAATTGCTTCCCATGGGTTAGAATCAAGTTGTTTTATACCAAGTGATATTCTTTTGGTTTTTTCATCAAACTTAATAACCATTACTTTAACCTTTTGGTTAAATTCTAATACTTCTGAAGGATGATTAACTCTTCCCCAAGAAATATCGGTTAAATGTAATAAACCGTCAACACTTCCAAGATCGATAAATGCACCGTAATCAGTAATATTTTTTACGGTTCCTTCTAACACCATGCCCTCTTTAATTTTAGATAGCATCTCATCTCTAGCTTCGGAACGTGATTCTTCTAAAATAGCTCTTCTTGAAACTACTATATTACCAAGCTTTTTATCCATGCTTAAAATTTTAAATGGTTGCTTAATATTCATTATAGAAGTAGGATCTTTAATAGGTCTAACGTCAACTTGGCTTCCCGGTAAGAATGCTACTACACCGGATAAATCCACGGTAAAGCCTCCTTTCACACGACCGAAAATCGTACCGTCGACAAATTCACCCTTGGAACACATGATTTCTAGTTGCCCCCATAATTCTTCTTTAACTGCTTTTTCACGGCTCAATATCGTTCTGCCGTTACGTCCCTCAATTTTCTCGATGAAAACTTCAACTACGTCCCCAACTTCAGGTAAAGCTAAAAATTCAGATTTAGGTATTCTACCTTCATTTTTTAATCCAACATCAACAATAATCATATCGTTTTTTATTTCGATTACTTGACCTTTAACTACCGTTTTTTCTTTTATATGACTTGTATCAACGGTTTCAAGCATTTTAGAAAAATCTTCTTCAAATTCGTGATTAATTGCTGCAAGTTGTGGAACAAATCGTTGTTTTAGTTTTATTGACATATTTTTCTTGTAATATTAGCTAAAGTGCTTAGGCTCAATGTTCGCAAAGCCTAAACTAATAAAATTTTTTTAAAAGGTTAATAAAATGGTATGCTGTTGCACGGCTAAAAAAAGTGTTTTATGTCATCCCCGCATGGATCGGTAAACCCACTGTGTGTCACCTAGTGGCTTGACCACGGGCTCCATAAAAACAATAAAAAATACTAATAATTTTAGTATTTTTAACTGGATCCCGTGGTCAAGCCACGTGTGACAGAGGTGAAATTAATCCACGCGGGTAATGCCATGCGGGAATGACATAATAGCCACGCAACAACACCATAAAATGGAATAAAATAACCTAGCACTTCTTCAAGTTATCTTATTCTTTATGTAATTCGTTACTTCTTCTACGACTTCTACAGCTGAAAGATCTGAAGTATCTATAATTAAAGCATCTGAAGCCGGCAATAACGGTGCGGCTTTTCGCTCTTTATCTCTTTTATCTCGCAAAATTATTTGCCGTAAAATCTCATCGAGTATACATGTTTTTCCTTTTGCTTGCAACTGCTTATATCGTCTTTCAGCCCTAATTTGAGGATTTGCAGTGATAAAAATCTTTAAATCGGCGTCAGGTGCAACAACAGTACCTATATCCCTACCCTCCATAATGATTCTTGGCGTTGTTTTTACTAGATTAATCAGATATTTATTTAGATTATTTCTAACTTCGCTTATTACGGCAATTTGTGAGGCTATATTCCCTATATCCTCATTTTCTAAGTCAAAATTATTATCGAGCTTTAATTCTTTAGATAAAGCAATTACTGCATCTATATCAGTAACATCTATTTTTTGATTAATACAGTCAAAAGCAAGCTGCCTATAAACAATACTTGACTGAAAATATTTAAGAGAAAATTTTTTTGCCAATATTAAACCTATAGTCCCTTTACCTGAAGCAGCAGGACCGTCAAGGGAAATAGTAAAATTTTGAGAAATATCAAAGGCTTTAGTTTTTAAATCCACCATAAAATTATAGACTAAATAATAAAATATTATAAATAATGGAAATAAAGCTTGAAATCTAGTACATTATGCAATAAATTCTAAATTTATTTACTGATAGGCTCTAAGGGTGATTAGCTCAGTTGGTTAGAGCATTACGTTGACATCGTAAAGGTCGGTGGTTCGAGTCCACTATCACCCACCATTATTTTTATAAAAGCTTAACTCTTAATAAAAACTAATTCACTATCAGATGAGTGTTTGGGACTAAATTCATAACCTAAATATGAGAAATTCTTAAGTAGCTCAGGTGAGTCAATTAGGTTGTTAGCAATAACCTTGACCATCGCCCCACGAGCCTTTTTAGCATTTATTCCAATTGTTGATAATTTATCATTCCTATTTTCTTTAAAATGAATATTAACTAATTGATATCTAAGCTTATTTGGATTTACTACAGAGGAATATTCTTGTGATGCTAAGTTGAGTAAATATTTATTTTCATGCTTAGCAAGGACTTTATTAATATAATCCGTGATTTCATCTTGCCAAAAGCTTGTTAAATTTATTTCATTTAGTTTTGTTGCCATTTCTAATCTATACGGCTTAATAGCATCTAGCGGTTTTAAGGCTCCGTAAAGACCTGATATAATAAGCAAATGTGATTGCAGGAAATTTAGTTCATGATTAGTTAGTTTTTCTACATGTATATTATTAAAAACATCTCCTGCATAAGCAAAAATAGCTGCTTTACTCTCTTGATTATTAAAACCCTTAAATCTTTCTTTATTTATATGTGCAAGCTTTGCACTTATATTCATTATTTCCGATAATTGATTCTCAGAATAGCTTTGGAGTGTAGAAAGTAACTGGTTAGTTAAATTAGGGAATATAGGAGTCGTTAGCTCTGTCTTAAGAGCTAACTTCACAAAATTAAGAGTTTTAGCGGAAGAAATAATAACAAGCATTTCTATCTAACCGGAGTACTCGGAAGAGATGAGGTGGTATTAGCGATATTTCTGTTAGTATTATCAATTGTTTTCATAATTGCATAACTTGGATCTAAAATTATTAAATATCTTATCATAAATACCCTGTTTTAATTTTACACTTAAGATAGTTGCCTATTATTATAATGTCAAGTGAGAGGAAAATTTTATTACCCTACCCTATAACATTTAAGTAATAATCTAAAGATTCTTCATAATATTTTTTTGAAGAGTTCTAAATCTTTAATATGAAGAGCCATGGAAAAAATATTATTATGTAATGCCATGCTTTTTATTATTTTCCACTTCTCTATAACACTATATTTAGACCATTCCATAACTTATCTACTCCTTAAATAAATTTTTAGGCATTCTGTAATAAACAATATTATAGAATTTATTGCTTTCAGGGAATTTGCGTTTGCGGATGGAGTACCAAAATTTCTAATTTCGATACGCTCTTGTTCTTTGAGAGACCGACTTAAATAATCTAAGATTAAATCTACTGCATCTTTAACATCTTCTTTGGAAAGATAATTCAGCTTATCATGTACTTTATCTATTAAATAATTCTTAGTAACCATTATTAAAAAATCGCTTTGATTCCGTTAAAACTATTTTTAAAAAAACTAGGTGCTATACTATCAAAATCTTCAAGAATTATGTCCATTAATTTTGGTTTTGGTTTTAATTGATAATCTTTAACTAGTAGATTAGCATTAATTTTCTTAACTTCCTGTAACCATTTTAATGCAGTATCTTCCGAGCCTATAGCATCCACAAGCTTTAACTTTAAAGCCTGACGACCTGAATATACTCGTCCGTCTGCAAGCTTTTTTACTTCTTCTATAGGAAGATTACGCCTCTCTGAAACAAGTTCAAGGAAAAAATTATAAGTATCTTCTATATTTTCCATAATGGCTACCCTCACTGCTTCCGTCAGTTTTTCGGTAGGATTTGGGACAGCTTTTAATTCACCCGATTTGAAATTATTAAACTTAATCCCCAATTTTTGAGCAAGCTCTGTTACCTCGGCTGTTTGTAGTATTACACCGATTGAACCCGTAATAGTTCCGTTATGGCTAATAATATAATCACCTCCGAGAGAAATTAAATAACCGCCGCTTGCAGCCATTGTTCCCATAACGATTACTACCGGCTTTTTTTCGGATATTTTGCGTAAGATATTATAAATTTTTTCAGAGCCGACTACCGTACCGCCGGGAGAATTTACGTTAACTATTAACGCTTTAATATGAGAATCATCGATTATTTTTTTGAGCTTTTTGTCACGCTTTTCGTCTTCAAGGATTATTTCATCTATTAATACGGAAGCTATATAGTCTTCATTACTATTAATAGGTAAAACCTCTTTTGGAGCAAAATCTTTACCGACTAGTAAGAATACGATAGCAATTAAAATAATAGCTGCTAGTTTCCAAATTAACAAACGAGATTTTATTTGTCTTCTTTCAATTAAATAATCAGGTGTTATACTCATGATTTTTTATGTTTTTAATTAGTATAATCAACGTCATTGTGGGGAAGATAAACCCTATCACTGCGAGCAGGCATTGCCCGCGTGGATCAATTTTACCTCTGTCATCCCGTGGCTTGACCACGGGATCCAGTTAAAAATACTAATTTAGTATTTTTTATTGTTTTTATGGACCCCGTGGTCAAGCCACGGGGTGACACAGTGACTTTACCGGTCCATACAACAATGCCCGCTCACAATGACGATACGACTATAAACCGTTTTTAGGGCGTTCAGGACTCTTCATCATCTCAAAAAACTCACCGTTGGTTTTAGTATGTTCAAGTTTTTTGAGTAAAAATTCTATTGCCTCACTGCTACCCATCGGATCGATAATACGACGAAGAACCCACATTTTATTTAATATTATTTTATCTACTAATAAATCTTCTTTTCTAGTTCCTGATCTAGTTATATCAATAGCCGGATAAATACGCTTATCGGCAATCTTACGGTCTAGAACTATCTCGGAATTACCTGTACCTTTAAATTCTTCAAAAATTACTTCATCCATACGAGAACCGGTTTCAATTAAAGCTGTACCGATTATAGTAAGCGAACCGCCGTTTTCGATATTTCTTGCTGCTCCGAAAAATCTTTTCGGTCTTTGTAGTGCATTAGCATCAACACCGCCCGTTAATACTTTCCCTGATGACGGCACTACGGTATTATAAGCACGAGCGAGTCGTGTTATCGCATCTACTAAAATTACCACGTCTTTTTTATGTTCTACTAAACGCTTTGCTTTTTCAATAACCATTTCTGCAAGCTGCACGTGCCTGCTTGCCGGTTCATCGAAAGTAGAGCTAACAACCTCTCCACGCACGGAACGTTGCATATCGGTTACTTCTTCAGGTCTTTCGTCTATTAACAGTACTATTAAAAATACTTCCGGATTATTAGTTGTAATTGCATGTGCTATATTTTGTAATAATACGGTTTTACCTGTACGAGGCGGTGCTACTATTAATGCACGTTGTCCTTTACCCATAGGGGCAACAAGTTCAATAACCCGTGTACTAAAATCCTTACTATCTTTACTATTATTTTCAAGTTCTAATCCTAATTTTTCATCAGGATATAAGGGAGTTAAATTATCAAAATGAACACGATGATAAGCTTTAGAAGGGTCTTCAAAATTTACTCTATTGACTTTCAGTAAAGCAAAATAACGTTCTCCGGCTTTTGGAGCTCTGATCTGACCTTCTACCGTATCACCGGTACGCAGACCAAAACGACGAATTTGACTAGGAGAAATATAAATATCATCAGGACCTGCTAAATAGTTTACTTCTGGCGAACGTAAAAAACCAAATCCGTCAGGTAGTACTTCAAGTACCCCTTCTCCCACTATTAAACCTCCCTGCTCTACAGATTTTTTCAAAATTGCAAAAACTAATTCTTGTTTAAGTAATGAATTAATATTTTCGATTTTTAATTCTTCTGCTTGAGCTTGTAGTTCCTCCGGTAATTTACGTTTTAATTGTTTTAAATTAATAATATTACCGTTTTCTGCAAAATTATTATGATTGTTATTGGATTCGGCATTGTTAAGTTCTTCTGTAGATTCTTTATTGGTTGTGTTCATTATTTTATTATTAATAGATTATAATTGAAAAGTTGAGTTAGCAATTAAGTTTAAAGGTAAGTAATATACTTATTTAAAATTAGGAAACAAATTAGTTTTTTAGAAAATTTTATTTATTCTTGCGGTTTGAAGAATTATTTATCTTGTTAGATTATAAGAGCTGCTTATGTATGTAAAAGCATACTAACAACGTAATAGCACATTGTCAACCCAAATCGTCATTGCGAGCTGGTATTGCCCGTGTGGATCAGTTTTCCCGTCATTGCGAGGAAATTGCATAGCAATTGACAAAGCATGGAAGAAAAAAAATTCTGATTTACAGAATTTTTTTATTATTTTTTCTAGATTGCCGCGTCGCCTACGGCTCCTCGCAATGACGGTTCAGGTATCCATGCGGGCAACGTTATCTACTCTCTAAGCACTATATCTTTTATAATTAATTGAATAGTATAATTATCTTGCCAATTATTGGTTTTTAACGTTCCTATTGCGGCAATATTTTTTGCTTTAGGGCTTAATAAAACATCTTCAAATGAAGTTCCTACCGAATTAAAAGCAATAGCAGCTAAGGCTTTATTACCAAAGCCTCGCTTATTTGGAACAAGCATACATTTAATATGCTTACTTCCAACGATATCTGCTTTTAATACAAATAAATCATCGAATTTAAATATAGGCTCATGATTTCCTTGACCGAAAGGCTCTAAAGTGTTTAATTCCTCCATTAAAGGAAAATTAACACTATTAACCGTTAAATCAATATCATATTCCGCATGCTTATAATTTTCTAGTTTATTTATACTAATTCTAAAAGCATTATTAAAAAAATTCTGCAATTCTTGTAATTTTTCAGCAGTTACGGTAAAACCTGCCGCCATAGCATGACCTCCGCCTGCTATTAGCAAATCTTTGCTTTTAGCATTGATAATCTCAGCACCGAAATCAATACCTAAAATAGAACGGCATGAAGCTTTACCAATCCCGTCATTTAAAGCCACAACCGCTACCGGCTTATCAAATTTTTCTTTTAATCTGCCGGCAACGATTCCTATAACACCTGGATGCCATCCTTCTTTTACGATAAATAATAAACTACTATCTTGTTGAGTTAAAGCAATTTCTGTTGCCTCTTCTATCATTAATAACTCAATTACTTTACGCTCATTATTATGTTTTTCAAGTTCTTCAGCTAATTTACTTGCTTCATTAGAACAACTAGTAGATAGGAGATTAGCCCCTAAACTTGACTTTCCTACTCTACCGCCTGCATTGATACGTGGACCTAGAATAAACCCTAAATGATAGCATTTCGGTATTTCATTAAGCCCTGCCATATCATATAATGTTTTAATCCCTATATTTTGCCTTTGTTGCATTACTTTCAATCCGCTTGCGACAAATGCACGATTTAAGCCTGTTAATTTCATCATATCACAAACAGTACCAAGAGCCACTAAATCTAGATATCTCATTAGATTAGGCTGAAGCATTGTTTGCGTGAAATAATGTTGCTTCTTTAAATTCGATAATATTGCAGTTGCAAATAAGAAAGCAACTCCTACGGCTGCCAAATGTTTACATTCGCTTTTTTCATCAATACGATTTGGATTTACTATAGCTACTGCATCAGGTAATATTTCCGTAGCTATATGATGATCGATTACTATAACATCAAGGTTAACGTCTTTTGCGTATTTTAGGGCTTCATGTGCCATAGCACCGCAATCAACCGTAATTAATAATTCTGTGCCGTTATCTTTAATTTTTTGCATAGCAAAAGGAGTGGGGCCGTATCCTTCAGCTATACGATCGGGAACATAAATATCACATATTATATTTAAATCTCTAAAAATATTTTTAAGTAAAGCGGCTGAAGTAGCACCGTCCACATCATAATCGGCAAAGATACATATTTTTTGGTTATTTAAAATAGCTTTAACTGTTCTATCTACAGCCTTTTCCATATCGAGTAGATGAAAAGGATTAGGTAGTAAATTTTTGATTTTCGGTATCAAAAAATTTTCTACTTCCTCTAGATTATTTACTCTTAATGACACTATCCTAGCCAGTAAATCACTAATTTTGAAACTACGACATAACTCGGTGACTATATCTTCGTTAATCAGTTTCTGCTGCCAGATTTTACCGTTTATAGATGCTTGTGGTTTCATTTAGTGACTCCTATGTCATTCCCGCGTGGCATTGTTGCGTGGACCAACTTCACCTCTGTCATCCCGTGGCTTGACCACGGGATCCAGTTAAAATACCAAAATTATTAGTATTTGTTTATTATTTTTATGGACCCCGTGGTCAAGCCACGGGGTGACACAGTGGGTTTTACCGGTCCACGCAACAATGCCTACTCACAATGACGTATATACTTGTTGGTATACGAAGCTCAATTTGGAAAAGAGCAAGGCGTTTTGAAGCTTTTAACCGCAGCGTACATACTAGTACGTGAGGATTAAAAGCAAAAAACCACGTAGCCAATTTTTCAAATTCAGCGAGTATACACTTATATCTCTGAAAGTTTCTTAGCCTCGTCATCTGCAATTAAAGCTTCAACAAACTCATCTAATTGTCCGTTTTTAACTACTTCGTCTATCTTATAAAGTGTTAAGTTTATTCTATGGTCGGATACTCTTCCCTGTGGGAAATTATAAGTACGTATCCGTTCCGAACGATCTCCCGAACCTACCTGCCCTCGTCTACTGTCGGCTCTTTCTTGTTCTTTTTGGCGGCGTTCTTCCTCATAAATTCTAGCACGTAGAATTTTTAATGCCTTTGCTTTATTTTTATGCTGTGACTTCTCATCTTGCAAGGCTACGGTAATACCGGTAGGGATATGAGTGATACGTACGGCAGAATCGGTAGTATTAACATGCTGCCCACCAGCCCCTGAAGCTCTATAAGTATCGATTCTTAAGTCTTTATCTTCAATTTTAATATCAACCTCTTCAGCTTCAGGAAGTACTGCAACCGTTGCTGCCGAAGTGTGAATACGTCCTTGTGATTCCGTTTCCGGTACTCTCTGCACTCTATGAACGCCTGACTCAAATTTGAGCTTAGAGAATACATCTTTGCCTTTTATCGACGCCGATGCTTCTTTATAACCGCCTATTCCCGTATCGGAAATTGCTAATATCTCAAAACGCCATCCTTTTAACTCGGCATATCGTTGGTACATATTGAAAAGTACGGCAGCAAAAAGTGCGGCTTCTTCTCCGCCGCTTCCTGCTCTAACTTCAATAATAGCACTTTTACTATCCGCATCATCCTTCGGTAATAAAGCAATTTTTACGGCTCTTTCAAGTTTTGGTAACGAATTTTCAAGGGTGTGTATTTCGTCTTCAATCATTTCTAAAGTGGCATTATCAAGTCCCACTTCTAGCTTAAAATTATTTGCTTCTTCAAGCTCAGATTTAGCTTTATTATATTCTTTAATTTTTGCTACAACATCTTCAAGTTCGGCATATTCTTTAGATGCCTTAACAAACTCGTCTCCCATAATGCCGGAAGATAGTTTTTTACCTAAATTTTCATATTTATCTAAAATTTTTGCTAAATTATCTGAAAAACTCATGTTATGTTTGATTTATTTTTATTATTGTCATACCGCGACTTGTGAGCTAGATCCAGATTAAAATACTATAATATTAGTATTTTAAATTGTTTTTATGGATCCCGTGGTCAAGCCACGGGACGACACAGAGGTGAAATTGATCCACATGGGCAATGCTCGCAATGACCATTTATATCAGCATCAAAGCGGGACTTTCTATAAACTTCTTAAATGCTGCCAAAAACTCAGCACCGACTGCTCCGTCTACTACTCGGTGATCGGCAGAAAGAGTTACGTCCATAATTGTTGCTATAATTACTTGATCATTCTTGACTATAGCACGTTTTGCACTAGCTCCAACGCCCATTATACAGCTTTGCGGTGGATTTATTATAGCATTGAAATTCTTAATACCGTACATACCAAGGTTAGAAATGGTAAACCCTCCGCCCTGAAATTCTTCAGGGGTTAATTTATTATCTTTTGCTTTCTTTATTAATTCTTTCATTTCACGAGATAGCTCTATAATGTTTTTTTGATTGGCATTTTTAACTATCGGCGTAACAAGCCCGTTCTCAATCGCTACCGCTACTGAAATATCGACATTATTGTAATACCTAATTGCATCTTCTCCCCAGCTAGCATTGGCATTTGGTACTTCTTGTAAAGCTTTGGCTACTGCTAAAATAATAAAATCATTAACCGATATCCTTGTTGATTTATCTTCAGAAAAAGATTTATTAATGTCTTCTCTTATATCTAACAATTTATCGACATTACATTCTATAGATAAATAAAAATGTGGTACTGTTTGTTTAGATTCAAGCAGACGCTTAGCTATAATCCTGCGGATATTATTATTTGGTACTAAACGATACTCTTCAGGATTTCTACTAACTATTTTATTATGAACAATGTTAGGAGTATATGATAAGATATCTTGTTTGACTATTCTACCGTGCGGACCTCTACCTTTCACGCTCTCAAGTCTAATATTTCCCATTTTTGCAAGTCTTTTTGCTAGTGGTGAGACGAATATTTTACTAGCATCATGTTTTATAACTGCTACCTGTTCTTCTACCTTAGCTATATTCTCGTGGGGTTTTGGAAGGTTAGCATCTGTTTTCGGTGACGGTGATACATTATTATTTTTTGCAATAAACGCATCAATGTCCGTTTTTTCTTCACCCTCTTCGCTTAACACGGCAATTAAAGAGTTAACAGGTACATTTTGACTATTTTGTGGGATAACTATTTTGGCAAGTATACCTTCGTCTACTGCTTCTACTTCCATCGTTGCTTTATCGGTTTCAATTTCGGCAATTACTTCCCCGGGATTAACTTTATCCCCTTCTTTTTTTAACCACCTAGCTAGATTTCCTTCCGTCATAGTTGGAGATAAAGCAGGCATTAAAATTTTAATCGGCATAACTTATGTAGATTTGATTTTTTATTATTGTTTTAAAAAGCTGAGATCCCGCGATCAAGTCGCGGGATCTCAGGATACAGCCTGTAATACAAGATCCCGTGGTCAAGCCACGGGATGACATCACAGCTATCACACCTTAATATCAGGGCTAACTATCATTATCATCTGCTTACCTTCCATTTTAGCATGCTGATCGATTTTAATGAGTCCTTCGAGTCCTAATTCTATACGTTTAAATAGTTCTTGACCGACCTCTTTATGAAGAATCTCTCGTCCCTTAAACCATAAAGAAATTTTTACTTTATCTCCGTCTTTTAAAAATTCTTTTATTTTTCTTAGCTTAGTTTCAAAATCACCTATACTAATATTAGGTTTAAATTTCATTTCTTTAAGTACGACGATTTTTTGCTTTTTGCGTGCTTCATGCAAACGCTTTTTGCTTTCGTACTTAAACTTACCAAAATCTAGAATTTTACAGACAGGGGGTACAGCATTCGGTGATATCTCGACTAAGTCAAGACCAGCTCTTTCCGCCATATCTAATGCTTCTCTAATATTTACGACGCCGTGCATTTCGCCGTTTTCGCCTACTAGACGAACTTCTCTAGCTCTGATTTCTCTATTAGCCTTAGGAAAATTATTTTTAGAAATAAAATTTCTCCGTATTATGTTTGTAAATAAATATATATTGCATTTAACTTATTTTATTTAAAATTACAAGTAAATAAAATATTTTATCTTTATCTTTAATTTTATTTAGAAAGTTTTAAAAAAAATTGAAACTACAAGACAAATTCCAAATATTAATAAACAGATTCGTGTTAATTTAGCGGCTCTTTCCTGTATTTTCAAGTTTTTTAGGTCTATAGCATGCTTATGAGCTTGTTCTTTTTGTGCCATATGCATTAATTCCTGTAAAGTACCGGGATAAATACTCTCATACTCACTGATTAAATCAATTGGCGGTAATATATGTTCAAATTTTTTACGGTAAAAATTATTATCAGGCTCGTTTACACTAAAAGTCTTAGCATAACCTTTATTTAATCTATTATTTTTGTTAAAAAAACGTTTAGTCTCTTTCATATTCCTTTTTTATTTTTTGAAATGTATATAATATATTACTTTCAACTATTTTAAAATAATCAATTAATTGCGTTTCTTTTTTTTGCCGTTGTTTGGAGCTTTTCATATTTATTATATTCTTGAGCTCTGCATATACTAGTTTTATAAAACTTTGTTTCATTGATTATACTAAATTTATAAAATCTTTTTTTGGTATTAGTGGTTCGCCCCTAAAATTTATAGCATTATTAAATTTATTGCAACAGCTTATAAAATTTTATCACATCCGGTAATAATTTTTACTTCCTCGGCATCTTTGGCAGCATCCGGTATAATATCCTCTAATATAATCAAATCACCGAAATTACTTAGAACTTTACTGTTAAAATGATTTTCGCCGAATATAATTTGACCGCCGTTATAATAGCCGTTTTCTTTATCTAAATCTAGTATTCTTAAACTTTCCTTGAGCATTTCTTTAACCTTATATACCTCTAGTAAATGAAAAATTGTCAAAGAAGTCAGCAAGTGTTATTAAGTAAGAATGGATTTATAGAAAATTAACATCAGTAGAAAAAGAAGAATTAAAGCTTTACCATAGAAGCGAAAGGGATAAGAGGATTTGTGATAGAATCAAAGCTGTTCTCATGTATGATGATAGCTATAGTATTGATGAGATATCGAAAGTGTTATTACTGAGTGATGAAGGGATAAGAAAACATTTAATAGATTATCATAATGCTCAGAAGCTTAAGCCTGGAAATGGCGGTAGTGATAGTAAACTTACTAGACAGGAGGAAGCAGAGTTAATAGTTCATCTAGAAAATAATAATTATGTGTATGCTAGAGATATAGGTTTGTTCATAGAACGTCAATATGGAGTAATCTATACATTAGCTGGGGTAATCAAGCTATTACACAGACTTGGTTTTAGTTATCAGAAACCTAAGTTAATTCCTGGAAAAATAGATTTAGCTAAGCAAGAGGAATTTAAGCTGCAATATAGTTTGCTAAAAAATAATTTAGCTAAAGATGAGTCTATTTATTTTATGGATAGTGTTCATCCTCAATACCAAACTCGAGCAAGATTTGGTTGGATTAGAAAGAATGTAGTTAAAACATTACCAAGTTTCAGTGGTTGGAAGCGTAAACATATTATTGGTGCTATTAATCTTAAGGATTTAGAGGTAGTAACAACTGACAATCCTAAGGTTAATGGTGATTATATTATTGAATTTTTAAAGAAATTAGAAGCAAATAATCAAGATAAAAGTAAGATTTATTTGATATGCGATAATGCTGGATATCATAGGTCAAAAAAGGTAAAAGAATATCTACAATACAGTAAAATAGAGTTACTATTTTTGCCAGCATATAGTCCTAATTTGAATCCAATTGAACGACTGTGGAAATTTATGCATTCTGTTGTAAGTAACAATAAATTTTATGCGAATTTTGAGACATTTACTGATTCTATAGAGGGTGTCAGAAAGTTTGTGTAAGTTGTAAAAATAGTTAAGAATAAAATTAATTAAAACAACTTACATGAGGCTAATATGAAGAATAAGAGCAAAGTATCAAATCCGACTATAGAAAAAGTAGTATCAGAAATACTATCACAAAGTGATCCATCTGAGATATTTGGCAAAGAAGGGATATTTCAGGAATTTAAAAAGCAGATAGTAAATAAGATTTTAGAGAAAGAAATGGAATCTCATATAGGTTATGAGAAGCATTCTAAGAATGCCAAGGAGTCAGAGAATAGACGTAATGGCAATTATGAAAAGACTTTAATAGATCCTGAAGGTCGTAAATTGACAGTAGAAGTGCCAAGGGATCGGGATGGAGAATTTGAACCTCAACTCATTCCAAAAGGAGTACGAAAATTTGAAGGATTTGATGATAAAGTAATATCCTTATATGCTAGGGGAATGACCATTAGGGAAATACAAGGACACTTAGAAGAACTATATGCTACCAAGGTATCATCTGAGTTAATATCAAAGGTAACTGATGGTATTTTAGAGGAAGTTACTGCCTGGCAGAATAGAGCACTTGATAGTGTATACTTCTTTTACCTGAAGAATTGGTAGTATTAGATATTAATTATCCATAAGAACATTGATTATTCGCTCATCTAAATATTCATTTTCCAACTTTTCAAGTTAAAGAAGTATATATCCTATAATGTACTTAGATTGTATTCATGTTAAAGCAAGAGATACGCATGTAATAATAAATAAAGCAATATATATGGCTATAGGAGTTAATATGGGAGGCAAGAAGGAGCTATTAGGTATTTGGATAGGTAAGAATGAGGGTTCTAAATTTTGGATGCAGGTAGTAACAGAACTGAAGAATCGAGGAGTTGAACAAATATATGTTGCATGTGTTGATGGTCTTAAAGGTTTTCCAGAGGCGATAAATAGCATTTTTCCAAGAACCATAGTACAGTTGTGTATTGTGCATATGGTAAGAAATTCTGTAAAATACGTATCATACAAAGATTTAAAATCGGTAACAGCTGATTTAAAGGCAGTTTATTCTGCAATAAATGAAGCAGAGGGATTGAGAGAATTACAAAACTTTGCCAAAAAATGGGATGAAAAATATCCAGTTATTTTTGATATATGGCAACGAAATTGGTCTGGCATAGCTCCATTTTTTAGCTTTCCAGAAGACATTAGAAAGGCGATTTACACTACTAATGCTATTGAATCCACTAACCGTCAAATTCGTAAAATTATTAAAAATAAGGGAGTATTTCCAGATGATAAATCAATGCAGAAAATAATCTTTTTGGCATTGACAAATGCCTCTAAAAAATGGACAATGCCTATTAAGAATTGGGCAATGGCTTTAAATCAATTTGCAATCCTTTGTGATACTAATTTACAAAATTGGACAAATGGCGAAATCGTACTTACACAAAGAATCTGACAGAACCGAAATTTTATTTTTATATTTTTCAATATTTTCAAAAAATATTCGTATAGAATCAGTAAATGTCTCAAAATTCGCATAAAATTTATTGTTACTTACAACAGAATGCATAAATTTCCACAGTCGTTCAATTGGATTCAAATTAGGACTATATGCTGGCAAAAATAGTAACTCTATTTTACTGTATTGTAGATATTCTTTTACCTTTTTTGACCTATGATATCCAGCATTATCGCATATCAAATAAATCTTACTTTTATCTTGATTATTTGCTTCTAATTCCTTTAAAAATTCAATAATATAATCACCATTAACCTTAGGATTGTCAGTTGTTACTACCTCTAAATCCTTAAGATTAATAGCACCAATAATATGTTTACGCTTCCAACCACTGAAACTTGGTAATGTTTTAACTACATTCTTTCTAATCCAACCAAATCTTGCTCGAGTTTGGTATTGAGGATGAACACTATCCATAAAATAAATAGACTCATCTTTAGCTAAATTATTTTTTAGCAAACTATATTGCAGCTTAAATTCCTCTTGCTTAGCTAAATCTATTTTTCCAGGAATTAACTTAGGTTTCTGATAACTAAAACCAAGTCTGTGTAATAGCTTGATTACCCCAGCTAATGTATAGATTACTCCATATTGACGTTCTATGAACAAACCTATATCTCTAGCATACACATAATTATTATTTTCTAGATGAACTATTAACTCTGCTTCCTCCTGTCTAGTAAGGTTACTATCACTACCGCCATTTCCAGGCCTAAGCTTCTGAGCATTATGATAATCTATTAAATGTTTTCTTATCCCTTCATCACTCAGTAATAACACTTTCGATATCTCATCAATACTATAGCTATCATCATACGTGAGAACAGCTTTGATTCTATCACAAATCCTCTTATCCCTTTCGCTTCTATGGTAAAGCTTTAATTCTTCTTTTTCTACTGATGTTAATTTTCTATAAATCCATTCTTACTTAATAACACTTGCTGACTTCTTTGACAATTTTTCATTTACTAGAGGTATATATGCAATAAGTCTAATGAGTACATAAGCAAATAAGTTTTGTTACCCATTACTTTAATTTTTTCTTTAGAAAAGATAGTATTGTTTTTGAGAAGAGATATAGGAAATTGAGAAAAGAAAATTATAGTCTTAAAAGCAAACAATTAGTTAAAGATAGTGACAGTAAATATTTGGACTGAGTAATTACTTATATAAATATAAGCAATATACTAATTTAGTCTTTAAGGAGGTAATCCAGCCGCAGGTTCCCCTACGGCTACCTTGTTACGACTTCACCCCAGTCGCTAATTTTACCGTGGTTGGCTGCCTCTTGCGTTAGCTTACCACCTTCAGGTAAAACCAACTCCCATGGCGTGACGGGCAGTGTGTACAAGGCCCGAGAACGTATTCACCGCGGCATGCTGATCCGCGATTACTAGCGATTCCAACTTCATGCTCTCGAGTTGCAGAGAACAATCCGAACTGAGATGTCTTTTAGGGATTTGCTCCACGTCGCCGTCTTGCTTCCCTCTGTAAACACCATTGTAGCACGCGTGTAGCCCAACCCGTAAGGGCCATGATGACTTGACGTCGTCCCCACCTTCCTCCGGCTTATCACCGGCAGTTTTCTTATAGTTCCCGGCATTACCCGCTGGCAAATAAGAATGAGGGTTGCGCTCGTTGCGGGACTTAACCCAACATCTCACGACACGAGCTGACGACAGCCATGCAACACCTGTGTGTGGTCCAGCCGAGCTGAAGGAAAGCATCTCTGCGATCCGCAACCACCATGTCAAGGGTTGGTAAGGTTTTTCGCGTAACATCGAATTAAACCGCATGCTCCACCGCTTGTGCGAGCCCCCGTCAATTCCTTTGAGTTTTAATCTTGCGACCGTACTCCCCAGGCGGAGTGCTTAATGCGTTAGCTGCGAAACCGAAAGAGAATCCTCCGATATCTAGCACTCATCGTTTACGGCGTGGACTACCAGGGTATCTAATCCTGTTTGCTCCCCACGCTTTCGTGCATCAGCGTCAGTTGTAGCCCAGATGACCGCCTTCGCCACCGGTGTTCCTCCTAATATCTAAGAATTTCACCTCTACACTAGGAATTCCATCATCCCCTACTACACTCTAGATTAGTAGTTTTGAAAGCAATTCCGAGGTTAAGCCCCGGGCTTTCACTTCCAACTTACTAAACCGCCTACGCACTCTTTACGCCCAGTAATTCCGAACAACGCTAGCCCCCTCCGTCTTACCGCGGCTGCTGGCACGGAGTTAGCCGGGGCTTTTTCTGCAAGTAACGTCATTATCTTCCTTGCTAAAAGAGCTTTACAACCCTAAGACCTTCATCACTCACTCGGTATTGCTGGATCAGGCTTTCGCCCATTGTCCAATATTCCCCACTGCTGCCTCCCGTAGGAGTCTGGGCCGTGTCTCAGTCCCAGTGTGGCTGATCATCCTCTCAGACCAGCTACAGATCGTCGGCTTGGTGAGCCGTTACCTCACCAACTACCTAATCTGACGCGGGCTCATCCATCAGCGATAAATCTTTCCTCCGTAGAGAATATACGGTATTAGCTTTTATTTCTAAAAGTTATTCCGTACTGATGGGCAGATTCCCACGTGTTACTCACCCGTCTGCCACTAACTAATAGGAGCAAGCCCCAATTAGTCCGTCCGACTTGCATGTGTTAAGCATACCGATAGCGTTCGTTCTGAGCCAGGATCAAACTCTCAAGTTTGATTCTGTCAGTTTTACTTTAAAAAATTGACAGGTTTAATTATCACCTTTGTGATATGTACATGTTTACTGTCACTATCTATATCTAATTATTTACTTTTAAAAACAGCTGCGACTTTTTTTCATTTATCGCTTTGGATAGGTGTAGTTATATGCAATATAATCAGCCCTGTCAACTACAATTTTGAAATTATTTTATTTTTTTTATTTTTGTTCTATATATCTAATTTAGATCCTTCTTTTGCAGCTTATAATCATTACAAAACTTTAGTTAAAATCTAATCACCACTAATGCTAATATTCTTTATTACATACTGTGCAGATATCTATTACTCATTGATATAGTATTTAATAAATACCTATCTCAATCATAACTTTTCATGCTCATATAAAATATCATGAATAATTTGTAAATTCTTAACAGCATAAAGAGCATCTAATGGAGCAATTAAAGCTTTCCACAAAGCCCAGCCTCTTGCTCTATCCCAAGTATCATCATCTAAGGCTAGCTTTTCTTTAAAAACTTTTCTTGCTTCATTTTGAAGAAAAGTCCAAATTTTTACTAAATCACAAGCAGGATCGCCAACACTCATACCTCCAAAATCAATTACTGCATCAAGTTTGCCATTTTTTATAATAATATTACCGCTTGCAAAATCACCATGAATCCATACAGGTTTTTTATTCCACTGAGAATTTAATGCTTTTTCCCAAACAGATAGAGCTTTATCTACATCAACCAAATTTTTTAAGTTTTTAATTGCTGATTTTGTCTCAAGGTTATAAACTGCAAGATTACCCCCACGCCAAAAATTATGAGTACCTGGAATAGGTCCATCAGTTATATCAATCTTATGTAATTCATTTAGAAATTTTGCTAAATCAGAAGCAATTAGAGATAAATTTAAGCTACTAGCATCAAAGCTATTTGCACTTTCTCCTTTAATCCATTTATATATTGACCAATTCCAAGGATAATTTTTTGAAGGTTTACCTAAAGCTAAAGGCTTAGGGATATGAAATGACAAATTAGGTGCTAATACTGGTAACCATTTTTGTTCTTTTGAAACCGCATCTACATATTTTTCTGCACTTGGTAATCTAATCAACATTTCATCGCCTAAATGAAAGGTCCTATTATCGTGACCACTAAATTCAACCGCTTTAATTGATAAATTAGCCCAATTAGGGAATTGTTCTGCAATAAGTTCTTTTGCTAGAAGCTCTGTAATTTCTATATTCATAACTTTTTGCCTATTATTAAGTGATCAAGTAACAGGATGACAGCGGTAGAATTGATTCATGCAATAATGCTGGGCTAGTGATGGCATACAGGGTTTTTCAAGAATTGTCCTATACTATAATTCTAACCTCCGGAACGCCCGGCTTTCAAATCCAACTCTTTTAAATCGAATTTTATATCGATTATTGCTCCCTCTTCTTCTCTGTTTGCGATATCTAAAACACCGCAATGTTCTTCGACTATTCTCTTGACTATAGCAAGCCCTACCCCCATACCTTTACTACTGGTCGTAACATAGCTTTCGGTAGCTTTGCCTATTAGCTCAGGCGGAAATCCCTTACCGTTATCAATTACAATGACGCTAATAAAATCGTCTTTAGCATCTATAGTAACTTCTATTTTTCCGGATTCTCGCCCTTCTATTGACTCTTCTGCGTTTTTCAATAAATTGATCATAACTTGATTTATTTGGGTAGCATCACACATAAAATCAAATTGATCTACGTTAGACTCAAATTTATACAAAATATTATCATTAAGTAATTTACGTGCTTCAACAATATGCTTAACTAAATAAACTAATTCACTTTTCGTAAATTTAGGAGCAGGAAGACGTGCAAAAAGAACAAATTCGGACACTATATTTTTAATATCGTTAGTATGACGAATAATCATTTTTAAATAATTTTCAAATTCTGCCTTTTCCTTAATTTCAGGACTAAATTTCTTAAGCAATCTTTCAGAAGCAAGTAAAATAGGAGTTAACGGGTTCTTGATTTCATGGGCTACTTTTTTTGCAACATCCGACCAAGCCATAGCCCTCTGTGCTATAACTAAATCACGTTGCTGGCGGGCAAGCTGCTTAATCATTCTATTAAATGCCTCATAAAGCGTACCTATTTCGTCTTTATCTACTTCATTTTCAGGCACTTGTACCGTTAAATCACCATCTTTAACTTTGTCAGTTGCAGTAACTAATTTTTTAATAGGCTTTACTATTTTAGCGGTAAATATAACCCCAAAACTTATAGCTACAAAAAGAAGTAATAAGGCAATAAAGATAAACATTATAGAGAACTTAATCTGTATATTATCTATTTCGTTTTTAAGGCTATTATACTCGGCAGCTGCTCCGTTAGTTGCATCTACATGGTCGATAATTTTATTATCTACTAATCTACCGACTAATAAATACACATCATTATATTCTTTTAATTTAATCAGCATCCTTATTTTGGTTGGATCGGATTTTACTTCCACCGGTTCCCCTAAATCCGCTTTTTTAATTAAATGTGCGGGAATAGTTGCAAATGATAATGAAAAACTCAAATAACTATTAGCTACTATAGTATTAGTAGATTTATTTAAAACTATAGCTTCATCAAGCGAACGCATCTCTGCTTCGGTATTAAGTGTTTTAGTAAATAAAGCGGGATTATGAATTAAATCATAATACATATCGCTTAAATCTTCAGCAACGGCTAGAGCCGTTTCTTTTAGCTGTAATTTATGCTCGGCAATATAAGATTCCGCAACTATTACGGATTGATCAAGAACTGTAGAAATCTTCTTATCAAACCAAGCTTGAACACTAAGATTAAAAAAATAAACAGAAAATACTGAGACAATTATAGTTGGAATAGCTGCAACTAAACTAAAGGCAATTACAATACGATTTTGTAATTTAGAACTATCGTTATTACTATTTTGAGTAAAAAATTTTTGAGTTAGTAAAACGCCTAAAATTAAAAAAATTGCTAAATCAACTAATAAAAATCCAATAATCGTACTAAAATTCTTTGATTCTAAAGATATCACATAAAAAGTAGCACAGGCAAAAATAATAGCTGCTATTGCTAAAGTAAAAATTAGTACTCTACTAGAAAAATAAGAACGTAAATTTTGTTTAATATAACTAAGCATAGATATGGCTATAACAATTCTTTATAACATAAAAAAAGCTAATTGGGAATATTTATACTTTAATGTCATTCTTGCGGAAGCAAGAACCCAAAAAAAGCGAGATAACCTAAGCTTTTAAAAAGCTTTAAAGTAATGGATTCCCACTTCCGCGGGAATGACATCGAGCCATGCGAGCAACACCCGTGGCTTTGTTGCAAGGAAAATTACAAAGTAATTTGACGAAAAAATCTACATAACAAAAAAGCTAGAAATATTAATATTTCTAGCTTTTTATTTAGTATTAAAATTGTTTGAAATCTTATTCATCAAACATTTTTTTACGAGCAAATTTTCTCTGTCTTCTCGCTGCTTCTTGTGCTTTACGAACACGCTTCGCTGAAGGTGTTTCATAATAACGCTGTTCTTTCATCTTACGAAAATAAAGCTCTCTTTGTAGCTTTTTCTTAAAATTCTTAAGCGTATTGTCACAATTACCGGCGTGAACATTTACTAGTATCACTAAAATTACTCTCCTTAAAAGATATTGTGGTTTACTGAACTATACCCTATAATTAAGTTATATGTCAAGGTTAAAAAATATGAGCATTAAAGAAGAACACCATATCAAAAAAATAAGTTTCGTGCAATCTTTATTAGAATTATTACCGTTTAATGAATGGAATAATAAACTACTTGAGGAAGCAGAAGAAAAATGCGGCTTTGCAAAAGGTTATGCTTTAATAGTTTTTCCGGAAGGTTTATCTGAAATAATAGAATTCTTTGAAAGCTACTTAGATAATATTATGCTAGAAAGCTTAAAGACAATAGAAGAGCCGGCAAAAATAAGAGATCAAATATCTTTAGCGGTAAAGATTAGGATCAAAACCGTACTCCCTATTATTCATAGTAAGAATGCCGCTTATTTTGCGTTAAACCCAATGCAAGAAACTGAAGTTGCATTCCGTAGTTGTGATGCTATTTGGCATTATACCGGCGATAAATCTCTTGATTTTAACTATTATACTAAAAGAGGTTTATTGCTATCGGTTTATGTCTCCTCTATTCTTTTTTACATACAAGACGAATCGGAGAATTATATTGAAACCGATAAATTTATAGAGACTTCCGTAGAAAATATAGTAAAAACTTTCTCGCAGATGAAAAAACTACTCGACCCTTCAAATATACCCATAGTTAGAATGTTTACGTAGGTATATATTTAATGGGGCAAAATATATTTTTGTGTAATATTAATTATTTGGTAGCTTTAAAATAAACCCATGATTAATAATTGACACTATATGTATATTATATATAATATTCTATTTTAGAATTTATTAAGTGATATAATTATGAAAGCTTTACATAGTAGCATTGATAAAAACGGTAGATTATTAATTCCTCATCAAATTAGAAACGCTATGAAACTTAAAGCAGGCGATTCTTTCATTATAAATAAAGTTAATAATGAACTACATTTAGTAACTCTTCATGAGGCTGTAAAGGAAGCTCAAGCATTGTTTAAACAACATGGTTCTAAATCAGAATCATTTGTTGATGAATTTTTAAAGCAGAAATATCAAGAAGCAAATAAAGAAAATTCGAAGTTTTAATTTATGGTCTAATAATGTCTTCTCATAATGATAAATCTGTGATTCTAGATAGCTCTTCCTTGATAGCTTTACTTGCTGAAGAAAAAGGACAGGAAAAAATTATAGAAGTACTACCTTACGCTGTAATGAGTACTGTAAATATTGCAGAAGTAGTAAAATTCTTGATAGACCGAAAAGGTTTAACAAGAGAGCGAACACATAAGCTAATACAAAATCTCATTCCAACAATTTTACCTTTTGATGAGGAGCAGGCTTTTTTAAGCGGAGAGCTAATAACCAAAACTAAACAACTAGGATTATCACTTGGTGATAGAGCTTGTCTTGCTCTTGCACTATCAAAACATTATCCAGTATATACAGCAGATAAAGCGTGGGCTAGCTTACAATTAAGTTGCAATATTTTTTTGATTCGCTAATTTTATTTTTATAGAGCTTAAATACTTCATTTAAAAAACTCTTCTGATTCTTTTGCTGATAACCACGGTGATTGTTGTTCAATATTTGCCGCTGCTTTCCCCCAATAATTATCTTTAAGATTTTCTATCCAAGCTTTATCTCTTATTTCTTCAAAAGAAAACTCATTATTTTTCTTATATTTTGAAAATATTCCTCCTACATCCAGAATAGGATATAACACAGTTTTGGCATTAGAAGGTTTCTTGGTTTTCATTTGTCCCTTAAAAATTAAATAGTTTAGTACAAATTATGTATTTATCTATTTGTCATTATCTATTATTATAAACCAAACTATTATAATAATTTCTAAAATAATGACAAATACTAAATATTATCCTGAAGTTAGTTCAAATGCTGATTTTGCGGCTATAGAGCAAGAAATACTAAAATTTTGGCAAGACAATAATATATTCCAAAAATCTATTGATGATAGGAATGGAGAGTCAGAATTTATTTTTTATGACGGACCACCTTTTGCCAACGGTTTGCCGCATTACGGTCACTTGCTTACTGGTTTTATTAAAGACGTATATGCTAGATACCAAACGGTTAAAGGCAAAAAAGTTGAGCGTCGCTTTGGCTGGGACTGTCACGGTCTTCCTGCTGAAATGCAATCAGAGAAAGAGCTGGGTATTTCAGGGCGTCTTGCAATAACTAATTTCGGTATAGAGAAGTTCAATAGCCATTGCAGAGCTTCGGTAATGAAATATGCCAGCGACTGGGAAGAATATGTAACTCGTCAAGCAAGATGGGTAGATTTTAAAAATTCTTATAAAACGATGGATAAGAATTTTATGGAATCCGTACTTTGGGCATTTAAGGAGTTACATAATAAGGGGTTATTGTATGAATCTATGCGGGTAATGCCTTATTCTTGGGCATGCGAAACACCGCTTTCTAATTTTGAAACAAGACTTGATAATTCTTATCGTGAGCGAGCAGATAAAGCTGTAACGGTGAGTTTTGTACTATGTCATCCTAAAAACATAACCGATGTCATTCCCGCGAAAGCGGGAATCCAGGAAAAAATGGATCCCCGCCTACGCGGGGATGACATTGAAGAGGGCGGTGATTATAAAGAATACCGTATACTTGCTTGGACGACAACACCTTGGACATTACCGTCAAATTTAGCTTTAGCAGTCGGTAGTGATATCGATTATGCATTAGTCCCTAAAGAAAATATTTGTTATATAATAGCTGCCGCGTCAGTTTCTAAATATGCTAAAGAATTAGGGCTTAGCGGTGAAGAAAATTTTGAGATAATTAAGGGCTCAGAGCTTCAAGGATTGAGCTATAAGCCTTTATTCGACTATTTCAAGAATCATCCAAACAGCTTTAAGATATTTGCAGGCGATTTCGTGGTTGAGGGTGATGGCACGGGTGTTGTACATATGGCTCCGGGCTTTGGTGAAGATGACCAAATACTTTGCGAATCAAAAGGAATCTCACTTGTTTGTCCTGTTGATAATAGCGGTAAATTCACTAAAGAAATTCCTGATTTAGAGGGCTTACAAGTATTTGATGCAAACGACAAAATAATAATCAAACTGAAAGAACAAGGAAACTGGCTTAAAACCGAGCAGTATATTCACAATTACCCTCATTGCTGGCGAACAGATACGCCTCTTATATATAAGGCTGTTCCTTCATGGTATGTAAAGGTAACGCAATTTAAAGATAGAATGGTAGAGCTTAATCAGCAAATAAATTGGATTCCACATCATGTTAAAGATAATTTATTCGGTAAGTGGCTTGAAAATGCCCGTGATTGGTCAATAAGCCGTAATAGATTTTGGGGAACGCCGCTGCCTGTATGGAAATCAGACGATCCAAAATATCCACGTATAGATGTTTACGGTTCTATAGAGGAATTAGAGAAAGATTTCGGCGTTAAAGTTACTGATTTACATCGTCCGTTTATCGATGAACTTACTAGGGTCAATCCTGATGATCCAACCGGTAAATCAACGATGCGTAGAATCGAAGACGTGTTTGATTGCTGGTTTGAAAGCGGTTCAATGCCATACGGGCAAGCCCACTACCCTTTTGAAAATAAAGAATGGTTTGAGGATCATTTTCCGGCTGATTTTATAGTTGAGTATTCAGCTCAAACACGTGGTTGGTTTTATACTTTAATGGTGCTATCTACCGCTTTATTTGATCGTCCGCCGTTTTTAAATTGTATATGCCACGGCGTGATTTTAGACGCTACCGGTCAAAAGCTCTCAAAGCGTCTTAATAACTACGCTGATCCGCTGGAATTATTTGATAAATACGGCTCTGATGCTTTAAGAGTTACGATGCTATCTTCAAACGTTGTTAAAGGTCAGGAGCTATTAATCGATAAAGACGGTAAGATGGTGTTTGATACGCTTCGTCTATTCATCAAACCTATCTGGAATGCTTACCATTTCTTTACGATGTATGCTAATGCCGATTCGCTTAAAGGTGAGCTTAATTTTAGCTCTAAAAACGTGCTTGATGTTTATATATTATCTAAGCTTAAAATAGCCGTACAAAAAATTGAAGAGAGTTTAGATAATTTCGATACGCAAACAGCTTATCATACAGTTTCAGAATTTTTTGAAGTGTTAAATAACTGGTATATAAGACGAAGCCGAGCTAGATTTTGGAAAAGCGAAAAAGATGCAGATAAACAAAATGCCCATAATACTCTATATTCATGTTTAGAGACCATGGCTATTGCGATGTCGGCATTAGTGCCTATGATTTCGGAGGCGATATATAAGGGACTAATGGACAGAAATGTCATCCCGCGACTTGATCGCGGGATCTCAGGAGATAAGCCTGTGGCACAAGATCCCGTGGTCAAGCCACGGGATGACACCCCATCAGTGCCTCGCAATGACGGGTCTATTTCCGTCCACCTATGCAACTACCCTAATCTCTCAAACTTTGAGATAAATCACGAGCTAGTTGCAACTATGGATAACGTGCTTGATATTTGTAGTAATAGCCTGTTTATTAGAAGTACTGAAAATATACGAGTAAGACAACCGCTTGCAACTATAACTATCATTAGTAAACATAATGATAAACTAAAAAGCTTTGAAGATTTAATAAAAGACGAAATTAATGTTAAATCAGTAATTTATCGCGACGATCTAGAGAATTACGCAAGCAAAAAACTATCGATTAATTTCCCAATGCTTGGTAAACGTCTTCCCGCTAAAATGAAAGAGATTATAGCCGCTTCTAAAAAAGGCGAGTGGGAAGCTATCGCAGGCGGTTTAGCTATATGCGGTGAAATCTTAAATAGTGACGAATATAAGCTAGTTTTAGAGCCGCACGTGCATATCAAAGGAGCAGCAAGTTTTGAGAATAATAGTAGCTTGTTAATACTTGATTTAGAACTAACAGCTGAGTTAATAGAGGAAGGATACGCAAGAGACATTGTACGCTTCATACAACAGGCTCGAAAAGATGCTGATTTCTCTATAACCGACAGGATTTTAATTGAGATAATAAGCGAGTTTGATTTATCTAAGACAATTGATAATTATGGAGACTTTATTAAAGAACAAACTTTAGGCGAGTTTTCTAAAAATTTCACGCCTGATTATGTAAGTAAAGTAGAATTAGAGAACCATCAAATACAACTTAAAGTTAAGAGATCGTAAATTATCATGTACAACTCCTCCATAGCTCCGAGGAAAGGTTCTAAGATTAAAAACCGTTTAGGAACTAATACCACGGCAACTACAAACACAGAAATTGTAATAACTCTAGAATATTTAAAACAATATTTTAATGCATTTCATCCTCTAGAAGGAACAGCATTAAATATTGTAGCTAGTTTAGATGACCCGAATTTAAATAAAATAAATCTCATAGAAGGCCTTATATCGCAAGGTGCAAATAAATACAAAGCATTAGAATTTGCACTTAAAAACAATAAAGAACAAGCTGAATATTTACTTAATAATCTTACGTTTGAACCTAATTCAAGCCTAATACAAGCAATACAAAACCAAAGTTTAACACTAGTAAAGTATTTTGTAGAAAAACAAGAAGCGGATGTCAATTTTAGTAATTTTGGTTTTAACCCATTAAGACTTGCTGCTGGCTTAGCAGAACCTTATAAAACAGATATTACATGTTATCTTTTAATAAAAGGAGCAACTTATTTAAATACAACCCCACAAGAAGCAACACAAGCTGGTCAAAATGTAAACGATCTTCATAAGCAAGTCTTTTTTAAAGCAATAAATGAAAATAATCTTGAAGTAATTAAAAAATTCGTCGATATATACGGTTTTGATGTTAATACTGAATATCGTTTTAACACACCGTTAAGTACCGCAAATTTAAAAAATAGAAAAGAAATTGCAAAGTATCTTTTATCTAAAAATGCTAATTCAGATGCAGCATTAGAAATAGCAATAATATCCGGTAATTTAAATGCGGTAAAAACATTATTAGATGCAGGGGCAAAGATTATAACGGCAATAAAGATGCATCACCTTTAATGCTTGCATCAGAGCATGGACAAGTCACAGTAGTAAAATATTTACTTAAACACGGTGCTAACTATAATGTTAAAGGATGGGAAAAAGATAACTTACATAGTGATGTATCGTATCAATTAACTCAAATCACTGAGATTTCTAAATTATGTAAAAAAGCTAATTTTAAATATATATACCTCTAGTAAATGAAAAATTGTCAAAGAAGTCAGCAAGTGTTATTAAGTAAGAATGGATTTATAGAAAATTAACATCAGTAGAAAAAGAAGAATTAAAGCTTTACCATAGCAGCGAAAGGGATAAGAGGATTTGTGATAGAATCAAAGCTGTTTTCATGTATGATGATAGCTATAGTATTGATGAGATATCGAAAGTGTTATTACTGAGTGATGGGGAGGGATAAGAAAACATTTAATAGATTATCATAATGCTCAGAAGCTTAAGCCTGGAAATGGCGGTAGTGATAGTAAACTTACTAGACAGGAGGAAGCAGAGTTAATAGTTCATCTAGAAAATAATAATTATGTGTATGCTAGAGATATAGGTTTGTTCATAGAACGTCAATATGGAGTAATCTATACATTAGCTGGGGTAATCAAGCTGTTACACAGACTTGGTTTTAGTTATCAGAAACCTAAGTTAATGCCTGGAAAAATAGATTTAGCTAAGCAAGAGGAATTTAAGCTGCAATATAGTTTGCTAAAAAATAATTTAGCTAAAGATGAGTCTATTTATTTTATGGATAGTGTTCATCCTCAATACCAAACTCGAGCAAGATTTGGTTGGATTAGAAAGAATGTAGTTAAAACATTACCAAGTTTCAGTGGTTGGAAGCGTAAACATATTATTGGTGCTATTAATCTTAAGGATTTAGAGGTAGTAACAACTGACAATCCTAAGGTTAATGGTGATTATATACTTCTTTAACTTGAAAAGTTGGAAAATGAATATTTAGATGAGCGAATAATCAATGTTCTTATGGATAATTAATATCTAATACTACCAATTCTTCAGGTAAAAGAAGTATACCACTAAATACTTTATTGCTATTTGTACGTTTTGTATAACATATCGATAATTTAGTTGAATCTATGCAATAAATTCCTGTTTCCTCTCCTCTAAATAGTTGCAACATTATAACCAAGCGGTAGAATTAATCTTGACCATAATTGTATTATTCGACTATAACTTGGTAATTTAAAATAACCTCTATATTTATATGATAAGTGATATAAATAATAATTCTTAAAATCTTTGCACGGCGATATATAAAAATATAATACGATAGTTAAAAGCTCTGAAAGGCTTAAATTCCCTTCTCTCCGGCGTTTTCTATCTGTTGGTATTAATTTTTGCTTCTCCCATTCTTCATATATTTCACAAAAATTGTCTAGTATCTAAAATAAAGTTGTGATACATTTTTTCATTGTTGGGTTCTTGTTTTTTTGTTGAAAAACTTCAGTAACCCAACACTCTTAACTTGTAAATACTTTATTCTTATTCCATGCTTCTCTTCTTCCTTATCCTAAATTCGCGTGTATAGAATCAGTAAATGTCTCAAAATTCGCATAAAATTTATTGTTACTTACAACAGAATGCATAAATTTCCACAGTCGTTCAATTGGATTCAAATTAGGACTATATGCTGGCAAAAATAGTAACTCTATTTTACTGTATTGTAGATATTCTTTTACCTTTTTTGACCTATGATATCCAGCATTATCGCATATCAAATAAATCTTACTTTTATCTTGATTATTTGCTTCTAATTCCTTTAAAAATTCAATAATATAATCACCATTAACCTTAGGATTGTCAGTTGTTACTACCTCTAAATCCTTAAGATTAATAGCACCAATAATATGTTTACGCTTCCAACCACTGAAACTTGGTAATGTTTTAACTACATTCTTTCTAATCCAACCAAATCTTGCTCGAGTTTGGTATTGAGGATGAACACTATCCATAAAATAAATAGACTCATCTTTAGCTAAATTATTTTTTAGCAAACTATATTGCAGCTTAAATTCCTCTTGCTTAGCTAAATCTATTTTTCCAGGAATTAACTTAGGTTTCTGATAACTAAAACCAAGTCTGTGTAATAGCTTGATTACCCCAGCTAATGTATAGATTACTCCATATTGACGTTCTATGAACAAACCTATATCTCTAGCATACACATAATTATTATTTTCTAGATGAACTATTAACTCTGCTTCCTCCTGTCTAGTAAGGTTACTATCACTACCGCCATTTCCAGGCTTAAGCTTCTGAGCATTATGATAATCTATTAAATGTTTTCTTATCCCTCCCCATCACTCAGTAATAACACTTTCGATATCTCATCAATACTATAGCTATCATCATACATGAAAACAGCTTTGATTCTATCACAAATCCTCTTATCCCTTTCGCTTCTATGGTAAAGCTTTAATTCTTCTTTTTCTACTGATGTTAATTTTCTATAAATCCATTCTTACTTAATAACACTTGCTGACTTCTTTGACAATTTTTCATTCACTAGAGGTATACCTATAAAGATAGTTCAAAACAGCATGAAAGATAATTTTCTTCAACCGATAAGATATTTACTCAAACTTTGTAAGGTTTGCCTATGCTGTCATATTTACCGGACAGTTTTTGAAAAGCCCTAGATGTTATCCCTGCGAAGACACATGAGTGTCAACTTAAGAGAGATGTCATCCCGTAGCTTGACCGACGTTGTTGCATGGCTCAAAAAACCGGCTCTATGTCATTCCCGCGTAGGCGGGAATCCAAGGCTTTGGGATGTCATCCCGTGGCTTGACCACGGGATCTAAAAATAATAAATTAGATACCGCGATCAAGTCGCGGTATGACAAAGAACTGGATTCCCGCCGTTGCTAAGAATGACATAAATGAGCCATGCAACAACGCCTTCAGTCGCTCGCAATGACGATTCGGTATCAATGTAACAACGCCCAAAAACGGGAATGACATAGAATAAAAACGGTCCAGTTACCTTACTGATATCTGTTATATTTTATAATAATCAAATTTTATTTCGTTGTTTTTAAAGGCATCTTTTTTATTCCTAAAACCCTTTTTCAAAGAGCTACAGGAAAAATTAATATTACCGGCTTGAGCCGTGTCCGGTCCTTCATTTTTTATTTTCTCTATATCCTTACTACTCGGTACTACAACGGCAATATGTCCTGCTCTTTTTGGGTTAGCATTTTTATATACGGATACAACAAAATATCCTTGATTAGCAAATTTTTGTGCTTGAATAAAACTATCATCACGATTTCCTGCTTTAACAAAATTCCATCCGTTAATTTTTTTATTCCGTCTGTTTCAAGCCACTCAGCTTGCTTATTTGATAAAGTAGGTATAAATTCTTTATCGCTTTCAGGATGAGGAAGTAGAGACTTATTTGGAAGCCCCAAGGCTGCAATAGCAGCATAAGCAAAACAATCTGCTTATACAGTCATATTAATACAAAGTAAACAAATTATAATTAATTTTATTTTATGGAAGTGTTGAGAGATAAGAAATTAAGTAGAGAATTATAGGAAGGATATTTTTTTGGAAGAAATAGTGTTTAAAATTAAGATAATTTTCAGTATATTCTTTAACTTGAAAAGTTGGAAAATGAATATTTAGATGAGCGAATAATCAATGTTCTTATGGATAATTAATATCTAATACTACCAATTCTTCAGGTAAAAGAAGTATATATACAAAATTAGTAAAAATCAGTGGAGATTTTGTTATTATCTATGCGTTATCCATTATAATATTAGCTAGCCGTTAAAACGGTTAAGCGTTTCAAATTAAAACATATAGCATTCATAAATTCCGAGAATTGATTTTTGGCAATACCAATATATCTGACACGTTTATTATCTTGTGAGAATACTCTTTCAAAAGGTGCTCTAATTTTTGTATAATATCTATCAAGGTCAAAATTTTTATCTTTTATGTTATTTTTCTTTACAGCACAAAGATGCACTTCTTGCCTAGTTGCTGTATCTTTGGTAGACTTTGTACAATATGCTTTATCTACATATGCAGCACCGGAGCGTGGCATAACGTGTTTAAAACCTTTGCTATCAGTAACATTTGCAGAGGTAACTGCAACCTTATTAATAATCCCTGATTGGATATCAACGCTAACATGTTTTTTATAACCATACCAAAACTTATTACCTCCTTTACAACCAATTTTAGCTTGTTTATCATTCGCAACTTTGGGCAAAGTCTCATTATTTAGCTTGTCATATTTTTGCTTCCTCAACTCATCACGTTCCGTCCAAAGACTAGCTTTTGAGATCAAATGAGAGGCATCTACAAAGGTAAATACCTCGCTCATATAACGCGAATTTAGGATAAGGAAGAAGAGAAGCATGGAATAAGAATAAAGTATTTACAAGTTAAGAGTGTTGGGTTACTGAAGTTTTTCAACAAAAAAACAAGAACCCAACAATGAAAAAATATATCACAACTTTATTTTAGATACTAGACAATTTTTGTGAAATATATGAAGAATGGGAGAAGCAAAAATTAATACCAACAGATAGAAAACGCCGGAGAGAAGGGAATTTAAGCCTTTCAGAGCTTTTAACTATCGTATTATATTTTTATATATCGCCGTGCAAAGATTTTAAGAATTATTATTTATATCACTTATCATATAAATATAGAGGTTATTTTAAATTACCAAGTTATAGTCGAATAATACAATTATGGTCAAGATTAATTCTACCGCTTGGTTATAATGTTGCAACTATTTAGAGGAGAGGAAACAGGAATTTATTGCATAGATTCAACTAAATTATCGATATGTCATACAAAACGTACAAATAGCAATAAAGTATTTAGTGGTATACTTCTTTTACCTGAAGAATTGGTAGTATTAGATATTAATTATCCATAAGAACATTGATTATTCGCTCATCTAAATATTCATTTTCCAACTTTTCAAGTTAAAGAAGTATATAGCTAAAATAGGGATGAGTAGTTATGGATGGTTTATGGGGTTTAAGTTGCATATAGTAATTAACAATAAGGGAGCGATTATGGCGATCAAAATTACCAAAGCAAATAATAGTGATTTATCGGTAGCAGACGATATAACTGATGGATTACAAGGTAAACTCTTTGGTGATAAGGGATATATTTCTAAGGAAATATTTACTAAATTATTAGGTCGTGGATTACGCTTATTTACAGGAATTAGAAAAGATATGAAGAATCATTTATTGGAAATGGAAGATAAAATACAGCTTAGAAAAAGGTCGTTGGTTGAGTCAGTATTTAATGTCCTAAAAAATAATATGAATCTTGAACACTCAAGGCATCGATCACCTACTAATTTTTTAGTTCATATTCTAGCTTGTGTTAATGCTTTTAATATTACTAAAACTAATATTTTAAACTCTTTTTTCGATAATCTTAAACTCTTCTTATCCTAAACTGGCGTTTTCAATATTTTCAAAAAATATTCGTATAGAATCAGTAAATGTCTCAAAATTCGCATAAAATTTATTGTTACTTACAACAGAATGCATAAATTTCCACAGTCGTTCAATTGGATTCAAATTAGGACTATATGCTGGCAAAAATAGTAACCCTATTTTACTGTATTGTAGATATTCTTTTACCTTTTTTGACCTATGATATCCAGCATTATCGCATATCAAATAAATCTTACTTTTATCTTGATTATTTGCTTCTAATTTCTTTAAAAATTCAATAATATAATCACCATTAACCTTAGGATTGTCAGTTGTTACTACCTCTAAATCCTTAAGATTAATAGCACCAATAATATGTTTACGCTTCCAACCACTGAAACTTGGTAATGTTTTAACTACATTCTTTCTAATCCAACCAAATCTTGCTCGAGTTTGGTATTGAGGATGAACACTATCCATAAAATAAATAGACTCATCTTTAGCTAAATTATTTTTTAGCAAACTATATTGCAGCTTAAATTCCTCTTGCTTAGCTAAATCTATTTTTCCAGGAATTAACTTAGGTTTCTGATAACTAAAACCAAGTCTGTGTAACAGCTTGATTACCCCAGCTAATGTATAGATTACTCCATATTGACGTTCTATGAACAAACCTATATCTCTAGCATACACATAATTATTATTTTCTAGATGAACTATTAACTCTGCTTCCTCCTGTCTAGTAAGGTTACTATCACTACCGCCATTTCCAGGCTTAAGCTTCTGAGCATTATGATAATCTATTAAATGTTTTCTTATCCCTCCCCATCACTCAGTAATAACACTTTCGATATCTCATCAATACTATAGCTATCATCATACATGAAAACAGCTTTGATTCTATCACAAATCCTCTTATCCCTTTCGCTTCTATGGTAAAGCTTTAATTCTTCTTTTTCTACTGATGTTAATTTTCTATAAATCCATTCTTACTTAATAACACTTGCTGACTTCTTTGACAATTTTTCATTTACTAGAGGTATACTTCTTTTACCTGAAGAATTGGTAGTATTAGATATTAATTATCCATAAGAACATTGATTATTCGCTCATCTAAATATTCATTTTCCAACTTTTCAAGTTAAAGAAGTATATATAATGAAATACGTAACTACGACTAAAGTGAGATAAAAAAGATATAAACTGTCATACTGGAACTTGTTCCCGGTATCCAGAAAACCTTAAAAAGTTTTGGATCCCATGGTCAAGCCAGGGGATGACCAATTAATAGCATACCATTTTTATTTAACCCTAGCTATATCAATCTCTAAATGAGACAATCTCTTCTAGTTTTCTTCTTGTCAACGGAATTACGTAAACTTTATTAGACTTCTTCGGAAATGAGGATTTAGAGAGGAATTTGCAAAGAGACACTTCACTTTGAACCGGAGCGGGCGTACATACTAGTATGTGAGGATCAGTGGTAAGGATCGACGTACAAATTACCTCTAGAAGTAGAGTTTTTGAAGAGGTCTATTGTATGACACTAAGCGTGCCTCCTGATCTACGCGACAAAAAACTATAACTGTAAAGAACGTAGAAATTTAGAAAAAGTAATAAAAAATGCTAAAATTTAGTATTTTTTTACTGGATTATTTCGTCAATTACTTTGTAATTTTCTTGCAATGGCATTAAACTATTAACTAATACATACTTAGTTAGAAATGCCATTTCACAAAGATACTGTTTTTCTTGATAGGTTTAACTATTGTAACATTTAAAACTGAAAAGCTTGAGTTTAAGGCTCATGGATTGTTTGATGTTTTCGTTGAAATACTAAAAAATTTCGATTGGTGGGCGATGACGGACTCGAACCGCCGACACTCTCGGTGTAAACGAGATACTCTACCAGCTGAGCTAATCGCCCATATTTTTTATTAATTAGTAAAATAACATTATTTATAATTAATAAGAAGTATATATAAGTAATTTAGCAAAATTTTATTAGCTCTTGCTTTTAAATTACCTATAAAGTGTTATTTACTTTCGTTCAAACTTTTTATTTGTTTTGATAACCTGCTGATTTTTCTTGAGGCGGTATTTAATTTAATTATATTTTTTTTCACACCTTGCATTATCTTAGACTGAGCAACAGATAAAGCTAAGTTAGCATTTTCTTTATTACCAAGACTGATTTCATGTACAACTTTCTTTACAAAAGTTTTTATTGCACTAGATCTTTTTTTATTGATTAGAGTTCTTTTTACTGTTTGTCTGGCAGCTTTTCTTGCTGAAGAATGATTAGCCATTACCGAGTCCCTTATATTTTAATTTTTAATTTCTTCATTAGCATCTTGCTGTATATTTCCTTTAGCATTAATATCTCTATCTACAAATTCAATATATGCTATCGGTGCTAAATCACCATAACGGAATCCGGCTTTTATTATTCTAGTGTAACCGCCAGGTCTATCTTTATATCTGGTACCTAAAATATCTATAAGCTTTTCTACTGCTTTTTTATCTTTTATTTTTGATAAAACGCTTCTTCTTACCGTTAAATCAGCTTTTTTAGCTTTAGTAATTAGAGTTTCAATGTAAGGTCTTAATTCCTTAGCTTTTGGTAAAGTAGTTTTAATTTGTTCATGGGTTACAAGTGCTACAGCCATATTAGCAAGCATTGCTTGCCTATGGCTGCTTGTTACATTTAACTTTCTACCTTTAATTTTATGTCGCATTTTTATTAGTCCTTAATTATAAGAATCTTCATAACGTTTAGATAATTCTTGAATATTTTCCGGTGGCCAATCCGGTACATCCATACCGAATCTTAAATTAAATTTTGCCAATATTTCTTTAATCTCATTTAAAGATTTTCTACCGAAATTTGGAGTTCTCAGCATATCGGATTCCGTTCTTTTTACTAGATCCCCTATATATATTATATTATCATTTTTCAAACAATTTGCCGATCTAACCGATAATTCTAATTCATCAACTCTCTTAAGTAAATAGGGTGAAAACGGTAAAGCATCAGTTTTAACTTGCTTATCTTCTTCCTGTTCTTCAAAAGAAATAAATAATTGTAATTGCTCTTGTAGAATACGTGCAGCTAAACCTACAGCCATTTCAGGTAATAAATCACCGTTAGTTTCTACAAACATAATTAATTTATCATAGTCGGTAACCTGACCTACCCTAGTATTTTCTACCTTATAAGTAACACTCTTTACCGGATTAAATAAAGCATCTATAGCTATTTCACCAATAGGTAAATTATCCTCATAGCTATTTGTGCTAAGTACATATCCTTTACCAACCTTACAAGTTAATTCCATTTCTAGCTGCTTATTCTTAGCTAGATTACAAATTACATGATCCGGATTCAGTATTTCCACATCATGACCTGTTTCAATCATACCGGCCGTTATAACACAAGGTCCTGTTGCCTTTAATTTCATGATACGTTTTTCCGCAACATGCATTTTTACTTCAATACCTTTAATGTTTAAAATCACTTCCGATACATCTTCTTTTACACCGGGTATAGAAGAAAATTCGTGTTCTATAGCAGGGATCTTTATAGAAGTGATAGCTGCTCCTTGTAAAGAAGAAAGTAATACTCTTCTCATAGCATTACCGAGTGTTAAACCAAAACCTCTTTCTAAAGGTTCAACTACAATTTTAGCTTTATTATTGGTTTCCGGAAAATTTTCATAAGCGACTTTATTCGGCTTTATTAAAGTATTCCAATTTTTACTTAACGATAACATTTAATACCTATGATTCCCTTATACTCTTCTTCTTTTTGGCGGTCTTACTCCATTATGAGCAATTGACGATACATCTAAAATTGATGTAACCACAAAATTTTGCCCGAATAAAGCTCTCATTGCTGATTCACGCTGAGCTCCCGGTCCTCCAATCCTAATAGAAATAGTTTTTAGACCATATTCTTTTGCTTTCTCCGATGCTCTATCAATTGTTACTTGAGCTGCATAAGGTGTTGCTTTTCTTGCCCCTTTAAACCCATTACCTCCTGCCGATGCAGAAGAAATAGTATTACCTTGGATATCAGTAAATGTTACTATAGTATTATTAAATGATGCTCGGATATGCACAATACCAAGAGTGATAGTTTTTTTCTTTTTCTTAACTTTAACCGTCTGATTCATTATTTATACTCTATACTTAAACTATTATTTTACAGCTTTTTTCTTTCCGGCTATCGCAATAGCTTTACCTTTTCTAGTTCGAGCATTAGAATGCGTGTTCTGTCCTCTCACCGGCAACTTACGTATATGTCTAAGCCCTTGATAACATCTTATATCTTTCTTCTTCTTAATGTTAAGCGTAACTTCTCGTCTTAAATCACCCTCAACTTTATACTCACTTTCAATAATATTACGTAAGCTTATTAACTCTTGATCCGTAAGTTCTTTAACTTTTTTATCTTTCGATATTTTTGCTTTATTACAGATCTCTGCTGCCATAGTAGACCCAAGACCGTAAATATAAGTTAAACTCACAACTAAACGTTTATTATCGGGAATATTAACACTTGCAATTCTTGCCACAAATAATCTCCAAAATTTTACTGGTAACTAGGAAATAATATAAAAATCTTTGATAAAGTCAATTTATTTTTAGTATTTTCTGTATATCAATTTCTATTTCTTGTTCATTTTTACTTCCATTAACTATATAAAAATTACCACTATTTTTATAATAATCTATTAATGGATATGTTTCTGTTTTATATACTTCAATTCTTTTTTTTATTACTTCTTCATTATCGTCTTTTCTATAGTCAAATGTACTTGAACCGCAAACGTCGCATACATTATCAGTTTTAGGCTGCAAGAAGTAATCATTATATATTTTACCGCAATTTTTACAACTATATCTTCCTAAAACTCTTTTAATTAATAATTCATCTGGAACATCAAAATATATTATTTTAATTTTTTCTTTAATAAATGATTCAAAGAATTTTGCTTGCTCTAAATTACGTGGATATCCATCTAATATATAGCCGTTTTTATATTCAGAGGATAATAAAAAATTTTTAATTACTTGATTAACTATTTCATTAGGGATAAGCTCCCCTTGCTTAACATAATTATTAATTAACTCTGCTTCACTAGTTGATGTTTTAATAATTGTTCTAAATATATCACCGATTGCTATATGTGGTAAATCAATTTTTTTAGCTATCTTTTTTCCTTGTGTTCCCTTTCCGGCTCCTGGAGGACCTAAAAAAATTACTATCACTATTTAAGCTCATTTTTAATTTTTTAATTTTACTTTCTTCATTAAACCTTCATACTTACTACTAAATAAGTAAGTTTGAATCTGAGTCATAGTATCAAGTACCACGTTCACTACAATTAAAAAACTCGTACCTCCTAAAGAAAGAGAAATTACATACTTATTCATTAATAGCTCCGGAATTACACATATTACACTTAAATATATCCCACCTATAACCGTAAGCCTTGTAAGTATATAATCAAAATAATCAGACGTACTTTTCCCTGGTCTTTTACCCGGAATATAAGCACCGTATTTTCTTAAATTATTAGCAGTTTCTTCAGAATTAAATACTATTGCAGTATAAAAAAAACTAAAAAACATAATTAATGCTACATATAATAAAATATATACGGGCTTTCCATGCCCTAAGTAATAAGTAAGCATGCCCATAGTTTCTGAATTACTATTAGAAAAATTAGCAAGTGTAGCAGGAAATAGTAAAATTGAACTAGCAAATATTGGAGGTATTACACCAGAAGTATTTAATTTAAGAGGCATATGCGTTGCTTCTCCTCCATAAATTTTATTTCCTACTTGTCTTTTAGGATACTGTACCAATAATTTTCTTTGGGCCTTTTCAAAAAATATAATTATAGCTATTAATACAACTACTCCAATACAAACAGCTAACGCTATTAAAGGCGATAATGCTCCTTTTCTTGATAATTCAAACATACTAATAATAGCACTAGGTACTCCTGAAATTATACCTATAAATATAATTAAAGATGTACCGTTACCTATTCCGCGTTGTGTAATTTGTTCTCCTAACCACATTAATAGCATAGTGCCTACAACCAAAGTAATTACGGTTGTAACCCTAAAGAAAAAACCCGCTAAAATTACTACAGGACCGGTATTTGTTACAATCGACTCTAAACTTATAGCAACTCCATAAGCCTGAAAAGAAGCAAGCAGAACCGTTAAATATCTCGATAGCTGATTTACTTTTCTTTTACCAACTTCCCCTTCTTTTTTTAAATTTTCTAAAGGTTTATATGCAACTGACATTAATTGGATAATAATTGAGGCGGTAATATACGGCATAATTGCTAAAGCAAAAATAGACATTCTACCTAGCGATCCTCCGGATAGCATGTTGAACATTCCGAGTATTCCGGATTGATTCTTTTCAGCCACACTACTTAAAGCAATTGAATCTATACCGGGTATAGGTATAAAAGACCCAAATCTACATACTATAAGAATGAGAATAGTAAAAACAATGCGACTAACTAAATCATTACTGGATTTTTTAGAAAAATTCTGCCCCATATACTATAATAATTTTCCACCTGCTTTTTCGATTAAATCCTTAGCTTTAGAAGAATAAGCATCTAATTTTAATGATAGGGGAGAAGCGAAATCATCACTACAAATAGACAATAATTTCACTAATTTCTTATTATTTTTATTATTAACTACTCCAGCTTCTACCAATTTTTCTTTCGTAATAGTATCAGCAGCACTTAAACGCCCATCGGCTAATGCTTCTTCAATATTATAAATGTTTATTATACTGTATTTTTTAGTTGAAATACAATTAAATCCTCTTTTAGGTAGTCTTTTGATCATAGGTGTTTGACCACCTTCAAAACCTTTTATTGCAACGCCAGATCTAGATTTTTGACCTTTAATTCCTCTACCGCCGGTTTTTCCTTTACCGCTACCAATACCACGTGCTATTCTTTTCTTATTTTTTTTAGCACCTATATTATTATATAATTCATTTAATTTCATTTAAAAACTCTAATTACATATTTTCTATTTTTAACAAATGCTTTACTTTTTCAACCATCCCTTTGATTGAATTAGTATTTTCAAGAATAACGCTCTTATTAATTTTGTTTAAACCAAGCCCAACTAATGTCAATCTTTGATCATACTTACGACCTATAGCACTTTTAACTTGAGTAATTTTTATATTATTATTCATAACTTCACCTATACTTAACGCAACATTATTCATTAACTTGAATATCAGAGGATTTTACAGATATTTCATTTACTTTTTTATCTCTTCTCATAGCAATAGATTTTGGTGATGCAAGTTTATTTAAGGCATCAAATGTCGCAGAAATCATTGCATAAACATTCGTTGAACCTATTGATTTAGCAACAATATCATGAACGCCTAAAGAATCAAAAATTGCTCTCATAGACCCTCCGGCTATAACGCCCGTACCTGCTTTAGCTCTTCTTAAAATCACTTTAGCAGCTCCACTTTTACCGACAACGTCATGGTGAATAGTCCTATTTTGATATAACGGCACTTTCATCATTCTCTTTTTAGCGGCTTGTTTTGCTTTTCCTCGAGCTTCGTTTACTTCTTTAGCTTTTCCGTGTCCCGCTCCGACTCTGCCAGCTTTATCACCGACAACTACATAAGCAGAAAAAGCAAATCTTCTACCGCCTTTTACTACTTTTGTAACTCTATTTACATCAACTAAAACTTCGCTTAAAGTCTCTTCATTTTTTTTAACTTTAGACATTACTACAACCTTATAACCTAAAATTTTATTTTCTCTCTAGCTGCATCAGCTAGAGCTTTTACAACACCGTGATACTTATATCCGCCTCTATCAAATACTACTTCTTTTATCCCTGCAGAATCAGCTTTTTTTGCTATTTCTTCACCTACTTTGATAGCATTTTCAATATTACAATGAGATTTTTTTAATTTTTTTATTTTCTCATCTAAAGTTGAAGCAGAAACAATCGTTATAGACTTAGAATCATCAATAATTTGTGCATATATATGTCTACCTGATTTAAATATCGATAATCTAACTCTATTAGATGTTTTAGATATTTTATGTCTTATTCTACTTCTTCTTTTTTCAAATTTTAGCTTAGCACTACGCATATTTAACTCTTAAATTTAATTTTTCTTACCTTCTTTACACGGTATAAATTGATTTTCAAATTTAATCCCTTTTCCTTTATAAGGCTCAGGTGGTCTCTGTTTTATAATAATTGAAGCAAATTGTCCTAATTTTTCTTTATCTGTTCCCTCAAGAATAATAATATTTTGCTTAGGTACCTCTATTTTAATATCTGAAGGTATTTCAATTTTTGTATTATGGCTTTTAGCAAGCATTAAATTTAAATATTTACCTTTTACCATTGCTCTGTAACCGACTCCATTAATTTCGAGTTTAAGCTTAAACCCTTCTTTAACGCCAGTAACCATATTTGCTATTATGCTTCTTGCAGTACCCCACATAGCACGTGCATTTTTATTTGCGGCTAAAGGTTTTACTAAAAGCTTATTTTCTGCCAATGAAATTGCTATATTACCTTTAAAAGTTTTTGATAATTCGCCTTTAGGTCCGGATATTTTTACTTCTAAATCATTTAAACCAACTTTTACACCTTCAGGTATAGTAATCAGCAATTTTCCAACACGTGACATTTTTTTACCTTAAAATACTTTACAAATTACTTCGCCGCCGACATTTTTAATATGAGCTTCTCTATCAGACATAACACCGTAAGGAGTAGAAAGAATATATATACCCATATTATTATAATATCCTTTCAAATCTTTAATAGCAGAATATACTCTTTTTCCAGGCTTTGATACTCTATGAATTTCGCATATAGAAGCATCACCGTTTACAGAGTATTTTAAAGCTACCTCAGTATAACTAATATTATTTTTTTGAGTAGTTACATAATCTTTTATATAACCTTCTTTTTGCAAAACATCTAAAATTGAAGTTTTAATTTTAGAACTAGGAAAAGAAACATTTATCAATTTGCTTTTATAAGCATTTCTAATTCTAGTTAACATATCTGCTACATTATCCGTCATTGACATATTATTTACCTATCGACTTTTACCAACTTGACTTAACTACACCGGGAACTAAGCCTCTACCTATTAATTCCCTAAGCTTATTCCTAGATATACCGAATTTTCTTGTAACACCTCTTGGTCTACCTGTCAGCTCACATCTATTTCTTATTCTAGTAGATGATGAATTTCTAGGTAATTGTGCAAGTGACATTACCAAAGAAAAACGCTCTTCTAATGAAATATTTTTATCATAAATTTTACTTTTTAGTGCTGAACGTTTATTATGTAAGCTTTGTGATTTTTTTTTCCTACTTTCGTTCTTTTTTATAGAACTTACTTTTGCCATTATATATATCCTAAAAATTAATTATAAAAAGGTAAATTAAACCCTGCTAACAAAAACTTACTTTCTTTATCTGTTTTAGCAGATGTAACGATTGTAATATCCATACCCCTTATTGTATCGATTTTATCGTAATTAATTTCAGGAAAAACTATCTGCTCTTTTAATCCAAAAGTAAAATTCCCTTTACCGTCAAAACTTTTATAAGAAAAACCGCGAAATTCTTTAACACGAGGTAACGCAACAATTACTAGCCTTTCTAAAAAATCATACATTCTATCTTTACGTAATGTAACCTTGCAGCCTATTTTCATACTTTCGCGTAACTTAAAGGTTGCAATAGATTTTCTTGCTAACGTTACAACCGGCTTCTGACCGGATATCAAAGTAAGATCATTTACCGCATTATTAATTACTTTGGAATCGGCTATCGCTTCCCCTACTCCCATATTTATAACAATTTTCTTAATTTGCGGTATTTCATGCTTATTTTCATAAGAAAATTCTTTTTGTAAGTTTTCAATAATTTTTTGCTGATATAATTCTTTAAATCTTAACATTATTTACCTTCCTTACCGATAATTTCCCCTGATTTCTTTGCTACTCTAACCTTAGAACCGTCTTCTAAGAATTTAAAAGCTACTTTGGTAGGGTTACCAGTTTTTGGATCGATGTGTGCAATATTTGAGATATGTATAGGTAATTCTTTAGTTATTATCCCGCCTTCACTCATTTGATTAGGTTTAGTATGCTTTTTTACTAAATTTACTCCAGACACAATTACCTTACTGTCCTCAGGAAAAACTTTTAATATTTTACCTTTTTTTCCTTTGTGCTTTCCGGTAATAACAACAACTTCATCACCTTTTTTTACTTTTAATTTAATCATTTATAACACTTCCTCTGCAAGTGACATTATTCTAACATATTTTTTCGCTCTAAGTTCTCTTGTAACAGGACCGAAAACTCTAGTACCGATAGGTTCATCTTGTTTATTCAAAAGCACTAATGCGTTTTTATCAAATTTTATTGTACTACCGTCAGGTCTTACTACTCCGGTCTTTGTACGAACAATCACGCCTTTATAAACATCGCCCTTTTTAACCTTACCGCCGGGTATAGCTTCTTTAACAGATACAACTATAACATCACCCAGCTTTGCCACCATATGGTGAGAGCCACCTAAAACTTTAATACACATAACTTTTTTAGCACCGGAATTATCTGCAACTTCCAAGATGCTCTGCATTTGAATCATAAACTACTTCCAATTTTTTATACACGAGAGATAAAATAAACAATCTACCTTATAAAGTCAAAGATTAAAAAACTTTATTCCCCATTTACCACTAACCATGTTTTGGTTTTTGAGATAGGACGACTTTCAATTATACTAACTTTATCTCCTTCTTGATATTTATTTTCTGAATCATGAGCAGCATATTTTTTAGATACTTTCACGAACTTTTTATAAATAGGATGCTTAAACTTTCTTTCTACTTTTACTGTAACCGTCTTATCAGCTTTTGAACTTATAACCACGCCTTGTAACACTCTTTTCGGCATTTTAATATTCCTCACTATTAGATCTTTTTGTTAATTCAGTTTTAATACGTGCTATAGACTTTTTGACTAACGAAAACCTACTAGTATTTTTTAACTCACCTAAAGCTTGTTGAAATCTTAAATTAAACAACTCTTTTTTTAAAAGATTAAGGTTTTTATAAAGCTCTTCTATTGTTTCAGTAGATAACTTACTTCTTAATAATTTTAAATCATTCATAACGTCTCACTATCCTTGTTCTAACAGGTAATTTTGCACTTGCAAGCTCCAAAGCTCTAAGTGCAATATTTTCTTCTACCCCCTCAATTTCAAACATAATTCTTCCAGGCGAAACTCTAACTGCAAAAAATTCAGGAGAACCTTTGCCTTTACCCATTCTTACTTCGGCAGGCTTTTTAGAAACGGGAACATCCGGAAAAATGCGAATCCATAATCTTCCTTGCCTTTTCATACATCTAGTAGCAGCTTTTCTTCCTGCTTCTATTTGTCTTGCAGTAACACGCCAACCGTCTATAGATTTTAGACCAAATGATCCAAAAGCAAGCGTCGCACCTGCTTTTGCTTTTGAAGCAACTCTACCTTTATGAGCTTTTCTAAATTTTTGTTTTTTCGGAGCTAACATTTTAATACTTAAAATTAATTATATCTTTTATTTTCTGTATATTCACCTTTATAAATCCACACTTTAACCCCTATAACTCCATAAGTAGTTATAGCCTCAGCTGTTGAATAATCAATATCAGCTCTTAAAGTATGTAACGGCATTCTTCCTTCTATATACCACTCGGTTCTAGCAATTTCAGCACCTCCAAGTCGCCCTGAACAACTAACTCTTATACCTTGTCCACCTTGCTTAAATGAAGCCTGAATTGCTGTTTTCATAGCTTTTCTAAAAGAAACTCTTTTTTCAAGCTGTAGTGCTATAGTTTGAGCTACTATAGCAGCATCTATATTAAATTTTCTAACTTCGTGAATATTTATATAAACTTCTTTTAAAGAAGTCATTTTCTCGATAGCTTTTTTTAGCTTATCAATTTCACTACCGTTTCTACCGATAATGATATTTGGTTTTTTGGCATTAACATTAATTATAATACTTTTATTAGAAGGACGTTCAATTAAAACTCTACTAACTTGAGCTTGATTAAAACCTTTATTTATTAAATCCCTAATTTTTAAATCTTGTATAAAAAGAGTTTTATAATGTTTTTCTGCATATAATATGGAATCCCAACCTTTAATTAAAGTCGGTCCAACTCTAAAACCATGTGCACAAACTTTCTGCCCCATTTTAATTATCCTCTTTTTCTGTAACAGTTATATAAAGATTACTAAAAAACTTATTTATTCTAGTTGCTCTTCCTTTTGCTCTTGGCATAACTCTTTTCATTACTAAAGCCTTACCTACAGTCGCTTTAGTAATAACCAATCTATCTATATCTAGACCTAAATTATTTTCAGCATTTGCAACAGCAGATTGTAAACAATCTTTTACAACTTTTGCAATTCTTTTAGGAGAAAAAGTTAATTGTACCAATGCTTCAGATACTTTCATATTTCTAATAAAGGCTGCAACTAAATTTAGCTTCCTTGGACTTACTCTAATAGATTTAGCTTTTGCCGTAGCAAAATTTTTATTTTCCTGTACCATATAAATCTTTACTTTCTTTTGACTTTTTTATCTGCTCCATGACCGTGAAATGTTCTAGTAGGAGCAAACTCACCTAATTTTCTTCCAACCATTTCTTCATTTACAGAAACCGGAATAAATTTATTTCCATTATGAACAGAAAAGGTAAACCCTACAAAAATAGGCAAAATCGTTGATCTTCTAGACCAAGTTTTAATCATTTCAGATTTACCTGATTCCATTAATTTTTGAACTTTCTTTATTAAATAACCATCTACAAAAGGCCCTTTCCATATTGAACGTGCCATACTAATACCTAATTAATTTAAAATCTATTTTCTTTTCTTTACGATAAATTTTGAAGTACGTTTATTTTTACGTGTCTTCTTACCCTTTGTTGGGAATCCCCAAGGAGTAACAGGATGGCGTCCTCCTGAAGTTTTACCTTCACCACCGCCATGAGGGTGATCTACAGGATTCATTGCTACACCTCTAACATGCGGTCTCCAACCGAGCCATCTATTTCTACCTGCTTTGCCTAAATTAATATTTTTTTGATCCGGGTTAGATATACTACCTATAGTAGCTTTACAATCTAAAGGTACTAACCTAAATTCACCTGATCTTAATTTAATCTGAGCATACCCTGAATCTTTACCCACTAGATCTACTGCAGTACCTGCAGACCTTGCAATTTGACCACCCTTACCTACTTTCATTTCAACATTATGTAAAGTAGTACCGATAGGAATGAATTTTAAAGGTAAACAATTTCCTATTTTTATATCAGCATCTTGACTTGATATTACTCTATCACCTACGGATAATTTTTGCGGTGCTAGAATATAAGAATATTCCCCATCTTCATATTTTATTAAAGCAATAAAAGCAGTTCTATTAGGGTCATACTCTATTCTTTCAACAATAGCAGAAATATCTATTTTATTTCTTTTAAAATCAATAATACGATATAATTTTTTGTGTCCTCCACCTCTGTGCCAAGAAGTAATTCTACCTTGATTATTTCGTCCACCGGTTTTAGATATACCTTTGGTCAAAAATTTTAAAGGTCTGCCTTTCCATAAACTAGTTTTATCAACTTGAACTAACTCTCTAAGAGAAGGAGTAATTGGATTAAAGTTTTTTAAAGCCATTTATTTAATTCCTCCGGCAAAATCGATATTATGGTCTTTTTCTAATGTAACAATAGCTTTCTTTCTATTGATTTGAGTCCCTATAATTCCTTTAGATCTTTTCTTCTTACCTTTAACGTTTAAAATATTCACTTTTTTTACTTTTACTTTAAATATTTCTTCTATAGCCTTTTTAACGGTAAGTTTTTCAGCAAATTTATCTACATAAAAAGCGTATTTATTTTGTTCCGAAAAGGTTGTAGTTTTTTCTGTAATAATAGGTTTTCTAATTAAATCGTAGTATTTATAAGAACTCATCTTAACCTCTCTTCTAAAACGCTCACTGCTTCTTGTGATAATAGGACATATTCATGTCGTATTATATCATAAACATTTGCTCCTATTGGTGGAACAATCACAGTATTATAAATATTTTTTGCAGCTAAAGAAAAATTAGTATCTACTTCATTTCCGTCTATTACAAAGAAACTTTTCCCTTGAAATTTGTTTAATATATTTACAAGAACAGAAGTTTTAGGCTTATCTAGCTTTAAAGAATCTATGACTAATAATTTTCCTTCAGCGAATTTCTCGGATAAAGCATGAATTAAACCAAGTTTTCGTACTTTTTTAGGTAATTTTGTTGCATGACTACGTACTCTAGGTCCGTGAGCTACACCACCACCACGCATCTGTACCGATCTAAGGGAGCCTTGTCTTGCATTACCTGTACCTTTTTGCTTAAAAGGTTTTTTTGTGGTTCCTGATACTTCTGATACTGTTTTAGTTTTATGGTTACCGGACATTGCTTTAGCTCTCTGCCAATCAATAACCTGCTTTATTATATCATCTCTGATAAATTCAACAGCAAATATATCTTCGTTTAAGCTAATCTTACCAACTTCTTCATTAGCAAGACTTAATAGTTTAGTTTTCATCTTTATTTAACCTTATACAGTCTTATATATAACTTTTATATAAATAATATTGCATGGCGTTTTGTTAATTTGATAATCTTTAACCTCAACAAACACGTCTAAGAGGTTATCAGTAAACAAATTTTAACCGATAATTTAATTCATTTACTGATAGCCTCTAAATATCTATTATACAGTTATTGAAATCTTTTTTATTGCATCTTTTACTGAAAGATACGAATTTTTGTGACCAGGTATACTACCCTGAATCATAATAAGCTTACGCTCTTTATCAACGGCAAATATTTTCAAATTTTGAATAGTAACCTGGTTACATCCCATATGACCAGCCATTTTTTTGCCTTTGAAAACCTTTCCTGGATCTTGCCTTTGTCCTGTAGAACCGTGCGAACGATGGGATATAGAAACACCGTGAGAAGCTTCAAGACCTCTAAAATTATGTCTTTTCATACTACCAGCAAACCCTTTACCTATAGTAGTTGCCGTTATATCCACAAATTGTCCTGCCGTAAAATGATCTACTTCTAGACTTGCTGCTATATCAATAAAATTCTCTTCAGAAATTCTAAATTCTTTTAATTTAGTTTTAGGAGATACTTTAGCGTTAGCAAAAACTTGTTTCATAGACTTGGTTACTCTAGATATTTTTTTATCTTTTATACCTATAACCAAAGCATTATATCCATGTTTTTCTAGAGTTTTATGCCCTACCACTTGACAATCATCAACTTTTACTAATGTCAAAGAAATTCTTTCTCCTTTATCATTAAAAACACTAGTCATCCCAATTTTTTGAGCAATTATACCGGTTCTCATTTATTCCCCACTCTCTAATTCAATCACTACATCAACACCTGCTGCTAAATCAACTTTACTTAAAGCATCAACAACCACCGGATTTGGATTATCTATAACTAATAATCTTTTATGCTTTCTAATTTCAAATTGCTCTCTTGACTTTTTATGTACATGAGGAGACCTATTTACGGTAAATCTTTCAATTTTTCTAGGTAACGGAATAGGACCATTAATGTTAGCAAATGTTCTTTTAACAGCACTAACTATCTCTTTTGTAGCTTGATCAAGACTACGGTGATCAAATGATTTTAAACGAATTTTGATTTTATTTTTCATTCAGTAAACCTAATATTTAAACAGCAAGATGTTTTTCAGACATCTTAAAATATAAATACCTATTATTAAAAAATAATAGGTATTTATAAAATCAATTAATTATTTATTTTAGTTACTACGCCGGCACCCACTGTTCTACCACCTTCACGTATAGAGAATTTTAACCCTTCCTGCATAGCAATCGGTTTAATTAATTCCACTGTAAAAGTAGCATTATCTCCAGGCATAACCATCTGCTTATCAGCAGGCAATTTTATTGTACCGGTAACGTCTGTTGTTCTAAAATAGAACTGCGGACGATAGTCATTAGTAAATGGGGTATGACGTCCACCTTCTTCTTTACTAAGCACATATACTTCAGCTTCAAACTTATCATGCGGTTTTATGCTACCAGGTTTTGCGAGAACTTGTCCTCTTTCAACTTCTTCTCTTTTTGTACCGCGTAGTAATATACCGACATTATCTCCGGCTTGTCCTTCATCAAGTAATTTTCTGAACATTTCTACACCGGTACAGGTAGTTTTTTGCGTATCTTTTAGACCAACTATTTCAATTTCCTCACCTACCTTAATTATTCCTGACTCTACTCTACCGGTTACAACAGTACCTCTTCCTGAAATAGAGAATACATCTTCTATCGGCATTAAGAAAGGTTTATCCGTAGCTCTTACAGGCTGCGGTATATAGCTATCTACTGCATCCATTAACTCATTAATAGCTTTTTCACCTTCAGGCTTTCCTTCTAAAGCTTGAAGTGCAGAACCTTTAATAATAGGTATTTCATCACCCGGGAAACCGTATTTTGATAATAATTCCCTTACTTCCATCTCTACTAGTTCTAATAGATCAGGATCATCCACCATATCTACTTTATTTAAGAATACTACCATAGCAGGGACACCTACCTGTTTTGCTAGTAATATATGCTCTCTAGTTTGCGGCATAGGACCATCAGCAGCAGAAACTACTAATATTGCACCGTCCATCTGAGCGGCACCGGTTATCATGTTCTTTACATAGTCAGCGTGTCCCGGACAATCTACGTGTGCATAGTGTCTATTTTTAGTCTCATATTCTACGTGTGCAGTAGAAATAGTTATACCTCTTTCTTTTTCTTCAGGAGCAGCATCAATTTGATCATACGCTGTAGCTTTTGCTCCACCTGTCTTAGCAAGTACTATAGTTATTGCTGCTGTTAAGGAAGTTTTACCGTGATCTACGTGACCGATCGTACCTATATTAACGTGCGGTTTAGTTCGTTCAAATTTTGCTTTTGCCATGTTATTACTCTCTACAATTAGGTTTAATACAAGTTAACTTTTTATAAGTGCATTTTTTGCTAAATATTATTTGTTACCACTATCTCTGGAGCGGGTGATGGGAATCGAACCCACACAGCCAGCTTGGAAGGCTGGAACTCTACCATTGAGCTACACCCGCATTGTGGCACTGTTAATAAAATAATTATCAAAGCTATTTTGTTAACAATGCTATATCAATTTTATTCAGATTTATAAATATACACAATTATGTTTTATTTTTAAATAAAATTAAACATATATACATGAATCTTTTAAAATAAAATGATACGCTTCCCTGAACCATTTAAGTGGTGGAGGGAGAAGGATTCGAACCTTCGAACGCTTACGCGGGCAGATTTACAGTCTGCTGCCATTGACCACTCGGCCACCCCTCCTAAAGAACTTTACTGTATTAAATAGACTAATTCACTGTAAAATACAATATCTAATTAGTATTAGGACTTAATAAAACTTCTTGCCGAATCATCAAATAAACAAATAGCAGCTTGCACATTTATTTAGTTGTAACCTTCTATAATAAATAGTAGTTTCTGTCAAGAACAAATTACTGACGGTTTTCAATAAGATGCAAAATAAAAAACTTGATTCTAAAAATTGTTATTATATGTATGGGAAACATCCTGTATTTTCTGCTCTAAATAATCCAAAACGTCAAATTGAAAATATTTTATGCACTAGGGAAATTTTTGATACAAACAAAACATTAATAGGTACTAGATCTTATGAAATTGTTAATAACGATATTTTATCTAAATTACTGGAAAACCAAACACATCAAGGAATAGCTGCAAAAGTTAGACCAATTTTTTCTTACACTCTAGAGGACGTAGATATAAAAAACCCAAAATGTAAAATTGCGATTCTTGATCAAATAACAGACACACAAAATATTGGAGCAATTATTCGTAGTGCCGCTGCTTTTGATATAAATGCTATAATATTACCTCAAGATAATTCTCCAAATGAAAGCGGCAGCATTGCTAAAGCGGCTTGCGGTACTTTAGAATTAATACCTATCATTAAAGTTACTAACTTACGCTCATGTATGAATTATCTTAAAAAACACGGCTTTTGGATTATAGGTCTAACAGGTTCTACAAATGACTACTTTACCGATAAATTAATTTCCGACAAAATGGCATTAGTATTTGGCTCAGAAGATAAAGGCATGCGAAGATTAGTCGAAGAAACATGTGATTATTTAGCCAAAATCCCTATTTCTAAGAGAGTAGAAAGTCTTAATGTATCAAATGCCGCTTCTATAATTTTTTATTCATTACATAAATAATATTTTTAATAAATCAAATATTGTTTTTTATTTACTTCGATATAAATATTTAGTCTACTAAAATTAAAGTCATAAACTTATTATTATATCAATTAATTTGAGAGAAAAGTCATGAAAAGGGGACCAAATGAACAAATTATCGAGAGTTTTGAAAAATAATTAGACATATTTATAAATGAACTTACAGAAGAAGAGATAACAACGGCTATATTAAATAATTTTTTTGATAAAGTGATCAATAATCTCAAGAATGAAAGATTAATTAATGATACTATATTTGATATATACTTCTTTAACTTGAAAAGTTGGAAAATGAATATTTAGATGAGCGAATAATCAATGTTCTTATGGATAATTAATATCTAATACTACCAATTCTTCAGGTAAAAGAAGTATATATCAAGGTAAAGCAGTAATTACTAAACCTATATATTCCGATTATATAGAATCTTCTGAACCTAAATATAACGAACATTGGCAAAAATTTTATAGTTTTAATCGTAATCTTATGATAGAAAGCACATTAATATTTATTGCTAAGAATCTAAAAAAAGCTTCTTTAACAGACAAATTATATTATAGCTTTGCTAAATTAGCCCAGCAATTAGATTTGAATGTAGTAAGTGATCATTTTATGAAAAAAATAGATAATTATATAACATTTAACAATTTATGAAAAATTACAGAACCGAAAGCGATTCTTTTGGAGAAATTCAGATAGAAGAAAAATTTTATTGGGGAGCTCAAACTCAAAGATCTTTAGAAAATTTTAAAATAGGCAAACAAAAAATGCCTGAAATTTTAATTCGTGCTCTTGCTATTTTTAAAAAATGTGCAGCACAGGTTAATTATGAGTTTGGTGATTTAGAAGCTAAAATAGCTACAAGTATCGATAAAGCCACTGATAGAATCTTAGAAGGTGAATTTGAGGATAATTTTCCTTTAGTAGTTTGGCAAACAGGTTCAGGTACACAAACAAACATGAATATGAACGAGGTTATTGCCTCTATTGCTAATGAAGAATTAACACGCAAGAAAGGCGGCAAATCTCCAGTACATCCTAACGATCATGTTAATAAAGGACAATCATCCAACGACTCTTTTCCAACCGCTATGCATATAGCCACCGTACTTGCAACTAAACAGCAACTTATACCGGCTTTGAATAATTTACTTACCTCTTTGCAAGACAAGTCAAAAGATTGGGATAAAATCATAAAAATAGGACGTACCCATTTACAGGATGCAACTCCTTTAACTCTTAAACAGGAATTCTCTGGATATATTACACAAATAGAGTATGCTTTAGAACGCATAGAAGATGCACTAAAAAAAGTTTATCTACTTGCTCAAGGTGGAACAGCAGTCGGCACAGGTATTAACTCAAAAATAGGCTTTGATATAAAATTTGCTGAGAAAGTGGCAGAGTTTACTAAACAACCTTTTAAGACGGCTCCTAATAAATTTGAAAGTCTAGCTGCCCACGACGCACTAGTAGAATTTTCAGGAACTCTTAATACTATAGCAGTTAGCTTAATGAAAATAGCAAATGATATAAGACTGCTCGGCTCCGGTCCAAGATGCGGTCTTGGTGAGCTGCATTTACCTGAGAATGAACCCGGCTCTTCGATTATGCCAGGTAAAGTAAACCCTACCCAAGTCGAAGCTTTAACAATGGTATGCAGTCAGGTGATGGGAAATCATGTTACGGTTACTATTGCCGGCTCAAACGGACATCTTGAACTTAACGTATTTAAACCTGTAATAATATACAATATCCTACAATCTATAGAGCTGTTATCCGATAGCGTAAATAGCTTTGTTACTCACTGTGTTAAAGGATTAGAACCCAATATAGCACGCATTAATGATTTACGTGATAAATCTCTAATGCTTGTTACAGCTCTTAATCCGCATATAGGCTATGATAATGCTGCAAAAATTGCTAAAGAAGCTCATAAGCACGGAATAACTTTAAAAGAAGCAGCTAAAAAACTCAATCTTTTATCCGAAGAAGAATTTGATAAAATAGTAGTACCCGAAAAAATGGTTAGTCAATCCTAAGTTTTATACAAGGATATTAGTTTAAATTATTAATATCACTGTACAAAATCTTATGGGAGTGTTGAGCTATGAAGAGTAAAAGGTTTTAATGTGATAAAAAAATAAGAAAGTAAAAAATGTCAGAGCATCAAATAACAATGGTCAGTTTAGATGAATTAGTTAGCCCGGAACATCAATATCGTAAATTTAAAAGTTAATTTAATTTCAAAGCAGTTGCAAGAGAGTTATTAGCGATAGAAACTGAAGCTAATTATAAAGGCTATGGAGCATTGAGGTTATTTAAATGTTTACTTCTACAATTTATGGAAGACTTATCTGATCGAGAATTAGAACGTTATTTGGCTGATAGTAATGCCGGCAAATGGTTTTGTGATTTTGCTCTTACAGAGACGACTCCAGATTATAGTGTGTTTAGTAAAATACGTAAGAAAATAGGTACTAACTTACTATCAAAAATATTTGCAAACTTTAGAGAACAACTACGAAAGCAAGGTTATATGAGCGAGGTATTTACCTTTGTAGATGCCTCTCATTTGATCTCAAAAGCTAGTCTTTGGACAGAACGTGATGAGTTGAGGAAGCAAAAATATGACAAGCTAAATAATGAGACTTTGCCCAAAGTTGCGAATGATAAACAAGCTAAAATTGGTTGTAAAGGAGGTAATAAGTTTTGGTATGGTTATAAAAAACATGTTAGCGTTGATATCCAATCAGGGATTATTAATAAGGTTGCAGTTACCCCTGCAAATGTTACTGGTAGCAAAGGTTTTAAACACGTTATGCCACGCTCCGGTGCTGCATATGTAGATAAAGCATATTGTACAAAGTCTACCAAAGATACAGCAACTAGGCAAGAAGTGCATCTTTGTGCTGTAAAGAAAAATAACATGAAAGATAAAAATTTTGACCTTGATAGATATTATACAAAAATTAGAGCACCTTTTGAAAGAGTATTCTCACAAGATAATAAACGTGTCAGATATATTGGTATTGCCAAAAATCAATTCTCGGAATTTATGAATGCTATATGTTTTAATTTGAAACGCTTAACCGTTTTAACGGCTAGCTAATATTATAATGGATAACGCATAGATAATAACAAAATCTCCACTGATTTTTACTAATTTTGTATATATACTTCTTTTACCTGAAAAATTGGTAGTATTAGATATTAATTATCCATAAGAACATTGATTATTCGCTCATCTAAATATTCATTTTCCAACTTTTCAAGTTAAAGAATATACTGAACAAAAATTATCTTAATCTTAAACACTATTTCTTCCAAAAAAATATCCTTCCTATAATTCTCTACTTAATTTCTTATCTCTCAACACTTCCATTAAATGTTTTCTTATCCCTTCATCACTCAGTAATAACACTTTCGATATCTCATCAATACTATAGCTATCATCATACATGAAAACAGCTTTGATTCTATCACAAATCCTCTTATCCCTTTCGCTTCTATGGTAAAGCTTTAATTCTTCTTTTTCTACTGATGTTAATTTTCTATAAATCCATTCTTACTTAATAACACTTGCTGACTTCTTTGACAATTTTTCATTTACTAGAGGTATATAATGCTGAAATGCAACATTTAATAAATCTTGATCAGGAAAAGAAAAATCACATTTTGAATTTTTTAAAGTTTCTAAAAGCATATTTTTTAAGTTTAAAAATACTATCCCGCTATTTTTATAAGAATGAGCCATATTTCTTTTACACATTTGTTTAAGAGAATTCAAATCATGCAACACTACAATATCCGCATCAAGATATAATATAGAATCTAGATGAGGAAAGATTTGATCAAAATATAATCTATACATTACTAAACTAGACCAATTATCCGAAAATTTTATTTTCTTATCGGCTAAAGCTTGATTTAATATATTTTCAGGAAAAGTAGAAAAATCTATAGAATAATCTCTGATATATTTCATGGAAGCTAATTTTTCCATTGATTCTTGACTAACAGGGTCATTAGAATCCATAACAATATGCAATCTATAGAAACTATCTAAATCGCTATTTAGTAAACTAGAGGCTATTACTGCACCGGCATGAATAGCAAACTTATGGCAAGTTTATAATCAGTTTGTATAGGTTTTTCATTAAAAGATGACCTGCCTAGTAAGTGAATTAAGCTAAGCCTATATAAACATCTAGCAGTAAGTTCCGGTATATTAAGAGAGATTAAACTATTTAAAAAAGGAATCTCATCCGCTGTATAACCGCTATAATATTTTAGGAAATCATCATCATTTTTTATTTCTTTTACTTTTTCTTCGTGACCTAAAATAATGAGTTTAGCTAAATTAATCGCAGCTTTTTTAGTATATAAAGTATCTAAACCGTAACTACCGTTTTTAATCGCTTTATATTGCTGAACTAAAGTAGCATTTTTGTCTAGATAAAGACGTAGTAAGCAATCATAACCCTTTGCTACCTCTAAACGTACCATTCCGTCTTCTACTTGAAAAGAGCAAATTTTTTCTAACCTTGCTTTATCTCTTGAGTTTAGAGATTCGCTATCTTCTAATTGCTCAAGTGCTAGATCAAAATTTAATTGATCTCTCGTACGAGACATTTATATTTATAAAAAATTAATGTACGGCTTTTAACAATTAATAACAAAAAGAGCAATAATTATTAGGCTCTGTGAAGATTTCTAAAAAGATTATAACTATTTTTTCTTTCTCTTCTTAACTTAAATCATATATAATTTAAACTATTCATTTTATTATCGAGTATGGAGAGCAAAAAATTCGCTAAATTATATCCTTATCAACAATTGTCAGGTGAGGTTGTTGCATGACTCGAAAAACCTACTCGATGTCATTCCCGCGTGGCATTGTTGCATGGATCGTTTTTTCCGTCATTGCCAGGAAATTACGTAAGTAATTGACGAAGCAATCCAGTAAAAAATTCTGATTTACAGAATTTTTTTATTATTTTTAATGCGTTCCCGCGTAGGCGGGGGAATCCGTCATGTGGGCTATAAAATTAACAAATATATAAATTCATGTTAAATAACTCTCGTTTATGTATTATTTGGTTGTTTGGGCTTATTAGCGGTTTTAATCTAATGATTACCGGTAATACTTTAAATTATTGGCTTGCTAAAGAAGATATAGCACTGCAAACAATCGGTGTATTATCATTCATAACGCTTCCCTACTCTATTAATTTCTTGTTAGCACCGATTTTTGATGCAGTGCAAATTAAATATTTAAACAAAATATTCGGTCATAGATTATCTTGGATTTGCTTAACTAGTACTGCGTTAATATTTCTTATATATATTTTCAGCTTTCTAGATCCTCGTATTAATCTAGTATTATTTACCTTTACGGCTTTAATTATTTCTTTTTTTAGTGCAGCCCAAGATACTATATTAAGTGCTTTAAGAACGGAAATAGTACCTAAAGAATCGCTTGGGTTTACTTCAGGAATATATATATTCGGTTATCGGGTCGGTATGCTTTTAGCCGGTTCCGGGGCTATTTATTTATCTATTTATTTTACATTTAATGAAATATATAAAATCTTTGCCGGCTTAGTATTTATTTATTTAATTTTACTTATTTTAGCTTCTAGATATACTAATTCCTTTGGTCTCGTTGAAGAAAAAATATGTCATTCCCGCTTCCGCGGGAATCCAGAAAACAACCAAAATAAGAATGAATTTTTTATAAAACGTTATTATTCTAATGTCTTAAAGATCTTTCTGGATTCCCGCTTCCGCGGGAATGACATCAGCCTCGCATACTTCATTATTCTTATATTAATTTTCCTAGTATTATATAGATTACCGGATAACTTAATCAATGTTATGATTAATACGTTTTTGCTTCATCTTGAGTATGATGCTTTTGAGATAGCAAGTGTTGGAAAGTTTTGGGGTGTTGTAGGAGCTATAATCGGCGGACTACTCGGCGGCTTTATTATGAAACATACAAATATATTAAATAGTATATTTTTATTTGGGATTATTCATGCTTTAGGACATATTTTATTTATTTTTCTTGAAATAAACGGTAAAAATTCTTTACTATTATTTATCACGATAGGAATAGAAAGTATTACCGGTGGTATGACGATGACTGCTTATATAGCTTTTATTTCTTCGCTATGCCAAGGTAAATTTCGAGCTACTCAATATTCTTTTCTTTCGTCGATGATGGGGATTTCGCGCTCAATTTTTCCTATAATTTCAGGCTATATGGTAGTAAATTTCGGTTGGCAAAATTTCTTTTTATTTACTACTATTATAACTATCCCCGCTTTGTTAATATTATTAAAAATAAAAACTAAATTACAATGAATGATATATTAAGTGCTTTTTTACATGGTATTGTTTTAGCTCTTGGTTTAATAGTGCCGCTCGGAGTACAGAATATTTTTATATTCAATCAAGGAGCAAAACAGCCAAAATTTAGCAAGGCTTTATCTAGCATCATTGCAGCCTCAATATGTGATACTATTCTTATATGTATGGCAGTTCTTGGGGTATCTTTATTAATTCTTGAAATTTCTTGGTTAAAATTATCTATATTTATTGTTGGATTTATTTTCTTAATTTATATGGGATATAATACTTGGAATCAGCCGCCTATTGACCTTACAATGAATTCCGAGGCTTTTTCAGCTAAAAAACAAATTTTATTTGCTATATCGGTGTCAATATTAAATCCTCATGCTATTATGGATACGATTATAGTAATAGGTACTAGTGCTTTAAAGTATAACGGTATTGCAAAAATTATGTTTACCTTAACTTGTATATTTATATCTTGGATATGGTTTTTTTCTTTAGCAGTTGCAGGTTATAATATCAGAAAGCTAAATAAAAGTAGTACGATTTTAACCATGATTAATAAAATAGCTGCTATTATTATTTGGGCAGTTGCTTTTTATATTGGAGTACAAATATTGTATGAAATCGGTTTTATTAACTAGAAATATTGAAGAAAATAATGAAACTATAAAAGAAATAAGTAAATATAATTTAGATTTACGTTATATTCATTGTCCTTTAATTAAATATGAAGCTCTAGATTTTAATATTGATATTTTAGATAATTACTCAAATATAATAATTACTAGTAAATACGCAGCAAATATCTTAGCCGGTCATAACTTAAAACAAGATATTTGGGTAGTAGGTAGTAAGTCAAAACGATTATTAGGCAAGAAAGTAATTTATACTGCTAAAAACGTGGAAGATTTGATTAAGCATTTTCCTCCTGATTTATATGAGCAGACTATATATTTATCTTCAAATGAAATTACTAAAGATTTGCCTAATAAAATAGCTAGACATATCATTTATAATGTAGAATATTTGAATGAGTTGCCGTTATCTGTTATAAAAGAATTTGAAAATAATATTAGATATCTTTCTAAAGTCGCTTATAGAAAGGAATTTAAAGGAAACACGGAACGCAGAACCGCAGCGTACACAAGCGTACGTGAGGATTCGAGTACCGGATCGACGTATAAATTACCTCTAGAAGTAGAGTTTGGGAAGATGTCTATTGATTTCATATTACTTTATTCTCAGAATAGTGCTAAAACTTTTTTAAGATTATTACTTCAAAATAATTTACTAGAATATTTACAAGATAGTTTAGTTGTAGCTATAAGTTTGAAAGTCGCAAATATAGTTAGACCTTTTATAAAAAATGTGGTTTATTGTGATGATCAAAACCCTAACGATATAATCAAGTTATTATCCGAAAATGCAAAAATTTGATAGTTTATTTAAAAGCAAAAATATCTTTTTTATAGCAATGGTAATATTCGTCTTATCTTCTTTTACTTTTTATCATAATAGAGCCGATATTTTAAAACTGTTTAAAAGTGAAAATAAAGATTTAAGTCAAATTCCTGATCAAGTAGTAGAAAATAAAGAAAATACTGCAGAAGAAAAGGAAGCAGCCCCTCTATTATCTACTAAGTCGCTTTTAAATTACGTAAGTTCTTTAAAGTTCCCTGAAGCACCGCCTGCACAGAAACTAGAAACTATTTCAGTCTCATCCAGAGATAAAGAGCAAGAAGCAAAGCCTATGACTAATAGGAGAGCGACGAGTGACGATGTAGGTGGATGGGGATCAATTGACTATATTAATTATTTATTAAATGTAAATCTATTAATATATAATTTCATGCAAGATAAGGATTATAGCAAAGAACTAAAAACCTTATATTTCAACTGGTTACCTCTAGATATAAAGAATATTTTAACTAGCCTAGAAGCATATAATAATAATTATCTTTTCTCGAAATCAAGTAGTACGGAAGTAATTTTTCCTACCAACCATAAATGGTTGGAGAAATTTATCAAAATTGAGAAAAAACCTTCTGCTATGATAATAAAAGAACAAGATAAAGCTCTAATTTTAGAGAAATTAAACTATCTAATCGATTTTCTTTATTCAGAAAAATTTATGCAGGAGTTTATAAATAAAGATGTTTAGGTTATTATTAATATGTGCTACTTTTTTACTGCTTTATTTCGGGTTTACTTTAATAGAGAGCTTTGATTCAAAAGTTTTTATTAGTTTATACGATTATAATATTGAGACTACTTTGTTCTTTAGTCTTATTTTAGGGTTATTATTATTAGTTTCTTGTTTTATTGTAATTAGATTTCTAATATTAATTATCGATTTACCGTCTAAAATACATAATATTTTTAATAAACGAAAAGTTAATCATGATAGATATACTTTAATTTTAGCTTTTGCCGAATATATTATGAGTAATAAAGCTAAATCTGCTTCTATTGCCTGCAAAAATTTATCTTCTGAAGATCTAAAAGATTCTCAAGAATTCCATAATTTAATCTTAGCCGTAACTGAAGAGGATGTAGATAGAAAAATTTCCTATTTTCAAAAACTTATTACATCTAAAGAATTTGTTTTTTACGGTAGCAAAAACCTAGCAAAACTTTATTATGATAAATCCTTGTATGAGAAAGCAGAAAATTACGCAACAAAGGCTTATAATTTCAATGAACTTGATAGTGACAATTTAATTACTTTAATGCGTTGTTATGCTAGACTTTCTCTATGGACGAAATTTATTTTTATAACAAATAAGCTCACAAAATTTCATAAACATGAGTCTATGCCGGAAATTGCTGAGTATTATTTATTAGCAGCAAAGCAAGAAGTAGAAAGTAATAATACAGCTAATGCTATAGATTATTTGGAAACAGCTATAGATTTAAATTTTTATAACGATGAATTACTAGAATTTTACTTTAATTTAAATGATAAGCTTAATGTTAATAAAAAGACCAAAATATTAAAAGATGCTTTTCGTATTATCCCTTCTTTAAAATTAGTGCAGCTATTTAAAAAATTTACTTCTCTATCGGATAGGCAAATTTACGAAGAATTAACTCAAGAGTTAGATGCTAAAAAAGATGAAATATTAATTTTGGCAATAGAAGCTTATTTAGAATTATAGGTGTTGTTGTATCATGTCATTCCTGCTTTCGCGGGAATGATATAAAACAAGCCATGCAACAACGCACTTCGCTACGGCCTTGCTGCGTGGAACGGTAAAACCCACTGTGTCACCTAGTTCGCTTGACCACGGCGTCCATAAAAACAATAAAGAATACCTAATATTTTAGTATTTTCAACTGGATCCCATGGTCAAGCCACGGGATGACAGAGGTGAAATTGAGTCACGCGGGCAACGCCTACTCGCAATGACGGATAAGATAAAACTAATATAAAAATAGTTTCTTTTGGCTCTTACTAATTTCTTCATTTACATTGTTATTATGGTGATGATAATTAGATTGGATCGTTATTAAATAATCACTTATTGCTTTAGAAAATTCTTCAGTTTTATAACGAAAGAAATGGTCAGCCCCATTGATAATTTTATAATCAACTTTAATATGGGATTGTTGCTTAGATAATCTATTTGCTAGGTCTTTTACATCATCTGCCGATACTATACTATCATTATTTCCCTGTAATATAAACCCTGGGATGGGACAAGGTGAAAGGAAAGAGAAGTCATATTTATGAATTGTATTAACCGGCGGCGAAATAGCAATAAAATGATTTATTTCCGGACGTCTCATTACAAGCTGCATAGCTATCCATGCTCCGAAAGAAAAGCCTAATATCAGATTAGACTGAGCATTTGGGTTATTCTGCTGTAACCAGTCGAGAGCTGCCCCAGCATCAACAACTTCACCGACTCCATTATCAAATTTACCTTGCGATCCCCCTACTCCTCTAAAATTAATACGTAAGACGGTATAACCGTTATCTGCTAAAATTTTATAGGTATTATAAACTACTTTATTATTCATATTACCCTCATATAAAGGATGAGGATGAAGAACTAATGCAATAGGAGCATTAGGCGAGGTAGCTTTTGCATATCTTCCTTCAATGCGCCCTTCCGGACCGTTAAAATAAATTTGCGGCATAATTATTCATAATATTTAATTTGTTCGATATGATATTTTACCACTTTTTCTTATTAGTGCAACTATTCTTATATTTTAAAACACTATCACTAAATAATTGATTGTATTGACGCATGCCGCCATATATACTAAAATAGCGGATAATAACTGAATGGAGCTATATTATGAATACGGTAGATATTAGATTACGTGTTTCAGCAGATACAAAGACAGAAGCAGAAGAAATATTTAAGCAAATGGGGATGACTATGTCGGAAGTTATGAGGATATTCCTAAATCAATGTATAAATAGCGGTGGTTTGCCTTTCAAACCACATATTAAGATTCCTAATAAAGAAACATTAGAATCATTTAAGCAAGCAGAAAACGGTAAATTTGAAAGCTATAATTTAAAACAGTTTGAAAAATTTTTAGACGACATCGCTAAATGATCGTCATTGCGAGCAGGCATTGTTGCGTGGATCAATTTCACCTATGTCATCCCGTGGCTTGACCACGGTATCCAGTTAAAAATACTAAAATTAGTAGTGTTTTTTATTGTTTTTATGGACCCCGTGGTCAAGCCACGGGGTGACATAGTGGGTTTTACCGGTCCACGCAACAATACCTTGCGAGCGACTGAAAGGAGTGTGGCAATCTCAGGACTTTGGCACGAGATTGCTTCGTCAGAACTTACAGTTTTTCTTCGCAATGACGAAAAAGATGTTAATACTATATGACCTAAGAAAATACTGCTCTCTCAACTGCATCCGCACTATGTTGCACTAAATCCTTAGCGATTTCTTTAGTAATCATCTTTTTTAGAACGTTTTTAAGCTCTTGTCTAACGCATCCAAGCATTTGCGGTTCTGCTACAATAATCAATTCCTTATATTTAGCTTGATCAGCAGCCATTATTTTTTCTAAATGTTTAATAACGCTCCTTGCTGCTTCTTTATGTTCTATATCTTTTAGCGAAGTATGCGGCTCAAATAACGAAGCCGGTGTAGATTTATTTTGGTAAAGGCTTTGTCTTTTTTCTCTATGGTGGTGATGCTCCTCTAAATCCAAAGATAATTTTAAAGGTTTATTAGTAGTAATTTTAATCCCCAACGCGTCGTAAAGCATCATTTGCTTACTATCGATAACTGCAATTAATTTTAACGGTGCTGTACTTCCCATAAATACCTCCATAAGAACTATACTAATTATTTTTAAAACCTAATATTAATTTAATAATTTTTGCTTTTCACTGTTAATAATTTGCTCAACCTTGTCATTAAGTATACGTACGTCAGTTTGCTCTATTTCTTCTTGTTCTATTACACCTATAATCTTTACCTTTATAGTCCCCGGCTGCTTAAACCAAAAGCCTCTAGGCCAAAATAAACCGGCATTATGAGCCATCATTACAATTGGAACTTTAGTAATTGAAGCAAGCTTTACGGCACTCGGCTTAAATTTCACTGTTCTATCAGGTGGGACTTTGGTTGATTCCGGAAATATTATCAACCATAATCCTTCTTTTATTTTTTCCTGACCTTCTCTTAAAATCTGAGCAACCGAGCTATTAGTACCACGGTCAACCGCAATAGGTTTAACCATCCGAAGCCCCCAACCAAGCAAGGGTATATTAAATAATTCACGCTTTAATACCCAAGAATGTTTAGGAATAATCAGTTGCATAAACATTTGATCCCAAAAGGATTGGTGATTAGACACGACTATTGAGATTGTTTTCGGTAATTTTTCAAGCCCCTCTACTTTATATTTAAGACCGCAACAAATTTTTGCAAGCCACACAAAAGCATAAGAAAAAATAATGGCGATTCTATATCTTATTTGATAGTTGACATTGAAAAATGTTACGGGTATGTAACATATAAGAAAAAAAATAAATGTAAATAACGATAATAATCCGTAAAATGATAAAATTCTTAAACGCCAAAGCATAATTATTAAATAATTATTAATTAAAATGGTATTTATAACATAAATTTATAGCGAGTAAAATAAATAAGGTATTATAATGAAAAAAACTGTTCTTTCCGGTGTGCAAGCGACCGGTTCTTTACATCTCGGTAATTATCTCGGTGCAATTAAAAACTGGGTTAAAATGCAGGAAGAATATAATTGCTTTTTCTTCTTGGCAGATTTGCATGCTATAACCATAGAACATAGACCAAGTGAGCTTAAAAAATCTATTATGCAAAGTCTAGCAATATATTTAGCATCAGGTCTTGACCCTAATAAAGTTACAATTTTTGCTCAAAGTATGGTGAAAGAGCATGCAGAGCTTGCTTGGCTACTAAATTGTGTTACACCGCTTGGATGGTTAAAGCGAATGACCCAATTTAAAGATAAAGCCGGTAGTGACCAAGAAAAGGCTTGCCTTGGATTATTTTCCTATCCGGTTCTTATGGCAGCGGATATATTGATATATAAAGCCGATATAGTACCTGTTGGTGAAGACCAAAAACAGCATCTAGAACTAACAAGAGATATTGCAGGGGTGATAAATAGAAAATTTGATAAAGAAATTCTAAAAGTTCCTGAACCGCTAATTAATGGTTCAGGTACAAGAATCATGAGCTTACGGGATGGATTAAAGAAAATGAGTAAATCTGATATATCTGATTTCGCTCGTATTAATTTGAAAGATGATAATGACCTTATTCATCAAAAAATAAAAAAAGCCAAAACTGATCATTTAAGCTTTGTTAGCTATGATAAAGAAACAAGACCGGAAATTAGTAATTTATTAGATATTTATAGAAGTTTATCCGAAGAAAGTTTAGAAAAAATAATCAATAATTATCAGAACCAAGGTTTTGCAAAATTTAAAGAAGATTTAGCAGAAATTATTATTACAAATCTACAACCGATACGTGATAAATATTTAGAATTAATGAATGATAAAGAATATTTATTAAAAATACTGCACAAAGGAGCAGAAAAAGCAAGAATTAGAGCTTCTGAAACGGTTAACGAAGTGAAAGAGCAATTTGGATTTGTAATTTAAATTTATATATTTCAAGATTTCCCTTGAAATATATAAGATTATTTGGTATGAATCTTCTTGGATAGGTGGCCGAGCGGTTTAAGGCACTAGTCTTGAAAACTGGCGTACGGGCAACCGTACCGTGGGTTCGAATCCCACCCTATCCGCCAGCATTAAATATCTTATGTTAGTTATTTACCTAACTTTTTTAGTAAAAATTCTTTCGTTTCTTGATTTTTTAATATAGTTTGTTTAACGTCTTGGTTTATAGTGTCTTCAGGATTTAACTCTAGTGCCTTATTTATTGTTTCAAGAGCCAAATCATACTTACCCATATGTGATAAAACTATTGCTTTATCTGCGTAAGCATTTGCCTCGTTAGGTGCTAATTCTATAGCCTTATCAAAGCTTTCTAATGCTAAGCTATATCTCTTCAGGTTATTTAAAATCATACCTTGAAAAACAAATAAGTCAGCATTAGTATTATTTAATTTAATAGCGTTATCAGCTGCTTCAAGTGCTAGTTCATATCTTTCAAGCCTATTTAATGCTATACTTTGACTAAAATAAAACTCCCAATTATTAGGGTTTCTCTCTATAGCTTTGTTATAAGCTTCTAAAGCTAAATCAGTCTTTCTTAAATTATTGTAAATTGAACCTTTAATATAGTATGCATATGAATCATTGGAGTTTAATTCAATAGCTTGATCGCAAGCTTCAAGTGCTAAAGTATATTTTTTTAATATACTTAAAGCTGTATATTTACATTTATATAAAGTGCTATCGTTAATTTTTATTTCTTTTGCTTTATTACAGGATTCGAGTGCTAAGTTGGGCTTATTTAATGCGAGCAAAGCTATGCCTCTATATTTATAAGCCTCAATTTCATTAGGATTTAACTCTATCGCTTTATTTAATGCCTCAAGTGCTAACTCTGGCTTATTTAAATTTAATAAACCTAAATCTTTAAAGAGATATAAACCTGAATCTTTGGGTTCTAATTTTATAGCTTTACTAAAGCTTTCGGTAGCTAATTCAAATTGCTTTAAATTACTTAAAGTTAAACCTTTTTCTGCATATGATTGTGCAAAGTTAGGATTTAATTTTATAGCTTTATTATACGATTTTAGTGCTAAATCATATTGACCAGCATAATAACGCCAGTTTAGGATAAGAAGAGTTTAAGATTATCGAAAAAAGAGTTTAAAATATTAGTTTTAGTAATATTAAAAGCATTAACACAAGCTAGAATATGAACTAAAAAATTAGTAGGTGATCGATGCCTTGAGTGTTCAAGATTCATATTATTTTTTAGGACATTAAATACTGACTCAACCAACGACCTTTTTCTAAGCTGTATTTTATCTTCCATTTCCAATAAATGATTCTTCATATCTTTTCTAATTCCTGTAAATAAGCGTAATCCACGACCTAATAATTTAGTAAATAATTCCTTAGAAATATATCCCTTATCACCAAAGAGTTTACCTTGTAATCCATCAGTTATATCGTCTGCTACCGATAAATCACTATTATTTGCTTTGGTAATTTTGATCGCCATAATCGCTCCCTTATTGTTAATTACTATATGCAACTTAAACCCCATAAACCATCCATAACTACTCATCCCTATTTTAGCTATATACTTCTTTAACTTGAAAAGTTGGAAAATGAATATTTAGATGAGCGAATAATCAATGTTCTTATGGATAATTAATATCTAATACTACCAATTCTTCAGGTAAAAGAAGTATACCACTAAATACTTTATTGCTATTTGTACGTTTTGTATGACATATCGATAATTTAGTTGAATCTATGCAATAAATTCCTGTTTCCTCTCCTCTAAATAGTTGCAACATTATAACCAAGCGGTAGAATTAATCTTGACCATAATTGTATTATTCGACTATAACTTGGTAATTTAAAATAACCTCTATATTTATATGATAAGTGATATAAATAATAATTCTTAAAATCTTTGCACGGCGATATATAAAAATATAATACGATAGTTAAAAGCTCTGAAAGGCTTAAATTCCCTTCTCTCCGACGTTTTCTATCTGTCGGTATTAATTTTTGCTTCTCCCATTCTTCATATATTTCACAAAAATTGTCTAGTATATAAAATAAAGTTGTGATACATTTTTTCATTGTCGGGTTCTTGTTTTTTTGTTGAAAAACTTCAGTAACCCAACACTCTTAACTTGTCAATACTTTATTCTTATTCCATGCTTCTCTTCTTCCTTATCCTAAATTCGCGTTAATAGTACTTTGCACCCTGTTTATAATACTCTATAAAAGTATCACTTATATCATATGCTTTGGCTTTACTTATCGGTGGAAAAATTAATAATAAAGCAGAAAGTAAAAATTTAAGATACATAAGATTTACATCCCAATTATCTTTTTTAATAATAAAATTATATATCACTAAATTCTCTAAATTCTATTTATTACAAGTATTAGTTTATTGAATAAAATACTAATCAATCCAGTTGCTCCAACATCATTTTAGCGGCTTTTATGGCTGATTCTTTTGAGGTTTTTGTATTTGTAGTTTCAGTATGGAAAGTTATTTTACTGCCGGCGAGATTACCGAGCATGAAATCGGTTTGTATATTATCCGCATCTAGATATTTTGAATAAGCAGCAATCGGTGTACGGCAATTAGCATCTAGATATTCTAAAAATGCTCTTTCGGGTTTTATTAGTTCAAAGGTAGGAATATGATTAATTTGGTTACATATCTCAAGCATAGCATTATCATTTTGTCGTATTTCAACTGCAATGACTCCCTGCCCTATACATGGTAACATCTGTGAATACTCTATCAAATGGCAATATTCCGGATTAAACGCCCTGAGCCTTTTCAGCCCTGCATATGCTAGAATCGTTGCATCAACTTCACTGTTCATTAGCTTTTTTATTCTTGAATCAACATTTCCCCTAAAAACCATTACCTTTAAATCCGGTCTTATTTTTTGGATAAATGCTTTTCTTCGTACTGCCGAGCTACCTATTACGGCATTTTGCGGCAGCTCTTCTATGGATTTATAATTTAAACATACAAAAACATCTCTGGGGTCTTCACGCTCTAAAACGGCAGCTATTACTAGCTCTTCGGGTATTCTACCGGGTACGTCTTTTAAAGAATGAACCGCTAAGTCAATTTTTGTATCAAGCAACGCTTGCTCTATTTCCTTTAAAAATAAAGCTTTACCTCCTATATCGTATAATGGTTTATTTTGGATTAAATCACCGCTAGTAATAATGGGTACTATTTCACAATTAATATCAGGAAAAAATTGTTTGATTTGCTGAATAACTAAATTAGTTTGTATTAAAGCAAGCGGACTTTTTCTTGTACCTATTCTGATAGAATTTGTCATTTGTTTTCTACTATTTCAAAAGGGCTGGTAAAGCTTAAAACATTACTGTTTATAATTACTCCATGATTCATAATAATTGGATGATTTACCTCTCCATGACCTATTCCGTGAGCTTTATAAGCTTCTATATGTGGAATATGATTTAAACAAAAACTTTTTATGGCTTGTTCTACAAATTCATCCCCTTTAGTAAAATCACCGAAAATTATTGCTTCTATACATTCAAATATACCGGCATTTTTTAATTGAACTAGATTACGATGTATGACATAACTTTTCTCATTAATATCTTCAAGCAGTAATATATTACCCTTTTTTAAATCAATAGAAGTTCCTATTAATTTGCTAAAAACTGTTAAATTGCCGCCTGTTATTTTACCGGTTATATTTTCCTCACTAATTTTATTTATAGGTGTAAGTTGTATTTCGCTCTTTTTCCCTTCAAGAATATCTATTATAGGCATAATAGCCTGATTAGTAGGCGGTAGTAACGAGGTTAATACTGAACCGTGTATAGTTGGGATATTATAATGGTTATTTAGTAATAAATGCAAAACGGTAATATCGCTATAGCCCATCAGGATTTTCTCCCCTTTTTGCTTTATATTAAAACAATCTTCTACAAATTCACTGCATCCATATCCACCGCGAAAAGCCCAAATTATTTTAACCTGCTCATTTTCCATAGCTTCTTTAAACATTCTCAGCCTTTCCTCTTTAGGAGCCGCGAAAAAGGGCAATTCATCACCTAAAAAAATCTTATCATCTATTAAAGTTTTAAAACCATGTAAAGCTAGTATTTTAATAGCTTCTTTTAATTTATCTCTAGCATCCGGACAACCTGATGCCGGTGCTATAATTGATATCAAATCTCGTTGTTTGTTAAAAATAATTTTTTTCATAATAATGTCATACCGTGGCTTGACCACGGTATCCAGATAAAAATGTTAAAAAGTACACGCTATAAGTTGTTTTTATAGATACCGTGGAGGGGCCACGGTATGACAGCAAAAAATACTGGATTCCTGCGATCAACGGAATGACATTAAAATTATAATAGTTATACGAAGATCAACTTCAAAAAGAGTAATCGGTTCACAAGCCGAGGAACGGAAGCCGTTACTTAATACGTGAGTACCGCAGATCTTGTAAAACGACGACGCCAATTTTTGAAGTTCTATCTAAGTATAAGGCATCGTGAAAATAAACTGGGTCTTGCCCTGTTTATCGTTTTCTGCCCCAATTTTTCCGGCGTGCAGTTCTATTACTTTCTTACAGAGAGCAAGCCCTACTCCTCTACCTCCTGCCGGTGTACGTGTTTTAGAGCTTACGACAAATACACCGAATATGGTTTGTAATTCTTCTTTCGGCACTCCTATTCCATCGTCTTTTATACTGAATAAAATACTATCTTTCTGCTTTTGTAAATCAATTTTTAGTATTCCCTCACTACAATAGCTGAGAGCATTAATTATTAGATTATCAAATGTATGTTTAATATAATGAGGATCACAGTCAAATATTATATTCTCTTCAATATCAGATACAAAATTTAATGTTTTGCCGTTTAGATATAGTTTCTTACATATTTTAATCCTTTCATGTAGCAATTCGCTTAAGTTTATATCTTCTTTATTTAGTTCATAATTAAGACTGGATAATTTTGAAAAATCTAGAATATTATTTATCAAGCTATTTAATCTAATAGAGCTTTTAGCTATAATCTCTACGGCACCACGACGCTGATCTTCATTAAATTTATCATAATTAGCCCATAAGGTTTCACCAAGGCTAATAATACCGGTTAGCGGTGTATTGATTTCATGGTTTATATTACGTAAGAACTCATGTTTCAAATCAAGTAACTTCTCTAATTCCTGCTCTCTATAATTAACTCTATTACCTAAATGAGTATTTTTTAGGTTAACTAATCTTTCTTGCTCCTGCCTTGGTTTTAAGAATACTATTAAAAGGCTACTAAATAAGGTTAGGAAATATATTACTTTGAATTGAAAACTATCTATGCTAATTAATAACTTCTCATCCATAAAATATTTATAAAACTCTATGCTGGCAAACACGCCTGTAACGGTCATAAGTAAAGTAGCTTGCCACCTGAATATCGTTGCAATTATAAGTAAGTTAATTATCGAACACATTAATTGCAACTGATCAAAACTATTTGATATAACAAGTAAACTACCGAAAAATATTAATATAACGAAAGTAGCAACAAACCAAGATAAAGATATAATATAATTCTTTTTAAATTTTAAAGACCATAAAGGATAAGTGATTAATATTGCAGCAGTGATAAGGGTGGTATGGTAAATAATATTATATATACTTCTTCAACATGAAGAGTTGTTAAAATGATTAGGCACAATGGTTTGAAAATTGTCATTTACCAATGAAGAAATTTTATTTTTATATATTTTTCAATATTTTCAAAAAATATTCGTATAGAATCAGTAAATGTCTCAAAATTCGCATAAAATTTATTGTTACTTACAACAGAATGCATAAATTCCCACAGTCGTTCAATTGGATTCAAATTAGGACTATATGCTGGCAAAAATAGTAACTCTATTTTACTGTATTGTAGATATTCTTTTACCTTTTTTGACCTATGATATCCAGCATTATCGCATATCAAATAAATCTTACTTTTATCTTGATTATTTGCTTCTAATTCCTTTAAAAATTCAATAATATACTTCTTTTACCTGAAGAATTGGTAGTATTAGATATTAATTATCCATAAGAACATTGATTATTCGCTCATCTAAATATTCATTTTCCAACTTTTCAAGTTAAAGAAGTATATAATCACCATTAACCTTAGGATTGTCAGTTGTTACTACCTCTAAATCCTTAAGATTAATAGCACCAATAATATGTTTACGCTTCCAACCACTGAAACTTGGTAATGTTTTAACTACATTCTTTCTAATCCAACCAAATCTTGCTCGAGTTTGGTATTGAGGATGAACACTATCCATAAAATAAATAGACTCATCTTTAGCTAAATTATTTTTTAGCAAACTATATTGCAGCTTAAATTCCTCTTGCTTAGCTAAATCTATTTTTCCAGGAATTAACTTAGGTTTCTTATAACTAAAACCAAGTCTGTGTAACAGCTTGATTACCCCAGCTAATGTATAGATTACTCCATATTGACGTTCTATGAACAAACCTATATCTCTAGCATACACATAATTATTATTTTCTAGATGAACTATTAACTCTGCTTCCTCCTGTCTAGTAAGGTTACTATCACTACCGCCATTTCCAGGCTTAAGCTTCTGAGCATTATGATAATCTATTAAATGTTTTCTTATCCCTCCCCATCACTCAGTAATAACACTTTCGATATCTCATCAATACTATAGCTATCATCATACATGAAAACAGCTTTGATTCTATCACAAATCCTCTTATCCCTTTCGCTTCTATGGTAAAGCTTTAATTCTTCTTTTTCTACTGATGTTAATTTTCTATAAATCCATTCTTACTTAATAACACTTGCTGACTTCTTTGACAATTTTTCATTTACTAGAGGTATATATCTGCTCTCTCTTGCATACCACCTAAAGCTTTCGATAAAATAGCAATTTCTTTTAAGGCAGCTACTATAAGCGTTGCTCTTGCATTTTCGCCCTGCTCTCTTGCTAAATCAATCCCGCTTTTAATAGCAAAGATATTTTTCAACGCTCCTGCTACTTGTAAGGTCACAATATCGCTTGTCACATTAGTAGTAAAATTTTTTGAACCTAGATTATAGGCTATCTTATTTGCTATATCTAAACTTGCAATACTTGCTGAAGCCGGTAAATTTTTAGCTAGTTCTTTCGCTAGATTCGGACCTACAAAAAACGCTGTAGTGCTATGCGGTAATAGAGTTTTTAACCTATCTGAAAATAATTCGGTAGGGGTACGAGCAAAGCCTTTTGTTGCGATTAGAAGAGTATTGTCTTTAGAAATGCCATGAGTTTTTAATAATTTTATTGAGTCATCAAAAGCGTAAGACGGCACTGCAATAATAATTAGTTCAAAATTCTTAATTATATCTAAGTTTGTAGTAGCCTGTAAATGAGCAGGTAATTTAATATCCCCTAAATATTTTATGTTAGTTTTTTTATGTAAAATTTCTTTTGCTATTTCCTCGTCACGTAAAAATAAAGTAACGTTATTACAGTTTTGTGCTGCTAAAGAAGCAAGACTAGTACCAAAACTCCCTCCTCCATAAACCGCAATATTTTTAAATTTATTCATTTTATTTTTTCTTTGTCACTTGCAGGCTTGCAGGTATTATTGCATGACTTGTTTATGTCATTCCCACGGAAGCGGGAATCCAGCGTAAAGCGAGATAAATCGAGCTTTTAATTTCAAAAATTTTCTGTATTTATACTTTTTTTCTGGATTTCCGCTTCCGCGGGAATGACATCGTGTGGGCTTCTCAAACCACAAAACAATCCCTACTCACAATAACAACTCCTCTAATCCACAGCTTTCTCAAGATTTACTATTATTACAGGGGATTTATTTATTTCCTGTTTTAAAGTTTTGCGGATTGCTCCTTTTATTGCTTCGATTACTTGTTCATCCGACAATGCTTTTTTAGCCTGTTTATTTTGAATGGTAACAAGTTCTTTAATATCATTTTTAATGAGGTTAACTAATGCCATATCCTCTTTCGGATCAAGCAGCCCCGGCATAGACAGCATTGGGTTTGCAGCAAGCAGCCCTTTTTTATTAATTACTACTGACGCTACCACGATACCCGACTCACGCATACGTCTTCTAGCTTTGAAAATCGGAGATTCTACAGGGAGTAAATAATTACCGTCTACAGCTAAATAGCCGTTTTCTACCTTTGAAATTACTTTCGCATTATTAGGTTCAAGCACCACTACACTACCGTTTTCAACCTCTACTGCCTGTTTTATGCCGTTTTTCTTAGCAAGCTTAACATGTTCATGAATATGTACAGGCTCACCGTGAACAGGTATACAAATATTCGGTCTAATTAGAGAATACATTTTTTGCAGCTCGTCAATCGATGAATGTCCTGAAACATGTACAAAATGATCACGTTCAGTAATAACTTCTACACCAGCTTTAACAAATATATTAAATAGCCTGAATATTTTCTTTTCATTACCCGGAATAATTTTTGAAGAAAAAATCATTGTATCCTTAGGAGCAAGCTTTATAGATTGGTGAGAATTACTAGCCAATTTTGCGGTTGCTGCCATAGGTTCGCCTTGACAACCGGTAGCAATTACTAATAATTCTTCTCTTCTAAATCTACTAACGTCACGTTCACTAATTAGAGGAGCAATATCTTTGAAATAGCCGCTTTCTTGAGCAGCAAGCATCATACGATGCAAACTTCTACCGGTTAAAACTACTTTTCTACCGGCCAGCCCTGCAGCATGAATTATTGTATCAAGCCGTGCTAAATTAGATGCAAAGGTTGAAACTACTACCATTTGAGGGCAGCCGGCTATGATATCTACTAAACTTTTTCTAACATCTCCCTCAGAACCTGAGCTTCCTTTATTAAATACGTTAGTTGAATCACAAACAAGTGCAAGAACCCCTTCATCTCCATAAGACTTTAGAAGCTCCTCATCGGCTTTTTTCCCAAGTACCGGATCATTATCAAATTTCCAATCTCCCGTATGTAAAATATTACCTGCATCCGTACGGATCATAATTGCTTGCATTTCAGGAGCCGAGTGGGTGAGCGGCACCATTTCTAAAGAAAAAGGCTCTAGATTTATTTTACTGCCCGGTTTTACTTCATGAATTTTTATATTTTTAGCAAAATCATATTCATTTAAACGAATTTTTAAAAAATTTGCTGTGAAAGTAGTAGTATAAATAGGACATTTAAGGCTATTCCATAAATATTGGACACCGCCTAAATGATCCTCGTGAGCATGAGTTAAAATCAGACCTACTATATCTTTTTTATATTTCTCTATAAAGCTACTATCGGCAATTATCATATCAACACCAGGTAAGTAGTCATCGGCAAAACCGCTACCGCAATCAATCATTAACCATTTACCTTTATAATGGTAAAGATTAAGATTCATACCTATTTCATTAGATCCTCCTAGCGGTACAAATAGCAGATCATTTTTATGATTTTTGATGTTGAATAATGACATAATTTAACTTAATATTTATTATATTACTTTATTCTTATAACTTATTATTAGTTAAGCGTCTATACATTAAAAAAGAAATTCATATAATGAATATAAATAAAATAGCATTGATTTATAACCAAAATTCCAAACATCTAGCTATTATAGAGGAAATAAAAAAACTCTATAATTATTGTAAAATAGAGGAAGCAGAAGCAATTATCGTAATAGGCGGCGATGGAGAATTACTACATAATATTCACCGCTATATGAATCTTAATATCCCTTTTTATGGGGTTAATTTAGGAAGTCTCGGCTTTTTAATGAATCCTTTAGATATCAAGAATTTATTACAAAATATACATGAAAGTACAGTTTCTATTCTAAATCCTCTTCTTATGCAAGCTGAAGATATAAGCGGTCAAATATATACCGCACTTGCTATTAACGAAGTATCGATATTTCGTAAAACTAATCAAGCTGCTAAATTTAGAATAGACGTAAACGGAATAGAGAGGATGAGCGAATTAGTAGCAGACGGAGCTTTAGTTGCAACGCCTGCCGGAAGTAGTGCTTACAATTTATCTGCCGGCGGTCCTATTTTACCGCTTGAATCAAATATGCTATGCCTAACCCCTATCTGCTCTTTTAGACCTCGTAGATGGCACGGTGCTTTACTACTTTCATCTGCTACAATTAAATTTGAAATACTTAATACAAATAAACGACCGGTAAATGCTACTGCCGACTTTCAGGAGTTTAATAATATCACGAATGTTACCGTTAAATCTACTAAGGATAAACCTATCAAACTGCTTTTTAATAAAAACCATACGCTGGAAGATAGAATTATTAAAGAGCAATTCGGTGGATAATTATTAAAAAATATTAATAATTTTTTGACTAAGAATTAAATTAATGTATGACGCCTTGTTAAAAATAACTAGGCATTATATATGAAATCAAAAAAGTCTTCTATTAACTTTTCTGAAAATAACCATATTTTATGGTTACCGCTTGAAACTCGCAATATTACCTTAAATACAGCTATAGAATTATACTCAACAATAGTTAGAAGTTTTGACATAAAAAAAGATTATTTAAAAACTATTGAAGAAATAAAAAACTCAAAATTAGCTTCAGAATTTGCTAATTTAGTAATTAAGAGGATAAAAGAAATAAAAACCCAAAAAAAGCTATTGGAATGTGTATTAAAAAATTACAGTTATGAAGAACTTAAAAATCATGAGTTATTTAAAGATTATGAGATTAGTGAATATAATTCTTTAATTAATAAAAATTCTAAAGTAGAAATATTTTTTGAATACAAACCTAGCTCTAATTCTTCTAAACGCCAGTTTAGGATAAGAAGAGTTTAAGATTATCGAAAAAAGAGTTTAAAATATTAGTTTTAGTAATATTAAAAGCATTAACACAAGCTAGAATATGAACTAAAAAATTAGTAGGTGATCGATGCCTTGAGTGTTCAAGATTCATATTATTTTTTAGGACATTAAATACTGACTCAACCAACGACCTTTTTCTAAGCTGTATTTTATCTTCCATTTCCAATAAATGATTCTTCATATCTTTTCTAATTCCTGTAAATAAGCGTAATCCACGACCTAATAATTTAGTAAATAATTCCTTAGAAATATATCCCTTATCACCAAAGAGTTTACCTTGTAATCCATCAGTTATATCGTCTGCTACCGATAAATCACTATTATTTGCTTTGGTAATTTTGATCGCCATAATCGCTCCCTTATTGTTAATTACTATATGCAACTTAAACCCCATAAACCATCCATAACTACTCATCCCTATTTTAGCTATATACTTCTTTAACTTGAAAAGTTGGAAAATGAATATTTAGATGAGCGAATAATCAATGTTCTTATGGATAATTAATATCTAATACTACCAATTCTTCAGGTAAAAGAAGTATACCACTAAATACTTTATTGCTATTTGTACGTTTTGTATGACATATCGATAATTTAGTTGAATCTATGCAATAAATTCCTGTTTCCTCTCCTCTAAATAGTTGCAACATTATAACCAAGCGGTAGAATTAATCTTGACCATAATTGTATTATTCGACTATAACTTGGTAATTTAAAATAACCTCTATATTTATATGATAAGTGATATAAATAATAATTCTTAAAATCTTTGCACGGCGATATATAAAAATATAATACGATAGTTAAAAGCTCTGAAAGGCTTAAATTCCCTTCTCTCCGGCGTTTTCTATCTGTCGGTATTAATTTTTGCTTCTCCCATTCTTCATATATTTCACAAAAATTGTCTAGTATATAAAATAAAGTTGTGATACATTTTTTCATTGTCGGGTTCTTGTTTTTTTGTTGAAAAACTTCAGTAACCCAACACTCTTAACTTGTCAATACTTTATTCTTATTCCATGCTTCTCTTCTTCCTTATCCTAAATTCGCGTTTAAAGAAGAGCTAGAGCAGTATGAAAATCAAAATCCTATAGAAATTCATGAATATTATCAATCAACAAAAAATGCACATTTACTTTATACTATCGGGCAGGTTATTCCTAGTTGTAGCAGTTGGAAAGTTAATAAAGAAGGAAAAATTACAAGTAATAACACTACTCCTTTAGGCAAATATCAAGGACTTGAATGTTATGGAAGAATTAGTGAACAATTACAAGAAAAATTAGATAAGAATCAATATAATAAATTTATAGATGCCTTAACGAAAGGTATAATACATAACCCACAAGGTAAGAACGGCGTTAAATTTATCGGTAAAAAAGCAGTTGAAATTAAAATTGACGGTGACCAGCGTTTATTTACAAATATATTACATTCAAACGAACAAGGTGAATTACTGATAAATTTTGATCATCAAGGGAATCATAATGATGTGATAAAATTCGCCGGTGAACATCATCTAGAATTTCACCAAGATTTGTTATAACTTTAATTGCTCTTTAATAATTCAATATTAAAGAGCAATTTGGCGAATGATTATTAAGATATAATATTTAATTATATTATATCCCCAACTAGTTCTGCCCCTAATAATTTTGATAATTCATATTCACTTGCTTCAGTCCAAGTTACAGGCGGCTCTTCATTCGGTAAACCAGTATCGTAACGATCATTAAATACTCTGACGGCTTGTTGAGTAATTTGATCAAAAGTACTTGTAGATTCTACTCCATAACCATATGCTTTTAACTTTGTTTGTAAAGTATCAACTGGTTCTCCAGTACTATCAGGACTTAATAATACTTTACTCTTTTGATCTTGCGTAGTCTCAAAATATCTACCAAAACCAGCTTCAGCTAATTCTTTCCAAGGAAATTTTGATCCAGGAGCTATATGAGCATTTTCTTCACGGTTTACAGTTACTTCACCAAGACCGACTAAATCATGCTTTAAATCTAAATTCGGATATCTTGTTGCTATATCTGCAAGAAAGCTTTTTAATTTCCCTATTTGCTCTTTAGAAAAATCGTTTTTTGCATCATTAATAAGTATATTCCCAATACCAAACTTATTAACACCTACTTCTCCTTTCCAACTACTCTTACCCGCATAAAAAGCTTGATCTGTTAAATCGTTATGATATTGATATTGCGTTCCATCCTTATCAGTTATGTAATGAACACTTGCACCTCGTGCTTGTAAGGCTTCAAGAGTGGAATTAATATTATCACTTACAGAATAAGTAATAACTACACAGTTAGGTTTTACTCCTTCCGGTCTTGGAGCCATATATTTACCGTTTGGGCTATTTGTGTTACTGATACCGTTATTATTATCATTTGGCATAATATTTACCTCATATTTTTTTAATAAAAAGTTCAACCATTGAACTATGGTACTGTTAACAAAATAATTTTAAAGCTAATTAAATTATTTTGTTAACAGTACCATATTAATTATTAGTATTATTAATAACTAGGTCAAGAAATAATTAATTTTTATTAAGTAATTAGATAGGTAAAAGCAATAATATTTTACTCAAAAGGTTGGCGTAGGTTAATAGCAGCAGATAAGGTACCCTCATCTAAATAATCAAGTTCACCTCCGATAGGTATACCGCTAGCTAGGCGAGAAATTTTGGCAGGATGTTCTTTTAAATATTCAGTAATAAAATACGCAGTAGTTTGACCTTCTAAAGTAGAATTAGTAGCAATAATAACTTCTTTAATATTTTCTGCAAAACATCTTTTAAGTAGTTCAGGTAACCGAAGTATGCTAGGATTTTGCCTACTAGCTGCCGATAAATTATGACCTAGTACGTGATATAAACCTTTAAAATTACCGCTACGCTCCATTGCCCATAGTTCAGCTACGGTTTCAACAACAGCAATAACCGATTTATCTCTATATTCAGAAGAACAAATACGGCAAATATTTTCCGTATCCATATTACCGCAAATCTCGCATTTTACTATTTTCTTATCTATCTCTACAAGGTTATTAATCAGGCTTTTTAACCTAACATCTTTGTCTTGTAGTAGATAAAGCACTATACGTCTTGCCGACCTACTACCAAGCCCAGGTAATTTTGAAAAAAGATACATTAGCTGATCTATATCATTTGTGTTGTTGTTCATATATTAAGATTTGATTACGACGGTTCCGGCTATTTTATCATGTAATGCTTGTTTTTTAGAAGAAAAAAATATGAAAAAAATACCGATAGGAAAAGTCATATACCCTAAAAATCTTTTAATTAACTGCTTTAAAGTCGGACGATTTAATGTTACGGCATCTACGACTTTCATACGTAGGAACATTTTACTAAGCGTTGCACCTTTATAATACCAAAGCGTTACGAAATATGAGCCTATTACTAATATATTAGTAGCAAAAATTGAAATATTAAACAAAATATATTTATTAAAATTCCCTGCTTTAAGATATTCATAAAATTCCTGACTCATAACAGAGTTAAACATTTCATTGGAATTATGAAGATTAATGTTATTACTAAGGAAATAATCATTAAAGAACAACCATAATAAATTAAAAGAACAAAATTGTGATATTGGAATTGCTATAAAGGCAAATAATGATAAATCAAGTGCCGTAGAAAAAATTCGTGCTATAAAATCAGGATAAATAATTTGCTTTTTCATTGCCGGTTACTTTATTTTGGTGTTAGATGGTAGGGGTTGTGGTATGGTTCTATTTTGTCATACCGTGGCTTGACCACGGTATCCAGTCTTTTTTATTTTTTTCTGGACCCCGTGGTCAAGCCACGGGGTGACAAAAGGATCGAGCAATACAACATACATAATCAAAATTCAATATATTACATTTATGAATCAATTTGAAGCATATAGTTTATTATTCGTTGATAGTTTTGTCTCAAATCTTGTTATCGGTTTTCAGAATGAATTAATATTTCATTCTATGAAAATGTTTGGGGGTTATAATAGTTTCATAATGCTGCTAGTGGCTATTTGTGCTTCTCTTAGCAGTAATGCAGTCAATTATATTTTTGGAAGAATAGTTTTAAATATCTTTTATGCTTCCAAAAGCGAACAAAGTATCTTAAGACATAAAAATTTAACAAAATTATATTATAAATATGAGATATTTATAATTTTCTTAATGGCCTTTCCTTTTTGGGGATGCTTTATTTCCTTATTTTCCGGTTTTTTTAAAACAAAATTTCTAAAATTTTTAGGTATTGGTTGTTTGGCAAAAGCATGCTATTATGCTCTAGAATTGTATATATTTTAACTCATGAAAAAATTAACCAAAACTAATTCTCATAGACAACAAAAATTAGCAAGCATTATAAATGAAGCATTAATCGAAATTCTAAGACGTGGTAAAATGCTGGATAGCAGACTTTTTGATTGTCCTCTCACTATTACGAAAGTTATAGTTACTGCCGACCTAAAAATAGCTAATTGTTATTTCTTGCCTTTTAATACTAAACTAACAATAGATGAAATTATGGATGCCTTAAATAATTCTAAAAATGCTATCAGAAATTTTATTACTAATAAAATAAATATGAAATTCTCGCCTGATATAAGATTTCATTACGATCACGGATTTGATAATGCTATAAAAGTGGAAGAGTTGCTAAAAAATATATAGGTGCTCGGGGATAAACTCAATCATTGAAAACAATAATTATCCGTTATACTAAAAACGCTTAAAAATTAAGCTTTAGTACAACAGCCCCCTAGCATAAATGGACTAAAGGCTATAAATGTTTTGCAATGATGGAGTTTAAACATCATTTACAAAATAATAATTGAAATAATCAAGATATTTTAGTTATCTTTTAATATTTTTTTAAACTTTAAGTTTAACTCAAATAAAAATAAATCCTTATTTTTATTAAATAACTTTAAAAGATTATTTTTTTATATTAAGATATAAGAATAATCTTTTAATAAAAATAAATAGAAAATGTCTCCTCAAATAATAGAGTTATTAATTTTTGCCGTTATTGCCTTTTACATTATTAACAAATTAATTACGACTCTCGGTTCTACTTCAGAAGAGGAACAGATAAAGCAAAAATCTTACTTTGGCGAGCCGGTTATTAAGGACGTAACTTACAGTACAGTCAAATCTAATAAAGAAGAAAAAAATATTCCAACAGCCCAAGATATTAAAGCTTTTAAAGATATAATAGTGGAACATAATATAACTGCGGTCGTAGATGGAATGGAACAAGTACATACACGCCTTTATTCCTTTGACCCGGTTAAATTTATAAATAATGCTAAAACTGCTTTTCAAATGATTATAGAAGCTGCTTATAAAAAAGATGCTAAAGAATTATCTGAACTGATAGATAAAAGATACTTGGAAGAATTTGAAAAAATAACACCGTCCTATGGTGATTTTTTTGACTCATCGGCTTTAAGTGCAAAATATTCAGAAATTTACATGTTCGGTAATAACATATTTATTAAATTACTATTTCAAGGTAAAAATGTAGTTGACAAAATTGAAGATTTAAAAGAAGAATGGACATTTACACGTAATGCTAATACCAAAGAAGTTGATTGGTTTTTAAGCAATATTGAGAGAGTATAGTTTTTGTCATCCCGTGGCCCCTCCACGGGATCCATAAAAGTAATTTTCAGCAGTAAATATTTATAGATTCCGTGTTCAAGTCGCGGAATGACAATTTAATAACAAACCATTAGTAATGAGTAAAATTTTCTATATTATAGGCACTATATTAATAATAAGTGTCGGTATTTTTATGTTTCAAAAGCAAACGATAACGGATAACAATCAAATAATCCCAAGAAAAGTTTTATTCGGTAACCCTGATAAAGCAAGGGTTTCTCTAACCCACGACGGCAAATATATTCTATATATTGCACCGAAAGACGGTGTATTAAATATCTGGCTAGCTCCCTCAGATGATATTAGTAAAGCAGAAGCCATAACCCATGACAAAGGACGTGGTATTTGGTCTTATGCTAAAGCTTATAATAATAAAAATATTTTATATACCCAAGATTTTAACGGTGATGAAAATGACCGAATTTATAGCTATAACATAGCGACAAAAGAGACAAAATTACTTACTCCTGAAAGAGGTGTTAAAGCTGGTATAGCCGGAGTGAGTTATAAAACGCCAAATGAGATATTAATATATTTAAATGAGCGTAATCCTGAATATTTCGATATTTATAAGTTAAATCTAGATACTCTAGAAAAAGAATTAATTTATAAAAATGATAGATTTACTGATTATGTAACCGATGAAAATTTAAATTTAAGATTCGGTAGTTTACTAGATAAAGACGGAGCTGTTGAATATTATGAATTAAGAGACGGCGAACCTAAATTATATACTAAAATCTCAATGGAAGATTCTTTCAATACTTCTATACTCGGTTTTGATGCTAGCGGTGAAATTCTTTATATGCTTGAGGGGCGTAACCGCAATACTTCAGCCCTTAAGGCGATAACACTCGCTACAGGCAGCGAAGAAATATTAGCTGAAGATTCAAAAGCCGATATCGGCTTATTTACAGTTCATCCCACAAAGCAAACTCCGCAAGCAGTATCTATAGATTATGATAGAGTTTCATACAAGATATTAGATAAAGATATTGAAGATGATATTAAATATTTACAAGCTCTCGATCGCGGTGATTTAATTATTAATAGTAGGACGCTAGACGATAAAATTTGGATCGTTGCTTATATGGCTGATAATGCACCGGTGAAATATTATAAATATGATAGGGCAAATAAAAAAGCTGAGTTTTTATTTACTAATCGCAAAGAACTTGAGCAATATAATCTTGCTAAGATGATACCGGTAATTATCAAGTCACGTGACGGGCTTGATTTAGTTAGCTATATCACTTTTCCAAATGATGTAAAGCTTGATGAAAATAATATTCCTGATAAAAAAGTACCGCTAATTTTAAATGTCCACGGCGGACCGTGGGTTCGTGATAGCTGGGGATACAATCCTGAGCATCAATGGCTTGCAAATCGTGGTTACACAGTTTTAAGTATAAATTACCGTGGTTCTACCGGTTTTGGGAAAGATTTCTTAAACGCCGGTAATTTAGAATATGCTGGTAAAATGCACACCGATTTAATTGACGGTGTTAACTGGGCTATTAAGAATAATATAGTTGATTCTGACAAAGTTTGTATTATGGGCGGAAGTTATGGCGGTTATGCTACACTTGTCGGTCTTACCATGACCCCTGACATATTTGCTTGCGGTGTTGACGTTGTCGGTATGTCTAATTTATTAACTCATGTGCAATCTAAAGCTCCTTATATGACACCATTGTTAAGTATATATAAAACACGTATAGGGCCTTGGGATACTGAAGAAGAAAAAGAGTTTTTAAGACAAAAATCACCGATTAATTTTGTTGATAATATCAAAAAGCCTTTATTTATAGCACAAGGTGCTCACGATGTGAGGGTCGTACAGGCAGAATCAGAACAGATTGTAAATAGCATGAAAGCAAAGCACATACCGGTAGTTTATGCACTTTACAAAGATGAAGGACATGGCTTTGCAAAACCAAGTAACAGAATCTCATATTATGCTCTTGCTGAGCAGTTTTTAGCTAAGATTTTAAAAGGAAGAGCGGAAGCAATAGGAGATGACTTAAAGAATGCTAATCTCATTCTGAATGATAAAGAAAAAATTAGCGGTACAGAAGCAGAAAAGATTATAGATAAGGCAGTTGGGAATTAGAATCCTTGCGTCATTGCAAGCAGTCATAAGCGTTGCCTTCAGGCTCTTTTATGTCATTCCCGCGTAGGCGGGAATGACATAAAAGAGCCTGAATGATATTAGGTTCAGAATAATTTATTGGAGTACTATCATGCTACTTACAAATACTGAAAATTCTTACGGCTTAATTGCAAAATTTTTCCACTGGATCATGAGCATTATAGTTATAGTAATGCTCGTTGTTGGTTTCTTAATGGATAATTATATAGAACCGCCTCTAAAATGGCAATTATACGGGATACATGAAGCAACCGGTATAGTTGTTTTATCTTTAGTAATAATAAGACTTTTATGGAAGTTCTATAATGCTAATGTTTTATTACCAACTGATTTACCAAATTGGCAGAAAAAAGCCGCTAATATTAATATAAATTTGCTATATCTTTTAATGTTATTAATGCCGATAAGCGGCTTTCTAATGACTATTTTATCAAACCACCATATTGATTTTTATGGTTTGTTTACTATAAATTCTTTTGCTCAAGATTTACAATTTGCTAAAATCTTTAAAAAAATCCATAAAAAGGCTGCTTTGTTATTTACTGCTTTAATTATTTTGCATATACTAGCTGCGTTATATCACCACTTTATTAGGAAAGATAACGTACTTAAGAGAATGTGGAATGAGTAAAAATATTTTAGATTTTTTTGGAAAAGGTAAACATAAAAACGAAAATGGACCGATTGATGTAGATGAAGCTATTGCTATAGCAGTGATAGAAGAAAATCTTAGTTTAGATAGCATTCCGGAAGAGCTTGATCGTCATTGCGAGGAGCGAAGCGACGTGGCAATCCAGCAAAAATAATAAAAGATGCTGTAAATTAGCATTTTTACTGGATTGCTTCGTCAAAACTTACAGTTTTTCCTCGCAATGACGGTGGCATCAACCTTTATTCTGTAATACCGCTTAGATAAAAAACTCTCTACTTTACAGTTTAAAGATTAATTATTATACTGTGCTTTAATTATTTAAATAAATTATTTAAAATGAATATTCATGAATATCAAGCAAAAGAGATTTTAAGAAAATACGGCGTACCTACTTCCACTGGACTAGTTGTTACGAAAACCGAAAAGATTAATGAAACCATAGATAAGTTAAATACGGAAGTATATGTGGTTAAAGCACAAATACATGCCGGTGGTAGAGGTAAAGCAGGCGGTGTTAAAGTTGTTAAGAGTAAAGAAGAAGCTAAGAAAGTGGCCCATGACATGTTTGGGATTAATTTAGTAACGCATCAAACAGAACCTCAAGGACAAAAAGTAAACCGTCTTTATATTGAATCAGGTTGTGATATTTTAAAAGAATATTATTTCAGTATCGTATTTGATAGATCAGCTAGCTGTATTACTTTCATAGCTTCTACCGAAGGAGGAGTTGATATTGAAGAAGTAGCAGAAAAAACTCCGGGAAAAATTGTTAAATTTTCCGTTGATCCTGCAACCGGTTTACAAGATTTTCATATGCGAGGCATAGCTTATGAGTTAGGCTTTAAGGATAACCAAGCAAAACAGATGAAAGAGATAGTAAAATCAGTCTATAATGCTTTTATTGAAACCGATGCAGCACAAATTGAAATCAACCCGTTAATTGTAAGTAGCGACGGAAACTTATTAGCTTTAGATGCAAAAATTACTTTTGACAATAATGGCTTATTTAAGCATCCGAATATTACGGCAATGCGTGATCACGATGAGGAAGATCCTTTAGAAACTAGAGCCGCAAATGCAGGACTTAGCTATGTAAAAATGGACGGTAATATCGGCTGTATGGTTAACGGTGCCGGTCTTGCCATGGCTACTATGGATATTATTAAACTTTACGGTGCTTCGCCTGCTAATTTCTTGGATGTCGGCGGCGGGGCTGATCGTGAGCGTGTAAAAGAAGCTTTAAAAATAATTTTATCCGATAAAGAAGTACAAGGGATTCTAGTTAATATTTTCGGCGGTATCATGCGTTGTGATATTATAGCGGAAGGGATTATTGCAGCAGCAAAAGACATAGGTATAAAAGTACCGTTAGTGGTTCGTTTAGCTGGTACAAACGTTGAAAAAGGGAAAGAAATTTTATCAAATTCCGGTTTAGAAATAATACCGGCCCATGATTTAGCAGATGCTGCAAGCAAGATAGTCGAGGCTATAAATTAGGTGTCATCCCGTGGCTTGTCCACGGGATCCAGTAATAAAAAATACAAATATATAAAGCTCGATTTATCTCGCTTTATGCTAGATTCCCGCTTTCGCGGGAATGACATAATAATACCTGCTCGCAATGACCTCACAATGACGATTATACAAAATAAAAACATAATACATATAAAACAAATTATTTAACATGGCAATATTAATAAATAAAAAAACAAAAGTTATCTGCCAGGGCTTTACTGGTTCACAAGGAACTTTTCACTCTGAACAAGCGATAGCTTACGGCACTAACATGGTTGGCGGTGTTACACCCGGCAAAGGCGGTCATACTCACCTTGATTTACCTGTATATAATACCGTACATGAAGCAAAAGCAAAAACCGGTGCAAATGCAAGCGTTATATATGTTCCGCCCGGCTTTGCCGCTGATTCGATATTAGAAGCAATCGATGCCGAAATCGAAGTAGTAGTATGTATAACGGAAGGAATTCCGGTACTTGATATGGTGAAAGTAAAACGTGCTTTAGTCGGCTCTAAAACTAGATTAATCGGTCCTAACTGCCCTGGAGTTATCACACCGGGTGAATGTAAAATCGGTATTATGCCTGGGCATATTCATAAAAGAGGAACGATAGGTATTGTTTCAAGATCAGGTACTCTAACTTATGAAGCAGTAGCACAGACAACAGCCGTAGGGCTTGGCCAATCTACATGTGTTGGTATAGGCGGCGATCCTGTTAACGGCACTAATTTTGTTGATTGTATTGATATGTTTTTGAAAGATGATGAAACCAAAGCAATTATTATGATTGGTGAAATTGGCGGTAATGCAGAGGAAGATGCAGCCGAGTTTATCAAGCAATCAAAAATCAAGAAGCCTATTGTTAGCTTTATTGCAGGTATTACAGCACCTCCCGGTAAAAGAATGGGGCATGCCGGTGCTATTATTGCCGGAGGAAAAGGAAGTGCCGAAGATAAGCTTGAAGCTCTACAAAGTGCCGGCGTAACTATCACTAGATCCCCTGCCGATATCGGTAAAACTATGTTAGATTTACTGAATAAAGGCTAAATAATTGCTCGGTGTCATACCGTGGCTTGTCCAGTGTTGTTGCATGGCTCAAAAAACCCGTACAATGTCACTCCTGCGAAAGCAGGAATCTAGTAGAAAAATAGTCTTAATATTGACAAAATAAACCTAAAAAAACAAATTTTTGTAGGTTTTTACTTTCTTCCCGCCTACGAGTGTTGTTTCGTGGATCAGTTTTACCTCTGTCATCCCGTGGCTTGACCACGGGATCCAGTTAAAATACTAAAATTATTAGTATTTTTTATTGTTTTTATAGACCCCGTGGTTAAGGTTATAGTACTACCGGACATTTTTTAAAAAAATCTCGATGTCATCCCCGCAAAAGCGGGGATCCATATTAAAAAAGCTTTACTTTACTGGATTTCCACCTACGCGGGAATGACATGGAACGAAAAATGTCCAGTACTATAGGTCAAGCCACAGTATGACACCAAATGCGTTTTTTGAGCCACGCATATTAATAATATTAAAAAGCTGAAAAACTGAGAACGCTCACGGACACAACGGTCAATTTCAAAAAGAGCAAGGAGTCTGCAAGGCGAGGAGCGGAGCGTATACTTAATACGTGAGCACCGCAGATCTTGCTAGACGACACCGCCAATTTTTGAAATTCACCGAGTATCCCTAATTTCTTTAACTATATTTAGTAACTGTGGGAAATCTATTAACCCGGGTATTAATTTTGAATCAATTATATACGCAGGTACTCCTTGGATTCTAAGGCTTCTAGCTATCTTCATATTTTGAGTAATTAAATCTTTAATCTCATTGCTATCGGCAGTTTCTTCAATTTCCATAGCATTTAAGCCATTCTTGGTTAATAATTCTTCTATAGATTCCTTAGAAACATCTCTTATTTTTATTAGTTCATCATGAACAGCTTTAAATTTACTTGGATTAACCTTATAAACGGCTAAAACTATTCTTGCCAGATATTCGGAAGCATCTCCAAGGATAGGTAGCGGTCGTAATATAACTTTAACTTTTGGATCGTTTTGCAATAATTCATTTATAGAAACAGCGCCTTTTTTACAATAAGAACAATTGTAATCATAAAAAGCAATTATTGTTATATCACCGTCTTTATTTCCTATAATAGGAAAGCTTGTGCTATCTTCAATACCTAACTTATTATCTTTTAGATAGTTATTAACTTTAGTCTCATTTTCCTGTACCTTACGTTTTTGCAAGCCTTCTATTGATTCTATTATTATTTCCGGAGTTTTAAGCAAATAATCTTTGATTATTTCTTGGACTCTTTCCTCTTCACATTTCCTTGCATCCTCGCTTTGTTTAACCTCAACGGAAACCGGATTTGTAGAATAAGTTTTCATTGTTTTGAAAACAAATAAAACTCCTATAACAACTACAAATATAACCAATATTTTACCTATAATATGCTGCATAAATACCTTTTTTAAAAATTTTTTATTGTTTTTGCTTGAAATCGTCATTGCAAGGAGGCATTATTGCGTGGACCGGTAAATGCTCTTTATGTCATTCCTGCGAAAGCAGGAATGACATCTATATCCACGCAACAAAGCCTTGCGAGGAGCGAAGCGACGTGGCAATCCAGCAAAAATAATAAAAAATACTAATAATTTTAGTATTTTTAACCGGATCCCGTGGTCAAGCCACGGGATGACAGAGATGAAATTGAACCACGCAATAACGCCTTCTCGCAATGACGCTTATTTCTGTCTTATTAATCTGCTCTGATCTCTTTTCCAATCTTTTTCTTTAATTGATTCTCTTTTATCATGTAATTTCTTACCTTTAGCAATACCAAGTTCAACTTTCACTTTATTTTTTTTATTAAAGTACATAGAAAGAGCTACTAGCGTATAGCCTTTTATTCTAATTCTACCGATAATTTTCTTTATCTCTTTAGTATGCAACAATAATTTACGAGGTCTACGAGTAGAATGATTAAATCTATTCGCTTTCTCATATTCCGCAATATGGCAGTTATACAAAAATACCTCATGCCCGGTATCTGCCGCATGGCTTTCCTCTATAGAAGCTTTGCCTTGACGCAGAGACTGTACTTCACTGCCCTTTAATACAATACCTGCTTCTAATCTTTCTTCAATAAAATAATTAAAAAGGGCTTTCTTATTTTGTGCAATAACTTTCTTATACTCGGTCATAATTTTATGGATAGTGATGTTATAATGTTTTCAATTTGTTTTTTAGCACTATCGCTTGCTTCAGTTAATGGTAGTCTAATTTCATTTTCACATAAACCTAAATAATATGCAGCATATTTTATCGGAATCGGATTAGACTCTACAAATAATGCTTTATATAAAGGCAGTAATTTCTGATGGATTTCTAATGCTCCTTTAGTGTCATTCTTATTCCATTTCTCCCATAACTCTTTACACATATCAGGAGCAATATTAGAAGCTACGGAAGTCCACCCTACCCCGCCTTGTGCGTTAAAAGCTAAGACTACTTCATCGTTACCGGTTAAAATGTTGAAATCCTTTTTAACTATTGCTCTAATCCGCAATGGACGTTCTAAATCTACGCCGCAATCTTTTAATGCTAAGATACGCGGTAGCTCGCTAAGCCTCAATATCGTCTCATCAGAAAAATCTACTCCGCTTCTAGTTGGAGCTGAATATAACATAATAGGTATATTACACGCTTCATGTAATGCTTCAAAATGCTTATAAATCCCTTCTTGAGTAGGTTTTACATAAGATGGCGGACTAGCCATAAAACCATCAACCTTGATTTTTGTAGATTCCGCTGCAAGCTCTCTTGCATAAGCAGTATTATTTGATGAACATCCGCTTATTATAGGAATACGCTTATTAACGATTTCTACGCTAGTTTGCAGTAATAACTTATATTCTTCAAAGCTTACGCTACTACCTTCTCCGGTTGAGCCTGCGATTAATACTGCATCGACTTCATGCTTTATTTGATGTTTTAAAATTCTCTCTAAAGCATATAAGTCTAACTTATTATCTTTAAAAGGTGTTATAGCTGCGGTAATTAAACCTTTAAATATATTGTTCATTGTTTTTTTGATAGAATTTTAAATATTATTACTACTTGTATGTCATTCCCGCGTAGGAATGACATAATCTGCCACGCAATGACGCTTTTCCTACTCCCTAACAATACGCCCATACTCTTTTTTCAAACGATCTGCAATTTGATGATCATCGAAAGTAATATTTTTATTGCCTAAATCTATAGAATCAATATTTTGTACCTCGATTGCCGTGCCTGTAACAAAACATCCGGTAAAATTCTCTATTTGCTCTAATTTCAAACGCTCTTCTTTTACTTCTAGACCTAAATCTTTTGCAATTTCAATAATAGTATGTCTTGTTATACCGTTTAAAAATCTATCGGCAATTGGAGTATATAATGTTTTATCTTTAACAAAAAAAATATTTGTTGTAGTGCATTCAGCAATATATCCTTCATAATCAAGTAATAAGGCATCATCATAGCCAAGAGCTTTAGCTTCTTTTTTACTTGTTATTGCCATATTATATTGAGCGGCGGATTTAGATTGTACCGGGGTGCTATCAGGTATTGCTTTACGCCAGCGGCTTGCATGCAAATTTATACCTTTCTCAAAAGACCTTGGCATTGATGGAATACCGGCAATCAAAAGATTAGTAGACAAATCAGGATTAGTAATATTTAGCGATTCGTCTCCGCACCAAATAAGCGGTCTTATATATGCATCCTTAATATTATTTTGTTTTATTACAAGTTCATGAGCTTTTATTATCTCGTCCACACTGTAAGGTACTTTCAGACCTAATGCTTCTGCTGACTTTATCAATCTTTCCGTATGTTCTTTTAACTTAAAAACTTTGCCGTTATAAGCTCTTTCACCCTCAAATACCGATCCTGAATAATGCAGGCTATGAGTTAAAACATGAATCCTTGCGAATTGATAAGGAACTAAATCACCATTAATCCAAACATGCCAAAAAATTTGCTCTAGTTTTATCATTGTCATTAACCTATATTTATATTAAAGTATTGTCAATTGTCATTGCGAGTAGCGTGGTTACGTGAATTGTTTTATGTCATTCCCGCGTAGGCGGGAATCCAGTAAAAAGCAAAAATGTCATACCGTGGCTTGACCACGGTATCCAGTTAAAAATACTAATATATTAGTATTTTTTATTGTTTTTATGGACCCCGTGGTCAAGCGAACTAGGTGACATAGCAGGTTTTACCGATCCACGCAACAAGGCCAGGCGGGAAGGACATAAACAAGCAACGACACCAATTTTTCAAATTAAAAGAGTATACATGTATACATACAAAGCACATATTTTAATCGTTGATGATGATAGCAGAATATTAGCACTTTTAAAGCAGTTTTTAAATAAAAATGAGTTTTTAGTATCAACGGCAAGCTCAGTCATAGAAGCTAAAAATCTATTAAAAACTTCTAATTATGATTTAATTATTTTAGATGTTATGTTACCTGAAATAACAGGGCTTGATTTTGCTACTACTATAAGGGATGCCGGTAATAATATTCCTATAGTTATGCTTACTGCTTTATCGGAAGCCGATGACCGTGTTAAAGGACTTGAAGCCGGTGCCTCTGATTATATAACTAAACCTTTTGAACCGCGAGAATTATTACTTCGGATAAATAATTTAATTAATAATTATAATAACTTTAAAAAAGAAACGAATATAATTAAATTCGGCAATAATTTCTATAATTTTGATACAAAGGAATTCACTAAGAACGATCAAATCATATCTCTTAGCTCTACCGAACAAAAATTACTTGAGATATTAATAAAAAATTCCGGTAAATCTACTAGTCGTTTTGAGCTTTCAAAAATTATGGGCGGGCTTAGTATGCGTTCTATCGACGTACAAATTACAAGAATAAGAAGTAAACTAGAAGATAATCCAAAAGAGCCGAAATATTTAAAAACCGTGCGTAATGAGGGCTATGCACTTTATATCTAAATTATTACCGAGAACATTATTTGTACGGTTTATGTTTATTATAATCATTCCGATTTTAATAGGACAAATCGTTGCTATATTTTTGTTTTACGATCGTCATTGGTATAATGTTTCATATTATACTAGTACTATTATTATTAATGAAATAGAATCACTGATTAAAGAACATAGAAATAATTCAAGAGAGATAACCCATTTATCGGAAAATTATCTTAATTTATCTTATCAATTTCAGCTTAATAAAAAGTTATCTATAAAACAACCTAAATTAAGTGAGCCTCTAACTATATTTAAAAATATTTTAGCTACAAAAATCCATGAAAAAAATATAGTTAAACTAAATAAAGAAAATAAAATCGAAGTATTTTTAGAATTAAAAGATGGAATATTATATATTACTTTTCCTGCAAAATTACTACTTAATCCTACAGTATATATATTTGTTTTATGGATTATATCTTTAACTGTTATATTACTTTCTGTTTCTATTATTTTCTCCAAAAATCAAATTAAATCAATACTCACTCTTGCGGATAGCATGGATAAATTTGGTCGAGGTGTTTTAAAAGGCAAAAATTTCAAACCTTCAGGAGCCTTAGAAATAAGAAAAGCAGGGCTTGCTTTTTTAAAAATGAAAGCCCGTATTGAAAAACAAATTACTAAAAGAACCACTATGCTTGCTATGATTTCGCATGACCTTAGAACTCCTTTAACAAGAATGAAGCTACAACTTGAATTGATGGAAGGAAGTGAAGAAATTAAAGGATTAAAACAAGATATATTAACTATGCAGCAAATGATAAATTCTTATTTAGATTTTGCTAAAGGTGAAAGTACAGAAGAATTTGAAGAAATTTTATTATTACCTTGGATAGAACATTTTTTAAACAAATGGTCACATGTAGATATTGAATTTATAAAACTTAATAATATAGATAATTCAAAAGTACGAATTAAACCGAATTCTTTTGAAAGAGCCTTGTCTAATTTAATCGGTAACGCTATAAAATATGGAAATAAAATTAAAATATCTTTGACAGATAATGCATCTACGGTAGCTATAATTATTGAGGATAACGGTCCCGGTATAGATGATACGGAAAAACATCTTGTATTTAAACCGTTTTATAGATCAGATAAAGCAAGACAGCTTGATAATGCAAGTAACGTAGGACTTGGGCTTGCTATTACTAAAGAAATAATAAACGATCATAAAAGCTCTATTTATTTAGAAGATAGCAAGGATTTAGGCGGGTTATCGGTAAGAATCGAAATGCCTAGAATATGACGCCGATGTCATTTATGTGTGGACCGAAAAACGCACTCGATGTCATACCGTGGCTTGACCACAGTATCCAAAAACAACCAAAAATATGAATATATTAGTATTTTTAACTGGATCCCGCGATCAAGTCGCGGGATGACAACAGTGGCATTGTTCCACGCAACAATGCCACGCAGGAATGACATAAATCGACCCATGCAGCAACATCTAAAATAGAAAATAATGACTAACATAAAACATTTAGCAATAATAATGGACGGTAATGCTCGTTGGGCAGATCGGCATAACTTAACAAAATCTGAAGGGCATAAAGCAGGAGCCGATAAAATTCGTGAATTACTGCCTGAGTTTATTAATCTTAATATACCTTATATAACTTTATATACTTTCTCTTCCGAAAATTGGCAACGTTCAAGCACGGAGGTAGATTTCTTAATAAAATTATTAAGTATTTATTTAAAAAATGAATTAAACAGTTTACATAAAAACGGCGTTAAAATAAAAGTAATAGGTAGGCTTAATTTATTAGGTAGCTCATTGCAAAAACAAATCAATAATGCTATAGAATTAACAAAAAATAATAATAAAATAACGCTTTGTATAGCTTTTAGTTATGGAAGTCGTCAAGAAATAGTTGATGCCTGCACAAAAATTATTGCAAGCGATAAAAAAGAAATAAGTGAAAGCGATATAGGACACGCTTTATATGATCCTGAAATGCCGGATGTAGATTTATTAATAAGACCGGGCGGGGTTTACCGCATCAGTAATTTCTTGCTTTGGCAAGCAGCTTATGCTGAATTATATTTCTCACCCAAATATTGGCCCGATTTTAATAAAGATGATATAATAGAAGCTATAAATGATTACTCAAAAAGGAAAAGAACATTTGGCAAAAGATAAACAAAATATATATTTAAGAATCCTGTCCGGTATAGTTTTAGTGCCGTTATTTGTTATAGCTATATTATGGTTTAAGCCTTTATTCTATATTCTAATGATATTAGTGGGTATGGGAATGTTAAGTGAATGGTATAATATGACCTATTCTTCTATTCCTTATCTATTAATCGGGCTAATTATTATTCCGATTCCTATAAGCCTATTAATATTTTTAAGTATGGAAGATACCAATAGATGGCTTATTATGCTTTATTTTTGCATAATTTGGTCGGTAGATAGTTTTGCAATGATTGGCGGCAAAACTTTTAAAGGAGCAAAACTTGCTCCAAAAATCAGTCCCAAAAAAACTTGGAGCGGTCTGATTACGGGAACATTATCAGCAGGTTTGGTTGCGGTATTAGTTAGTTTTATACCAAACTTTCATATTGAAAATTACTATTTTTCAAATAAAATTTATTTATTTATAATTAGTTATATATTAGCATTAATAGCTCAATCAAGTGATCTATTTATTTCATATTTTAAGCGAAAATTTAATATTAAAGATAGCGGTCATATGATACCCGGTCATGGAGGAGTTTTGGACAGATTTGATAGTATTATTTTAACTGCTCCGGTATTATTTCTTATGAAGATATATTTATGATAATACATTTAAATAATCATTCTAAAAAAATAATTTTAAATATCTTTTTAGCTTTACTGCTTGGATATTTTATTTTTCATTGCATATATGGTAACAAAGGAATTATTGCATATTTAAAAGTAAATAGGCAGCTTGAAAAAGCTTATGATGAACTAAAAGGCTTACGAGCAGAAAGAGTAGAACTTGAACATAACGTCAAATTACTCCGAACGGAATCGCTAAATAAGGATATGTTAGAAGAACAAGCAAAGAAAGTTTTAGGAGTAGCAGATCCTAAAGAACAGGTGTTTACAATAAAAGACACACCTAGTCAAAGGTAAACATCGTCATTGCGAGGAGCTGTAGGTCTTGTGTCATGACTTTTATGTCATTCCTGCGAAAGCAGGAATCCAAAAAAGTATACATACAGCAAATTTTTGAAATTAAAAGCTTAGGTTATCTCGCTTTGTGATGGATTCCTGCTTTCGCAGGAATGACATCCAAAACAACATTATTGATTAAAAGGAATTGAACATAATTTATGAACATTAAAATTTATCAAGACGACCTACCTAATAATTTTGAACTTGAAGGGGATATTGCTATAGATACCGAGACAATGGGGTTAAATCTACATAGAGATAAACTCTGTTTGCTACAATTTAGTAACGGCAACGGTGAAGCCCACCTTGTTCATTTTGTAAATCAAGATTATACTGCTCCTAATTTAAAAGCATTATTGTTAGATAAAACTAAATGCAAGATATTTCATTTTGCTAGATTTGATTTAGCAGCTATAAAAAAATATTTGAGTATAGATTTAGAAAATATCTTTTGTACTAAAATATCTTCAAAGCTCGTTAGAACCTATACTGATAGCCATGGTCTTAAGGATTTATGTCGGGAGCTACTTTCCATAAATATTTCCAAACAACAACAATCTTCTTACTGGGGAGCTAAAAATTTATCTTTGGAACAACAAGAATACGCAGCAAAAGATGTGCTTTATTTGCATCAGTTAAAAGATATTTTACAAAAAATGCTACTTAGAGAAAATAGGCTTGAACTTGCCCAAGATATTTTCCGCTTTTTACCGACAAGAGCTAATTTAGACCTTATAGGTTGGAATGAAATTGACATTTTCATGCATTAATTTAAATTAATATAAGTTAATAAAAAGATTAAATTATTAACTTAATAAATTGACTTCAAGTATAAAATCCTGCACACTATTTAAAGAGGCTATCTGTAATAAATTTTAATTAGTAATTGAAGAGCTTTTTTAGCGAAAATTAATAAGATTTTTGCAGAAATTGTAGTTCCTATTTCAAAAAAATCTTATAATTTACAGCAAAAAAGAATTAAATTACCGGTTAAAATTTACTTACTGATAGCCTCTTAGTAGCTAATTGATTTTTTTAAATTACTTAGCCTACAATAGACTTATTGCATAATGTAGCTAATAAGGAAGAATTTGAAGGAAACACGGAAGCACTTGCCACCGCAGCGTACATAACAGTACGTGAAAATGCGAGTACCGGATTGACATACAAATTTATCCTTAGAAGCAAGTTATATAAAAAATTTAATTAATTAGTAACTAAAAAGGGGATCTTTATGACTAATAAAAAAGAAATAGACGTGCTAGATTCAAATTCAGAAGCAAACCTCTGTTATCCTAGGGTTATAACTTGTGAAACAGACGACGACACGTTAAGTATTGATGGCGGTGTTTTTGCTGCATTTTGGTGGGCAGCCAATTATATAATAGATAAAGTATTAATGCCAATAACATACTTTTTTTGGGTTAGTATGGTGGTAATACAATAAAAGTATACTAGCTGTCATACTGCGGCTTGACTACAATATCTAGAAACAATTTAAAGTACTAAATTTAGTATTTTAAACTAGATCTCGCAATCAAGTCGCAGGATGACAGATTCAAAAAATAATATACTTCTGATAAATAAAAAGTAGATAGACGAAGTTTAATTTGGAAAAGAGCAAGGAGGCTGTAAGCCGAGGAGCGAAGCGTATATTTAATACGTGAGCATCCGAGGAATTACAAAGACGACGTAGCCAATTTTTCAAATTAAACGAGTATATTCACAATTTTACGAGGAACAAGGATGATTTTCTTCGGCTCTTTCCCTTCTAAAAACTTTTGTACCTTTGGCAAATTGACGGTAATTTGCTTTATTTCATCTTCACTTGCAGCAGTTTTAAACTCATAGGTATCACGGAGTTTGCCGTTAACCTGCACTGCCATAATATATGTATCTAACTCTAACATTGATTCATCAAATGCAGGAAAAGCTGAATTATATAACCGCTCTTTATTGCCACGCTTCTGCCAAATTTCTTCCGTAATATGCGGGATAAAAGGGTTTAGCAGCTGAATTAAAACATTAAAGCCATGCCTTACGGTTTTAATATCAACCGCTTCTTTATTAAGCTCAGCAGATATAGCATTAGAAAGCTCACGCATACGTGCTATTGCTCTATTTAGGGCAAAATACTTTATATCATCGGCAACGTGCTTTATGGTAAAATGCAATAATCTATTGAGTTCCTTGTTAATTTCGCTATTCACATCATCTGTTAAAGAAGCTATCGCCTCAAACATATGCTCAAGCTTATTAATAAAACGTGAGCAGCCTTCAATACCGCTTGCCGACCATTCTAGATCTTTCTCAGGCGGACTATCGGACAGTACAAAAAGCCTAATAGCATCAGCCCCATATTGCTCTTGCATTGTCTCAAGATCGATGAGATTCTTTTTAGACTTACTCATCTTTTCAATGCGTCCCTGCACTACTCTATTATTGCTTTCTTTATGAAAAAATTCATTACCTTTTTTAACTACTTCTTCAGGATATAACCAATTATTATGTTCATCTTTATAAGTAGCATGCAGCACCATCCCTTGAGTAAATAGCCCTTTAAAAGGCTCACGAACGCTTACATAATTCTGTTCGTTCATTACTTTTGTGAAAAACCTTGCATATAATAGATGCATTACTGCATGTTCTATACCACCTATATATTTATCCACCGGTAGCCAATAATCACAAGCTTTTTTATCGGTCATCTCTGTAGCATTGCTATTGCAATATCTCGTAAAATACCAAGATGACTCGAAAAATGTATCAAAAGTATCGGTTTCACGAATAGCCGACTTATCGCATTTCGGACAATTAACATGTTTCCAACTAGGATGATGATCAAGCGGATTACCGTGACCGTCAAAACTAACATCATCAGGTAACGTAACGGGTAAGTCTTTGTAAGGTACGGGAACTATACCGCAAGCTTCGCAGTGAATCATAGGAATAGGACATCCCCAAAAACGTTGACGAGAAATCCCCCAATCTTTTAGACGATAATTTACACTGCGTTTACCTATGCCTAGTTTCTCAAATTCATCGATTACTTTTTGTTTTGCTTCATTACTAGTTAAGCCGTTTAGAAAATCTGAGTTAACCAAAATTCCATCTTCCGTATAAGCGGTCTTTTGTACATCAATATCCGTTTCAATTACCTGCTTAATAGGCAAATTCATTTTAACAGCTAATTCATGGTCACGTTCGTCATGAGCAGGACAACCAAAAACAGCACCAGTGCCGTAATCCATTAACACAAAATTCGTAATAATAACCGGTAAAACTATATTTGAATCGAAAGGATGAATGACATAAAGACCGGTAAAGACTCCCTCTTTTTCAGCTTTTTCTAGTGCGCTACTTCCTGTAATGTGCGAACATTTAGTTATAAAACTCAATATTTCAGGTGTCTTGGAAATTAATTTCTCTATTATCGGATGATTAAAGGCAATTCCTATAAAACCAGCTCCGAAAATAGTTTCAGGTTTGGTTGATAATACTTCTATAGTATTATCTTCATTATCCTTAATTTTGAAATGAAAATTAGCACCTATCGATTTACCTATCCATTTCTCTTGCATAGAGCGAACGGCTTCAGACCATTCTTTTAAATTCTGAATTTCATTTAATAACTCTTCGGCATAATCAGTGATTTTTAAGAACCATTGCTTTAAATAACGTTTCTCAACAATTGCACCTGAACGCCAACCACGCCCATCTACAACTTGCTCATTTGCAAGAACGGTATTATCAACCGGATCCCAATTAACAAGCGATTCTTTTTGATAAGCAAGGTTTCTCTCATAAAGCTCTAAAAAGAATTTCTGCTCATGTTTATAATACTGCGGCTTACAACTATTTATCTCTCTAGACCAATCATAAGAAAAGCCCATAGATTTTAGCTGCTTTTTCATATTCTCGATATTAGAATAAGTCCAATCTTTCGGATGAGAATTATTTTTTATTGCGGCATTTTCGGCAGGTAGCCCGAAAGCATCCCAGCCCATCGGATGAAGCACGTTAAAACCTTGCATAGTCATAAACCTTGCAATAACATCACCTATAGAATAGTTGCGTACGTGACCTACATGGATTTTACCGGAAGGATAAGGCAGCATTTCAAGTACGTAATATTTTGGCTTGTTACTCTCGTTTGATACCTCAAAAGCTTTCTCATCATGCCAAATTTGTTGCCATTTTTGTTCTATTTGATTCATATTTTTTTATTTTCTTTTAATTTCTGCTGCTAAATTACCTGTTGCCTATGTCATTCCTGCAGCCCTATGTCATTCCCGCGAAAGCGGGAATCCATCATAAAACGAGATAAATCGAGCTTTTTAAAAGTTTTAAAGTACTGGATTCCCGCTTTCGCGGGAATGACATCGAACGCTTTTTCTGAACCACACTATACGCCTACAGGAATGACATACTACCTAGCACTATTAATATATATCTCTCTAGCTTTTCTTAAAATTTTATCTTCAAGCGTGATAGCAAGATTTGAGGTGTTTTCATTAAGTACCCATTGTTTATTTTTAAGCATTTCTTCAAATACTTTCACTTCAATTGAATCAGGGCTTATTACATCGTCTTTGATAAATATATTGATTTTAAATCGAAAATTAGGATTAGAGTGCGGGCTATACCATTCCGTAATAATCACACCGCCGTTTGAGTCAGCTGATGCAAGAGGAGCAAAACTTATAGTCTCTAATGCTGCTTGCCAAAGATATTTATTAACCGAGCCTACTACAGCTTTAGTAGATTCGTTTTTTACCCTGCCTGGTCTAAAAACTAATCCTTCTTCACCTGCTATAGAACCTACTTCGTCCCATTTCTGTTCTCGTTCTGTTTTTGGATAATCATCCGCTAAGATACTAGTACTTATTGCACTAAGTATAATTACAAAAAATAATCCGATAATTTTTTTCATAACCAATATTTAATTAGGGTGCTTGAGGGAAATAATAGAGAAGCTTTGGCTATTAGTCAAAAATTATTTGAACTAATTATATGTCATTCCCGCGAAAGCGGGAATCTTTCGTTGTCATACCGCGACTTGATCGCGGTATCCAGCTAAAAATACTAAAATTATTAATACTTTAAGTGTTTTTTTGGATCCCGTGGTCAAGCCACGGGATGACACTGAGTGTGCTTTTTGATCCACGCAACAATGCCTTGCATGAATGACATACAGCTACTCTACACCTTAACTGGCATGACGACAAAAATATCTTTAGGGTTCTCAGGAAATTTAATAAGTACCGGTGCTGAAACATCTGAAAAATATAGTTCTACTAAATCCGACTTCACGGCTTTTAAGACATCTTCTAAATATTGCGGATTAAAGCCTATAGCTAAAGACTCATCACCATTATATTCATAAAAACTTTCCTTATCTTGTGAAGAATTAATAACCTCTTTTGCGTTACCTCTTGCTTCACCGATGGCACTAATCTCTAAGGTTTCACGAGATAACGATAATTTTACCGCTCTAAATTTTTCAACGGTTATTATCGCTATCCTTTCTATACTATCTGCAAATATTTTTCGATTAATTACTAATTTTGAACTGCTGTTTTCCGGAATAAAAGTACTATAATCAGGGAAAGTACCGTCTATAAGCTTTGATAGCATAATAGTATTTTCGTTACATATAAATTTAATCTTATTGCTACTTAATAAAATTTCTATATCTTCATTTATATTTTTAGGATCTTTAACTATTTTTAAAATTTCCTCTGCACTTTTTTGTGGTAATATAACTCCAAAATTCTTTATTTGTTTTTCTAATGTTACCCATGAAATTGAAAGCCTATGCCCATCGGTACTTGCCGAACAAAACTCTTTGTCTTTTATATGTAAATAAACACCATTTAAATTATAACGAGTTTCATCTAAAGAAATCGAAAATTTTGTCGATTCGATTATTTTAGCAAAATCCGTGCAGGAAATTTTAAAACTTGCTTCAGGATTAATACTATCCATTGGAGGAAAAGAACTAACCGGCAAAGTGAATAAATTAAATTTACAATTTTTTCCTTTGATTTCAAGTCCCGTTGTACCGAGATCTGTTAATGTAAGCTCGGAATCCGGAAGTTTTCGGACTATATCATTTAGAGTTTTCGTAGAAACGGTAAGTTCACCTTCACTTACTACCTGTACTGCTATTTTTTGACTTAAGTACAAATCCATATTAGTAGAACTAAGCTCTAGATTGCCGTCTTTTGCCGATAATTTAATGTTTGCATATTCAGGTATTACATTACGTTTTTCAACAACGGAACTTGCAAACCCTAGGGACTGAACTAACGTTTTTGTTTCAACTATTAATTTTAACATATTGTTATTCTCTTAATGTTCCTTGAAATTTTTGCGAGATGGCAGTAACTAAATCTTTACTGAACGAATTTAAATCAGTATCAGATAATGTACGATCATCTGCTTGTAGCTCTATTTTAACCGCTATAGATTTTTTACCTTCAGGTAATTTATCACCGCTATAAATATCAAATAATATAACTGATTTGACAAGCTTTTTATTAAAATTATTTATATATGATATTATTTCACCGACTCTATGATCTTGATCAACAATGAATGCGTAATCTCTAAAATTAGCTTGGAAATCCGATACTGCAAATTCGTCTCTTTTACCGAATTTAGCTTTTATCAACGGCAAATTTGTAATATTTAGCTCGAATGCAAATATTTCTTGATTAATATCGTAATATTTCAAGATTTTAGGGTGTATCTGTCCAAAATGACCTAATAAATTTTTACCAAGCCCTATATTTACTGCTCTAGTTGGATGATAATATTGTGGCAATGCTGTCCCATTTGTTGCTATACATTTATCTATAGATAGTCCTGCATAATCCACTACCAGTTCTAAATCGCCTTTAAGATCAAAAACATCATAGCCTCGTCCAAGCGAATGAGGATTTTTATTACTATATGAACCGCTTACAATTGCCGTTAAATAAGTTGCTTCCGTATTTAAATCTATAAAACTCGGTCCAACTTCAAAAAAAGCCATATCTTTTATAGAGCGTGCTAGATTTTTACTTACTATACTTAACAAATTCGGCAGTATAGTAGGACGCATATAATTGTCTCCTATACTAATAGGATTAAGCAAAAATAACTCTTCTTTTAATTCAGCAAACAACTTTGCATCTTCACTACTCATAAAAGAGTTAGTTACTACCTCATCATAGCCTTTGCTTGCTAATATCCTTTTAAAACTAGATATTCTTTTATGCTCTCTTAGCTTATTATTATCTTGGTCTAGTTCGGGTAATTTTATGCTCTCTATTTTATCATAGCCGTAAATACGAGCGATTTCTTCAGCTATATCTTCTAAAATAGTTATATCATGACGCCAAGAAGGAGCTATTACCTTTATAATCTCACCTTTAACATCCGTAATAAATCCTAGTTCATTTAATATAGCTTCTATCTCTTTGATATTTAATTTAATTCCCGTAATTTTTTCTAAATAGTATGCTGAAAAATCTAAAGGTTTTTTTTGCGGCTCTTTCTCACCGAATTTCACTACTTCCGATACTTCACTGTTTCCGCATATTGACAAAATAAGATTAGTCGCTATGTCTAAAGCTTTTTCCGTAAAATTTCTATCGATATTACGCTCATTACGATATCTAGCATCCGTATCAATTTGAAATCTTCGCCCGCTAGCTGCAACCATTTTAGCATTAAAACATGCAGCTTCCAGTATTATATTAGTCGTACTATCAGTACAACTACTCTTAGCCCCGCCAATGACACCGGCAAGACCTTGAATACCGCTTTCATCTTTTATAGCTAAATCATTTTCAGTAAGTAAATATTCTTTGCCGTTTAGAGCGTGGAAAGTAACTGCGTCATCCTTGTCATACCCTGGTCTAGTGTCATCCTGCGGCTTGACCACGGGATCCATAAAACAACTTACCGCATTAGTAATTTCATTGGATCCCGCGGTCAAGCCGCGGGATGACACTTGCCCCTCCTCGCAATGACGTGCTACACTAATCCCCTCTTTTATCCTATCCGCATCATAAGCATGCATCGGCTGCCCAAAGCTATAAGAAATATAATTTGTTACATCCACTAAGCTTGAAATAGTTTTTACCCCGACATTTTTTAATAATTTCCGTAACCAATCAGGGCTTGGTTTATTTTTTAAATTTCTTATTTCTCTAAAAGTAAATAAAGGGCAGGCTTCTTTGTCTTGCACGTTAAGCTTCATTTTAGAAGTAAATGTACTTTTTATTTCCGGGATTTCTAGCTCTTTAAGTATTCCTATTCCTTTAGCTGCTAAATCTCTTGCGATACCGTAAACTCCAAGTGCATCACCACGATTAGGAGTAACGTTAATAATAAATATAGGATCATCTAAACCGTAATATTTAGTAAAATGCTCTCCAACTACGGCATCTTCAGATAGCTCTATAATCCCTTCAGACTCTGAAGCTAGCAGTAATTCCTCTTCAGAGCAAAGCATACCGCAGCTTTTTTCACCTCTAATAATAGATTCCTTAATTTTAAACTTACCGTTTGGTATTTCTATTCCGATATTTGCAAGTACTACTTTTATACCTGCTCTTGCATTACTCGCACCACAAACTATTTGTCGCATACCGCTTTTAGTCTCAACATCACAAAGTTTTAACTTATCGGCTGACGGGTGAGGTTTAGTACTTGCTATATATGCTACTTCAAACTTTTGTAGCTCTGCCGCTTTATCTATCACCTCTTCTACTTCAAGACCAATAGCTGTTAGGACTTCGGCAATTTCAGTAACTGAAGCCGATGTCTCTAAAAATTGTTTTAACCATGATAACGTAAATTTCATTTCGTAAGCCCTCCTGCTAAATTTGGCATATCAAAGCTCCCAAAATTATAATGTTTAAGCCAACGCATATCTCCTGCAAAAAATTGTCTTAAATCTTTGATATTATATTTTAGCATTGCAAAACGCTCTACCCCAAGCCCAAAAGCAAAACCTTGATACTCGCTGCTATCGATACCGACATTTTTAAGCACGTTTGGATGGACCATCCCGCAACCGAGTACCTCAAGCCATTTATCGTTTTTATTCATCCGAATATCAACTTCGGCAGAAGGTTCGGTAAATGGGAAAAAGCTGGGTCTAAAACGTAATTCAATATTAGAATTTTCAAAAAAGCTTTTTATAAATTCCGTGATAACATATTTTAAATGCCCCATATTGATATTTTTATCAATAACAAGTCCTTCTATTTGGTGAAACATCGGCGTATGTGTCATATCCGAATCTGATCTATAAGTCCTACCCGGTGCTATAAACCTAAAAGGCGGTTTGTCGTTTTTCATAGCTCTAATCTGCACTGTTGAGGTATGAGTACGTAATAACAGCGGTTTATTATTTTCCTGACCTTTTAAATAAAAAGTATCATGCATTTGCCTTGCGGGATGGTCATCTTCAAAATTGAGAGCAGTAAAATTATGAAAATCATTCTCTATATTCGGTCCGTTTTCTATAGTAAAACCAAACTGCGAAAATACTTGTATTAACTCCTCCATGCATTGCGTTATTGGATGAATAGAGCCTTGCTTATATCTTCTTGCAGGGATTGTTAAATCAATTTTATCGGCAGCAAGTTTTAAATTTAGTTCCTGCTCCTCTAAAATTTCTTCTTTTGCTTTTATTATATTCTGTATTTTATCTTTTAATTTATTGATTTTTAAGCCGAATTCTTTACGTTCCTGTTCATTTAAACTACCTAGTTTTTTAAGCTCACCGGTCACTATACCGTTTTTGCCTAAAAATTCTACTTTATATTCTTGCAGATCTTTTAAGTTTTGTACTAATAAGATTTTTTCCTCAGCAAGTCTTAATATTGTTTCTATATTTTCCATGATTATTTTTTGTTTATTACTTCTTGAATTTTATACAGGTATACGAAGATCAACTTCAAAAAGAGCAAGAAGTCCACAAGACGAGGAGCGGAGCGTACTTAATACGTGAGCACCGCAGTACTTGTAGGACGACGTAGCCAATTTTTGAAGTTCATCGAGTATACAACTCACACCTCATATGCCCTTCCTCTATCCCCACCAACTTCGCTTTAAATATCTGCCCTATTTCTAAAGGTTTATCTAACTTCACCGGAATAAAATTCTCGGTATGGGCAATATTATTATTCTCTACCAATAACTCTACTTTCTGACCTATATGCTTCTTAAAGAACTCAGATAGCTGATTCTGCCCCTCTTGTCTTAGAATTTCGGCTCTTTCTTTCCTTATAGCTTTCGGTACTTGCGGCATACGTGCTGCAGGCGTTCCTTCTCTTTCCGAATAAGGAAAAACATGTAAATATTGTAATTCCGCTTCTGAAATTAATTTTCTTGTATTTTCAAACATTTCAGGAGTTTCAGTCGGGAAACCTGCTATAATATCAGCTCCAAACGATACTTCCGGTCTTATAGCCCGCAACTTTCGACAAAACTCTATTACGTTTGCCCTATTATGCCGTCTTTTCATACGTTTTAATATCATATCATCGCCTGCTTGCAAGCTAATATGAAAATGCGGCATTATTCTCTCACTATAAGCTATAAGCTCAAAAAGTTCATCATCTATTTCTGCAACATCTATTGAAGATAAACGAAGCCTTTTTAGTTCAGGCACTAAATTTAAAACTCGTTTAATCATTTGTGCAAATGTTGGACTTCCAGGTAAATCTGAACCGTAAGCCGTAACGTCAACACCGGTAAAAACTACTTCTTTAAAGCCGTTTAGTACTAAATGCTTTACCTGCTCTGCTATAGCTCCTATCGGTACTGATCTACTTTTACCTCTACCGTAAGGGATAATACAGAAAGTACAAAAATGATCACAACCGTTTTGTACCTGAATAAAAGCACGAGATTTACCGTCAAAGCTACTTACCAAATGACCTGCCGTTTCTTTCACCGACATTATATCGTTAACTGCTATTTTTTCATCCGTAATTTGGTAATAGCTAGGCAATAACTTCTCTTCATTACCTATAACCTTATCAACTTCCGGCATATTACCGTACATTTGTGGACTTGTTTGAGCACTACAACCGGTAACGATAATTTTTAAATCAGGATTATTTTTTTTAGCCTTGCGGATAGCTTGTCTTGCTTGTTTCTCAGCTGCTTTAGTTACTGCACAAGTATTGAATATTGCCACATTATCGATACCCGATAATTCCAAGTTTTTTCGTATTATCTCACTTTCGTAAATATTAAGTCTACAGCCGAATGTTACTACTTCTTGTCTTAAATTATTGCTCACAATAATATTCCCCACGTGCTACAAGCGTAGCTGCTCCTTGCATTATTATATTACCGTTTTCTTCTTTCATAGTAAGGCTGCCATGCTTAAATACTACCATACTTGGTGAATGGATAAAACCAAGCTTTAAACCGGCAGCAAAACTACCGCAAGCCCCGCTTCCGCAAGCAAGCGTTAACCCTGCTCCTCGCTCCCAAACGGATAAATAGATTTTATTATCTTTTACTTCAGCAAAATTAACGTTTACCCCATCTGCGAATAATTCCTTAGCCTGTAATTTTTCACCAACAATTTTTTGATCTTGAGGTTCTAACTTACTAAAAATAACCAAATGCGGATTACCTATATCAATACAAATAGTTTCCTTTAAATCAATCATATAACGCTCTGCGAGTTCCCAAATTTTATCACGGCTTGGCATCCAAGCTTCATTAAAACTAACCCTTCCTACATTAACGCTAATATTATTTTCATCTTCCACATTACATAGCAATTTTTTATTGCCTACCATTACAGTAATATCTTTCTTTCCCGTATCAAGATAAATTAACTTGGCTAAACATCTTGTAGCATTACCGCATAATTTAGCACTAGAGCCGTCTATATTATAGATAATCATCTCATAAAAATTATCATGCTCTTCATAAATAATAAACTGATCACAACCTATACCTGTATGACGATCAGCCATATTTTTTGCTAGCTTCGATAAATCATATGAATTTGCTAAATCTCGTTTGTTAACAATAACAAAATTATTACCAAGACCATGCATTTTTACAAAATTAATTTTACTAATCATAATGTTTTATATATTAGGCAATTGTATTATAGCAAATTATAGCAAATTTGCTATAATGAAGTTATTATATATAAAAATATAGACTATTATGCTAATTTCACGTTTCTTAGACCCTAAAAATAACTACGCATTTTTAAAAATTTTCGGCACGGAAAAAAACAAGGATATACTTATTCATTTCCTAAATGATATTTTGGGTTATACGGGAGAAGAAGTAATTACCGAAGTTACTTTTTTAAAAACTAACCAAGATCCTGATATTGCAGCTTATAGACAATCTATAGTAGATGTATTGTACAAAGATAAACACGGTACTCAATTCATCATAGAGATGCAAGTAAGTAAACATCCGGGCTTTGAGAAAAGAGCTCAACTTTATGCGGCAAAAGCCTATTCAAGGCAAATACTCAAAGAGGATGAGAATCATAAGAAAATGGCAGTATACGCAAAACTCCGAGGAGTAATATTCTTAGCTATTGCCGATTTTATTTCCCGATAAAAAAGATTGGAGATCAAATCATAGGCTTCTTGATACCAAGACTTACGAGAACGACTTACAAGATTTTTATTTTATTTTTTTAGAGCTTGAGAAATTTAATAAAGAATTAGATCAATTAGAGAATCTTCAAGAAAAATGGGCATATTTCTTTAAACATGCACATGAAAGCACTCTAGAAGAAATGGAGAGTTTAATAGGTCATGATTTTATTATTAAAAAAGCTTTTTATGCTTTAGATCAAGCTAGTTGGTCTGAAGAAGAGTTAAATACTTATGCAAAAATGATAAAAACCGAAATGGATAATTTAGCCGTAGAAGAACAAAAAATTATGGATGCTGAAGCTAAAGGAGAAGCAAGAGGAGAGACCAAAGGAGAAGCCAGGCAAAAAATTTCTATGGCTAAAAAAATGTTAGCAAAAAATAGACCTTTAGATGAAATTATGGAATTTACCGATTTAACAGAAGAAGAAATCGCAAAGTTAAAGTAATGAAGATACTTAATATTATGCTAAGTCGTGATCTTGGCGGAATTCAACAAGCATTTTTAGATTATAATGCAGCTCTTGAAATGCAAAAAATTGAGGTTATAAATATCACTTCTTACAAAGCAAAAATAAATTCTTTTCTACGTAAGACAAGTTTTAAACTACCTAACTTAGTACCGATTGATCCGTTATCGGTACTTATTCTTAAATATATAATCTACAAAATTAAGCCCGATATAATTATAGCACACGGTAATAGAGCAATAAATTTTAGTAAATTTGCTAAATCACAAAATATAAAATTAATCGGTATCGCTCATAATTATAGTTTAAAAGGACTACGTAAATGTGATTTTGTTATTGCCTTGACGCATCATATGAAAGAATTTTTACTAAAAAATAACTTTGCTGAATCTAGGATATGCACCTTACCGAATATGATAAATATTTCTAAAGACTTTACTCCAAATAAAACATATAGAAAACCTATCGTAATTGGTGTACTAGCAAGATTTGTAGCTAAAAAAGGTGTTGATGTTTTTATTAATGCTATAAAAAATTTAAAAGAAAAAACATATGATATTCAAGCTGTTATAGGTGGAAGCGGTGAGGAAAAAGATAATTTAATTGCTTTAGCACGTAAACTTAATTTACAAGATCAAATATCATTTACAGGATGGGTTAACGATAGAGATAAATTCTTTAAACAAATAGATATTTTTTGTTTACCGTCTCTTCATGAACCATTTGGAATTATAGTGCTTGAAGCAATGGAGGCAAGCGTTCCTATCGTTAGTACAGATACTGAAGGACCTGCAGAAATCTTAAATCATATGCAAGACGGGCTTATTTGTAAAGCCGACTCTGCTGAAGATTTAGCAGAAAAAATTGTCTATCTAATAGATAACCCTATAAAAGCAAAAGAATTTTCTAAAAACGCCTACCTTACTCTCAAACAAAATTATGATATTAAAGTTGTTTCTGAAAAGTTACAGCATATTTTAGAAAGCTTGATATAAGCGAATTTTGCAAGATTCGCCTGTGCTCACGTATTTTTTATACGCTGTGCAGGTTCACCTTTAAATTCATCTTATCTGAAGCTTTCTAAAATATGCTGTAGCAATATTATTACATAGTTTAAAATATAGTTAGTTGAAAAAATAATAGTCTATATTGGCATAATAGTTTAAAGATTCATAATTAAAATTAAGTAATGTTAATTTATTTTAATGAATCTATCTTGTATCGCTTTATTGCCACTACTGCACTCCTCTATGTCATTCCCGCGAAAGCGGGAATCCAGTAAAACATATAAAAACTTGTTTTTGTATGTTTATTTTATCAAATATGTAATTTTTGCTCTAATATTAAGATTACTATTTTTGGATTCCCGCTTTCGCAGGAATGACATAAAAGGTAACAGGAATGACATAGAGGAACGCAAGGATGACATAAAAAGGTCTAGAAATAACATACCTGCTATATCAATTTTTATATTCCTGTTATGTAGTTGTAGTACTAAACAAACTAATACTATCCCTAACCTCCCATTACCTACTTACTTGGAATAATTATTCTTTAGCACAAAAAGATAATATGCCACAGCAATGGTGGCTACAATTTAACGATCCGGTATTAAATCAGCTAATCGAAGAATCTTTAACCGGTAACTCGGATATTGAGTTGGCAATGAGTAATGTACTTGCTGCAAAAGCACAGCTTAACCTTGTTAATTCTTATAACGCGAATTTAGGATAAGGAAGAAGAGAAGCATGGAATAAGAATAAAGTATTTACAAGTTAAGAGTGTTGGGTTACTGAAGTTTTTCAACAAAAAAACAAGAACCCGACAATGAAAAAATGTATCACAACTTTATTTTATATACTAGACAATTTTTGTGAAATATATGAAGAATGGGAGAAGCAAAAATTAATACCAACAGATAGAAAACGCCGGAGAGAAGGGAATTTAAGCCTTTCAGAGCTTTTAACTATCGTATTATATTTTTATATATCGCCGTGCAAAGATTTTAAGAATTATTATTTATATCACTTATCATATAAATATAGAGGTTATTTTAAATTACCAAGTTATAGTCGAATAATACAATTATGGTCAAGATTAATTCTACCGCTTGGTTATAATGTTGCAACTATTTAGAGGAGAGGAAACAGGAATTTATTGCATAGATTCAACTAAATTATCGATATGTTATACAAAACGTACAAATAGCAATAAAGTATTTAGTGGTATACTTCTTTTACCTGAAGAATTGGTAGTATTAGATATTAATTATCCATAAGAACATTGATTATTCGCTCATCTAAATATTCATTTTCCAACTTTTCAAGTTAAAGAAGTATATAGCTAAAATAGGGATGAGTAGTTATGGATGGTTTATGGGGTTTAAGTTGCATATAGTAATTAACAATAAGGGAGCGATTATGGCGATCAAAATTACCAAAGCAAATAATAGTGATTTATCGGTAGCAGACGATATAACTGATGGATTACAAGGTAAACTCTTTGGTGATAAGGGATATATTTCTAAGGAATTATTTACTAAATTATTAGGTCGTGGATTACGCTTATTTACAGGAATTAGAAAAGATATGAAGAATCATTTATTGGAAATGGAAGATAAAATACAGCTTAGAAAAAGGTCGTTGGTTGAGTCAGTATTTAATGTCCTAAAAAATAATATGAATCTTGAACACTCAAGGCATCGATCACCTACTAATTTTTTAGTTCATATTCTAGCTTGTGTTAATGCTTTTAATATTACTAAAACTAATATTTTAAACTCTTTTTTCGATAATCTTAAACTCTTCTTATCCTAAACTGGCGTTTAAAACATTACCAAGTTTCAGTGGTTGGAAGCGTAAACATATTATTGGTGCTATTAATCTTAAGGATTTAGAGGTAGTAACAACTGACAATCCTAAGGTTAATGGTGATTATATTATTGAATTTTTAAAGAAATTAGAAGCAAATAATCAAGATAAAAGTAAGATTTATTTGATATGCGATAATGCTGGATATCATAGGTCAAAAAAGGTAAAAGAATATCTACAATACAGTAAAATAGAGTTACTATTTTTGCCAGCATATAGTCCTAATTTGAATCCAATTGAACGACTGTGGAAATTTATGCATTCTGTTGTAAGTAACAATAAATTTTATGCGAATTTTGAGACATTTACTGATTCTATACGAATATTTTTTGAAAATATTGAAAAATATAAAAATAAAATTTCTTCATTGGTAAATGACAATTTTCAAACCATTGTGCCTAATCATTTTAACAACTCTTCATGTTGAAGAAGTATACCTGATATGTAAATATAAAAACGATATTAAATCTATTTATTACATAACCGAACAACTTTTTAATATTTGTAACGAAAATACAAATATTAAAACTATAGAAACAGAGACTGAACGTTCTTACAAATATGTTGAATATTACCGAAGCTGGGATGGCTTACCTAGTTATTGGCATATGGACTTTAAAGGGCTACCAGGCTTTGATACGAAATCTTTGATTATTGGCAATTCTGCATTATCAGAAAATGATTATGAATAATATTTAAATCAATAATAAAAATTCTAAAATAATTCTAGAAATTTTATAATTTAGATGATATAAAGTTAAGCCATAACCGGAGAGATGGCCGAGTGGCCGAAGGCGGCGGTTTGCTAAACCGTTATACGGGTCATACCGTATCGAGGGTTCGAATCCCTCTCTCTCCGCCAGCTCTATGCTCTTTTATTTTCTTTATAATGCTTAGTATATTTATCTAGTAACATCCTAATCATTTTTTGATAAGGAACATGTGCAGTTGCTGCTTCTGATTTAAAGAATTCTACGCTCTCTTTACTTAAAGAAATGGTTACTTTTACGGAATCATCTTTTAACAACAGTTCTCTAGGATGTGGTAAGAAATCTTTTACTATTTTTACTTCCCCTATTTCCCCATCAGTGTATTTTATTCTCTTGCTCATAAATTCCCTTACCTTTACGCCAGTATCCTGCTCCAAAAATTCTTATATAATTACCTCGAAACATAAAACGGACTGTTAAAATATTACCATCAACTTGACCTAAACAAAAATATCTTTTCTCGAGAATACTATGGTCTATATCTTCTAAAATTATCCTATTCATATCTAGAAAAGCTTCTTGGGCTTCATAAAAACTTACGTTATGCTTCCTTATATTAATTTTATTTTTTCTTCATCCCATTCAAAAGAGCAAGACATTTTTAACCTATAATTATTAATTTAATAATAGTTTGTTTTATAATAAATGTCCATATATGTATATGGGTAATAAACCATATTTTAAAATTAATAGTTTTCAAAGTAGACATAACAAAACTTAAGCGTAGCCTAAGTTCTGTGGACATTTCTAAGGCTAATCTAAACTCGTTAAAGGTTCGCATAACGTACCATGCTCCCGCCAACGTCTGGACAGTTAGCCAATTCTTATAGTTTAACTTCCGGGAAAGCCAAGGAGTAATCAAGGTTTCCGCCTTTCAAATTTAGGTTAGAGAATACAAATTATCGCCTTATTTCCTTTATTTAACAAGAAAATTAGATTTACATGTAAAATGTCTTTTCATACCTTACCTTTTTAAATTTTATTAAAAACTTTAACTATTTAAGATTATATAATATCATCTTCTTCACCCATTAATTTCATTAAGTCTGGATAGGTTTGCTCATATTGAGCTATAAGCTCAAGTGTTTCTGTTTTATCATGAGATGATAATTTAACTTTACCATTTTCTACTAACTCTCTTAATTCTTTAATTCTTTTATTTCTTGTAAGTTAGCATAATGGAAGTGTTGAGAGATAAGAAATTAAGTAGCGAATTATAGGAAGGATATTTTTTTGGAAGAAATAGTGTTTAAAATTAAGATAATTTTTGTTCAGTATACTTCTTTAACTTGAAAAGTTGGAAAATGAATATTTAGATGAGCGAATAATCAATGTTCTTATGGATAATTAATATCTAATACTACCAATTTTTCAGGTAAAAGAAGTATATATACAAAATTAGTAAAAATCAGTGGAGATTTTGTTATTATCTATGCGTTATCCATTATAATATTAGCTAGCCGTTAAAACGGTTAAGCGTTTCAAATTAAAACATATAGCATTCATAAATTCCGAGAATTGATTTTTGGCAATACCAATATATCTGACACGTTTATTATCTTGTGAGAATACTCTTTCAAAAGGTGCTCTAATTTTTGTATAATATCTATCAAGGTCAAAATTTTTATCTTTCATGTTATTTTTCTTTACAGCACAAAGATGCACTTCTTGCCTAGTTGCTGTATCTTTGGTAGACTTTGTACAATATGCTTTATCTACATATGCAGCACCGGAGCGTGGCATAACGTGTTTAAAACCTTTGCTATCAGTAACATTTGCAGAGGTAACTGCAACCTTATTAATAATCCCTGATTGGATATCAACGCTAACATGTTTTTTATAACCATACCAAAACTTATTACCTCCTTTACAACCAATTTTAGCTTGTTTATCATTCGCAACTTTGGGCAAAGTCTCATTATTTAGCTTGTCATATTTTTGCTTCCTCAACTCATCACGTTCTGTCCAAAGACTAGCTTTTGAGATCAAATGAGAGGCATCTACAAAGGTAAATACCTCGCTCATATAACCTTGCTTTCGTAGTTGTTCTCTAAAGTTTGCAAATATTTTTGATAGTAAGTTAGTACCTATTTTCTTACGTATTTTACTAAACACACTATAATCTGGAGTCGTCTCTGTAAGAGCAAAATCACAAAACCATTTGCCGGCATTACTATCAGCCAAATAACGTTCTAATTCTCGATCAGATAAGTCTTCCATAAATTGTAGAAGTAAACATTTAAATAACCTCAATGCTCCATAGCCTTTATAATTAGCTTCAGTTTCTATCGCTAATAACTCTCTTGCAACTGCTTTGAAATTAAATTAACTTTTAAATTTACGATATTGATGTTCCGGGCTAACTAATTCATCTAAACTGACCATTGTTATTTGATGCTCTGACATTTTTTACTTTCTTATTTTTTTATCACATTATAACCTTTTACTCTTCATAGCTCAACACTCCCTTTATAGTACTAGTTGGAAGTAATCAAGTTATAGAGCTAAGAAAAATTAATACTTTTGTAAAAATTATATGTAGCGTAGCAATTGAAAAACAGTTTTAAAATGCTTAAAATAATTTGACTATTTTAGAAAATTTTAATAAACTTAATTAATAAACTCAATCGATAATACCAAATATGAAAACAGCTTTTATCTTCCCCGGTCAAGGGTCGCAATTGATCGGCATGGGAAAAGATTTTTATGATAATTTTAAACCCGCCAAAGAAACTTTTCAAATCGTTGATGAAGCACTAAATCGAAAACTTACCGACATAATTTTTAACGGCACTTCCGAGGAACTAACCCTAACTACCAACGCACAGCCGGCATTAATGGCAGTATCTATGGCAATAATAAATATTATCAAAGCTGAAACCGGTAAAAGTTTGGATAGTCTGTGCAATTATGCTGCCGGTCATTCGCTAGGTGAATATAGTGCTTTATGTAGCACTGAAAGTATTAGTCTTGAGACAGCAGCAAAACTACTGCATATACGTAGTACATCTATGCAAGAAGCATGTCCCGAAGGTGAGGGAAGCATGGCAGCGTGTATCAATATTCCACTTCAAAAACTTGAAGAAATATTAGAAGATATAAACAAAATAAATTTATGCCAAATTGCCAATGATAACATCGAAGGACAAATAGTTATTAGCGGCAAGACCACAGCTATAGATCATGCTATTAGCATAATTAAAGATTTAGGCTATAAAGCGATAAAACTGAAAGTCAGTGCTCCATTTCATTGTAGCTTAATGAAGCCGGCAGAAGAAAAAATGCGAGTAGCTCTTGATAAAATTGTAATTAATAAGCCTTTGATACCAGTAATCCAAAATTATACCGCAAAACCTACTCTAAATCCTACAGAAATCAAACAAAATTTAATTCTTCAAATATGCGGACGAGTTAGATGGCGTGAAACTTTAGAACTATTTAATACCTTAGATATAACTCATATAGTAGAAATAGGTGCCGGAAGCGTATTAACAAATATGCTCCGAAAAATTAATTATCCATATAAGTTAAGTAATATAAGTAATTTAGAAGAACTACAGAATTTTTAGACACTCTCTCATAACTTCTGATTTATACTCAAATGATTTCAAGAACCCTCATTTTATTTTGAGAGGTGAGCACCCGCAGCCTATACTTAAATTATGAAAATTAGTTTTAGTTTTTTTAAGCAATTGCTAGAATTATTAACTAGTGATTGGCGGAGCTATTTAAATAAGGTAATAACGGAACTTGAAAAGTTAGCTTTAACAGATATACTTCTTTAACTTGAAAAGTTGGAAAATGAATATTTAGATGAGCGAATAATCAATGTTCTTATGGATAATTAATATCTAATACTACCAATTCTTCAGGTAAAAGAAGTATACTAATGATACATTTTTAAAAGAAGAATGTTATAGAACAATTGCTCTTATTAAAGGATACATTAAAGAAGGTGAGTATCCATGGTATGTTGTTCCTTTTGATAAAAAAGATAATGGAAGTGTTGAGAGATAAGAAATTAAGTAGAGAATTATAGGAAGGATATTTTTTTGGAAGAAATAGTGTTTAAAATTAAGATAATTTTTGTTCAGTATACTTCTTCAACATGAAGAGTTGTTAAAATGATTAGGCACAATGGTTTGAAAATTGTCATTTACCAATGAAGAAATTTTATTTTTATATTTTTCAATATTTTCAAAAAATATTCGTATAGAATCAGTAAATGTCTCAAAATTCGCATAAAATTTATTGTTACTTACAACAGAATGCATAAATTCCCACAGTCGTTCAATTGGATTCAAATTAGGACTATATGCTGGCAAAAATAGTAACTCTATTTTACTGTATTGTAGATATTCTTTTACCTTTTTTGACCTATGATATCCAGCATTATCGCATATCAAATAAATCTTACTTTTATCTTGATTATTTGCTTCTAATTTCTTTAAAAATTCAATAATATAATCACCATTAACCTTAGGATTGTCAGTTGTTACTACCTCTAAATCCTTAAGATTAATAGCACCAATAATATGTTTACGCTTCCAACCACTGAAACTTGGTAATGTTTTAACTACATTCTTTCTAATCCAACCAAATCTTGCTCGAGTTTGGTATTGAGGATGAACACTATCCATAAAATAAATAGACTCATCTTTAGCTAAATTATTTTTTAGCAAACTATATTGCAGCTCAAATTCCTCTTGCTTAGCTAAATCTATTTTTCCAGGAATTAACTTAGGTTTCTGATAACTAAAACCAAGTCTGTGTAACAGCTTGATTACCCCAGCTAATGTATAGATTACTCCATATTGACGTTCTATGAACAAACCTATATCTCTAGCATACACATAATTATTATTTTCTAGATGAACTATTAACTCTGCTTCCTCCTGTCTAGTAAGTTTACTATCACTACCGCCATTTCCAGGCTTAAGCTTCTGAGCATTATGATAATCTATTAAATGTTTTCTTATCCCTTCATCACTCAGTAATAACACTTTCGATATCTCATCAATACTATAGCTATCATCATACATGAAAACAGCTTTGATTCTATCACAAATCCTCTTATCCCTTTCGCTTCTATGGTAAAGCTTTAATTCTTCTTTTTCTACTGATGTTAATTTTCTATAAATCCATTCTTACTTAATAACACTTGCTGACTTCTTTGACAATTTTTCATTTACTAGAGGTATATACTCACGTACTATTGTACGCTCCGCAGACTTACTCTTAAATTCATCCTGTCTGAAGCTTTGTGAATTTTGCTGTATTTCCGTATATGGTTGTAAAATAACTGGTTTTAATATATATGTTTGAGTCATACAAATTATATTTTATATTATAACCAAGTGGGATTAACATTATTACACGTTAAAAGATTTGCCGCAGCCGCAATTAGCTTTTTCGTTAGGATTGGTGAAAGTGAATTGGGATTTGAATTTAGTCTCTACATAGTCCATTTCAGAACCTAGAATATACATTAATGCTTTTGGGTCGATTAGTATCCGTACGCCCTTTTCTTCTACTACTTCATCGAATTGATTTTTACTGTCGGCATATGCAACGTAATAAGTCTGACCGGCACAACCGCCGGCTTTAACCCCTACCCTAATGCCAAAAGTAGGCTTAGCTCGTTTTTCTATTAGCAATTTTACTTGCTTTGCAGCAGAGTCGGTTAATGAAATAACATTTTTCATGTTTTAAGAGTCTTTTTTGCTTTCTTTTTTCTGTTTGTAATCGGCAATAGCTGCTTTTATTGCATCTTCAGCAAGTAGTGAGCAATGTAATTTTACCGGCGGGAGCGATAATTCTTTTGCTATTTCAGTATTTTTAATCTCTTCGGCATCGTTTATTGATCTGCCTTTAACCCATTCCGTTACTAAAGAACTTGAAGCAATAGCTGAACCGCAGCCGAATGTTTTAAATTTAGCATCTGTAATAACCCCGTCATCATCAACTTCGATTTGTAACTTCATCACGTCACCGCAAGCAGGAGCGCCAACTAGTCCCGTCCCGACATTTTCACTTTCTTTATTAAGCGACCCGACATTACGAGGATTTTCATAATGATCTATCACTTTTTTGCTATAAGCCATTGTTATTCTCTAAAATTTATTTTCAATTTTGTCATTCCCCATAGTGTTATGTCATTCCCGCGAAAGCGGGAATCCAAAAAAAAAGTATAAACACAGTAAGTTTTCAAAATTAAAAGCTCAATTTATCTCGCTTTATACTGGATTCCCGCTTTCGCGGGAATGACATACGGTTCATGGGACCACGGGATGACATTAATATTCTCAATGTACAGTCCATTTAATCTTCTTTAAATCAATCCCCTCTTGCATCATTTCCCAAAGAGGACTTAATTCCCTTAATTTATCGATTTTTGAACATATTAAATCTACTGCGTAATCAACTTCCTGCTTGGTAGTAAATCTACCTATGCCGAACCTAATCGAAGTATGGGCAAGCTCTTCACCTATTCCCATGGAACGTAAAACATATGACGGCTCTAAAGAGGCAGAAGTACAAGCAGAACCGGAAGAAACCGCCAAATCTTTAATGGCAAGGATAATTGATTCTCCCTCTACTCCGGCAAAGCTTAGATTTAGATTGCCTTTATATCTTTGATCTTTATCACCGTTTAAATAAACTTCCGAAATTCGACTATGTATATTATTTAAAAATCTGTCGAATAAGTAATTTACATGCTTAGTATCTTTTTCCATCTCACTATACGCTATTTCAGCAGCCATGCCAAGCCCTACGATTAAAGGAGCTGGTAGCGTACCCGAACGCATACCTCTCTCCTGTCCGCCACCGTTTATGAGTGGCGTAACACGCACACGAGGTTTTTTCCTTACATATAAGGCCCCTATTCCTTTCGGACCGTAAATTTTATGCCCTGAGATACTGGCAAGATCAATATTAAACTCGTTAACATCAATTGGAATTTTACCAAAACCTTGAGCAATATCGGAATGAAAGAAAACATCTCTTTCACGGCAAATTTTTCCTATTTCCTTTAAAGGCTGAACAACACCTATTTCATTATTAACCGCCATAACTGAAACTAACATAGTCTGATCAGTAATGGCATTTTTTAGAGTTTCTAAATCGATTATTCCATTTGATTTAATCGGTAAGTATGTGATTTTTATACCTTCTTGCTCTAAGTGCCTGCAAGCGTCAAGTACGCATTTATGTTCACTGACTATAGTAATAATGTGATTCTTTTTATTGCCGTAAAATTTTGCTATTCCCTTTATTGCAAGGTTATTGGATTCGGTTGCACCGGAGGTAAAAATAATTTCTTTAGTATCTGCCCCTATTAACTTTGCTACTCTACTCCTTGCCTCTTCAACGGCGTTTTCTGCTTCCCAGCCGAAAGAATGGCTACGTGAATGAGGATTCCCGAACTTGGTAGTAAAATATGGCAACATTGCCTCCATTACTCTTGGATCTAGTGGCGTTGTTGCCTGATAATCCATATATATAGGCAAGGTTAAATTGTTTAATTGTTGGTTCATATGGTTAAATTAATTCATGTCTTTGGTATAGCTTAAACGGTTATCGATGTCATTCCCGCGGAGGCGGGAATGACATTGTAAATTTCCTCAAAAGCTTTTATAAAAGCCTCTATATCACTTACCGTATTAGTATGGCTTAAAGATACCCTAATCGAAGATTTGGCCTCTTTTTCACTCATACCCATATTGGTTAATACATGCGATTTAGATATTTTTCCTGATGAGCAAGCAGAGCCGGAACTTATGCAAATATTACGTAAATCAAACCCTATTAATTTCACTTGTGCATCCGTATTCGGTATAGTAATTAAGGTAGTATTAGGCAACCTTGCTACATTATCGCTAATAATATTTACGTTAGAATACTTCTTTAGTTTTTTCTCTAATATTTCCTGTAAATTTTTGATTTTTATATAATTCTCTATTATATTTTTTCTCATTAATTCAGCCGCTAAACCAAAACCTGCAATTGCTATAACATTCTCCGTACCTGAACGCACATTTTTTTCTTGCCCACCACCTATAATTATCGGAGTAAGCTGAAAGCGAGAAGTAGAAATTAAAGCAGCTCCCCCCTGCCCACCTCCTATTTTATGTCCTGAGATTGTAGCAAAATCTAATCCTAAATCTTTGATATATGTTGGTATTTTACTAAAAGCTTGCACTAAATCACTATGAAATTTTGCATTATATTTTTTAGCTATTTTACTTATTTCAAATATATTTTGCAGTACCCCACTTTCATTATTAGCCATCATTATAGATACTAATTTTTTTGTAGCACTACTTTGTGACAATAATTCTTCTAGATGCTCTAGATCAAGCAAACCTTGATTATCAACTTTTATAACTTTAATATTTGGAGCATGCTTTATATGGTTATAGATCGATAAATGTTCAATAGCCGATATGAAAATATCACCGTCATAAAAATTTTTCATTATTAAATTATTACTCTCCGTTCCGGATGAAGTAAAAGTAATATTATATTCCCTAGAGGACGCCTCAAGAGCTGCAGCTAATTGAAAACGTGCTTCTTCTATAACATTCCTAGCAAATACACCTGATCTATGTATTGATGAAGGGTTAAGCTCCTCGTCCATCAAACTTATTATGAATTCCTTAACTCTAGGATTGATAGAAGTAGTAGCACTGTGGTCTAAATATATCATATATTTAAATAATACTTAGCTCTAAAGCATCTTTAATTGAGATATTTTCAAAATAATCTCTAATATGCTTACCAAGACCTTTCCATAATTTATGCGAATTACATTTTATTGTATCAGGTACACAAGTTTTAACCGATTTCTTATAGCAGGTAGTCATTATAAAATTTTCGTTAACAGCATCCATAATATCGGAAATTTTTATTTCTTCTAGGTTACCTATTAAAACATATCCACCTTTCGAGCCTCTAATAGCCTTAACTAGATCAGCTTTTTTAAGTTTAGAAAATATCTGCTCTAAATAGTTAAGCGATATATTTTGTTTTACGGAAATTTCATTCAAAGTGACCGGTTCAGCACTTGATTTTGCAGCCATTTCAAGTATTGCCATTACGGCATATCTTCCTTTCGTCGTCAGCATCATATAACCAACCTATTAAAACTTAAAATTGTTTTATATCTACAATACCCAAGTAATTTAGTCAAGTATATAATTATATTATTTAATAAAAAATTAGCTTGTTAATATAAACTATTATAATTATGACTAAAAACATCTATATTTTAGAAAAATTAAAGGTTTTATTATATTTAATTTTTTGTTTTGAATTAACTTCATGTATAATAACCCCTGAATCTCCTCGCTATCATCCAACAGTAATAAGTTTCACGCCGGCAAGCGTAGTTATAAATTACTCTTTAAATGATTTACAAGACGCTACAAACCTTGCTCAACAATTTTGTAGCACGATAAATAAAGATGCACAATATACAGGAACACAGTATATAAAAATTGCTGAAGCTGGATTTTTTTCAAATGAAATTCAAGCTCGTCATGCTTTCTTTAATTGTGTAGAGTCAAGTAGAAGTGGAAAAGATGGTCAGAATATCATAAATAACTTTAAATGAATTCTTCCTTATATATAACTCGACAGGCTCTTGTTAATTTGCCAAATAGCGACAAATACTAAACAAGTTGTAAACATTTGTAGTAGCTGTAATAATATGCTTAATTCCGGTATTAATATAATAATAACCGGTTGTAATATTATCGGGACTCCGCTTGAAAACATTACTAACCTCATAGAAGTTTGTATTGAAGTTTTAGTAGTAAGTAAATTAGCTAAGCTATATACTAACAAAACTATAAGACTTCTCTCTAATAAGAATGTTACAAACCAAAATAATATAATAGCCGGCATACCGAAATAAATAAATAAATTTGGTGCATATAATAAATTATCAGCAAAATATTTTTTTATTATTTCAGGAGTTAAAATTACTTCATTTTGTTTGAATATCTCAGAATAGTTAACAGTACTTGGGAAATTTTTCTTAGTATTGGCTACAATTAAATTTATCTTCAGCTTATTCTCTTCAAGTACAAACGGTATTTTGCTTTTTTCTTTGTTAGAAACTTGATTTTTTGTATCAATGACAACTATTTTATTGTTATTCTTGCTATATAAATATATAGGCTCTACTTCTTCAACTGAAATTTTTGAATTATTATATTTAATTTCCGGTAATTGATTGATAATATATTCAATATTGTCTGTAACTTTTGATGATTGTATTCCGTTAAAATAATCTTTTAAAGTTATTATGTAATTTAATATAAAAATACAATAAATTATTGAGGGGATAAAAGATAAGGTAAATAAATATCTTATTCCGTACCCTTGATAGTTTTTATATACGTCTTTATAAAACTCTATAGAGCTAATTGATAAACGTAATTGACGGAGTAATGCATTTAATCCTCCTAATATAAATGATAATAAATACATGTATAAGTAATTTATTTAAGTTTCTCACCCTCTTCCTTCTTTAATCCGGTTGAGGTTAGCTATTAAGTCAGTTCTTGCACAGGCTTTGATTAAATTTTTGGCTATATTAATTGTGATTTAAGTATTTTCTCTATTTCTATTATATCATTTTGACCAAGTTGGGTCAAAGTGCAGAATAAAATTAACTCTATTTTGTATGCCATTATAAAACACTAAAGGATATATGAAAGGAAATTTTTTGTTTTTTATTACTTTTATATGATATTCATAAATATTTAACATATACCTAAATAACCGAAAAGCCATATAATAGCGTGTGACACGAGGTTATATCAAAGAGTTATTTCCGCTAGGCAGGAAACCATCCATGTCACTAGATGAACCTAAGGGTACGAAAAAGAGCTACCCTGACAATGTGGTGAAATACCTTTAAGCATAGGGAAAATCTCGTGAGAGTAATTCCCATGATAAAGATATCTGATCCTTATGCACGATTCTTAGGAGAGTTACAATTGCTGCTTATGACTTTGCATTTATTGGGTATCAGAAGAGATTAACATTAAACAATATTACTATTTTCACCCTTTTCATCCTGCACGTAAAAATCATTTTTTTATTCAATATATCATCACGGTTTGTATATAAACGCCAGTTTAGGATAAGAAGAGTTTAAGATTATCGAAAAAAGAGTTTAAAATATTAGTTTTAGTAATATTAAAAGCATTAACACAAGCTAGAATATGAACTAAAAAATTAGTAGGTGATCGATGCCTTGAGTGTTCAAGATTCATATTATTTTTTAGGACATTAAATACTGACTCAACCAACGACCTTTTTCTAAGCTGTATTTTATCTTCCATTTCCAATAAATGATTCTTCATATCTTTTCTAATTCCTGTAAATAAGCGTAATCCACGACCTAATAATTTAGTAAATAATTCCTTAGAAATATATCCCTTATCACCAAAGAGTTTACCTTGTAATCCATCAGTTATATCGTCTGCTACCGATAAATCACTATTATTTGCTTTGGTAATTTTGATCGCCATAATCGCTCCCTTATTGTTAATTACTATATGCAACTTAAACCCCATAAACCATCCATAACTACTCATCCCTATTTTAGCTATATACTTCTTTAACTTGAAAAGTTGGAAAATGAATATTTAGATGAGCGAATAATCAATGTTCTTATGGATAATTAATATCTAATACTACCAATTTTTCAGGTAAAAGAAGTATATATACAAAATTAGTAAAAATCAGTGGAGATTTTGTTATTATCTATGCGTTATCCATTATAATATTAGCTAGCCGTTAAAACGGTTAAGCGTTTCAAATTAAAACATATAGCATTCATAAATTCCGAGAATTGATTTTTGGCAATACCAATATATCTGACACGTTTATTATCTTGTGAGAATACTCTTTCAAAAGGTGCTCTAATTTTTGTATAATATCTATCAAGGTCAAAATTTTTATCTTTCATGTTATTTTTCTTTACAGCACAAAGATGCACTTCTTGCCTAGTTGCTGTATCTTTGGTAGACTTTGTACAATATGCTTTATCTACATATGCAGCACCGGAGCGTGGCATAACGTGTTTAAAACCTTTGCTATCAGTAACATTTGCAGAGGTAACTGCAACCTTATTAATAATCCCTGATTGGATATCAACGCTAACATGTTTTTTATAACCATACCAAAACTTATTACCTCCTTTACAACCAATTTTAGCTTGTTTATCATTCGCAACTTTGGGCAAAGTCTCATTATTTAGCTTGTCATATTTTTGCTTCCTCAACTCATCACGTTCTGTCCAAAGACTAGCTTTTGAGATCAAATGAGAGGCATCTACAAAGGTAAATACCTCGCTCATATAACCTTGCTTTCGTAGTTGTTCTCTAAAGTTTGCAAATATTTTTGATAGTAAGTTAGTACCTATTTTCTTACGTATTTTACTAAACACACTATAATCTGGAGTCGTCTCTGTAAGAGCAAAATCACAAAACCATTTGCCGGCATTACTATCAGCGAAATAACGTTCTAATTCTCGATCAGATAAGTCTTCCATAAATTGTAGAAGTAAACATTTAAATAACCTCAATGCTCCATAGCCTTTATAATTAGCTTCAGTTTCTATCGCTAATAACTCTCTTTCAACTACTTTGAAATTAAATTAACTTTTAAATTTACGATATTGATGTTCCGGGCTAACTAATTCATCTAAACTGACCATTGTTATTTGATGCTCTGACATTTTTTACTTTCTTATTTTTTTATCACATTATAACCTTTTACTCTTCATAGCTCAACACTCCCTTTATCTTATCCGGTCATAAAATAGCAATAGCATCGTTTAATGCTTATCCTCACGCAGTAAAATATGCATTGGAACAATTACGAGGTGAAGAAAAGGTAAAAAATATATATATAAAAACAGGCTTACCTGCTGATAGTTATGAAGAGATACAACTTCGTAATAAAGTACCTTATATTAGAGAAATAATGAATAATACCGAAATAACTAATAAAAAAAACGTGTTTTTTATGGATGATGATACAAAGCATACCGATGCTGCAAAAGACTATGGTATTACAGCAGTTTTGGTTGAGAACAAAGGAAAAGAGCATATTCATCAAGCTTGTAATTTTTTATATAAATTTAATGAACAACATGAAATTTATGTTGATTTTAAAGATACTGATACTGAATTTTTTCTTAGCGAAAAAGATTTAAGAGAAACTATTCCATTTGACCCTTGTTCTTATGATTATTATTTGAATAGCGAGGAGTATACACCCATGGGGAGAGGGGAATGTGCCAACGTTAGGTAACAGTGCAAGTTTTTAATGATAGACAAATTACTTGATGTTATTTATTCTTGGATTAATAGAGGTGTTGCTCCAATGTTATTCCCGCGTGGACCGAAAAAATTACTCGATGTCATTCCCGCGTAGGCGGGGATCCAGAAAAAAGGTATAAATACAGCAAATTTTTGAAATTAAAAGCTTGATTTATCTTGCTTTATGCTGGATTCCCGCCGTTGCTGGAATGACATAAGTATACGGAAGTGACATCTTTAAATGTAACACTTAAGTCTAGATTATAGGACCAAAGATGATATACCGAATATTATGTTTATGTATATTCATAAATTTCTCAGTAATAGCAAAAGCACAAAATATGCCGATTAAAGAAGATAATTTCAAAGTTAGAGTAGCTGTTGCTGATGTACAATCTATATTGGAAGGTTCGATTGCTATAAAAGATTTGCGTAATAAAATCGAAAAGCTTAACCATAGAATCCAAGAGGATATTGCTGCAAAAGAAGCAGAATTTAAACCGTTGGAAGAGAAATTGTTAAATGAGCGTTCTAATTTAAGTGAAACCGAATTTGAGCATAAAGTAAACGAATTTAATGCAAAAGTTAGCCACGTTAGAAAAGAAATCCAGATTAAGAAAACAAAGCTTGAACAAGCACACGCTGAGGCTATGAGTAGAGTCCATGAAACAACTATCACAATAATTAGTGAACTTGCCGAGAAATATAACCTTAATTTGGTAATTCCAAGTGCTCAAGTCTTATATGCTAAAAATAATTTGAATATAACTTCCGAAGTGACTTTTATGTTGAATGAGAGATTAAAAGAAGTAACGATTAACTATTAATTGTGTTGTATATACTCGCTGAATTTGAAAAATTGGCTACGTCGTCTTTGTAAGACCTCGGATGCTCACGTATTATTATACGCTCCGCTCCTCGGCTTACAGACTCCTTGCTCTTTTCCAAATTGAGCTTCGTATACCAGCTCTTCATTTACCAGGAGTATATGTCATTCCCGCGTAGGCGGGAATGACATAGGACATAACAACGCTATTATTTAACAAGAGTATTTAATATGGTAGAATTTACACCGATTACAATTGCATATGGGGACGGTATAGGTCCTAAAATAATGGAGGCAGTGCTTTATATATTACGTAAAGCTGAGGCTCGTATTCGTTTAGAAACTATTGAAGTAGGTGAAAAGCTTTACAAGAAGCATTATACTTCAGGCATAAGTGAAGAAAGTTGGGAATCGATACAACGTACCGGCATTATACTTAAAGCCCCGATTACTACTCCGCAAGGTGGAGGATATAAAAGTTTGAACGTCACGATTCGTAAAACATTACAGCTTTTTGCTAATATTCGTCCTTCTATTTCATTTCATCCTTTTACTAGGACATTACATACGCATCTGAACCTCACTATCATACGTGAGAATGAGGAAGATTTATATGCAGGCATAGAATACCGCCAAACGCATAATATGTATGAATCAATGAAGTTGATAAGTCATACTGGTTGTGAAAAAATTATTAGATATGCTTTTGAATATGCGGTAAAAAATAACCGCAAAAAAGTTACGTGCTTAAGCAAAGATAATATTATGAAATTTTCCGATGGGGTTTTTCATAAAGTATTTAATGAGATTGCAAAAGAATATTCGCAAATTAATAATGAGCATTATATTATAGATATCGGGACTGCAAGGCTTGCTACCAAACCGGAAATATTTGACGTTATCGTGACTTCTAATCTATACGGTGATATCATATCCGACGTAGCTGCTGAAATTTCAGGATCTGTGGGGCTTGCCGGTTCTGCAAATATCGGGCAGCATTATGCGATGTTTGAAGCGGTACATGGAAGTGCTCCCGATATTGCGGGTAAAGATATCGCTAATCCGTCAGGGCTTTTAAATGCTGCAATAATGATGCTAGTACATATAGGGCAGGGTGATATTGCTAGTTTAATCGAAAATGCTTGGAAGAAAACTATAGAGGATGGAGTTCATACAGCCGATATATATAATGAGCAGAATTCTAGTAAAAAAGTCGGTACAAAAGAATTTGCTGAAGAAGTAACGAAAAGATTAGGGCAGATACCGATAAAGCTACCTAAAGCAGATTATCCGTTGATTGCCGAGAAACAAGAAAGTAATATAGACTATAAAATTGATACTAAAGAGGTTAAGAAATTGGTCGGTACGGATATATTTGTGAATATGAATGTATCTTCCGCTCACGATATAGCAGATAAAATTAATAAGCTTGATCTTGGTAATGTTGAGTTAAAAACAATCTCGTCAAAAGGGCTAAAATTATGGCCTCGTGATACAAGGTTTGAAACCGTTTCCGATCATTGGTGTTGTCGTTTTATGAATAAAGACGGCACGGAAATAAAGCATTTAGATATAACAAGGTTGCTTGAAGCTTTAGGCAAAGCAAATATTGATTTTATCAAAGTAGAGAATTTATTTGAGTTTGACGGGGTTGCAGGGTATAGCTTGGCTCAGGGTGAGTAAAGCGTCATTGCGAGCAGCTGTAGGTTGTGTGGATTGATTTTCTGTTGTCATCCCGCGACTTGATCGCGGGATCCAGTCTTTTTTAATTTTTTTGGATCCCGTGGTCAAGCCACGGGATGACAACGATAACATAACAAAGAAATAACAAAAATGACACTATACTATATCGGAATATTATTAGTAATTATTGGATTATTTGCTATATTTTCAGGGATAATCGGTTTTTTTAGATTTCCTGATTTTTATACTAAATTACATGCAGCAAGTGTTATTGAGAGTTTTGGAGTGCCTGTTTGCTTAATAGGTTTTGCGTGCATTGAAGCAGATATTGTTAACTCCGGTAAATTAATTTTAGCGGCTTTATTGATTTTCCTATTAAATCCAGTAGCAACCCATGCACTCGGTAAAGCATCTTTGCTTTCAATGTCATCCTTTAGAAAGCAGGAATCCAGAAAAAAATTAAAAAAGACTGGATTCCCGCTTCCGCGGGAATGACATTAGACTATACAGTTAACCCCTTATAAAACTAATGAAAACAACTTTAATTTTTGATCTCGGCAATTACCTACTTAACTTAATTGCTTTTTTATTGATTTTAATATCCATAAAAATAATTTTTGCTAAAGATTTACTAAATGCAGTTATTGCTGCGTCAATATTTAGCTTATTAATCGGTGTATCTTATCTTATTATGGATGCTCCTGATGTCGCAATGACCGAGGCAGCACTTGGGGCTTGCTTATCAACATGTGTATATTTGAATTTGTTACGTAAATTACCTCCTTATTTAAAGAATATTGAGAGAACTAATATTATTCCCGCAAGTTTAATATGTTTATTGTTTGTAGTAACTCTTGCTTATATGGGGTTAGAATTACCGAATTACGGTGATGATAATGCTCCTATTCATATGTATTCAAGTAAATATTATCTCGAAAATACCTCTAGAGATATAGGTGTACCTTCTTTTGTTGCGGCTATTCTTGCAAGCTATCGTGGATATGATACTTTAGGTGAAACTAGCGTAATTTTAATTGCAGGAATTGCTGTGTTGTTGGTGTTTTCAAAGGAGGATGTCATACCGTGGCTTGACCACGGTATCCAGAAAAAAATTAAAAAAGACTGGATGCCGTGGTCAAGCCACGGCATGACAAAACTCAAAGTTTATCCGATAATAAAATATATCACTAGTTTTATAATACCTTATATAATTTTATATAGTATATATATTCAGCTTAACGGTGAGTCTTCGCCGGGTGGTGGGTTTCAAGCAGGTGTTATATTTGCATCTAGCCTTATTGCTTATGATTTAGTTCACGGCAATCGAAAATTAAGCAGATATTTTCCTCCTAACATGCTAATTTCTATTGCTGTTTTAGGTGTAGCAATATATGCAATCGTAGGAATGATATCACTATTTTTTAACGATAATTATTTAAATTATTATTCACTAACAAATTTTATAAATGATAAGTTACTTGCCCAGCATATCGCTATAGTTATTGTTGAAATAGGAATAGGTTTAACTGTTTCTGGAGTAATGTACTTAATTTATAACCTATTCAATAATCATGAGTAATCTGTTTTTACTAGTCAAGCGTGAATTTATAGTGCAGAATCGTATTAATAATATGATTAAATATTTAGTTATATTTTTTTTGTTTTGCTTAATTAGTACTGTTTTAATTAATAGTCAGAAAGATATCACCAAATTCGGCTTAATTTTTTCAGTAATTTGTTTATTAATCTCACTAATAGGTTTTTCTTCAATAATATTCAAAACTGATTTAGAAGACGGAAGCTTAGAGTTATTATTATCAATTGTTAGTCATGAAAAAATCATATTAGCTAAATTTTTTGCTATATTTATCAGTAGTACTATAGGGATGATTTTAACCTTGCCTATTATCTATATTTTTTTCGACCAAACTTTGTTTGAGGTAATGTTTTTCTTTATTAGTGTATGGATGATGTTAGTTTTATCGAGTAGTTTAGTAGTTTTATCGGGTAGCGTGCAATGTTATTTTAAGAAGAATGCTAATTTTATTGGCATGCTTATTATGCCGTTATTAATCCCAAATATTATAATGATAGGGTTAATATTACAAGGTAATAACTTACAATTAATTTTTATTATGATAGGAATTAATTTAATATTTTTACCGTTTTCATTCTTCTTAGGCTCTTATTTAATAAAAAATATTTACAATATTACGTGATTTTGCTTTATTTTTATTGATGTAGTGATATAAAATAAAGATGAATATTATTAATAAATTTTTTTGAGAAAAATATATGTGGCAGGCTTTACGAAGGTTAATTGCAGCAAATCCTATGGGATTTTTTCTGTGGTCTATTATAATTAAATGGTATTTAATTATAGCAGTTGCTTCCTTAATTACTTTATATTATACAGTATTGGGCTTAAAAAAAATTGGGTTTATAGATTATTTTACTGAAACTACAGTCGAGATATTAGATACAACTAAAGCAGTTGCTCAAAATTGTACTACAAAACTCGGTCCTAATTGGAATCATTTAGTTAGTTTTTGGAATTGCTTAAGTAATCCCGGAGAATATAAGCATGAAGAAGGAACAGGAGCAAAAGTGTTAGAAGATGAAATAAATAAGCTTACGCCAAAACAAGCAGATAGTGCTGCAGATGCTGAACCTCCTATAATAAACCCTTATGAAGAACTAGAAAATCCAAATAATCTTAATAATACCCAAAGCGGTAGTAATAATAATCGTTAATTTATGTCACTTTAATATTATATGTCGGATACTGAAGATAATAAAAACAAACAAACTACACGTCGTGATTTTATGGTTCTAACGGCTAGTAGTGTTGCAGCAGTCGGGGCTGTGTGTACGCTTTGGCCTCTCGTTGATTCCTTAAACCCTTCCGCAGACGTGCTTGCTTTATCATCAATTGAGGTTGATCTATCAAATATTGCGGTAGGGCAAACAGTTACGGTTAAATGGCAAGGTAAACCGGTTTTTATCACAAACCGTACTCCTGATAAAATAGCTGAAGCAAGAGCCGTAAAGATGTCGGAGCTTATTGATCCTGAGACTGATGAAGCACGTGTGAAAGCAGGTCATGATAATTGGTTGGTGACGATAGGGATTTGTACTCATTTAGGTTGTGTGCCGCTTGCTAATCAAGGTGAGTATGATGGATGGTTCTGTCCGTGCCATGGCTCACAATATGATTCTTCAGGTAGGGTTAGAAGAGGTCCTGCTCCTTTAAATTTAGCAGTGCCGCCTTATAGTTTTATTAGCGACAAAAAAATTAGAATCGGGTAGTTAGTTATGAATGAAGATATTACCCCTAAAAAGCCTAATGCCATTGTCGAATGGATAGATTATCGCCTACCCATTTTCTCTTTCCTAAAGCATTTTAGCCATTATCAGACTCCAAAAAATCTTAGCTATTTATGGAATTTAGGCTCTATTGCCGGTATTGCACTAGTAATTCAGATAATTACCGGTGTGGTGCTTGCTATGCACTATACCCCGCATGTAGATCATGCTTTCGATAGTGTTGAGAGAATCATGCGTAATGTTAATTACGGCTGGTTACTGCGTTATACTCATGCGGTAGGTGCATCGATGTTTTTTGCTGCCGTATACTTACACATAGCAAGAGGTTTGTATTACGGCTCTTATAAAGCACCGAGAGAACTGCTTTGGCATATCGGTATTATCATTTTTCTAACTATGATGGCTACTGCCTTTATGGGTTATGTGCTTCCTTGGGGGCAGATGAGCTACTGGGGTGCTACGGTAATTACTAATTTATTCTCGGCTATTCCATTAATAGGAGAATCCATAGTTACTTGGCTTTGGGGTGGTTTTTCCGTTGATAACCCAACATTAAATAGATTCTTTTCACTGCATTATTTATTGCCGTTTATTATTGTTGCTCTTGTGATGCTGCATTTAGTAGCCTTACATCAGCATGGTTCAAATAATCCGAAAGGTATCGACGTTAAAAGTCCTAAAGATACTATTCCTTTCCACCCTTATTATACCGTAAAGGATTTTGTCGGTTTCGGAGTTTATTTCATAATATTCGCTTATTTTATTTTTTACGAACCTAATTATTTAGGACATCCCGATAATTACGTTCCGGCAAATCCTTTAGTTACGCCTGCTCATATCGTACCTGAATGGTATTTTCTACCGTTTTATGCAATCCTTAGAGCCGTACCGTCTAAACTCGGTGGAGTGTTATTAATGTTCGGAAGTATATTCGTGTTATTCTTACTACCGTGGCTTGATACTTCAAAAGTCAGAAGTAGCAATTATAGACCGATATATAGAATTGCTTTTTGGATATTTATGGCAGATTGTTTATTGCTTGGTTATTTAGGCGGGCAGCCGGCAGAAGAGCCGTATATTACAATTAGCCGCTTTGCTGCTTGTTATTACTTTTTCCATTTCTTAGTAGCTTTGCCGTTGATAGGTAAATATGAGAAGCCACTACCGCTACCGGAGGAGTTGTAATACTGTCATGCTAATCGTCATTGTGAGCAGGTAGTTCTATGTCATTCCCGCATGGTATTGTTGCGTGGACCGGTAAATGCTCTTTTGTCATCCCCGCGTAGGCGGGGATCCAGAAAAAAGTATAAATACAGCAAATTTTTAAAATTAAAAGCTCGATTTATCTCGCTTTATGCTGGATTCCCGCCTACGCGGGAATGACATAAAACCACGCAACAATGCTTTGTAGGACTGACATCGTCACGAAGATATAAAAATTTTATGAAAACAAAACTAATTATCTCTATCATCATATTAATAACTTCTAGTGTATGCTTAGCAGGTGAAGAAGCATTACACCCAAAAAAGATGAAATGGTCGTTTGACGGCGTATTTGGCACAGTTAATCGTGAAGCAGCACAAAGAGGTTTTCAGGTTTATAAAGAAGTTTGTAGCGTTTGCCACGGTTTAAACAATTTATATTATCGAAACCTTAAAGATATCGGTTTTTCGGATGATGAGATAAAAGAGATTGCCAAAGGCTATACGGTAAAAGACGGTCCAAATGATGACGGTGAGATGTTTGACCGTCCCGCTCTTCCATCCGATCGTTTTGTACCTCCTTACCCTAATGAACAAGCAGCAAGAGCAGCTAATAACGGAGCACATCCTCCTGATTTATCATTGATAATAAAAGCACGTCATGATGGAGCTAATTATATATATTCGTTGCTTACCGGTTATACCGAACCGCCGGCAGATTTTAAGTTAATGCAAGGGGCTCATTATAATCCGTATTTCCCAGGTGAGCAAATAGCAATGCCGCCGCCTCTTACAGACGGGCAGGTAACCTATATGGACGGTACTAACGCAAGCGTAGAGCAGATGTCGCATGATGTTGCAGTATTTCTACAATGGGCAGCTGAGCCGGAAATGGAACATCGTAAATCTATGGGTCTTAAAGTTATGATGTTTTTGGTAGTGTTTACTATCTTTTTCTATATTGCAAAAAACCGCATTTGGTCTAATTTAAAGTAGTTCAAAAATCAATCGTCATTGCGAGAAAGCCTTGTTGCGTGGATCAATTTCACCTCTGTCATCCCGTGGCTTGACCATGGGATCCAGTTAAAAATACTAAAATTATTAGTATTTTTTATTGTTTTTATGGACCCCGTGGTCAAGCCACGGGGTGACACAGTGGGTTTTACCGATCCACGCTGGAATGAGACATCGAGTAGGTTTTACAGGTCCATGCAACAACGCCTTCAGTCGCTCGTAATGACGACTTGGGTATCCATGCAATAACGTTCCTCTCTTAGTATGATGACTTATCTTTGCTATACTTATCTTAAATTATATAGATAGGTATTTATGATTACTTTATGGGAGTGTTGAGCTATGAAGAGTAAAAGGTTATAATGTGATAAAAAAATAAGAAAGTAAAAAATGTCAGAGCATCAAATAACAATGGTCAGTTTAGATGAATTAGTTAGCCCGGAACATCAATATCGTAAATTTAAAAGTTAATTTAATTTCAAAGCAGTTGCAAGAGAGTTATTAGCGATAGAAACTGAAGCTAATTATAAAGGCTATGGAGCATTGAGGTTATTTAAATGTTTACTTCTACAATTTATGGAAGACTTATCTGATCGAGAATTAGAACGTTATTTGGCTGATAGTAATGCCGGCAAATGGTTTTGTGATTTTGCTCTTACAGAGACGACTCCAGATTATAGTGTGTTTAGTAAAATACGTAAGAAAATAGGTACTAACTTACTATCAAAAATATTTGCAAACTTTAGAGAACAACTACGAAAGCAAGGTTATATGAGCGAGGTATTTACCTTTGTAGATGCCTCTCATTTGATCTCAAAAGCTAGTCTTTGGACAGAACGTGATGAGTTGAGGAAGCAAAAATATGACAAGCTAAATAATGAGACTTTGCCCAAAGTTGCGAATGATAAACAAGCTAAAATTGGTTGTAAAGGAGGTAATAAGTTTTGGTATGGTTATAAAAAACATGTTAGCGTTGATATCCAATCAGGGATTATTAATAAGGTTGCAGTTACCTCTGCAAATGTTACTGATAGCAAAGGTTTTAAACACGTTATGCCACGCTCCGGTGCTGCATATGTAGATAAAGCATATTGTACAAAGTCTACCAAAGATACAGCAACTAGGCAAGAAGTGCATCTTTGTGCTGTAAAGAAAAATAACATGAAAGATAAAAATTTTGACCTTGATAGATATTATACAAAAATTAGAGCACCTTTTGAAAGAGTATTCTCACAAGATAATAAACGTGTCAGATATATTGGTATTGCCAAAAATCAATTCTCGGAATTTATGAATGCTATATGTTTTAATTTGAAACGCTTAACCGTTTTAACGGCTAGCTAATATTATAATGGATAACGCATAGATAATAACAAAATCTCCACTGATTTTTACTAATTTTGTATATATACTTCTTTTACCTGAAAAATTGGTAGTATTAGATATTAATTATCCATAAGAACATTGATTATTCGCTCATCTAAATATTCATTTTCCAACTTTTCAAGTTAAAGAAGTATATAAGAACGTATACCTCTAGTAAATGAAAAATTGTCAAAGAAGTCAGCAAGTGTTATTAAGTAAGAATGGATTTATAGAAAATTAACATCAGTAGAAAAAGAAGAATTAAAGCTTTACCATAGAAGCGAAAGGGATAAGAGGATTTGTGATAGAATCAAAGCTGTTTTCATGTATGATGATAGCTATAGTATTGATGAGATATCGAAAGTGTTATTACTGAGTGATGGGGAGGGATAAGAAAACATTTAATAGATTATCATAATGCTCAGAAGCTTAAGCCTGGAAATGGCGGTAGTGATAGTAAACTTACTAGACAGGAGGAAGCAGAGTTAATAGTTCATCTAGAAAATAATAATTATGTGTATGCTAGAGATATAGGTTTGTTCATAGAACGTCAATATGGAGTAATCTATACATTAGCTGGGGTAATCAAGCTGTTACACAGACTTGGTTTTAGTTATCAGAAACCTAAGTTAATTCCTGGAAAAATAGATTTAGCTAAGCAAGAGGAATTTAAGCTGCAATATAGTTTGCTAAAAAATAATTTAGCTAAAGATGAGTCTATTTATTTTATGGATAGTGTTCATCCTCAATACCAAACTCGAGCAAGATTTGGTTGGATTAGAAAGAATGTAGTTAAAACATTACCAAGTTTCAGTGGTTGGAAGCGTAAACATATTATTGGTGCTATTAATCTTAAGGATTTAGAGGTAGTAACAACTGACAATCCTAAGGTTAATGGTGATTATATTATTGAATTTTTAAAGAAATTAGAAGCAAATAATCAAGATAAAAGTAAGATTTATTTGATATGCGATAATGCTGGATATCATAGGTCAAAAAAGGTAAAAGAATATCTACAATACGGTAAAATAGAGTTACTATTTTTGCCAGCATATAGTCCTAATTTGAATCCAATTGAACGACTGTGGAAATTTATGCATTCTGTTGTAAGTAACAATAAATTTTATGCGAATTTTGAGACATTTACTGATTCTATACGAATATTTTTTGAAAATATTGAAAAATATAAAAATAAAATTTCTTCATTGGTAAATGACAATTTTCAAACCATTGTGCCTAATCATTTTAATAACTCTTCATGTTGAAGAAGTATATATACTGAACAAAAATTATCTTAATTTTAAACACTATTTCTTCCAAAAAAATATCCTTCCTATAATTCTCTACTTAATTTCTTATCTCTCAACACTTCCATAATATTCTTAAAAAGGCGTGCTATTTGCTCTTCATTTTTCCAACCTAATTTATTACTTCTAGGAATACCTCCATCAGCTCTATAGAAAATTTTTGCTCAAGCCTAGCTTTTTCTTTATCACGTTCGTCATATGAACTAAAACGGCGATTTTGTATATTACGTGCTATTAAGCTGCCTAGCTTCTCCCCGATATAATTATGCGAATGTCCTTTAACCAATGTCCCGTCAAAATCAAATATAAATAGTGCTATATTATCGTTCATTAATTTCTCTTATTTTAAAGTTTAAATATTCTTAGTAATTTTTATTTTGTAGTTAAATCAATTAGTTTTTCAAGAACTTTATTCCAATTTTTGGTATTTTAGTGTATAATACGGAAAACTATTGTAAACTTGAGAGAATTTTTAAAGATGACATCTATTCGTAATATAGCAATTATTGCCCACGTTGATCATGGGAAAACTACGCTTGTTGATAACATGCTTAAACAAAGCGGAACATTTAGAACTAACCAAGCAGTAGCCGAGTGTGCTATGGACTCTAACGACCTTGAGCGTGAGCGTGGAATAACAATACTAGCCAAATGCACTGCTCTTATGTGGAACGATATCCGTATTAATATCGTTGATACACCTGGACATGCTGATTTTGGCGGTGAAGTAGAACGCATATTAAGCATGGTTGACGGTGTTGTGTTACTTGTCGACGCTTCTGAAGGACCAATGCCGCAAACAAAATTCGTGCTTTCTAAAGCTTTAAATCTCGGCTTAAAACCTATCGTTGTTATTAATAAAATCGATAGAGACGACCAAAGAATTAAAGAAGTTATCGACGAAGTATTCGAGCTATTTGTGGCACTTGAGGCAAATAACGATCAGCTTGATTTCCCTATAGTTTACGCATCAGGTAGAGCAGGAAAAGCTTCTTTAACATTTGATGATAAAATTAATCCTTTAGACAATTTAGCAGAGGATCTAGCACCGCTGTTTGATCTCATAGTAAAACATGTACCAAAACCCGCAGCTGACGATAAAGCACCGTTTTCTATGCTTGTTACTACTAGAGAATATAATTCTTTCTTCGGTAGGGTTTTAACGGGGCGTGTACAAAGCGGTACTGTTAAAATCAACCAAAACGTAAAAGTATTAAATCGTGAGAATAAAGTACTTGAAACCGGACGTATCACTAAAATATTAGCATTTAGAGGTTTAGAGAGAATCGCTATAGATGAGGCTACAGCCGGCGATATTATTGCCGTAGCAGGCGTTGAAAACGCCAACGTTGCCGATACTATTTGTTCACCTGAAGTAACCGAAGCTGTACCGTCTCTACCTATTGACCCCCCAACTTTATCCATGACTTTTAGCGTTAATGACTCACCGCTTGCAGGAAGTGAAGGGACAAAAGTTACATCAAGCTTGATTGGAGCTAGGTTAATGCGTGAGCTTGAGAGCAACGTCGCACTAAAAGTTACCGAAGCTGCTGAAAAAAATGCTTTCCAAGTTGCAGGACGAGGAGAATTACAGCTTGGTATCTTAATTGAAACTATGCGTCGTGAAGGGTTTGAGCTATCTATCAGTAGACCCGAAGTATTATTCCAAACCGATGAGAAAGGTAATAAACAAGAACCGATGGAAGAAATTCAAGTTGACGTTGATGATGATTATGTCGGAGTGGTCGTAAAATCTTTAGCACTTAGAAAAGCCGAAATGACTGATATGAGACCGTCAGGCGGAGGTAAAAGCCGTGTTACGTTTATCGGACCCTCTAGAGGGTTAATCGGCTATCACAGTCAGTTTTTAACCGAAACACGAGGCACGGGGATTATGAATCGTATTTTCCACGGATATGCCTATTATAAAGGAGCTATCGAGGGAAGACGCAACGGCGTACTTATCTCTAACGGTGACGGGGCAGCAGTCGCATATGCTCTATGGAATCTAGAAGAAAGGGGAAAAATGTTTATAAACCCTAGCGATAAAGTATATAGAGGCATGATTATCGGCGAACATAATCGTGATAATGATTTAGAGGTAAATCCGCTAAAAGCAAAGCAACTCAGCAACGTTAGAGCATCGGGTAAAGATGAGGCTATAAGACTAACGCCGCCGATGCTTTTAACTCTAGAGCAGGCAATCAGCTATATACAGGATGATGAAAGGGTTGAAGTAACACCGAAATCTATTCGTCTGCGTAAGGCTCTACTTGACCCTAACGACCGTAAAAGAGCTGCGAAGTAGAAAGATATTACTAGTTAAAAATGTAACCTTGTTGCGGCGATCCCACTGTCATTCCCGCGAAAGCGGGAATCTAGAAAAAATAGCCTTAATATTGATACAAACATTATATATTTGATAAAATAAACCTAAAAAAACTAGTTTTTTATAGGTTTTACTGGATCCCCGCTTTCGCGAGGAGGCATTGTTGCGTAGACCGGTAAAACCTACTGTGTCACCCCGTGGCTTGACCACGGGGTCCATAAAAACAATAAAAAATACTAATAATTTTAGTATTTTTAACTAGATCCCGTGGTCAAGCCACGGGATGACAGAGGTAAAATTGATCCACGCAACAATGCCTAGCGGGGATGACATAAATATCCCTAAACACTATAATAACAAACCTTTTTAACGGCTTCTATTACATCGCTCTCGCTCGGCAAAGCTAATTTTTCTAAATTAATGGCATAAGGAAGCGGTACGTCTTTACCGCTGACAATCTCTATCGGTGCATCTAAATAATCAAATGCTTCTTTCATAACAATAGAGGCTATACTTGCTCCAACGCCGGCAAAAAACCAACCTTCTTCTACTATAACTACACGATTAGTTTTTTTCACTGATTCTATTATTATATCCGTATCAAGCGGTTTAATAGTGCGAAGATCAATAACTTCACAATCAATATTATCATTCTGTAAAATATTTGCGGCATCTAGGGCAAGTTTTACTTGAATCGAGAAAGTTACTATAGTGACACTACTACCTTCTCTTAAAATTTTTGCCTGACCAAAAGGTATAGGCTCGATTGTTTCCGGTACGTCAAAACTATGACCGTATAAAATTTCATTTTCTAAAAAAATAACGGGATTATCGTCCCTAATAGCCGTAAGCATAAGTCCTTTATGATCTTCGGCACTATAAGGGGCTACTACTTTTAACCCTGGAACATGAGAATAACAAGCTGTATAATTTTGGCTATGTTGAGCGGCTACTCTACTTGCTGCTCCGTTTGGTCCTCTAAATACTATCGGACATTTGACCTGCCCACCTGACATGTAATGCGTTTTTGCAGCTGAATTTACTATATGATCAAAGGCTTGCATAGCAAAGTTAAAGGTCATAAACTCCACAATCGGGCGAAGTCCCGCAAAAGCTGCTCCAACTGTAAGCCCTGCAAAACCATATTCCGTTATCGGTGTATCAATTACCCTCTTAGGACCAAATTGCTCTAGTAATCCTTGAGTTACCTTATAAGCTCCTTGATATGCTGCAACTTCCTCGCCTATGACAAAAACCTTGTCGTCTCTTATCATCTCTTCTTGCATCGCATCACGCAATGCTTCACGTACCGTTATTTGCATTTTTCTTTTTTATTTGAATTAAAGTTTGTGTCATTCTTATAGTGCCTATGTCATTCCCGCGTGAACCGAAAAATCCGTTCGGTGTCATCTAGTAGCTTGACCACGGTATCCAAAAAACAATAAAAATACTAATAATTTTAGTATTTTTAACTGGATCCCGCTACAAGTGAGCTAGGATGACAACAATGGTGGTTACTGGATACCGTGGTCAAGCCACGGTATGACAAATATTCGTATACAACTCCCTCTCATCAGGTAGTGGTGAGTTTTCTGAAAATTCTACTGCTTCTTTCACAATTTCTTTTACCGACTGTTCTATTTCTTTTAAATCCGCTTCAGTTGCATATTTATTATCGAGTATCGTTTTTCTTATTATCACTAGCGGATCACGTTCTTTATATTGCTCAACTTCTTCTTTACTACGATATTTTGCCGGATCGGACATCGAATGCCCACGATAACGATAAGTTTTTACCTCCAATATTAACGGAAAGCTATTTTCTCTAACATATTCTGCTGCTTGTTTAGCTCCATTATACACTTCTTCAAAATCCATACCGTCTAGCTGAAATCCTTTAATCCCAAACGATTCCCCTTTCTTATATAAATCACGCATAAAGGTAGAACGTGCTACAGACGTTCCCATCGAATATTCGTTATTTTCGATAATATAAACTACCGGCAAACCCCATAAAGCAGCCATATTAAAGGCTTCATATACTTGACCTTGATTAACCGCACCGTCACCTAAAAAAGTAAAGCAAATATTATTCGTACCATTATATTTCTCAGCAAAAGCAAGCCCTGTGCCTATAGGTACTTGAGCTCCGACTATACCGTGCCCACCGTAAAATTTGTTCGGTACGTCAAATAAATGCATCGAACCACCCTTACCTTTCGAGCAGCCTGTAGCTCGCCCCATAAGCTCGGCAAGAACATATTTAGGCTCTGTTCCTGCTAAAATAATATGAGCATGGTCACGATAGCTAGTAATAGTGCTATCGCCTTTTTGTTTAACCATATCTACCGCAGAAATTACTGCTTCTTGTCCTATATATAAATGACAAAAACCGCCTATTTCTCCCATACCGTATAACTGCCCGCATTTCTCTTCAAAACGACGCAGTAGTAGCATATCTTTAAAGCTTTTTATATATTCTTCCTTTGTCGGCTTATATTTTTTTGGTTTAATATCCACTAATTACTCCTTAAGATTTTTAGTTCTATGTCATTCCCGCGTAGTGTTGTTGCATGGTTCAGTTTTACCTCTGTCAAGCCACGGGGTGACACAGTAGGTTTTACCCGCTTCCGCGGGAATGACATCCAAAGTCACAAAATACGGTACATGATCCGAAGGTGGCGACCAATCACGTGCTTCCGACAACAAATGGATAGAAAATAATGCATCTTTTAAATTATCGCTAACCCAAATATGATCAAGCCTTCTACCTCTGTTAGATTTTTTCCAATCTATATTTCTATAGCTCCACCAAGTATAGAATTTTTCATCAAACGGAACAAAATGTCTACTACTGTCAATAAAACCTAACGAGTTTTGTAGCTCTACCAATAACGAGCGTTCAATATCGGTATGGCTGATAACATTTCTCAACTGCTTACTAGACCATACATCATGTTCTAGCGGTGCAATGTTCAAGTCCCCAACAATGATAATTTTATCGTTTTTAGTACGGTTAGTAGTTAACCATTCCTGCATTAACCTTACATATTCGAGCTTATGCTTAAATTTTAAGTTTACCTCTATATCAGGTATATCACCACCGGCAGGAACATAAAAATTATGTATTTCTATATCATTAACTATAGCTGCTATATGCCTTTTATCACTATTATATAACTCCAATGAAAAAACATTATTCAAAGGAAATTTTGAAATAATAGCAACACCGTTATATGATTTCTGCCCTGAATATATGACATGTTCATAGCCTATATTTTTAATAACTTCAAGAGGAAATAGCGAATCATCTACTTTTGTTTCCTGAAGTAAAATAATATCCGGCTGATGTTCATGTGCTAACTTTCTTAATAAATCGATCCGCAGACGCAATGAATTAATATTCCAAGTAACTATCTTCATTAAACTTGTTGTATAACCTCCTTCTAAAGGTAATTTGTATGTCAATCCGGTACTCGCATCCTCACGTACTAAATGTACGCTGCGGTGCTGCATTCCGTGTTTCCTTCAAATTTCTCTTTATAAGATAGGTTATACAACAAGTCTATTTAATTCTTTATAGCTGCCCCTATTATTGCATCTCTGAAATAAATTATTCCAAGTTGATTTAAAGGATTCTTCATATCAATTTTATCTTTTTCCTCTTCAGGAATTTTAATCATAGTATTGCTGAGTATAGCAAAATAAAGATTATCAGGCAAAACATATCCTACTTCACTTTGTATTCCAAGGGCTTTTCCGGTATAATGAACCATTAAATGCTTAGAATCAAGATCCGTAAGGAAAATACCGTAACCCATATAAGACTTACGCCCTTCTATATCTTTTGCTAAAAAATATTTAGTAGTCATAAGTTTATACGACTTCTTAGAAAGAATTTTCCCCTCATTTAATGCCCTATACCATTTAACTAGATCGTTTGGTGTTGATATTATACCGCCATCAGTACAAGGAACTGCTAAAAAATTAGCAGTTACAGGAGTAAATATAGGTTTATTACTATTATTAGGCGTTAAAAAATATCTTACCGGATAATTAGAACTAATAACATTTTTTTGTATTCTAGCGGCTTCACTATATGAAGCAAAGCTAGTAGATTTCATATTAAGAGGTTTAAAAAATTCATCATAAAAAAAGTTAGCTAAATCTTTTTTAGCCACCTTTTCGATAATCATACCGAGTATAACAAAATTAGTATTACTATATTTAAATTTTTTCCCTATAGATATTTCTAAAGGTTTAGGAGAAACAAATTGTAATATTTTCTTGTGAATCTCTTTCTTAGGCATATTTAAATCAAGTTTAACAAAACTAAAATATTCAGCAATACCGCTACTATGCGTTAATAAATTATGGATAGATATTTTATACGCCCAATCCGGTACTTTTCCACCCCACATTTCCGGATCAAGATATTTATAGATTTTATCGTTAATATTTAATAATTCCTGTTCTTGTAATTTTAAAATTCCTGCTGCTGTAAAAGGCTTTGTAGCAGAAGCAATAGGCATCATTTCATTTGCTTTTAATTGCTCACCGTTTAAAGCAAAGATTCCTTTAGCACCGGTTAATAAAGGTTTATAATCATCAGCAAACATAAAAACGGCATTTAAAAATCTATTACTTATATATTCTTTTTCTGCTTCATTGATTCTTTGCTGTATATCTGCAAAACAATCAATACTATTAGTAATAAAAAAAAGCAGCAATAAAAAATATCTACGAATCATAACTTCAACACTCCACAAACTTATCAGTAAAATAAAACGGTAATTTTGCTTCTAAATTAATCTCTTTACCAAAAATCTTTTCAGATAAACATATATTATTAGCATGCAAGAACATATATTTACTATACGGCATTATTTCTTTATTACCATATTTATCATCCCCAACTATCGGGCAACCTAATAATTTAGCATGCAACCTTAGTTGATGCATTCTACCTGTAACCGGTGTAAATTCAATTAAAAATAAGTTATTATCAAGTGATTTAAGTAATTTATAATAAGTAATGGCAAGTTTACCATTTTCACTATAAATATCAGTAATTTTAGGTGTACTTCCCTTACTCTTCTCTATATTACTTCTAACTTCTCCTACATTTTTAATTGGCTTTCCATAGGTTACAGCAAAATATGTTTTTACAACCAATTTTTCTTTAAAAGCATCATGAAGTTTTACACTACTTAAATAATTTTTGGCTATTAAGAGCAAACCGCTTGTTTCTTTATCTAACCTATGTACTAGCTTAAAATCAGCACCTTTATAATTCAAATATTTTAATGCAGAGTCAATGGATAAATTTATTTTACTGCCACCTTGAGTAGCAAGACCTGCAGGTTTATTTATAGCTATTAAATTATCATCTTCATATATCAGATAATCGGTAGTAATTTTTTTCGCTAGTTTAATTTCAGCATCGGTAAAAACTAATTTTTCGGGTTGCTTAACAGGTAAATTAAACTTATCGTTAATAAAAATTTTATCGCCGCCCTTTACTCTTAAACTCGCTTCTGCTTTCTGAGAATTAACGGTAATTTGTTTTTGACGTAATGCTTTCTCTATTACTCCTTGAGTCAATAACGGATATAGACGTTTTAAATATTTATCTAATCTAGAAGAAATAGGAGTATTGACATCGATGATCATTTAGAGCTTTTTATTGTGTTGTTGTATGGCATTGGCATCATTGCATGGATCGCAAAACCTACTCGATGTCATCCCCGCGTAGGCGGGGATCCAGAAAAACAACTTCAAATATCGATGTAGAAACTATTTATTTTAAAAATAAACCTATAAAAACAAGTTTTTTATAGGTTTTACTGGATTCCCGCCTACGCGGGAATGACATAAAACGATCCACACGGGTAACACCGACTTAACCACAGTAATATTTTAACTAGTTTTTATTAAAAAATAGCACCAAATTATTATAGATAAAAGGATTATAGCAAAAAGCTGATGTATAGAGGCAATTATTATAGGTACAGAGTATAAAAGAGTAATTATTCCGGTAGATATCTGCATCAATAATGCAATCATTAGAAAATACGCTATCTTATTTAATTTCGGATGTGCTATTTTTAACAAGCAAATTACCAAAACTACAACAACCAAAAATACGCTATAGCCGCCTAAACGATGTATGAATTGTATAAAAACCGGATCATGCAAATTTGCAAGATTAAAGAAATTATCTTTTATCTCCATCGGGATAAAACTATCACCCATGAGCGGAAAACTATTATATATCAGCCCTGCATCAAGCCCTGCAACCATCGCCCCTAAAAAAATTTGCACATATATTACAGTAATAGCAATACCGGAAAATATTAATGGTAATTTTAAATCTGTTTGTGACGGTATTAACAAAATATCACAATGATTTTTTATTAATTGATAAAAAAGTATGTGATAAATAATTACGGCAATAATTAAATGAAAAGCAAGCCGAAAATGACTAACGGACGGGCTATTCAATAACCCACTTTTAACCATATACCACCCCATAAAGCCTTGTACGCAAAATAATAGCAACGCAATTATATAAGGTAGTATGTCACGATTTTTTATAACATCTTTAAAATAGAAATATATTAAAGGTACAATATATATTAAAGCTGTAATTCTACCGAGTAACCGATGTATAAACTCTAACAGATAAATAAACTTAAACTGCGATAAAGTCATTCCATAATTAACGGAGTTATATTCAGGAAAAGCTTTATATTTAGCAAATTCCGCTTGCCAGCTTTCAAAACTAAAAGGCGGCAAAATACCGGTTACCGGACGCCACTCAACTATAGATAAACCAGAACCTGTAAGCCTTGTTATCCCCCCTATAACAATCATCGCTATGACCATTATACAACTTATAAACAACCATTTTGTAATTAAACTCTTCTGCACTTTTATTTTAAGTTTATGTTTTTATTTTGTTGCCTCGTCATTGCGAGCGGGTATTGTTGCGTGGATCAAGAAAAGTGTTCAATGTCATTCCTGCGAAAGCAGAAATCCACCATAAAGCAAGATATATCGAGCTTTTAAAAATCTTTAAAGTAGTATGGATTCCTGCTTTCGCAGGAATGACATATTAATCAAGACTCTACATTCTTTTCCGTATCTTCGGCGGTATTAGCAGGACGTTTCTTATTTGATTTTTTATTACGATATCTACGTTTTGTCTTTTTTGGAACAGCTTGTGCCTCTTCTAAGCCGGCATTACTTTCTACAACTTTCACCTCTTCCACAACGCTTACGGTTTGCTCTACCGGTTCTTTTACATCTAAACTCTTGTCTTTTACTTCATTAGCAATATTATTACTATTATTAGCTGTTTTCCATTTATGTTTATTTTTGCGTAACTGTTCTTTTTTCGGCTCTTCTTCAGTATAATCGGCACTATGATTCTGAATTACCGGCTTAACAGGATTAACATTATTATTATTTTTCTTCAACAGCTTCACTTTTTCAATCGAATAACTATCTGATGTAGCATTAGGATCAGAATAAAAATTAAGCTTTATATTATATTTTTCTTCAATAAATTTTATCTCAGCACGTTTATTATTAAGTAGATAAATAACTGAAACGATATTGGTAAAAACATTTATTACATCAATTCTTTCTTCAAAAATTTCATTCTCTATAGTACGTAAAATTAACATAGCATTAGCATCACTCGCTCTAATGACTCCTTTACCGTTGCAATGAGAACAAATTGCCGAATTAGTTTCTAAGAAAGAAGAACGTAATCTCTGCCTTGAGAATTCAAGTAGTCCCAACTGACTAATATTACCGGTTTGTATACGAGCACGGTCACGACTTAAAAACTCTTTAAAGGATCGTTCAATAATTTTACGATTCTTAGCTTCACTCATGTCTATAAAATCAACAACTATCAAACCTGATAGATCTCTAAGCTTTACTTGCTTCGCTACTTCTTTGGCTGCTTCTAAATTAGTTTTTAGTGCCGTTTCTTCAATATTTTTTTCAGAAGTTGATTTACCGGAATTTACATCAATTGAAATAAGAGCTTCTGTAGGATTAATAACGATATATCCCCCTGAAGGTAGTGTCACGACAGGCTGATATAATTTAACTAATTGCTCTTCTACTTGAAACTTAGTAAATATAGGAGTTTTATTTTTATGTTCTTTAAGTTTTGAAAGCTCTGAAGGTAATAAATCCTGCATAAATTTTGAAGCGTCTTCATAAGCCTCTTGTCCTTGAATTACCACCTCTTTAACATTGTGATCGCACATATCACGTATGGTTTTACGTATTATACTATCTTCTTCATGAATAAAACACGGAGCCGGAAATTTAATAGTACTTTTACGAATTTTATTCCATAACCTTGCTAAATAATTATAGTCCTTCTTCAAATCTAAGGTGCTACTCCCTCTACCAGCGGTTCTAACAATGACGCTGTAAGCATTTTTGTCACCGCTTACTATTTTATTTAAAATATCTTTCAGTCTTTTTCTTTCTTCCCCGTTTGATATTTTACGTGATATGCCGTTTTGCGAACCTTTATTAGGCATTAAAACACAATATTTACCAGCCAAGGATATATAAGTAGTAAAAGCGGCACATTTATTTCCTCGTTCTTCCTTAGTAACCTGTACTAATAATATTTGGTTTTTTCTTATTACATCCTGAACTTTATATTGTTTATATTGTGGAACGTTCTGCTCAACACCGCTTTGAATAATTTCAATATCGTCAGCCGCTTCTAAATTAAGTTCTGATTGGAATTTACTCTCTACTAAATCTTCTATGGTTTTTAGGTCAATTTCTTCACTATCAACCAAAGAATCATATATAGCAGCCGGTTTCTCTTTATCATCCTCAACCGTAATATTTGAAAGAGCTATTTCAGGAAAAGCATTAACCGGAAAATTTCTCTCTGAGGCAGATAAATTGTAATAGTTAGGATGGATTTCACTAAACGGTAAAAATCCACTTTTATCCATTCCGTACTCTATAAAAACAGCTTGTAGCGATGGTTCTATTCTTGTGACTTTTGCTAAATAAATATTACCTTTATTTTGTTGTCTTACAGTTGTTTGAAATTCAATATCTTCTATATTGTTGCTTTGTCCTAATAAAACTACTCTTGTTTCGCTTGGAAAATTAGCATCAATTATAATCTTTTTATTCATTTATCTTGCTCACTAACTTGAAGAACAAATAATTAATATAATGCTTGTATCTTAAGAAAAATCATTGTTTATCTTGTATTAATTTATTTAAATAGATAATTTATCTATGATTAAAGAGCAAAAATGAAATTCTAGATAAACTTCAAATAACACCTCTTTAAAATACTAAAAAATATATTATTATTTTTCTTACATTAAAATATTTTCATATTATTTAATTCATTAATTTTTTTAAAATTAAACAATAATTATATACAAATTATAAATAAGACTACCATACTTGATTAAAAGCTGATAATCTAATAACTATCCATATATACTTAAATAATGGAATTACGAATCTCTTTAATTTTTAAGATAATAATCTTAATCATTATAATTATGAGTTATATACCATGTATTTATGTTTAGCAAACACTTAATTTATGACTTTAAAAAACAATTATAAAACTATTTTTTTCTCGCTTTTGGGAATATTTATTTTTTCCTGTATCAATGCTATAAATTTTTATAATTTTAAAATCTTTTTACTGATAAATAAAAATCTAAGCGGAGAACAAATAAATCATATAAATCAAACTAAATTTATAGGTTCGATAATCGCAGGCTTTGCCTTAACACAGTTAATTAATAGATTAAGTAATAAGAAAATTATTTTAATTAGCTTATCTTTATTAATTATTTGTACAATAAACCTCATTTTATTAAATAATTATACTCTAATTAAAATTAATTTTATTTTAATTAATTTTGGAACATTTTTATATTTCACTTCTATAACATTAGACATTATTGAGAGTAGCAAAGAAAAGAAATATTTTTTTTTAGCTTGTATAATGTTGTTATGGGCGGGTGGAAACTTAATGGTAGATTTATTAAATCCATTTATAAAACCTACAAATAATACTATAGTAATTTGTGCATTGTTATATTGTATTAATATACTAACCGAATTTCTGCATTATAATCCCACATCTCATAAATTAAATCTAAATTCAAAATTCTCATCCTTAATAAAAAATGTCGAATTACAATTATTGACAGGTTTCGTAGTTGCTTATGTCACATTGGATATATTATGGTATTATGAAGCTTTTGCATTAAAGAAAGAATTAGCATTAATTAATTTAAGACTCATATTAAAATATATTTTCCTAGCAATATGTTTTTCTATAATTCCTATATGCTACATATTAAGCAAAGTAAATAAATATTTGGCTAATTTATTACTAACTATAATTCTGCTCGTCTGCTTTATTTTACTACCGCTTCATGGAACTAGTAAAAATCTTAATATATTATATATAATACTAATCGGTAGTTGTTTAGGATCCATTTATATTTGCAATATTTTAGTACTAATTGATAAATTTAGAGATTACGAACTTAGAACAGCTTTATTTTCGTATTTTTCAATGTGCAGCATCGGTATATATGCCGGAGCTTTATCATCTCATGTACCTTACGGCACCATTAACGGCAGTGATTTCTTATTTTCCGTTTTTGCCGTAGTCGGTAGTTTTGTAGCTTATCATTTTTGGTATTTTATTAAGTATAAACTATATAGATTTTAATTGTATACTCGTTTAATTTGAAAAATTGGCTACGTCGTATCATAAGAGCTGCGGTGCTCACGTATTAAGTATACGCTCCGCTCCTCACCTTATATACTTCTTTTACCTGAAGAATTGGTAGTATTAGATATTAATTATCCATAAGAACATTGATTATTCGCTCATCTAAATATTCATTTTCCAACTTTTCAAGTTAAAGAAGTATATAAGAACGTATACCTCTAGTAAATGAAAAATTGTCAAAGAAGTCAGCAAGTGTTATTAAGTAAGAATGGATTTATAGAAAATTAACATCAGTAGAAAAAGAAGAATTAAAGCTTTACCATAGAAGCGAAAGGGATAAGAGGATTTGTGATAGAATCAAAGCTGTTTTCATGTATGATGATAGCTATAGTATTGATGAGATATCGAAAGTGTTATTACTGAGTGATGGGGAGGGATAAGAAAACATTTAATAGATTATCATAATGCTCAGAAGCTTAAGCCTGGAAATGGCGGTAGTGATAGTAAACTTACTAGACAGGAGGAAGCAGAGTTAATAGTGCATCTAGAAAATAATAATTATGTGTATGCTAGAGATATAGGTTTGTTCATAGAACGTCAATATGGAGTAATCTATACATTAGCTGGGGTAATCAAGCTGTTACACAGACTTGGTTTTAGTTATCAGAAACCTAAGTTAATTCCTGGAAAAATAGATTTAGCTAAGCAAGAGGAATTTAAGCTGCAATATAGTTTGCTAAAAAATAATTTAGCTAAAGATGAGTCTATTTATTTTATGGATAGTGTTCATCCTCAATACCAAACTCGAGCAAGATTTGGTTGGATTAGAAAGAATGTAGTTAAAACATTACCAAGTTTCAGTGGTTGGAAGCGTAAACATATTATTGGTGCTATTAATCTTAAGGATTTAGAGGTAGTAACAACTGACAATCCTAAGGGTTAATGGTGATTATATTATTGAATTTTTAAAGAAATTAGAAGCAAATAATCAAGATAAAAGTAAGATTTATTTGATATGCGATAATGCTGGATATCATAGGTCAAAAAAGGTAAAAGAATATCTACAATACAGCAAAATAGAGTTACTATTTTTGCCAGCATATAGTCCTAATTTGAATCCAATTGAACGACTGTGGAAATTTATGCATTCTGTTGTAAGTAACAATAAATTTTATGCGAATTTTGAGACATTTACTGATTCTATACGAATATTTTTTGAAAATATTGAAAAATATAAAAATAAAATTTCTTCATTGGTAAATGACAATTTTCAAACCATTGTGCCTAATCATTTTAACAACTCTTCATGTTGAAGAAGTATATAACGGTAATTTTGATCTAGCTTTAAACTATGTTATTAGAGAAAAAGCACAAACATCTTTTATAGATGAATTAATAAATAAAAGTAAAATCTCAATGTTAAAAATTTTTCTTGCACTAGAAGAAAATAATTTAGAAATTTTACCAAAATTGCTTACAAAGATTAATATCAAGAATATTAAACCTGAAGATCATGAACGCTGCTATGAGGTAATAACCAAAAAATATGATATTGAACTAGCTAAAGAAGCTATTAAATATATAAAACAATTTAATATTACTTCAAACATTACTTTGCCTGAATTAAATGAATCTACTGAAGTTAGTAATCTCGAAAATGATCTTATGCCTGTAATAGGAGAAGAATCGGCTTTTGGCTTTACCCCAGCTGCCGGGTAATATTGGATCGTCATTGCGAGGAGCGAAGCATTGTTGCAATCTAGAAAAAGATTAAAAAAATTCTGTAAATCAGAATTTTTAACTGGATTGCTTCGTCAATTACTTACGTAATTTCCTCGCAATGACGATTTGATATCTATCAACATCTCTAAACATTCTCTTTAAACCAATCAAAAGCTTTTTTAAAGAAGCTGCTATTTTCATCAAGTCTAATATGAGCGAATTCTTTTTGCTGTTTTAGAGCATGAATTTTTAGCATTCCTATAGTTGCTGAATACATAGCCGGATTATAATCTTCTGTAAAACCGGCAATAATCTCCGGTTTACCGATTCTACTCTGTTTTTCAAAAATTTTATTTGAAAGCTCTTTAAGTCCTCTAAGCTGAGATCCACCGCCGGTAATTACAACTCTAAAAACTTCAACCTGCCCTTTTGTTGCTTTATCATATTCGGCTTTTACCATTGATAATATTTCTTCGACTCTTGCTCTTATTACCTCGGCTAATTTATAAATTGTTACGGAAGTATTTAAATTATGATGAGTATCAACCTGAAAATCATCCATATTTATAATACTATCTTTCTCAAATAAAGGTATAATTGCATTACCGTATAAAATTTTTAATTTCTCTGCCGTAACAAGATCAATACCAAAGACTTTAGCAATATCCGAGCTAATATGAAAACTACCTATATTTACATGCCCCGTATATATTAATTTACCGGCAAAAAAAATGCCGAAAGAGGTAGTTTTATCGCCCATATCTATAATAAGCGAGCCTAGATTTTTTTCATCATTCGTAAGACAGCTAATAGCAGAAGCATAAATTGCTAGAGTAATATTTGTGACTTCAACATGACATTTAGCGAAGCATTGTACAATATTTGATAACATATTTGCACTAGCTGCAATAATATGTAATTCACAACTAAGCTCTCTACCGTACATACCTATAGGATTCTCGACTGAATTATTATCAAGGGTAAATTCAAGAGGAAAATAATGAATAATTTCTTGGTTTTTAACTTTAAACTCAAGTAATGCTTTTTGTAGTAACTTTTTAATATCCTGCTGCGTTACGGTTTGCCCGTTAACTTTAATGGTATAATTAATATAATAAGATTTAGTGTCGGCACCTGATAACGATAATATAACTTTTTTTATATTTTTACCGCAATCTTTTTCAAGTGCATAAATTGCCGAAACAATGCTAGTTTCAGCATTTTTTAAATCTGATATAACTCCTGATTTAATACCTTTAGAATGATGCAAATTTTGGCTAGCTACTTTAATTTCACCTTTTTTACTAATATAGGCAGCAATTACGGCAATCTTACTACTACCGAAATCAAGTGTTACAAAATTTGATATTTTCTCTTTCATTTTTTTATTTTGATGTCATTCCCTATATATTTCAGTCTTGTTGCATGGATCGTTTTATGTCATTCCCGCGAAAGCGGGAATCCAGCATAAAGCGAGATAATTTGAGCTTTTAATTTCAAAAGCTTGCTGTATTTATACTTTTTTTCTGGATTCCTGCTTTCGCAGGAATGACATAAAAGCCACGGTATGACACAGTTTAGCTATATAGAAACTAATATTTCTCAATATAATACTTATTCTTATCCCTTAAATCCAAAGCCTTATAATTTTGGTTAAATAGCTTGTTTGCTTTATTAAGTGCATCGACATATTTTAATGCTTCTTCAAACTCTTTTTCAGGTAACTTAATACTTATATTACCTTTAAGATTTAAATCCCACCTTCTATCTCCGAGTCTTACGGCAGCCGAAGTTTTATTCATTAATGCTGGATATTTCTGTAGCTCTAGTACTAATTTACCTGCGTAGATATTTGCCCCTTCCCCTACAACATGTAATAAATGAGGAAAAGGCTGAATATTTTTACTAATTTCGTAACCTTCTTCATCGACTAAGAAAAGCTGATTATTAATTTGCCAAATAGCAATAGGTTCTCTTTCAAATAATTTTATATATACCGTATTTGGTAATCTTCTACTGACATATACTTCCTTGATCCATTTATTTTTCTTTAAATGACTTCTAATTTCGTCTAATTTAAGAGCAAAAATAGGACTGCCCTTATTCGCATTTAAAACCTTTAATATTGTAGGCTCATCGACATTTTGCTGTCCTTCGATGATAACATTCTCAAGTTTAAACCCGAGTTTTGTTGTTGTTTGATATATATTTGTTGTTAAGTAGGTTTTTATGCCGGCAAAATATTTTGTAAAAACAAATAGACATACAAAGATAATTAAAGCAATCTTAATCCCTAATATTGCTTTTTTGTAAATTAGTCCTAATTTTCGGCGTAATGAGATATTATTAGTTTTTTTTGTTTGTTTTTTTTTATTGGAGCTTGTTTTTTTTCTCATGATTCAAAGCTTGCCGTCTTTATAATTTCTTCAATTAAGTTAGTAAAATTTATCCCTGCATAAGCTGCAATTTCCAGCACTATTGATAAAGGCGTCATACCTGGGTGAGTATTTATCTCCAAAGCATATAATTTGTTTGTCTGCTCTTCTAAAATAAATTCTGCTCTAGCAGGACCTTTACAATTCATTGTTTTATAAATTTTTTCTGATTCTATAAGTAATTTTTCATATAAATTAGCAGGTAGCGGAGCAGGACAAAGATGCTCAGCAAATCCTTCGGTATATTTAGTTTCATAATCATAGAAACGATTCTTTAGTAATTTAATTTCTAAAGCCCCAAGAGCTTTGCCGTTTAATACCGCTACTTGCAACTCTCGCCCTTTTATATACTGCTCTATTATCACCTGATCACCGTAAGGGAAATTATAATCGGCAAAGTTAAAATCATCTTCCTCAAATATCACCTCAACACCAATACTTGAACCTTGCGTAAGAGGCTTAATCACATATGGGCGCTTCATAGGATCATTAGCCATCTCTCGAAACGCTACTTCTAGAGGTAATTTGTGCGTCGAGCCTAGACTCGCATCTGCACGATCGTTTTTGTACGCTGCGGTGCGAGGTGAAGTGTCTCCTACAAATTCCTCTCTATAAGCGAGTTTGGAGAGATGGCTAATATTATCGTTTTTACTTACAACGATACTTTCTGCCATATTAATATTATTCGTTAAAAACCAGCTCCTAGAATGTATTTTATCGAATGCTAAAGCTGAAGATAACACGCCGCTATGAGTATAAGGAATCCGCATTATATTAAGTAATCCAGGCAAGCAACCGTCTTCACCATATGTACCGTGTAGGCAGTTAAAAACAATATCAGGTTTTATTTCCTGTAATTTAACCGCAATATCTGCTCCCATATCAATAAAGGTAACTTTATATCCTAATTCAATTAAGGCTTTACTAACTCCTTCGCTTGATACTAAGGATACTTCACGCTCAGCAGACATACCGCCCGCTACTAACGCTATATGTTTTTTACCGGTAGTACTTAATATTTTGACTTCAGAATGTTCCACCCAATGTGTTTGATATTTCATATTATTTGCTTTTATTATTTGTCATCCTGCGACTTATTTTTCGTCATTGCGAGGAAAAGCTGTAAATTTTGACGAAGCAATCCAGTAAAAAATGCTATAGATTAGCATTTTTTTATTATTTTTGCTGGATTGCCACGCAAGTACTACGACTGCTCGCAATGACGATTTTTAAACATACCTACCCAAACGTTTTATTTCCCACTTTAATTCAACGCCGCTATCTTCAAATACTTTCTGCCGGACAAAATCGCCTAAATCCTCTAAATCCTTAGCGGTAGCATCGCCGTTATTGATCATAAAATTACAATGAAGTTCTGACATCGAAGCACCGCCTATTCTATAGCCTCTAAGTCCTGCTTTGTCAATAAGTTCCCAAGATTTAAGCCCCTCAGGATTTGCAAAAGTACTACCACCTGTACGCTCTTTAATAGGCTGCGTTGATGACCTTGCATTATTTATTTCATTCATCCGTAATAATATATTTTCACTATCGCCTTTATTTATTTTAAAAACGGCTTTGAGAATAATTAAATCCTTTGGTAACTTATTACTGCGATATTTAAAACCGATTTCTTCATTTGTGAATGTTAAAAAGTTTCCTGCAAAATCAATCGCTTCTATTCTAACTATGATATCCTTAAATTCAGAGCCGTAAGCACCGGCATTCATAACAACACCACCACCGATAGTACCAGGAATACCTACTAAAAACTCAAAACCGGAAATAGCGTTTGCTTGACAAAATTTTGCTAAATTATAATTAAGGCAGCTACTACCTACTATTAGATGATCATCTATAAACTCAATATTACTAAAATTCTGACCAAGCTTTATTGTAACTCCTTCTATCCCGCCGTCTCTTATAATAATGTTTGAGCCTGCACCAAAAGTAGTTATAGGTAATTTTTGCTTATTTTGTATTAAGAAACTTGCTAAATCTTCGCTATCAAAAGGTTTAAAGAAAATTTCGGCATTACCGCCTACTTTAAACCATGTCAGATGTTTTAAATTATAATCTTTTTTATACTCGCCTTTTAGTGTTGGTAAAATTAACATATCTTTACTGTCATCCATTTTTACTGTCATCTTCACCCTTTTGTCAGCGTTGTTGCATGGCTCGTTTCATGTCATTCCCGCAAAAGCGGGAATCCGGTAAAAGTGAATTATTGTCACCCCGTGGTCAAGCCACGGGGTGACACAGTGGGTTTTATCGGCCTACGCAACAATGCCTCCTCGCAATGACGACTTGGTATCCATGGAATGACATCAAGTGCGGGATGATAATCTCCTATCTAATTCATTAGCAAAACTTGAAATATTACCTGCTCCCATCATAATTATCATATCACCGGAAGCTGCATTATCTATAATAACCCCGACCGCATCATCTAGCTGTGCTAGAAAATTTGCTTTATCGTGATGCTTATTCTTAGCAATTTTATCAACTAAATTTTGGCTTGTAATCCCTTCTATAGGCTCTTCTCCTGCAGCATATATATCGGTAATATAAATCATATCCGCATCATTAAAGCAAAGCATAAAATCATCAAATAAATGCTGCATTCTTGAATATCTGTGAGGCTGAAAAATAGCAATAACTTTACCGTTTTGTTTATTTGCTATATTTTTAGCCGTCGCAAGTGTTGCTTTGATTTCCTCGGGGTGATGAGCGTAATCATCGATAACCACCGCCTTATTATATTCAGCTACTTTAGTAAATCTTCTCTTTACACCCTTAAAATTATTGAAACCGTTTTTAATAGCTTTAATACCGAAATCTAATTCTATCCCAACGGCAATTGCAGCAAGACTATTTAAAATATTATGTCTTCCGGGCGTTGGAATAGTAATTTTTTCAATAATCGTTGTACCTAGTACATTTGGTAGACTAATTTTTACGTCAAAAGTAGAGGAAGCAATATCAGTGTTAATATTAAACGCTATAATATGAGCATCTTCTGAATCGATTCCATAAGTAACAATCTTCCTTTCAGTAATATCATCTACTAACTTACGAACTATTTTATGATCGATACAACAAACGGCAAAACCGTAAAACGGCAAATTAGTAATAAAGCTTTTAAACGCACCAATTAATGTTTCAAAATCTTTATAATAATCTAAATGTTCAGGATCAATGTTAGTTATTATCGCAATAGTTGATGGAATATGAATAAACGTCGCATCCGATTCATCAGCCTCCGCAATTAAATAATTACTTGAACCAAGATATGCATTAGTCGATTTATTATTTATAATCCCGCCGTTAATAACTGTAGGACATAAACCGGCTGCCTCAAATAAACAAGCAACTAATGAGGTAGTAGTAGTTTTGCCGTGCGATCCTGAAACCGCTACCGAACATTTTAATCTCATAAGTTCAGCAAGCATTTCCGCACGCCTAATAATAGGAATTTTACGCTCTAATGCCTCTTTTATTTCAGGATTATTTGAATTAATTGCCGATGAAATAACAACATACGAAACATTGGTAATGTTCTGCTCGGCATGTCCTAAAAATATTTTAATGCCGTAGACTGCAAGCCTTTTAGTATTATAATTTTCTACTAGATCGGAACCTTGTATTTTATAACCTAGGTTATGTAATATCTCAGCAATACCGCTCATTCCAACGCCGCCGATACCTATAAAATGTATAGTTTCTAAGGTTTGATTAGTTTTTTTTAATTCAAGTAACAGCATCTAAGTTTAATCATTTAAAGTTGAGTTCTGCATATAGGTTTTAAGTAACATTGTCAAGCCCTAACTGTGTCATACCGCGACTTGATCTCGGTATCTAGCTTAAAATATTAAAATCATTGATATTATAAAAGTTATTTTTTCTGGATCCCGTGGTCAAGCCACGGGATGACATCGGTTCTATCAAACTTTGCTTCGGAATAGAAGTTTCCTTGTAGCCCGCCGACTTTTAAATCAATTAAAAATTTAGCTATTTCTCCGTTTTCTACAAATTCAGCTACTGTTTCAATACCTAAATCTTCTGAAATTTTAATTAATCTTTCTACGAAATACCTACTTTGTACATCACTTGTAATACTACGCACATATTTACCGTCAATTTTGATAATATCAATTGGTAAGCTTTGAAGTTGTTTAAAAGAAGTAAAACCCGAGCCAAAATCATCTAATGCAAATTTACATCCGTACTTACGTAGTTTATTAATAAATAAAGTTATTTTATCATAATTCTCATTGAAAGAAGTTTCTGTAATTTCAATAATTAAACGGTCCCGAACATTATGAGCTTTTAATAAGTTTTCTGCTATTTCCCATAAAGCTTCATCGCCTGTTCCTATATTTGAAATATTAACGGCTAACATTAAGTTTGGGTTGCTTGCAAGTTCGTTAACAGTCATTTCCAAAACAATTTGATCAATTATAAAAATTAATCCTTTATTTTCAGCAATAGGGATTATAGGACCTACGGAAATATAAACGCCGTTCTCGTCAGGTATACGAAGTAGACATTCATAATAATGAACTTTCATGGTATTGCGACCTATTATAGGCTGATAAGCAAATCGCATAATCTTTTTTGCTAAGGCTTGTCGTAATAAGTTAAGCTGAAGATTAGATTTTCTTATATTTTCCAAATCATGTTCTGTACTGCTATATTCACGGTAATAATAATTATTATTTTGTGAAAGTAACATATTTAATGTTTTTTCAATTTCTTTAGCATTATTACTTACTTTTGGAAATTTAATACTAGCAATATAACAATTCATATAAATTGCCGGCTTCTGTTCATTAATATAAAGCTGTGAAAATAAATATAATTTTCTAGCAAAATTTTTAATTAAGTCAGAATCAGTAGTATTTAGGATAAATAATATTATATCTTTCTTTATTTTCTTAAACTTTGAAAAAATATTAAGTTCTTTGCTTACATCTTCAATGATTTGATCCAAATCTTCAATTATAAAATGCTTATCCCGCTCTATAAATTCTATTTCATCATAATTAACTAATCTACAAGCAAAACATACGCCTTTTTCCAATTTATCTATCTCATCTTGTAACTCTTTATAATCCGTTATTAATTCCGACATTGCCATTTTTATCATAAAATTATATACTTAAGAATATTAGGACATTTTTCCTGTAAATGAAATAAAAATATGAGCCGCATAGAAAGGATACAAGAAAAATTAAGTGTGTTAAAACCACATTTTCAAGAAATAATAGATGAAAGCTATAAACATGCTAGTCATTATGACGGAATTCACAGCCATATAAAAATAAGAATTGCTGCAGAAACATTACAGGGAAAAAGCCTAATTGCCAATCATCGCACTATTAATAACTTACTTGCCGATGAATTTAATAGCGGCTTACATGCTTTATCTATAGAGATAATATGAAAACAAATAATATTTTAAAAGTAGCCGTTGGAGCTAGCAGCGTAGCACAAAAAGCCTTAAATAGTATAGCGGATAAAAGCTGTGGCATAATTGAGGATAAAATAATTAAAGGTAATTACGTCACTCGCGAAGAATTCGAAAAATTACAAACTTTAGTAATAAAACTAAAAAAAGAATTAACAGAGTTAAGCGGTAAATAATTAATCAACTAGCTTTAGAATTTTCTATTTTTGCTTTTAGCTCTTCTATTTCTTCTTTAGATAATCCTGTGAACTCTATTATTTGCTGAACAGTTTTACCTTGTTTTAGCATCATTTGTATTAATTCTGCTTTACCTTTTTCAAAATTTTCAGGTAAAGCTATTTCCTCGGCATCTTCCATTAATTTTGCTCTTATGTAGGCGTCGTATTCTTCGGGCGTGAGGTTGTGCATTTCAATTACATTATATATGCTTTTTTTCCCTTTATCAATAATAGGTACTTGCTCTACAGGTATAAATTCTATTTCTTTAATTCTAAACCCCTCAGGTAATTCAAGAACTGCATTGATAAATTCCTTTAACCTTTCTAAATCACGAAAGATTTTTTTAAATAAACTATCATTTGTAGGATCTAAATATCTTTGCATATTAATTATTACTTTTTAGTATTACTTATATACTTCTTCAACATGAAGAATTGGTAGTATTAGATATTAATTATCCATAAGAACATTGATTATTCGCTCATCTAAATATTCATTTTCCAACTTTTCAAGTTAAAGAAGTATGTTATATAACTTTTTAAGTAATAAGTAAATAATACTAGAATGTATACTTTTAATAGGTTCTTGCGTGCGGAAAATTAAATTAATCTATTTTTTGACAAAAATTATGTCTTTTGATCGGTTCTGATTGATACTATTGCTGACATGCCGGGGACTAGATTAGCATTTGGGGATTCAAAATCTATTAAAACAGGTACACGTTGTACGATTTTAGTAAAATTACCTGTAGCATTATCGGGTGGGATTAAACTAAATTTAGAACCGGTAGCAGGAGCGATATTACGAATCCTCCCGTAAATTATTTTTTTAGGCAAAGCATCAAATTCAATTTTGACTTTCATGCCGGACTTAAATTTCTTAATTTGCGTTTCTTTAAAATTAGCCTGAATATACATAGTATTATCTTGAACTATAGAAAACAACGCCCTACCCGGTACTATATAATTTCCGACTTCTAAACTACTATTACCGAATACACCGGGTACCATAGCAATAAGTTTAGTATTTTGTAAGCTCCTTAACTTTACTTTTTTGTTTTCCGTTAGCTCTTTAAGTTTTTCCTGTTCTGCTGCTTTTTCAAGCTCAAGAAGTTGTAAATTTTGCTTAGATATATCTAAATCTAACTGTGCTTGTTTATAATCCGTTTTGGCTTTTTGATATGCGTTTTTAGAATCATCTAACGTTTTAGAGCTAGCAAATTTTGCCTTATTTAATTCCTGCACTCTAGTAAAATCTGTTGAAACAATATCAAAGCTTATTTTAGTAAGCTTTAATTTTTCAGACGCTTGCTCTAGGCTAATCTGCCCTATTGAGATTTTCTGCTCTATAATTTCTATATTTTTTATGCAAGCTTCAATAGATGCTTCAAGTGCTGCAAGCTTTGCCTTATAATCTCTATCGTCAATTTCTCCTATCAGATCGCCTTTATTAACTTTAGTATTATCGGTAACAAATAACTTTGTTAAAACACCGCTAACTTCAGCACTAACATTTGAAATATCTGCATCTATGTAAGCATTATCCGTGGATTGTGTATTTGCCCAAACATAAATTCTATATCCCAAATAAATAAATATTATTAAGGCTATAATAATTACATATTTAGTAAATGGATGATGTTTATATTTGTCGATAGCTTGTTGTAATACACTCAGCATAATTAACTTTACCAATACCCTCTATGTTTAAAAAAATAACAAATTGGTATAGAAAGAATATATATCACTGCAATTAACGGCAGTGAATACCATGGATATATGATAAGATTTATAATAACAATAGCAACTAAAATCATTGCAAGCGATAAATATTCAGGTTTAATACTCAAATTTTTTGTTGAGATTGTAGGAAGCCTACTAGCAAGTAGAAAAGCTATAATAGCCAAATATATATTAATTGTTATAGTGTGAGTACGGGTATTGATATTTAATAACGTACCGATTTCAAAATCTATCATTACAGGCGTTAAAGCAAGTAAAGCACCGCATGGGGCAGGTACACCGGTAAAAAAATATTCAGTTTTTTTATCTTGTTTAGGTTGATAAATACCAACGTTAAAGCGAGCTAAACGTAGTGCCATACACACTATAAATAATAGCATTACTGCTGATGAAAATACCTTATATTCATATTGCTGAAAAGACCATAAATATATTAAATAAGCAGGAGCTATACCAAAATTAGCAAAATCGCATAATGAATCAAGCTCTGCACCAAATGGGCTAGCTGCATTTAGCATCCTTGCTATTCTACCATCGATACCGTCAATAATAGCTGCTACTATAATGCAATATACCGCAAGTTCCCATCTGCTATCCAAAGCAAATTTTATAGAACTCATACCGGTTACTAAACCAAGCAACGTAATAAAGTTGGGAATTAATTTTATTAGAGGTACAGGCTTAGTTATTATAGATTTACGAATTTTTAACAATTTTTATACTCCCAAGTGTCATACCATGGCTTGACCACGGTATTTATCCATAAAAACAATAAAAAATACCAGTTTACTGGATCCCGCGATCAAGTCGTTGGGATGACAAGATGGTGGAATCGATCAACACAACAACGCTGGTCAAGCCCACGGTATGATATTTAACTATCTTCTCTCAAACTTAAATTCTGCCGTCTTTTTACGTCCAAAATCAGCAATGATAGTTTCACCACCTATAGCAGTCTGCCCTTTACTCACTAATAAAGCTGTTTTCAACGGTAGATAAACATCTACTCTGCTACCGAAACGAATTATACCGTATCGCTCGCCCGTTTTAACTTCATTACCCTCTTCTAAATCACAAACTATACGCCTTGCTATAAGTCCGGCTATTTGAACAAAAACAATTTTCTGCCCTTGATCAGTTTCCATTAATACTGATTGACGCTCATTATAAATACTAGCTTTATCAAGTGAAGCATTAAAAAACTTTCCGGGATTATAATGAAGTGCTAAAATTTTTCCGTTTGCCGGGATTCTATTAACATGGACATTAAAAATATTTAGAAAAATACTAACTCTAATCATTTCCACATCACCAAGACCTAATTCCGGGGGCGGCAATGCTTCCTTAATTTCTTGAATTATTCCGTCCGCAGGACTTATTACCAGATCATCACTTATAGGCACAAAGCGATCAGGATTACGGAAAAAATAAATACACCAAGCAGTAGCAATAAATCCAATACAGCCAAGTTTTTCATTAAATGATGCTAATAAAAAACTTACTAATGCAAAGCTAGCAATAAATATATATCCTTCGCGGTGAATAATTTTAAATAAATCATTATATTGTTTCATTTTAATCTCTATGAATCTCCTTATTATTTTTAACTATGCCTGCTCTGCTTTATCCTCTTGGTTCTCACTCTCATCTTCATCTTCTTCTTGAGGGGTAGCCTGGGCTTCTTGGGCAGAACCAAGAGCATATACGCATAAATCCGGAAGTGGAACACCGTTTTTTTTGGCAAGATCATTTAGCTGTGATATTGCTTTCATAACCTCATCAGGAATAGTACCGCCTCTTTCGTCAGATAACCATTTTGCTTGAAATTGTAGCGGATGATGCCCTTCTTGAGGCGTACCTATATAAAACTTAAACTTGGCTCTTTGTCCACCAAAATCGCAGTCAAATTCAAACTCTTTATAATGTGCCATAACTTTATGAATTAATAATTATATCAATATTATTATATTCTAACAATAAAAATGCAAATCTAAAATAATTTCTGTCCAAGAGGTTACTGTATCAGTTACTTTAAAGCTAATTAAATGCTTTTTTGCTACAAATTATAAGATTTTCTTGAAATAGGAACTACTATTCTTTCTAAAATCTTATTAATTTTCGCTATAAAATCTCTTTAATTATCAATTAAAATAACTGATACATATAACCTCTAATATTTTTTAAGTTTCTTAGTAATATAACAATTTGAATATATAAATTTATCGGTAGAATCTATAATTATTCCGCCTGCTTCCTTAATAAGAAGCTCAAATGCATAATATAATGTAAAATTTAATAATGATAAACATATTAAATCCGCTTTACCTGATGCTACAAGCGTAGCCCCGTAGCAAGGAGAGCCAAAAGCTCTAATATTATCTACCTCTATCTCCTCCAAATCATTATGATTTACATCTTCAATAATTGCTAAACAGTTTTTTAAATCGACATTATCGGAAACTCTAAGTCTTAATCCTTGATAATTAGAGTTTAAATTATTTTTTTCTATCCAAGCTCCTTTACCTTTTTCAGCATAATAAATTTCATTAAGAGCAGGAAAATATATTACTGTAGAAGTAGGAGTTAAAACTTCTTGATTCCTTTTTAAATAAGTTACGGATATCGCAAAAAAAGGTATGCTTCTGGCGAAATTATTTGGGCTATCTATAGGATTAATTAAAAAGACACTCTCATAATTATTATTTAAATCGAATTGATCCTCTGGAAAAAATAAATATTGTGTATGTTTTTGTAATTCTTCACATAATAAAGTTTTTAATCTTAAATAAGATCGCTTACAAAATTCTTCGTTTCTTACAGAATTTTTTTGCAGCATTTCGAGTTCTAAAAAATCTCTATGCAAAAACTTAACTGCTTTACGCAGGGCATTAATTAATAAATTAGTTATAGGTTGCATTTTATTTTAATAGTTAATTTATTACAGCGTCATACCGTGGATAAATCGGCATTGTTGCATGGATCGAAAAATCTACTCGATGTCATTCCTGCGAAAGCAGGAATCCATTATAAAGCGAGATAAATCGAGCTTTTAGTTTTAAAAACTTGTTATATTTATACGTTTTTTTGGATTCCTGCTTTCGCAGGAATGACATTAAAATTACTTTGCCCTTTCGACATATGTCATATCATCAGTTTTAACAACAATTTTTTCTCCTACTTCTAAATATTGCGGAACCTTAACTTTAATACCGTTTTCTAAAATTGCCGGTTTATAAGAAGCGGTAGCGGTTGCTCCTTTTATTACCGGATCAGTTTCACTAATTTCAAGTATAACAGTTGGAGGAAGCTCAATATTTAAAGGCTTCTCATTATAAAATTCGACTTTAACAATCATATTTTCAGTTAAGAAAGGTAATTTTTCTTCTAAAATTTCCTTGGGAACATTTATTTGTTCAAAATGTTTGGTGTCCATCAATACCAAATCATCACCTTCAAAATATAAAAATTGATAATCTTTTTGTTCAAGTTCGGCTTTTTCTAAATAATCGGAAGAACTGAATCTTTCGTTACGCTTTGTCCCTGTTTTTAAATTTTTCATCTCAACTTGTACATAAGCTCCACCTTTCCCTGGTTGAGTATGTTCCGGTGTTTTGCTTACAACCCATAAATCATTATTATACACTAATATGTTACCTGTTCTAATTGAATTTGCTGAAATTTTCATATATTATACATTTAAGACTTAAAATTAAAGTATAAATATACAAATTATTTCCTTTAAAAACAAGAATTTAATCTTATGACCACAATATTAGTAGTAGATGATATAGAAACCAATATTAAGTTACTGACAGCCAAACTTTTAAAAGAGTATTATACGGTTCTTACTGCAAATAGCGGCAAAGAAGCACTAGCAATTCTTAAAAAAGGAAAAATTGATATTATACTACTTGATGTTATGATGCCGGAAATGGATGGATTTGAGGTATGTAAAACGATAAAAACCGATCCGGAAACTACTCATATACCGGTTGTAATGGTAACTGCACTTTCTGATATTGATGATCGAGTTAAAGGTCTTGAGGCAGGAGCTGATGAGTTTTTAACAAAGCCGATTAACGATACTGCTCTATTTGTAAGACTTAAATCGCTATCTAGAATGAAAAGCTTAATTGATGAGTTAAAGCTTCGTAATAGCACTAATTCATTATTAGGCGTAACAAATATCGAAATGCATGACACTTTTGCAGATAAAAAAATATTACTAATTAATGATGATGTGGTACAAGCTAAAAATATAAAACAAATGTTACTTAAGATTACCCAAAACGTAAAGGTAATAAGTAATTCCGATGAATTAGATATTATAAATGAATATACACCCGATTTAGTAATTATCAGTAGTACGCTCGAAAATGAAGATCCTTTGAGAATCAGTGTTATTTTAAGAGGTAAAGCAGAAATAAGCGGCGTGGTAATAATTTTACAAATTGATGAAGACGGTATGCCTTTAGTTGTGAAAGGTATTGAACTCGGTATTAATGATTATTTCGTTTATCCTATAGAGGAAAGCGAATTACTTGCTAGAATTAGAACACAATTAAGGCGTAAGCAATATCAAGACAATCTACGTAATGATCTTGAACAAAGTGTTAATTTAGCAGCTAAAGACGGCTTAACCGGCTTATTTAATCGTCGCTATTTCGATATACACCTCAAACAAATGATTGAGAAAGCTAATAAAGAAAGTATTAAATTATATTTACTTATGTGCGATATCGACAATTTTAAACACGTAAACGATACTTACGGTCATCAAGCAGGCGATAAGGTTTTAATGATTGTATCCCGTATTTTGAAGAATACTCTCAGAGTAACAGACTTAATAGCAAGATTCGGCGGTGAAGAATTTACTATACTTTTAACGGATATAGATATTTCTAAAGCAATTGAAACTGCGGAGAGAGTTAGAGTTAAACTAGAATATATGGATTTTCACATTGAAGATCAAATTGAACCTTTAAAAAAAACTATTTCAATCGGAGTTACGGAATATAAAAAAGAAGAATCAATAGAATCTTTCATTGAACGTGCTGACAAAGCTATGTATGAAGCTAAAACAACGGGTAAAAATAAAGTAGTAAAATTATAATTGATTTTTTAAAGTAACAAAATAATGAGAACTTCTTCCAAAAAACATCTTGATTTACCATATAGACCAGGAGTCGGCATGATGATATTAAATGCCGATAACCATATATTCGTCGGTAAAAGAATAGATACAAAAATATCTGCATGGCAAATGCCGCAAGGTGGGATAGTTCCCGGCGAAACACCAAGTATTGCAGCAATGCGTGAGATGTTAGAAGAAATAGGAAGCGATAAAGGATATATTATTGCCGAAAGCAAATGCTGGTATAGTTATGATGTACCAAGCTTTTTAATACCTAAATTGTGGAACGGTAATTTTCGTGGACAAAAACAACGCTGGTTTTTAATTAGATTTACCGGAAATAACGAAGATATTAATATAAATACCTCTAATCCGGAATTTGACCAATGGCGTTGGGCATCACTTGACGAACTATTATCTATTATAATTCCTTTCAAACGGAAACTTTATCAAGCCGTGGTAAAAGAATTTGAATCATTAATTCAGTAAAAATTTTATATACACCTCTCATAAATGAAGAGTTGGTAGACGAAGTTTAATTTGGAAAAGAGCAAGGCATCTTGAAGCTGATAAACGCAGCGTACATACTAGTACGTGAGGATTATCAGCAAAAGATAACGTAGCCAATTTTTTAAATTAAACGAGTATACTTAATTATTTAGAGCCTCTTGATCCTCTATTTGACCTAAACATATATTATGTTGATCACTATCATCATGGTAATCAGAATTTATATGTACCTTAATTTTATTAGCCAGGTATCTTACGCCTAATATACTTAATGTTACTGCTGTTGTAATACAGATAAATATAGTACTTGTAGCAGCACTATTTACCTCTCTATCACCTTCAATTAATTCATTTATAGCACTAAATAATGAAGTACCCGTATCATTGCCTAAAGTACATACAGCACATTCATTTGTTCCTCTAGACAATAAACTAATATCTTTATTGCAACTAGATTCAATCATATAATATGTACTATCATTCTTTATTAAGTGATAATTATTATCACCGATTATATGTGCAGTAAATACATTTGCTAGGTTAGATATAGTTATATACTTCTTTAACTTGAAAAGTTGGAAAATGAATATTTAGATGAGCGAATAATCAATGTTCTTATGGATAATTAACATCTAATACTACCAATTCTTCAGGTAAAAGAAGTATATAATAAGATTTAGACCGATTATGATGACTACCCTAGCTGCATTAATGGGAGCTATGCCTATTGCTCTTGGAGTCGGAGCAACGGGAGCAGAGAGAAGATCGTTAGGACTTGCCGTAGTTGGCGGTCTACTCACATCACAATTACTTACTCTTTATATTACACCGATAATTTTCCTATATTTAGAAGCAGCTAAGAGATGGTTAAAAAATAGCAATTACAAAGCTGAAATTTAGAAGCTATCCGGAATTAAATTGGAAAGATTAACATTGTTGTATGGCTCGAAAAACCCGTTCGGTGTCATACCGTGGCTTGACCGGTCTTGTCGCATGGCTCAGTTTTTCGTCATTGCGAGAAAGCATTGTTGCGTGGTTCAATTTTACCTCTGTCATCCCACGGCTTGATCGCGGGTTCCAGTTAAAAATACTAAAATTATTAGTATTTTTTATTGTTTTTATGGACCAAGTGGTCAAGCCACAGGGTGACACCGTAGGTTTTACCAGTCCACACAACAATGCCTCCTCGCAATGATGATTTGGTAGCCATGCAACAAGGCTAGCATTTTACAGGAATGATATATTATATCGAACAAGCATTACTGCTGTTATCATCATCTTCACGGATAAATTTTTGCTTTACTTTAGAATTATTATTATACGGCTTACTATTTTTTACCGGTGGATAATTTACAGGTTCATAATTTGTAACGGGCGGTGCATAATTTTGGTTTACCGTAGCATTTGGACAAGTATATTTTGATATATCACGCTTAGTTTCTCTAAGCATTGCTTTTATCTGATTTAATTCCTCTTGCATCTTTTTTTCTTTATCGCTATCGTCTTTTCTAACTTTTTTATTCGCTCTATTTAAAGTCATATCGTCGTCGGATTCAGCGAAGCCTGATTCTGCTTTTTGCCTTGCTATATCCCTTTTAATCATCTTAAGATACATTTCACGATTTCTCTTTACAGGATCGATGCTTTCTCCTCTTAAAGGACTATCACTATCATAGTCATCATCATCGTCGTTATCATAATCAAGATTATCTTCTACTATATTCTTTTTAGCCAAAGTAATATATTTATTATTATATACAGGTTTTCTTTTGCCGCCTTTAGCACCTTTACTATCAACCAATCTATTATTTGCGGATCTTTGAAAATAGCTTCTAAAATTATCGGTACAAGCCGAAAGTAAAAACATTCCTAAAAATAATATTATAATTTTTTTTAACATATATTTATATTATTCCAAAACTTTTATTATGATTAATGCCACATAATAGCTAAACTTGCAAGGATAAAGCACTAAAGTTCTGTGTGCTTAATTAAATTATTGTTATTCTGAGGTATTTTTGGTCTTGTTGTATGTTTCCCATCACGTCATTGCGAGGGGGCATTGTTGCATGAATCGTTTTATGTCATTCCCGCGTGGCCTTGTTGCGTGGACCTGCTTTTCCGTCATTGCGAGAAGAATTACGTAGTAATTCGACGAAGCAATCCAGTAAAAAATTCTGATTTACAGAATTTTTTTATTATTTTTTCTGGATTGCCGCGTCGCTTTGCTCCTCGCAATGACGATTAGATATCCACGCAACAAGGCCTTCCCGCGTGGATCGGAAAACACTTTCAGTGTCATACCGTGGCTTGTCCAAGGTATCCAGTAAAACAACTAAAAATACTAATATTTTTAATTGGACCCCGTGGTCAAGCCACGGGGTGACAAATCACTCTTTCTATTAAATCACTTAATAACACCTGCCCTTCTTTTCTTCTTTTTAATAAATTTTGTGAAGCATCCTCTAATATCTTAGGATTATTTATCAAATCGAGTATTTTATCTGCTAATTTTCCTGCAGAGATATTACTCTGCTCTAAACACCATCCGGCTTTTTTATCTGCAAGCAATTTTGCATTATAATATTGATGATTATCCACAGCACTAGGCAGTGGAATAAAGATTGCCGGCAACCCTATATAGCTCAATTCTTCTATAGTAGATGCTCCTGCTCTTGAAATCACTAAATCAGTTTCTTTATATTTTAATGCCATATTATCAAAGAATTCGGCAAATTCATAATTAATGTTTAATTTAGAGTATATATCTTTTATTTTTACTTGATCATCTAATGCTGCTTGCTGGATTATATTTAATTTAAGATTTGGCTGTTTTTGCATTAAAATTTGAATACTTGCAGGTATCAGCTCTGAAAATAGCTTAGCTCCTTGACTACCGCCAAAGATGAATATAGTAAAAAGCTTGTCATTCCGTGGCTTGACCACGGAATCCAGTCTTTTTTTTATTTTTTTGGACCCCGTGGTCAAGCCACGGGGTAACACTGAGTACACTACAGAATCCAACTCCCTAATATTCCTTCTAACTACCCCACCGGTAACTACTATTTTACTTTTTGCAAATTCCGGTAAATTTTTTACGTCTTCATAAGAAATAGCTATCTTTTTAGCAAAGCTTGCAAAAAATTTATTAACTTTTCCAAGGTAAGAATTCTGTTCATGAATTATAATCGGTACTCTTAAAAAAATTGCCGCAAACATTGGAGCTATAACAGGATAACCGCCAAATCCTATAATAGCTGAAGACCTGATATTATATAATAATTTAATAGCTTTTAAGATTGCAATTGATAAGTTTGGTAAAAATAAAAAAATATTATCTGAGCGTTTTAAATCTAAGATATGAAAAATGAACCCCATATTCTGATTTATATATTTTTGGCATCTTAAATCAGTAATAAAATGAACTTCATAGCCACGCTTGATTAATTCTTCTCCAAGAGCAACAGCCGGAAAAAAATGCCCGCCCGTACCACCTGCTACTAAAATTATTTTTTTCATATTTCAATATTACGAATTTTGTACGAATTTAAAGGTGTTCTGTGTCTTGTAAAGCCAAGAAGCATACCGGTAGCGATAGCTATTGCAAGCGTTGAAGAACCACCGTAACTAATAAACGGTAATGTCATACCTTTAGTAGGAAGTAAATGCAAGGTCACACCCATATTAATTATTGCCTGAAGCCCTAATTGTGCAATTATACCGCTAGCAGCGAATTGTACAAATTTATCTGTTTCGTTTAATAACTTAATAAGACTTCTTAATACTATAAAAGCAAATATACCTATAACAATAAGGCAAATAATAGCACCAAATTCCTCACCTGCTACGGCAAAAATAAAATCCGTATGCGAATCGGGTAGTACCTGCTTTACTGCTCCCTCCCCTGGACCGCGTCCATATAAACCGCCATGCTCAAAAGCCTTAAGAGACTTACTAACTTGATAATTCTCGCTACTATCAGGATCTAAAAATGAATTAATTCTTTGCGTTACGTGAGGTAACCAAAAATAAGCAATAGTTACTCCTATCATGCCTAAAAAACCGGCTAGCACAATCCAAAATATCGGCATACCCGCAATAAACAGCTGAATACCGAAAACTGCCGTAATCATTACAAGCATTCCAAAATCCGGCTGAATAATTAAGAGAATAGCAACAATAGAATAAAGTATTACACAAATCGTAAAACTTGGAAAATCATCATTAAATTTTAGCGATAATATCCAGCCCGTAACAACTGCAAAAAACGGTTTGATAAATTCCGAAGGCTGAATAGATAGACCTAAAATATTAATCCATCGCACTGCCCCTTTTACTTCATAACCAAAAAATTTAACTGCTATTAATAAAACTATACTAGCAATAAACCCAACTATTGCAAAACGCCTTAACCATTTTTTATTAAGACATGAAACTAATAATATAAGCCCTGAAGCGGCAGCTAAATAAAACATTTGTCTAGATGCAAAATAACTTTCCTCAAGCCCTATTCTACTTGCTACTACTGAACCTGAGGTAGTAACAAGCATTAGACTAAAAGCAAATAAGATAATTAAAGAAATTATTATTTGCCTATCGGTACTCCGCCACCATAATTTTATAAAATTATTAGATATTTCGTTATTCATGACTATATTTATGTTATCGCATGGATTGGAAAACGTGCTCGATGTCATACCGTGGTCAAGCCACGGGGTGACAGTATACTACACAACCTCATAAACAACTCGCCACGCTCTTCAAAATTTTTAAACTGATCATATGAGCTACAACTAGGTGCTAACAAGATATTTTTCACCTCCGCGTTATCACCCACTGCATCCTTATAAGCCAGATCAAAAGCCTGCTCAAGATTATCACATATTACAAAATATACTATATTCTTAGCAGTATTTGCAAATATTTCTTTAGCTTGACCATAAAAATAAGCTTTCTTAATTTTACTGAAATAAGGCTTTATTTCCTCAATACCGCCCTCTTTAGGGATTCCTCCCGCAAGCCAGTAAATATTATCTAGTGCTTTAATTGATTGCACGGCAGATATGGCATTTGTTGCTTTACTATCATTATAAAAACTTATATTATTTATACTACCTATATATTGCATTCTATGAGGTAAACTTTGAAAACTACTTATAGACTCAAGTATTTTTTTAGACTCTATTCCTATTATTTTAGCTACTGTATAGCTTGCAGCGATATTCTCATAATTATGAGTTCCTTGCAAATGTTTATTAAACGATAATTCATAACTTATATCATTATCGTTAATTTTATCATCAACTACCGAAATGCCGTTTTCAAGAATTTTAGTAACCGAAAAAGGAATTAGTTTTATACGCTGCTCTTGCTGCAATGTCATAAAAATTTCACGGCAATAATCATTATCAATATTAATTACTGCATAACTATCTTTATCCATTCTATCAAAAATCTTAGATTTTGCTGCAATATAACCGGTCATGTCTTGATGTCTATCCAAATGGTCGGGAGTTATATTAAGAAGCACGGCTATTTTAGCTGTAAAGGTTTTTACTAGATCTAGCTGAAAAGAAGACAATTCAAGTATATATCCATCCTTACTTGCTTTAGCTTGCAAAGCAGGAACTCCAATATTACCGGCAACCGGATAGTCTAAACCGTTACTATTTAAGATATGGCTTATTAAAGCAGTAGTAGTACTTTTACCGTTTGTACCGGTTACGGCGATAAAGTTTAAATTTTTTGATTTTTCAAATAATAAATCTATATCGGAAATGATTGAAATATTAAAATTTTTTGCAATACCTACTATCTTATGCGTTAAAGGAATTCCAGGGCTTAAGACAATTTTATCTAAATTTTGCCATCTTGAATCAGATAAAGCAGCAATTGAGTTGTTGGTATATAATTCTTCAAATATATCTCTATTTGCTTTTAGATCATCATAAACAATTACGTCACATTTACCTTGCAGCTCTTCATAAACCGACATACCGGTTTTACCAAGCCCAAAAACACCTATTTTTTGTTTTGTATGAGAATTCATGATTTTGTAATTGAAAGGTGGTTGTCATCCTAGCTCACTTGTAGCGGGATCCAACTTAAAATACTAGCATTATGAGTATTTTAGATTATTTTAATGGATCCCGTGGTCAAGCCACGAGATGACATTATATGCTTTACTGGATTCCCGCTTTCGCGGGAATGACATAGAAAAACCTTAGTTTATCTCTTGCATTAAAGCTTGTTCACCTTCATTAAATTCACCCTGTCCTTTTATATTATTATAGGTCGATTTACTATTCCCGGGATCAGGCAAATAATAATGAGGCGGAACTTCTAGTGCTTTAGCACGCTGTACTTGATACTCATTAGGTCCGGCTGTTGATATACCTACGGTTTCTTTTAACTTTTTACTACAAGCAGAAGTAATTAATATGACAGTAACTAATAAAAAAATCTTTTTCACTTAATACACCTTTAATTAAAATTATATTTTATTAGACCTCTTGCATAACCTCCTTCTAAAGGTAATTTGTACGTCAATCCGGTACTCGCATCCTCACGTATGTCTATATGCGCTGCGGTGCTGCGTTCCGTGTTTCCTTCAAATTCCTCTTTATAAGATAGGTTATGCGAGAGGTCTATTGTCACCGTTATGACCGGTGTTACGAATTTTTTCAGCCATAGCTTCAATTTGAGCATTATCATAATTCCCTTTAGCCTTTTCTTCAATAACTTTTTTAGTACTATCATAATCTTCTATTAAGATAATTACTCCTATTGTAATAAAGCAATCAGCTAAATTAAATACGGGGAAGCTATAATTCTGATAATGAAAATGGATGAAGTCAAAAACTGCTCCTCTAAAAAATCTATCAATTAGATTACCAACAGCTCCGCCGATTACAAAGCTATAACCTGCAAAACTCCCTATTGTTTTTGAACGTATCATCAAATAATATAAATAACAGACAATAAGCGTGTTAGTTATTAAAAAAACAGCATTGCTATATTGATAATATTCACGCATTAGACCAAAACTAATACCGTAATTCCAAGTATAAACCATATTTAAGAAAGAAGTAACCTTGAGCATTAAGCCTGGTTTCCATCTCAAATTATCAATAAACCACCATTTACTTAACTGATCAATAATCACTAAGGTTATTATTATACGACTACTACGAGCAAATGTTATATATAGTTTTTTTAGGAGTAGGAACATAGATGTTTTGTAAATGAGTAATGAATAGATGGCCCTTATGTCATTCCCGCTTTTGCGGGAATGACATAGATGCCTAGTAATAAACGATACTACAAAGAAGTTTCAACTGCTTTACCGACTTGCAATTCCTTATCAAGCTTAACATTTAAAGTTTTTATTTCTTTTTTAAATTGTTTAAATTTCTCTAAATTTTTTCCGTTTAATTCTACACCCGGTGTTGTTTTAACCGACATAGGATTAACATGTTTGCCGTCAATTTTAACTTCATAATGCAAATGTGGACCTGTAGCTCTGCCGGTACTCCCGACATATGCTATAACCTGCCCCTGTTTTACTATGCTTCCCACTTTTAAATTTTTTGCAAAATTTGAAGCATGAGCATAAGCAGTAGATAGCGTACCACTATGTTTTACCTGAATAAATTTTCCATAACCCGACTTCCAACCTATCTCCGTTATAACTCCGTTTCCTGCGGAATATATAGGCGTACCGGTTGGAGCTGCAAAGTCAACTCCTTTATGCATTTTAGTATAACCGAGTATCGGATGCTTTCTATTACCGTAATGTGAAGAAACTTTTATAACTTTTAGCGGAGTTTTAAGTAAGCTTCTTTTTACGCTTTTACCGTCTTCGGAAAAAAATGCATGATTATTTGCATTATTGTCATGAGAATAACGATATATATTATATTCTTTCCCTGAAAGATTTAATGAAACATATAGAATTTTACCGTGGTGAGAAAATTTACCGTCTTCCGTTACGTATTTTTCCGTTATTACGGTTGCGGTATCACCGCTTTTTATTTGACGCTGAAAATCGATTTGATAAGCATAAGCATTAATCAGCTCTATTATACTATTATTCGATAAACCTAGTTTTTTAAGGGCTGACATAAAATTTGATTCAATACTGACCGACGATTTAGCAACTTTTTTACTTAAAGGTATTACAATTTCTTCAACTTTAAAATTATCACCTTCTCTAATTACTTCAATAGTTTTTAGCTTATCGATAATTATAACGATTTTATTTAAGAATGTTACCTCTGAAGTTAAATCTTCATCTTCGTTTTCGGTAATTTTTGTTTCATATTCAAAAGTAATCTGCTGCCCTATTTTAAGAGCAGAAGATAATTTTCCCTCTTTTATTAAACTTACAATTTTTTCTATTTCATTTTTAGGGATATGTTGTTCTATCAAAATTGACTTTATAGTATCGCCTTTTTTTACTACTACTTCTTTAAATGAAATTGTTTCTTCTTCACTACTATCAGGTTGTACTAAAGTTATGGATAAAGTATCGTTAACATAATTATTAACGGCAAAAGAGACAAAAACAACTAATGCTATAAATAATAATAAGGAGGAAAAGGTGAGAATTTTCCTGAGACGTGCACTAATAAAAGATGATGGTAATATGCCATTAAAATCATAAGATAGTGCTGTATCATTCATTAAAATTGCTCTGAAGATTATTTGAATCAATTTTTCATTACTAATAATAATATGAACTATATACAAACAAATTACAATAGAAAATTGTAAAATTTTGTTTTATTTCTGTTTTATTAGTTTTTTATTGATTAAAATTAAATTTTTTATATAAGTTAATTTTCATTAACTTATATAGAGAAAGATTATGCCTAGACTTTTCCTATTTCTATTAATTTTTATAAATCTTATGTCCTGCTCATCTAACCACAATGCTGTCAAATTGCCCAAAATAGAATATTATGAGAATATTTCTTTAAATAAAAACTGTCCTATAAATAGTAAAATAGTTCTAGTAGGCGGTTGTTTTGATTTATTACATTACGGTCATATAGAATTTCTACGCAAAGCTAAAAAACAAGGTCAATACTTAATCGTTGCTTGAGAGCCGGATGAAACAATTATTAAATATAAAAAACGTCAACCTATTCATAATCAATTACAACGAGCAAAAATTTTAAGTTCTTTCACATTTGTTGATAAAGTACTTATATTACCTAAACTAAAAGATTTTAATGATTACGCTCGGTTAGTGCAAAATATTTGTCCTTCTGTAATCGCTGTAACAAAGCACGATCCTCAGTTAATAAATAAACAAATTCAAGCAAAATTAATAAATGCGAAAGTAATAGAAGTTATTGACTTACTGCAACATCCTAATATAGGCACACTTTCTAGCTCAAATATTATTAAAAATATGTAGTTTTTACAAAAATTTATCGATTTTTACTTTAATAAAACTGTATATACATTTATATTATATATAGAAATAACTTTTATATGTGCTATGAAAAATATTATTAGACATCTTTCCAAACCAGCTTATAGAGAGGAATTTAAAGGAGACACTGCACCTCGCACCGCAGCATACATAAGCAATCATGCAGATGCGAATCTAGGCTCGATGTATAAATTACCTCTAGAAGCGAAGTTTTGGAAGATGTCTATTGCTTTAATTTGTTTTTTGATTGTTAGTAGTAATTGCTTTGCCTCCGAGCCGTTACCTTGGCAAGTAACGTTCCAGCCGCCGGCAAGCCCGATTATGGAGGAATTACATCATTTTCATAATTTTCTGCTTTATATCTCAACAGCTATTGTTTTATTCGTTGCCGGATTACTTGGCTTTGTATGTATCAGATTTAATGCAAAAAATAATCCAGTACCGGCAAAATTTTCACATAATGTTTTAATAGAAATAATTTGGACTGTAATACCTATAATAATTTTAGTTATTATTGCAGTGCCGTCTTTTAGAATATTGCGTCATGCCGAAAAAATACCCGAAACGGATTTAACTATTAAAGTAGTAGGGTATCAATGGTATTGGCATTATATATATCCTGATCATGATAATTTAGAATTTGATAGCGTAATGATCTCTGATGAGAATCTAAAACCTGACCAGAAAAGATTATTAGATGTTGATAATCGTATTGTTATACCTGAAAATGCTACCGTAAGGTTTCTCATTACCGCAGGTGACGTAATACATAGCTTTGCCGTTCCGTCGCTTGGGTTTAAAATAGATGCCGTGCCTGGAAGAATTAACGAAACATGGACAAGAGTTGCCAAGAAAGGTGTATATTACGGACAATGCTCGGAGCTTTGCGGCATTAATCACGGCTTCATGCCGATTGCTATAGAAGTAGTAAGCAAAGAGGATTTCGACAATTGGATTGCAAGCAAGAACAAGACGGCCATGAATGGCGAGAATCCAAAATTAGCGGCTAACTAATTATATGATAATGAGTGAGGAAGAATATAGAAATCAACCGGATGTACTTAATGACCCTGAATGGAAAAAAGCTTTTTTTTATATTTTGTATGTGGGACATTGTGCAGATTACGATGAGGGAATGGCTTATATTGAAGAAAAATTAAAAAATACTGAAGAAAATTGTCACAAGCTGCAACTTGTCAAGCTTTAGGTATTTTAGTACGTAGATTTTATAATATTAAAGAGGATTTAATATTACCATTATTATTTGAAAACTTGAAAAGCAATAATAAACGTGTTTATGGTGAAACTTTTAGTTTATTGAAAGATATTAAAGGTTATGTACCAAGACTAAAAAGAAAAATTTACTTAGCATATGTTAAAAATGGATTTGATTTTTTTACTGGTAAAAAATTAAAAATATTTACCGATAAAGGTTTAATCTATTCTTTAAATAATGAGGAAGAAAAAATAGAGTTTATTTTAAGTTTTTGTCAGAATTCTAAAAATTATCAAGAATCTTTAGAAGTTTGTTTATATTTTCTTAAGAAGAATGAAAGTGAGGAAATAAATATAGCAGCTTTTAAAGGACTTACCTATATAGTCTTTAGGTTCAGAAAAATAGAGTTTAAGACCGTGTTACCTTTTATCAGAAAATATTTGAGTTATTCTAGGGAATGGAAACAAAATGTGAATATCTATATGCTGAATCACTTTTGCAGGATATAGCAATTGTAATACCGAAATTACGTATAAAAGCAATTACATTTTTAAAAAAATATTCTTATATCCATTTAATATCATCAACATTTGTAAATTACGTAATAGCTAAAAACAAACCAAAAAATCAAATAAAGCTTGAGAAAATACTAAAATTAAATGTAAATAACCTTAAAAGGGAAAAAATTAAGTATAACTTTGATTTTTAAATTTGATTAAAAAGATTAACACAAGCAGCAGAATAATAATTATGGATATAACTACTAACGACCTAAACCACGATGACCACCATACCCCTCACGGTTGGAGGCGGTGGCTTTTTTCGACCAATCATAAAGATATCGGCATTATGTATATCATATTTGCCGTTTTTGCCGGAATTGTCGGAGGGTTATTTTCTCTTCTCTTTAGGTTAGAGCTTGCAATGTCCGGCGGCACTTTCTTAAATCATGATTTCCAGCTATATAACGTGCTTATTACCGCACATGCGGTTATTATGGTATTCTTTATGATTATGCCGGCTTTGTTCGGTGGTTTTGGTAACTATTTCGTACCTCTGTTAATAGGGGCACCCGATATGGCATTTCCACGCCTTAACAATATCAGTTTTTGGCTACTAGTTCCTGCTTTTCTCTTACTTATGGGTTCGGCTTTTGTTGACGGCGGACCGGGAACGGGCTGGACGCTCTACCCTCCTTTAAGTAATTTGAGCGGTCACCCGGGGGCAGCCGTTGATATGGCTATTTTCAGCTTACATTTAACCGGTCTATCGTCAATCCTTGGGTCAATTAACTTAATTGTTACTATCTTTAATATGAGAGCTCCGGGCATGGGACTTTTCAAGATGCCGTTATTTGTTTGGTCTATATTAGTTACTGCATTCCTTATAATCTTAGCTATGCCGGTACTTGGCGGAGCTATAACTATGCTGCTTACCGACCGTAACTTTGGAACTAATTTCTTTAAACCGGACGGCGGCGGTGATCCCGTATTATTTCAGCATCTATTTTGGTTTTTCGGTCATCCTGAAGTATATATCGTAATACTTCCGGGCTTTGGTATAGTTAGCCAGGTTATCTCAACTTTTTCACGCAAACCTATATTCGGCTATCAAGGAATGGTCGGAGCTATGGTAATAATCGGATTCGTCGGGTTTATCGTATGGGCTCACCATATGTTTACTGTTGGTCTTTCTTATAATGCACTTATATATTTCACTGCCGGAACAATAATTATAGCAGTTCCGACGGGCATTAAAATATTTAGTTGGATAGCGACTATGTGGGGTGGCTCGATTACATTCCCGACTCCTATGCTATTTTCAATAGGATTTATTATATTATTCACGATTGGCGGCGTAACTGGCATAATCCTATCAAATGCGGCACTTGATAGGGTACTGCACGATACTTACTATGTTGTTGCACATTTCCATTATACGATGTCGCTCGGTGCTTTATTTACGGCATTTGCAGGCTTTTACTACTGGTTCGGCAAAATATCCGGTAAACAATACCCGGAAATTTTAGGCAAAATCCATTTTTGGATTACCTTTATAGGCGTTAATTTAACTTTCTTCCCACAGCATTTCTTAGGGCTCGCAGGTATGCCAAGAAGAATACCTGACTACCCCGAAGCTTTCGCTGGTTGGAATATGGTTTCGTCGATAGGAGCAGGTATCTCTATGTTTGCTGCTCTTTATTTTGTATTTATCGTTTTCTATACTTTAAAATATGGAAAAGATTGTCCAAATAATCCTTGGGGTGACGGTGCTGATACGCTTGAGTGGACACTTACCTCACCGCCACCGTTCCATACTTTTGAAACACCACCACATATTGAGGGGTAATTTGTGATATTATATGTCATTCCTACGGAGATGTTGTTGCATGGATTATTTTCCCTGCTGTCACCCCGTGACTTGATCACGGGGTCCAGCTTAAAATACTAATATTAGTATTTTAAATTGTTTTTCTGGATACTGTGGTCAAGCTACGGTATGACACCGAACACATTTTTTAATCCACGCAAGAATGACATAGCTGAAAGAAAAATAATAAAACGATAACAAAATGAAAAAGAAACCGATAATAGGTATTACACCTGATTTAGCTCAAAATTGTGAAAAATATACTTACGCTGCTTTTCCATGGTACGCCTTGCGAAGAAACTATACCGATGCAATTATTGCAGCCGGTGGTATACCGCTATTATTACCTTATCAAACTGATACAATAAATCAGCTTATGGAACTTGTTGACGGTGTTGTAATTCCAGGCGGTGATGAGGACATACATCCTAAATTTTATGAACCGGAATACGCCGAAGATGTAGTAATTTCTAATGAAGAACGTGATAATTTTGAGATATTAGTTTTAAAGAAAGCATTAGAGAGAGATATTCCGGTTTTAGGAATATGCCGAGGCATGCAGTTATTAAACGTTATTTTTAAGGGCACGCTTATTAAACATATTCCTGATTATATTAGACACCTTTCTGAACTCGCTTATAGGGACGAATTTGTAGGAGACACTTCACCTCGCACCGCAGCGTACAAAAGTGTACGTGAGGATGCGAGTACCGGATTGACGTACAAATTACCCCTAGAAGTAGAGTTCAGAAAGGTGTCTATTGGAACTGTAATTAATCATACACAGCCTCCTCCTAAAAACATAGTTTCGCATGCAATTAATATAGAAGCAAATACTAAACTTGCTAAAATAGCTAATAATCAGCTACAAACTATGGTTAATTCTACTCATCACCAGGCTGCTAAACAACTTGGTAATAATCTTATCGTATCTGCAAAAGCAGAAGACGGCATAATTGAAGCCATTGAATCAACGAAACATAAATTTGTTATCGGCGTTCAATGGCATCCTGAATATCTTAACGATAATGGAGTAGATTTAGAATTATTTAAAGAACTTGTAAAAGCTAGTATAATTTAAACTGTAGAATTTATACCTCACCCATTATTGTAGATTCTTCGTCTTCTACGATAACGCAATTACCTAAATCTTCACTTAACGATTTAGGTATATCTGTATTTTTAATAGTGAAATTATCAAATGATTTAATTGTTAATAATGCTAGATTTTTTAGTGTAATAAAATCATTAATTAAAGCTTTTAGTGCAGGATTATTATAGGAAAATTTTTCTAGATTTTTTAACTCATCATATAAATGATTTTTATCTTTAAAATATTCTATTTTTGGACTAAATTTATTTTCCATTACCTTATTCCTTAATTTTAGTTAATGATTTATGCACATAATAGTTAATAAAAATTAATAATCAAGGATTATTATCATGAATTATGATTTTTAACAATATTTGTTTCATTTTATAAATGTGTTATACTAAGCATAAAATAAATATTTATGGCTTATTTAGAGATATTTGCTGAGTATATCATTGATAAATTAGAGAAAGGTACAGAAGTTCAAATAATATTGCCTAATAATTTCTCATGCCTAGAATTAAAGAAGATTTTAACCGATAAATATAAAATTAAATTACCTATCATTATTCCTTTTAATTCTCTTATTTCAAAAAAAACCGATTCGGATTATGTATCTAAAATAGAAGAACTTCTTATTATATCAAAAATAATTACAGAATATAAAGACTTACAATTTAATAAAAATGAATCATTAAAAGCTGCAGAAATTCTAAGAAAATCATTTAATGATCTTATAATCAATAATATCGATATAAAATTAATTGAAGTCTATCACAATTCTAACTATTGGCAAAAGATTTATAAATTTCTAGAATATTGCTTTTTAAGATGGCAAGAAGAAATATCGTTTACTCAAAAACAAACTAGACCTCTTCAGAAACGAGGATTTAGGGAGGAATTTGAAGGAGACACGGAACGCAGAACCGCAGCGTATATAGACATACGTGAGGATTCGAGTACCGGATCGACGTACAAATTACCCCTAGAAGTAGAGTTTCCGAAGAGGTCTAGTAAAGCAGCTTATAAATTGAAGCTATTACAAGAAGAAATAATAAGAATAAAGAATAGGAATAAGCAAATAATACTTGCCGGAATATTCAAACCTAATGTTTTTTTTAAAAGATTTGAGGAAGACTTAAAGGACTACATAGTGCACTATCACCCTGGCTCAAAGCAGATTAGCAACGATATATCTTATTTAGAACCCGCAAATATTTATGAAGAGGCTAAACAAATAGCTTATATATGTAGCCGTAATAAAGATAAACGAATAGCAATCGTTACGGATAATAATAAGCTTAAAAGAGTATATTGTAATTTTTTAGACAGATACGAAGATCTACTAGGTAATGACTTAAGGCTTACTAATATAGGTGAATTACTAACTTCCATTATTAAAATATTATGTAATAATTTTGATTTAAAACTCCTATTTTTATTACTTAAAAATCCTTTAATTAACTGCTCTGCCGTACAAAAGTTAGAGATGATACTATCTAACAAAAACCGTTTTATACCCTCGCCTAAATATTTATTGCAATTACAATTTGTTAACGAGGATACAAAAGAATATTGCCGTAACTTAATAGATATTTTATTTACCGATAACCCGCATAATATATTAGATATTCTGACCTTAACTAAAGAAATAGCTGAAAAACTTTTGCCTACTATTTGGGAAAAAGAAGGAGGAGCAGAACTAGTTGAGTTTTTAACAAATTTAACTGCATATAGCAAATATATAAATTCAACGGATACAAAGGATTTTCCTAAAATTTTTTCTTTTTTACTATCTAATATCAAATATTATAAAAATACTGACTCTGCCAATATTATTATGGCACCACCGGAAGATTTAGCATTATGTGCATTCGACTTAATTATATTACCGCATTTTAATAGTGAAAACTGGACACCTACCACTAAATCTCACCCATGGCTTAGCAAGAAAGCTTTGCAGATACTACATATAGATTACAATGAAACCGCCTCTACTCTATATTCAGATTACTTCAATTTATTTCTACAAAATAAACAAGTAATTATACTAAACGCTAAAAAATATGATGGTAAGTTGTCAGTGCCGAGTAATTTATTTTTGAAATTACAGGATGTCATTCCTGCGGAAGCAGGAATCCACCTAGATATGGATTTCCGCCTACGTGGGAATAACATAAGGAAGGATGACATAGGGGACGAGTCCACAGCACATAGCCTCTCTTTCCCAAGCATCTTATCAGTAACCGACATAGAAACATTAATAAGAAACCCATACGGGTTTTATGCTAAGAAAATCCTTGGACTACGTAAAAAAGATAATATATGGGAAGAGCCTAAAATATCGGATTTCGGTAATTTTATTCATAAAGTTTTAGAGGAATATTCTAAAAATTACGACAAACAATTTATTAATTTAAATTTGCTTGATAAACAAAATGCTTTAATAAATATCGGTAATCATATTTTATATGGCACTATTTTACCAAACTACACAAAAAAAACTTGGCAAATAAAACTCATGGCTTTCAGCAAAGCTTTTATTTTATTTGATATAGAACGCCGAAAAAACTGCAAAGAAATCTATTTTGAAACTAAAGGGGAATTACGACTAAATATTGCAGGTCAAGATATAAAAATAATCGGTATAGCTGATCGAATTGAAATAAGTAAATCAAATAATATAACTATACTGGATTATAAAACCGGTACTATCCCAACTAAAAAAGAAATAGCACTAGGACTCTCTCCACAACTTATTATAGAAAGTTTAATGTTACTAGAAAACGGATTCCTGGAATGTCGTTCTCTGTCCCTTTTATGTCATTCCCAGCCTCTTTTATGTCATTCCCGCGAAAGCGGGAATCCAATCACCATTGCCTATGTAAAAATAACCAGTACCGAACCTTATGTGCAAACAACAGAAATAGCTTTAAGTATCGAGACTTTAAATAAACATAAAGCAGGATTAATAAAATTACTTGAATATTACATTACAAATAAGTCTTTTTCTTATGATTTGAATTTATCAAAATATAGTGATTATTTGCATTTGAGTCGATGTCACCCCGTGACTTGATCACGGGGTCCAGTTAAAAATACTAATAATATTAGTATTTTTAGTTGTTTTTTGGATACCGTGGTCAAGCCACAGTATGACACCGAGCGGGTTTTTTGATTAATTTACAATGAATCTTACAATCCCATCACTAACTTAAATCCTTTATTCTTCCCCATGATAATCTTACTATTCGTATTATAAATAATCGGATCATTAATTTTTTCATGACCGAATCTATTTGTTTTAAATACCGGAATATTTAAATTATCTGCAAAATTACGAAGCACTAACATTGTGGCGTCAAGATCTTTACCGAATGAACCGAACATTATAGCCTTAACATCCTCAAGTAACCCTGCTTGCTTTAAGTGTAAAAGCTCACGATCTAATCTAAAAGGAGCTACATTCACATCTTCTAAAAAAAGAATTTTGCCTTTAGTCTTTATTTGCCAACTCGTTCCTATACTAGTCTGCACCATAGTTAAGTTACCGCCTGTTAGTTTACCGTTAACAAGATCACTTGATTTTGCTATATCGTTAAGCGGACTCAAATTATCTATAGTAACCTGCTTTACCTTACCTTTTAATATTTCAGCAAGCTTGGTAAAATTACTTTGTTCTTTATCAGGTTTTAATAAATCAGCTATATTACTGCCGTGAATAGTTTTCCATCCCCATTCTTGTGATAGAAAAAGATGTAACGCCGTTATATCGCTATATCCTATAAAGAATTTCTCTTTACTTGGTTTTGATAGCTTTAGTAAATCGGGAATTATTCTAGCAGAACCGTAACCGCCTCGTAAACTCCATACTACATTATCAGACTCATCAAATAATGTATCCCGCAGGCAATTAAATCTTACTTCATCGCTACTTGCAAGAAAGGGTAGCTTACCTTTAGCAAAACACTTAGAAGGAATTTGTAAATTTAATCCATTAATATTTTTTAAATCCGATAAGGTCTTATTATCACCACCTGTTGCCGGAGCAACAACAGTAATAGGAATATTTTTTAGGTTAGTAGCAGCAGAAAAAGCTGATATTGAAAAGAATAATATTATTAGTAAAGATAAGTTTTTAAGAATCATGAATATAATTGATCGGTTATATGAACAGGTAAACCTACTCTGTCATGCCGTGGTTTATCCACGGTATGACAGAGGAAAGCAATTATGCTAAATACGAATATTCACCACCCGTAATATTAACTTCTTCATTTCTTAATTGTACAAGGCTAAAGTCAGTGTAATTATTGAACTCCTCACTAATACCTAATGTTTCAGATATAGCACTTACTACGCTTAACTCTTTAGAATCATTATATAAATCGTAAGCTAATTTTAATGCTATTTCTTTTTTCACAAGCTGATTGGTTTCAGGAGTTAACTTCCTTAAATAAAAATCTAAATCTTGTGGGTTATATATTGCATCTATAATTTTCTTAACTTCAATTTTTTTACCATTATTAAGCGTTACTTTAGATTCTAGTAATTGTGATATAACCTCTATATCATCATCGGAATCTTCATCTGACGTGTTACCTTTAAAGTCACTAGAATTTATACTCTCTGATGAAGCCTGAGAGGTTGTAGCTTTATTTGAATCATCGCTTATTCTAAGATTTTCCATTTTAGTCCATGGCTGCTCAGCTGAATCACAACCACTATCAGCTAGATATTTGTTACTTTCCTCTCTAGGTGGTACAAAAGCATTATCAATAAATTCTTTAACTATCCATTTATTGTTAAATTTATTAAAAGCACTTTCTATAAACTCTTCTAAATTATTAGAACCTAACTCTAAGAGTTTTTGCTTAAGTTCTAGAGGGATATGACTTTTTGTATCTAGCCATGTTTGCATTCCTGATAATATTTCTGATATTACCTTATTAGTGTCTTGTGTCGGTACAGTAATATTATGCTTCTTAATATTAACATCAAGTGCATTTTTGGTACTAGAATCCAATTTAGATACTAAGTTTTCATACTGGGCTGGGTTATTTTTAGCTTCTTTTAAAGTTCTTACTATTTTCTTAAATATTTGTACTATTTCTGAATGACTACTCGTAGTGCTTGTCATCCAATCCCATTTAAAATATTCAAACCCGCCGGTAGCATGATTTGGAACTTCAACATGTGCAGATTTATGGTCATATCTAATGCCGATTACATCAAGATCTTTTTTATATTTCTTTACTTGAGTATCGGTATCATTACGCTGTTTCTTAAAGTGTTGCTCTAATTTTTTCATACTCTCCTCCTTAATTCATATTGTTAATTAGTTTCCATGTCATACTTATATATTACTATATGTCAAAATAAAACACTAATAAAAATTAACTTTTTACTATATCACAAGCATGTAAGTCACGCTTAAAGTACAAGTTACTATTCTTATTTAAGATTACCCTATAAATCTGAACATTTTCAAGTACTCTTTGAACGTAATCTCTTGTTTCTCGATAAGGTATAAGTTCTATCCAGTCAATAACTTTTCTTGTATCTTTTATATCCCTTGGATCACCAAACCTATCTATCCATTTTACTACGTTATGACTTCCGGCATTATAAGAAGCAATGGATAGAATATAAGAACCTTTATGATCATCTAATAATTTTTTGAAATGATGCGAACCAAGTTTAATATTATATACCGGATTCCTAGTTAAATCTGCTACATTACATTTCATATTTATAGATTTTGCGGTATCATAAGCAGTACCCTTAATAAGTTGCATCAGCCCCATGGCGTTTGCATAACTCACGGCCCTATGGTCAAAGACCGATTCTTGTCTAATTATTCCATAAGTTAAATGAGGTGGGATAGGCAAACCTCCTAGATTATAAGGCGTTGGAAAAGCACAATCCGGAATAAAAGCGTTATTTTGGGCAGCAATTTTTGCTACCTCAACCATATGGTTAGTATTATTATTTGCTTTAATAATATTCGCAATTATTTGAATTTCTGCAGGATTTTTAGTGTTTTTAATCGCTGCTTTGGAATATATCATGGCTAAATTATTCTTATTATATTTAACCAGTAACCTTATTGCTTTAATAATTTCTTTATTTTCTATAGTTTTCCTTTCTTCAGAAGTTATTACGGGAATAGGAGGTAAAACTAATTTTGTCCTATTTAATTCAATATTTGCTACCTGCCCATAAAAGGTAAAAGAATATTTGGCCGCCTGCTCGTAAAATTTTCTAGCTGTTTGCTTATCGCCTTTTGCTTCATAAGTACGACCTAGCCAATAAAATCCACGTGCCAAACTAATCGGGGTTTTAACAACTTTGATAAACTTATTAAAATGTACTAATGCTCGATCAGGCTTTTTTAAAAAGCTTAAAGAAAGCCAGCCCGCAAGCCACTCCTGCTCCCTTATAGTTTCAGGACAAGTAGCAAAAGGAAGCGTTGCCATTCTATAGCTATTAGCAAAATCTTTGTAATCGATGAATTCACGAGCATAATAGGATTGAATACGACACCATTTAGCAAAATGTTTACGGTTATTTTTAGCTTTCTTAAACAAAGTAATAACTTCCTTTGTCGGCTTTTGCATTTTTTTAAAATCTAAATAACGATATAATAAACCAGAACTATAGTATTTTTCAGGAACACTTTTAAAAAGCTTTTCAGCATTTGGCGATTTACCTATAATCGCAATTTGGACTTTAAAAGAATTACGGTAACCTTGATCTACATATTTTAGTGACTGCTCAGCAGATCTAATATCATTTTTCCATAAATGTTCTTCTATTCGTTCTAAATGATCATTTGCAGTTAAATATTTATGCCACTTATTGTAATATACATTTTCTTCTTCAGGAGTGAAATTGGCATATACCCAAGCCTCTTTAATAATAGGTAGTAATATCTTCTGATCTTTGATTAAACTACTTGCAGCTGCCGCATAAAATTTATAACCTTTGCCGGTAAGAGGAGGATGTTTACTAAACCAATCAAAAATTACTTTTTTATTTGTATTATTATTTAGATATTCTTCCACTCTTTCTTCAAGCAGCTTGTTTTGAGGCCAATCCGGGTTATTGCGTAAAAATCTTATTACATGTTCAAAACTATTATCTGAATATTTATTATCTAAATATTTCTGAGAAAGTACAATTTTTGTTAAAACTTTACTATTTACCTCTAGAGCTAAATCTTCAGCTTGTGACCAATTTTTTTGATCGATATAGGTAAAAACTTGCTTAACATTATCTACAGCATCAGAATTTACCCCAGTTGTCATCCCGTAGCTTGACCACGGAATCCAGTTCAAAGCTAATAAAAATATAGAAGTTAATAATTTTATTGTGATTTTCATAAGTTTTATGATTTGTTGCAGTTGTCATCCCGTGGCTTGACCACGGGATCCAGTACCTTTATGTCATCCCGCGACTTGATCGCGGGATCCAGTTAAAAATACTAATAATTATTAGTATTTTTATTGTTTTTTGGATACCGTGGTCAAGCCACGGGATGACACCGAACGGATTTTCCGATCCACACAACAATGCCCCACAGGATGACAACTGTCAAACACCCGTAGAACCGAAGCTGCCGCTACCACGCATCGTTTCCGTAAGGCTACTACTTTCTTCCCATAATATGCGTTCGTACTTAGAAATTATCATCTGAGCAATTCGCATCCCTTTCTCTATAACGAAATCTTCTTTACCGAGATTAATAAGAATCACCTTTATTTCGCCTCTATAATCTGCATCAATAGTACCTGGGGAATTAGCAACCGTAATACCGTGTTTAACGGCAAGACCCGAACGAGGTCTTATCTGTGCTTCAAATGAGTCAGGTAATGCTATAGCGATGCCGGTTGGAATTAGCTGTATTTCACCTGCTTTTATTGTTATAGGTTGCTCATTTGCGGCTATTAAATCCATCCCCGCACTATGCTCTGTAGCATATTCCGGCAAACTACCTGAAAAATTTTCTAATTTCTTAATTTTAACTTGCGTTATAGTCATACTACCTTATATCAAATTTATCGTTAATAATTTTATTTTCTACTGCATCAATTAAAGAATTAGCCAGATTATCGGTTAATATCTTACTTCCCATGCCAAGTTTCTTTTTAAGCCAAGGCTGTTTAGCACACAGATATTGAAACTTAATATTATCGCCGAATTTTTCTTTCATTACGCTATACATATCACCTATGCCGTCAATTAAGCCGTAATCAAGAGCCGTTTGTCCTGCCCAAAATTCACCGTTAAATAAAATCTCGTCTTGCTGTGTTAACTTCCCTATTCTTCTTGTTTTTACATATTCTACAAAATGCTCGTAAACCTGCTTTTGCAAATCTTTGATAATTTTAAGGTCCTCTTTATTAATAGGTTTAAAAGGATCTAAAATTGCTTTATTTTTTCCTTCCGTATAAACTCTACGCTCTATTCCAAGTTTATTAATCGCTTCATGGAATCCGAATCCGCTTGACACTACTCCGATACTACCTATAACCGAACTATAAGAAGCATATATCCGGTCACCGCTGCAAGCAAGCCAATATCCGCCTGAAGCCGCCATATCTTCAATAAAACTATAAATTTTTATTTTATTTTCTTTAGCAAGGTCACGAATACGTTTCGCAATAAGTTCAGATTGTACCGGAGAACCGCCGGGAGAATTAATAATTAAACATAATGCTTTTAATTTCTTTATTTTAAAAGCTTTTTCTATTAGTTCATTTAATGATTCTAAAGTAAGTCCCGATTGCATAGTACTTACTTTACCGATAACACCGCTAAGGCGTAAAACGGCGATCACTTCTTTAGAATCACCAAAAACCGAAGCAAATAATTGATCTAATTTACTTATCTGCCGTTTGGTTATTATCTGATCAAATTCTGCATTCGCCATAGTTGATTTATTTACTTCATTCATTATTCTGCTCGTTTTTAATTATATCCTTTTTTATTGGCGGCAAAGGCTTAGCCGGTTTATTCAGAGATTGCTCATTATAACTATTTTTAGGTTCAGGATAATTTCCGGGAATGGCAGATAAAATAGTATCTCTAACTTTTTCGTCATACCAATTTGTATTGCCGACAAAGCTAGTTACTATTTTGCCGTTTGGGTCTATTAATATACTAGTCGGTAAACTAACAACCCCTAAGGCTTTAAATAATTCATTTCTATAATCATGATAAATCGGCAAATATCTTATTTGATAACTTTTAAAATATTCTTTAACAACTTTTATGTCTTGATAATCTTCTGAAATTGGAATTACTGCAAAAGGTAATTTCCTAAAATCTTTTTGTAACATATCAAGGTCAGGCATTTCTTTGACACAAGGAGCACTCCAAGTAGCCCAAAACACTAACAATATAGTCTTTCCTTCAAACTGATCAAGAGAATATTGATTTTTTTCTTCATCAAAAAAAATTATATTATCAGGTACGCTTGAACCTCTTAAAAATTCTAATTTATCCTGATGCTTAGCATAAATTTTAGGAATAGGGGTTATTATAGATAATAAAAACACTATAATATATATAAGATATTTATTATAATTTCTTAAGGTCATATAATAATTTATAGTAATGAAAACATTTTATTTATTCGTATTAGCACTTACATTATGTAGTTGTGGTATAAAAAAACCTTTAGAAGCACCGCAGAAAGAGGCAATATTGTTATCCCGTGGCTTGACCACGGGATCTAAAAAAATTAAAAAAGACTGGATCCCGCGGTCAAGCCGCGGGATGACAAAAGTCTTCTAATACCTCTTCAGTGTCGTACCTTGTAATACTAAGTCAAAACAATAAGACGGCATATTTTCTTGCGGTTCGATCAATATCGGATTTACTTCACCGCACTCATTATCACACATATTTTTATCAGATAAATCTAAGCGTGTTTCAAGAGTAGTAAGACTGGGATGCTCTATTCTTATGTTTGCACTTCTCAAATAACGAGAAGATTTATAAGGCAACATGCTAATAAAGTAATATTCTCCTTTATTATTAGTAGTAGCAATACCGGAACCGGTAAAGCTTGAATCGCTTTTACTTGTAAATCTTCTTTTATCAACTCTAGTTTTTAAAGGTTCATAAGAGTATTTACCTCCGCTTCCTACTTGCCATAAATAAACTTTAGCATCTGCAACCGGCACACAATTTTGATCTAATATTTTTCCTTTAATTAATATCCTTTCACCGTAAAATTTTGATAATCTTCCTGTTTTACGTAATAAATTATTAGTAGTCTCAAAAACTTTCGGTTCATAATCATTAAATACATTTCTAGTAATTTTACAACGATTAAGCTTATTAGGGTAGCTTTTAGAAGCAGCAAATATGTTTAATGTCCATAAACATAAAAAACAAAATATAAATTTTTTCACTTTTCACCACTATATTTATAAAATTCTGCATCTAAATTTAAATCAATTATTTTTATTAATCAAATTATTTTTATTCTCATTTGATTATTAAGTAATTGATTGTTATAGTAAACTTTGTTGTACTAAAACATATACTCCTGATAAATGACAGAGTGGTTGGAAAAGAGCAAGGAGTATATAAGGCAAGGAGCGGAACGTAGATAAACTACGTGAACTTATAATCCGACATACAGCTTATTTCAGAAAATTCTCTTGTATTGAGCTTTCTGAAATAGCTGCAGCCAATTTTTCAAATTAAACGAGTATATATGCAAAAATTTTTATCTTTAATAATTGTAATCCTGATACTTTACAATATAGTAAAGTTAAAAATATCTCCCGACAACAATAATTCTACAACTATAGAGCAAACGGCTTCAAATAATTCATCTAACGGTGAAAACCAAACTAGTATAAATAATGAACCCCCTATTTCATTAAACGGTAATTTATTTGAACGTACGGTTTCAAAAATCGTAATAAATGCTCTTAAAACCGAAGAAGGGAAAGCATTTTTTGAAAATATTTTACAACCGTTAAATGGACCTATCAATCCTAATGATTACACTATTGAAGTACGTAAGGATTTAGTAAAAACACTGTTCAAAATTAATACGCTCGGTAGCGGTAATCTCGGTCCCGCTTCTTGCGGACATGTAGTTACCGTATTTTATCAAATATCAGATATGAACAATACTTTAATATCTGAAGATACTAAAACTTTTACTTTAGGCTCTGCTCCTGTAATGCTTGGCTTAGATAATGTAATAATCGGTATGATGGTAGGAGAAGCACGAGAAGCTATTATTCCGGCAAAATACGCCGTTAATAATAGTAATAATATTATCTTCGATGATGCTTATAATTATAAAATTAATGTAATTTTAAAATCCATATTACCGCAAAATTTTGTCAAAAATAATGAAGTAAAAATTTATGATGATGAGATAGCTTATCGTGTTCCTTTATTATGTGGTGAAAAAGTAAGCTTTAACGCTAAAATTACTCGCTTATCAAACGGTAAAATATTATATGATTCTAAAGAAAAAGGACAACAAATAGATATGAAAATCGGTGATATTACATATCCTTTAATTTTTTCTTACGCCTTGCAAGGTAAAGTAACGGTTGGAACACGCAGTGTTATTGCCGAAGGCAAAACATTTAAAGCTTTAGGTTCTAACATAAATAAAATTATTTCTCATGAATCATTACCGATAAATGAATATCTTTTGCTTGAACTAGGAGACTTTAAACAAAATTAAATAAATATGAAACAAAATAAAATTCAAAGACAAAAAAATTATATTCTATTATCTATCCTTGTCATAATGATAATAATTGTATATCTTATAGCATTAATAAAAATTGCAGGATAAATTTTGTAATTATTAAAAATTTAAAACTCAAATTAAATGAGTATATAAGAATCTTACTTTAAACTTTAATTAAGCTAGGAGTTTAGTATGGAAATTATTAAAAAAAACAAAAATATTATTGTACTAGTAGGTTTGATATTTTTAGCAGTAATTATTTATATCTCTACAAATAAGAGTTCCGATAATAAAACAAATGATAATATATTAGAAGTAAAGATAACTATAAAAGATCATAAATTTGTTCCGAATATAGTTGAAGTACCAAAATCTACTAAGATAAGGTTAATTGTTCATAATGAAGATGATACAGTAGAAGAGTTTGAAAGTCATGATTTACATCGTGAAAAAATAGTTATGCCGAATGAGTCAATAACTATTATACTGGCACCGCTTAAACCCGGAAAATATGAAATTTTTGGGGATTTTCATCAAGATACGGCTCAGGGTATTATAATTGTTAATGATTAGATAAAAAATATGTTTAAAATTGCTTTAGTAGTGTTTCGTGAATGTTTAGAAATATCCTTATTACTTGGTGTAATACTCGCCGTAACAAAACAAATAGAAAAATCTCGTCTTTATATTATTGCCGGAGTAATGCTTGGAGTAGTATTTGCTTCGATTTTTGCATTTTTTACCCGTAAATTATCTTTATCTTTTGGCGGAATAGGCGACGAGCTATTCGATTCCGGAATTATGATACTAATAACAATTCTGATTAGCTGGACAATAATATGGATGCAAGGTTACGGTATAAAAGTAAAGCAACATATAAACGACTTATCAGTAAAAATTCATGAAGGTAACGCCAGTTATTTCATGTTGGTTTTTTTAGTTGCCACTACCATATTACGAGAAGGTGCAGAAATTATTATTTTAGTATATAGTATATCTTCAGTTGAAACAATATCAAGCAGTATTTACTTGCAAGGAGTGATAATAGGTGCTACAAGTGGCTTCTTACTTGGTTTAGTAATATATTTCGGTTTAATTAAGATTGCTAATCAAAAATATATTTTTAAAATCTCTACTGTATTATTAATGCTAATAGCAGGCGGATTTGCAGCAAGTGCTGCAGGTATTTTAACCTCTTCCAGTCTAGTTATGTTTTTATCCGATCAACTTTGGGATAGTTCATGGTTAGTAGCAGATAGAAGTATGATAGGTAAAATCTTAAATATTGTTACCGGTTATATTGCAAGACCTAACGGGCTACAAGTACTTGCCTATTTTACTACTATATTACTGATAAATATTTTCATACAAATAAAATTAAGATATTCCAAAAATAACTTAATATCAGTACAAAAAAATGAATCAAATTAATTTGATCAAAGAGAACAATTAAATTAAATATGTTAAAACTTTTATCAGAAATTGGTCCGGTAATAGCATTTTTTGCAGGCTTTTTTTATGGAGGCGGTATACAAAACGCTACTATTTATATGCTTATTACCTCTGTTATTTGTATTACCCTTTGTTATGTTATCGATAAGAAAGTATCCAAGCTTTCTATTATTTCTACGACTGTTTTATTAGTTTCGGGAAGCATTACTTTAATTAGCGGCGATTCAATGTATATAAAAATCAAACCTACTATATTATATGTTATTTTTGGAATAATATTTCTCATGAGCGGTATAAGAAAAAATCCTTTTATCAAATATGCTTTAGAGAGTATAGTACGTCTTAAAGAAGAAAGCTGGATAACTTTAAGCTATAGAACAGCGGCTTTTTTCTTTTTTATGGCTGTAGTTAATGAAATAGTTTGGCGTAATTTCTCAGATGGAACATGGGTAAAATTCAAAGTATTCGGTGTAATACCTATTACTTTTATATTTATTTTACTGCAATTACCTCTTTTATTAAAGAATAAATTACCGGATAGTAAGATATAATACCTTACTATTTTTACTCTATATCATTACCGCGTGGCATTATTGCGTAGACCGGTAAAACCTACTGTGTCATCTAGTTCGCTTGCTAACTAGGTCCATAAAAACAATAAAAAATACTAATAATTTTAGTATTTTTAACTGGATCCCGTGGTCAAGCCACGGGGATCAGAGGTAAAACTGATCCACGCAACAACACCCGCTCGCAATGACGACTCGGTATGTACGCAACAAGGTCCGGTACTATAGGGAATGACATAAACAAACCGTTAATTCTTAAACAAATACAATCTTTTAAAAATCGTAGGGTACTATTATTATGATGTTACGAGTTCTAATTTTTATAGCTCTTTCTTTTAGTCTATCTGCTTGTTTACCTGCTATTTTTACTGCAGCAATCACTACCGGAATTGTTGCTTCAAAAGATCAACCAATGTCTGAAACATTAAATGATTCAAGGATTTCTGCCGGTATTAAAGCTGATTTAGTAAAAAATAATTTTAGAGATTTAGGAGCTAAAATAAAGGTTGAAGTATCACAAGGAAGAGTATTATTAACAGGAAATATTCAAAAAGAATCTGATGCGTTAAAAGCCGTAGAAATTGCTTGGAATCAAAAAGGCGTAAAAGAAGTTATTAATGAGTTGAAAGTAAATAAAAATAGTAATCATTTTGACTTAGCCCAATATACTAAAGATAGTATGATAACCACACAAATTAAAGCTAAAAACTTAGTCAGAAAAGACATTAAATTTGCTAATTATACTATTCTAACTATAGATAATATTGTTTATTTATTTGGAGTTGCAAGATCAGAAGAAGAGCTAGAAAAGCTTACTTCTATTGCATCAAAAATAAAAGGTGTTGAAAAAGTTGTGTGTTACGCTAAAATAATGGATAATTTTAATAAGCATGATAATGATACGACGCCATAAACTTATTGTATTAATTTTTTTATTGATTTTTTGTCTAAGCGGTTGTAATACCTCAAAAAGATTACCTTATTCCCATAAATATTCTTACAAAGAATTATCAAAGGATGATCCTCATAATCTAACTTATAAAGGACATTATAAAGTTGGAAAAAATTATAAAATAAAAGGAAAGACTTACAAACCTCACAGTCCTAAATCTTTTACCGAAACAGGTTATGCTTCATGGTACGGGGGACGTAAAGACGGTTTTCACGGTAAAAAAACAGCTAACGGTGATAGCTTTAATAGAAATTTATTAACTGCCGCACATAAAACTCTCCCGCTTCCTTGCTTAGTTAAAGTTACCAACAAAGCCAATAATAAATCAGTAATTTTAATGGTTAATGATAGAGGTCCTTTTAAGAAAAATCGTATAATAGATGTTTCTCAAAAAGCAGCCGAAATTTTAGCATTTAAAAATCAAGGTATAACTAAAGTAAAAATAGAATATTTACCTAATGAAACTGAGAAATTTCTAAAAAATATTAATCTAAAAAAACCACAAAGTAAAACTTTAGCTAAAAACTCTAAAAAATCTTCATCTACTAAAGTTACAAGAAACGCTAAATGTAGTGTTAATTGTCATATAAAACTTGTAAATCTAAAATATAAGCTGGCAGTGAATCCTTAGGTAAGTCAATAGACTTCTTGCATAACTTGCTTCTAAGGGCAATTTGTACGTCGATCCGGTACTCGAATCCTCGCGTACCAAGTGTACGCTGCGGTTCGAGGTGAAGTGTCTCCTTCAAATTTCTCCTTATTAGCTACGTTATGCAAGAAGTCTAATATTGATACCGCTTTTATGTCATTCCCGCGTAGGCGGGAATCCAGTAACCTCATTGTCATCCCATAGCTTGACCATGGGATCTTGTGCCACAAATTGTATCCTAGGATCCCGCGATTAAGTCGCGGGATGACATATACAAGAACTGGATTTCCGCCTCCGCGGGAATGACATAAAACGATCCACGCGGGCAATGCCTCTCGCAATGACGATACATATCAACTACGTATATTCTTTTTCTTTATTATTTTTGATTTAGCTTTTGTAGTAGATTTATTATTAGAGGCAAGTTTGATTGAAGGTTTAGAGACTATAGGCTTAATATTAAAATGCTGATCTAGTAGCCCCATCATTTTTTGATCACGAGATGCGGCACTTTTGCCGCCTGTAACAACGGCAATCAATGATTTACCGTTCCTAGAAGCAGTAGTTACTAAATTATAACCTGCCGGTGTATGAAAACCTGTTTTCATACCTTCTGCACCTTGATAATTTTTAGTAACCCTATTATGTCCGTTTACTATGTTTCCACGGAATACAAAGCTGGTTTTAGCAAATAAAGGATAATATTTAGGATAATCTCTCTTTAAGGCCATAGCAAGTTTAGCCATATCTCTTGCGGTAGTTTGCTGCAATGGGTCATGCCAACCTGAAGCATTTTTAAAATAGGTATTCTTCATACCGAGCTGTTTAGCTTTAACATTCATTAAATGAGCAAAAGCTTTTTCGGAACCTTTCATATTCTCAGCGACCGTTACAGCAGCATCATTAGCCGACTTAATAATTAGTGCATTAATTGCTTCTCTGACCGTTATAGTTTCTCCTGTTTTTAAATCAATTCTAGTAGGAGGCATCTTTGCTGCTTTTGCTGATACAAGTAATTTTTTATCTAAAGGCAACTTACCTGCTTCAATTGCTTCAAACATTAAATATAAGGTCATGAGTTTGGTTAAAGAAGCAGGATAAACTCGAATTTGTGAATTATGAGCCTGCAGCACTTTACCGCTTTTTGCATCAATTACTAAACTAGTTTGAACAGGAGGTTTAGGGATATTTTTTACAGCTTTCTTCGCTTCGCTTATGGGAGCAAAGAAAAATGTTGCAATAAAAATATAAGGTAATAAAAATTTACTAAACATTTTAAATAAATAAAATATTATTCAAATTAAATCAAGTGGGATTTTGCGTCATTGCTCAAAAATCGGCTCGATGTCATTCCAGCAACGGCGGGAATCCAGGATAAAGCGAGATAAATCGAGCTTTTAGTTTTAAAAGTATACTGTATTTATACTTTTTTTACTGGATTCCCGCCTACGCGGGAATGACATAAAAAGCCGGAAATGACGTTAAAAACAAATACTTACTACACATTAACCTTTTTATTAAGATACATTAATATAAACAAAGCAGGCAAGGCTAAAATTATAGTAAAGATGAAAAAATCGTCCCAACCCATCATATTTACAAGTTTTCCGGCATAAATAGTGACAGTATTGTTACATAAACTACTGCTACTGCTAAGTAAAGCATATTGTGTTGCCGAATATTTTTTATTACATAAATTACCTATATAGCCGACTAAAGCAGTAGCTCCCATAGCAGCAGCAAAATTCTCTATAGTAATAGCAATTAATAAAGCTTCAAAAGAAGGAGGTTGGTGATTAAGCCAAATAAATGCAAAATGTGTTAGACTTTGAGCAATACCGGTAATAATCAAACCTTTAAAATTCCCTACCCTATACATTACAATACCACCGGCAAAGCCTCCGACTAAGGTCGCAATCAACCCGTAAAGTTTAGCAATTATTGCTATTTCGCCTTTTGTATAACCAAGCTCTATATAAAACGGTGAAGCAACCGCTCCAAGCATAGCATCGCCTAATTTAAAAAATATTACTGCAAGTAAAATAGTTACGGCAAATTCTCTTTTGAAAAAATCCTTGAAAGGATTAATTACTGTAGAAATCCATGAAGTAATAGAAGTAATATTAATTTTTTCTCTTACTAATTCTTTTTCTTTTACGGTTATTATAAATATCGTTGCAACAGCAAATATTATAGCTATAACAAAGAAAGTTAGTTGCCAATTATTTCCGGTTATTTCTGCAAGGTACAAAGCACCTGCACCGGTAATTAGCATACCGATTCGATAACCCAGTACGGCAATTGCACTAGCTATGCTTTGAGTTTCCTGATCAAACTTATCAATACGCAACGCATCAACAGCAATATCGAACGTGCTGGATAAAAAGCCTAATGCTATAGTCAAAAAATATAAAGAAGTTAAAGAAACCTTAGGATTTTCCCTGCTTATAACAATTAATACTAAAGCCATTAAAGAGCTACATAATATAAGCCAGCTTTTACGATGTCCCCACTTACTTAAAAAAGGTATTTTAAAACTATCGACTAACGGCGACCAAAATACTTTTAATGAATATGATAATCTTGCAACCGCAAAAGTAGTAATAACAGCGATATCTATTCCGGATTCTTTTAACCATACCGAAAGAGTAGAAAAAATTATAACCAGCGGCATACCGCTAACTATTCCTAAAATAAATATTTCAAATAATCTATAGTCTTTAAAAATCTTGGTAATGAGCATTGTGGTATTCCTTGAGTTGAGGTCATTCCTGCGTGGCATTGTTGCATGAATCGAAAAACGCATTCGGTGTCACCCCGTGGTCAAGCCACGGGATGACAGAGGCGGAATTGATCCACGCAACAACGTCTCCTCGCAATGACAAAGAATATTAGTTAACAAAAATTAAGAAATATAAACTATTTACTTTATAAATCAACCATTTTCTCTTAACTCCTTATTATACAACCTATAATATTCATCTTTATTCTTAAGTAATTGAGTGTGAGTACCCTGCTCACAAATCTCACTGTTTTTCATGACGATAATATTATCAAGGTTGGTAATACTACTTAAACGATGCGTAATGATTAAAGTGGTTTTTCCTTGGCGTAATTTCTTTAAAGATTCTAGAATTTTCTGTTCAGAAGCTTGGTCTAAGCTACTTGTTGCTTCATCCCAAATTAAAATAGGTACGTCTTTTAAGAAAGCTCTAGCAATAGATAAACGCTGACGCTGACCGCCTGAAAGAGTTGTCCCCTGCACTCCTATCTGCGTGTCGTAACCGTTCGGCAGATGCATAATAAACTCATGAGCATCTGCATATTTTGCTGCTTCAATTATTTCTTCTCTTGTAGCGTTTTCCTGACCGTATGCTATATTTTCGGCAACGCTTGTATCAAATAAATGAGTATCTTGAGTAACTAAGGAAATCTGACCTCTAAGTGAAGTAAGCTTAATATCTTTAATATCATGATTATTAATTAAAATTCTTCCTTCATTTGGATCATAAAAACGCACTAATAAATTACTAAGGGACGTCTTACCGCTACCTGAACGCCCAACAAACGCAATCATTTTATGAGGCTCTAGCTTTAAATCTATATATTTTATAGCTATTTTACTCTCAAAACTTAAAGCCAGTTTTTCAAAAGTAATTTGTGGATTATATAAATCTACTTCTTTAGCATCTTCATGATCTTTAATAATAGGTTCGGTATCTAAAATACTAAATACCCTCTTAGCTGCGGCTATTCCTTCTTGCAAATTAATATTTAACGATACCAAACTTTTAAATGGTCTATAAGCTGCAGCAAAAGCAGCTAAAAAAGCAAATAATGCACCGGGTGTTGTTTTACCATCAAGAACTAGATTACCTCCGTACCAAACCATCCCTCCGACTGCAAGACCGCTTAAACCCTCCATAATCGGTGAAACCATCGCATCTAGCTTAGATGTTTTTTTGTAGAACTCTAAAATATTATTAATAATCAACGACGCTCTATTACTTTCTATTTTTTCGCCTACAAAAGATTTAATAATCTTAATTGACTGAAATGTTTCATCAAGCCTAGAAGTATAATGCCCAAGCGCCTCTTGGGATTGTGAAAATATTTTTCTTATCTTTCTACCCATCCTTTGCACCGGATAAACAGCCAAAGGGAACACAAGAAAAACTACGCAAGATAATAGCGGTTCTAAATGAAACATAGTTATTATTAAACATACTACAGTTAGGAAATGTTTAGCACATCCGACAAGTAAATTAGAAACAGCCCCACGCATCAAAGAAATATCATTAGTAAAACGAGATATTAGACGTCCTGAAGATTGATTTTGAATAAAAGAAATATCGGCAAGTAACAAATGCTCATACATTTTTATCTGCAAATCATTTAGTACCCTCTGCCCAACAAATTTTATTAGATAATTCTGATAATACTCTGAAATTCCTTTTATAAAAAAAGTTACAGTAAGCACTATAGGCATTATTATAAGCATTTTCTTATCATGCGTTAAAAAAATCTTATCAATAATAGGTCTAACCGCATGTACAATCACTGCCGTACAAAGTGCTGCAATAACCATGCAAAATATCGAAAAATATATTTTATTTGCGTAAGGTTTAACATGATCTTTTATCAGCCTTTTTATAACATCTGCGGCTGTATAACTATCATTTAAATTATTATTACTCATTCTCGTTAAAAATATTAAATTGATGATGTGATTGATTAGGTATCGGCATTTTCAAATGCTCAAAAGCGGCAATCGTGATTACCCTACCTCTATGAGTTCTTTGTAGTAAACCTATCTGTATAAGATAAGGCTCTATGGTTTCTTCAAGTGCATCACGCTGTTCGGATAAGGCAGCAGCAATCGTTTCAATTCCAACGGGACCACCGTTATAATTATCCGCTATGAATTTCAAATAACGATAATCATTACTATCAAGTCCTATGCGATCAACTTCCAAACGATTTAACCCAAAATCAGAGATTTCTTTATCTACTCTTGATTTACCGTCAACTACTGCAAAATCTCTTATACGACGAAGCAATCTTAATGCAATTCTTGGCGTTCCTCTACTTCTTTTTGCTATCTCTTCCGAACCTGAATCGGTCAAATCAATATCAAATAATTTACTCGCTCTATTTAGAACTTTCTTCAATTCTTCAGTATTATAAAAATTAAGCCGCATAGGAATACCGAACCTATCACGCAAAGGATTACTAAGCAGCCCAAGGCGTGTAGTAGCCCCGATTAAGGTAAATTTCGGCAAGGTTATTTTCACTGACCTTGCCGCAGGTCCTTCACCGATAACTATATCAATCTCAAAATCCTCCATAGCAGGATATAAAACCTCTTCAACTGCAGTATTTAAGCGGTGGATTTCATCAATAAATAATACGTCGTTCTTTTCAAGATTGGTAAGAATAGCAGCAAGATCAGCTGCCTTAAGTATAGCAGGACCGGAGGTGGATTTGAAATTACCGCCGATTTCATTAGAGATAATCTTAGCAAGCGTAGTCTTACCAAGACCGGGCGGACCGTAAAATAAAGTATGGTCAAGATGCTCATTCCGAGATTTTGCAGCTTTAATAAATACAGAGAGATTTTCTTTAATCTGCTGTTGACCGACAAATTCTTGCAAATATGACGGTCTTATCGGCAATTCTTGATCATTTTCAATTTTTTCAGGCGATAATATATTAGTCATTATTTTAAATCGAATATAATGACTAATAATAGCTAAAAAATAGTTTTATGCTATAAATTATTTTAAGATTCTATATCACTTGATTTATTTATTATATTAGATAAATCCCCAATACAAGATGCGATGTAACTAGTTATATCAGTAGGCACAAATAAACCATCAGCATATACTTCTTTTGCAATTCCCACCATCTCAAAAAAATGCTCATTAATATGTTTATCTGCGTTTTCTAGAATAAAGTTTGCATCAGTTACTTTTAACTTTTCTAACTCTTCTATAACACTATCTTTATTTAACTTTTGATATAATTTTAAGTAACTATGAATTGTACCCTTATGCAAATCGTTAGGCGTTTCAGACCAATCTTTTAAAACTTGTGCTACTTCTTCTAGAATACTCTGATTTTTATCAGTTCTCTCATAAACTTTACACTTATCCATTCTTTTTTTTCTTTTTTCTCTTGCGGTGACATATCATTTGGACCCGTAACCGAACAATTAATAAGAGATTTATTACTTTTTATAGAAGTTAATAATTTTTCTTTTGATTTATCACTGATTTCTCTACCTAAAGAAAATCCAAGTTCATTAATTTTGCTATGTTTTATTACTTCACAAAAAATATCTATATCGCTATTGTTTAGATTTATTGTTTGTATCACTTTCAATAATTCTATTTTACTTTCTTGTGTTATATCGGTGTTTAATAGAGCCAAGTTTTTAATATTACTTTTTGTAAGAAAATCAATAAACTTATTTCTTACTTCTTTTGTCTCTAATTTTATTTTTGTTTGCGAAAAACTTAAACTTTCTATATTTTCTTTAGATAAATTTTCTAATAATGCGGATAGTTCTACATCTCCTAAATTAGAACCGCTATCTGAATTATTATCACCAACTACCCTAGAACCACTAAAGGTAATTTCTTTTATAGTATTATTTTTGCAAAATGCTTGTGTAAGTAAATTTACACTGTGAGCATCAGTTAAAATCTTCCCTCCAAATTCAATACTAGTAATAAGACATCCTGGATCTGTAACAAACTCAACAAAATTTGTTAATGATTCTGAATTACACACAAAACCATCAATCTTTAGATTTTTTACCGTACCGTCTCCTTTTAAAGTTTCTAGTAAAGCTTTAAAATTATTGTGTGATACCGTATTATTAGGAGTATTAGTAATATCTAATGTAGCCGGGTTTTTTGCTAGTTCCCCAAGTAATTCATTAGCATTTATACCCGTTAAAAATGTTTTTAATTTTGACATAATTTTACCTATTAATTTTAATGATATTTTTTTTGAATATGTATTATACTTCTTTAACTTGAAAAGTTGGAAAATGAATATTTAGATGAGCGAATAATCAATGTTCTTATGGATAATTAATATCTAATACTACCAATTCTTCAGGTAAAAGAAGTATATATATCAAAATTAAACAAAAGTAAGGAAAATTTTAATAAATTAATATTTAATTTAGAGACTGGCATTTCGATTTTTTAGAACTGTTTTGATTAATTCATCAATAGAGATTTCGGTATTTTGGGTAATGATACCTTGAACGGTGTTTTTAAATTGCTAAATTGCACCAATTATGGTACATTATCACAATGCTTAATATATCAAAAACTCTTACTGTAAAATTTTATCAATCTATAACCAAAAAAGTATAGTACAGGACAGTTTTTTGAAAAGCCCTTGATGTCATCCCTGCGAAAGCAGGGATGCAGGCTAAAAAATCTTGATTTTAAAGATTTTTTTAAGTAAAGCTTTGAAGTACTGGATTCCTGCTTTTAGCTAGGAATGACATCAAATAAAAATTGACAGTAATAGCTCACAAGCGTATTCTTGCAGAGCAAATAAAGCAAATTATGGAACAAAAACATATAACAAAGTCAGAAATGGCAGAAAAAATGGAAACTAAGTAGATCAGCTGTAGATAGGCTCTTAAACCCTAATAATCCTAATGTCACCCTTGATACTTTAGACCGTGCTGCCATAGCTCTAGGTATGAAATTAAATATTTCCTTAAACTAATTTTAGTCTATATTTCTAAAAATTAGAATTTCGATTTTTCAGGGCTGTTTTGATTAACTCATCAATAGAAATTTCGGGGTTTTGGATAATGATGCCTTGAACGGCGTTTTGAGCTTCAAATCTAGAAAAGCCTAGATTTACTAGAGCTTTTATTACTTCATTACTTGCAACGGGCGTAATATTCTTGATATTCAAGCTATCTTTAATAATAGCTGAACCGCTGGATATTTTCGCTACTTTACCTTTCAGCTCTAACACTATACGCTCAGCAAGTTTAGCCCCTACTCCCGATATTGCTTTAAATATATTTTTATCTTCATTATTTATAGCAATTTGAATATCTGAAGGTGTAAGGCTTGATAAGATAGATAAAGCCATTCTTGTACCGATACCGTTTACTGATTGTAACAAATTAAAAAAATTTTTCTCTTCTAGAGTCAGAAAACCGTAAAGATGAATATGCTCCTCTCTAACATGGGTTTCGATAAATAGTTTATAAAACTCACCTTCAGCAAGTTTACCTAAAGTTTTACCTGAAGCATAAACAAGATACCCTACCCCATTTACGTTAATTATAATGTAATCATCGCCTTGGGAATCAATCTTACCGCTTAATTTACCGATCATATAATTTATTTCTTCTTTTTCTTACTTCTACTATATATTAAAATTAGTGCCGGTAAAGCGGTAATAATTGCTGCTAAAATGTAATGAATAACAAGCGGTCTATCCATCATATGACACTGCCCATCATTAGGAATAGTTTGAGCCAAAACCATATACGCAACTATCATCGTTACTACTATATATAGACCGGTAAAAAACAAATATTTTATAAAATTTTTCATGTTAATTTCCTGTAAATCAACTGTGTCATACACTCATTTCTCTTACAGTATATTTTGTTAGAAAATGTTTTTTAATAACTTATACACTTCAGAATCGTTACGTTTTCCAACTAATATCACGTAAATTGTAGTTTCATTAAAACGTTATTCTATATTCTCCAATAGACCTCTTGCATAACGTAGTTAATACAAAAGAATTTGAAGGAAACACGAAGCACAGAACCGCAGCGTACACTATAGTACGTGAGGATTCGAGCATCGGATTGACGTACAAATTACCTTTAGAAACAAGTTATGCAAGAGGTCTATTATCACATCTATAGAAATCATGGTAGCCTACTAATAATTTACTATCATTGGGGTACCGGATTATTTATTAAAGAGAGAATCTTATTTTTAATTTGACGCTGACGCTTTTTCGGGATAACGTTCTAATATTTTTATTACCCTTTTTTCTAAAATTATTTCTTTCATTAGCCTTTAAGAAATTTTTCTGATTCTTTTGCTGATAACCATTCCGGCTGTTTTGTAATATTTGTTGCTGCCTTCCCCCAATAATCATCTTCAAGTTTAGTAAAGTATTCATAGTCTACTAAAACAACGGTAGGCCTACCTTGCTTATTAATGACTATTGGCTCTCATAGTGCTTGATCAATGATTTTTCCAGGATTTTTATTTAACTCAGTTGCAGATATATTCATATATTTTACGTATTATATTTAATATACCTATAATACTATCTCAAAGGAGTTTATAAGTCAATGAGCGGAGCGTATATTAAACGTTCAGCATCATTGAGCTTATAAAACGACATAACCAATTTTTAAAGTTCTATCTTAGTATACCTATAATAACTCTGATTCTTGTTGCCTTTACTCTCTAGTATCCCCTGCTCTAAACCATATAACAAATCTCTACTAGCCGTTGCCGTAGAAATATTTTTATGTATATTAGTATAATCTTTTCTAGAAAACCATTTATCTATTAAATTAACCTTAGCAAATTCAATTCTAGCTAAAGGCGTACTTGCTTCATATGTTATATTATTACTATATAATCTTAATGCTGCAACTATTTTATCAAGCATAAACTCGATAAATAACGTCGATTCACCAAGCTTATCACACTTACTTAAAACACTATAATATTCACTTTGATTATTCCTTATCAAACTTTCAACGGAAATATATTCAAAAATTTCATTAGTTTGCATTAGTAATAATTGTTGCCATAATCTACCGATTCGCCCATTACCGTCAGAAAAAGGATGGATAAATTCAAACTCATAATGAAATATACAAGCCTTAATTATTCCGGAAATGTTCTTATCTTGTGTTATAAACTCAAATAAATACTGCATTAATAAAGAAACGCGACTTGCCGGAGGTGCAAAATGTACAGCATAATTTAGAAAGCTTGATACAAGCGAATTTTGCATGACTCGCCTGTGCTCACGTATTTTTATACGCTGTGCAGGCTCGCATTTAAATTCATCTTGTCTGAAGCTTTCTAAATTATGCTGTATAATTTCTGTGCCTTTAAATATAGCGGCATTACCTTTACGCCACTCCCCATTATCTTCTACTAATCCTTGCATTAATATCTCATGTGCTTTTAGCAATGATTCAACTTTAAAAGGATTAAATATAGTCAGATCATTATATAATTTTATAGCATTTTTTACTTCTAAAATATCCTTTTCCGGTGCAAGTACCCTTTTTCCGTCTATTAAATCTGCTATCTGTTTTATACTTAAATTATTTCCTTCAATTGCTAAAGAAGAGTGGATAGTTTTAATTTGATTATTTTTGCGAAGTTTTATAGGCTGAGAATAAATCTTGCTACCGGCTAAAACACCAAGCTCATAAGAAATATCTTGTGATAGCTCCAAGATTTTATTAGTTATTTGAAAATGCGGTCTGTTACTCATTATATGATAGTATCATATGATACTATCATTGTCTACGAAGAAATTTTATTTTTATATTTTTCAATATTTTCAAAAAATATTCGTATAGAATCAGTAAATGTCTCAAAATTCGCATAAAATTTATTGTTACTTACAACAGAATGCATAAATTTCCACAGTCGTTCAATTGGATTCAAATTAGGACTATATGCTGGCAAAAATAGTAACTCTATTTTACTGTATTGTAGATATTCTTTTACCTTTTTTGACCTATGATATCCAGCATTATCGCATATCAAATAAATCTTACTTTTATCTTGATTATTTGCTTCTAATTTCTTTAAAAATTCAATAATATAATCACCATTAACCTTAGGATTGTCAGTGGTTACTACCTCTAAATCCTTAAGATTAATAGCACCAATAATATGTTTACGCTTCCAACCACTGAAACTTGGTAATGTTTTAACTACATTCTTTCTAATCCAACCAAATCTTGCTCGAGTTTGGTATTGAGGATGAACACTATCCATAAAATAAATAGACTCATCTTTAGCTAAATTATTTTTTAGCAAACTATATTGCAGCTTAAATTCCTCTTGCTTAGCTAAATCTATTTTTCCAGGCATTAACTTAGGTTTCTTATAACTAAAACCAAGTCTGTGTAATAGCTTGATTACCCCAGCTAATGTATAGATTACTCCATATTGACGTTCTATGAACAAACCTATATCTCTAGCATACACATAATTATTATTTTCTAGATGAACTATTAACTCTGCTTCCTCCTGTCTAGTAAGGTTACTATCACTACCGCCATTTCCAGGCTTAAGCTTCTGAGCATTATGATAATCTATTAAATGTTTTCTTATCCCTTCATCACTCAGTAATAACACTTTCGATATCTCATCAATACTATAGCTACCATCATACGTGAGAACAGCTTTGATTCTATCACAAATCCTCTTATCCCTTTCGCTTCTATGGTAAAGCTTTAATTCTTCTTTTTCTACTGATGTTAATTTTCTATAAATCCATTCTTACTTAATAACACTTGCTGACTTCTTTGACAATTTTTCATTTACTAGAGGTATACTACTTTTTCTATAGTCGGATTTGATACTTTGCTCTTATTCTTCATATTAGCCTCATGTAAGTTGTTTTAATTAATTTTATTCTTAACTATTTTTACAACTTACACAAACTTTCTGACACCCTCCTTTTAGAAAAGTGATTTTGTAAAAAATATTGCTTATTTAGATACCGTAAGCTATTTGTAGATTATATTTAATATTTACCTGTAGTTATGAATTCTACTAATCACTCACAAAATAATAGCTTAATTATCTCGTGGCTCAAACTCGGTATTTTATCTTTGGGGTTTGCAGGTTTATATTCGGTTATTTTGGTAGTGTTACGTACTCCTCAATTATCGAGCTTTTTTCCAAACCCGCATATTTTCAAATCTGCTTTAATTATTCATGTTAATTTATCGGTATTAATTTGGTTGTTGTCTATTACGGCTAGTGTTTGGTCTATGTCATTCTCGCAACCCTTTTTGTCATTCCCGCGAAAGCGGGAATCCAGTATATTTTTTCTAGATTCCCGCTTTCGCGGGAATGACATACTATGCAAACTTGCTTTCCTAAGTACGATACTTATAGCCGTATCCCCAATAGCCGGACACAATCCAGTGATGAATAACTATATACCGATGCTTGAAAATATTGTCTTTATTTTGGGGTTAAGCTTATTTGGCGTTACGTTGCTGTTATACGCTATAAGTGCTTTATATTTCTTCGATTGGGTGAACTTAAATAGTCTAGTTAATTTTACAATATTATCGACTATTATAATGTTTATTTTAAGCTTCGTTTGCTTTGGATTATCTTATAACGGCTTACAAAATATCATTCAAATTATTCCTATCGAGATAGAATTCTATTATGAATTACTTTTTTGGAGCGGAGGTCATTTACTGCAGTTTATATATACTCAAATATTAATATTTATTTGGGTTGGCTTATTTCAGAAGCTAATAGGTAGAGAATTAAAATTTCAAAAATTCTATCTGTTCTTACTTTATTTGAATTTTGTTTTCGGCATTCTTATAGTTTGCGGTCATATATCTTATGATATTATTGATGGTAGTTTTAAAGAGTTTTATACAAACCATATGAAATATCTAGGCGGTATTGCTCCTGTTTTATGTTTGATAGGTATGGGGTTTGAGTTCTTGGGTTATTGCTACGTGCCTTTATGTCATTCCCGCGAAAGCGGGAATCTAGAAAAAAAAGAATGGATTCCTGCTTCCGCAGGAATGACATTGAGGGCGGATGGCAATATCATCAAAACAATCTTACTTTGCTCCATTACTTTATTTCTACTTGGCGGACTTATAGCAATGAATATAACAGGTATAAATGTAGTAATCCCCGCTCATTATCACGGGTCTATAGTGGGGATTAGTATTGCTTGTATGGGTTATAGTTATTTGGGTATCATAGTGTCTAAAAATAACAATGTCATCCCGTGGCTTGACCACGGGATGACATTTGTAATCTACCTCCTAACATTCGGGCAGATTCTGCACATACTCGGGCTAGCATTCGCCGGTGGTTACGGGGTTATGCGGAAAGATCCAAACAGCGTAATGCCAATGTCAGCTAAGCTATTAATGGGTATGATGGGCGGGGGAGGGCTTATTGCTATAGTAGGCGGCTTGATGTTTGTTTATATTTGTGGTAAAACAATGTTTTTAAAAAGTATAAAACTAGAACATGAGTAAACCAACTAGAGAAGAAGCTAAAGAAGCGGTAAGAACATTACTAAAATTCATTGGTGAAGATCCAAATAGAGAAGGGTTACTTAAAACTCCCGAGAGAGTAATTAATAGCTATGAAGAGATATTTTCCGGTTATGAAAAAGATATAGCTGAAATATTAAGTACTAAATTTTACGATACTTGTAATTTTCAGGACTTTATCTCGCTGGAAGGTATAAAATTTACCTCTTTTTGCGAACACCATATGTTACCTTTTAACGGTATGGTACATATAGCTTATATTCCCGATAATTGTATTATCGGTATAAGTAAGCTAGCACGAATAGTAAATATTTTTGCTAGAAGATTACAAATTCAAGAAAAAATGACGGTACAAATAGCAGAAAGCGTACAGGAGAATTTAAAGCCGCTTGGCGTTGCAGTTAAGATTTCTGCCCTGCATAGTTGTATGTCGATGCGTGGAGTGATGCAAGATAATAGCGTAATGAACACTATGCATTATACGGGTATATTTGCCGAGCAGCAGAAATATCGCCATGAGTTTTTAAACCTTACTGCTAAAAGGTGATATGTTATAATGTCATTTTATCCGTTATCGGTGTCATACCGCGACTTGATCGCGGTATCCAGAAAAAAATTTAAAAAGACTGGATCCCGTGGTCAAGCCACGGGATGACGTAGGAGTAGCTTATATATTAAACTAAAAAAATTCTATGTTATTATCAAAATATTTTTTACCTGTTTTAAAAGAAGAGCCGAGTGAAGCTCAAGTCACTTCCCATAAATTAATGCTTAGAAGCGGAATGATTAGGCAACAAGCAGCAGGTATTTATACATGGCTTCCGCTTGGTTTAAAAGTACTGAAGAATATCGAGAATATAGTACGCTCAAACATGAATAAAGCGGGAGCTTTGGAAGTTCTAATGCCTTGTATTCAACCCGCACATTTATGGATGGAATCGGGACGTTTTGATAATTACGGTAAGGAAATGCTAAAATTTCAAGATCGTCACGATAATATTTTACTATTTGGTCCTACTAACGAAGATATGATTACGGATATTTTCCGTCATAATATTAAGTCATATAAGGATTTGCCGAAAAATCTTTATCATATCCAATGGAAGTTTCGTGATGAGATTAGACCCCGTTTCGGTGTTATGAGAGGTCGGGAGTTTCTTATGAAAGATGCTTATTCTTTTGATATAAACGAAGAAAATGCCATTAAGACCTATAATCAGATGTATCAGGCTTATATAAATACTTTTCGGGATTTAGGTGTTTTTGCTATTCCTGTTATTGCCGATAACGGTCCGATAGGCGGTAATTTAAGCCATGAGTTTCATATTATCGCCGAAACCGGTGAAAGCACTATTTATTACGATAAAAGATTTAAGATTTTAAAAGATAATCCTAATATTGATGTAGAGGAAATTAAAAGCTGGTACGCAGCAGCCGAAGAAAAGCATGACGTGAATAAATTGCCTATATCCGAACAAGAAATAACTAGCAGTAAAGGAATAGAAGTCGGGCATATTTTTTATATCGGCTCAAAATATTCGGTTAATATGAATGCTCTTATTAATGACGAACACGGTAAACTAACTCCCGTAGAAATGAGTTCTTACGGCATAGGTATTTCAAGATTAGTAGCGGCTATTATAGAAGCAAATTGCGATGAGAAAGGTATTATATGGCCTTTGAGCGTTGCTCCTTTTAAAGTTTCTTTAATTAATTTAAATATTCATGATAGTAAATGCGTAGAGCTTGCGGCAAAGGCTTATAAAGAGCTATCTGCTCAAAACATAGAAGTGCTATATGATGATACCGAAGCACGTGCCGGCAGTAAATTTGCAACGCACGACCTTATCGGTTCACCTTATCAAATTATAATCGGTCCTAAAAAAGCAGCAGATTATATTGTTGAACTAAAAAACCGTAAAAGTGGGGTGATAGAAGACGTTAAGATAGAAAATCTTAAAAAGTCAATTATGTTATTCCGTTAATTGCAGGAATCTTGTAGTTTTCTAATGTCATCCCGCGAGTTGCTCGACATTGTTGCGTGGATCAATTTCACCTCTGTCATCTCCCGTGGCTTGACCACGGGATCCAGTTAAAAATACTAAAATATTAGTATTTTTTATTGTTTTTATGGACCCCATGGTCAAGCCACGGGGTGCCACAGTAGGTTTTACCGATCCACGCAACAAGACCTTCCCGCGTAGGCGAGAATCCAGAAAAAAAGAGTCTTAATACTGACAAAATAAACCTAAAAAAACAAGTTTTTTATAGGTTTTACTGGATTCCAGCTTTCGCGGGAATGACATAAACGAGCCATGCAGCAACACCGGTCAAGCCATGAGATGATACCCAGGGTATTTTTAGATATACCTCTAGTAAATGAAAAATTGTCAAAGAAGTCAGCAAGTGTTATTAAGTAAGAATGGATTTATAGAAAATTAACATCAGTAGAAAAAGAAGAATTAAAGCTTTACCATAGAAGCGAAAGGGATAAGAGGATTTGTGATAGAATCAAAGCTGTTTTCATGTATGATGATAGCTATAGTATTGATGAGATATCGAAAGTGTTATTACTGAGTGATGAAGGGATAAGAAAACATTTAATAGATTATCATAATGCTCAGAAGCTTAAGCCTGGAAATGGCGGTAGTGATAGTAAACTTACTAGACAGGAGGAAGCAGAGTTAATAGTTCATCTAGAAAATAATAATTATGTGTATGCTAGAGATATAGGTTTGTTCATAGAACGTCAATATGGAGTAATCTATACATTAGCTGGGGTAATCAAGCTGTTACACAGACTTGGTTTTAGTTATCAGAAACCTAAGTTAATTCCTGGAAAAATAGATTTAGCTAAGCAAGAGGAATTTAAGCTGCAATATAGTTTGCTAAAAAATAATTTAGCTAAAGATGAGTCTATTTATTTTATGGATAGTGTTCATCCTCAATACCAAACTCGAGCAAGATTTGGTTGGATTAGAAAGAATGTAGTTAAAACATTACCAAGTTTCAGTGGTTGGAAGCGTAAACATATTATTGGTGCTATTAATCTTAAGGATTTAGAGGTAGTAACAACTGACAATCCTAAGGTTAATGGTGATTATATTATTGAATTTTTAAAGAAATTAGAAGCAAATAATCAAGATAAAAGTAAGATTTATTTGATATGCGATAATGCTGGATATCATAGGTTAAAAAAGGTAAAAGAATATCTACAAACGCCAGTTTAGGATAAGAAGAGTTTAAGATTATCGAAAAAAGAGTTTAAAATATTAGTTTTAGTAATATTAAAAGCATTAACACAAGCTAGAATATGAACTAAAAAATTAGTAGGTGATCGATGCCTTGAGTGTTCAAGATTCATATTATTTTTTAGGACATTAAATACTGACTCAACCAACGACCTTTTTCTAAGCTGTATTTTATCTTCCATTTCCAATAAATGATTCTTCATATCTTTTCTAATTCCTGTAAATAAGCGTAATCCACGACCTAATAATTTAGTAAATAATTCCTTAGAAATATATCCCTTATCACCAAAGAGTTTACCTTGTAATCCATCAGTTATATCGTCTGCTACCGATAAATCACTATTATTTGCTTTGGTAATTTTGATCGCCATAATCGCTCCCTTATTGTTAATTACTATATGCAACTTAAACCCCATAAACCATCCATAACTACTCATCCCTATTTTAGCTATATACTTCTTTAACTTGAAAAGTTGGAAAATGAATATTTAGATGAGCGAATAATCAATGTTCTTATGGATAATTAATATCTAATACTACCAATTCTTCAGGTAAAAGAAGTATACCACTAAATACTTTATTGCTATTTGTACGTTTTGTATGACATATCGATAATTTAGTTGAATCTATGCAATAAATTCCTGTTTCCTCTCCTCTAAATAGTTGCAACATTATAACCAAGCGGTAGAATTAATCTTGACCATAATTGTATTATTCGACTATAACTTGGTAATTTAAAATAACCTCTATATTTATATGATAAGTGATATAAATAATAATTCTTAAAATCTTTGCACGGCGATATATAAAAATATAATACGATAGTTAAAAGCTCTGAAAGGCTTAAATTCCCTTCTCTCCGGCGTTTTCTATCTGTTGGTATTAATTTTTGCTTCTCCCATTCTTCATATATTTCACAAAAATTGTCTAGTATCTAAAATAAAGTTGTGATATATTTTTTCATTGTTGGGTTCTTGTTTTTTTGTTGAAAAACTTCAGTAACCCAACACTCTTAACTTGTAAATACTTTATTCTTATTCCATGCTTCTCTTCTTCCTTATCCTAAATTCGCGTTAATAGGTTCTATAGAGCAATATAGCAATCAAGAACTATCTAAACTAATAGAGGATATATCAGAAACACAAAAGCTAGTAACAGAGATGAGTAGTATAGAGGCAAATAGTGTACTTGCACCTTATATGAATTGTGGTTTGGAATCAAGGGAGGATATATCTCTTGAAGGAGAAGATGATATAGAAGATCATGCCGGTTATAATGGGATAATAGCTTAGTCTAACGGTATAGTCTAATTTTAGATAAAAATAATAAATTATAGGTAAAGATAAAAAATAAAGAGGAATAAAATGATAGAAGATAAAGTGATTATAATTAACAAGATATAAAAGGATTGATACATGCCTAAAGATTTATATTATTTTTATGAAAGTGATTTAAACAAAGGAAGCTGGACAGATTTTGTCAATAGTTTACCACACCATTTACAGGAAATGTTTAAAAACTCAATGGGAGAGGGGGTTGTTGGTAAAGGTCCTGCTAATGTGCTGCAAGGCTATCGTGGTCCTCATAATAATGGAACTAGCGGAGATAGTGGATATTTAGGTGCTAGTAATGGTTTACAAGAAGTAAGATATTGGTGGGGAGCATCAAAGCATATGAACTGGGTGCCTATAAGTGGATGGATAGCTTATGGTACTTGTAGAGCAATAGGAGATACTAATTGGCACAGTCTTTATTTTGACAGTAAAACTGGGGAGTGTTTAAGTCATAATAAAAATCAAGCGACTGAAAAACTCAATAACAAAGGTTGGCAATTATTTCAGGAGAGAAAATACAGTGAAGCTGCTGAATATTTCAATAATGCTTATCAAGCCTGTTCTTTTGGCTATCAAAATGAACAAACATTTAAAAATAATATAGACAAGGCTAAGGCCGAACTAGATGCTATAAACATGAAGCTTATGATAAATCTCAAATTACAAAAGAGAAAAACATATACGCAATTAATCAAGAAAAAGCCCAAACTATCATAAATAAATTATCAAAACTTGAGACCTTATGGAATAATGCTTGGGAAGCTGAAAATGATACAGAAGACGATAGATCTAAAGAAGCAGGAGAAGTTTTTCAAGAAGTCCTGAGAGAAGCCAAAGATGGTTTAAAAATAGTTCCTAATGATCCCAAATTTAAACAATATGAAACCCTTGCTTCTTTTAAAATAGAAGGAAATGAACTATTCAATGAAGGTCTTGAATCGCAACAAAATGGGTTTGAGTTGCTACAAGAAGCACACGAACTAAAACAACAACAAAAATATGAGCTAGCTAATAACAAATTTCATGAAGCAAAAGATAAATTCTCTAATGCAAAAGATAGATTTGAGATAGGAAGTAACGAAGATCAACGATTTGTATCTTGTGTTGAGTTGATACAGGAGCAACTTAATGAGGTTATGGAATCAATAAAAAATACTGCACAATATATGCTAGCTTCAGGGTTATCTAACTTAGATATCAATATTAGTAATAGCAGTTATTTAGAAACCGATTCTCTTGAGACTAATATAACTGGAGAACATAATAATTATTATGCACAAATTTAGTGGAGATCACTTATGAAAAGAAAGTTAGCCCAGAACGTCAATAAATGTAATAAAGAACTTAATGCACAAGTAAAAACAACTCATTCAAATGTAAGTGATATTGGTAACAAACTTTTAACAGATGATGCATTAACTCTTGATAATATTAATGCATTAGGACAACGTATTGCCGAGCAACAAAAATACGATAAAAATCAACTTATTGTTTGTGATATTACCGCATTAAATGAACGATTAGAGTTACATAAGAATGATGATATTAACGAAAAACCAATTTTTATTATTTGTCATAGTGAGAACAATGTTAGAGCTACTTTTTGTATTGTAAAACTATTAGATAAAACTGTTTGTTTGTATCAGGATTTTTCAAATACCCAAATTCCAGAAAATATAAAAAATATTTTAAAACAGTATTTTGATAAAGATATAGAGTTTAAGATACATGCTAAAATAGCAGAGATAAACAATCAAAAAGATGAGGATATTTTATCTTTAACAACTCTAAAAACTATGATGGTTTATTTAAAGTCAGATAATAAGAAGGATTTTATTGAAGGTTTTGCTAATCCTAAAAAAACATTTTTTGGATGGTTCAAAAATGGAATTACAAGTTTAAAAAAAGAGTTATTTTCCCTAGTGGAAGAAGGTTATTATAAAATAATTGCTAGTGATATTGAGCAACTATCAAGAGAAACAGAGTTCAAAAAAGCAATTAAAGAACTTATTAATAATATTCCATTAATAGAAGTAGTCGATAACTTCAAAAGCTATCAAACTCTTTTAAAAAAATTCGTAGAAATAGAAGAAAATGAAATCGATACTGATACTGTTAAAATCAAAGAACTAGAGAAACAACTAGAGGGAGCAAAAGAGAAGGCTTTTAGTAAAACTAAGGAACTAAAAATAGGGATGTCTGAAAATAAAGAAGGTAATCAACAATTAGACATTGTTAAAAATTTTCCAACTCAAATGGAAAAATTTACAAAAATTTTTGAGCCACTTACAAAATCTGCAGTAGATGAAAAGTTAGATAAGGCACTTAAAGAGATTAGCTCAAAGTTAGATCTTGAGTATGACAAGTTAAAAGGTTTTTTTAGAGTCACAGAAGAAAAAAAACAAGATAATCAAGATAATAATTATAATACTTCTGGTGTCAGAAATATTGAAGATGTTATTAGTGCTTTACCAAAAGCTAAATCTTACGATATTAACCTGATAAATACAAACAAACCGTTTGAGAAGCTATTATCAGAGATAATAGAAAAATCAGATGTTTTAAATATTAAATCTTCAGAAGAAGGTTATAACAAAGTCAAAGAGTTTTATGAATTATGGAAAAATAAGGAAGCATTGGAAATTAATCAATGGGCAGTTTCTAAGAAGGGACAACTTGCTGGCACTGAAATTTATGAAGCATTAGCTATAATGGATAGGGCTAATGAGCTTGTGACGGGAGGGCATAAACTTCGCGATACTCAGATTTTAGCTATACTTACATTTTTACAACAAAAAGATAAGGGGCAATTATCTCAAATTCAAACAGGAGAAGGAAAAACTACTATTGTATCAATACTTGCAGCTATTAAGGCTTTACAAGGTGAAACTGTAGATGTTATCACTAGTAATCCTATTTTAGCATCTGAAGGAATTAAAGATAAAAAGCTCTTTTATGACTTATTGAATTTGAATGCGACAACAAATAATTTAGATGAAAACTATAAAAGCGGTGAAAGAGAATGTTATAAATCTGACATTGTATACGGAAGTATTAGCAATTTTCAGTTTGATTATCTAAAAGATTCATTTTTAGGTCTTGGAACACGTGCAGGTAGGGCATTTGAGAGTATTATTCTTGATGAAGTAGATAGTATGATTATTGATAATGCAAGTCATATTGCTAAATTATCTGGACCATTAGCCGGCATGGAAAGCTTAAAATATGTTTATATAAAGATATGGCAAGCACTTTATAAAGCAGAAGAAAAGATTGTAGAAGAATTTCAAAAAGAATTAAAACGAAAAGCTCAAGAACTACAAGAATTACCAGATAGTGAAGAAGCTCAACTATTATACAAAAAATTTAAGAATGAATTACAAGACTCAATAATTCCAAAAATCAAAAATTATATTAAATCATCTAATCCAACAAAAATTGATATTATTCCTTCACATATTCAAGAATATGCTGACAACTCGCTAGATAGATGGATCAATAGTGCTATTGATGCAAAATTTAATTATCATGAAGATGAACAATATATTATTCGTAGTAAAGACGGAGAGGAAATAATACAACCGTTAGATTATGCAAATACAGGTATTACTTTAAAAAATACCATATGGCAATATGGTCTTCACCAATTTTTACAACTAAAACATAATTTACACTTAACATCTGAAAGCTTAACTAGTTGCTTCATTTCTAATCTTAGTTACATTAATAAATATGGGGATAAAATATTTGGTCTGACAGGTACTTTAGGTTCTACAGCAGAACAAGAATTATTATCTTCAATTTATAATGTAGGTTACGCAAAAATTCCAACTTATAAAGAAAAGAAATTTATCGAAATTGATGGTGAGGTTGTAGATGATGAAATCTTTAGTAAGAAAGTTGCAGATGATACTATAGCTGAAATAAAGAAAGATCGATCTTCTTTAATTATTTGCGAAACAATAAAAGATGCAAAAACAATACAAGAAGTATTAAAAAGCAAAAATCAAGATATCATTATTAGGATTTTTTTTGATGAAGAAAATGCACATATTACTGAAAAAGAAATAAAGCCTGCTGAAGTAGTTATAGCAACAAATATAGCCGGTAGAGGAACAGATTTTAAGACTTCCGGCGAACTTGAAAATAATGGTGGACTACACGTATGTATTGCTTTTTTACCTTGTAATAAAAGAGTAGAAGATCAAGCTTTTGGTAGAACAGCACGTCAAGGTAATAATGGTACTGCTAAATTAATTATCAAGAAAAGTGAAGTTGAAAAATTAGGTATTAATTCTTATAGCTTTACAGACATTAAACTTGTAAGAAATTTAAGAGAAGAGGACAGAATTGCACAAATTAAAGAAATTAAAATACTGGAACTTAAATTTCAAGATAGATTATTTGAACTTTTTTCTGATCTGTATAGAAAATTAAAAAGAGAGGGGCAAAGCAAAGGAGAGTATAAATATGTTTTGGATGATTTAAAAGAGTTTTGGGCTTTTTGGTTAGAGAAAAAGAGTTTTAAAGGATTGGAATTAGCTAATAAAAGCCCGGAAGAAGAATTTAGAAATTTTGAATCTGAAGCATGTAAGACAATTAATGGAGAAATTAAATTTAATCCATATTACAGTATACAACAAGCTGAACATTTCATTTCAAATGAAGAATTAGATAAAGCAGAACAAGCCCTAAACCATGCTATTGCAATAAGTAAAAATCCAGAAATATTACATAGTGCTTACATAAAGCTTTTTGAAATTGCGATTGAAAAAGGCAGAGTTTTTATAGAAAAATGTCAAAAAGCTGTAGGAGATGTTTTTGTTATTCCGGCGATTGGTAAACCTGATGGGGGATATAAAGAAAATGCTAAAAAATATTTAGAACAAGCAAAGGCAGCATTGAAGAAGGAGCTAGATTACATTGAAAATCTTTTTAAAACTGAAGAATTTACAAACATTCTGAAAAGTGATGATAATAATGAATCACGAAACTTATTTATAAAGCACATAGTGTCAAAACAGCAAGCTTTAAATCTTAACATGCAGCATGCAGATAGCTTGGTCCAGCAAATTGATAAGCATGAAGGTGGTATTTCTATAGGCGGTCGTGTTTCTGATTATTTTGCTAATTTGAAACCACAAAATGGTCATGAAAAGAAAATAAAAGATACCATTACTAACTCTGAATTATCTGAGCTTGCGGCTGTTGGTACAAATACAACTTATGTTCTTAGAGAAGTGCATGATGTTTGTCCGGAAATAGCTAAAGGAGCCCAAATTCAAATAGGAGGAGGAATTGCATTAATTGCTACTGGATTTTGTTTTCCACCGGCTCTGCCTGTAACATCTGCAATCGGCGGTACAATGATTACGGAAGGAATATGTGATGTTGCAATTGAATTAATTAACAAAAATAGTGACGGTAAATTTCATAAAGAAGCTTATATTAAGGGTAAAGTCATTAGTTATGGTGTGTCTATTCTGACTATGGGTATTAGTGCCGCTATGCAATGCCCTAAGATTTTAAATACAGCAAAGAAAGCATGTCGGTGGATATCGGAAACTTTACGTAAATGTCCTTTTTTACAGACAGCATGCGAATCTTTAGCAACTAAATTTGATAAACTTGGTAATTGGTTCGAGAAAATGGAGACTATAGCTAAGTTTAATAAAATGAGCAAAGTTGAGAAGTTAAAATATGTTCATGATTTAGAGAAATCTAAAGATGTAACACAATTAAAATATTTAGGGGAAAATCTAAAACAAATTCAAGATTTAATGAAAGAGTTACAAGAAGTAGGTAAATTAACAGAATTAACGCATTTTGAAAAATGTATATCAACTCTGCAGCAAGTGGCAATTAGTACTGTTAAAAACGTAACAACTAGAACTGTAGAAAATGCAATAATGGGTAAAGTTGTTACTCCAGCCCTTAGTTCATTAATGTCAGGATTAAAACCAACAATCAAAAAACATGTTGATAAATCTATAAGAGAAAATATAGACCAAGAAAAGTTAAAGTCTAGCTCTTATGAAGATATGCAAAATATAATTAAAGAAATAAGAGAGTCTATAGATTATGAAACTGTAATGGGTATTTTTAAAGACGCCGTCTTAGGAATAACCAAGTATTGCAGTAATTGGAAAGTTCAGCTAGGGGCTTTAGCAGTAGATCAATATATTTCCTGGAAAGAGGTTTATAATTACGCTAAAGATCTATGTAAAAAAATAAACGATAAGTTAAAATCTACTGGTAAGTCTATAAATCAAAATATTGATGAGCTAATAAATCAGTTAATTGAACAACTATCAGAAGAGATGTATGCTCAGGTTGTAAGTACTACAACAAAAACATGTAAGGATGTTTATTTGGTAGGAAAATCAGCATACACAAATTATAAACAAGAAAAACAAGAAGAAGCAAAATGTCTTGAAGTAAATAAAGATTTTAAAGAAGTTGGGTTAGCAGGGCAAGAACAAGCTAAAGCTTTAAGTGATGTGATAAAAAGACCTGTTCATATTTATGAAGAAAACGGTAACATAATTATTATAGGAGAGCAATATTTAGGTGACCCTATAAAGGTTAGTTATTTTCCTGCAGATGAGAACAATCCTACTGGTCATTACGTTCCTTATGGCAAGAATGAAAACTGGTCTTCAGGCAACGGTAAAAATAATTGTTTTTTTGATGCTGTTGCATCACAAATTGGAGAAGATCCAAATGAATTAAGAACACAAACTATACAACAAATAGAATCTGATGCAACAAGTTATATGGCTCCGTATGTCCATGCAATCACGCCTGAAGCAAAAGTTAATGACCTAATAATGAGTGGGGGGCCAAAAGAATTAATGTGCCTGATGGTAATGCGCGTTATAGTGCTACAGAACGTATGGCAATAAAAGATGCTATGATAAAGCATTATGCTGATGGAACAGATGATTTTTGTGATCTAATTTTTCGGTCCGCAAAGCTAAAATCGGAAAATCCAAATGTTGAGTTTGAGGTAAAAAAAGCATCAACGTTCCAAATTAATAGAGGAATAAGACAAAATGATACAGCACAGAATGACTTAGCTGATCTTAACAAAGTAGTAGGGAATTGTAGTAAAACAGATGCAGCTCATACCATTGGATTTACTGTAGAGATACATATTCCAAAGATACGTAGTAGTTGTAGTGAAAAAGATATTGGACATATAAAACATATAACTGCAAGAACAAATATTATGCCTCATGCAATAAATAATAGTGGAAATTTTGATAAAGCAAGAGATAATGTCGGGTTTGAGCTGTATAAAGGGTTTATTGAACAAGGTGCAAAAATCTCAGATATAGAAACTTATCAGCAACAATATGTAACAAGGTTGTTAGAAACTTTTCAATCAAAGAGTATTACGAGTACAACAGAAATTGATAATACGCTAAAAAATGCAGCGATACAAGGCATACAAAATGCATGGAACAACCGAAATGCAGAGGTGGAATTAAAAGGTTTGCACCATTTGCAACCAGTACATATAAATCATATTAATTCTTATTTTGGTGAATATACTCTTGATGCGATTAAGCATATATTAGAATTAAGAATCAATAACATTGGTTTAGAAGGTGTAAACATAGTAAGAGGTTATGTATTGCAAGAAAATTATAATAATCTACAAAAAATGATTTCTGATTTAATCCATACTACATCAAAAATTACACTAGCTCCACTAAATTTGTACAATAAGCACGCTGTTGGAGTTATATGTATTAAAGATCAAGGAAATAATTTGCAATTGTATTATCTCGATTCGTCAAATGAACACATACCAGAGCAGTTAAAGCAAATGTTTATAGACAACAGCTTGCAAATCATACAACTACCGACTAAACAACAAAGTTATGCTAACTGCGGTCCTGAATTGATCGAAAATTTTATATTATATTTAACTGGTGCTAGGGCTTCAGAAGATAAAGCTATAGAGCTGCACTCAAAATTAGTTGAAAATGAACTACTTGCAAAAGATGATTTACAATCGTACTTATTATTTGGACAAAGTACTGAATTATTAGGAGGTATTAGTAGCAGTCCTGTCCCGGAATTTGTGTAAAAATTTCATAGAGCATTAAATTCTTGTGTCAAAGGTAAATCATAGTTCATTTCAGAATTACTCTAAAAAGCAATGAATAAGATAAAGATTTTGCCAATTTTTTAGTAAAGTCAGCAAAGATTAGGTTTTTAGGTTATCGAAAGCATTTTTGCCAATCTGAGTCCATTGATTTTGTATATTTGGATGACTGGTTAATTCATGTTGCAGCGAAAGCAAAGCACCAAGTAAGCTGTTAGTAGGTAAATCATCAAGTTTAGCTTTAACCACTAAGCCACCGATTTTATAATGGTACCCAAAAACTGGACTACTAAAATGATAGAATGAGATATAATTTTCAAAAACAAAAGAGAAATTATATGTCTAAAAAAGCGAAACAATATAGTGCAGCAGAAAAAACAAAGATAGTTTTAGAAACAATAAAAGCTGAAATGACAATAGCTCAAATTAGTAGCAAATATGGAGTTCATCCGACACAAATACAAGCGTGGAAAAAAAGAGGTATAGAAAATTTAATTAGTGGTTTTCAAATTAAGCCACAATCCAAGGATCCAGATCATCAGGATTTAATAAAACAATTGTATGAACAAATAGGCCAGTTAACTGTTGAACGTGACTGGTTGAAAAAAAAGAGTCTTCTGAATTAAGTTGTATTAGTTGACATTTGATCTTAGTGCGCCACGAAGTGTAGATAAACTAGCTGTTAAAAGAACAGTCTTAGAAGTGTTGACCTAGCACGCTAAGTATTGATCCTTGGGCAGAAATTGGCCACAATTATGCTAAGTGTAGGCAGAGATATTGCAGGCCGTAGTGATTGAGCCACGTTAAAAATGTTATATGAGATCGCAGACTTTGTGAAGATAAAGGAATGCAACATTATCTATACTTCTTCAACATGAAGAGTTGTTAAAATGATTAGGCACAATGGTTTGAAAATTGTCATTTACCAATGAAGAAATTTTATTTTTATATTTTTCAATATTTTCAAAAAATATTCGTATAGAATCAGTAAATGTCTCAAAATTCGCATAAAATTTATTGTTACTTACAACAGAATGCATAAATTTCCACAGTCGTTCAATTGGATTCAAATTAGGACTATATGCTGGCAAAAATAGTAACTCTATTTTACTGTATTGTAGATATTCTTTTACCTTTTTTGACCTATGATATCCAGCATTATCGCATATCAAATAAATCTTACTTTTATCTTGATTATTTGCTTCTAATTTCTTTAAAAATTCAATAATATAATCACCATTAACCTTAGGATTGTCAGTTGTTACTACCTCTAAATCCTTAAGATTAATAGCACCAATAATATGTTTACGCTTCCAACCACTGAAACTTGGTAATGTTTTAACTACATTCTTTCTAATCCAACCAAATCTTGCTCGAGTTTGGTATTGAGGATGAACACTATCCATAAAATAAATAGACTCATCTTTAGCTAAATTATTTTTTAGCAAACTATATTGCAGCTTAAATTCCTCTTGCTTAGCTAAATCTATTTTTCCAGGAATTAACTTAGGTTTCTTATAACTAAAACCAAGTCTGTGTAACAGCTTGATTACCCCAGCTAATGTATAGATTACTCCATATTGACGTTCTATGAACAAACCTATATCTCTAGCATACACATAATTATTATTTTCTAGATGAACTATTAACTCTGCTTCCTCCTGTCTAGTAAGTTTACTATCACTACCGCCATTTCCAGGCTTAAGCTTCTGAGCATTATGATAATCTATTAAATGTTTTCTTATCCCTCCCCATCACTCAGTAATAACACTTTCGATATCTCATCAATACTATAGCTATCATCATACATGAAAACAGCTTTGATTCTATCACAAATCCTCTTATCCCTTTCGCTTCTATGGTAAAGCTTTAATTCTTCTTTTTCTACTGATGTTAATTTTCTATAAATCCATTCTTACTTAATAACACTTGCTGACTTCTTTGACAATTTTTCATTTACTAGAGGTATATATCTCATCTATTCTATTTAATATATTTAAATTATAGCTACTAAGTGATCGTTCTTTATAATATGTTGAAGAACGGTTAACCCCTAATAATTCACATTGTCTTGTCTTTGGTAACTGTTCTAGCTTGGATATGACAAGACTCTTTCTATTTGATAAATCCAAGCTTCTGAGCTTTCCCACAGCCCAATCTCTTTCAATTGTAGTTTTTCCTAAAGCCTTTGCCAACGCATCATTTTGCTCCTTAAGTTCTTTAATTTGTTCTTGATATTCACTCACTACCTTAGCTGGTTCAAATGCTATTGATGCATTTGATAAAAATTGTTTCTTCCAATGTGATATATACTTCTTTTACCTGAAGAATTGGTAGTATTAGATATTAATTATCCATAAGAACATTGATTATTCGCTCATCTAAATATTCATTTTCCAACTTTTCAAGTTAAAGAAGTATACCTCTAGTAAATGAAAAATTGTCAAAGAAGTCAGTAAGTGTTATTAAGTAAGAATGATTTATAGAAAATTAACATCAGTAGAAAAAGAAGAATTAAAGCTTTACCATAGGGGAGTGTTGAGCTATGAAGAGTAAAAGGTTATAATGTGATAAAAAAATAAGAAAGTAAAAAATGTCAGAGCATCAAATAACAATGGTCAGTTTAGATGAATTAGTTAGCCCGGAACATCAATATCGTAAATTTAAAAGTTAATTTAATTTCAAAGTAGTTGAAAGAGAGTTATTAGCGATAGAAACTGAAGCTAATTATAAAGGCTATGGAGCATTGAGGTTATTTAAATGTTTACTTCTACAATTTATGGAAGACTTATCTGATCGAGAATTAGAACGTTATTTCGCTGATAGTAATGCCGGCAAATGGTTTTGTGATTTTGCTCTTACAGAGACGACTCCAGATTATAGTGTGTTTAGTAAAATACGTAAGAAAATAGGTACTAACTTACTATCAAAAATATTTGCAAACTTTAGAGAACAACTACGAAAGCAAGGTTATATGAGCGAGGTATTTACCTTTGTAGATGCCTCTCATTTGATCTCAAAAGCTAGTCTTTGGACAGAACGTGATGAGTTGAGGAAGCAAAAATATGACAAGCTAAATAATGAGACTTTGCCCAAAGTTGCGAATGATAAACAAGCTAAAATTGGTTGTAAAGGAGGTAATAAGTTTTGGTATGGTTATAAAAAACATGTTAGCGTTGATATCCAATCAGGGATTATTAATAAGGTTGCAGTTACCTCTGCAAATGTTACTGATAGCAAAGGTTTTAAACACGTTATGCCACGCTCCGGTGCTGCATATGTAGATAAAGCATATTGTACAAAGTCTACCAAAGATACAGCAACTAGGCAAGAAGTGCATCTTTGTGCTGTAAAGAAAAATAACATGAAAGATAAAAATTTTGACCTTGATAGATATTATATACTTCTTTAACTTGAAAAGTTGGAAAATGAATATTTAGATGAGCGAATAATCAATGTTCTTATGGATAATTAATATCTAATACTACCAATTCTTCAGGTAAAAGAAGTATACAAAAATTAGAGCACCTTTTGAAAGAGTATTCTCACAAGATAATAAACGTGTCAGATATATTGGTATTGCCAAAAATCAATTCTCGGAATTTATGAATGCTATATGTTTTAATTTGAAACGCTTAACCGTTTTAACGGCTAGCTAATATTATAATGGATAATGCATAGATAATAACAAAATCTCCACTGATTTTTACTAATTTTGTATATATACTTCTTTTACCTGAAAAATTGGTAGTATTAGATATTAATTATCCATAAGAACATTGATTATTCGCTCATCTAAATATTCATTTTCCAACTTTTCAAGTTAAAGAAGTATATAAGAACGTATACCTCTAGTAAATGAAAAATTGTCAAAGAAGTCAGCAAGTGTTATTAAGTAAGAATGGATTTATAGAAAATTAACATCAGTAGAAAAAGAAGAATTAAAGCTTTACCATAGAAGCGAAAGGGATAAGAGGATTTGTGATAGAGTCAAAGCTGTTTTCATGTATGATGATAGCTATAGTATTGATGAGATATCGAAAGTGTTATTACTGAGTGATGAAGGGATAAGAAAACATTTAATAGATTATCATAATGCTCAGAAGCTTAAGCCTGGAAATGGCGGTAGTGATAGTAAACTTACTAGACAGGAGGAAGCAGAGTTAATAGTTCATCTAGAAAATAATAATTATGTGTATGCTAGAGATATAGGTTTGTTCATAGAACGTCAATATGGAGTAAGCTATACATTAGCTGGGGTAATCAAGCTGTTACACAGACTTGGTTTTAGTTATAAGAAACCTAAGTTAATTCCTGGAAAAATAGATTTAGCTAAGCAAGAGGAATTTAAGCTGCAATATAGTTTGCTAAAAAATAATTTAGCTAAAGATGAGTCTATTTATTTTATGGATAGTGTTCATCCTCAATACCAAACTCGAGCAAAATTTGGTTGGATTAGAAAGAATGTAGTTAAAACATTACCAAGTTTCAGTGGTTGGAAGCGTAAACATATTATTGGTGCTATTAATCTTAAGGATTTAGAGGTAGTAACAACTGACAATCCTAAGGTTAATGGTGATTATATTATTGAATTTTTAAAGGAATTAGAAGCAAATAATCAAGATAAAAGTAAGATTTATTTGATATGCGATAATGCTGGATATCATAGGTCAAAAAAGGTAAAAGAATATCTACAATACAGTAAAATAGAGTTACTATTTTTGCCAGCATATAGTCCTAATTTGAATCCAATTGAACGACTGTGGAAATTTATGCATTCTGTTGTAAGTAACAATAAATTTTATGCGAATTTTGAGACATTTACTGATTCTATACGAATATTTTTTGAAAATATTGAAAAATATAAAAATAAAATTTCTTCATTGGTAAATGACAATTTTCAAACCATTGTTCCTAATCATTTTAACAACTCTTCATGTTGAAGAAGTATATACAAACGTATGTGAAGATTTGGTTACCTACTCGACATATAAATTATCCCTAGACGTAGAGTTTCAAAAGAAGCATATTGTATTAAGTTATAATTTGATTGATGCTCTTAATGGATCTGTCAATTTTTCTAGGGTTTTACTCAGATTATTAAATGTTAAGCCTTTATAGCCTGTTTCTTTAACAACTCTCCGTAGTGTTGGAGTAGGTTTTACCATATGATTGATTTTATTTTTTGCAGGAAATACCCATAAGCTATTACTTTTTTGTTTTCTTCTATATAAAATCTGAATTGCCTCATCAGTAAGAGATAAAGAACGTGATTTTTCTTTTTTAATATTTGATATATTCCATATCTTATTTTGTAAATCGATATCACCCCATGCCATTGATAATAAAGTAGTTAGTTTTTCTGACGTATGAATAAGTAATAGAAAAAGATCTTGCACTTGAGAAGTAGCTGTCTTTATTCAATGTATTAAGAAAGATAGGTAATTCTTCGTAAGTTAAATATCTCTTGTCAGTTTTTTTCTTAGGTTTGTGTATTTTTATTTCTAATAGTTCCTCTTCAATTGATGTATTTATACTATCAGCTAATTTTTTTCCTGCTGCAAAGTCTTTTTTATCTGAAAAATCATCAGAAAGTTTTTTCAGTTTTTTATACACTTGAAGCGAAAAAGCTTTATTATGAAAAGGTAAACTCTTTTTTTCTATCTCAGTTTCTCCCAACTTAAGTTGTAGATATTCGGCAGGCTTAGCAACAGACGCTTTAAGGTTTGTCTTGAAATTTTTCTTAACATTTTTAATTGAAGAATATGTTTTATTAGTGGAATATTCACCCATAGCTATCTTTAAGTTTAGCTGCTTTTAATCTTGCTTCTTCAACAGGTAAATCAGGAAAACGACCTAGTTTGAGCCTTTTATATTTAACTTCTACCATTTGGGCTAGGTAAAAAGTTTTACTGCCGCCGTAAGATACTATTAAGATACTATAAGTACCAATCCTTTTTCTTTAGTATCTTTGTAAAGGGTTCTTTTTTCTCTAGGGGGTTCGATTTTTAAAAGATTATTTTTAGTAAAATTAAAACACAATGGTTGTTTTCTCATTTTTATGCTTCTTATATGCTGTTATTGATTTATAATTAATAACTTAAACCAGCATAATATGCAAGTGTAAAATTACACAAAAAGTTGAAATGCTATAAATATAAAAATAAATTTTTAAAATTGCCTACCTTAATCCTTTTAAATAGATTACTATTATACTATAATCCTTAAAATTATAAAATTTGAAGAAAAATTAGAATGATAAATATATCTTTTCCCGACGGTAGTGTAAGACAATTTGAAAAAAACATTACCGCCTATGAAGTAGCAAATGCAATTTCAATGTCGCTTGCTAAAGCAGCAATGGTTGCTGAAATAAAAGGTGAGCTTAAAGATTTAAGTACCGTAATTGAAAATGATTGCAAGCTTCGTATTTTAACTGCAAAAGACCCTGAATGTCTTGAGATAATAAGGCACGATGCGGCACATTTAACTGCTGAAGCAGTAAAGGAACTATTCCCTGAAACTCAGGTAACGATTGGTCCTGCAATTGAAAACGGTTATTATTATGATTTTGCTCGTGATAAACCTTTTACCACTGAAGATTTAGCCGTTATAGAAGCTAAAATGCAAGAACTTTCAAAGAAGAACGAGAAAGTAACAAGAGAGCTATGGGATAGGGATAAAGCCGTAGAGTTTTTTAAGTCGATAGGAGAGCATTATAAAGCCGAAATTATTGCTTCAATTCCGGCAGGTGAGCAAATTACTTTATACAGGCAGGGTAATTTTATTGATTTATGCCGAGGCCCGCATGCTACCTATACAGGTTTTGTTAAGCATTTTAAGTTGATGAAAGTTGCAGGAGCTTATTGGCGAGGTGATAGTCGTAATGAGATGTTGCAGCGTATATACGGTACGGCGTGGGCTACGAAAGAGCAATTAGACAATTATCTTTTTATGCTGGAAGAAGCTGAAAAGCGTGATCATAGAAAGCTTGGGCGTGAGCTTGATTTATTCCACTTCCAAGAAGAAGCTCAAGGGATGGTATTTTGGCATGATAAGGGTTGGAGTATATATAATACTATTGAGCAGTATAGTAGGAAAAAGATTCGTAAAAACGGTTATACTGAGGTTAAGACTCCTGTTTTGGTGGATAAAAGCCTTTGGGAGGCTTCAGGACACTGGGAAAAATTTCGTGATGATATGTTCTCGTTAGAAACAGATGACAAGACATTAGCTTTAAAGCCGATGAATTGCCCTTGCCACGTGCAGATTTTCAAACAAGGTATTAAGAGCTATCGTGATTTACCGCTTCGTATGTCGGAGTTTGGTTTGTGTCATCGTAATGAGGCGTCCGGTGCATTACACGGTTTAATGAGAGTGCGTAGCTTAGTGCAAGACGATGCTCATATATTTTGTGCAGAGGAGCAAATTACCGATGAAACAGTTAGTTTTTGTAAATTACTGACGGAAGTTTATAAAGATTTCGGTTTTACCGATATAAAGGTAAAATTCTCTGATCGCCCTGAAGTTCGTGCAGGTAGTGATGAAGTTTGGGATAAAGCTGAGAATGCTTTAAGAGAAGCAGTAGAAAAAGCAGGTTTTACCTATACGCTAAACCCGGCTGAGGGAGCATTTTACGGACCGAAGCTTGAGTTTGTATTAACCGATGCGATAGGGCGGCAATGGCAATGCGGAACACTTCAGATGGATTTTGTATTGCCGGAGCGACTCGATGCTAGCTATATTGCAGCAAGCGGTGAGAAAAAAAGACCGGTAATGCTCCATAGAGCAATCCTTGGTTCGCTTGAGCGTTTTATCGGTATATTGATTGAAGAATATGCCGGGCGTTTTCCTCTTTGGCTTGCTCCTATACAAGTCGCTATTGCAACAATCACCAGCGATTTAAACGATTACGCTTTAGAAGTGCAAAAAGCTTTAATTGATAATGGCGTAAGAACGGATATCAATATCTCACCTGATAAAATTAACTATAAGATTCGTGAGTTTTCTAAGCAAAAAATACCGATGATTGCCATAATCGGTAAGCAGGAAAAAGAAAATAAACAAGTAACGATTAGAAGACTCGGAACTATCGAGCAGGAAGTCTTATCAGTTGAGCAGCTGGTAAAGTTAGTTAAGGAGGAGAATGAGAAGTATTTGTAGTATCTCGTATGTCATTCCTGCGAAAGCAGGAAGCTAGAAAAATAGTCTTAATATTCACAAAATAAACCTCAAAAAACAAGTTTTTTGTCGGTTTTACTGGATTCCTGCTTTCGCAGGAATGACATAGGAGTCATGCAACAAAGTCACCGCTTAATATAAAATGAAGGCTACAATTATATCGCCGATTATATTTTCCTTCAAATATTTCGCAATGAAAACCTAAAGCACGATAAAAATTTACTGCACTATCATCAGTTTCAGCTGTTATTTTCTTTAAAGTAAAATGACTAATTATATATAAAATTAATTGTTTTCCGATTCCTTGAGATCGAAAAGTTTTTAATACGCTAATATGCCTAATTATAGCCTGTATAGATAATACTCCAATTATACCAATTAAGTTTTCTTCTATAAAACATCCGATAAGATGCAGCTTAGTATTTTTATAACTTTCTAATACTTGGCTAATTTTTTCAGTAGTAGGATTACTATGCTATCTGCTATAAGAATAGATAAATCTTTTTCGGTAAAATTTACCACTCTAAATGTAAATATCGGTTGCATAATAATATTGTAGAATTAAAGATTAATTGATATACTTCACTGCTTTTTGCTATAAGTATAATTTTTCTTTAAGTTTTTAACAAATTTATTTATGAAAACAACATCTCATCCCGTCTCTTTTTTATGGTCGGTTGTATAAATATTGCTATCTTATTATGATGATGGCACCGTTTGCGAGTGCTTTTTATTCTATTTTATATAACTATGCCATAAAGCTTTTGCTGGATTTATTTACTCAAAATGAACATTTGCACAAAGTTATAAACCGGTAATGGTTTTTATAGCTGCACAAGCAATACTTGATGTAGCTTGGCGTGTTCACAATTTTGCCCAGCTTAAAGCAATGCCTTATATCTTTCAAGATATGATGAATAAAATATGTCATCACTGTTTTAATTTGTCATATACCTATTTTCAAAATAACCTTTCCGGTTCTATAGTCGGAAGAGTACGGGGCATAGGTGATAATTATTCTAAAATGCACCAAGCAATTGAGTATAAATTAAGCCAAACTCTACTTATTACATTATTTTCCGGTGTTACTCTTGCCTATATTAATATTAAAATATTTATTATTATTGTTGGTTTTATTGCTGTTTATTTACCTCTTGCATTACGGTTTTTTATCAAACTTGCAAGAATGGAGCAAGATAAGCAAGATTCTTGGTATAATTTATTTGGTATCGTAGCTGATTGTATACCTCTAGTAAATGAAAAATTGTCAAAGAAGTCAGCAAGTGTTATTAAGTAAGAATGGATTTATAGAAAATTAACATCAGTAGAAAAAGAAGAATTAAAGCTTTACCATAGAAGCGAAAGGGATAAGAGGATTTGTGATAGAATCAAAGCTGTTTTCATGTATGATGATAGCTATAGTATTGATGAGATATCGAAAGTGTTATTACTGAGTGATGGGGAGGGATAAGAAAACATTTAATAGATTATCATAATGCTCAGAAGCTTAAGCCTGGAAATGGCGGTAGTGATAGTAAACTTACTAGACAGGAGGAAGCAGAGTTAATAGTTCATCTAGAAAATAATAATTATGTGTATGCTAGAGATATAGGTTTGTTCATAGAACGTCAATATGGAGTAATCTATACATTAGCTGGGGTAATCAAGCTGTTACACAGACTTGGTTTTAGTTATCAGAAACCTAAGTTAATTCCTGGAAAAATAGATTTAGCTAAGCAAGAGGAATTTAAGCTGCAATATAGTTTGCTAAAAAATAATTTAGCTAAAGATGAGTCTATTTATTTTATGGATAGTGTTCATCCTCAATACCAAACTCGAGCAAGATTTGGTTGGATTAGAAAGAATGTAGTTAAAACATTACCAAGTTTCAGTGGTTGGAAGCGTAAACATATTATTGGTGCTATTAATCTTAAGGATTTAGAGGTAGTAACAACTGACAATCCTAAGGTTAATGGTGATTATATTATTGAATTTTTAAAGAAATTAGAAGCAAATAATCAAGATAAAAGTAAGATTTATTTGATATGCGATAATGCTGGATATCATAGGTCAAAAAAGGTAAAAGAATATCTACAATACAGTAAAATAGAGTTACTATTTTTGCCAGCATATAGTCCTAATTTGAATCCAATTGAACGACTGTGGAAATTTATGCATTCTGTTGTAAGTAACAATAAATTTTATGCGAATTTTGAGACATTTACTGATTCTATACGAATATTTTTTGAAAATATTGAAAAATATAAAAATAAAATTTCTTCATTGGTAAATGACAATTTTCAAACCATTGTGCCTAATCATTTTAACAACTCTTCATGTTGAAGAAGTATATACAAATACTCCTATCAAATATACCCAATATACTAAGTTCAATATTATAGAGATAATGAGATCATATTTATAATATCTAGTTGTTAAAATATTATGCACATTATGATAATAATCTTCTATTTTATTTAATTCTCTCTGTTTTGCTGCAAATGAAAAAATAGTAAAGATATTTGTTATATACTTCTTCAACATGAAGAGTTGTTAAAATGATTAGGCACAATGGTTTGAAAATTGTCATTTACCAATGAAGAAATTTTATTTTTATATTTTTCCATATTTTCAAAAAATATTCGTATAGAATCAGTAAATGTCTCAAAATTCGCATAAAATTTATTGTTACTTACAACAGAATGCATAAATTTCCACAGTCGTTCAATTGGATTCAAATTAGGACTATATGCTGGCAAAAATAGTAACTCTATTTTACTGTATTGTAGATATTCTTTTACCTTTTTTGACCTATGATATCCAGCATTATCGCATATCAAATAAATCTTACTTTTATCTTGATTATTTGCTTCTAATTTCTTTAAAAATTCAATAATATAATCACCATTAACCTTAGGATTGTCAGTTGTTACTACCTCTAAATCCTTAAGATTAATAGCACCAATAATATGTTTACGCTTCCAACCACTGAAACTTGGTAATGTTTTAACTACATTCTTTCTAATCCAACCAAATCTTGCTCGAGTTTGGTATTGAGGATGAACACTATCCATAAAATAAATAGACTCATCTTTAGCTAAATTATTTTTTAGCAAACTATATTGCAGCTTAAATTCCTCTTGCTTAGCTAAATCTATTTTTCCAGGCATTAACTTAGGTTTCTGATAACTAAAACCAAGTCTGTGTAACAGCCTGATTACCCCAGCTAATGTATAGATTACTCCATATTGACGTTCTATGAACAAACCTATATCTCTAGCATACACATAATTATTATTTTCTAGATGAACTATTAACTCTGCTTCCTCCTGTCTAGTAAGTTTACTATCACTACCGCCATTTCCAGGCTTAAGCTTCTGAGCATTATGATAATCTATTAAATGTTTTCTTATCCCTCCCCATCACTCAGTAATAACACTTTCGATATCTCATCAATACTATAGCTATCATCATACGTGAGAACAGCTTTGATTCTATCACAAATCCTCTTATCCCTTTCGCTTCTATGGTAAAGCTTTAATTCTTCTTTTTCTACTGATGTTAATTTTCTATAAATCCATTCTTACTTAATAACACTTGCTGACTTCTTTGACAATTTTTCATTTACTAGAGGTATACGCGGCTGTTCAAGATGAAGTGTGTCTTTCAAATTCTTAATTATAAACGAATGAGTGTTCACGGATTTTTCACTGCCACCCTACAGCTTAACCATGAGATCAAGAAAAATAACTTCAATATTGATATAGAAGTTACATATTTGATAAAATAAATCTATAAAAAACAAGCTTTTTATAGGTTTTACTGGATTCCCGCTCCTAGCTAGGAATGACATAAAACGATCCACGCAACAATATTGATTAAGTTAGGTAGGATGACAATTTCTCTAACTGAACAATACTTTAAATTATTTACCGACAACTTGTTTTCTTTCTTGATCTATCATAGCCATGGCATTCATAAATTCTAATACTCTAGCATCACCAAAAATCTGATCTATAGTTTTATCATTAAAGGTTAGTCCGGTATCTTTACCTTTCACGTCAACTACTAAAGATTCACCATTTTTTAATTCAGAGTTTTTACTAAAAGCTTCTATTGCCCTAAAGCCGTATTGCTTTATTACTGAAGATTGTTTTCCTAGATTTAAAGCAAATTCCTTAGAATCTTCTATTTTATTAAGCACCGGTACAATAGCATCATTAGTATAATTCACAAAATTATTTATAACCGCATTTGGATCCGATAATTTTATTACACTTTCTAGATTCAGAGGATTATCTAAATTAGGCATATCAATATCAATAGCAAAATTAAAATCATCCATCACAAGATTAGTTTTACCGGATAATTTTTTTGCTTCAGGAGCAAACTCACCTTTTAAATTAAATTCGGAATTATTTATTTTTGCAAAAACACCCATTACTTTTTCTCCGTCTTCTTGAGTAATAGGGCTAGTTAGTTTAAAAATTTTATCTAACTCGGCTCTTTTATTTAAACCATTACTAAAGTAGCTTCCTAAAGCTTCAACTGCTGTTTTTTGGTATGTTTCAGAAGGTTCTATAGTAGATTTAATATTTAAAGCAAAATCAAAAATTTTATCTTTTTCTATATTTAATTTATATAAATTACTTTCTACTTTTCCTTTTCTTTCAATATCGCAAGAGAATAAAAACGGTTTACCTTTTACTAATTCTCCTAACATCTGCATAAAAATAACAGCATGCATATTTTCATCTTGCTTTTGATTTAGAGAAAAGTTTTGAATTAATAATTTTCCAAGAGCTAATAGCTCATCACTATATTTAAGCTTTAATTTGGAATTGTAAGAAATAGGTAAATTCAATATATCTAACTTTGTCAAACCATACTCAAAGGAAGCAGTATCAGAGTCATTAGCTATTTTATCTCTAAAAAATTCAAAAATTTTATCATATAAATTTCTTCTATAATTTTCAGAAATAAAAGAAACAGTATTTTCTCCATCCAAAATTAACAAATTAAGGTTATCTGATGTTTTAGTATTAGTAATTACAGAATTGCTAATATCACTTTCTGCTAATTTTTCTGCATCTAAAGAACTATAAAGAGTTGATTTATTGTCACTCAAGCTTAATTTCCAATAATCAGGCTCTCTATTAAATAAAGATTTTCTAAACCAAATTGTTGTATGATGATCAGGCGAGTAAAAAATATTTTTTTCATCTTGAGCGGTAGTAATTTTTACGTCATTTCCGTAAGAATCAATTTTTGTAATATTTAAAAACGGTATATGCCTAATAGCTATTTCATCAAAATAAAAATCTATAGGTTTTAACATTACTTTATTTAAAGTAATACTAAATCCATATTTATTAACTTTTATTGAATCATAAGTTATATATTCCCCGTATTCATCGAGAATAGAGATAATATTCTCTTTACTTTGATGTTCAAATTTATAGGCAGCATATCCCCATCCCACTAAGATTAGAGCTATAAAACTTATTATAATAAATCGTATTTTCATCTTTTTTACTGTAAAAAATTATTAAAAATCAAAAATGTTATCCTTGTGTGGATATCAAATCGTCATTGCGAGGAAATTTACAATAGTAAATTGACGAAGCAATCTCAGGAATTTGTTATTATTTCATGAGATTGCCACGTCGCCTACGGCTCCTCGCAGTGACGATGAAACCGAACCATGCAACACCGGTATGACATCGGAGTGTTTTTCAAGTCCAAAATAGCATATATCGCTTTAAAAATATATTTATTTTTCTTTTAAACGATCAGCTATTAGCTGATATGATTCAAAAGCTTTATTAGGCTCGTTTTCAAGCAATTCAAATCCCAATTTTTCATTACTGTTAATATGCCATAACCTACAATTATCCGGACTAATTTCATCAGTTAACATAATGATAGATTCTTCACCGTTAAACACACGCCCAAATTCTAATTTACATTCAACAAGACGAATCCCGACACCGATAAATAAGCCGCTTAGAAAATCATATATACGCAAAGCTTGCTCTTTTACCGCTTTAATTTCATCCCTAGTTAACCAGCCGAAATTTAATATTTGATACTCATTAACTATCGGATATTTAAATTCACGACTTCGGACCTTAAAATCAATGATTGGTTTATCAAATACATACCCTTCATCCATACCGAATTCTTTTACAAATCTACCGCACGCTACCGATGATATTATTACTTGTACCGGAAAAACCTCAACATATTGAATTAATTGCTCCCTCATATTTATTTTTTCAATAAAATGATTTTCAATGCCGTTCATTTCCAGTTTATCCATTAGAAAGGAAGAAATATTATTATTAAGTACCCCCTTGCCTGAGACCTCAATAATTTCACCGCTTTCTAAGGTAACATTATCGGAAAAGGCCATTATAAGTAAAAAATCTTCTTCGGCGGAATATAAAATTTTATTTGAACCTTTGTAAAGTTGTGTTTTCATTTGTTATTTTCTCAAAATTTACTTAAGTAGTCCGTGCCACCCCGTGGCTTGACCACGGGGTCCAGTTAAAAATACTACGATTATCAGTATTTTTAGCTGCATTTCTAGATACCGTGGTCAAGCCATGGTATGACATACTGACACTTTGCGATCTATGCATCTACTCGAAGATCATTTGGACCGATAATTGCCGATGTAGTAATACCACTAAATATTTTATTTGCCGTATTAATAATGTCATCGGCTTTTATATGCGTAATAATTTCCATAATCTCTTCAGGAGAAATATATTTACCAAAAGCTGCATAATTTTTACCAATTTCTTCTGATTTATAAGCTACTTTTTCTTGTGCCATCAACAAATTACTTCGTAGTTGCGTTTTAGCTCTAATCATCTCTTCTTCATTAACTTTCTCAGTCATCTTGTTTATTTCGGTTTTAAGCTCTTTGTATAATAACTCCAATTTATCATGTGCGGTACTTGCATAAATAGTAAATACACCACTATCAGAATATGTACTATTATAACTACCCACTGCATATGCAAGACCTAATTTTTCACGAATATGCTGAAATAAACGTGAAGACATACCACCTCCGAATATTATAGCAAGTAACTGGGTTCGGTAAAGCCTTTCTAAGTTAATATAAGGCGTTCCTTCAAAACCAAGAATTAAAGTAGTCTGCTCTAAATCCTTATTGATAAAGCTATTACCTCCTATATATTTTGCAGGAAGAAAATTACTTTTTTCTCCTTGCTTTAAAGAGGAAAACAATCGCTCTGCACTACTTACTATTTTATCGTGATCAACATTACCGGCAACCGATAAATACAAATTTCCAGCGTTATAATGTTTATCTATAAAACTCAAAAAATGCTCTTTAGTAAAACTAGATAATGTTTTGCTTGTTCCAAGAATCGGTTTACCAAGCGGCTGATCCTTATAAACACTGCTATAAAACTTCTCATATATCAAATCATCCGGATTATCTTGACTATGTGCTATTTCCTGTAATATTACCTGATATTCCTTTGCTATCTCTTCTTCAGCAAAGATAGAATTTTGTATTATATCGCCAAGTATATTAAGTGCTTTATCACAATTTTCGGATAATACTCGTGCATAATATATTGTTTTTTCATGACCTGTATAAGCGTTAAAATGACCGCCTATTTCATCAAATTCTTCGGCTATTTGTTTTGCCGTTCTTGTTGTTGTACCTTTAAAAGCCATATGCTCAAGAAAATGAGAAATGCCCTCTTCTTCAGGATTTTCATAACGGCTTCCGACTTTAACAATTAAATTTATTGCTACCGAATTAACATAAGGCATATTATAGGTTAAAATTGTCAAGCCGTTTTTTAATTTACTAACGTTAAAATTTTCTTTCATAATTTATTTTTTACTTTCTAAATCGTCATTGCGAGGAGGTGTTGTTGCGTGGATCAATTTCACCTCTGTCATCCCGTGGCTTGACCACGGGTTCCAGTTAAAAATACTAAAATTATTAGTATTTTTTATTGTTTTTATGGACCTAGTTAGCAAGCCACGGGGTGACACAGTGGGTTTTACCAGTCTACGCAACAATGCCTTGCGAGGAGGCGTTGCTCACGTGGATCGGTTTTCCGTCTGAGCTAAGAAGAATTACATAGCAATCAAGGCGAAGCAATCCAGTTAAAAATTCTGTAAATCAGAATTTTTTTTATTATTTTCTGGATTGCAGCAAAGCTTCGCTCCTCGCAATGACGATTTAGTATCCATGCAATAATGCCCATAGTCGCTCACAATGACGTTTTTTGATTTAAGCGATGACTCTCTTAACTTCGCAAGCCTTAGAAATCTTGCAAAGGCAAAAATCATTGAATCTACAAAGCCGTCAAAACCGAATACAAAATAGCGTCTGATAAAAAACGCTTTAAAAAACCACCATATAATTTCAGTTGTTAAACGAAAATTTGAAAGCTTTTTTCCTTGCTTAACTAAATCTTTTGCTTGCTCGCTAGAATAAAAATTTGCTTTAGTTACCAACTGCTCAACTGAAGTACCGGAATAATGATAAGCAGTTTCATTTAATAGATAAATTTTACCTGCAAAATCGACATCTTTGTTAAATACCACCGAATCATGAGTAGTACTATTTACGGTATTTGCAAAACTTGCAAATTTTTTATTATACAACCGAGTACATTTATTAAACGGAGCAAACATTCGTGGCTTTTGGTCATTACGATGCATTATTAACAGCTTTATTTGATAAGCCAAATAACGATCTTGATTATGAGAGGCAAAAATATACTCTATTTCGTCTTGTAACTCTTTAGACAACTCCTCATCGGCATCAATATTAAGAATCCAATCATTTACGCAAAGACTTTCGGCAAAAGATTTCTGCCCTACATAGCCAAGCCACGGCTTTACTATTACCTTTGCTCCTAATTTTTCAGCTATATTAACCGTATCATCTGTGCTTTCGCTATCGACTACTATAACTTCATCGACAATATTTTTTACGCTATTTATAGCTCGTGCTATTCTTGCAGCTTCATTTTTGGTAATAATAAATGCTGAGATTTTTTCCATATATCTATACTTTAAATGTCATTACATATATTTAATGTCATTCCTGCGAAAGCAGGAATCCATCATAAAGCGAGCTTTTAATTTCAAAAAATTGCTGTATTTATATTTTTTTTGGATTCCTGCTTTCGCAGGAATGACATCGAACACTTTTCTCAAACCATGCAACAAGACCTCTTTTAGCTAGGAATGACATTACTGCACTGTACTAACAATAATTTTACCCTATCATCCTAAACACCAACTTAACTACATAAGTTAAAAGTAGCGTGGATAATAATCCGCTGAACCATAGAATAATAAACCATTGCCACCCTTTTAGACAAGAGGTTATTTTTTTAATATATCGGATGATGAGATGATTTGCCACGGAATATATAATAACAATAGAAAGTATAGCCAAGTATGACAGGTAGGAATATCCCAGCCCCTATCAACAGTAAAGACTGTGACTCCGGTGCTGCTGCTGCGGTTTCGAGCGTAACTTTATAAGGAACGATATATGGCCATATACTTATCGCAAGCCCTAAATATCCTAATAAAAATAACAAGATCGTATAAATAAACGGCTTTACTTCTTTTTTTTGCTTAACGGCTTTAATTAACTTAATAAATATTAAAGCAGTTACAATAGGTACAATCGATAAATAGTACATATTAGGTACACTAAACCAACGATGATTTATGTGGTTATTTAAGAAAGGAACCCATAAGCTTACAAGTCCCATAAAAAGTGCAACGTAAAATAAAATATATAAAGCAGATTTATAAGCCCAATCTTGTGTTTTCTTTTCTGTTTTCAGAATAAGCCAAGTAGCACCCAAGAGTGCATAACCGAATATTAATGCTATCCCCGTCATAACGGAGAAGGGAGTAAGAAAATCAAAGCTCCCTCCTGCAAATTCTCGTCCTTCTATCTCTATTCCTTGGACAAACGTACCAAGCATTAAACCTTGACAAAAAACAGCAATCATAGAACCGAAATGAAAAGCATAGTCCCAAATATAACGATGACCTATATGAGCCTTAAAACGGAATTCAAAAGCTACACCACGAAATATTAGGCCCAGTAACATTAATATAATAGGAATATATAAAGCCGGCATTAATAGCGAATATGCCAACGGGAAAGCTGCAAATAAACCACCGCCGCCAAGTACTAACCAAGTTTCGTTACCATCCCAAAAAGGAGCAATAGAATTGATCATTTTATGACGGCAATCATCGGTAGGGGCAAACGGAAATAAGATTCCTACTCCTAAATCAAAACCGTCTAATAAAACATATAAACAAATAGCGGTAGCTATAAGACCACCCCAAATAAGCGGTAAATCTATATAAGGTGCAAAGTTTAACATTAGGTTTTTCTTTAAATTATATCATTTACGATATTAGTATATACATTTTTTTCTTCTTTTTGTAGAGTTCTTTTAGATAAGGTTACAAATATTCTTGCTAATGTATCTCATTTGTGCTACTAATATAGTAGTAATCATTGTTAAATTTCAAGTAATTGTATGACTAAATCAGCTTTCATAAGAGCGCGAGTTGAACCGGAATTAAAAGAAGAAGCAGAAAACGTGCTTGATGAGCTTGGCATCACTCCTACACAAGCGGTTACTATGCTATATAAGTACGTAGCACGCGAACATAAATGGCCTACTACAATAAAAATTCCCAATGCCGTTACTCTAAAAACATTTGAATCAACTGATAATAAAATCGGACTAATTGCCTCTAATAACACAAAGGAAATGTTTAAAAAACTTGGTATTTAAGTTGTGTTTAGATCTATCTATACTAAATCTTTTGAAAAAGATATAAAACTAGTAATTAAGCGAGGCAAAGACCTAAATAAACTAAAAATGCTTATAGAATTATTAGTTTATAAAACAGCTTTACCTACCAAATATCGAAATCATCAACTAATCGGAAATTTTATAGGTCGAAGAGAATGTCACATAGAACCCAATTGGTTACTAATCTATAAAATTGATAATGAATGTATAATTTTTGAACGCACAGGCACTCATTCTGATTTATTTAAGTAAAAACTATTTTACTTTTCTAATAATGGGTTATTCAAACCGATCTCTCCGTACGTTTCTTTATTATCTATCGCTTCTATACCTTTCTTTATTAAATGCATTATATAATATATACCCGCTCCAAAAATGATCACATATACTACTACAAAAGCAATTAGAGAAATAAATACATATTTGCCGAGTACCGGTGATACCGTATCTACGGTTTTTAAAAAATTATATACTATATAAGGTTGTCTACTGTCTACCTACCTCGGTTACAAACCAACCGGCAAGTACTGCAATAAAACCTGAAGGTGACATTAATATATACCAATATTGAAACCAGTGCGTAGTATATAATCTTTTCTTCAAGTAAAGATATAACCCCGCAATACCTGTAAATACCATTAAGAAACCGATTCCTATCATAATACGGAAGCTAAAAAATACGACTAGCACCGGCCCGCGGACGCTCTTCTTTTGTCCATTCTTTTAACCCTTTCACTTCACCGTCTAAGCTATGCGTTAAGATTAAACTACTAACATAAGGTATTTCTATAGCATATTTTGTTTTTTCTTCTTCCCCGTCAGGAAAGCCGATAAGATTAAAAGCTGCTCCTTTTTCCGTATTCCAAATACCTTCCCCATAGCCGAAACTTTAACCGGCTGATATTTAAGAGTATTTAAACCATGCAAATCACCGATAAATATTTGAATAGGTGCAACGACTAACGCTATTAACACCGCCATAAAAAGCATAATTTTAGCATGCTCTTTATAACGATTATTTAGTAAATAAAAGCTAGCTACACCACCGATAACAAAAGAAGTAGTTAAATAAGCCGCCGTAATCATATGGAAAAAGCGATATGGGAAAGAAGGGTTAAAGATAATTTCTAGCCAATTTAAAGGGAAAAAGAACCCATCGCCTCGCAGTTCAAAACCAGCAGGCGTATGCATCCAACTACTAGCTGCAAGTATCCAAAAAGCTGAGATTACAGTACCAACAGCAACTATTAACGTAGAAATAAAATGTACTTTTTTACTGACTTTATTAAAGCCGAATAACATTATACCTAAAAAAGAAGATTCGAGGAAAAAGGCAGTAAATACTTCAAAACCGAGAAGCGGACCGAGGACATTTCCAACCTTATCTGAAAAATTCGACCAATTAGTACCGAATTGATAAGACATTACAACGCCCGAAACTACTCCCATACCGAAAGTAACGGCAAAAATCTTCACCCAAAATTTGTATATTTCTTGATAAACCGGCTTTTTTGTTTTTAACCATAACCCTTCAATTACCGCTAAAAAGCTTGCAAGCCCTATAGTAAAAGCAGGAAATATTATATGAAAACTTATGGTAAAAGCAAACTGAATCCTCGATAATAATACTTGATCAAATTCCATATTTAAGCTGCTGTTTTAAGATAATAAGCTTTTTGACAATAACAATATACTCCAAGTATAATGAATTAAGTAGACGAAGTTTAATTTGGAAAAGAGCAAGGAGTCCATAAGACGAGGAGCGGAGCGTATACTTAAATACGTGAGCACCACAGTACTTATAGGACGACGCAGCCAATTTTTCAAATTAAACGAGTATACAGTATTTGATTTAATCAGCCACCTTTGCTATTATTAAATTCTATCTGATTAGTTTTAATAAATTTTCCTTTTTCGGAGTTCCAATTATAATGAACATTTACTATTCTTACTTCTGTAACATTAATATCACCATTGGGCAATTGAGTTACATCATACCCTTTTCGGATAGAATTCGTAATTAATAAACTTGCTTGACAAATATATTTTACATCAAAGAACGGAGAATCGTCTTCCTTAGACTTTTCTTGTTCTTCTAAAAAATTATTAGATAATTCCTTTTCTTGCATTTCTAATGATTTTGAAGTTATTTTCTGAATTTTGTAGCATTATTTAAGGTAAGAAGCAAGGCTTGTTTATTATTTTTCCATAGATTTAATATTTTTAGGTATATTTTTGCAAAATAATTAAATTAAAATATGCTCTGAAATAACACGAATTAATATATTATTTTAAAATTGAGGTACATTATCGTGATAAAATACCCTACTTTATCTAAATCAACATTTAGCTTAGGTATTTATTTTTTAAAATTCGATAAAGTTAAAATTACTTTATTGACTGTAATCTGTATTTTACTCGGTATGATTCCGGCAATTGATAGTATATTACTTCAGAAAATCATTGATCTAATCGAATCTTTCAGTGATGAGAACGCAAATAACCTTTTATCTTCCATGATTTACTGGGCAGTATTTTATGCTCTTTGGTGGGAGAGTATTAATATAGCATATCGTTCATATGATTATTTGTATCTAAAGACTATGCCCGTAATAAAAGGAAAAATACTAAATGAACTTTATAATTATACTCAATATCATAGCCATAAATTCTTTCAGGATAATTTAGCCGGACATATTAGCAATCGTATTACCGAAACCGCAAGATCGTTTGAGATGATTATTTCAATATTCGGTGAAAAAATTCTTCGTAAACTAGCTATTATAGTATTTGCATTAATTGCTTTATATTCCGTACATTACGTTTTTGCTACGATATTTATTTTATGGATTACGGTTTTTTTAGGGATTAGTGTTCTTTTCTCGGATAAAATCAATAAATACTCGTTAAATTATGCTAGAAGCCAATCTTTTGTTGCCGGTAGTATCGTAGATGCAATTAGCAACATTAATGCGGTTAGAATGTTTACAGCCCATAAATTTGAACGTCAACATATAGAAACAAGGGTAGAAAATGCCGTGGCTGATGAGCAGACTATGCAATTCTTTATGTTCAAATTGCGTTATGCTCTTGGGACTTCTTGTTCAATAATGATTTTTATAATGATCTATTATTTATCTAAACTTCGTAGCGAATTATCTATAAGCATAGGTGATTGCGTATTAGTGCTAACATTATGTATAAATGTAGCAGACGATATTTGGGATTTAACGCAAGAAATCGGTGATATGTTCGAGCAGATCGGGGCATTTAATCAAGGCTTATCCCTAATGGCACCGCATATTATAACGGATATTGAAAATGCCACTCCTTTAGATATCAAAGAAGGGGTTATCGAATTTAGAAATGTTACATTTAATTATCATCATAATAACAATCTATTTTATAATAAATCGGTATTAATACCGAGTAAACAAAAAGTAGGGCTAGTTGGATTTTCCGGTTCAGGGAAAACCACTTTTATTAGTTTGCTGACTAGGTTACATGATATAGAAGAAGGAATGATTTTAATAGATAATCAGAATATTAAAAACGTAACTCAAGATTCTTTAAGAAAAGCCATTAGCCTTATACCTCAAGAGCCGGTGCTTTTTCATCGTACTATTTTGGATAATATCAGATATGGAAAAAAAGAAGCTACTCTTGAGGAGGTTATAGAAGCGGCAAAATCTGCACATATTCATGATGTTATCGATAATCTACCGGACGGTTACGATACTATGTGCGGAGAGCGAGGAAATAATTTATCCGGCGGTCAGCGTCAAAGAATCATTATAGCAAGAGCCATCTTAAAAAATGCTCCTATTTTAATTCTCGATGAAGCAACAAGTAGTTTAGATAGTGAAACGGAAAGCCTGATTCAAGAGTCAATGGATTATTTAATGCAAAATAAAACCGTGATAGTCATTGCCCACAGATTATCTACTTTACTCAATATGGATAGGATTTTAGTTTTTGAAAAAGGTAGTATAATCGATGACGGTAGCCACGCAGAATTACTGAAAAATAGTAAGCTATATCAAAAATTATGGAACTCTCAAGTTAAAGGGTTGATAGTGTGAGGATGTGTGGCTTACCGTCATTGCGAGAACCGAAAAATCCGTTCGGTGTCATCCCGTGGCTTGACCACGGTATCCAGAAAACAATAAAAATACTAATAATTTTAGTATTTTTAACTGGATCCCGTGGTCAAGCCACGGGATGACAGAGGTGAATGATCCACGCAAGCAAACCTTACGTGCCATAATACCGGTCTCAACCTTTAAACTAAAATCTTATATTAAATATCGTAATATGTTATTATAATCACTTCTTTAACTGCTAATATTCTATAATGAAACTATCTGACTTTGACTTTGATTTACCAAGTGACCTTATCGCACAATATCCGGCTAGCGAACGTGATAACTCGGATTTACTAATTGCCGGGACAAAGCCTATTAAAACCAAATTCTACAACATATTAGATTACTTAAAAGAAGGTGATTTATTAGTCTTTAATAACAGTAAAGTGATAAAAGCAAAGTTACATTTAGGGAAGAATATTACAATAAATTTGAATCAAAAATTATCTGATAATTGTTGGTCGGCTTTTGCTAAACCGGCTCGAAAACTTAATATAGGCGATGAGTTTTATTTTGATAATCATAAGGTAATTATTACTGAGAAATCCGCAATGGGTGAGATTAAAGTAAAATTTGAACTTGATAATATTTCGGTATTTGAATTTTTGGACAAATACGGTGAGATGCCGCTACCGGTTTATATTAGGCGTTCACATTCATTGTGTCATACCCGTAGTGCTTCCACTATGTCACCCCGTGGCTTGACCACGGGGTCCAAAAAATATTTAAATAATGACTGGATACCGTGGCGGGGCCACGGTATGACAAACCCTAAAAACGACAACGAACGCTATCAAACAATCTATAGTCAAATAGAAGGTTCGGTTGCAGCACCAACGGCAGGGTTGCACTTTACAAAGGATATACTTGATAAGCTTAAAGCAAAAGGCGTACATACCGCTTTTGTAACCTTACATGTGGGAGCAGGAACTTTTTTACCTATAAAAACCGAAAATATTCATGAGCATAAAATGCATACCGAATATTGCTCTATTACTCCTGAAACTGCTGAAATCATCAACAAAGTAAAGCAAGAAGGGAGGCGTATTATCGCAGTCGGCACCACCACGCTTAGAACTCTTGAGAGTGCTTGCAACAACGGCATCGTAAAAGCAGGTAGTTTTGAAACTGATATTTTTATAACTCCCGGCTTTAAATTTCAAACGGCCGATATGCTGCTTACTAATTTCCATTTCCCTAAATCTACTTTATTTATGCTTATATGTGCTTTTGCCAGCTTTAAAGAGATGCATGAATTATATAAATATGCTATAAAAGAAAAAATGCGTTTTTTCAGCTATGGCGATGCAACACTTTTGTATAGGAAATGATAATTACAATCGTCAAGAGCGAAGGGCGTTGTCGCATGGCTCTTCTATGTCATTCCCGCGTAGGCGGGAATCTAGAAAAAAGCATAAATACAGCAAGCTTTTGAAATTAAAAGCTCGCTTTATGCTGGATTGTATCTTGAAGCAAGTATTGAAAAGAGTATAGAGTAGAAAATAAGGAGTGATACCGTTTAACTGGATGGATCATAAAAGATCGAAGGAATCTAGGTACACACCTCATAATCTACAAAGTGTTGTAGTACGAACGGTAGGATGGTCCTGAAGAGATCGAATTTACAATCCTGTAATCGCACTTTGAACAACGTTAACAAGGTATCAGAAATGACAGAAGAAAACAAGTTATTTATAGGTATAGATGTATCAAAAGCAACATTAGATATATCTATGAATAAAAAACATTATAAAATTAAAAATACAGATGAAGCAATAACTGATTTTATAAAATCAGTTATTGCTTCTAATAAAATTAAGCTTTGTGTATTAGAATCGACGGAAGGTTATGAGCGTCTTGTAATGAAGAAGCTTCAAGAGTGGGATATTGTGGTACATAGAACACACCCAAATAAGGTATATGCTTTTGCTAAAGCTAGTAACCATTTTGCAAAGACTGATAAATTAGATGCGATATTACTAGAGTAATACTCCAAAAGATGTCCTAAGTAAAGCTTTTCAGTTTAGTCTTATCGATGATGAAAAAATGTGGCTTGGAATGCGTGATGACCGCAATAATACTTCTCATGTTTATAAATATGAGGATGCAAAACAAGTTTTTGAGAATATAAAGTTATATCTGCCGATTTTAGAAAAAACATATAACAAACTAGAGAAAAAATATTTTGGATGATAAAATTCTCTACTTCATTAATACTAGATACAAAACAATCTGCTTTACTAGAAGAATTAAAACAACTAGCAGCAGAACTTAATAAGCCTAAAAGTTTATTCAAATTCTTTAATCAAAACAATTTAAAAAGCGGAATTTATTTATACGGTCCGGTGGGCAGCGGTAAAACTATGCTCATGAATTCTTTTTTTGAAGAGATACGCATACCTAAAATCATTATCCATTATCAGAACTTTATGCAGGAAATTCATAAATCTATGCATAAATTACAAACAGAAAATCAGAAAGATATCATCCCTAAAATTGCTAAAAACTATGCTAAACAAACTAAACTGTTATGTATAGATGAGTTTGAAATTAAAGACATTACCGATGCAATGATAATAGGCAGATTATTTAATGAATTAATAAAGCAAAATATTTTTATTTTTATAACCTCTAACACGAGTCCCAATAATCTTTACAAAGACGGATTACAACGAGAATCTTTCTTACCTTTTATAAAGATAATCAATAATACATTTTACGTTAAATATCTAGATAATCACCATGATTATCGATTTGATAAAGCATTAGGAGTTAAAGGGGCAAGGATAATTTATCCCTTAACTTTAGAAAACCAAAACAAACTTGAAAAAATTATCACAGATATTAGTGATAATAATCTCGTTTCTCAAAATATACAGGTTCTAGGTAGAGAAATATCCTTTCAAAAAGTACATAAAAGAATACTAGTAACAGATTATAATGAATTATTTACAAGAGACTTAAGCTATATCGATTATGTTAATATTTGTCAAAATTTCAACGTTATTATAGTGGGGAATGTTCATACTATCGATGCTAATGATACAAATACAGCCGTTAGATTTATCAACTTTATCGATAATGCCTATTTCTATAAAATACTTTTATTTATAAGCCTAGAAGATAACCCAAATAAAATATATCAAGGTTCAGCACGAGCCGCAGAATTCAAACGCACTATTTCAAGACTAAATGAAATGAATAGCGAATCTTATTTATTAAATAGATTTCATGTATACCTCTAGTAAATGAAAAATTGTCAAAGAAGTCAGCAAGTGTTATTAAGTAAGAATGGATTTATAGAAAATTAACATCAGTAGAAAAAGAAGAATTAAAGCTTTACCATAGAAGCGAAAGGGATAAGAGGATTTGCGATAGAATCAAAGCTGTTCTCATGTATGATGATAGCTATAGTATTGATGAGATATCGAAAGTGTTATTACTGAGTGATGAAGGGATAAGAAAACATTTAATAGATTATCATAATGCTCAGAAGCTTAAGCCTGGAAATGGCGGTAGTGATAGTAAACTTACTAGACAGGAGGAAGCAGAGTTAATAGTTCATCTAGAAAATAATAATTATGTGTATGCTAGAGATATAGGTTTGTTCATAGAACGTCAATATGGAGTAATCTATACATTAGCTGGGGTAATCAAGCTGTTACACAGACTTGGTTTTAGTTATCAGAAACCTAAGTTAATGCCTGGAAAAATAGATTTAGCTAAGCAAGAGGAATTTGAGCTGCAATATAGTTTGCTAAAAAATAATTTAGCTAAAGATGAGTCTATTTATTTTATGGATAGTGTTCATCCTCAATACCAAACTCGAGCAAAATTTGGTTGGATTAGAAAGAATGTAGTTAAAACATTACCAAGTTTCAGTGGTTGGAAGCGCAAACATATTATTGGTGCTATTAATCTTAAGGATTTAGAGGTAGTAACAACTGACAATCCTAAGGTTAATGGTGATTATATTATTGAATTTTTAAAGAAATTAGAAGCAAATAATCAAGATAAAAGTAAGATTTATTTGATATGCGATAATGCTGGATATCATAGGTCAAAAAAGGTAAAAGAATATCTACAATACAGTAAAATAGAGTTACTATTTTTGCCAGCATATAGTCCTAATTTGAATCCAATTGAACGACTGTGGAAATTTATGCATTCTGTTGTAAGTAACAATAAATTTTATGCGAATTTTGAGACATTTACTGATTCTATACGAATATTTTTTGAAAATATTGAAAAATATAAAAATAAAATTTCTTCATTGGTAAATGACAATTTTCAAACCATTGTGCCTAATCATTTTAACAACTCTTCATGTTGAAGAAGTATACACTCGGAACAATAGCAGCTCTTGCTGTTGCAACACTTGTAACTTCAACAAATCTTAATTGGCGTTATGCTTTTTTATTTGGAGCATTTGTTGCCATTACCGGTACTATAGCAAGAACGACCCTTAAAGAAACACCTGATTTTATTGATGCTAAAAGACGTATAAAATTAGCTATAGAAAAAACCAGCTTAGACCCTAAAAAAATTGAAAATAATGATATTGTAAAAGAAAAAACAAATTTAAAAACTATTTTATGTTATTTTTTAATTAAATGTGCCTACCCTATATGGAATTACTTCGGTTATTTTTATTGTGGAAATATTTTAACCGAAGATTTTGGATATAGTCCTGCTGAAGTTATTCAACATAATTTTTATATTTCAATCGGTGATATTTTAGGCTGTATATTCTTGAATATCTAAGTTATAAAATTTATCCTCTAAAGATATTAAGAACTACCTTTTATATTCTTGTGATATATACTTCTTCAACATGAAGAGTTGTTAAAATGATTAGGCACAATGGTTTGAAAATTGTCATTTACCAATGAAGAAATTTTATTTTTATATTTTTCAATATTTTCAAAAAATATTCGTATAGAATCAGTAAATGTCTCAAAATTCGCATAAAATTTATTGTTACTTACAACAGAATGCATAAATTTCCACAGTCGTTCAATTGGATTCAAATTAGGACTATATGCTGGCAAAAATAGTAACTCTATTTTACTGTATTGTAGATATTCTTTTACCTTTTTTGACCTATGATATCCAGCATTATCGCATATCAAATAAATCTTACTTTTATCTTGATTATTTGCTTCTAATTTCTTTAAAAATTCAATAATATAATCACCATTAACCTTAGGATTGTCAGTTGTTACTACCTCTAAATCCTTAAGATTAATAGCACCAATAATATGTTTACGCTTCCAACCACTGAAACTTGGTAATGTTTTAACTACATTCTTTCTAATCCAACCAAATCTTGCTCGAGTTTGGTATTGAGGATGAACACTATCCATAAAATAAATAGACTCATCTTTAGCTAAATTATTTTTTAGCAAACTATATTGCAGCTTAAATTCCTCTTGCTTAGCTAAATCTATTTTTCCAGGAATTAACTTAGGTTTCTGATAACTAAAACCAAGTCTGTGTAATAGCTTGATTACCCCAGCTAATGTATAGATTACTCCATATTGACGTTCTATGAACAAACCTATATCTCTAGCATACATATAATTATTATTTTCTAGATGAACTATTAACTCTGCTTCCTCCTGTCTAGTAAGTTTACTATCACTACCGCCATTTCCAGGCTTAAGCTTCTGAGCATTATGATAATCTATTAAATGTTTTCTTATCCCTTCATCACTCAGTAATAACACTTTCGATATCTCATCAATACTATAGCTATCATCATACATGCGAACAGCTTTGATTCTATCGCAAATCCTCTTATCCCTTTCGCTTCTATGGTAAAGCTTTAATTCTTCTTTTTCTACTGATGTTAATTTTCTATAAATCCATTCTTACTTAATAACACCTGCTGACTTCTTTGACAATTTTTCATTTACTAGAGGTATATAATTAATCTAGGCAAAATTTGTAGCAGCCAATGATACCAATTTTCAGAACCAGAAGATGAAATTACTGCTAATTTTCCATTAAAATATAAAGGATTTTCTGTATTAATATCTCGTTTCTTATTTAATAAACGATGTTGATCACCTAAGCTTGTTTGAGTATCTTGTAGAATATAACCTTCTTGAGTTAAAATTCCACCTTCATTAATTACTGTGCCATTTGGTAACTCTAAAATAAATTGCTCTGTATTTTTTTCTTTAAATAACTTTTTAATTTCTATGTTAGATTTTAGCGATTCTATGGAAATAAGTTGATGTTTATTCTTTAATGCATAAGCATTACTAATATAGAAGAGGATAAGAATTATGAATGTAAAATATCTCATAAAGAGAAAAAAAGATAATTAAAAATTTGCATTGCTAGCTTGGCAGCGACTTACTCTCCCATGCCTTATGACATAGTACCATTAGCACTATGAGGTTTCACGTTCGAGTTCGGGATGGGATCGTGTGTTTCACTCATGCTATAACCACCAAGCTAGCAATACAAACTTTCAAAAAGATAGATTTGTATTATAGTTTGCTGTTAATGTTGTTGCATGACTAAATTTGTCATTCCTGCGGAAGCAGGAATCTAAATATTAAAAATTTTTCTAGATACCGTGGCGGGACCACGGTACGACATTATTAGCTGTGCAATAACATTTTTATTCATTGATAAAGCTAATTTAACCTGATAACTTTGTGAGTTGATACTACATTTTTATAGAATTAACACTATATGCATATGTAATCTCACAGCAAAGTAAATCAATCGAGCTATTAGTATCAGTTAGCTACACACATTACTGTGCTTCCACACCTGACCTATCAACGTGGTGGTCTTCCACGGCTCTAATGGGGAAGTCTAGTTTTGAGGTGGGTTTCCTGCTTAGATGCATTCAGCGGTTATCCCTTCCGTACTTAGCTACCCAGCTGTGCCGTTGGCACGACAACTGGTCCACCAGGGGTACGTCCACCTCGGTCCTCTCGTACTAAAGGCAGATCCTCTCAAACTTCCTACACCCACGGCAGATAGGGACCGAACTGTCTCACGACGTTCTAAACCCAGCTCACGTACCACTTTAATCGGCGAACAGCCGAACCCTTGGGACCTTCTCCAGCCCCAGGATGTGATGAGCCGACATCGAGGTGCCAAACGATTTCGTCGCTATGGACGCTTGGAAATCATCAGCCTGTTATCCCCGGAGTACCTTTTATTCGTTGAGCGATGGCCCTTCCACTCGGGACCACCGGATCACTATGACCGACTTTCGTCTCTGCTCGTCTTGTCAGACTCGCAGTCAGGCTAGCTTATGCCATTGCACTCTAAAAGTTGATTTCCGACCAACCTGAGCTAACCATCGTGCGCCTCCGTTACTCTTTGGGAGGCGACCGCCCCAGTCAAACTACCCACCATGCATTGTCTCGGATCCTGATTCAAGGATCTCGGTTAGATGTCAAGAACTAAAAGGGTGGTATCTCAAGGGTGACTCCACAAAGGCTGACGCCTTCGCTTCGTAGTCTCCCACCTATCCTGCACATCTGATTCTTAACACCAGTGCAAAGCTATAGTAAAGGTTCACGGGGTCTTTCCGTCTGACCGCGGGAACTCCGCATCTTCACGGAGAATTCAATTTCGCTGAGTCGATACTGGAGACAGTGGGGAAATCGTTACGCCATTCGTGCGGGTCGGAACTTACCCGACAAGGAATTTCGCTACCTTAGGACCGTCATAGTTACGGCCGCCGTTCACTGGGACTTCAATTCAGAGCTTGCACCCCTCCTTTTAATCTTCCAGCACTGGGCAGGCGTCAGACCCTATACGTCGTCTATTGACTTTGCAGAGCCCTGTGTTTTTAATAAACAGTCGCTACCCCCTAGCTTGTGCCACCTGCACATGGTTGCCCATATACAGGTCATCTTTCTTCCGAAGTTACAGATGCAATTTGCCTAGTTCCTTCAGCATCGTTCTCTCAAGCACCTTGGTATACTCTACCTGTCCACCTGTGTCGGTTTCGGGTACGGTCTATAATGAAGGTGTTATTTCCTGGAAAATATTCACTGCACAATCAATCCAATAAGACTGTACAATTTACTATTTTCGTCACATCCTTCAGGTTCAGGAATATTAACCTGATTCCCATCGATTACGCCTTTCAGCCTCATCTTAGGGGCCGACTAACCTTGCGCAGATTAACTTTACGCAAGAACCCTTGGACTTCCGGTGAGAATGTTTCTCACATTCTTTATCGCTACTTATGTCAGCATTCTCACTTCCGATACCTCCAGCAAACCTTACGATTCACCTTCACAGGCTTACGGAACGCTCCGCTACCATTTATGCCAAATGCATAAATCCGCATCTTCGGTACATGACTTGAGCCCCGTTACATTGTTGGCGCAAGAAAACTTATTTAGACTAGTGAGCTATTACGCTTTCTTTAAATGATGGCTGCTTCTAAGCCAACATCCTAGTTGTTTTGGTCTTCTCACATCCTTTAACACTTAGTCATGATTTAGGGACCTTAGATGGCGGTCTGGGCTTTTTCCCTCTCGACTATGGACCTTAGCACCCATAGTCTGTCTGCTATACTGTACTCGTCGACATTCGGAGTTTGATTGAGTTTGGTAAGTCTGTGGGACCCCCTAGCTCATTCAGTGCTCTACCTTCGACGGTAATCGCTATAACGCTCTACCTAAATAGATTTCGCGGAGAACCAGCTATATCCGAGTTTGATTGGCCTTTCACCCCTAACCACAGCTCATCCCCTACTTTTTCAACAGTAGTGGGTTCGGTCCTTCAGCAGATTTTACTCCGCTTTCAACCTGGCCATGGCTAGATCACCCGGTTTCGGGTCTAATTCATCTAACTAAACGCCCTATTCAGACTCGCTTTCGCTACGCCTACACCTAACGGCTTAAGCTTGCTAGATAAACTAAGTCGCTGACCCATTATACAAAAGGTACGCCGTCACAAGACATATAAATACGCTTGCTCCGACTGCTTGTAAGCATTTGGCTTCAGATACTATTTCACTCCCCTTGTCGGGGTACTTTTCACCTTTCCCTCACGGTACTTGTTCACTATCGGTCACTAGAGAGTACTTAGGCTTAGAGGGTGGTCCCCCTATGTTCAAACAGGATTTCACGTGTCCCGCCTTACTCAAGGACTTCAAACTTTTTACCTATACGGGACTATCACCCTCTATGGTCAACCTTTCCATGTTGTTTTAGTTATTTTTTTGAAGCCACTGGCCTGGTCCGCGTTCGCTCGTCACTACTAACGGAGTCTCGGTTGATGTCTTTTCCTCCAGCTACTTAGATATTTCAGTTCGCTGGGTTTGCCTCATATAGCTATGTATTCACTATACAATACCTAATAAATTAGGTGGGTTTCCCCATTCGGAAACCTTCGGATCAAAGTTTATTCGCAACTCCCCGAAGCTTATCGCAGCGTATTACGTCCTTCATCGCCTTCTAGTGCCAAGGCATCCACCAAATGCTCTTATTATATTTACCTACGCTTTTAACTTGAGATTACACGATGCATACAGAATTAATTTCACAATTATTCTCAGTATCTACTCACGATATAAATTTTTATTATCGCGGTGTATTTAGTTTTTTAGCTTTATCAACTTTTTAAACAGCTACAAAGTTTTACGTTTCAAACTTTGTGTGATGATCTTATATCTATATTCTTAAAGCTTGTCAAACACTAATTTCAAATAATTTTAATTTTATTTCTTACGAGGGGGTTTAAAGTTATTTTAACCTCTTTTTAAAGTAGGCTTTGTCGGCTTTTTGTTTAGACTTGCAGTCCCTAATTTTGTATCTACCTTACCGCCTAAATCTTCAAAAAAGAATCTGCCTTTTTGTAAAACATGATTTACCGTCTTTTCTAAAGACTAGATTTTCATCAATTTTAAAATCTTTAGTTATACTTAAATTACCGTTCTTATCAAATTTACCTAAAATATTTTTCTGTAAATCAGCAAATTCGGCATGAGCATATAATTTTGAAATTTCTTTTATTTGCTTTGGATCGTTTATATGTTCGCCAGCTTTGTTAATAAAGCCGCTAATTTCATATTGAGATGTTTTACCGTGTGGAGTTTTTTTCACAAGAAATTGAGTTTCCGTAAGTAGCTTAGTTTGATTCTCTACTTCATCATCTACTATATTAATTACTTTCCTTTTTATAGAATAAATATCACTATTCTTTTCAAGCTTTAAGATAAACTCCTTAATGTCTAAATCATCATTAAACCTAACTTCTTTTTTATCTTTACCCATAATTAATACTCTTATTTTAATATTGTATCTTTTAAAATATTTGTACCACGTAAAAATTCTTCTATATTCAAAGCTTTTTTACTCTCTTGCTGAAGTTTTTTCACTCGTAATATACCGCTTCCACAAGCTATTTCCAGCTTATCGCTAATAACGGTGCCGGAAGTAAAGTGATGCTCCGCATTTAAATATTCTGCTTCAAGGATTTTAATTATTTTATCATTATAACTAAAATATGCTCCGGGCCAGGGATTCATTCCTCTTATTTTACAATCTATTTTATATGCGGATTCATGCCAATTAATTTTTCCTGCTTCTTTAGTTAATTTATGAGCATACGTAACGCCATCACTTGACTGTTTTATCGGTACTATATCATCGATATTTGCAAGTGTTTTTATTAGTAATTCAGATCCTAAATTAGCACATTTATTGTGCAATTCTTCCAATGTTGTCCTTTCTTCTAAATCAAAATCTTCTTTCATCAATATATCACCTGTATCAAGCCCTGTATCCATACGCATAATACATACGCTACTTTTCCGATCACCCTCTATAATAGTACGCTGCAGAGGAGCCGCTCCTCTGTGACGAGGCAAATCGGATGGATGGATATTAAGACAGCCGTATTTTTTAGCTTCTAATATAGCTTTAGGCACAATAAAACCATATGCAATAACAACTATAATATCAGCATTAACTTTATTAATTAGATTTATTATTTCATCATTACGAAGAGTAGAAGGAGTATAAACAGGAATTTGATGCTCAAATGCTAATTGATGTATTGGAGATTTAGCTAAGTTAAGTCCTCTACCCTTAGCTTTAGGTTGCTGTGTAAAAACAGCTTTAACTTCGTGATGAGTTATAAGTTTTTTAAGAGCAGGAACAGCAAATTCAGGCGTTCCCATAAAGATTACTTTCACACTATATTATTTTTAAGTTTCTTAAGCTTACGAAGTACTACATCTCGTTTTAAATTACTTAAATAATCAATCATAAGCTTACCTTCTAAATGATCATACTCATGCTGGATAACTCTTGCAAGCCAATCATTTGCTTTAAGCTCTTGTGATTTACCATGATAGTCTAAATACCTAATCTTTATAGATTCCGGTCTTGCCACCTCAATACGTTGCTCCGGTACTGAGATACAACCTTCATTAGCTGTAATTAGCTCTTCTGATTTTTCTATTATTTCAGGATTCACTATAAAAAGCGGATAAAAATCCTTTGGTCTTTCTACCGGATCATGATCTTTCATATCAATTACTAAAATACGTTTCAATACCCCTACTTGTACTGCTGCAAGCCCTGCACCGTCTTCATGGTACATAGTTTTAAGCATATCATCCATAAATTTTCGTGTTTGATCTGTAAACTCTAAAACCGGCTGAGATTTCTGCTTTAATCTTGCATCAGGTGCCGTTACTATCGGTAATATTGACATAATTAAATCTTAATATTTTATTTTAATATACCATAAAACCACCAAAATGTAAAGAAATCACACCTGCCTAATTCCGGCAATAGTTGCATAATAAACTCACCTATTTGCAATAATTTGTCGAATTAATAATATTTAGTAAAAAATAATAGCAAATATCAGATAACATGTTAATAAATAAGGCTTGCATAAAATTAAGGAGGAATAGCAATGCATTGGGGTGATATTGAAGAAATTGCCGAACAACTCGAAGAACATTGTAGCGATCAGTATAATGAAAAAAAATTTTCATTATTAAAGCTAGAGAAACTGATTAGAGATTTAAAGGACTTTGAAGATGAAGAGAAAAAAGTCGAAGAAGTTACATTAGAAGAAATTTTAGACAAATGGGAAGAATTACGCGAAGAAATTAGAGAAATCGATTAAGTAGCTTTTGAGTTATTTTCAGGCATTTATAAATTAACTTTATAAAAATATATTATAATCAATAACAATATAGCAACTGCCTGAAAAAAAACTCTTAAAGTCATTAACTTTGAACTAAATTTCTTATCAAACTTTCCTCCGATAGCCATCGACACTACCCCTATAATAAGAACCGAAACGGTTAAACCAATCGCAATTAATAACCACATCATAATTTATTACTCAATATATAATTTCCTACACAAAGATTATATGCTTTTTCTCTTTTAAATCAATTATCTAATTAATATTTGAGTTCCAGTTCAAAAATTAACTAATTCTTCACAAAAAATAACAATTCTAGGAACACACATATCTAATTTATCAAATATAGATAATTCAACAATTACTTTAAAAGAAAAAGAGATATTAGGTTCTTGCGTTCTTATTAATTTCCGCTTAAAAATATCTAAAAATACAAATAATTTAATTTTCCGCACGCAAGAACCTAGAGTATTTTGAGAAACCTAATCTAAGCTTTCTGAGTTACACTATATATACTTCTTTAACTTGAAAAGTTGGAAAATGAATATTTAGATGAGCGAATAATCAATGTTCTTATGGATAATTAATATCTAATACTACCAATTCTTCAGGTAAAAGAAGTATACCACTAAATACTTTATTGCTATTTGTACGTTTTGTATGACATATCGATAATTTAGTTGAATCTATGCAATAACTTCCTGTTTCCTCTCCTCTAAATAGTTGCAACATTATAACCAAGCGGTAGAATTAATCTTGACCATAATTGTATTATTCGACTATAACTTGGTAATTTAAAATAACCTCTATATTTATATGATAAGTGATATAAATAATAATTCTCAAAATCTTTGCACGGCGATATATAAAAATATAATACGATAGTTAAAAGCTCTGAAAGGCTTAAATTCCCTTCTCTCCGGCGTTTTCTATCTGTTGGTATTAATTTTTGCTTCTCCCATTCTTCATATATTTCACAAAAATTGTCTAGTATCTAAAATAAAGTTGTGATACATTTTTTCATTGTTGGGTTCTTGTTTTTTTGTTGAAAAACTTCAGTAACCCAACACTCTTAACTTGTAAATACTTTATTCTTATTCCATGCTTCCCTTCTTCCTTATCCTAAATTCGCGTTTTTACTCTTCATATCTCAACGCTCCCAAAATATAAAAACCTCTTAATATTTATTCAAATCTTTTATATGTAATTATTTATAATCTTTAATTATTTTATTATGAGATAACATTAAAATCACACACGGGCAACGCCGGTTTATGATAAGAGAGAAGAGTATTGGGGTATAAAAGTTTTTAACCAAAAAACAATAGTTGTGGACATAACATATCCTTTTTTATCTTCTATTTGCAACAGAATTTGATTAATGATATAAAAAATATCAATAGACTTCTTGCATAACCTATCTTATAAAGAGGAATTTGAAGGAAACACGGAACACAGAACCGCAGCGTACATACTAGTACGTGAGGATGCGAGTACCGGATTGACGTACAAATTACCTTTAGAAGGAGGTTATGCAAGAAGTCTAATATCTAAATCGTTTATATTATAATGAGAATACTAGTAACAGGAGCTAACGGCTTTATTGGATCATATATTACAGCTGAATTATTAAAGAATAATTATGAAGTAATATGCTGTGTTAGAGATGTTGAATCTACCAGGAAAAAATTCCCTACTGCAGAAGTGATATATTGTGATTTTAATATAGACCTAACCCCACAAAGCTGGATAAATAGATTAAATAACATAGATATAGTTATTAATGTATCAGGTGTATTAATGTCTAGTCATGCTAATAATATTGAAAATGTTCATGTCAATGGTCCAAAGGCTCTATTTAAGGCTTGCACCCTTACTAACGTAAAAAGAATTATTCATATTTCAGCTCTTGGAATAGATGATGAAAAAAACACTGCTTATGCTTTAACTAAAAAAGCAACTGAAGCATATTTACAAAAATTAGAAAATATAGATTGGGTGATTTTACAGCCATCTCTTGTTTACGCAAGCGGTTGTTACGGTGGTACCTCACTATTTAGGGCTCTTGCAACATTACCGTATTTTATTCCTTTAATAGGCGATGGTTTACAATAATTTCAACCTATTCATATTGATGATTTAACGAAAGTAATTATTCACTGTATAGAAAGGGAAGGAAAAATCCACAAATTATTAAAAATAGTTGGACCAGACATAGTTACCATGAAGGATATCTTACTTGGATTTAGAAGATGGCTTGGAGTTAATCCTGGAAAACTAATTAAAATTCCTCTAATATTCATTAAAATAGCAGCTAAATTAGGGGATTTTCTAAAAATAGGACCTATTAATTCTACTGCGTATTATGTTACTTCAACCTAATATTGCTGATAAAAAAGATTTTATCGATTTTACTTCTATAATCCCTAGAAACTTGCAACAAGGTCTTGCAACCGAACCTTTAACCGTACAATCCATATGGCATGCTAGGCTTTATTTTCTAAAACCTGTGATAAAAATTGTCTTAGGGCTATTTTGGATAATGACAGGAATTATTTCAAGCATTTTTGCTTATGATGCTAGTATGCAAATTATAATATCACTAGGATTTGATAAACAAATAGCACCTTATATATACCTCTAGTAAATGAAAAATTGTCAAAGAAGTCAGCAAGTGTTATTAAGTAAGAATGGATTTATAGAAAATTAACATCAATAGAAAAAGAAGAATTAAAGCTTTACCATAGAAGCGAAAGGGATAAGAGGATTTGTGATAGAATCAAAGCTGTTTTCATGTATGATGATAGCTATAGTATTGATGAGATATCGAAAGTGTTATTACTGAGTGATGGGGAGGGATAAGAAAACATTTAATAGATTATCATAATGCTCAGAAGCTTAAGCCTGGAAATGGCGGTAGTGATAGTAAACTTACTAGACAGGAGGAAGCAGAGTTAATAGTTCATCTAGAAAATAATAATTATGTGTATGCTAGAGATATAGGTTTGTTCATAGAACGTCAATATGGAGTAATCTATACATTAGCTGGGGTAATCAAGCTGTTACACAGACTTGGTTTTAGTTATCAGAAACCTAAGTTAATGCCTGGAAAAATAGATTTAGCTAAGCAAGAGGAATTTAAGCTGCAATATAGTTTGCTAAAAAATAATTTAGCTAAAGATGAGTCTATTTATTTTATGGATAGTGTTCATCCTCAATACCAAACTCGAGCAAGATTTGGTTGGATTAGAAAGAATGTAGTTAAAACATTACCAAGTTTCAGTGGTTGGAAGCGTAAACATATTATTGGTGCTATTAATCTTAAGGATTTAGAGGTAGTAACAACTGACAATCCTAAGGTTAATGGTGATTATATTATTGAATTTTTAAAGAAATTAGAAGCAAATAATCAAGATAAAAGTAAGATTTATTTGATATGCGATAATGCTGGATATCATAGGTCAAAAAAGGTAAAAGAATATCTACAATACAGTAAAATAGAGTTACTATTTTTGCCAGCATATAGTCCTAATTTGAATCCAATTGAACGACTGTGGAAATTTATGCATTCTGTTGTAAGTAACAATAAATTTTATGCGAATTTTGAGACATTTACTGATTCTATACGAATATTTTTTGAAAATATTGAAAAATATAAAAATAAAATTTCTTCATTGGTAAATGACAATTTTCAAACCATTGTGCCTAATCATTTTAACAACTCTTCATGTTGAAGAAGTATATATATACTTCTTTTACCTGAAAAATTGGTAGTATTAGATATTAATTATCCATAAGAACATTGATTATTCGCTCATCTAAATATTCATTTTCCAACTTTTCAAGTTAAAGAAGTATATACCTACATAATGACTTATGAAAGTAGAACAAAAATTAGACCCACATACTAGTAATAATATTAAGAAAACTATAGTGTTGCATCTTTGGCTAGCATTACAACAGATTTAAAAAGTAAGCCAAAAATAATTAAAGGAAGAAATAATCCAATTATAGATTTAATAAATAGACTTATTGAATATAATAACCTTTTTACTTCTAAACTCTTTAGTGGGTTGAATAATATGATAGCTATGATAATAGCCATTAAAATAAGTGGCATTTTACGAAACATAAAACTTACCTAATAATAATTAGTTAATTTAAAGGGGTGGATATAATTAAAAGAAAGATATAGAGATATTGTTACCGGCTTGAACCGGTTGTAGTAGTAAAGAAAGACTGGAAAGTTAATATTTGCATATTCATAAATGCAATATACAGTTATTGTAGAGAGAAAAATTAGTGTTGCAATACTTTTCTAGAAGTTCTTTGGGAGGTATTGCTAACTAAAAGCAGAGTAGTTAATAAATTCACGTCATTGCGAGGAAAATCACAAAGTAATTTGATGAAACAATTTTTCGAGTGTCATCCCGTGGCTTGACCACGGGATCCAGTCAAAATTATTATATTTATTGTTTTTATGGACCCCGTGGTCAAGCCACGGGGTGACACAGTGGGTTTTACCGGTCCACGCGGGAATGACATAAACGAGCTATGCAACAACGCCAATAAACGAGCATTTACCTATCTTCGTAACAACCGCTACACCTCTTCAGATTGCTCTAAACCCTCTTTCTCTAACTCACTATCTTCTTCCTTCTTCGTTTTCAGAAGTTTCAGCAATTAAAGAGACAGATACGACTTTTTCACCGTCATCTAACTTAAATAGGATTACGCCGCTAGTGTTACGTCCCGTAATACGCACTGACTCAAGTTTACAGCGAATTAACTTACCGCTATTGGTGATCAGCATTAGCTCATCATCCATTTTAACCGGCATAACACCGACGACTAAACCGGTTTTGTCGTTAATATCCATATTGATTATACCGCTGCCGCCACGGTCAGTAATTCTATAACCATAAGCCGAGCTTCTTTTACCGAAACCGTTCTCTGTAACCGTCAAGATAAATTCTTCGGAATTTGCCATTTCTAAAATAGAATCTGCAGTCAAAGTTACACCTAACTCTTTGAGGTTAAACTCCTCACCTTTAGCAATCTCAAGCCTTTTTTCCCATGGCACTGTTAAATAAGCATCTCTATCCTCTTTTGTACTGCTAATGCCTTTAAGCACAGTCATAGAAATTACGGAATCCTCTTTAGCAAGCTTCATACCTCGCACCCCGTCGGAAGTACGGCTCTTAATAACACGCAGCGATTCAACAGGGAATCTTAAAGCTTTACCGGCTTTGGTGGCAAGTAAAATATGCTCGTCTTCTTTACATGGTTTTACGTCTATTAATTTATCGTCCTCATCAAGCCTAATAGCAATTTTACCGTTCGACTGAATCTTTTTGAAATCTAATAAATCGCTTCTTCTGATGTGACCCTTAGCAGTTGCAAACATAATATTTAAATTATCCCACTCATCCTGATTTTCAGGTAGCGGTATAATATTCGTAATATGCTCATTTTCTTTCAACGGTAATATATTAACCATTGGTCTTCCTTTACCTTGCGGATTACTTAAAGGTAATTTATATAGTTTTAAACTATAAACCTGACCGATATTTGAGAAGAACAACATTGGCGTATGAGTACTACCGACAAAAACTTGCGTGGTAATATCTTCATCACGCATTGAAAGCCCTGATCTTCCTTTACCGCCGCGTTTTTGCGAACGATAGCTACTTAGAGGTACACGCTTAATATACCCACCAAGCGTTACGGTTACTACCATTTCTTCACGCTGAATTAAATCTTCTATATCTTGATCAAATTCGCCGAATTCAATTGAAGTAAGACGAGGAGTCGCAAATTCTTCTTTAACTTTAATTAGCTCTTCCTTTAAAATCTCAAGTAACCTTGTGCGAGAGCTAAGTATATTAAGGTACTCGGCAATTTCCGTAGCGAGGTTCTTTAAATCCTCTTCAAGCTTATTTTTTTCCATAGCGGTTAGACGTTGTAATCTCATTTCTAAGATTGCCTTAGCTTGCACCTCAGTAAAGCTACATTTGCCTTGCTCATTTAACATTGCTTTATCATCAACTAGCTTCACAAGCGGTAGAATATTTAACGCATCCCAGCTGCGTGCCATTAATTCCTGTTTGGCTGCATTTGGATCATTTGAAGCTTTGATAATACGTATTATTTCATCGATATTACTAACGGCAATGGTTAACCCTAATAAAATATGAGCTCTATCTCTTGCTTTATTTAGCAAATATATAGTACGGTTAGTAATTACCACTTCCCTAAAACTAACGAAAGCTGCAATTACTTCTTTCAAATTCATCACTTTCGGTAGCCCGTCTTTAAGAGCAAGCATAATAACACCAAAGCTAGTTTGTAGCTGCGTACATGCGTATATTTGATTTAAGACTACTTCCGCAACTACGTCTTTCTTTAACTCAATAAAAATCCTTACACCGTTTTTATTCGATTCGTCACGTAAATCACTTATACCCTCAATACGTTTCTCTTTAACCATCTCAGCAATCTTTTCAACAAGCCTTGATTTATTTACCATATACGGTATTTCGGTAATAATAATTGCTTGACGGCTATTACCGATATTCTCAATCTCGGCTCGACCTCGCATAATGATACTACCTCTACCAGTAAGATATGCCGTTCTAATACCGCTAATGCCTAAAATCATTGAACCTATAGGAAAATCCGGTCCTTTAACGACTTCGAGTAAATCTAATATTTCTATATCATTATTATCTATATATAAACAACACGCATCGATAACCTCACCAAGATTATGAGGCGGGATATTAGTTGCCATACCAACCGCAATACCTCCGCTACCGTTAACCAATAAATTGGGAAACATTGCAGGAAGTACGGAAGGCTCTTCTTCAGAACCATCGTAATTAGGGTTAAAGCTGACAGTCTCTTTATCGATATCCTCCACAAGCTTATGCGAAACTTTGGCCATTCGAGATTCGGTATATCTCATTGCCGCTGCCGCATCACCGTCCATCGAGCCGAAATTACCCTGCCCGTCTACAAGCGGTAAACGCAAGGAAAAATCTTGTGCCATACGTACTAACGAGTCGTAAATAGCACTGTCACCGTGCGGATGGTATTTACCCATCACGTCACCGACTATTCTTGCAGATTTTCTATAAGGTTTGCTGGCATGATTACCGGCTTCATGCATGGAATAGATAATTCGGCGATGCACCGGCTTTAAGCCGTCCCGAACATCCGGTATAGCTCTACTTACTATAACACTCATAGCATAATCAAGATAAGATACTTTCATCTCATCTTCGATATTTACCGGTACTAAATTAGAAAAATTTTGATCAGTCACGATTACTTAGCCTTAAATTTAATTTAATGAATTATATTTAATAATAGAGACATAATAAATTTCTTTCAAGGATTGCTTGTATTTATAATCGTGGCATTGTTTTAAGCTACCGATGTCATTCCTGCGAGACCTTGCCTGCGTGGATGCGTATGTCATTCCTGCGAAAGCAGAAATCTAGTATTTTTAACTGGATCCCGTGGTCAAGCCACGGGATGACAGATAATGATAAATTTTAAGAATGCTCCTCTTCCTGCTGTTTATACCAGAGTTCTGCGTAATAGCCTTTGTGCTGTAGCAAGGTTTTATGGTTGCCTCGTTCTACTATATAGCCGTTATCTAAAACGATAATCTCGTCTGCATCGATAATAGTTGATAGTCTATGGGCAATGATAAGGGTAGTATGGCGTGCCGAGATCTCTTTAAGGCTTGCTTGAATTAGCTTTTCGGTTTTAGTATCAAGCGAACTTGTTGCCTCATCAAAAACATATATTGACGGATTTTTGAGTAACGTTCTTGCAATCGCTATACGCTGTTTTTCACCCCCCGAAAGTTTTAAGCCTCTCTCGCCTACCTGGGTTTCATACCCTTCGGGCAGGGTGCTAATAAACTCATGAATATGAGCATTTTTTGAGGCTGCTATAACTTCGTCATAGCTTGCTGCGTTATTACCGTATGCGATGTTGTAATATATCGTATCGTTAAATAGTACGGTATCTTGCGGAACAATCCCGATAGATTTACGTAGCGAGCCTTGAGTAACTTCTCGTATATTTTGATTATCTATAGTAATGCTACCGCTATTAATATCGTAAAATCTGAACAGCAAACGTGATATAGTTGATTTCCCTGCCCCGCTACTACCTACCACCGCTAAAGTTTTACCGCTCTTAATCGTAAAACTTATATTATGCAAAATCGGACGTTCCTGATTATAAGCAAAGCTAACATTCTCAAAACTAACCTCACCTTTTGATATAATAAGCTTCTTAGCATCCACGGCATCCTCTACTTCTGCCGGTATGTCGAGTAGTTTAAACATATCTTCCATACTAACTAGGGCGTTTTTAATTTCTCTATAAGCAAAGCCAAGTATTGAAAGCGGAATTGATAACTGAAACAAGTAAGTATTAACCATTATGAAATCGCCGACGGTCATTTTATTCTGATTAATAGCATTTGCCAAAAGTATCATAAGGCTAACAAGCCCTAAAGATATTATAACATCCTGCCCGATATTTAAAATCGATAGGCTGTTAGTGATTTTAGTAGAAGATTCTTCATAAGTTTGCAAGGCCTCATTAAACCTTACTGCCTCATATTCTTCATTACCGAAATATTTAACGGTCTCAAAATTTAGTAAACTATCTATTGCAATATTATTAGCGGTGTTATCATTTTTATTTACTTCTCTTACGAACGAAATTCGCCAAGTACTGATCTTGAAAGTATAAACAACATAAACTATCATCGTTATTAAAATAGTGACAGAAAACCAAATACCGTAAACATACCATAACATTCCACTTACAAGGATTATCTCTAGACTTGTCGGAAAAATATTAAATAATGAATAACGTAATATTGCTTCAATACCTGTAGTACCACGCTCTATTGACCTACTTAAGCCTCCTGTTTTCCGGGTAATATGAAAACGCATACTTAAATTATGCATGTGCTTAAAGACATTCAGAGCAACTAAGCGAGTCGCCTGATGTCCTACTTTTGAGAAAATGATATTTCGCAGCTCACTAAATATTTGTACCAATATTTTAGTTCCGCCATATGCAAGAATAATCCCTATAATAACCGAAAGAGCAAAATTTTTATTCAGCCCGTCTATTATATATTTATAAACAATCGGAACGAAAATATTTATTACTTTAGCTATGACTAGGCAAATAAGAGAAGTAACAATACGCAGGCGTATATAAAAATTCGCAGGCCATAAATATAGTAAAAGTAAATAGAATGAATTTTTATGATTGTTGTGGTTAGGCATTGTTATTCAGTGTCATCCCACGACTTGATCGCGGTATCCAAAAATTTACTTTAAAAATTCTTCGTATAAATCCTTCCAATCAGGATTACTAGAATTAATTAAATCTAACTTCCATTTTCTTTTGTATTCTTTTAAACGTTTTTCACGACCAATTGCAAGGTTTATATCATTAAACTGCTCAAAATAAACTAATTTATCTATATCGTATTTTGTGGTAAAACCTTTTGTGAACTTCTGTTTGTGTTGCCAAATACGCCTTATAATATTAGAAGTAACACCAACATACAACGTACCATTACATTTATTAGAAAGTATATAAACGTAATATTCTTTCATTTTATAACACAAGTTGCTTGTATATTTTTTTGGATCCCGCGATCAAGTCGCGGGATGACAATGGGAGGACCAATATACGCAGGAATGACATATGGTATTGTCTACGGTCGCTCGCAATGACGTTTTTATTAATTACGCCCCGGCTGCAGGTGAAGTCTTCTTCGGTTGCCCTTCCAGCAACTTATCTAGCCTTCCCTCTTTTTCAAGATCAAACAGAGCATCACAACCTCCAACATGGATATTATCTATAAATATCTGCGGGACGGTCTTTTTTCCACCGGATTTCTTAATAAATTTTTCTTTCTCTTCCTGAGTAAAATTACTTACTTCAATTTCCTCATAAACAACATTTTTCTCATCAAGCAATGCTTTAGCTTTTATACAATAAGGACAACTAGCGAGAGTATAAATAATAATTGTGTGTAATATAGCTTTATTCATAATATTATATTTTTTTGTTAGATTTTAATATATTATCTTAAACTATAGTTTTTAAAGCAAGTAAAAATACATGAATAATTTTTCTATTATCTCAGAATATAAACCGGCAGGCGATCAACCAAAAGCAATAGATGAAATTATAGCAGGGTTAAATAGTAAAAAACGCTCACAAATGTTGCTTGGTATTACAGGGTCAGGCAAAACTTTTACTATGGCGAATATTATAGAGAGAACTAATCGCCCTACTCTGATAATGGCACATAATAAAACTTTAGCTGCTCAAATTTATTCAGAAATGAAGTCGATTTTTCCAAAGAACGCCGTTGAGTATTTTGTCTCATATTATGATTACTACCAGCCCGAAGCTTATATAGCACGTACCGATACTTTTATAGAAAAGGATTCATCAATTAACGAGCAGATTGATTTAATGCGTCATTCCGCTACAAGATCATTATTAGAGCGTCGTGACGTTATAGTAGTTTCTTCCGTTTCCTGTATTTACGGGCTTGGCTCTCCTGATTTATATTATCAGATGACGGTTAATCTAGAACCTGGTAAAAGCTACCCTCGTGATAAACTATTAAACGATTTGATAAATCTACAATATGAGCGTAACGATATCGGGTTTGAGCGTGGCTGTTTTCGAGTTAAAGGCGACAATATCGATATTTTCCCCTCACATTATAGTGATAAAGCTTGGCGTTTATCGTTTTTCGGTAATGAACTCGAATATATACACGAATTCGATCCCCTAACAGGCGAAAAACTTGCTAAACTCGATAAAGCTATGGTTTTTGGTAATTCGCACTTTGTGATGCCGCAAGAAACTGTAAATAGTGCCATATCAGGTATTGAGGAGGAGTTACAAAAACGCTTAGAGTTCTTAAAGTCGCAAGATAAACCGCTTGAAACGCAAAGGCTAAATCAACGTACTCAATATGACCTTGAAATGCTGACAGAAACCGGCAGCTGTAAAGGCGTTGAAAATTATTCGAGATTCTTTACCGGTCGTAATGCCGGTGAGCCGCCACCGACATTATTCGAGTACTTGCCGGAAGATGCGTTATTATTTGTTGATGAAAGCCATGTATCCGTACCGCAAATTAGAGCGATGTATAACGGCGATCGAGCAAGGAAAGAAGTATTGGTAGAGCATGGGTTTCGTCTGCCTTCTGCTCTTGATAACAGACCTTTAAAATTTGAAGAATGGGGAAAATTTAGACCGCAAACCGTTTTTGTATCAGCAACCCCGGGACCGTTTGAGCTAGAAGAAACCGGAGGCACGGTTGTAGAGTTAATTATCAGACCTACGGGACTGCTTGATCCCGAATGTATTATAAAGCCGGCCACCAATCAGGTTGAGGATTTAATTAGCGAGATTCAAGCCACTATAGCTAAAGGTTTTCGTGTTCTAGTCACCACCTTAACTAAAAAAATGGCAGAAGATTTAACCGCCTATTTGCAGGAGCTAAAATATAAAACTTCTTATTTACATTCTAACGTTCATACGCTTGAGCGTATCGAGATTTTACGAGATTTAAGACAAGGTACTATCGATATTTTAGTCGGTATTAATTTACTTCGAGAAGGGCTTGATATCCCTGAATGCGGCTTAGTTGCTATACTTGATGCAGATAAAGAGGGATTTTTACGGTCTGAAGTATCGTTAATACAAACAATCGGAAGAGCTGCAAGAAATAGTGAGGGCAGAGTTATACTTTATGCTGATAAAATGACTAAATCTATCGATAAAGCTCTTAGTGAAACATTGCGTAGAAGGCAAATTCAACAAGAATATAATGAAAAACACGGCATAATTCCAAAGACTATTAACCGTGCTATCCATGCTTTAGCAGAACTTGAGAAAGTTGATAGTAAGCTTGATAAAAAACAAGCTCATACTTTATTTGATAACCCTGCTAAGTTAAAAGCCCATATTGAAAAATTAAAGAAAGACATGCTTAAAGCCGCAAGTAATCTTGAATTTGAACAAGCCGCCAAACTTCGTGATCAGCTGAAAACTCTAGAAGAGGCAGCACTTGAGTTGAGTTAAATTGATGTCATTCCCGCGGAAGCGGGAATCCATAGTAAAACGAGATAAATCGAGCTTTTAATTTCAAAAACTTGCTATATTTATGCTTTTTTCTGGATTCCCGCTTCCGCGGGAATGACATCGAACACCGCACAGGTCCATACCATTAACAACACCTAAAACTCCTCCTATGATAAGGTGATAGGCCGTGTATATTAATAGCTTCGATATGTTCACGAGTGCCGTAGCCGGAATTTTTATGCCATAAATATTGTGGGAATTCAGTACTTAAATCTAGCATCAAACGATCCCTAGTAACTTTTGCAACAATAGAAGCCACAGCAATCGATAACGATAGATTATCACCGTTAATTATACTAACAAATCTTTCATCATTAAACTGCATATTACCGTCAACTAAAACTATTTCCGGCTTAAGGCTAAGATTGGCCGAAGCAATAGAGCAAGCTTTTTTAGTTGCTTCTAATATATTAATTTCATCAATTTCGGTATGAGAAATAATAGCAGTTGCCCAAACATAATTACTAGTTATTTGTTCATATAGTAATTCTCTTTTCTTTTTAGAAAGTTTTTTAGAATCTTTAATGCCCGGTATAATATTAGTGTTATCTATTATAACGGCACTTGCTACTACCGGACCTGCTAGCGGTCCTCTACCTGCTTCATCTATACCTGCTACAATATAGTTATGATATTTTTTTTCAAAATGTAATAGATCTACTTCCATAATTGTATTTTTTAAATTTTTAATATATACTCGTTTAATTTGAAAAATTGATATCGCTGCATGGATTATGTCATTCCTAGCTAAAAGCGGGAATCCAGAAAAAAATATAAATAAATACAGCAAAAGCTCGATTTAGCTCGCTTTATGCTGGATTCCCGCTTTCGCGGGAATGACATAAATGAGCCATGCAACAAAATCTAAAATAATATAAAATTATACAGTGCAAAATTATTTTCAATTATTAGGACTTCCGCAAGATTATAATATTGATTTAAAGATATTAGAAAAGCAATATTTTGCTATGCAGGTAAAATATCATCCCGATAAAGCAAAAACTTTGCAGGAAAAGGAACAAAATCTAATTACCGCGGCTGAATTAAATAATGCTTACTCTACTCTTAAAGATGCCTTAAAGCGTGCTGAATATATGCTGCTTTTGCAAAATATAAATTTGAATGACGAAAAGACACGTAGTTTACTTTCGCCTCTAGAATTAAGCATATTCTGGGATGAAATGGAAATAATCGAAAATACAATCTTATTTAGTGATTTAGAAAAAATAAAAGACAAATATGAATTAATGAAAAAGCTTGAGATTGATGCTTTAAAACAAGCTTTTGAAGAACAAAATCTATCAGACGCAACTATAAAAACTAGCAAGCTTAAATATATTGGGACATTGCTGCATAAACTGCAAGAAAAAATAAAATCATGCAAATAATAGAAATTAGGGAACCGGAGCAAGCTGATTCTAAGCAAGAACGTCAAATAGCAGTCGGTATCGATTTTGGCACTACTAACTCATTAATAGCTATTGCAACTAATAGAAAAGTTAAAGTTATTAAATCTAGAGATGATAAAGAACTAATCCCAACTACTATAGATTTTACAAACGAAAATTTTATAATAGGTACTAATAAAGGGCTGCGTTCTATTAAAAGACTATTCGGTAAAACATTAAAAGAAATTCTGAATACTCCGGCACTTTTTTCTCTAGTTAAAGATTATATCGACATAGATATAGTCAATTCAGTTGGATTTGGATACAAGGAGCCGAGGGTAGAGCATATAACTAATAGGAGAGCGACGAGTAACGAGGTACGTGAGTCCAAATCAATTGACTATAGTAGTGAGCTTAAGCTAAATTTTGCTAATCAGAAGATGCGAATTCCTGAGATTGCAGCAGAAGTTTTTATTTACCTAAAAAATCAAGCAGAAGAACAATTGAAGACTAATATAACTAAAGCAGTTATAACCGTACCTGCACATTTTAACGATGCAGCAAGAGGCGAAGTAATGCTTGCGGCTAAAATAGCAGGTTTTGAAGTATTAAGGCTAATTGCCGAACCTACTGCAGCTGCCTATGCTTACGGCTTAAACAAAAATCAAAAAGGCTGTTATTTAGTATATGACCTAGGCGGCGGCACTTTTGACGTATCTATTCTTAATATACAAGAAGGCATTTTTCAAGTTATAGCAACAAACGGCGATAATATGTTTGGTGGCGACGATATAGATGTAGTAATTACACAATATCTTTGCAACAAATTTGATTTACCTAATTCTATAGATACTTTACAACTTGCAAAAAAAGCAAAAGAAACTTTAACATATAAAGATAGTTTTAATAATGATAATATATCAATTAATAAGCAAACATTAGAGCAATTAATTTTACCTTTAGTAGAACGTACTATCAATATAGCTAAAGAATGTTTAGAACAAGCAGGAAATCCAAATATAGACGGCATTATTTTAGTAGGAGGTGCAACCCGCATTCCTTTAATAAAAGACGAATTATATAAAGCATTTAAAGTAGATATTCTATCAGATATTGATCCTGATAAAGCAGTTGTATGGGGGGCTGCATTACAAGCAGAAAATTTAATAGCACCCCATACAAATTCATTATTGATTGATGTAGTACCTTTATCGCTGGGTATGGAACTATATGGCGGTATAGTTGAAAAAATCATTATGCGTAATACTCCGATTCCTATTTCGGTAGTAAAAGAATTTACGACTTATGCCGATAATCAAACCGGTATACAATTTCATATATTGCAAGGCGAACGTGAAATGGCTGTAGATTGCCGTAGCTTGGCTCGATTTGAGTTAAAGGGACTTCCTCCTATGAAAGCAGGAAATATTAGAGCCGAAGTTACTTTTGCTATTGATGCAGACGGTATATTATCCGTTTCTGCTTATGAGAAAATCAGCAATACATCACATACTATAGAAATAAAGCCAAATCACGGTATTGATAAAACGGAGATTGATATTATGTTAGAAAACGCTTATAAAAATGCTAAAATAGATTATACTACAAGATTATTACAAGAAGCAATAATTGAAGCAGAGGCTTTAATCTTTAGCATAGAACGTGCTATAGCAGAATTAACAGCTTTATTATCGGAAAGTGAGATATCTATAATTAATTCTTTATTAGATAATATAAAAGAAGCCGCACACGCTAGAGATCGGATCTTAATTAACAATTCTATTAAAGAATTTAAATTCAAAATAAAAAAATCTATGAATACAAAGCTTAATATAATAATTAATGATTTGCTAAAAGGCAAAAATATAAATCAAATTAAATAGCCTCAGTTATATATAATATATTATATATAATCGAACTAATTTAGATAAGGAAAAATAAGAAGAATGTCAGGAAAAATAAAAGTAACATTTATTGTAAATGATGGAGAAGAAAAAACTGTAGAAGCACCTATAGGGCTTTCCATTTTAGAAATTGCCCATAGTAACGATCTAGACCTTGAGGGAGCTTGTGAAGGATCGCTTGCTTGTGCTACTTGTCACGTTATTTTAGAAGAAGAATTTTACAACAAATTAAAAAAACCTACGGAAGCAGAGGAAGATATGCTTGACTTAGCCTTCGGTCTTACCGATACTTCTAGATTGGGATGCCAAATTATTTTAACCGAAGAATTAGACGGCATAAAAGTACGCCTTCCTTCTGCTACTCGTAATATAAAATTATAATGGATTAAAAAAGTGATACGTAAAATACTTCTTTTTGTGTTTTTAGCCTTTACTATAATATGGTTTGCAACTGCATATACTATAAAAATAACGTTGTAAGTTTAATTAAGCATTCTGAATCCGATAATCTTAAAATATCTTATAATGCAGTTAAGTTTTCAGGCTATCCTTTTAATTGGAAAATTACCGTAACGGATCCTAAAGTAAAATTAATTGATCATGTAAATTCTAAAGAATTTACTAGTGAAAATATTGTCCTAAATATAGCTTTTAGTACTAAAAGAGCCTCTCTTAATTTCGGTCCTTTTATTAGAGAAGTCGATAATTACGGCGATAAAACATTTACCTATGATGTACGCAGCGATGATGATATATACTTCTTTAACTTGAAAAGTTGGAAAATGAATATTTAGATGAGCGAATAATCAATGTTCTTATGGATAATTAATATCTAATACTACCAATTCTTCAGGTAAAAGAAGTATAAAAGGTATAGGAAAATTTAATAAACCTTTATATAAAATATCAAAAGATGATAATTTAAAAGAAATATTAAAATCAATTCAGTTAAATAATAAAGCATTATCGATATTTAAAGATAATCAAGAAATCTTTAAAATTAATGATTTAGCATTTCTTATTAAGAAAACAGAATTTAGCAACTGAGGAAAATAATATCCTTATTTTTAAATATGAATTATTATTCAGAAAAAGATATTTTGAATTTTAAAAATGCTAATTTAGATATTGCTGCTTCTTTAAAATTTGCTGAAGACGGAGAAGATTCAGCTATTTTACAAAATTTTAATATAGAAAGATTTATTTTTACTTGTGATAATGATTCTAAAGTTAATTTAAACGGTGCTTTACAATTCTTTGCCAATAAATTACCGGAAGGAAAACTATATTTTGAGCTGGAAAATTATAATTCCATAGTTGATAAATTATTACCGAATAATATTATTTTTTCTAAGAAAATAATTAAAACAATTATTGCTAAAGCAATTAATAAAGCTTCCGACGAGCAATTAAATATAGATCAAAATGATGTAAATTCGGTTTACAACAATATAGAAAAAGCTAAGTTTGATATTGAGTTTTCAGATAAAGGAATAAATATCGGTTCTATTAATTTATTAGAACTAAAACTTGGTGAACATAAAGAAGACCAAAACACCGAAAATAATTCAAATTAGTTTTATGAATAATTTTAAACTAGCTACTATTATTAGCATATTTCTTATTTGTAGTAATATTTATGCTGCTCCAAAAGTCATTAAAATCGGTACCGGCTCTATTTTAAAAGGATATTATGCTATTGGACTTGATTTATGCAAGACTATTACAAATGATGATAAAAATAATGAACATATTAAATGTGAAGTTGTTGCAACAAACGGCAGTATAGAAAATTTAAAATTATTACAACAAGGCAAAATTGATTTAGCTCTAGTGCAAGCTAATATTGCAGTAGAAGCATATGAGGGCATAGGTTATTATCACGATCAAGAAAAAATGCAAAATTTACGTCAGGTACTTAATCTACATGATGAGTTTTTTACGGTTATTGTAAAAGATGAGGATAAAATAAAAGTTTTTGCTGATATTGACGGAAAAAAAATAACTAACGGTCCGGCATTTTCCAGTAGTAATATTACTTATGATGCCATACGTTCTTTATATAAATTTTCTAAAGAACCTGAAGAGCTACACATTAATTATGAAGATTCTATTGACAAATTCTGTAATAAGGAAATAGATGCCATAATAATGATGGTTGGACACTCTAACCCCTTAGTAAATTTAATAGCTAATAAGTGTGAAGTTGATTTCGTTTCAATTGAAAATGACAAAATAGCAGAATTAATGAAACAAAATAGAGCGTTTCATAAAGCTATACTTCACAAGGGCTTAATCCAGGGATTACCGATGATCAAACTACAGTAAAAGTATCCGCAATCCTAGTAACTAGAGATGAGGCGAATCGTGATATTTTAGATAAATTTATCGGAGCTTTTCATAGAAACGTAGCAAATTTTAAACTTTCTAATTACTTATTAAATAACCTCGATATTAACTATTTTGCCGATACTAAAAATTTTGTTCTACCAAAACATGATTCAGTAAGAAATAAAAACTAACAATATCTTATGTCTGAAAATACTATATTTAAAAATATACTTATACCTATAGATTTAAATGATAAAAAATCTATAAAAGGTATTCTTTCTAAGGCTTTAATGCTTGCAACGAACTTTCAAGCAAAATTACATTTTATGTATGTAATTCCTGAATTCGGTACGAAAATGTTTGAAGATTATTTACCTAAAAATTGGAAAACGGAGAAAAAAGAAAAGTATCAGACTCAAATTAAAGAGCTTATCAAACAATATATTCCTGATGAAATTGAAACAGATTATTATATAGGTAACGGTGCCGTTTATGATGAAATAATTAAGCACTCTAATGAAATTAAAGCCGATTTAATAATAATCTCTGCAGTCAGACTACAATTAAAAGATTATATGCTTGGACCTAATGCTTCTAAAATCGTCCGTCATTCAGATATATCAGTTTTAGTATTAAGAGACGAGTAATAAGTATTATTTATAAATCTTGAGAGTGCATTGCTAGCGTGGGTATCTAATCGTCATTGCGAGCAGGCATTGCCTGCGTGGATCTGAAAACACACTCGGTGTCATCTAGTAGCTTGTCCACGGTATCCAGCAAAACAACAGAACCCGCCGTATTACCACGTGGCTTGAACTATAGTACTCGACAATTTTTATTCAATGTCATTCCCGCGTAGGCGGGAATCCAGTACTTTAAAGCTTTTTTGAAAGCTTTATCTTGAAAAAACTATATAATAAAAAATCTTTAAAATTAAGATTTTTTAGCCTGGATCCCCGCTTTCGTGGGGATGACATTGAAGTCTTTTCAAAAAATGTCCGGTACTATAGCTTGACCACGGGGACCATAAAAATAATAAAAAATACTAGTATTTTTACTGGCTCCCGCTACAAGCTCGCAGGATGACATTAAAGGTTACTAGATTACTTCATCAAAACTTACAGTTTTCTCTCACAATGACGATTTTGACTGTTATAATTTCACTTTCAATTTTACAAAGCCTTGATGGCTTTGGTATTGCTTCTGTAAGTGGCAGTGATACTCTAAAGTCACGCTTATATTACCTTTTTCAGTTAAAACGCTAGCACCGATATTATAGCCGACTTTAGGTTGCTTCGGTAATGCGATAGTTTCATTAACTTCTCTATCTTTCCATTTTACTTTAGCATTAAGCTTTTTACTCTTATTGTTAAAGTAATTTTCTACAGAAACTTGAAGTGCAGGCGTAATACTTAAGCCTTCAGCTATCTTTTGTGGGGCTAAAGCTACCTTAGTGCCTAAAATACCGCTCCATAAATGCTGCTTTTTAGAAGCAATACTCAAATGCTGAATACCTACATCGCTTTCTTGATAAGAACCGTATTTAGAGTGACCGTATCTTATATACTTCTTTAACTTGAAAAGTTGGAAAATGAATATTTAGATGAGCGAATAATCAATGTTCTTATGGATAATTAATATCTAATACTACCAATTCTTCAGGTAAAAGAAGTATATAGGTTTGTTCATAGAACGTCAATATGGAGTAATCTATACATTAGCTGGGGTAATCAAGCTGTTACACAGACTTGGTTTTAGTTATCAGAAACCTAAGTTAATTCCTGGAAAAATAGATTTAGCTAAGCAAGAGGAATTTAAGCTGCAATATAGTTTGCTAAAAAATAATTTAGCTAAAGATGAGTCTATTTATTTTATGGATAGTGTTCATCCTCAATACCAAACTCGAGCAAGATTTGGTTGGATTAGAAAGAATGTAGTTAAAACATTACCAAGTTTCAGTGGTTGGAAGCGTAAACATATTATTGGTGCTATTAATCTTAAGGATTTAGAGGTAGTAACAACTGACAATCCTAAGGTTAATGGTGATTATATTATTGAATTTTTAAAGAAATTAGAAGCAAATAATCAAGATAAAAGTAAGATTTATTTGATATGCGATAATGCTGGATATCATAGGTCAAAAAAGGTAAAAGAATATCTACAATACGGTAAAATAGAGTTACTATTTTTGCCAGCATATAGTCCTAATTTGAATCCAATTGAACGACTGTGGAAATTTATGCATTCTGTTGTAAGTAACAATAAATTTTATGCGAATTTTGAGACATTTACTGATTCTATACGAATATTTTTTGAAAATATTGAAAAATATAAAAATAAAATTTCTTCATTGGTAAATGACAATTTTCAAACCATTGTGCCTAATCATTTTAACAACTCTTCATGTTGAAGAAGTATATTACCTGTTAAATCAACAACTTCAACACCGGCTGCACGTGCTTCTCTTCTTTCTCTAGCACCGTTAAGTACAGGAGCAGCTGCTTGAAGTTTATTGACTTCTATTATTTCGTTATTGAATAATCTTCTTTCCCCTGGCATAAGATCATCAAAAAGATCGCCGAAATCTTCACGAGCTTGAATCCCTCTTATAATATTAAGCTTTTGTGTAGGGACTAATGCTTCATACTCAGGAGTATGATTCAATATATCATAGATCTCTATATCTGCTCTTGCTTCTCGGACCATAGCAGTCATGATTGCCGCGTTAGCACAGCTAAGTAAGAATAATTTTGTAAGTTTAGAATTTATATTTTTTGTCATAATATCTAATTCCCCTTTAATAAATATTAACAATTACTTAAAATATTAATGTTTAATTTGTTATTAAAGATAATAATACACGAAAAAAATATTATATCAAGAAATTTATATTGATAGGTTATAAGGTAGGATAGTAGCGTAGATTTTATATGATAATTTAATATTTATAACAATCGTAATGTTTAATTTTTGTTAACGATTAGTTAATTTATTAATGCCTTGTGGTGCATTATATGATATTACTTCTATACATGCAAGCTATATTATTAAAATTTTCATTATTTGTAAAATGCTTTATAATGATTGTTACACAATGTCATTCCTAGCTAGAATAACACAAAAACTACACAACAAATTACTAGGTACATAAATTGTCTCTCAAAACCAAATTACTTTTTATTACAATTAGCGGCATTATAATATTATATTTTGCTATTTCTCCTGCTCCATTGCTTAAAGACATAAGCTTCTCACAAAGAGTATTTGACCGAAGCGGCGAGTTAATGCGTATTTCGCTTTCTAAAGACGATAAATATAGGATATTCACACCTATAAGTGAAATACCGGCAAGTTTTATAGAAGCAGTATTGTTATATGAAGATAGACATTTTTACAAACATTTCGGCATTAACCCCGTTTCTTTAGCCAAAGCTTTTGATTCTACTTATTTACAGAATAATCGTAAAATAGGCGGCTCTACTATAACAATGCAAGTAGCACGTTTAAGATACGGAATAAGCTCTTCTACTATTCTTGGTAAAATCCATCAAATCATTAAAGCTATTCATGTAGAGCTACATTATTCAAAAAATGAAATCCTAGAAGCTTATCTAAACCTAGTGCCTTACGGTAGTAATATTGAAGGGATAACAGCAGGCAGTTATATTTACTTCAATCGTGACCTAAAAGATTTAAATTTGCTCGATATTCTAAGCCTTGCAGTAATCCCACAAAATCCTCTTAAAAGAGGCGGGAATGATATTAATATTTTTAAAGCACGTAAATATCTATTTACCGAGTGGCTAACGACTCACCCACAAGATATTATTTATAATAAGTTAATTAGTTTGCCGATTAAATTTAATCAAAATAAAAATCTTCCTTTTATTGCACCGCATTTCACTTTAGATATCCTGGCAAATAATGATAGTCCTATTATACGTACTACTATAGATAAGAATCTGCAAACTACTATAGAAAAGCAAGTCCGGCTATATATTAATAACCTGAAAAAATACGGCATTAATAATGCTTCCGTAATTCTTATTGATTTTACTACTATGGAAGTGCTTGCAAGCGTTGGTTCAGGTGATTTTTTTAATAACGATATTTGCGGACAGATTAACGGCACTAAAAGCCATCGATCTCCAGGCTCAGCTTTAAAACCGTTTGTCTATGCACTGAGTTTTGATCAATCGCTAATACATCCGTTAACTTTACTAAAGGATACGCCTACTTACTACGATCATTATAAACCTGAAAATTTTGATAGCAGATTTACAGGAGGATTAAGTGCTAGAGAATCGTTAATAAAGAGCCGTAACGTACCTGTAATATTTCTGGCGTCTAAGTTAAAAAACCCGCATTTTTATGAGTTCTTACAACAAGCAAAAATTAGCGGCTTACGAAAACCTGAAAATTACGGCTTATCTATAGTACTCGGCACAGCAGAAATTACTCTTGAAGAGTTAACTACTCTTTATGCTATGCTTGCTAATTTCGGTACTTATAAACCGCTTAGGAAAGTATTGGATTCTACTATGTCACTCCCACTTTCCTCTATGTCATTCCTGCAAAAGCAGGAATCCATAAAAAATAACCTAAATGTTAGAACAAAAATTTCATATGATTTACTGGATTCCCGCTTTCGCGGGAATGACATAGGAGAGGACAGGTATGACGCAGGAAAGGACAGGGATGACACGGACACCCTACTATTATCCCCCGAGGCAAGTTACTTAACACTTGATATTATAAAAGATACGACTCGTCCTATTACCTATAACAATACAAAGTATAACTTACCGATTTATTGGAAAACAGGTACTTCTAGCTCATTTAGAGACGCACTTAGCGTAGGCATATTCGGAAAATACGTACTTGCCGTTTGGGTTGGAGATTTCAAAGGGCAAACTCACGGAACATTTACAGGTAATATTTCTGCGGCCCCTTTATTCTTTAATGTTATAGAATCAATAGCCCAACCAAATAAAGATGAGGATTTAATCCTTTCAAAAATTAATGAACTAAATATTACTAAAGTAAAAGTTTGTGCAGATACGGGAGATATCGATAACGATATGTGTCCGGTTAAAGCAGAAGCCTTATTCATTAAAGGCAAATCACCGATAAAACAATCCGGTATTTATAGAAAAATGTTGATAGATTTAAAAACCGGTATGCCTGCTTGCAACTTTATTAAAGGACAAACAGAATATAAAACAGTAAATTTATGGCCGACGGATATGCTTTCGGTTTACCAAAAAGCAGGAATACATATATTACCGAAACCGATACCCACAAACCATTGCAATAGGTTGATAAATTGGCATCATCAGAAACCTAAAATTATATACCCGTTAAGAAATTCCATACATTCAATTAAAGATAGTGATAATATTACTTTTAGTGCGATTAGCGATAATAAAACCAATAACGTTTTTTGGTTTGTAGATAATGAATTAATAGCAACCGCAAAATCAAACGAACCTGTAATATGGAAAGCAAAAACCGGTGAATTTATTATTAGAGCTACCAGTGATAGCGGCGAAAACGACAGTATAAAAATTTATATTAAAGAATAAATTAGTGGTTATATATGAAATCTAAAATTCCCACAGGACTTGATATTAAATCTTTAACAGAAGAAGAAACTGCTCTTGATTCTTTAAAAGAAAATATTCTAAATGGATTGACTGAAGTTAATTATTCACTAATACAAGCAGGAAAAACATCAGAAGCTACAGTAGTAATAGGATTACCTTATAGCGGAAAAAGCACATTTTTAAATGCTCTTGAAAACAACCTCAAGATTATCAAAAACGGTGAAGAATTTACATTTGATAAATTATTTGATTTTGAAACAACGCCGGAAATTAAGCATAAATATGAACCAGTTAAATATACTTCTTCAACATGAAGAGTTGTTAAAATGATTAGGCACAATGGTTTGAAAATTGTCATTTACCAATGAAGAAATTTTATTTTTATATTTTTCAATATTTTCAAAAAATATTCGTATAGAATCAGTAAATGTCTCAAAATTCGCATAAAATTTATTGTTACTTACAACAGAATGCATAAATTTCCACAGTCGTTCAATTGGATTCAAATTAGGACTATATGCTGGCAAAAATAGTAACTCTATTTTACTGTATTGTAGATATTCTTTTACCTTTTTTGACCTATGATATCCAGCATTATCGCATATCAAATAAATCTTACTTTTATCTTGATTATTTGCTTCTAATTTCTTTAAAAATTCAATAATATAATCACCATTAACCTTAGGATTGTCAGTTGTTACTACCTCTAAATCCTTAAGATTAATAGCACCAATAATATGTTTACGCTTCCAACCACTGAAACTTGGTAATGTTTTAACTACATTCTTTCTAATCCAACCAAATTTTGCTCGAGTTTGGTATTGAGGATGAACACTATCCATAAAATAAATAGACTCATCTTTAGCTAAATTATTTTTTAGCAAACTATATTGCAGCTTAAATTCCTCTTGCTTAGCTAAATCTATTTTTCCAGGCATTAACTTAGGTTTCTGATAACTAAAACCAAGTCTGTGTAACAGCTTGATTACCCCAGCTAATGTATAGATTACTCCATATTGACGTTCTATGAACAAACCTATATCTCTAGCATACACATAATTATTATTTTCTAGATGAACTATTAACTCTGCTTCCTCCTGTCTAGTAAGTTTACTATCACTACCGCCATTTCCAGGCTTAAGCTTCTGAGCATTATGATAATCTATTAAATGTTTTCTTATCCCTCCCCATCACTCAGTAATAACACTTTCGATATCTCATCAATACTATAGCTATCATCATACGTGAGAACAGCTTTGATTCTATCACAAATCCTCTTATCCCTTTCGCTTCTATGGTAAAGCTTTAATTCTTCTTTTTCTACTGATGTTAATTTTCTATAAATCCATTCTTACTTAATAACACTTGCTGACTTCTTTGACAATTTTTCATTTACTAGAGGTATATATATGTCGTCATTGTAAGAAAGCGTTGTTGTATGGCTCAGAAAAAGCGTACAATTTCATTCTTAGCAACGGCAGGAATCCAGTTTTTTCTCTGTCATCCCGTGATTTATTCACGAGTCTAGGAAAAAAAATAAAAACCTGTACCCCGTGGTCAAGCCACGGGGTGACATTAAGGATTACTGGATTCCTGCCTAAGTGGGAATGACATCGAGCCACGCAACAAAGCCGAATAAATCACGGGATGACACAGAGAGAAATAATAAGTCATACAACACCCGTGCCGGTCACATCAAAACAGTTTCTTTAATCCTTTTTGTAGCAGCTTATTTACAGGGTCTGCTTGTTGGTTTTCCTGCGGAGGGCTGTTTTGTTCCTCTGTATTTGTATCTTTTTTCTTTCTAAGACCTAAAGCATCTTTAATAATATTTTCAGGTTTCTTCTCTCCGCTTTTTAAGTCTTTAATAACTCTATTAAATACGTTTTTAACTAAATATGTCTGAAAAGCTTGAATATCTAATTTATGCTGCGGGTTATTTATGAATCCGTATAATTTAACGGCTATAGGAGGTAAATCCCCAATAGTAACGCTTGCACTAATATCCATCATATATTGTGGTAAGTTAATTTGACCGCTTGCATTTGCTTTGGCCGGCGCGGCATCTAAACTACATTCATTTAAATTAAGCTTGCCACTAGCTATATTCCCTCTGGCAATTAAATTTTTGAAAGATGTTGATCCACCGCTAAAAGAGCTGTTAATAAGCCGTAACACTCCTTCGGTATTTTTAGCATTATTTACCGAATCTGCGCTTCGGTTTAAGTCAAACCCGCTTATTTTTCCGTTATCACTATTTACGTTAAATTGTCCGCTTAGATTATTAACATATGTATAAACGCTATTACCGTGAGAAGTAAGATCCGTTTTAAAACTTAGTCGTCCATCGGTTATTTTTATTTTACCCGATTGCGGAGTTAAACTTTTGAGATAGGCATTTTTTAAATCAATTTTAATTGCAGCTTCTTGATCTTTTCCTGAACTCACATAACCGGTGCTACTTAGTTCGCCCCCGTAAATGCTCGCATTAACTGAAGTAATATTCAGCGTGTCACCGGTGATATTTAATTTTGCTTTTAAATTATTTATGATTAATGAGTCATTAGTTAGTTTATCAATATTTGCGGATAATTGCCCTTCAATTTCATTTAAAAACCCTAAATTAATAGGGTTATTTGACCAAGGAGAATTATTTTTAGCTGTAGGTATGTTTTGAGTAGCAGGACTACTAGTTTTACTTGGAACAGTGGTAGGGCTATTACTTGCAAGAATTTTATCTAAATTAACTAAAGGACTGTATAAGTTAAGATTAAAATTTGGCTTCTGAACTGCTAAATTAATATCGCCTTTAATAGATATATTAGTATTAAAAGCAGATATTTTATTATTAATATGGAAAGTATCTTTAATTTTTTGTACTTCCCCGTTTAACTGCAATACCCCAATCTTACTTAAATTACTTACTCCCATAAGAGACATAAACGACTCAAAATTATTAATTTTTAGATTGTGAGAAATAGTTATATCTTGTGCTAAGTTTTTAAGCTCAATATCTCCTGTTAGATTACTATTTGCAGCAATTAAAGTAATATTTTGTAATTTTATTGTTTGAGAATTACAAATTACATTAGAAGTAACATTCAGTTTCTGGTTAATAATAGGAGGTAATTTATCGGTCTTTAGCTTTAGAGCATCAAGTATAGGTTTTAAACTATCAGCTTGTAGCATAATATTTGTCTTATCTAAATTAGAGCTAATCTCGGTTTTAATGTTACCGGGATTGATAATAATATTTGATTTTAGGTTATTACGTTCTATATCATAATTTGCATTTGCTAGTAATTCTATATTTGGATAATTAAGTCTAGCATCTTTTATAGTTATATTTTTATTATCGGCAGTAATTACCGTAGTTAGATCATAGTCATTTTGTAAATCATCCGGCATACCTAAAGCTTTAGTATTACCTTTAATATTTGCGTTACCTATAAAAGAATTATTTTCGCTATCAAAGTTCCCTTCGATTTTAATTTTTTCACCGACAAGATTAATATTAGCCCTTAACGGAATTATTTTTCCTATTTCTTCAATATTTCCCTCTATATTTATCTGTTGTTCCAAAGCATTTAAAGCTAAAGTAAAGTCTATAGGACCTTTAAGGCTTTTAATTTTAGTATCTAAATTAATATCGTTAAATATTTTCTCGCTATTTTTTTCTCTATATATTACTTTGCCGTTTATTATTTTAAGATGACTAATCAAAATAGGAAGTTCTAATTCACTATTAGCATTAGTAGATTCTGCAGAACTAATGTTATTTATTTGGGGGTTATTATTAGAGGTAGGTGTAGCAAATTGCCAATTTTTTTGTCCGTTATTCAAAACTTCTAGATTTATAATAGGTTTTTGCAGTTCTATAGAAGCTACTTCAATTGTTCCTCTAAAAAGAGGAAAAAGCTTTAATGACGCTTTAGCATTTTCAACGGAAATTAGATGAGGTTCTTTCGTGCCGTCTATTGATGATAATTTAATTTCTGATAGTGATACTGCGGGATTTGGTAGTAAAGATAATTTTATATCGCCGTTAATAGTTAAATCTCTATTTGTAGCCTCTTTGACTTTATCTATTATTACTCCTTTATAATTATTTAAAGGAATAAAGAAAGGAATAATAATTAATAACAATATTATACTTATAAATATAATAAGTGAGTATTTTAAAGTTTTAGGCATAGAGTTTAACCTTCTATTTATATACATATATTGATTATAGTATTTAAGGCTTAATTGTCAAATTCATATAATTTACTCCATTAAGTATTACTCGATGTCATCCCGCGACTTGATCGCGGGATCCAGTTTAAAATACTAAAATTGTTAGTATTTTAAGTTGTTTTTTAGATCCCGTGGTCAAGCCACGGGATGACATCGAGTAGGTTTTCCAATCCATGCAACAATGCCCCGCTTTTCGCGGGAATGACATCGGTGCTCAAATTTCTCTTTGATAATTTAAAACGACATAATCTTTAGTTATAAGAGGGAAAAACCCTTTATTGAAAGGTAATAATTCGGTTGTTTGATCTAAAAATTCTATTTCAATTATGTCACCGGCACCAAAATTAAGAATATTGTTAATTTTGCCTATTTCTTTATGATCTTGGTTTAATACCGGTAAATGATTTAAATCCGCTATATAAAATTCATCTTCTTCTAGTTTCGGTAAACTTGCTCTCAAGCAAAATAGTTTATAACCTTTTAAATTTTCAGCCTCATTTCGAGTAGCTATATCATTAAATGTACAAATTAATTCTCCTTTGGCATTTTGGCTAATTAGCTTAATATGTATATCTTCTCCTGACTCATTTACTAAATTTCTTTCAAGTATTTTTGTAGCAGGTTCGGTAAAAGATTTTAAAATTACATGACCTTTAATTCCGTGCCATGATTTTATTACACCGACTAAAATTAAATTTTCTAAAGAATTCATTAATTTACCTTTAAATTTTGATAGTTATATATAATAATATATTTAAAAACTTTTTTACAGACATGATAAAAAAAATAGCTGACGGCATTATAATTTGTTTCTCATTATTGTTATTTATAATCTTTGGTGCATTATCTTTTGTTAACTATAATTCGGTTACCAATAATCTTACCAGTCATTTAGGAATTGCGAAAGAAAATATCGGCAAAATAAAGATGAATAAATTTCCTTTGCCCTATTTAATTATTGAGACGATAAAGGAAGGAGGAGAGTTAGATTTAGAGCAGATTAAAATTCATTTTTCGTTGTGGTCGCTTATAAAATTTAATCCTAAAATTAATAAAATAGACATATTAGATGCTAAATTTTATTCTAATGCTAATGTATTAAATATTTATAATCATGAAGAGTTAATAAAGAATTTCTTTAAATATAAATTACAAAATATAAATCTAAATGTTACTAATCTAAGTATTATTAATAAACAAGACTATTCGATTTTAAATTTTAATAATTGTATATTAAAAAAAGAAAATGCTTTATCATCTAATTACATATTTAAAACTACAAGTAACTACATAGGTAAAATTTCAGGTTCAATTAATAAACGTGATGATATAGTAGATTTTAGTCTTGATATTGATAATAATGATTATGGTTTTAAGCTATCGCAAATTTACAAAGATTTTAAGCTTACTAGCGGTAGCGGTGAATATCAGATTAAAAATTTAGCATTGGTAATGTATAATATGTTACCGGATTTAAACTATCTTTTTAATAAATTTAATCAAAATGAGGCAGTAAACGTTAAATTTAATATTTCAAATAATGAAGATGAAATAGAGCTAAAAGACATAGTAATAGCATCCTCTTTTATTACAGGTAATGGATTTGTTAACATTGCTAAAAATGATAATATTACTACTAATGTGAAATTAGATTTTCCTAAAATAGATCTAAGTTCGTTAATTTCTCCAAATGCAGAGGTAACATTTAATACTTCTTCTTCAAATATTAGATTTATTTTTGCTGACAAATTGCTTAAAGCAGACGTAGCAATTAACGAAATAATTTTAAGTAGTAATGAAGCACTAGAAAAAATAGTCTTTTCTTCTAACTTATCAAAGGATACTTTAAAGATAAATGAACTTTCAGGTAATATTAAGTCAGGTGGAGAATTTAAGCTTACAGGTAATGTAACACAGAATGCCGTTAGAAGTATGTTTGATGGACAGCTATATTTAAAGCACAATGATATAAATTCGTTACTGAATATTTTAGGCTTTAATGATGTTACTATTAAAGAAACTATTCCTTTTAGCTTGTCGTCGGATTTAAAACTCACTTTAATAGATTTATTTTTTAAAAATTTATTACTTAAAACGGACAATTTAAATTTATCGGGAAATTTTTCTAGTAAATTTATTGCTCAAACACCTCGTTTAGATGCTACGCTTAATATATCTTCACTTGACTTAAGCGGTAGGACGTATCCGATAATTTCGCCTCTTATCGAATTTACAAAAAATTTAACTAAGGATATGAAAACTTTAGATTATCCAAGTAAATTTATTCCTATTAGAACAATAGGATATTTAGCTAATTTAGATATTTTGATAGATAGCGTTAAGTATAATGATCATGTATTTGACAAAATGAATTTGCTTGCTAAAATCGTACCGGCTAATATAAAAATTAGTAATTTAGATTTTAAAACCGCGGGCAGCTATTTATCAACTAGCTGGAACTTGGATGCTTCAAGTGTATTACCGTCTTTGACCATAGAAATTAAGGACGGTAATCTTACTACTGATTTATTATCACCGGCAGAAATGCTTAATTTAAGAAATAACTTAATAAATGATTATAGTTTAGATAAAGCTACATTGCAATTTTACGGCACATTATCAACATTATCACAAAATAATTTAATATTAAAAAATGTTAAATTTTATGTAGCAAATAATAATAATCTATTACAATTTAATAATATTGAAGCAGAATTATTAGGCGGTAAGCTTCAAGGTAGTGGCAATATTTTATTAGAACCTTATTCTCTAAATTTCGTATATGCTTTAAATACAATAGATTTAAACAAAGTTTCGGCTCTTATGCCTAAAATATTTGCTGCAAGTAGCGGAAAAGTAAGTATAAGCGGTAGTTTAGGGACTAACGGTAACACTCTTCAAAGCCAGCTATATAACCTTACTACAAAATCACAATTTGCTATAAACAATATAGATGTTAATAATTTTGCAATTGATTCTTTTATAGAAAAAATTAATACAGATGATTATAAAGTACAAAATTTAGATAAAGATATAAATAGTGCTATAACCACAGGACAAGAAAATATTAGAGGCATAAGCGGTGATATTGAACTACAAAAAGGTATTGCCCTTTTAAAGAAAGTAAAATTTGCAACACAATATAGTAGCGGTGCGGCCTCTTTTGCAGTTAATATATATAATTTTGATATGGATGCATCTAGTATTTTATCATTTTACGTACCGGCAAGGCTTGTTAAGTTAAATCCCTCAAATACAAGTTCCGATAAAGATAGTTTGGCACATCTTAATATAAAAATGCAAGGGAGTATTTTTGCTCCTAAGAAAACTTTTGATAGTAGTGAGCTAAAAAAATTACTTATACCACAAACAACTGAAAACAAAACTACTACAGATAACCATTAAAAAATAAAAATAAATGACTAATACTAAAACTTTAGAAGAAAATATTAGCTTTGAAGAAGCTTTAAAAGAGCTTGAAGAAATTGTTAAAAAAATAGATAACGGACAAGAGAGTCTAGAGATGGCAGTTAATAGCTTTGAAAGAGGTATTTTACTTAAGAATCATTGTGAGAAAAAACTAAAAGAAGCTCGGTTAAAAATTGAGAAAATTACTAAACTTGCTGATTCTATGGTGGTCTTAGAAGAGACGGAAGTGTAGCTTACAAGGCATTGCCCGTGTGGACCGGTAAATGCTCTCGATGTCATTCCTGCTTTCGCAGGAATGACATCGATATCCAATGCAACAACACCTTGCGAGCAGCCGTAGGCTGTGTGGATCAATTTCACCTCTGTCATACCGTGACCATGGTATCCAGTAAAAATACTAAAATATTAGTATTTTTTATTGTTTTTATGGACCTAGTTAGCAAGCCACGGGGTGACACAGTGGGTTTTATAGGTCCACGTAACAATGCCAGCTTGTAATGACAAAAAAACTGTTACACGCAAGCAAGCCTTTCGTGGGAATGACATAACGTAAAAATTAAGATGCGTATGCTTAATCATATAAATTGACTTTATCTATACCGTTCCTAATATTGTTTTGATGAGTTTTTGTGCGGGATGTTTATATTTAACAAAATACATTATTCCTAATAATTTTCAAAAGGAAGAGCTTGGAAGTCTTGGCGGGTTTTTATCAGGTGTAGTCGGTAGTATGTATACTTCTTCAACATGAAGAGTTGTTAAAATGATTAGGCACAATGGTTTGAAAATTGTCATTTACCAATGAAGAAATTTTATTTTTATATTTTTCAATATTTTCAAAAAATATTCGTATAGAATCAGTAAATGTCTCAAAATTCGCATAAAATTTATTGTTACTTACAACAGAATGCATAAATTTCCACAGTCGTTCAATTGGATTCAAATTAGGACTATATGCTGGCAAAAATAGTAACTCTATTTTACTGTATTGTAGATATTCTTTTACCTTTTTTGACCTATGATATCCAGCATTATCGCATATCAAATAAATCTTACTTTTATCTTGATTATTTGCTTCTAATTCCTTTAAAAATTCAATAATATAATCACCATTAACCTTAGGATTGTCAGTTGTTACTACCTCTAAATCCTTAAGATTAATAGCACCAATAATATGTTTACGCTTCCAACCACTGAAACTTGGTAATGTTTTAACTACATTCTTTCTAATCCAACCAAATTTTGCTCGAGTTTGGTATTGAGGATGAACACTATCCATAAAATAAATAGACTCATCTTTAGCTAAATTATTTTTTAGCAAACTATATTGCAGCTTAAATTCCTCTTGCTTAGCTAAATCTATTTTTCCAGGAATTAACTTAGGTTTCTGATAACTAAAACCAAGTCTGTGTAACAGCTTGATTACCCCAGCTAATGTATAGATTACTCCATATTGACGTTCTATGAACAAACCTATATCTCTAGCATACACATAATTATTATTTTCTAGATGAACTATTAACTCTGCTTCCTCCTGTCTAGTAAGTTTACTATCACTACCGCCATTTCCAGGCTTAAGCTTCTGAGCATTATGATAATCTATTAAATGTTTTCTTATCCCTTCATCACTCAGTAATAACACTTTCGATATCTCATCAATACTATAGCTATCATCATACGTGAGAACAGCTTTGATTCTATCACAAATCCTCTTATCCCTTTCGCTTCTATGGTAAAGCTTTAATTCTTCTTTTTCTACTGATGTTAATTTTCTATAAATCCATTCTTACTTAATAACACTTGCTGACTTCTTTGACAATTTTTCATTTACTAGAGGTATATAAGATTTTTACTTTTTACAAGATGGATATTAATTTTTTAATTATTTAGTAATTTGTTCATTATTGCTTGAATTTGGTACTTCGTCATATCCACTGTCGCAAAACGGTTGGCATTTGATGATTCTTTTAAAGGTAAGCCACAAGCCTTTAGGTGTGCGGTGTATTGTTATAGCTTCTTTGGCATATTCAGAACAAGTGGGATGAAAGCGGCAATTATTGCCAAGTAGCGGGGAAATGAAATATTGATAGAACTTAATTATTAATAAAAGTATTTTACTCATTTTGCAGCTTATCTATTAGTTTTTCCATTTTTTCTTCAGTTAGATCTTCATAATAATCGTCATTGATTTGTACGACCGGAGCGTTAACGCATGCTCCTAAACATTCTATCTCACTTAAAGTAAATTTTTGATCTTCAGTTGTTTCTTTGAGTTTTATACCTAATTTCTTTTCACAAATTTTCATGATATCATCACTACCGCGTAGCCAGCAAGGGGTAGTAGTACATACTTGAATATGATATTTACCAACTCGCTTTAAATTAAACATAGTATAAAAAGTTGCAACTTCATAAGCCCGCATATAAGGCATTTCTAGCATATTTGCGACATACTCGATAGCAGGCACGGGTAGCCAACCGCCATTTTGCCGTTGTGCTAAATCAAGCAGCGGCAATATAGCACTTCTTTTACCCTCCGGCGGATATTTTTTTATAATATCTTCTGCTAGATTTAAGTTTTTCTTATCAAATGTAAAATTTGTAATTTTTGTATTCATATACTCCTAATATTATGAATAGTGTAGTAGACGAAGTTTAATTTGGAAAAGAGCAAGGCGTTTCATATTTTTTGACCGCAGCGACTAGTACGTGAGGATCAAAAAATATTAAACAACGAAGCCAATTTTTCAAATTAAACGAGTCTACCTATCTATCTCACCAAATACTATATCAAGCGTTGCAATAATAGTAATAACATCTGCCATTAAATGACCTTTAGACATAAAATCTAGTCCTTGCAAATGAGCAAAGCCTGGGGCTTTAATTCGGCATCTATAAGGCCTGTTTCCTCCTTGCGAGTATAAATATACTCCAAACTCACCCTTAGGAGCTTCTACTGCTTTGTAGGTCTCGCCTAGAGGAACGTCATACCCTTCTGTATAGAGCTTAAAATGATGAATCATTGCTTCCATAGATTCTTTCATTTTAGCCCTTGTCGGTGGTGTAAGCTTAGGATCATCAGTTTTAACTGCACCTTTCGGCATTTTCTCTATACATTGCTTGATTATCTTAATAGATTCATACATTTCAAGCATACGAACAAAATATCTGTCGTAACAATCACCGTTTTTGCCGATTGGTACTTCAAAGTCCATTTCATCGTAAACGTCATAAGGGTTTGACTTGCGTAAATCCCAAGCTATGCCTGAACCTCTAAGCATCGGTCCTGAAAACCCCCAATCCATTGCCTCTTTTTGAGACACAACGCCGATATCTACTAGCCGCTGTTTCCATAATCTATTTTCATTTAATAGACTTTCAATATCATGAAGTTTAGGAGGAAACTGCTCTATAAACTTATCTATATCTTCAAGTAAACCGTCAGGTAAATCTTCTGCAACGCCCCCAGGTCTAAAGTAGTTTGAATGCATACGAGAGCCGGAAACACGCTCGTAAAATTCCATAATCTTTTCTCGCTCTTCAAAAAGCCATAATAAAGGAGTAGTAGCACCGATATCTAAAGCTTGGCTGCCAATATTCAAAGTATGGTTCAAAATTCTTGTTAGTTCTGAGAATAGTACCCTGATAAACTGAGCTCTTCGTGGGACTTCGCATTCTAGTAGCGACTCGACTGCCAAAGCAAACGCATGTTCTTGGCACATTGGCGAAACATAATCAAGGCGGTCAAAATAAGGTATAGCCTGCAAATATGTTTTATGCTCAATAAGCTTTTCCGTACCACGATGCAGTAACCCAATATGAGGATCGGCGTTATTTACTACTTCCCCGTCCATCTCAAGAATTAACCTTAAAACTCCATGAGTTGCCGGATGCTGCGGACCAAGATTTAGAGTTATAGTTTTAGTGTTGTGAGTCATAGTATTTTCCTACTGTCACCTAGTTCGCTTGACTACGGGGTCCAGTCTTTTTTATTTTTTCTGGATACCGTGGTCAAGCCACGGTATGACATTCATTCTATTTCTGGATCCCCGCTTTTAGCTAGGAATGACATAAAATAATCTACGCAGCCTATGGCTGCTCGCAATGACGTTATTACTTCCCGGCCTTTTCATCCCCAGGTAATACATAAGTCGGGCTATGCCAGTGAGAGCTAAAATCAAACTCACGATATTCTATGTCTAAATCGACCGGCTCATAAGCCACTTTCTTTAGTTTCTCATCATATTTAACCTGCGTATAACCGGTTAACGGGAAATTTTTACGTAATGGATGTCCCTCGAATTCGTAATCGGTGAGTATTCGTCTTTTATCATCATTGCCATCGAAATTTACCCCGTACATATCGTAAACTTCACGCTCATACCAACAAGCGGCACTAAATATATTCATTGCTGAAGGTATGTTTTCTTTTTCAGAAACATGGGTTTTAATTATGAGGCGTTTATTGAGCTTTAAACTTAGTAAATTATATACTATTTCAAATCTTTTATTTATTAAGGTTATTTTGTCTGGATTCCCGCTTTCGCGGGAATGACATCGTTCAGGAAAATCAACCCCAAATAAATCAGTAAGTACAGTAAAACGTAGTTCTTCCGATTCTTTTAAAGCTTTTAAAAAAGGTAATAAAAAATTCGGCTCGATTTTGTAAGTTAGGTAATCTTTAACCGTGACCGGAGTTATTAAGATGCTAGATTTAGCTGCAAGTTTTTCAATGAGTTTGTCTAGCGTCATACTTAAAACCTGTAGTGCGTTTAATTTTTTTCTGTAACTGCATAAGCCCGTAAATTAATGCTTCGGCGGTAGGAGGGCAGCCAGGGACATATACGTCAACCGGTACGATTCTATCACAGCCACGCACTACCGAATAAGAGAAATGATAATAGCCGCCGCCATTAGCACAGCTACCCATTGAAAGCACCCATTTAGGCTCAGCCATCTGATCATATACTTTACGTAGAGCCGGTGCCATTTTATTAGTAAGCGTTCCTGCAACTATCATAAGGTCGGACTGTCTTGGACTTGGTCTAAATAACATACCGAAGCGATCCATATCATACCTACTTGCTGCTGCCTGCATCATCTCAACAGCACAACAAGCAAGCCCAAAAGTCATAGGCCATAAGGAATTAGCTCTCGCCCAGCCTATAACGTCATCAACTTTAGTGAGTAAGAATCCTCTATTAGAAAGCTCATTATTTAATAATTCGTCTTCTTGATAAAAGTTATTATGCATGTTTATTCTTAATAAATTAAATACGAAGTTTAATTTGGTTTGTTGCACGATTCTTATGTCATTCCCGCTTCCGCGGGAATGACATAGAGATTTTACTACCAATCTAAAGCTCCTTTCTTCCATTCATATATGAACCCGATAGTAAGTACGAATAAGAAAAATATCATTGAGAAAAAGCCTATTTTACCTATCATATTAAGGCTAATAGCCCAAGGCACTAAAAATGCGATTTCAAGGTCAAAGATAATAAATAAAATAGCAACTAAGTAAAAACGTATGTCAAATTTTGACCTTGCATCACTAAAAGGTTCAAAACCACACTCATAAGGCTCTAGCTTATCTTTATTATATTTCTTTGTCGATAATAGGTTAGGTAGAATCATTATTAAGCCGGAAACCAATACCGCAATACCGAAAAATATAGCAATCGGTAGATATTCTTGTAAAAGCTCTGAATTTTGTAGCATATGTTTTTATTGTATGAGTATAAGTGCGGTTTATGTCATTCAAGCAACGGCGGGAATCCAAGTTTTTCAGTGTCATACCGCGGCTTGACCGCGGTATCCAAAATTACATTTTTATTTGGATCCCGCGATCGAGTCGCGGGATGACAACAAAGGTTACTGGATTCCCGCCGTTGCTTGAATGACATCAAACACTTACTTCTATACCAAATAGCATCAATTATCAACGATAATATCAGGTTTAACTAGTAACTTCATTAAAACTAGTACCCAAATACCGCTTGATATCCACCATATTTGCCAAATATTATATGAAATCATGCCGAGAATATAGTAATTTATGAAGCATGAATAAGAAGCTGCTCTAAAATTAGAACTCTTTATATGATCGATTTGTTTTAAGTATTTATAAACTAAGCATAAAAATAATATTAGTCCTATTATACCAAGTTCAAGAGTAATTTGTAATATATTATTATGAGGATGTAGCGGCAAAGGATGCCATTTTTCTCCGTTGTAATTTATCATTTCACTATTATTGACTTTGATATATTTAGAAGAAGCAAAGCCATAGCCTAAAATCGGTTTTTCGATGATTTTATTTGCAACAAAATGCCAAATAAATAAACGATGAGCAGCGGAAGGTTGTGTAGCTAAATATTTTTCAGATAAATCTCGTGGTTCTATTTGTTTAGCTATAACGGGGAATAGCAACGAGCCGGTAATTAAACTTATTGCAATTAATTTGAAAAATATCGGCTTTATAACTCTTGCTAAAATAAATATTACTCCGCCTATACTAAAGCCTAAAAAACTCGCTAAACTATCAGAAATACTTAATAAATAAAGCACTAATATATATAGCATTAATGCGTGTCTTCTTTTACCGCTAGAGAGTAAAATTATAATCGCTACCCAAGAAGTAATTGAAAGTAAAGCACAACCACGATCTAGCATATATAAGCCAAAACTAGCTTTGAATGTTCTTGTTAAAAAACCATGAGAAGAATATTCAATGAAGAATAATAATATTGCCGTGAGAATTCCGAGTGTTAAAGCTTTTTTGAGCTGTAAACGATTCCCGAAAGGAGCAGAATTACTAACTGCAAAGCCGAGAAATAAAAGTATGAAAACTTGAGTAAAAGTAGCTAAGCTATTAATAGGATGAATTGCAAGTAAACAAGATATAAAGCACCAAGCAGTGAATAACATTGTCATCCCGCGACTCGATCGCGGGATCCAATTTTTTTTAATTATTTTATGGATACCGTGGTCAAGCCATGGTATGACATTGTTATTAGATTCCTGCTTTCGCAGGAATGACATAGGAGATAGCGGAAATGACATAAACTGCTTTATGACAACACTCAGCAAAAAAATTGTTACAGTAGCTGCAACCGATAAGCCCGCTACCATTCCAAGGCTTGGAATTAGGAATATTAAAGTTGAAGTTAAATAATTTATCATTTCAATTAAAAACAATCTTTAGCAAAAATTTCGTAGATTGGGTGTTCAAATGTTGAAAGTGAGATGCTTGAAGAAATCATCCATCCTTGAAAGAGTAAATTAGGATCTTCATCTATTTTATATTCTGTTATGGTCATCAGTAAATAATTATCTTCATTATACGGATCAAGGTTTTTTATACATTTATGCAATTTGATTTTTATATTACCGAAATATTTTTCCTCTCCAACTTTAAAATTAATTTCTTCAGAAGTGGCAGTAATTTTATTTAGAGCAATAATTTTACCGTTTGTATAGCTCTTAAACTCGGAACTATCATTAATATTATCGTTTGAGTTTAAAACAGGATGATTTTCATCAAGAGGGATAAATAAGTCATTTTCAATGTCTTCGGTTGTATTAACCGACTCTAAATTTTCTGCAAATATAGAAGAGTAAGTACATATGATCGTGATAAAAACAATTCGTAGTAACTTCATAAATAAACATATTATTTTTCAAAATTATATACTATAGGGGATTAATGGCAATGATAATTTGTGATATATGTCATACCGTGGCTTGGCCACGGTATCCAGTTTTTTTTAATTATTTTTTGGACCCCGTGGTCAAGCCACGGGGTGACAGTAAGTCACAGTATGATATAATAACATGCTCCACTCTAAAGAACTCTTAAATTCTATTTTACGGCAGGATTTTCATAGCTTTATCATTAAGGTATTTAATACTATTAATCCGGGAGTAGAGTATTACCCAAGTAAACATATAAGAATAATTACCGATTATCTAAATGCCGTGCAAAGCGGTGATATTAATTGTTTAATAATCAATATACTTCTTTAACTTGAAAAGTTGGAAAATGAATATTTAGATGAGCGAATAATCAATGTTCTTATGGATAATTAATATCTAATACTACCAATTCTTCAGGTAAAAGAAGTATATACCGCCAAGGAGCTTAAAATCTATTTGTGTTAGTGTTGTTTGGCCTGCTTATTTACTTGGAGTTAATCCTACCAAAAGAATTATGGCTGCTAGCTATTCGCAGATATTAAGTATTAAGCACTCGCTAGATTGTCGGTTTATTTTAAATTCCGATTGGTATAAGGCACTTTTTCCGAATACTATCTTTAGTAAAACCCATAATCAAAAAAGTAAATTTTTAACGACAGCTAACGGCTTTAGATTTGCAACATCGGTTGGAGGATCGGCAACAGGTGAGGGCGGTGATATCTTAATTATCGATGATCCTCATAATCCTACGCAAATTCATTCTTATAAAATACGTAAGAAAGTTATAGATTGGTTTGAGCAAACTTTTGTTAGCAGACTAAATAATCGTAATAAGGGAGCGATAGTTCTAGTTATGCAGCGTCTTCATAGTGATGATTTATCCGGTTATCTACTTAATAGTAGCAATTCATGGCATCATTTAAAGATTCCGGCGATTAGCATTCAAGATTACTCTTTTAAATTAATGAATAAAGAATATCAATATTTTAGCGGTGAGATTTTAGATAGCTATAAAGAACCTTCTGACTGTTTAATGAAATTAGAGCAGGAAATAGGTAGCTATAATTATAATGCTCAATATTTGCAAGAACCTATAGCTATAGGGTCATCGCTGCTTAATATAGAAGATATTAGTTTTTATGAAAATCTGCCTGAGAAGTTTGATTATTTTGTACAAAGCTGGGATACGGCAATTAAAATTTCTGAAGATTCCGATTATAGTGTTTGTACTATATGGGGGATTCTTGAGCAGAAATATTATCTAGTATCATTAGTACGGAAAAAAATTAATTATCCTGAGCTTAAAAATATAACGGAAAAATTGGCTAGAGAATATCAGCCAAAATTTATATTAATCGAGGATAAAGCAAGCGGTCAACAATTGATTCAAGATATAGGGTTTTTAGGCGATAATATTGGAGTGATTGGGATTAAGCCAAGGTTCGATAAAGTTACAAGATTCGCCTCGGTAGTTCCTTTATTTCAATCAGCTAGTGTTTTAATACCCAAACAATCAAGCATAATTTTAAAGGAATTACTGAATTTTCCTCATATTAAAAATGACGATATAGTGGATTCCGTTAGCCAGTTCCTGAATTTTATGAAGGATAAATCGTTTAAATATCCTACAAGGATTAGGAGTTTAGTATAAAAATAGTTGCTTTTTTGGATGGATGTTGGTAGTATACTCGCTGAATTTGAAAAATTGGCTACGTGGTTTTTTGCTTTTAATCCTCACGTACTAGTATGTACGCTGCGGTTAAAAGCTTCAAAACGCCTTGCTCTTTTCCAAATTGAGCTTCGTATACCAACTCTTCATTTACTCGAAGTATATTTAGGTCATTCCTGCAAAAGCGGGAATGACCTAGGATTGTGGTATGATACTGATTCGGCTGGGTAGCAAAGTGGTAATGCCGTGGACTGCAAATCCTCTATTCGTCGGTTCGATTCCGACCCTGGCCTCCAATATAAAAATTAACACATCTTATGGAATTTATTTCGCAATTCCTAGAAATGCTCTTAGCCGAGCGAGCATTATCAAAAAATTCTATACTTAGCTATAAGCGTGACCTATTCGATTTTCAAAACTATCTTGCTAAACAAAGATTATCCGAATTAAATATTACCACAGAAAATGTTAGAGATTGGATTGAGTATCTAGCAAGTAATGATTTACAAGCACGCTCAATCAACAGAAAAATCTCAACTATAAAAAGCTACTATGAATTTTTAATTAGCGAAAATCATACTGCTTTTAATCCGGTTCTTAACGTAGATTTACCGAAATACCAAAATAAACTTCCTGAAATATTGTCTATAGATCAAATTAAATCGTTACTTGAATATTGCTCGCAAGATAATTCTCCTGAAGGTATACGGCTTAATGCTATGATTCATTTGCTTTATGCTAGCGGTCTTAGAGTCTCAGAACTTGTTAGTCTTAAGCTTACTGATATTCTGACTAATAAAACTTCTAAAGGAGAAGTAAGAAAAATATTTTCGGTGCTTGGTAAAGGTAGTAAGGAAAGAGTCATAGTAATAAATGAACAGGCAGTTATCTCTATTGCTAAATATCTTGCAATTAGAGATGTTTTTGTGAATAAAGCTAAACCAAAAAATCTAATTTATTTATTTCCTTCATCAGCTTTAGCAGGTTATATGACTAGGCAAAATTTTGCAATTCTATTAAAATCTGCTGCTCTTTATGCCAATCTTAACCCTGAACATATTTCTCCTCATATATTACGCCACAGCTTTGCAAGTCATTTACTTGAGGGCGGAGCAGACTTAAGAGTAATTCAAGAGCTACTCGGTCATGCTGATATATCAACTACCCAAATATATACTCATCTTCAAACTAATCATCTAAAAAAAGCATTATTGCATCACCCTCTTAACAAAAATTAATTTATCTTAATCTTTAATATAAGTGCTTGTTAATATTTTTTAACTAAATATAATACACCTTATTAAATTTAAGGAATAAATTATATGAAGCTAAAAGAAATTATGCTCTCTTGTATTAGTAAACCTAGAGAAATTGAAGAAAAATATCCTAGATTAGCTCAAAAGAAAGAATCAGGGTTCAATGTTTATTTCGGGTTAGGTCAAAGAAACTTAGAAAGAGAAGAATTATGTGATGAAGCATCACATAATTTAGCAAATTTAGTTATCCAAGAAATAGATAACGAAAATTTTGATTTTGGGATTTTACAAAAGATGCAGCAGGCTTTTAGCATTGCAAGTAAGCAAAAACAAAGAAAAGCTTTTATAAGTTTTTTAGATAAAGAGCTTAATAAAGAGCACTTACATAAACTCAGTCAAGCAATAATAGAAAATGCAGATGAATTAATGCCGGATGATGATCCTAATTTCGTTTGTCGTACTCCTAATAATAAAGTTTTTCAAGAAATATTATTATTGCAAGCAGAAAGAAACAATTTTGCTGTAGAAGTTGATAAAAAAGGAACTTTAAAAATTAACTTTCCTAGCAGGATACTTGAACTTTACAAGTTATTAGTAGATAATTTTTATTTGAAAAACTTTGAAAAAGAGGAATTGCAGAAAAAATTATATCAGGAATTGTTCCATGATTGTCAAATTCCTTTTGAAGAACTAATTGAAAAAGAGGAATTGCAGAAAAAATTATATCAGGAATTGTTCCATGATTGTCAAATTCCTTTTGAAGAATTAATTGAAGAAGTAAGTTTTTTTGAAAATTTTATTGAATGCTTAAAAGAATTTTATATTAAAAATAGCTTAGCACAAAGCATAATGTTTTTACTTGTAAGTAAATATATCGCAGAGCATGATGTAGCAAAAGAATTATTTAAGTCAGAGAGGTTTAAAAAAGTAAGTGAATTAGAAAAATTTAAACCATACTATGATATTAATAAGGGCGATGAAGTAGATAGTTATGTATTTAATTCTATATTAAATGATGTAAAAGGTGTTTATATTAGCAATTTAACATCTTCAAATATATTAGAGCTAGTAAATCATAGTCAACCAGATGGTGAGATAGTATCAATAGAAATTCTAGGAAATAGCGAAAGTACAGTATGACTTTCTAGATACTGTCTTAAAGTGTTGATTATAAATATAGTAAAAACCTCTAGAAATTAATTTAATCTATCATTTATATTTAAATAATTATAAGTTAGATTAATATTAAATATGGCTACAAAAAATAAAAAAGAAACAGTGAATACTGAAACAAAAAATTTAGCAAATTTAGTTATCAAAGAAATAGGTAACGAAAATTTTGATTTTGATGTTTTGCAAAAGATGCAGCAGGCTTTTAGTACTGCAAGTAAGCAAAAACAAAGGGAAGCTTTTATAAGTTTTTTAGATAAAAAGCTTAATAAGGAACAGTTACATAAGCTCAATCAAGCAATAATGGAAAATGCAAATGAATTAATGCCGGATAATGATCCTAATTTTGTTTGTCGTACTCCTAATAATAAAGTTTTTCAAGGAATATTATTGTTGGAAGCAAAACGCTCAGGTATGAAAGCAAAATTTAATGATAAAGGAGAATTACAATCTCTTGATGTAAAAGATATAACCCAGGAAATATTAGATCACTATCGTATTTTACAAGAAAAATTTTATCCTAAAAGAAATTCTAAAGATTTAGTGGATAGTAGAATAGCTCAAAGTATTAATTTTTTATTATATGCTCCACTTTTTCGAGAATCAGAAATATATGAGAAAATATATAAAAAATCACCGGAAGAAGCATTGAAAATAGAAGGAGGAATAGCTGCTCCTAACGGTAAGTATGTTAAACAATTAGTAGATGCTAAAATAGGAACTAATATACATTTTAATACCAAAGAAAATTTAGAAAATAAAGCAAGTGAAGAAAAAGAGACTAAGATATCTTCAATAATTGAAAAAGCAATAACAACACTAGAGAAAGACAAAAAGGTAAGTATTGAAGATAAGAGACGAGAAGAAATAAAAAGGCATTTATCTAAATCCTTAGAAGGAGCTTCTGATTATATATTAACATTCAAAAAAAATGATTTAGTAGATATAATACATCAAGAATTAGATAAAAGACAAACTTGGTGGTCAAAGATTGTTAATTATATAAGTATAAAATCATATTCTATTTCTAAAGAAAATCTTGAGAAAATAGGAAAAATAATAAATAGTGAAATTAAAAATTCTCATACTCCTTTAAAGGTAGAAGTACAAGAACAGTTAAAAAAAGAGTTAAATAGATTAAATAATCCGGCATTGCCGTCAGAAGCTAAAAAGGTTCAGGCAAAATCCAAAAAACCTCCTGTTCCTCCAAAACCTGAACATCTCAAAAAAAGAAATCACGGATTATAATGTCATTCCTAGCTAAAATCGGGAATCCAGAAAAAAAGCGAAATTATTTGAGCTTTTAATTTCAAAAATTTTCTGTATTTATACTTTTTTTTTGGATTCCCGCTTTCGTGGGAATGACATAAAGAGCATTTACCGGCCCACGCAACAACGCCACGCGGGAATGACATCGAACACGTTTAATTATCTATGAACAATAATTTATAATTTATTACTTCCCATAATATTATATCCGCAATCTACATAATGAATTTCACCGGTAACACCTTTAGATAAATTACTAAATAAATATACTGCTGCTCCTCCGACATCTTCTTGGGTAGTATTACGTTTTAACGGTGCGGTTGCAGCGTGAGATTTAAGCATAGTACTAAAATCACCTATTGCACTAGATGCTAGAGTTTTGATAGGTCCTGCCGAAATAGCGTTTACTCTAATATTATTTTCTCCCAAATCGTTTGCTAGATATTTTACACTAGCCTCAAGTGCAGCTTTAGAAATCCCCATGACATTATAATTAGGTATAACTTTTTCAGCACCGTAGTAAGTTAACGTCACAATGCTTCCGCCGTCATGCATTAAGGCTTCTGCGGACCTCGAGAGTTCTAAAAGAGAGTAACATGAGATATGTAAAGAATTATGAAAATTTTCTAAGCTAGTATCAACATAACGTCCTTTTAATTCATTTTTATCGGCAAAAGCCATACCGTGAAGTAAAAAATCGAAGCTACCCCATTTCTCTTTTATATCATCAAATAAATTACTAATTGATTTTGGATTCGTAACATCAAGTTCGCTAACAAAATTACAACCTATTTCCTCAGCGAGTGGTTTAACGCGTTTTTCTAGTACTTTCGATTGATAAGTAAACCATAGCTCTGCTCCGTGTTTTTTAGCAAGCTGTGCAATCGCCCACGATATTGACATATTATTTGCAATGCCTGTAATTAAGCCTTTTTTTCCTTGTAGTAATCCTGTAGTCATTTATTTACTCATTATATTAAAACTTGCTGAAATGATAGCATGATGTATTATTTTGTAAACAAATAATCGATAAAAATGTATAAACCTAAAATCATATGTTTACTGCTAGGGATGTTAAGCGGTTTAGTTTTTGCTCCCACTTTCTTTATACCGGCATTATTAACGTTATCTTACTTATGTAATATAGTTCAAAAATCCGAAAATTGGCAAGAAGCCGCAAAATTTGGTTATTTATTCGGTTTTGGGCATTTTTTAAGTGGAATATATTGGATAAGTATTGGTGTTAGCGTTTATATTGCGGATTTTTGGTGGGCAATTCCTTTTGCGTTATTTGGGCTACCTATAGTTTTAGCTTTCTTTATATCGGCAAGCTGTATGCTTAGTTTTTTTGCTAAAAATAATAAATATTACCAATTTATATTCTGTTTATGTTGGGTATTATTTGAGTGGATACGTTCATGGATTTTTACCGGTCTTCCTTGGAATTTGATCGGCTATGCTTTCTCGTTTTCAGATATTTTAATACAGCCTTTAAGTATAATAGGGATATATGGACTTAGTTTTATAGTTATATATATTTCTACATCAGCTTATCCTTTATTTAGCAAACAATTTACTCAGTTAAAAATATTACTAGCTAGTTCAGTCTTAATATTAACCGTAATTGTCATTTATGGAGCAGTAAGGCTAAGTAATAACCCTACAAATTTCACTGATATAAAAGTACGATTAGTACAGCCTTCAATACCTCAAACCGAAAAATGGAATGAAGAAGAATTTTGGCATAATTTAATGCTACATATTAATTTATCGGAAAATTCCGAACCCACCGATTTAATTATTTGGTCTGAAGCAGCATTAGTAGTACCTGATGATATACCGCAAGTTAAATCAGAATTACTAAAAATGCTAAATTCTACAAATGCTATTTTGATAACAGGAGGGATCTCGGATAATAAAAAACAAGGTGATGAGTTTGAACTTTACTCAGCTATGTATGCTCTTGATAAAAATGATCATAAATTATTTGAATATCATAAATCACATTTAGTACCTTTCGGTGAGTATATGCCTCTTAAAAAGATACTACCGTTTAAGAAATTAACTCACGGTTTAATTGATTATAAAGAAGGAGACGGAGGGCTTGTTTATCTTGAAAAATATAATCTTAAAATTAAACCTTTAATTTGTTATGAATCTATTTTTCCTGATTTTGTACGGACGAATAATGAAATAGCCGATGTAATAATTAATATTACAAATGATGCGTGGTATGGTAAATCAAGCGGTCCATATCAGCATTTTCATATTAGTAGAAGTAGAGCCGTAGAGAATGGTTTACCTATGATTAGAGTAGCAAATAACGGTATTTCAGCTATAGTAGATCCTTTTGGTAGAACAATAAAAAAACTAAATCTAAATGAAATAAATTATACTCAAGGTTTAATTCCTAAAAAACTAACCTCTCCTACTATATTCTCGCAATTTGGTAATTTTACTATTCTATTACTCATCGTTTTTATACTTTTAATTAATTATTTATTAGCCTTAATTCTTGATAACTAAAGGGTTGTAGCATTATTATATTTAATTTTTAATAAAGTTGCTTGATTAAATATAAAGTATTATATATATATACTACATTTAAAGTTGAATAGACTTTATTAATAATTAAAGCTTATTGTTAAAATGAATGATTCAATAAAACATTTTTAAATTTTCATTGACTTAGCATTACCAAAGCATTAATTTTTTTTAAAATTAATGATCGTTATGATACCGGTTTAACAGGTGAAGAGCCGCCTATAAGTTGGACTGCAGGTCAAGATGTTCTATCGCAATTAATAGGGCAAACGGTATTAGAACAAACAGAAAATACATAGTTTAAGAAATGAATTTCTTTTTCATTTTGCAAGCCTTGCTGCATAAGTACTGAATCTTCATTGCGAGGAGCGAAGGGCGTTGTTGCATGGCTCGTTTATGTCATTCCCGCGTAGGCGGGAATCCAGTAAAAAAACATAAATACGGCAAGTTTTTAAAATTAAAAGCTCGATTTATCTCGCTTTATGCTGGATTCCCGCCTACGCGGGAATGACATTGAAGTATGGCTATCTCAGGCAATTCTTTTAGGTAATACTATTTATTGGTTATTGACATAATCTTAAAATGGTGCTTAACATTAAAAGTTAAGAGACTATCTATAAATAAGTTTAATTAGTAGTGAAAGAGCTTTTTTAGCAAAAATTGATAAGATTTTTGAAAGAATATTATTTGTATTTCAAATAAATCTTACTATTTGCAGCAAAAAATAATTTAATTAGCCTTAAAATTTATTTACAGATAGCCTCTAAGGTAGAGCTTTCTTGACTATTTAGCTTCTAGTCAAAGAAAGATAAGTTTTTTATCTTTACTTTACATTTCTACAGTTAAAAATATTTATGATATCTTTAAAGGTTAATAGTTTAATACAAAATTGGCGTTGGCGTAGATAATTTTTTGCGTTTATATGTTTGCTATATGCAAATTTAGATTTTGATTATTAAATTATAACTTATGACAGGATATTAAAATGTTTATCTCTAATATTTTTCAAAAATTTTTTTCTTTTCTTTTTGTTTTATTTATCACAGCTGCAATTTATGCGGATCAAAAAAAAGTAGCAATTATTGTTCCGCTTGAACATGCTGCAATGACCGAGATTATATTGGGAATTAAAGAGTCGCTAAAAGATATAGATGCAGAAATTATAGTTAAAAATGCTCATGCTGATTCTAATATACCTCTAGTAAATGAAAAATTGTCAAAGAAGTCAGCAAGTGTTATTAAGTAAGAATGGATTTATAGAAAATTAACATCAGTAGAAAAAGAAGAATTAAAGCTTTACCATAGAAGCGAAAGGGATAAGAGGATTTGTGATAGAATCAAAGCTGTTCTCACGTATGATGATAGCTATAGTATTGATGAGATATCGAAAGTGTTATTACTGAGTGATGAAGGGATAAGAAAACATTTAATAGATTATCATAATGCTCAGAAGCTTAAGCCTGGAAATGGCGGTAGTGATAGTAAACTTACTAGACAGGAGGAAGCAGAGTTAATAGTTCATCTAGAAAATAATAATTATGTGTATGCTAGAGATATAGGTTTGTTCATAGAACGTCAATATGGAGTAATCTATACATTAGCTGGGGTAATCAAGCTGTTACACAGACTTGGTTTTAGTTATCAGAAACCTAAGTTAATGCCTGGAAAAATAGATTTAGCTAAGCAAGAGGAATTTAAGCTGCAATATATACTTCTTTTACCTGAAGAATTGGTAGTGTTAGACATTAATTATCCATAAGAACATTGATTATTCGCTCATCTAAATATTCATTTTCCAACTTTTCAAGTTAAAGAAGTATAGTTTGCTAAAAAATAATTTAGCTAAAGATGAGTCTATTTATTTTATGGATAGTGTTCATCCTCAATACCAAACTCGAGCAAAATTTGGTTGGATTAGAAAGAATGTAGTTAAAACATTACCAAGTTTCAGTGGTTGGAAGCGTAAACATATTATTGGTGCTATTAATCTTAAGGATTTAGAGGTAGTAACAACTGACAATCCTAAGGTTAATGGTGATTATATTATTGAATTTTTAAAGAAATTAGAAGCAAATAATCAAGATAAAAGTAAGATTTATTTGATATGCGATAATGCTGGATATCATAGGTCAAAAAAGGTAAAAGAATATCTACAATACAGTAAAATAGAGTTACTATTTTTGCCAGCATATAGTCCTAATTTGAATCCAATTGAACGACTGTGGAAATTTATGCATTCTGTTGTAAGTAACAATAAATTTTATGCGAATTTTGAGACATTTACTGATTCTATACGAATATTTTTTGAAAATATTGAAAAATATAAAAATAAAATTTCTTCATTGGTAAATGACAATTTTCAAACCATTGTGCCTAATCATTTTAACAACTCTTCATGTTGAAGAAGTATACTTCTTTAACTTGAAAAGTTGGAAAATGAATATTTAGATGAGCGAATAATCAATGTTCTTATGGATAATTAATATCTAATACTACCATTCTTCAGGTAAAAGAAGTATATATAATTATTTATTAAAGCATCTTTATCAAAACCACGATCATATGCCCCCATTTTTATTTTCTCAATCGGCAGCACTTTAGCAACATCAGCTAAATCTATAGTTTTACCTTGTTCTATATATTCGTTTATCTCTTTATCTATCCTTTTGGAACATAATCTTTAACTATTTTTTTAAAATAATCGCTTGAAAATTCTTGTTCTTTTGAGGTTTTAAATAAATCAAGCATAACATTATCCAGCGATTTACTCCTATTATTCTCTTTAATGAGATTATCCAAATAAAGTGCAAAAACAAACCCACGATAATACGGTAATTTCTCTACTGTATAATCTTTCCAATAATCTGTTTTGATTAAATTATTAGGTTCATTTATTACAGGTGATAAATAATAATCCTGAAAGAATTGGTTAAATGCTTCTACAAACTCTTCAAGCGTTATAACTTCGGCACGCAAAGCTAAAACACGTGAATAATAATCGGTAAACCCTCACTCCACCAATAATTTAGTGCTTCGTCTTCTAAATTATTACGTATTTTCTTACCTATCCAATTATGCAGATGTTCATGAGCAAGCAACGTTATATACTTCTTTTACCTGAAGAATTGGTAGTATTAGATATTAATTATCCATAAGAACATTGATTATTCGCTCATCTAAATATTCATTTTCCAACTTTTCAAGTTAAAGAAGTATATAATCCCGTTTATCCACACCTTGAGGAATAAACGCGGTAAAACTATGAGTTAAGCCCGTTCCGCCCATATGTCTAGGTTGATTCCCCTCGATTAAGCTTATTAGATAATAAGGAAAATCATTATCATGGAAAAATGCTCTTTGTCCCTTGATAATTTTATTTATATAAGAAGCTATTTCTTCATCTTTAAGATCAAACTGACCATGCAGAGAAAGATATACAGGATTTTTTTGATCGACAATTTTGTAAATACGTAAATCACCCGCTGCATAAACGGCACTATATAATTCAATCGGCGTAACTTTAAATTTCACGCTTTTACCAAGACCATAATCTGATATTGTTTTCCAGCTATCAGGAATATTATTCCATTCAATATTAAACTCTACTATGTCATTTCCATTTAAATCGCCGGGAGTAGCAAAAAGCCCATAACCCGGTGAATGAATTAAATTTTGTCTAATTATTGCTTCGTGAACATCGCAAGGATTACCGGTTTTTTGATATATTTCGTAGCTTAAACGAATAATATTGATTTTTCCCGTATTTAAAATAACTTCATTCGAGTCTTGATTTCTAAACTGCAACTTTCCAATTGGATATTCTAGCTTAACATTTTTGATTTGCTGATAGTATGAACCGCTTGCCCAAGCATAGGGTAAATCTAAAATAACTTCACCGCTCATATCGCCTATTATTTCCGTTTCAACTTTAATAGCTGAAACAGGCATGTTAGACAAAGGTGTTATTTTGTAATTTACCTGCCGATAAGTATTTGCTAATACTAGATTTGGAATTAGAATTATGAATATTATCAAAAAATTTTTTAGAAAGTACATTTTCAAAACTCATGGATTTTAGAGATTATTTAGATTGTTGTACGACTCTCGATGCCATTCCTGCGTGGCATTGTTGCATGGAGCAGTTTCGCCTCTGTCATCCCGTGGCTTGACCAACGTTGTTACATAGAGCGTTTTATGTCATTCCCGCGAAAGCGGGAATCCAGTAAAATCTATGAAAAATTTATTTTTTTAGGTTTATTTTGTCAGTATTAAGACTATTTTTTCTAGATTCCTGCTTTCGCAGGAATGACATCGAGTAGGTTTACCGCTCCACGCAACAATAGCTGCTCACAATGACGATATCTATGTAGGCATGTATTCTATTTAATTATTACTTTCTACCATTAATTTATAAGCTTCATCATCTTCAAGCCATTTAGCGTTTTCTATTAAATATGATTCTTGAAATGCGGCGAGTTTTGGATCAGGTTCTCCCATTAAATGTTTAAGCCCGTCAAATAAAATACCTAAAAATCCAATATTATTCTTTTTACAATAATCTCTTACATCTTCAACATGCTTTTCACGGTCATCAATAAATACAATAAAACTAGCATTTAGTGCTTCAGAAAATTTTGATAAAGTACCGCTCTTTGAATGATTACCTGTTATAAATATCCCTTTATAACAAATAGCATCATCCTTTTGTCCTGAATTACACGCTGCTAATTCTTCATTATCTGAAAATTCTATACCTAGACTCTTTAATTCTTAATATCGCCAATCTTGCATCGAAAGAATATTGCCGAACTCTCCCGTATTCATTTGTGTAAGAGCATAAACAGGAAACTCTGCCTTGAGCTTGTTTATAACTTCTACCCACTCTTCATCAATTAATATTACTTTTCGCTGAAGCCGCCAATTACTGACAATTTCTTCATAATTATCATAATTACTTTTATTTTCCTTAATTCTATCAATCATTTTATTATAAGGCGGCTTCTTAAAAGTTTTTGATTTAGGAGCAATAATAGTATCGTCAACATCAATAAATATAGATACATCATCAGGGGCATTTTTTATTATTAAATCATAGATTTTTGCGGCACTATCGGCAGTTTCAAAATCTTTCATACGTTATTAAATTCAATCCTAAGCTCTTTAGTTAAAATATCCATCAGCTCAAATTCTGCTCTATTTTTCCATTTTCCTTGTTCATAAAAAAAATGATAAGGACCGCTAACCGGTGACGATAACCAAATTTCTTTGGCGGCACTTTGTTTATTTATTACATATATACCCTTATCAGTATCAAGATTTAATATATCACCTTGTAAATCCACGTCTATACTTGCTTCTTTATCTTGCTCTTCTATCTTGTCGGCTATATATGCAATTGTTGTTTCGGCTATTTTACTAAATTCTGTATTATTCATGATAACATCCGTTAAATGGATAAAAATATACGAAGATCAACTTCAAAAAGAGCAAGGAGTCTATAAGGAGAGGAACGCAGCGTATACTTAATACGTGAGTACCGCAGATCTTATAAGACAACGTAGCCAATTTTTGAAGTTCATCGAGTAGATGGTGTTTCAGGGTCAATTTCCGGATCAGGTACTTTAATCAAACTTTTTCGATAAGTTTCAACAAATCTATTATGATCATTAAGATTGTTAGAAAAATTATGTCCGCCTTTACCGTCAACCACAAAAAATAATGCATCCGTTTTAGAGGGTTTTACCACTGCTTCTAAAGATTTTAACGACGGACAAGAAATCGGACCGGGCGGTAAACCTTTTATATAATAAGTATTATACGGCAGTTCTTGCAATAAATCTTTTTTTGTTAAAGCTCTTACTAATTTAAATTTTCCTTCAGTCAAAGCATATATAGTAGTCGGATCGGCTTGTAGCTTCATATTTTTCTTTAAACGATTAATGAATACTGCTGCTATAATAGGCTTTTCTGCATTTGAGCCGGCTTCTTTTTCAATTATCGAAGCTAGAGTTAATACTTCAAGTCTAGTTTTTAACGGAGAGTCCGGTGAAAGATTTTGCATTACCTTATCTAAATTAGCAGACATTAAATTTCTCATTTGATCGATTATCTGCTCTTTTTGATCTCCATAAGAGAAAAAATACGTTGACGGCATTAAAAACCCTTCCGGTATTATCCCTTTTATTTCTCCAAATAAACGATTTTCTTCATTAATTTTTTTTATAATCTCACTAACTACCGTACCTTCCGGGACAATTATCTTATGTATTATAGATTTACCGCTTGCTAATATTCTTAAAGTTTGCAGAGGCGATATATTACGAGTAAACACATATTCACCGTTTTTAAGAGGTCTTTTTATAGAATAAATTTTAGCAATTACCTTAAAAATTCTCGGATATTTGATTACTTCATTAGAATAAAGTTTTGTAACTATTTGATTTACGGATAATTTAGGTTCAATAATTATCGTTTTATTTTGAGTAAGATCACCCGGCACAAAAATATAAAATATACTAAAATTTAGCAAAGTAATAAATATAGTTAGAGATACTATAACTAAAAAAAGTTTAGTTTTTAATAGGTTTTTTAACATAATAACTATTATTTTTATAAGACTTAGAAATATTGATAAAAAAATTACCGCGAAATATGGTTTTTTCTTGACATTTGAAATAACATATAGTAAAACTAACTTAAAGTTTGGTTGAAGTTAAATATTTGCTGAATTTAAATTATATAGTTTTTGCTAAATAAATCAATAGTTTTAATATTTGGTAATTAAAATATTAAAATTAGATGACTAACAAGCAACAAATTAATAACGTAAACCAATTTACTATAACAATAGTATACTCCTGTAAAATGAAAAGTTAGAATTTTTATTACAAACGAAAAATATAAATCTTTATTCATAGTTCATATTACTATACCGGCGTTAATACTGATCTTATAATGGGCATTATATATTATGATACAAGATCACAATACCGATCTAAAACACGAAGAACATACTGAAAGGTTAAAAGCTTTACAAAATAAGTTAGGAAACTTATCCGGTTTCTTGACAACAATGCGTTCTGACAACAATGAGGAATACAAAAAAATTTCCAATGATTTAGAAATTTTAATGAAACAACTTAATACTATAAGAAAAAATATGGAAATATATTTTGTTATTATATTAATATTAATGTTTATTATAATTCAGAAAATGTTGTGGACCACCGGTTCAAGACTTATATTTTAGGTTCTAAAAACTCCTGTTTAATAATTTCTGCAGCTATATAAGAAGGTATAGCATCATCTCGATCACTTGATACAAGCGAATTTTCTAAGCTAAGCCTGTGCTCACGTACTTTTGTACGCTTAGCTAGCGTACCTTTAAATTCATCGTGTCTAAAGCTTTCTGATTTTAGCTGTAATCGTTTTGATTTAAATCCTAATTGCTGCAAAATTTTTTGGCTTTCTGTTACCTGCTCATACGCTTTTTTAGAATTAAATAATAACTCTTGAAGCTTATTACTCATAAGACTAGCTCGGCAATTAAATTGGATAAATTCCGGAATTATTTCGCTACCTGCTATAATATTTATCAACGTAACATATTTTATTTTTATCAATAGCCTGATAATAAAAAAGCTTATAAGATTAACTTTATAAGCCACAATCATAGGAGTACCGGAAGCTGCTATCTCTAAAGTATTAGTACCGGATTTTGCTAAAGCTGCATCCGCAACAGCATAAGTTTTAAGTCTTTCACTTGAAAATAAATAATTAAACTTAACATCTTCTAAAAACGGCTTTATTATTGCCTCATGAGCAGGATTTGCAAGAGTAAATATAACTTTAAGATTATTACAACTCTTGAATATTTCTTCAATAGAAGAAATAAAAACCGGTAAATGCCTTAGAATCTCTCCTTTTCTGCTTCCAAGAGTAACACATAAAACTCTCTCATTCTCATCTATTTTAAACTCTTCACGTAAAGCTATTTTATCACTATAAAACTCCTGCTCCATAATCGGATGACCTATATATCTACAGTCAAGACCGACTTTAGTAAAATATGGAGGTTCAAACGGTAGTAAAGCAAATAAACAATCATAAATTTTAGCGTATTTTACTGCCCTACCCTCTTTATATGCCCAAACTGACGGTGCAACGATATGAATCATTTTCAGCTTTGGTAAAAGTTTTCTTACTCGCTTTGCCACACGATAAGTAAACCCCGGTGAATCTATGGTGATTAATAAATCGGCTTTACTATTTATTATATCCTCCACAGTTTTATCAATTAATTTTTTAAGCTTAAAAATATGAGGCAAAATTTCTACAAAACCCATTAAATTTATGGAAGTAATAGGAAATAAGCTTTTAAAGCTACCGGCTTCCTCCATACATTTACCGCCAACACCGACAAACTTTATACTCGTTGAATCCCCAAAATTGGCTGCGTCATCTTTATAAGTCCTTGAATGCTGAACGTTTAATATATGCTCCACTCCTCGGCTGAACTTCATATAACTACTCTTCATTTCACAGGAGCATATTCCTGTATTGTTTTTTAAATGCTGCATTATACGACCACCGATAAAATCGCCTGATACCTCACCGGCTATAAAGTAAATTTTTGTCATATTTAAATATTAATTGATTTTTTTGTCATTGCGAGAAAGCATTGTTGCGTGGCTCGTTTATGTTATTCCCGCGTAGACCTTGTTGCGTGGATCAATTTCACCTCTGTCATCCCGCGACTTGATCGCGGGATCCAGTCAAAAATACTAAAATTATTAGTATTTTTATTGTTTTTCGGATACCGTGGTCAAGCCACGGTATGACACCGAACGGATTTTTCGATCCACGCAACAATGCAACATGGGAATGACATAGGCAACCATACAGCAACCTCTTTATCTAATTACATATTATTAAATTCCATTTAACGGTAGCTTAAAGCTTCAGCAATATGAATTTTCAAGACCTTACTTTCATTCTCAAGATCGGCAATCGTACGTGCTACTCGGAGTATTCGGTTATAAGCACGCATTGATAAACGAAATTTATTTGCTGCTTCATTAAGTAAATCTCTGCCTTCATCCCCCGGCATAGCGTAATCTATTAGCAACTGCCCGTCTAATCTGTTATTTGTTTTAATATTATAACCCTCATATCTCTTTTCTTGAATCACACGCACTTTCTCGACTCTTGCAGCTATATACTCAGATTCTTCCTCAGAGTTATCTGCAATCAAATCATAATTATAAATATTAATATTTGATACCTCTATATGCAAATCAAATCTATCCATAATAGGTCCTGAAACTTTCATTTGATAATCGCTAGCACATTTGGGGGCTTTCATACATTCTTTATAAGGATCACCCAAATAACTGCATTTACAAGGATTCATAGCTGCTATTAACTGAAAATTCGCTGGATATTTTATATGAGTACTTGATCTTGAAATCAATATTTCACCATTTTCAATAGGTTGTCTTAAGGAATCAATAACATTATGTGGGAATTCAGGTAATTCGTCTAAAAATAATACGCCGTTATGAGCAAGCGTAATTTCACCCGGCTTTACTTTTTTTCCCACACCCCCACCGACCATAGCAGCAAGCGAGCATGAATGATGCGGAGTTCTGAATGGCCTTACTTTTGTAAGCTTACCGTCTGAAAATTTTCCAGCGATACTTGTATACTTCTTTTACCTGAAGAATTGGTAGTATTAGATATTAATTATCCATAAGAACATTGATTATTCGCTCATCTAAATATTCATTTGCCAACTTTTCAAGTTAAAGAAGTATACTTATGATAAATGAAAAGTAAAGTATATAGGTTTGAATAGAATAGCTATTCTCCTAATAATTTTATTTCAGCGTACAAATCTTCAAGATTTATATACTGATCATAAAAATTATTATATACTTCTTCAACATGAAGAGTTGTTAAAATGATTAGGCACAATGGTTTGAAAATTGTCATTTACCAATGAAGAAATTTTATTTTTATATTTTTCAATATTTTCAAAAAATATTCGTATAGAATCAGTAAATGTCTCAAAATTCGCATAAAATTTATTGTTACTTACAACAGAATGCATAAATTTCCACAGTCGTTCAATTGGATTCAAATTAGGACTATATGCTGGCAAAAATAGTAACTCTATTTTACTGTATTGTAGATATTCTTTTACCTTTTTTGACCTATGATATCCAGCATTATCGCATATCAAATAAATCTTACTTTTATCTTGATTATTTGCTTCTAATTTCTTTAAAAATTCAATAATATAATCACCATTAACCTTAGGATTGTCAGTTGTTACTACCTCTAAATCCTTAAGATTAATAGCACCAATAATATGTTTACGCTTCCAACCACTGAAACTTGGTAATGTTTTAACTACATTCTTTCTAATCCAACCAAATCTTGCTCGAGTTTGGTATTGAGGATGAACACTATCCATAAAATAAATAGACTCATCTTTAGCTAAATTATTTTTTAGCAAACTATATTGCAGCTTAAATTCCTCTTGCTTAGCTAAATCTATTTTTCCAGGCATTAACTTAGGTTTCTGATAACTAAAACCAAGTCTGTGTAACAGCTTGATTACCCCAGCTAATGTATAGATTACTCCATATTGACGTTCTATGAACAAACCTATATCTCTAGCATACACATAATTATTATTTTCTAGATGAACTATTAACTCTGCTTCCTCCTGTCTAGTAAGTTTACTATCACTACCGCCATTTCCAGGCTTAAGCTTCTGAGCATTATGATAATCTATTAAATGTTTTCTTATCCCTTCATCACTCAGTAATAACACTTTCGATATCTCATCAATACTATAGCTATCATCATACATGAGAACAGCTTTGATTCTATCACAAATCCTCTTATCCCTTTCGCTTCTATGGTAAAGCTTTAATTCTTCTTTTTCTACTGATGTTAATTTTCTATAAATCCATTCTTACTTAATAACACTTGCTGACTTCTTTGACAATTTTTCATTTACTAGAGGTATACGCTGTGGTGCTGCGTTCCGTGTTTCCTCCAAATTCCTCTTTATAAGATAGGTTATGCAAGAAGTCTATTGTTATACTCAATCGTTATTGGGAGCAGGCATTGTTGCATGGACCTGTTTATCCGTCATTGCGAGGAAAAATTGAAAATTTTGACGAAGCAATCTCGTGCTATAGTCCTGAGATTGCCATGCTCCTTTCAGTCGCTCGCAATGACGGTTAGGTGTCCACACGGGCAATGCCTTGCGGGAATGACATAGAGAGTTACGCACTAGTTAGTCGTTTTATTATCTCTTCTCTATCAATCAAAGGTAAAACACCTGCGATTTCCGGTCCTGATTCTCTACCGGTTAAAGCAAGGCGAAGAGGCAAAAATAACTCCTTACCTTTCTTGCCTGTTATATTCGTTATTTCTTTAGTCCAAATACTCCAGCTATCTTTAGTAATTTCTCCTTGCGGTAATAATTCTGCAGCTTGCTTTAAATAGTCCTTATCTAAATTTAGATTTGCTACATTCGGAGTTTTATGACAAATCTCCCACCAATCTTTTACATCACGTAATTTTTGTAAATTAGGTCTTACCGATAACCAAAAATTTTCATCAATATACTCGGCATCGATTTCTTTAAGGCGGTCTTTTACTTCGTCAAAATCTAAACTTATCAATAATTTATGATTTAGTCTTTCCAAATCTTCCGGCTGATAGATAGTCGGGCTTTTAGAAAAATTACTTATCTCAAATTGATTTGCTAGCTTCTCCATTGATTTATAAGGTAAGATTTGTGCCGATGAACCAAGTAAGCTAAAAAAGCTAGCTATTGCCATAGCTTCGATTCCGATTTCTTTTCTAAGAGTTGCAATCTCAAATCCCCCGACTCTTTTAGAAATTTTCTCATCCTTGTTAATAATTAGGCTTAAATGTCCAAAAGTCGGAGGAGGAGTATTTAAAGCCTCAAACATTTGAATTTGAATAGCGGTATTGCTAACGTGATCTTCACCCCTAATAATATGAGTAATACCATAATCAATATCGTCAATAACCGAGCATAACATATAGGTCATACTACCGTCTGCTCTTATCACTATTGGATCACTTAAAGCCTTGCCGTCATATTTAACTTCGCCTTTGATCATATCATGCCAGCTAATCGGTTCGTAATTTACCAAAAATCTATAATGCGGCTTTCTTCCTTGCTCTATATATTTTTGTATTTGTTCTTCAGTTAGATTTAAACTAGCACGGTCATAAATTGGCGGTAAACCTTTAGATAATTGAAATTTACGCTTTAATTCTAGCTCTTCAGGAGTCTCATAGCAAGCATATAATCTTTTTTTGTCTAGTAATAGATTTTTGATTTCATCATATCTACCTAAACGACTTAATTGATTAAATGTCTGATCCCAATTAAGACTTAAAAATTTTAAATCTTCTTCGATAGCGTCTTTATATTCCTGTTTACTACGCTCTAAATCCGTATCGTCAAATCTTAAAATAAACTGCCCGTTATGCTTCTTTGCATATAGCCAGTTAAGCAATGCTGCCCTGATATTTCCGACATGTAACATACCGGTCGGTGACGGAGCAAATCGTGTTATAACTTTTGTCATTTTTACTTATTTTTTTAGTGTTTCGTACTATTTTCTCGTCATTGCGAGGAGCGTAGCATTGTTGCAATCTCGTCAAATATCCTGAGATTGCTTCGTCGAATTACGTTGTAATTCTTCTCGCAATGACGATTATGACATTCTTACGCCTGTTTCTTTTCTAACTTCGCTTTATTATCTTCAATTAATTTCATCGCATCATCTAAGCTTAAATTTAGAAAATCATATTTTTTTGGCACTGAAATAAATTTACCCATATATTTTATGTAAGGACCGAATTTACCGTATCCTACCATAATTTCCTCGCCACTATCTTTATGAATACCTATTTTTAGCGGTAAGCTTAGAAGCTTTAATGCCATCTCAAGTGTGATGTCGTTTTGATTCAAGCTAGCAGGTACGGGGCTACGTTTTGGTTTTACTTTGCCTTCTTGTTCGCCGTGTTGAATATAAGGTCCGTAAGGTCCTTTTTTCAGATATATCTCTATCCCGTCTTTATCAGTGCCTAAAATTTTATTCTCATTAGGAGTAGCGGCAAGGTCGCCTTCATTTTCGTTATTATCGTTACCGCTAACAATAGATTTTCTGAAAGTACATTCAGGGTAATTACTACATGCTAAAAACGCTCCGAACTTACCAAGCTTTAAGCTAAGTTCGCCTGTTTTACATGAAGGACAAACTTTAGATTCTTTATTCTCACCGAACAAGTGATAATCAAGGGCTTTCTGTACATAGCTAATAATCTCGGTTATTTTTTGTTCGTTTACCGATTCAATATTATGGTTAAAACCGCTCCAAAAATTATTTAAAGCAGCTTTCCACTCAAGCTTACCTGCCGCTATTTCATCTAATTCATTTTCAAGACCTGCAGTAAAATCATATTCTACATATTTCTTGAAAAAACCGACTAAGAATACCGTTACCAAACGTCCTAATTCTTCAGGCATAAATCGTTTTTTCTCAAGAGAAACATATTTTCGATCTTGTAAAACCGATAAAATACTAGCATAGGTCGAAGGGCGACCGATCCCAAGCTCTTCAAGTTTTTTCACTAAGCTTGCTTCCGAATATCTTGGAGGAGGTTCTGTAAAATGCTGATTAGGAATAATTTCTTTAGTTTTAAGCGGTTCTTGTTCTTTTAAAGGCGGCAGCATTTTATTTTCTTCTTCAGCCTCATCGTCCACACTTTCACGATAAACCTTATAAAACCCGTCAAATGCTATAGTTGATCCGTTTGCTTTTGCCAAATATTCTTTATTTTCCGAAGCTAAACTTGCAACTACCAAATCCATTATCACATTTTCCATTTGGCAGGCTATAGTCCTTTTCCAAATTAGTTCATAGAGTTTATAATAATCCTTTTCTAGCTTTTCTTTTAAGCTATCAGGAGTATAAGTAATATTTGTCGGTCTTATAGCTTCATGAGCTTCTTGAGCATTTTTTACTTTGGATTTGTAAATTCTAGGGCTAGTCGGTAAATATTTGTCACCGTAATTTTTATCGATTAACTTACGTATATCAGCTATTGCGTCATTTGATAATGTAACGCCGTCGGTTCTCATATAGGTAATAAGCCCTATAGTTTCCTTACCTATGTCAACGCCCTCATAAAGTTTTTGTGCTATTTGCATAGTCTTTTTAGCACTAAAACCTAATTTTCTTACTGCTTCTTGTTGTAGTGATGAAGTAATAAAAGGAGGTTGCGGCTGACGTTGTTGTTGTTTCTTTTCTATCTTATCAACATGACAATTTTGAGATTTTAATTTTTCGGTTAAATCTTTGGCGTCTTTTTCGTTAATAATTGAGAATTTTTCTAACTTCTGATCGTTTACGTGAGTCAATTTAGCAGTAAATAATTCATTATTACTATTTTGCATTTTAAGGCTAATATCCCAATATTCTTCCGACTTAAAACGCTCTATTTCATCTTCTCGCTCACATATTAATCGCAGAGCCACGGACTGTACACGTCCCGCCGATTTACATCCCGGTAATTTACGCCATAAAAGAGGTGAAAGGGTAAAGCCGACTAAATAGTCTAAAGCTCTTCTTGCTTGCTGGGCATTTACTAAGTTAGTATCAAGTTTTCTAGGGTTCTCAACGGCATGAATAATTGCTTTTTTAGTGATTTCATTAAAGGCTACCCTTTTGAAAAAATCATCGGATTTAACTTTATTCTTTTCTTTTATTACCTCTGCAACATGCCATGAGATAGCTTCACCCTCACGATCCGGATCGGTTGCAAGATATACTGCATCAGCTTTTTTAGCATCTTTAACTATGGCATCTACATATTTACCGGCTTTATCGGAAATATCATATTTCATCGCAAAATTTTCATCAGGTAACACTGAGCCTTTTTTAGAAGGTAAATCTCTAATATGACCGAATGATGCAATGACCTTAAACTCATCACCTAAATATTTATTTATCGTTTTTGCCTTTGCAGGCGATTCTACTATTACTAATTTCATCTATTTATTATAAACTAATGATATTTTATTGCCGGCGTGACGTATTGCTTTGCCGGCGAGTTCTAATTCTAATATTACCGTATATATAATAGGAAGCGGTAATTCCGTTTCTTTTTGTAAATATTCAAAATCTATAGGTACTGCCGATAATAATTCCAATATAGCAGTACGCTCCTTTTGTGACGGTTCTTTAACATATCTCGTATTTACTGTTCCTAGCTCAACAAAATCCTTAAATAATCCATCATCTTTTTTCATAAATTCTTCATATTGCGGTAAATTAGCTATAATATCGTCCACTGATTCCACTAAATATGCTTCCTCTCTAATCAATTTATTTGTACCTTGACATCTTGGATCTAAAGGAAAGCCGGGAACGGCAAATATTTCTCTATTTTGTTCAAGTGCAAATTTTGCAGTTATTAATGAACCGGATTTTAAGCTTGCTTCTACTATCACTACTCCTAAGGCTAGTCCCGATATTATCCTATTACGCTGTGGAAAATGTTTTCCACGCGGAGTAGAGCCGATAGGTAACTCAGCTAATATTAAACCTTCTTCTGCTAAATTTTCAAATAGTTTTTTATTTTCTGGTGGATATATATTCAATACCGCCTGCAATAACTCCGATAGTTTGAGAAATTGCAGCTTGATGTACGCTGCTATCTATCCCCCTTGCTAATCCTGAAATAGTTATATACCCTTCTTTTACTAAATCATTTGCAATTTTATGAGCAAAGCTTCTTCCGTTTGCAGAAGCGTTTCTTGCACCTACTATTGCAACGCATTTATTATGATTTAATAACTCTATATTACCTATTATAGCTTAATATTGGAGGTGGATCATAAATTTCAAGTAATAATTTTGAATATTCCGGAGATTTATATGTGATAATCTTAGCATTGTCTTTTTCACGAAGCTCTAACTCTTTTTCAGCAGCACTTTTACTGAAAATTTTAATTGGTTTTGACTTTCCGCCTCGCAATGAAAAATCCGGAGCGTTATCTATGGCAGTTGCTGCATCACCGAATAATTTAATTAAACTAAAGAAAGTTTTAGGACCGATATTTTCACTCCTAATAAGACGTAAAATATTAATTGTTTCAATATCATAAGATATTTTAGGAGCAGAAAATAATTCTTTTAGCATTATTTAGGGTTATTTGATAGTGGTTAGTGCTGTATGTCATTCCCGCGTAGGCGGGAATCCAGTCAAGCGTATAAAAATTTGTGCTTTTATATGCTTATTTTGTTAAAATATAATTTTTTATCAATGTTAAGGTTATTTTTTTATGGATTCCCGCCGTTGCTAAGAATGACATCAGAACCATGCAACAAGACCGGACAAGCCTTGGTATGACACAGTAAAAAACTACAGCTTCTCAGCATGTGAGCTTAAATAATGTGCTATACCTTCATGTGACGGGGTAATTGCTTCCTCACCTTTATGCCAGCCGGCAGGACAAACTTCGCCGTGCTTTTGATGATGAGTTAAAGCATCGATTACTTTTAATGTATAATTAATATCACGACCGATAGGTAAGTCGTTAACTAGCATGTGACGTACTATGAAATCCTTATCAATTAAAAAAGTTCCACGCAAAGCAACACCGTCTTCATTAAGTACGTTATATTTTGAAGAAATATCCTTTTTTATATCGGAAACCATTGGAAATTGTACTTGTCCAAGTCCGCCTTTATTATGCGTAGTATTTTTCCAAGCTAAATGGCTAAAATGAGAATCAACGCTAACAGCTACTACTTTAGTACGTCTTTCGGTAAATTCACCAAGCTTATTGTGAAATGCTATAATTTCCGATGGACAAACAAAAGTAAAATCTAGAGGATAAAAAAATAACACTATATTATCCCCTGCAGCATAATCGCTAAGTTTAAACTTTTCGTCTATATTATTATTAGGCATAATAGCTTTAGCTGTAAAATCCGGAGCAGTTTTGCCGACAAATACTGACATATTCATAACCTTTTATTAATTAATAATCTGATATGATATATAAAACTAATTATTATTACAATAATAAATCTTTATAAATTGCTACTTATCTATTTTCTTTTCTGAAGAAGCTTTTAATTGGTTAAATATAGTTAACGCTCCGGTTACAAAACTACTCGGTTCTGAAAGATTTGCGGGTAAAATTACGGTGTTGGTATCTTTAGCCAAATTACCGAATGCACTAATATACTGCTCGGCTATTTTAAGAGCTACTGCATCGCTTCCTCCTGTTTTTTGTACGGCAGCTGCGACAATCTCAATACTATTTGCCGTAGCGGTAGCGACTAAGCCTATTGCTTCAGCTTCACCTTTTGCTCTGTTAACTTGATCTGTATAAGAAGCTTCTGAATTCAGTACGATTTGTGCTTTTTCACCTTCTGCATGGTTAATTTTTGCTTGTCTATTACCTTCAGATTCTAGAATTTGAGCTCTTTTTTGACGCTCAGCCGCTACCTGCAATTCCATAGCTTTAAGGATAGTTTGAGGAGGCTGTATATCTTTAATTTCATAACGCATACATTGTATACCCCAATTTATAGCAGCCTGATTAATAGCTGCTACAATCGCTACGTTTAAAGTTTCGCGTTCTTCAAAAGTTCTATCTAAAGGAAGTTTACCGATTTCCGAACGCATAGTAGTTTGAGCAAGCTGCGTTATAGCATAGTAAGGATTGTTAACCCCGTAAGATGCTGCCATCGGATCAATGATCTTAACATATAAAACACCGTCAATAGATAATGTCACGTTATCATTTGAAATAGCCGTTTGAGCGGTAACATCTATGGCTTCTTCTTTTAAAGTATGTTTGTATGCTACTCTTTGAATAACAGGGATTAGTAAGTTTAAACCGGGTTGTAGTACTTTGTCAAACTTCCCCAATTTCTCTACTACCCATGCTTGTTGTTGAGGTACAACTTTAACCATTTGTATTATAACTAAAATCGCTATAATACTGAAAATTAATAATGCATATTCCATAATTCAATACCTTTTTTTATTTCCACTCTATATTATTTTTAATAATAAAAAAAGGATTTAAATTAAACGGTACTTAAAATTATATATTTTTTTATCAAAAAAATGGGTTTTAATTACTTTGAGTAAAGAAAGAATGCTTGAATATTCTTCAAGTTGTTCATTTATATTTTTTATCTCATTTAAAGCACTATTAAAATCTTTCTGTAATAAATAAGTTTCAGCGGCTTTATTTTGTTCCAGTGTTTTAAGTAAAATACTTTGTAAAAATCTATAATAATAGTCGTCTAGTTTAGGTATATCAGACATAATAATAAATTATATAATTATTGAGATTTTAATTTATATATAAATTTTTTAATAATTCAATAATTTTTAACTAGATTTACATATACTTAAGTCTTTATCTACTATGTCGGAATCTATATTTAAACAGTCAAGGATTGAATGAAATACATAATCATGGCTAATTTCAGTATTAGCATAATTTTTAATTGAGTCTACCGATTCAGGATATTTTTCTCTAAAATCATCTGATACCCAAACTATAAGCGGCACTGTTATTTGTTCTGCAAGTAGTGGACCACCGTGACCGTAATAACCATTTTCTCCTAACGATTCGCCGTGATCGGATACATATAGTAAAAATGCATTTTTATCTTTAAGCAAATCTATTAAATTAGATAAAAAAAATCGGTGTATAAAATTGAATTATCATAGCTGTTAACTAAAGCAAGCTTATCGCAATCACTTGCATCTCCTTTAACTTTAATAGGGCAGGTAGGAGTGAAATGTTCAAATTCTTTAGGATATCTTGCGTTATAGTTCCAGTGACTTCCTGAGGTATGAACTACTAAAAATTGTTTCTCTGAATTTGTTATTATTTCTTTTATAAAAGGCAATATTTTTTCATCATGATCATTTAAAGAAAATAGAGCAGAGCCGCCCGGTACTATAGTAAAATTAACGTCATTATATATATTACTTAGGTCAAAATTTGCGAAACTCCTCATTAAAGTTTGAGTACCGATCCAGGTAGTATTAAAGCCAAGATTTGTTAAAATTGATAAAAAGCTGTTCTCTTGTCTAGTATTTTCAATTTGACTTGCAGGATAACGTGAAAGTAATGACGGTACGGAAAGATAGGTAAGATTAGAAGAGGATTTAGCTTTGAAAGAAGTTAGATTTTGGGCAGTTTTTAAGTAAGGAGTCGTATCTCTTTCATAACCGTTAATACCGAAATGATCAAATCTTGCCGATTCTCCTATAACTAAAACACCGATAATATCTTTATCTGATTTATCTATAAAGTTATATTGCTTACTAATATCTATACATGCATAATTTTTACCGGTTAGGTTTCCGGCAAAATTAAGGTAGCCATTATGTAAATACTGAATGGGAAAATAATTTTTTAGTATCTTAAATGAAGGAGTAATAATATTATATACAAAAATAAGTAAGCAAGCGGCAGATAATAATTTTGTTACGAATGATTTAGAATTTTCGGCAGCAAAAGATTTGAGAGTATAAAAACAGCTAAAAAGGCAAAAAATTATCCATATTATTAATTTAATGCTGACTAATTCATAAACTTCGTTTAAATCCGTTGAGAAAAAACTACCTATTACTTGTTTAGTAGGATTGATTTTGAAGAAATAAATGTAATAACTAGCAATAGCGGATGTTATAAATAAAAACCCTACGCCGATTTTTAACACTAATTTATGTACGCTAAGACCAAAAAATGCTATAAAAGAAAATATATAAATATAACAAAAATCTTTTGATAGCTCTAATATCCCTCTAAAAATCGTTGCTTTATAATAATCAAATTTATAAATCAATATTGCGGTATTAAATAACAAACAATAAATAAAGGCTAAAATAGCCGATAATTTAATTAATTTCGTATCTAAATGTTTTTGAATAGTTTTTAGCATATATAATAATTAATAAAGTAATTTTTATAACTATCATGATCATAAAAAATCTTCAAGAATTTTATCAGCTTTTAATACCAAATGCTCCGCTTATCGCTATTGATTACGGAAGCAAAAAATTCGGAATCGCATTATCTAATCAAGAACGTAGTATTGCTATGCCCTTAAACACTATAATTGAGATAAATAAAAAAATCGTTATTACTTCCTTGCTTAATATTATAGAAAAATATAAAGTTTGCGGTGTTGTAGTAGGTCTACCGATTGATATGAACGGAGCAGTAACGGAGCAAACAAATATAGTGATGAAATTTGCAGAAGAATTAACAAAATCTATAAACTTGCCTATATATTTACAAGATGAAAGACTAACTACAAAAGCTGCGAATAATTTCCTTAAATCATTCGGTGTTAAAAGAAAAGACCGTAATAACAATGATGATGCAGTAGCTGCTAGTATGATTCTTGAAACCGTGCTTGATTCGATTAAGAGGTTTTAGATTTAAAATCAAAAAATTATTAATTAATCAATTTAATAAATTGATTAATTTCATCAAAAAGAATAAAATATAAAAAAGTTCAAAAAAATTAATTTAATTATTTTTTATGATAGTACAAAAAAGTTATATTGATAATAACGGTAGACTTGCTATTCCTATAAAAGTAAGACAGAAATTAAAACTTAAAATAGGAGACGAGGTAACAATTAAGTATAACGATTCGGAATTAATAATATCGAGTTTTCATTCAAATATAGAAAAAGCAAGAAACATATTGGATAAGTATAAAGATGTTGATTTATATAAAGAATTACAGCTTATGAGAAAAGAAGATGCTGCAAAAGAATAAAACACCGGTAAAATCTAAGCAGGCTATATTAGATACTTCTGCAGTTATTGCACTTTTAAAGAGAGAACCGGGCTATAAATTATTAGAAGATATTATAGCAAGTAGTAGTATATCAAGTGTTAATTTAAGTGAATTTGTTAGTGTACTTACAAGAGCAAATATTCCTGCACATGAAATAGATGAAATAATAACTGATATTATACCGGAAATTATTCCATTTTCTGAAGACATTGCAATTCTAGCAGGAAAATTAATTAGTTATACTAAAGAATATGGCTTATCGCTTTGCGATAGAGTCTGTATTGCTACCGGTATATATTATGATATAGCTATATATACTAGTGATAAAATATGGGCAGGACTTAAAATAAAAAACGCTAATATTAAATTAATTCGTTGATAATTATACAATTTCTAGCTTTTCAAAAACCTTATTGTAAAGATATATTATTTATGATAGAAACGATGCAAAATAAATAAAATATATCATGAAAATATTAATTCTAGGTGTTACCGGTATGCTGGGTAACAGTATGTTTAGATTTTTAAGTCAGGATAGTAAGTTTGACGTTTATGCGACAGCTAGAAATAATTCCACTCGTTCTTATTTTTCTAAAGATTTATCCGATAAATTAATTACAAATGTAGATGTTGAGAATCATGATTCGTTAGTTGAGGTATTTAATAAAGCAAAACCCGAAATCGTCATAAATTGTATAGGGCTTGTAAAGCAATTAGCTGATGCAAACGATCCGTTAAAAGCATTGCCGATCAATAGTTTGCTACCGCATAGGCTAGCTAATTTATGTAAATTAGCTAATTCAAGGTTAATCCATATTAGTACTGATTGTGTATTTTCAGGCAAAAAAGGTAATTATAAGGAAAGCGATTTTCCTGACTGTTATGACCTTTACGGTCGTTCTAAATTCCTTGGCGAAGTAGATTATCCGCATGCTATTACGCTGCGTACTTCCATTATAGGTCATGAGCTAGCAGGTAATAGAAGCTTAATCAATTGGTTTTTAAGTGCAGAAGGGCAAGTGAAAGGCTTTGAAAAAGCTATTTATTCAGGATTTCCGACAGTAGAGCTTGCAAGAATAATAAGGGATTTTGTATTACCGAATAAAGAACTGCATGGGCTTTATCATGTTGCATCAAAACCGATTAATAAGTTAGAATTGTTAAAATTAGTAGCGGAAATATATAATAAAGAAATCGATATTATTCCGTCAGATGAGCTTGTAATAGATCGCTCGCTAGATGCTACTCGTTTTAATGAAGCGACGGGATATATGCCTCCAGAGTGGCGTGAGCTTGTAAGGCTTATGTGTGAGTTTGGGTAGTAAGGCCGTCATTGCGAATATAGGTTTGTCCGCTCTTGTCACCTAGTTCGCTTGATCGGGCTTGTTGTATGGATAGGAAAAACTACTCAATGTCATTCCCGCGTAGGCGGGAATCCAGAAAAATAACTTCAAATGTCGATATAAATAGTTATTTATTTAAAAAATAAACCTAAAAAAACAAGTTTTTTATAGGTTTTACTGGATTCCCGCCTACGCGGGAATGACATAAAACGATCAATGCAACAAGACCAGTTTGACCACGGTATGACACCATTTTAAAAAAATAATAAAATAAGGTACTAAATAAATAATGTTTGTAGATAAAACTTTAATGATTACAGGAGGCACCGGTTCGTTTGGTAATGCGGTGCTTTCTCGTTTTCTTAAATCCGATATTATCAATGATATTAAGGAAATTAGAATTTTTAGTAGAGATGAAAAAAAGCAAGAGGATATGCGTATTGCTTTAAATAACTCAAAACTTAAATTCTATATCGGGGATGTACGTAATTATAAAAGTATTGATGAGGCAATGCATGGTGTAGATTATGTATTTCATGCCGCCGCTTTAAAGCAAGTTCCGACTTGTGAGTTTTATCCTATGGAAGCAATCAATACTAACGTCTTAGGTGCTGAAAATGTTTTAAGTGCTGCTATTAATAACAAAGTTACAAAAGTTATTGTACTGAGTACCGATAAGGCTGTATATCCAATTAATGCAATGGGATTATCTAAAGCATTAATGGAAAAGTTAGCAATAGCAAAAGCACGTATGCGTTCTCCAGGTGAGACTGTGCTTTGCGTCACTAGATACGGTAACGTTATGGCATCTCGTGGTTCGGTAATTCCTCTTTTTATCAATCAAATAAAACAAGGTAAGGAATTAACCATTACAGAACCGTCAATGACACGTTTTTTAATGTCGCTTGTAGATTCCGTAGATTTAGTTTTATATACGTTTGAGCATGGACATCAAGGAGATATTTTCGTACAAAAATCTCCGGCAAGTACAATTGAAGTACTCGCAAAAGCGTTACAAGATATATTCGATAGTAAAAATGAAATACGTTTTATCGGTACACGTCACGGCGAAAAACATTACGAATCGCTAGTATCATCTGAAGAAATGGCAAAAGTTGATGATTTAAGGGATTATTACCGTATTCCTATGGACGGGCGTGATCTTAATTATGCAAAATATTTTGTTGAAGGTGAAAAGAAAGTAGCTCTTTTAGAGGATTACACTTCCCATAATACAAAACGTTTAAATTTAGAAGAAGTAAAAGAGTTATTACTGACGCTTGATTACGTACAAGAGGAGCTAAAAAATGCTTAAGGTAATGACGATTGTCGGTACTCGTCCTGAACTTATTAAACTATGCTGCGTGATTTCCGAGTTTGATAAATATACTAATCACCTCCTAGTTCACACCGGTCAAAATTATGCATATGAATTAAATCAGGTTTTTTTTGATGATATGGGAATTAGAAAGCCTGATTATTTCTTAGAAGTAGCGGCAGATAATACGGCAAAATCTATCGGGCTTATTATCAAAAAAGTAGACGAGGTACTTGAGAAAGAAAAACCCGACGCCGTTTTATTTTACGGCGATACTAATTCGTGTTTATCGGCGATTGCTGCTAAACGCCGTAAAATTCCGATTTTTCATATGGAAGCAGGAAATCGTTGTTTTGATCAGCGTGTACCTGAAGAAATAAACCGTAAAATCATTGATCATATTAGCGACGTTAACATTACGTTAACCGAGCATGCAAGACGTTATTTAATTGCTGAAGGTTTGCCGCCTGAGCTTATTTTTAAATCAAGTTCGCATATGCCTGAGGTCCTTGATCGCTTTATGCCTAAAATATTAAAGTCGGATATTTTAGATAAATTATCGTTAAAAGCAAAGCAGTATTTCTTAATTAGCTCACATCGTGAGGAAAATGTCGACGTCAAAAGTAATCTGAAAGAATTATTAAGTAGTTTACAAACGCTTATTAAAGAGTATAATTTCCCCGTAATCTTCTCAACACATCCAAGGACTAAAAAAAGGCTTGAGGATTTAGAGGGGTTTAAGGAGCTTGGTGATAAAATAAGGTTTTTACCGGCTTTTGGTTTTACAGATTACGTTAAACTCCAGATGAATGCGTTTTGTATTTTATCCGATAGCGGTACTATTACTGAAGAAGCATCAATACTTAATTTACCTGCTTTAAATATTAGAGAGGTACATGAGCGTCCTGAAGGTATGGATGCCGGAACGCTTATTATGTCGGGCTTTAAAGCTGAACGGGTACTACAATCGGTGAAAGCTATTACGGAAGAACACGAGAATAATAAACGCTTGCAAGATATCGTGCCGGATTATGCCGAAGCGGGTCTTGTATCAAAGAAAATATTGCGTATAGTTTTAAGTTATGTGGAGTATGTTAATCGCACAGTATGGTTTAAGAAGTAATCCTATTCATTATTATCATATCAAAAACATGAAATTCTTTAAATTAATAAAACCTAACACTTTATTTTTAAGTGTTTTTTTACTAATAACTCTTATATCTTCTTTTTGCTATTCCAAAGAAAATTCTTATAAAAAAATAGTTTTTCTTGTTAGTACAGAGACATTCGGCGGCAAAGGCGTATACGCAATGTATAATGAGATTAAAAAAATAGGTCATGATGTCAAAATTGTAATAGTACCTCATCCTCATCCCAATATTCAAGGAGGAATAGATACCGAGTTTATTAGTAAATTTGATACACAAGATGTGATATATCCATGCGGTAAGTATGCTTCTTATTCAAATGTTAATACAAAATGTGAAATTTCTGAATTAAAAAATTATCAGCCGGATTTTATCTTTACGCAAAACCCTTACGAAAATTTTCAAGGCTATATATCAGAACCTTTTACGGCTGCTAATTTGTATAAGAGTTTTAGAGGAACTAAAACAAAAATTATGTATATAGTCTATGGTCCGCATATCTTTCATCAAAAAAATATTGATGATGATAAGTTATCAAGTTTCATAGAGACGGTATTTGTTGATTCAGAAAGTACAAAGAATATCTTTATTAGTAATTATAAATTTCCTAAGGATAGAGTTATTGTTTCAGGTTATCAACCATACTATGAAGTAAGAAATGATAACATTGGAGAAAAACCAAACTCGGAAACTATTTTATGGCTTCCTAGATGGGAATTATCGTTTAAAAATAGAGATTTATATGAAGGAGGTTCTACTTTCTTAAATTATCACTATTTTTTCTATAATTATGCATTACAACATCCTGATATTCATTTTATTATAAGACCACATGTTACACTATTTACCTATGCGGTCAGTAAAAATTACTTAAGCCAAAGTGATATGGATAATATATTAAGTAGATTTAACTCTTTAAAGAATGTTACTGTTTCTACACATGCATTCAGGTCGTTACTGGATGATATAATGGTGTCGGATATTATAATAAGTGACGGTACTTCATCTCTTGCTGAAGTAGTAGTTGCCGATAAGCCTATAATTTACTTAAGTAATGGTTGGAATAATGAATTTAATAGCAATGCTCTATCTAAAGAATTAAAAAAATATATGTATTTTGCTTATGAGCCGCAAGATATTATTAACTATATAGAATTTATTAAGCAAAATCATTATTTACCTTATCATGAAAATAGTAGTGGCAGAAATCAATTTAAAAAGATGCTTGATCCTGTAGAAAACCCTGCTGCATTTATCGCCGAATATTTGTTAAAATTATAATAATTAAAATATGTATATATTAGAAGAAATTTATAATGATGGTGAAAGATTAATTCCTGGGAAAACTCATGATGTTTTAGAGGTAATTCGTCATAAAAGTAGTTATAAATTTTTTAAAAAAATTATAGAAGCCGATATACTTAATAGTCCATTAATGCTAAATCAAAAAATAAAAATTTTAGATATAGGTTGTGGAACAGGACACGGAACTTTCATGCTAAGCGATATATTAGGAGTAGAAATTACAGCAATAGATATTAGTAAAGAATCTATAATTTATGCTGAACAAAATTATGGAGCATCTAATATAAAATATATTAAATCTGATTTAGTTAGTTTTATTAAAAAGGCAGAAGGATACGACTATATCGTATCACGACATGCACTTGAGCATATTGAAGAGGGGCTAAATCTAGTACTTAATATTAAGTATAAAAAACGATTAATAGTAAATGTACCTTTTAATGAACCGGACGGTAATATACATCACTTAGTTCATTGGATTACTGAAAAAGACTTTGAATCATATAAGAATAAAGAATTTTTATATGAAGGGTTAGATGGCGTAACTAACGACACACATTCTGAAAAAAATCCTCCTAATTCTATAATCTGTGTATCCAGTAACTCAGACTTAAAGCCTATAAAACAACTATTTAACTATCCAATCTCAGCTTGGGCTCCGGAATTTTTAGAAAAATTAGGTTTGCAATTCCAAGATATATTAAAACAATTGCTGCAAGCTAGAGATGCATTTAAAAATAGTGAAGAGAAAAACTTAAATTATGAAATTAAATAATGCTTTAGAAGAAATAAAAATTCTTAAAAAGAAACTAATTATTAGTGAAGAAGAAAAATCTATTTTTTTAAAGCTATATAGAAAATTTAAACAATAAAGGCATTGCTAACTAAAGAGAGATGTCATCCCGTGGCTTGGGAACTAGATCTAGGAAAATAACTTAAAATACTAATAAATTTAGTATTTTTAACTGGCTCTAGTTCATAAATCACGGGATGACATCGAGCTTTTTATTATTATCTTTCTTTAGTTAGCAATGCCACAATAAAACTAAAATTTTATAAATTGTTTCTAAAAGTTATGATAACTAAAAAAGATAAACCTTTAAATATTTATTGTCCTTTAGTTTCCATTATTATACCTGTCTATAATGGGGCTAATTATATGCGTGAAGCGATAGATAGTGCTTTAGCCCAAACATATGAAAATATTGAAATTGTAGTTGTTAATGATGGCTCTAAAGATAATGGAGAGACAGAAAATGTAGCATTATCATACGGTGATAAAATACGCTATTTTCATAAAGAAAACGGTGGTTGTGGTTCGGCTTTAAATTACGGTATAAAAAACATGAAAGGGGAGTATTTTTCGTGGCTTAGCCATGATGATATATATTATCCTAATAAAATCGAGCATCAAGTTAACATATTAAATAAATTAGATAATAAAGATACTATTATTTATGGCGGTTATGAATTAATTGATGAAAAAGGAAGCTCTTTACGTTATATTAAACCGGATAGTGTGCTACCTATAAATAAACTTAATATTTCTTTATTACCTTTATTACGAGGATTAATACATGGTTGTTCATTATTAATTCCTGCTAAATATTTTCATGAAATCGGTATATTTAATGAAGCTTTACCGACAACGCAAGATTATGATTTATGGTTTAAAATTCTCCGTGTTGCCCCTATTCATTTTGACGAGTCTATCCTAATTAAATCTCGTTTTCATTCAGAGCAAGGTAGTAAAAAAATATCAAATCATAATGAAGAATGTAATGTATTATGGTCATCGTTTCTTCACGAGTTAACAGAAGAAGAAATGATCAAAATGGAAAGTTCTCCTTATTTATTTTTAACTCGTACAGCTACTTTTTTATCAAATAATACTCCGTATAAAAAAGCTTGTGATTTAGCAAATACTATGGCTAAGCAAGTACTACATGATACTAAAGTTAGTGTTATTATACCGGTATATAATAGAATAAATTGGGCAATTGAAGCTATAGAAAGTGTACTTATTCAAACACACAAAAATTTTGAGATACTTATAATAGATGATGGATCGACTGATGATATATCAGAATTAACTTCAATATGCAAAAAAGATAAAAGAATAAGATATTTTCATAAAAAAAATGAAGGACCTGCTGCTGCACGTGGCTTAGGTATTAAAAATGCTATAGGGAAATATATTGCTTTCCTTGATTCAGACGATTTATTTTATAAGGATAAAATAGAAATCCAATTAAAGTTTATGGAAGAAAATAATTTTATATTTTCTCATACTTCATATCAAAAAATAAATGAAAAAGGAAAATATATAGAATCTGTTCATTCTGGGTTTTTTAGTGGAAATGTTTTTCCTCAAGTTATACAAACTTGTCCAATAGCAATGCCGACAGTTATGGGAACTTTGACATTATTCCAAGAAAATTTATTTCCTGAAAATATAAGAAGCGGTGAAGATTGTTGTTTATGGATATCTATTGCTAGTAAAAACTCAATAGGTGGTATAGACAAAGAATTGTCTAAAGTACGAATTAGCGGTGGTACTAATACGTTTATGGACCCAAATAAATATTCAGTAGGTTTAATAAATATTACTTCTTACGTTCTTAATGATCCTTATTTAAGTAAATTTAGTCCGTTTACTATTAATTTGTTATTAGCGGCTGTTACACAATTAAGATTATTAGAAAATAAAAATAAAGACTATAAAAAAAGTAATATTTCTTTTTTCAACAATAATTATGTAATTCAAAAAATACAAACCTATTGCTTTGTGACAAAAATTTTGATTTTGTTAACTATTACTTCTATAAGGCAAGAAGGAATACGTGCAACAATCTCTAGAATACAGAGATGGCTTAGAAAGCATATATAAATAACTATTCCTCAATTATCTTAACTTTTGAGCCGTTGCCGATTTTAGTCATACCTTCGGTAACGACTAAGTCGCCTTCTTTAATATCGTTAGAGGTAATTTCAATTAGACCTTCTGTACGTGTGCCGATTTTTACATATAATTGTTTTACCGTATCACCGTCTATTTTATAAATAAAGTTACCTTGATTATTTCGTTGAATACAACTTTCAGGAACAGTTAGATTTTTGTGAGGATTAATTATAAGCGTAACATCTACGAAGCTATTATGCAGGATTTTTGTCCCCATAGGTAAAATAATTTTAGCTGTTAAAGTACCGTTATCTGATAAGTAATGCGATACTGCCCCGATTGTACTTTTAATTTTTCCTGCAATTAAAACTTCAGTATCGACTCCAACTTTTCCGCTTAAAGACTCCGGCAATTCAATAAAAATACTTTGTGAGTTTTCTGTTTCGGTAATGCTAAAAAGATAGTTGCCTATTTTTACTTCATCACCGACCATAGACTTCATTACGCCTATTTTACCGGAGTAGGGTGCAGTAATTATCATGTCGTTATATGTTTTTAGAGCTTTAGAATAATTAAATTTAGCATCTTCAAGTTCGCTTTTTGACCTTTTATATTCCTCATTGCTTACAAATTTTTTAGCAAATAAAGCTTCTTTTCTACTATAATCTTCTTGTTTTGTATTTAATAAAGCTGCTGCTCTAGATTTAGTGGCTTCTGCTATGTTTTTATCTATAACTAGCAATATATCTCCTTTCTTTACTATTTCTCCTTGATGTGCTGAGACTTTTTCAACTACTCCAATGGCATTAGCATAATAATCACGGCTATTATCATTCTGGCATTGCCCTACAATATTAAATATGTCGTAAAGTTCGGCAATTTGTACTTTAGTTGCTTTTACTCCTGTAATTTTTTCTTCTTCCTTTTTACTTGCTATAGTAGAAAGGGAAATTAAGTAAGGTAACAAGAACAATAAGTTTTGCGGGCATAATATTATACTATAAGTTGAATAGGTGTCATCTAGTTAGTTTGTCTGCGTTAGGTATTACCCGCGTGGATGGATTTCACCTCTGTCACCCCGTGGTCAAGCCACGGGGTGACAGAGTGGGTTTACCGGCCCACGCAACAATACCTCCAAGTTATGACAAAGTATACTTTTTAAGTTCCTCATCCGTTAACCATTTATATTCTTTTTCTAGAATTTCAAATCTGATTTTTTCTAATTGTTCATCAAGATCAGGTTCAGGAACGATAGCAGAACCCATAAATTCAAATCCTTGATAGTTAATTTTTAGTTTCTTACAAATTTCTTGTAATGATAGTAAATTTTCTTCTATATCATCAATAAATATTATTGATTGCGGATAATAATCTGTTTTGCGTAATACATATTCAAGTACGCTTCCTTTATCATATTCCGCAGTATAAATTATGCCATCTTTTAATGTAGGTTTACCGTAACCGATATTAAAATCCTCGATTGTTATTTCATCTTCTAAAGGTGAAAATTCTTGAAAATTTACCTTTAATTCAGTGAGTTCACGAATTCTCCATTCGATCATATCTTCAATTACGCCGAATTTACCGGTAGGAAGTTTAGTAAGCCCCATTGCCGGAATATTTTTTTCTTTAAGTAGAGTAAATATTTTTAAAATATCTAAATTAACGAACCTAGATTTTTTTCCTTTAAGAATAACGCTAAGTAATAATTCACATTCTTTTCTAGTAAGTGTTTTTTCAATGTTCTTCATGAATTCTTTTCTATAATCATGTGTTAACCTAGATTCATCACTATCCATTACAATTACTTCATCTACATCAAAAAGCACCAAGCTAGTATTATCGGCTTGTTTTACCGCTTCTATAACTTCTTTAAAATCATGAACTTTATTTATTTTACTATACATATTCTTTATTTTTTTTGCTGTATTACTTCTTCTAAGGAATTTGTCATTACCTTTAAATCTTCTTCTCTAGATAAATTATGGTGACCGTCTTTAATTAGCTTCATTACTATTTGTTTACTTATTATTTTTTCTAATAATTTTACTGAAACATTATAAGGCACGTCTTCATCTAACATTCCATGAATTAGATGTACCGGTATATTTATATCAATCTGTTTCTTTATCAATAATAAATGTTTTTTTGCATCTTCTATCAGTTTATAGCTTATAGGATATTTATGCTCACAATTTTTACCCCTTACTTCTAATATTCCCTCTTTTTGCATCTTATTTTGATCGTCTAGAGATATATTTTGCCAAATATCTTCAGTAAAATCCGGAGCAGGGGCTACACACACAAGCCCTTTTATTTTATCAGGAAATTTTAAAGCTGCAAGAAGTGCTAACCATCCTCCCATGCTCGAACCTACTAATATTGCCTTCGTATCAATTAATTTGTCTAAAATTAGTGATACTCCTTCTAACCAATCACTAATTGTTTGCTCCTCAAATTGTCCTGATGCGTTTCCATGGCCGAAATTATCAAAAACAATAAAATTATAATTGTTTTTTTTACAATAATCTATTAAATAGATAGCCTTAGTTGATTGCATATTAGACATCAAGCCGTGTAAAAAAATTACAGATGGAATATTTGTATTAATTATTCTATAATTATCATAGACAATAAATTTGTCTTGTGTTTTATTATAAAGCTTGTGCATTTTAAATAATTATTTTAATAGATTGAGATTTAATGCCTTCATTAAAGTCAAGTAAACGATACAATAAATATACTATTTTGCAAGTAGTTCCTGCTCTAGTCTCGGGAGGGGTTGAAAGAGGTACTATAGAAGTTGCAAAATATCTTAAAATTCTCGGTCATACTCCTATCATAATTTCAGCAGGCGGTATTCTAGTTAAAGAGTTAGATAAGGAAGATATATTGTATATTGAAATGAATAGTAGCAGTAAAAATCCTTTTGTAATTCTGAATAATGCAAAATTGATAGCAGAAATAATCAAAAAATATAATGTTGATATAGTTCATACAAGATCAAGGGCACCGGCATGGAGTTCATATCTAGCAACAAAATGGACGAACGCTAAATTTCTGACTACTTTTCATGGGGTTTATAATATTCCGAATAGTTTTAAAAAATATTATAATAGCATAATGCTAAAAGGCGAGAAAGTTATTGCTGTATCCAATTTTGTAAAACAACATTTGCTTGAAAACTATAAAGTTGATGAAGACAAAATAGTAGTAATTGAGCGTGGAGTAAATTGTGATTATTTTGATCCGGCAAATTTAACGCCTGAAAAACTTAAAAAATGTCGTGATAAATATGATGTACCGAGCAACGTGCCGATGATATTAATGCCTTCTAGAATGACAAGCTGGAAAGGACATCTTGTTCTAGTAGAAGCATTAAGTAAGTTAAAACATAGAGATTTTTATTGTTTAATGGTTGGTGATATATCTAGACATCCCAATTTTACTAATAGAGTCAAAGAGCTTATAGCTACTCTAAAACTTCAAAATAAAATTCAAATTTTCGGTAATGATTCGGATATAATAAACCTATACGGGATTTCCGATATTATCGTTTCTGCCTCAATCGAGCCTGAAGCTTTCGGACGTACTATTATAGAAGGGCAGGCGATGGAGAAGTTTGTTATTGCAACTAATATCGGCGGGGCAGTAGAAACGATAAATAATAATATAACCGGTTTCCACGTAGAACCAAATAATGCCGAAGCGTTAGCAGAGAAAATCGATTATTGCTTCTCGATTTTAGGTACTGATACTGCTAAGAAAATCCAAGAAGCAGCAAGACATACGGTAATTAATAATTTCTCTCTTGATCTGATGCTAAGAAAAAACCTTGAAGTCTATAAAGAAATCTTAAAAAACTCCCATAATTGAACACCTAGATTTAGTATATATACTTCTTTTACCTGAAGAATTGGTAGTATTAGATATTAATTATCCATAAGAACATTGATTATTCGCTCATCTAAATATTCATTTGCCAACTTTTCAAGTTAAAGAAGTATACTTATGATAAATGAAAAGTAAAGTATATAGGTTTGAATAGAATAGCTATTCTCCTAATAATTTTATTTCAGCGTACAAATCTTCAAGATTTATATACTGATCATAAAAATTATTATATACTTCTTCAACATGAAGAGTTGTTAAAATGATTAGGCACAATGGTTTGAAAATTGTCATTTACCAATGAAGAAATTTTATTTTTATATTTTTCAATATTTTCAAAAAATATTCGTATAGAATCAGTAAATGTCTCAAAATTCGCATAAAATTTATTGTTACTTACAACAGAATGCATAAATTTCCACAGTCGTTCAATTGGATTCAAATTAGGACTATATGCTGGCAAAAATAGTAACTCTATTTTACTGTATTGTAGATATTCTTTTACCTTTTTTGACCTATGATATCCAGCATTATCGCATATCAAATAAATCTTACTTTTATCTTGATTATTTGCTTCTAATTCCTTTAAAAATTCAATAATATAATCACCATTAACCTTAGGATTGTCAGTTGTTACTACCTCTAAATCCTTAAGATTAATAGCACCAATAATATGTTTACGCTTCCAACCACTGAAACTTGGTAATGTTTTAACTACATTCTTTCTAATCCAACCAAATCTTGCTCGAGTTTGGTATTGAGGATGAACACTATCCATAAAATAAATAGACTCATCTTTAGCTAAATTATTTTTTAGCAAACTATATTGCAGCTTAAATTCCTCTTGCTTAGCTAAATCTATTTTTCCAGGAATTAACTTAAGTTTCTTATAACTAAAACCAAGTCTGTGTAACAGCTTGATTACCCCAGCTAATGTATAGATTACTCCATATTGACGTTCTATGAACAAACCTATATCTCTAGCATACACATAATTATTATTTTCTAGATGAACTATTAACTCTGCTTCCTCCTGTCTAGTAAGTTTACTATCACTACCGCCATTTCCAGGCTTAAGCTTCTGAGCATTATGATAATCTATTAAATGTTTTCTTATCCCTTCATCACTCAGTAATAACACTTTCGATATCTCATCAATACTATAGCTATCATCATACATGAGAACAGCTTTGATTCTATCACAAATCCTCTTATCCCTTTGCTTCTATGGTAAAGCTTTAATTCTTCTTTTTCTACTGATGTTAATTTTCTATAAATCCATTCTTACTTAATAACACTTGCTGACTTCTTTGACAATTTTTCATTTACTAGAGGTATAATCATGAGATTTACCGTCATGATGTACTACAAGCATTAAAGTTTCCGGTAAAAATTCTTTTAAAGCTTGTTGTGCATTTTCTATAGATATTTTATCAAGATTGGCAAACACCTCGTCTAAAATTAATATTTTAGGGTTTGAAATTATAGCTTTAATGATTCCAATTTTTTTCTTTTGACCGCCACTTGGTGCATTTATTACATCATGGGAGTGTTGAGATATGAAGAGTAAAAGGTTATAATGTGATAAAAAAATAAGAAAGTAAAAAATGTCAGAGCATCAAATAACAATGGTCAGTTTAGATGAATTAGTTAGCCCGGAACATCAATATCGTAAATTTAAAAGTTAATTTAATTTCAAAGTAGTTGAAAGAGAGTTATTAGCGATAGAAACTGAAGCTAATTATAAAGGCTATGGAGCATTGAGGTTATTTAAATGTTTACTTCTACAATTTATGGAAGACTTATCTGATCGAGAATTAGAACGTTATTTGGCTGATAGTAATGCCGGCAAATGGTTTTGTGATTTTGCTCTTACAGAGACGACTCCAGATTATAGTGTGTTTAGTAAAATACGTAAGAAAATAGGTACTAACTTACTATCAAAAATATTTGCAAACTTTAGAGAACAACTACGAAAGCAAGGTTATATGAGCGAGGTATTTACCTTTGTAGATGCCTCTCATTTGATCTCAAAAGCTAGTCTTTGGACAGAACGTGATGAGTTGAGGAAGCAAAAGTATGACAAGCTAAATAATGAGACTTTGCCCAAAGTTGCGAATGATAAACAAGCTAAAATTGGTTGTAAAGGAGGTAATAAGTTTTGGTATGGTTATAAAAAACATGTTAGCGTTGATATCCAATCAGGGATTATTAATAAGGTTGCAGTTACCTCTGCAAATGTTACTGATAGCAAAGGTTTTAAACACGTTATGCCACGCTCCGGTGCTGCATATGTAGATAAAGCATATTGTACAAAGTCTACCAAAGATACAGCAACTAGGCAAGAAGTGCATCTTTGTGCTGTAAAGAAAAATAACATGAAAGATAAAAGTTTTGACCTTGATAGATATTATACAAAAATTAGAGCACCTTTTGAAAGAGTATTCTCACAAGATAATAAACGTGTCAGATATATTGGTATTGCCAAAAATCAATTCTCGGAATTTATGAATGCTATATGTTTTAATTTGAAACGCTTAACCGTTTTAACGGCTAGCTAATATTATAATGGATAACGCATAGATAATAACAAAATCTCCACTGATTTTTACTAATTTTGTATATATATACTTCTTTAACTTGAAAAGTTGGAAAATGAATATTTAGATGAGCGAATAATCAATGTTCTTATGGATAATTAATATCTAATACTACCAATTCTTCAGGTAAAAGAAGTATATATGGGTCATTGTTTATTAAAAATAGATATCATCATTGCAAACGGGCGTTGTTGCGTAGATACCCAAGTTGTCATTGCGAGGAGCGAAGCTTTGCTGCAATCCAGAAAAAATAATAAAAATTAGCATTTGTATACTGTCTTGCTACGTCAAAATTTACAGTTTTTTCTTCTTAGCTCAGACGTTAAATTCTTAACTAATCTATCTTTAATAAACGCTGCCGAATTAGGTGATAAGTTGTGTTATAGTATAAAGGAAAAATTTAGGTGTAGGGAAGAAAGTAAAAAGGCAGATAAATAAAACCTGCTTTTTTGTAATTATTAACGAGAATACAACTCGATTACTAAATGAACTTCTGCTTCAAAAGGATATGGAACATCAGAAAGAGCAGGAACTCTTAAATATTTACCGGTTAATGAAGGTACATCAAATGATAAATAGCCTGGTGTTGTTTGGCCTTGTTTTGAAACGGATTCTTGGATAAGCGGTATTTGTTTTACGGATTCTTTAACTTCTATAACATCACCTTCCTTTAGTCGTATGCTTGCTATATCGGCTTTCTTACCGTTTAATTTAATATGTCCGTGTGAAACTAATTGTCTTGCAGCAAAAATAGTTGGAGCTATATTCATTCTATAAACTACTGTATCAAGTCTGCTTTCAAGTAATCCGATGAAGTTTTCACCGGTATTACCTTTCATTTTTTGAGCAAGTGCAAAAATATTCCTAAATTGTTTTTCAGTGACACGACCGTAATGGCATTTTAATCTTTGCTTAGCTTTTAAATGTAAACCATAATCTGAAGTTTTAATCATGGTATTCTGCCCATGCTGTCCGGGACGATAATTTCGTGTATTGAAAGCATCCTTGCTATCACCCCATAGACTTACTCCAAGTCTTCTACTAGCTTTATATTTAGAACGAACAATTTTTGTCACTGATAATATCCTTAACTTTATATTTGAATTACAAGAAAATATATACATTTCTTATATCAAAGTCAATCATTGATTTTTAACCTAAAACTTTTTATATTTAATTAAAAAATATTTCATATGAGTTCTTTAGTAAGGTCAATCAATTTAGATAAAATCAATTATTCACAGAGTACAGTTAAAGACTATATATTATTAATGAAACCGCGTGTGATGTCGCTTGTGATTTTTACGGGTTTTGTAGGTATGTGGCTTGCTCCTTATTCTGTGCATCCTTTTATTGCCGGTATTGCTGTTGTTTGCATAGCTCTTGGTGCAGGTAGTGCAGGAGCAATTAATATGTGGTACGATAGAGATATCGATAGCTTAATGAAACGTACTCAAAAAAGACCTATCGTCAGAGGGGCTATAGAACCTGATGAGGCTTTATCTTTTGGTTTGATAACGGGATTTTTTGCAGTATTTTTTATGGCTTTATGTGTTAATCTACTTGCATCCTTTTTACTGCTATTCACTATTTTTTATTATATCTGTATTTATACTATTTGGTTAAAGCGTCGTTTTATACAAAATATTGTTATTGGCGGAGTATCGGGAGCATTACCTCCTGTGATAGGTTATGCCGCGGTAAGCAATACTATATCTTTAGAGTCAATTATATTATTTTTGATTATTTTTATTTGGACGCCGCCGCATTCATGGGCTCTTGCTTTATTCTGTAACGATGACTATAAAAACTGTAAAGTACCAATGATGCCTGCAGTAAAAGGGAATTTATATACTAAGAAACAAATTCTAATTTACAGCATTCTTTTATTTATTGTTGCATTAATGCCTTTTTTTATCGGAATGAATAATTTTATATATTTAATAACTTCCGGTATTCTTGGGTTAGTATTTCTATATTATTCCGGTTCTTTATTCTATGACACCCCTGATAACAAACAGGCTAAACGATTTTTTGCCTATTCGATATTTTACTTGTTTTTTATATTTTTACTTTTGTCCTCAACTAGCACTATATCCACTATTAGCTGAGAGATAATAGTGTTGGGTTACTTTTATGGAAGACAAAATTGAAACCCAACGTGAAGAAATATATCATAGGTTTATTTTCATGCAAGTGATTTTTTATTTATAACTATAATTTTTAAATTTTATGCTTTTGTTTCGTAATTTTGATAAGTAGTAAGAGTTAGAAGATATATACTTCTTCAACATGAAGAGTTGTTAAAATGATTAGGCACAATGGTTTGAAAATTGTCATTTACCAATGAAGAAATTTTATTTTTATATTTTTCAATATTTTCAAAAAATATTCGTATAGAATCAGTAAATGTCTCAAAATTCGCATAAAATTTATTGTTACTTACAACAGAATGCATAAATTTCCACAGTCGTTCAATTGGATTCAAATTAGGACTATATGCTGGCAAAAATAGTAACCCTATTTTACTGTATTGTAGATATTCTTTTACCTTTTTTGACCTATGATATCCAGCATTATCGCATATCAAATAAATCTTACTTTTATCTTGATTATTTGCTTCTAATTCCTTTAAAAATTCAATAATATACCTCTAGTAAATGAAAAATTGTCAAAGAAGTCAGCAAGTGTTATTAAGTAAGAATGGATTTATAGAAAATTAACATCAGTAGAAAAAGAAGAATTAAAGCTTTACCATAGAAGCGAAAGGGATAAGAGGATTTGTGATAGAATCAAAGCTGTTCTCATGTATGATGATAGCTATAGTATTGATGAGATATCGAAAGTGTTATTACTGAGTGATGAAGGGATAAGAAAACATTTAATAGATTATCATAATGCTCAGAAGCTTAAGCCTGGAAATGGCGGTAGTGATAGTAAACTTACTAGACAGGAGGAAGCAGAGTTAATAGTTCATCTAGAAAATAATAATTATGTGTATGCTAGAGATATAGGTTTGTTCATAGAACGTCAATATGGAGTAATCTATACATTAGCTGGGGTAATCAAGCTGTTACACAGACTTGGTTTTAGTTATCAGAAACCTAAGTTAATTCCTGGAAAAATAGATTTAGCTAAGCAAGAGGAATTTAAGCTGCAATATAGTTTGCTAAAAAATAATTTAGCTAAAGATGAGTCTATTTATTTTATGGATAGTGTTCATCCTCAATACCAAACTCGAGCAAGATTTGGTTGGATTAGAAAGAATGTAGTTAAAACATTACCAAGTTTCAGTGGTTGGAAGCGTAAACATATTATTGGTGCTATTAATCTTAAGGATTTAGAGGTAGTAACAACTGACAATCCTAAGGTTAATGGTGATTATATTATTGAATTTTTAAAGGAATTAGAAGCAAATAATCAAGATAAAAGTAAGATTTATTTGATATGCGATAATGCTGGATATCATAGGTCAAAAAAGGTAAAAGAATATCTACAATACAGTAAAATAGGGTTACTATTTTTGCCAGCATATAGTCCTAATTTGAATCCAATTGAACGACTGTGGAAATTTATGCATTCTATTGTAAGTAACAATAAATTTTATGCGAATTTTGAGACATTTACTGATTCTATACGAATATTTTTTGAAAATATTGAAAAATATAAAAATAAAATTTCTTCATTGGTAAATGACAATTTTCAAACCATTGTTCCTAATCATTTTAACAACTCTTCATGTTGAAGAAGTATATAATCACCATTAACCTTAGGATTGTCAGTTGTTACTACCTCTAAATCCTTAAGATTAATAGCACCAATAATATGTTTACGCTTCCAACCACTGAAACTTGGTAATGTTTTAACTACATTCTTTCTAATCCAACCAAATTTTGCTCGAGTTTGGTATTGAGGATGAACACTATCCATAAAATAAATAGACTCATCTTTAGCTAAATTATTTTTTAGCAAACTATATTGCAGCTTAAATTCCTCTTGCTTAGCTAAATCTATTTTTCCAGGAATTAACTTAGGTTTCTGATAACTAAAACCAAGTCTGTGTAACAGCTTGATTACCCCAGCTAATGTATAGATTACTCCATATTGACGTTCTATGAACAAACCTATATCTCTAGCATACACATAATTATTATTTTCTAGATGAACTATTAACTCTGCTTCCTCCTGTCTAGTAAGGTTACTATCACTACCGCCATTTCCAGGCTTAAGCTTCTGAGCATTATGATAATCTATTAAATGTTTTCTTATCCCTTCATCACTCAGTAATAACACTTTCGATATCTCATCAATACTATAGCTATCATCATACGTGAGAACAGCTTTGATTCTATCACAAATCCTCTTATCCCTTTCGCTTCTATGGTAAAGCTTTAATTCTTCTTTTTCTACTGATGTTAATTTTCTATAAATCCATTCTTACTTAATAACACTTGCTGACTTCTTTGACAATTTTTCATTTACTAGAGGTATACGTTCTTATATACTTCTTTAACTTGAAAAGTTGGAAAATGAATATTTAGATGAGCGAATAATCAATGTTCTTATGGATAATTAATATCTAATACTACCAATTTTTCAGGTAAAAGAAGTATATATACAAAATTAGTAAAAATCAGTGGAGATTTTGTTATTATCTATGCGTTATCCATTATAATATTAGCTAGCCGTTAAAACGGTTAAGCGTTTCAAATTAAAACATATAGCATTCATAAATTCCGAGAATTGATTTTTGGCAATACCAATATATCTGACACGTTTATTATCTTGTGAGAATACTCTTTCAAAAGGTGCTCTAATTTTTGTATAATATCTATCAAGGTCAAAATTTTTATCTTTCATGTTATTTTTCTTTACAGCACAAAGATGCACTTCTTGCCTAGTTGCTGTATCTTTGGTAGACTTTGTACAATATGCTTTATCTACATATGCAGCACCGGAGCGTGGCATAACGTGTTTAAAACCTTTGCTATCAGTAACATTTGCAGAGGTAACTGCAACCTTATTAATAATCCCTGATTGGATATCAACGCTAACATGTTTTTTATAACCATACCAAAACTTATTACCTCCTTTACAACCAATTTTAGCTTGTTTATCATTCGCAACTTTGGGCAAAGTCTCATTATTTAGCTTGTCATATTTTTGCTTCCTCAACTCATCACGTTCTGTCCAAAGACTAGCTTTTGAGATCAAATGAGAGGCATCTACAAAGGTAAATACCTCGCTCATATAACCTTGCTTTCGTAGTTGTTCTCTAAAGTTTGCAAATATTTTTGATAGTAAGTTAGTACCTATTTTCTTACGTATTTTACTAAACACACTATAATCTGGAGTCGTCTCTGTAAGAGCAAAATCACAAAACCATTTGCCGGCATTACTATCAGCCAAATAACGTTCTAATTCTCGATCAGATAAGTCTTCCATAAATTGTAGAAGTAAACATTTAAATAACCTCAATGCTCCATAGCCTTTATAATTAGCTTCAGTTTCTATCGCTAATAACTCTCTTTCAACTACTTTGAAATTAAATTAACTTTTAAATTTACGATATTGATGTTCCGGGCTAACTAATTCATCTAAACTGACCATTGTTATTTGATGCTCTGACATTTTTTACTTTCTTATTTTTTTATCACATTATAACCTTTTACTCTTCATAGCTCAACACTCCCCTATGGTAAAGCTTTAATTCTTCTTTTTCTACTGATGTTAATTTTCTATAAATCATTCTTACTTAATAACACTTGCTGACTTCTTTGACAATTTTTCATTTACTAGAGGTATATATGTTGTTTTTTGTAACGTATGCTCTTCAACACGCATTAATTTTCCTTGCAGTGTTTCATCATTTTTAACAAAATTCATTTTAGAAGGTATAGAATCCCCTAAGCTCGCTGAACTCGAGTTTGTTTCTTGAAAGGTTGATTTTGAAGGAAAATAAGATATATATATCTTTTACTGTGGTGGTTATGTTTTTAAAATAATGAAAAAACTTACCTGTTATTTTACAATTATTTTATTAACCTTTTCCGTTCAGGCTATAGGAGATAATAATAAGCAAATATATAACCAGAAAGATACTAAATTTTTAGAAGAAGCTGAAGGAACTGAAGCTCTAAAATGGGCAAAAGAGCGTATTGATAAAACAGAAAATGCTTTCAAATCTATGCCTACTTATAAGGTAGTTAAGAAAGAAATAGCATCTATTTTCTATGACCAAAGAAAAACTCCATATGGTATACTTCTTTAACTTGAAAAGTTGGAAAATGAATATTTAGATGAGCGAATAATCAATGTTCTTATGGATAATTAATATCTAATACTACCAATTCTTCAGGTAAAAGAAGTATACATCCATGACATGCACGAATTTTTGAATATGTACTTGAGCACAATCCAAACATTACAACTTATTTCTTAGAGAGTAGTGATAGCGGACATGGTAGCGGTAGTGACTTAAAAGACAGTGCTAATTATTTTAGCAATATCTATACATTTTTTGCAAATGCTTTGAAATTGAAGATTGATTAGACCTGTCATTGTAAGCCGGCACGGGCGTTGTTGCATGGATACCCGCACCGTCATTGCGAGCGATCGAAGACCGTGCGGCAATCCAGTAAAAATGCTAATTTTTAGCATTTTTTATTACTTTTTCTAGATTGCAGCAAAGCTTCACTCCTCGCAAGGCATTGTTGCGTGGATACCGATGTCATTCCCGCGTGGGCGGGAATCCAGCCTAAAGCGAGATAAATCGAGCTTTTAATTTCAAAAATTTGCTGTATTTATACTTTTTTTTCTGGATTCTCGCCGTTGCTCAGAATGACATAAAGAGCATTTACCGGTCCACGCAACAACGCCTCCTCACAATGACGGTTTTGGTATCCACACAACAATGCCTAGCTGGAATGACATAAACTAGCCACACAACAACACCAAAAGTCGCTCTCAATGACTCTAAAACCCTCTACGCAATAATGCCGTTTTACGAAAATAATTTTCCAATTCCGCTACGTAATAGATTTTTAGGGTTCATTTTACTGGCTTTTTTCATCATCTCGCTTATTTGCTTATATTGCTTTAGCAAAATATTTACCTTTTGTACCGTAGTCCCTGCTCCAGCAGCTATACGTTTTCTACGAGCAGCATTAATGATGTCAGGATTTTTACGTTCTTTCAGCGTCATAGATAAAATAATTGCTTCTTGATGTTCAATTATTTTACTATTTAATTTTGATTGATCTATTTGATCCATAATTTTACCGCTACCCGGTAACATGCTAAGTATACTTCCAAAACCTCCCATTTTTTTTATACTTCTCATTTGCTGAAGATAATCATTTAAATCAAACTTACCTTTTTTCAATTTAGCGGCCGTTTTTTCGGCTTCTTCTCTATCAACGATACTAGCTGCTTTTTCAACAAAAGAGATAATATCACCCATATCAAGTATTCGAGAAGCTAAACGTTCAGCATCGAATTCTTCTAAATCAGTTAGTTTTTCACCGCTACTTAAAAATTTAATCGGCTTTTTAGTAATATATTTTACACTGAGTGCTGCACCGCCCTTGGAATCGCCATCAATTCTAGATAAAATTAATCCTGAAATCTCTAACTTTTCATTAAAGCTACTTGCCGTAACTACTGCATCCTGCCCTGTCATACTATCAATTACTAACAAAGTTTCCGTAGGTTCCACTATCTTTTTTATTGCAAGGGCTTCCTCCATCATCTCTTTATCAATTTGTGTACGACCTGCCGTATCATAAATTACGACGTCATAAGCAGAAATTTTAGCCTCGGCAATAGCTCTTTTGACAATATTAAGAGATTTCTCACCTTGCACAATAGGTAATGAATTAATCTGTACTGAGTTTGCAAGTATAGCCAGTTGCTCTTGTGCGGCCGGTCTGTAAGTATCCAAAGAAACAAGTAAAACTTTTTTATTTTGATTTTTAAGTCGTAAAGCAAGCTTACTACTCGCCGTAGTTTTACCGCTTCCTTGCAGCCCTACCATTAGGAAATTTACCGGCGGCTTTGAATTTAAATTCAGCTTTGTCTCACTTTCACTTGAAGCTAAGAGATTTATCATCTCTTCATGAATAATTTTAATTATCATCTGCCCCGGTGAAACTGATTTAATAACCTCCTGTCCGAGTGCCTTTTGTTTAACTTCCGCTATAAAATCTTTTATCACCGGTAATGCAACATCCGACTCTAAAAGAGCTACTCTTATATCCCGCATAGCAGCATCTATTTGGGCTTCCGTTAAAATCCCTGAGCTAACTAGCTTATCAAAAATCTTCGTTAAATTTTGTGTTAAAGTTTTAAACATGCAAATAATTTAATTTATAAAGTTCTAATATATTTTGCTCAATATGTTTTAGCAACAATATATTTTATGGTTTTATGTAGGCGTTGTTGCATAGATCGATTTTCCGTTGTCATCCCGCGAGCTTGTAGCGGGATCCAGTTAAAAATACTAAAATTATTAGTATTTCAAGTTGTTTTTATGGCCCCGTGGTCAAGCCCCGTGGTCAAGCCACGGGGTAACACAACGGGTTTTACCTATCCATGCAATAACGCCTTTTATGGATAACGTGAAAAGGAACGTAGTGATATCGTGTTAATTACTAAAAAACTCATTCACTACTAATATATAACTTGTTTTTAAGTCTAAATCATAATCAACGGTATTATATATTAACTTTTTTATATCGGTAAATTTTTGTAGTAAATAGGAAGGATGCTTATTTGGCAGTTTATCAAAAATCTTATTTTCTAAATCTAGAAGCTCAATATTGACGTTAGCCGATTTTTTAAGAATTCTATTCAATAATAATAATAAATTATCAATAAAATCTAGCCATAATTCTCGGTCTTTAGTAGTAAAACGATTAATAAAATCTAACGTTTCATTATTTGCTATCGGCTGAATAAATTGAAGATATAATTCATTTATAGAATGAGGTTGAGATGAGTTAACATTAATTTTAAAGCATCTTGATCTAATTGTAGATATAATACTTGCAGCTCTTGAAGTAATTAAAAAAATGTAACTATTCTTTGGTGCATCTTCAAGAATTTTTAAGCATGAATTCGCCGCATTTAAATTCATAAGATCAGCCGCATAAATTACGGCAACTTTATAACCTGAAATTGCAGAAGTTTTACTTAAGAAATCTTGTAATTTTCTTATTTGTTCAATAGAAATATTTTTAGCATTAGATGTAGTTGAAGTTTCCCTAGCGATGAAATGATAATCAGGATTGTTTTCAAGAGGAATGCTATTCTTAAAAAGCTTACTATATATAAAATCTTCTAAATCTTTTAAAGCTTGCTCTATATTTTCGGATTCGATAAGCCAACTATTATATAGCTTATTATGTTTTAAGTTAAACTCTAGGCGTTCAATTATCAATGGTTGCAATACTGTTATGAATTGTACTTAAGAATTGTTCTATATCATTCCGGCTTTTGCAGAGCACTATTGCATGAGCCGGTTTTTCTAGTGTCACCCCGCAAGCTTGTAACGGGGTTTGAAAATTATCAGTACTGTAATAAGTTACTTCTTTTAATTACAAGCTTCTTTCATTTTTCTTCCAGCTCTAAAAGTAGGTTGATTGTAAGCATCTATTTTCATTTTTGCTCCGGTTTTTGGGTTACGGCCCTCACGTGCTTTTCTATGATGTATTTCAAATGAACCGAAACCTGTTATATTAATATTATGGTGGCTCTTTATAGCACTAATCACACTATCAAGAACTAAATTAAGTGCTTTCTCAGCATCAGCTTTTGTTAATGTTTTATGTGAAGCATGTTTATGATTATGACCATGATCGGTCATAAATGTTATAAATTCGGTTTTATTCATTTTTTTTGGTTCTTTTTTGTTATGTGTACTCATAATAAAATCAACTCTCTTTTAATGGGTTAATATGTATTGATATTTTTTTATAAAAAAATATATACAACTGGCAATAATATACATCAATATATTTTTTTATGTGAGTTAATTATAACAAACTACCCACATACTGCAAATGCCAGTTATTTACAAAGTTTAAAACATATATGTTATTATATTAATTTATAGAAAAATGTAGCCATTTTACATCAGTTATACTGTTAAAACTATCTTAATCAAGTAATTAAAGTGAAAATTTATCATTAAAACCCTAATTTAGTGTCAATAGTAAATTACAAAAGCTAATTTTCTACTTTGGAAGTGTTGAGAGATAAGAAATTAAGTAGCGAATTATAGGAAGGATATTTTTTTGGAAGAAATAGTGTTTAAAATTAAGATAATTTTTGTTCAGTATATTCTTTAACTTGAAAAGTTGGAAAATGAATATTTAGATGAGCGAATAATCAATGTTCTTATGGATAATTAATATCTAATACTACCAATTCTTCAGGTAAAAGAAGTATATATACAAAATTAGTAAAAATCAGTGGAGATTTTGTTATTATCTATGCGTTATCCATTATAATATTAGCTAGCCGTTAAAACGGTTAAGCGTTTCAAATTAAAACATATAGCGTTCATAAATTCCGAGAATTGATTTTTGGCAATACCAATATATCTGACACGTTTATTATCTTGTGAGAATACTCTTTCAAAAGGTGCTCTAATTTTTGTATAATATCTATCAAGGTCAAAACTTTTATCTTTCATGTTATTTTTCTTTACAGCACAAAGATGCACTTCTTGCCTAGTTGCTGTATCTTTGGTAGACTTTGTACAATATGCTTTATCTACATATGCAGCACCGGAGCGTGGCATAACGTGTTTAAAACCTTTGCTATCAGTAACATTTGCAGAGGTAGCTGCAACCTTATTAATAATCCCTGATTGGATATCAACGCTAACATGTTTTTTATAACCATACCAAAACTTATTACCTCCTTTACAACCAATTTTAGCTTGTTTATCATTCGCAACTTTGGGCAAAGTCTCATTATTTAGCTTGTCATATTTTTGCTTCCTCAACTCATCACGTTCTGTCCAAAGACTAGCTTTTGAGATCAAATGAGAGGCATCTACAAAGGTAAATACCTCGCTCATATAACCTTGCTTTCGTAGTTGTTCTCTAAAGTTTGCAAATATTTTTGATAGTAAGTTAGTACCTATTTTCTTACGTATTTTACTAAACACACTATAATCTGGAGTCGTCTCTGTAAGAGCAAAATCACAAAACCATTTGCCGGCATTACTATCAGCCAAATAACGTTCTAATTCTCGATCAGATAAGTCTTCCATAAATTGTAGAAGTAAACATTTAAATAACCTCAATGCTCCATAGCCTTTATAATTAGCTTCAGTTTCTATCGCTAATAACTCTCTTTCAACTACTTTGAAATTAAATTAACTTTTAAATTTACGATATTGATGTTCCGGGCTAACTAATTCATCTAAACTGACCATTGTTATTTGATGCTCTGACATTTTTTACTTTCTTATTTTTTTATCACATTATAACCTTTTACTCTTCATAGCTCAACACTCCCACTTTGTAAAAAACTATAAGTTTTTTAATAAAAAACAATATATACTTAATTTATTGATATAATGAAAACAAATCCTATTTTCTTAAACGTCAATAGAAATTTACAATCGGCAATGCCGACTATAAGTATAGAAGTCAACCGTGATAAGGCTTATTTATACGGAATGGATTTGGCAAATATAGGCAAAACGGTACAATATTTACTTGCAGGTCAACAAATCGGGGATTTTAGAATGGGTAATGATTTATATGACGTTATATTGCAATTTAATCAAAAAGATCGAAAAGATATTAGCGATTTTAGTAAAATTTTAATCAGGGCAAAAAATAACAATATGTTACCGCTGGAATCGATAGCCAATATTACAGAAAAAATATCAGTAAAATCATATAGTCATTATAATAATTCAAAATCCGTTACTATTTCTTCTGATCTTGCTCCTGACGGAAAAATTAATGATGCAATTAATGAAATCAATAAAATAGCCGCTAAGTTACTTGACCCTAGTAATACTATAATTGAATATATCGGCGAAATTAAACAAATGAGAGAGGCAGACAGTAATATGCTTATAACATTTGTATTTGCTCTTGTATACTTCTTCAACATGAAGAATTGGTAGTATTAGATATTAATTATCCATAAGAACATTGATTATTCGCTCATCTAAATATTCATTTTCCAACTTTTCAAGTTAAAGAAGTATATTTATCTATTTAGTGCTTGCAGCTCAATTTGAAAGCTTTACTGACCCTTTATTAATATTACTCGCCGTACCTTTCTCAATAACTGGCGGTGTACTTGCTCTCTGGATTGCCGGTAATAGCCTTAATATGTTATAGTAATATCGGACTTATTACTTTAATTGGATTAATTACTAAGAATTCTATTATGATAGTAGAATTTGCTAATCAGCTAAGAGAAAAAGGAGTAAAGGTTCAAGAAGCTATAATAGAATCCTCAAAACTTCGCTTGCGTCCAATTCTTATGACTACCCTTGCTGCTGTAGTCGGAGCTTTACCTCTAGTCTTTGCAGATGGAGCCGGTGCTGCTGCTCGTAATTCTATAGGCTTTGTAATAGTTGGAGGATTAAGCATCGGTACTATATTTACAATTTTTGTTATACCTGTAATATATCAAACTTTTAAGAAGGATTAATAAATTATAGAATTATAAAATTTAGTAGACATATAGTTCAAAATGAGAAATGATTATTTTACGTTTAACTACAAGGAGCTTAAATATGTTAATAAATACTTCTAATAATCCGCTTATTACTACTATACATTTATTATCTTCTATAGGTGCTATAAATTGGGGCTTAGTCGGATTATTTAATTTTAATTTAGTCACACTTTTATTTGGCTCATTTCCAATTATTGTTACAATACTTTATATAATTATAGGCTTTTGTGGTGTATATTCTTTCCTTTGTTTAGGTAAGCTATTTTGTAAACCCGGAATAGAAAAGGCGAAGTAAAGCTATATACCTCCGTAGTCGGTGTCATACCGCGGCTTGACCGCGGTATCTAAAAATACTAAAATATTTAGTATTTTTAACTAGACCCCGTGATCAAGCCACGGGGTGACAATAAGGCTAATATACTTCTTCAACATGAAGAGTTGTTAAAATGATTAGGCACAATGGTTTGAAAATTGTCATTTACCAATGAAGAAATTTTATTTTTATATTTTTCAATATTTTCAAAAAATATTCGTATAGAATCAGTAAATGTCTCAAAATTCGCATAAAATTTATTGTTACTTACAACAGAATGCATAAATTTCCACAGTCGTTCAATTGGATTCAAATTAGGACTATATGCTGGCAAAAATAGTAACCCTATTTTACTGTATTGTAGATATTCTTTTACCTTTTTTGACCTATGATATCCAGCATTATCGCATATCAAATAAATCTTACTTTTATCTTGATTATTTGCTTCTAATTCCTTTAAAAATTCAATAATATAATCACCATTAACCTTAGGATTGTCAGTTGTTACTACCTCTAAATCCTTAAGATTAATAGCACCAATAATATGTTTACGCTTCCAACCACTGAAACTTGGTAATGTTTTAACTACATTCTTTCTAATCCAACCAAATCTTGCTCGAGTTTGGTATTGAGGATGAACACTATCCATAAAATAAATAGACCCATCTTTAGCTAAATTATTTTTTAGCAAACTATATTGCAGCTTAAATTCCTCTTGCTTAGCTAAATCTATTTTTCCAGGAATTAACTTAGGTTTCTGATAACTAAAACCAAGTCTGTGTAACAGCTTGATTACCCCAGCTAATGTATAGATTACTCCATATTGACGTTCTATGAACAAACCTATATCTCTAGCATACACATAATTATTATTTTCTAGATGAACTATTAACTCTGCTTCCTCCTGTCTAGTAAGGTTACTATCACTACCGCCATTTCCAGGCTTAAGCTTCTGAGCATTATGATAATCTATTAAATGTTTTCTTATCCCTTCATCACTCAGTAATAACACTTTCGATATCTCATCAACACTATAGCTATCATCATACATGAAAACAGCTTTGATTCTATCACAAATCCTCTTATCCCTTTCGCTTCTATGGTAAAGCTTTAATTCTTCTTTTTCTACTGATGTTAATTTTCTATAAATCCATTCTTACTTAATAACACTTGCTGACTTCTTTGACAATTTTTCATTTACTAGAGGTATACACCTAACAGCTTCACTTGTGCTATAGCAGCTATTGCTGCTGTTTCAGCACGTAATATATTACTTCCTAAACTTACAGATTTTGTATTCTTATATGAGGCAAGAAGTTCCAGTTCATCATTAGTAAAGCCTCCCTCCGGTCCTATAATAATAGTTATATCACTATTACTAAGTGATGATAAAATTCGTAATATAGAATTTTCTTCTTTTGCATGTTCATTAGCATATAACATCAAATTATTATTCTCTTTAAGGTAATCTTGTATTGTGATAGCTCTTTCAATTATCGGGGGAGTAAGACGTTCTGATTGCTCTGTTGCTTCAATAACACATTTCGTTAAACGTTCGATATTTATCGTTCTAAATTGACACCGCCTAGTAATTAACGGAATAATTTTAGTTATACCGAATTGCGTAGCCATATTTATTGCAAGCATTAATTTATCTTGCTTTATTATAGCAGCAGCAAGAGTTAACGCAGATTCTGTATACGGCTTTTTTAACTGTTCTTTAAGTATAACCGATAGGTTATGCTTACCTATATCGGTAATTTGTGCTAAAAATTCTCCATCCGTACCGTTAAAGATACGCAAGCTATCATTTACTTTAAGACGTAGCACCGTTTTAACATAATGAACATGATCACCTGCTAATTCTATCTTGCTATTTTCAGCTAAATGACTATTAATATAGATACGGTTATACTTCATGCTTTAATATTGTGGATGATAAAAAAAATAATAGACATCTTTCCAAACCAGCTTATAGAGAGGAATTTAAAGGAGACACTTCAGCTCGCACCGCAGCGTATACCTCTAGTAAATGAAAAATTGTCAAAGAAGTCAGCAAGTGTTATTAAGTAAGAATGGATTTATAGAAAATTAACATCAGTAGAAAAAGAAGAATTAAAGCTTTACCATAGAAGCGAAAGGGATAAGAGGATTTGTGATAGAATCAAAGCTGTTTTCATGTATGATGATAGCTATAGTATTGATGAGATATCGAAAGTGTTATTACTGAGTGATGGGGAGGGATAAGAAAACATTTAATAGATTATCATAATGCTCAGAAGCTTAAGCCTGGAAATGGCGGTAGTGATAGTAAACTTACTAGACAGGAGGAAGCAGAGTTAATAGTTCATCTAGAAAATAATAATTATGTGTATGCTAGAGATATAGGTTTGTTCATAGAACGTCAATATGGAGTAATCTATACATTAGCTGGGGTAATCAAGCTGTTACACAGACTTGGTTTTAGTTATCAGAAACCTAAGTTAATGCCTGGAAAAATAGATTTAGCTAAGCAAGAGGAATTTAAGCTGCAATATAGTTTGCTAAAAAATAATTTAGCTAAAGATGAGTCTATTTATTTTATGGATAGTGTTCATCCTCAATACCAAACTCGAGCAAAATTTGGTTGGATTAGAAAGAATGTAGTTAAAACATTACCAAGTTTCAGTGGTTGGAAGCGTAAACATATTATTGGTGCTATTAATCTTAAGGATTTAGAGGTAGTAACAACTGACAATCCTAAGGTTAATGGTGATTATATTATTGAATTTTTAAAGAAATTAGAAGCAAATAATCAAGATAAAAGTAAGATTTATTTGATATGCGATAATGCTGGATATCATAGGTCAAAAAAGGTAAAAGAATATCTACAATACAGTAAAATAGAGTTACTATTTTTGCCAGCATATAGTCCTAATTTGAATCCAATTGAACGACTGTGGAAATTTATGCATTCTGTTGTAAGTAACAATAAATTTTATGCGAATTTTGAGACATTTACTGATTCTATACGAATATTTTTTGAAAATATTGAAAAATATAAAAATAAAATTTCTTCATTGGTAAATGACAATTTTCAAACCATTGTGCCTAATCATTTTAACAACTCTTCATGTTGAAGAAGTATATACACTAGTACGTGAGGATACGAGTACCGGTTCGACGTCTAAATTACCTCTAGAAGCGAAGTCTGCAAAGATGTCTAATAATATATCAAAAGAAGAAAATATACAGCTAAATTCACAAAGCTTCAGACAGGATGAATTTAAGAGTAAGTCTACGGGGCGTACTTACGTCCGTGAGTACAGACTTAACTCAAAAAATTCGCCTGTATCAAGCTTTGTGAATGACGCTGCACTAAAAGAAAAAGAAATCGGCGGCGTTAAAGGCTTAGAACCGACAAGATACGGTGATTGGCAGCATAAAGGTAAAGTAACTGACTTCTGATGGCTTTTTTCCAGCAAACAAAAATTTTACCCTATAAACCGCAAGAATTGTTTGATTTGGTCTGGGACGTAAAATCTTATCCTAAATTCTTGCCCTGGTGTTCTGCTTCTAGAGTTATTTCAGAAGATAAATATGAGATCATTGCTGAGTTAGTAATTCAGTTAAAAGGCTTTTCAGAAAAATATAACTCCCGAGTTACAAGCGAAATAACAGATGATGGAATATATTTGATTAATACGGTAGCTATTTCAGGACCTTTTGAATATTTAAAAAGTACTTGGCAATTTGTTCCATGCACGGCAGGAACTGAATTAAAATTTTTTATTGATTTTAAAATGAAGTCCTTAATACTGGATAAATTAATTGGTACTTATTTTACCAAAGCAACCGAAAAAATGATTATAGCTTTTGAAAAGAGAGCTAAAGAGGTTATTAAATAAAAAAGAGTAAGATTATAGATCTATAATCTTACTCTTTAGAAAATTTTGTATTTAGTTACTAGGCAATATCAGATATATATCCTTCATCTCCCTCATCTCCTAAGATTTGAGTTTGATCATCATTAAGATTATTATAATCAAAGCTATAAAACTGCTCTTCTTGCTCTTCGCTAGTACTAGAAGTGTGGTGGTTAAATAATGCTTCATAAGCTTCATTTATTTTAGCATATTTTTGTATTTCTTTTGAAAGTTCTACTTCTTTATTTTGCATAGCTTTCTCTGTACCATGCCATAGCTTACTTGTCAAATTTGGCTTGTATTCTGCTAATTGCTTATTTTTGTAACTTTCTCTCTTTTCAACAGTTCCTAAACTTAAAGCTTTTTCAATATCGTCACTTGAATAGCCATTTTGTATTAGCTGCTGAATAATACAACCATGTAAAGAAAGAATACTAGTATCTAGAACTAATTTATTTGTATATTGTCCTTTCACGCTAGGTATTTCCTGATATAACGCACGATCTGTTGATTCTACTATTTCATAACCACCATTATGTTTGTAACCAACGCCGTCTTCCGTTAAACTTAAGGTTGGCACACGAGTTATTGCATTAGATATTATCTTACCGTTTGTTCCTTCAATATATTTACCGGTAAATTTATCTACACCGTTTTTATCTATAGCAGTACCGTATACAAAACTTCCTAACCCCGAAGTAGCTAAATACTCTTCAACTTTAGTTGCTTCATGAGCTTTAGTAAAAAGCTTTATTTGTTCATTACTATCCATAATGCCTTTTGCCCCATAACTAGTACCAAAAACAGCCCCTGTTATTAAAGGTATTTTGCTTAGCCAACTACTAGATGAAAAAAAACTACTTATTCCTGCAAGAAAACTGCCTGATGCTAGTTTTGTATAAAAACTATAATCTGCTTTTGCTTTTTCTATTAAAGATAAGTAAGTAATAGGTTTATTACTTCCGAATAAATTACGTACTAATAATGTAAACATAGTTTATCTCCTTGTTTAAGTTACCATGTTTCATGGTTTTTTAAATATAACGCAAATGCACTATATAACAAAGGTAATCAAATGTCAACCTTTATTTAATAATAAGTTAATTAATGTTAATGCTTGACATTTTTTAGAAAAAACCATATTTTATGGTAATAGCGATAAAAAAGAGGTAGATATGTCTACATACAAAAATTCTAAACATATTAGCACTAAAAAACTTGCTTATATAGGATTAGACCTCGCATATAAAACTGATGATTTAAATGTTTATAATCTAGAAGCATCAAAGATCAATGAACAATTAACAGATAGTGGCTGGGAAATACTGACTGCTTCATGTGATTATGTCAGCACTGCTAAATATGGTTATAAAGCCGTCGCATTTATAAATAAAGAAACTAAAGAAGTTCATATTGCTAGTGCCGGCACAAAATTCAATATATATGATTTATTAGACGACTTACTTATCGCTCTTCACTATTTACCTACTAAACTAACTCCGCTTCAGGATTTTGTTAATGAAGTAATTAACAAATTAGGCGGCTTAAGTAAAGCCACGGAATATAGTTTTAATACTAGTGGTCATTCACTTGGAGCGATAACTGCAGATTTAACTTCAGTAGAAATACATTCTCGCAACTTACATTTTAATAAATCTACAACTTTTGACAGCCCTGGCTCAAAACCGATAATTGAAAGAGGCATAGAAAAAAATTTATTTACCGGAAAAGTAACAACTCCAATAGAAGAATTAGCTACCCATTCCAAGATATATAATGCAAAACATAATCTTATTAATATTACTAATAAGCATTTGGGAAAAACAACAATGGTCCTTCCTGGTAAAAAAACAGGACTATCACAATCAGAAGAATGGGCATCATATTTATATAATTTTGCCAAACAAAAAGTTACAAAATACTTAGGAATTAATGGAATAGTCGAAGGCTTTGAGGAAATAATAGCCGGAATCAGTAAACATGGACTTGTTAATTTTTCTGATTTAAAACAAAATATTACTTTAACCGTAGATGATTGGGAAGCAGGAACACAAGAATATGCTAAAAATACTCTAAATTTAAAAAATAATTTATATAATCAAATAGTTGAAACTGAAACCGGAGCTAATTTAGTTGGGATGTATAATAATTTTCAAAGCTGCAGTCAAGAATACGCTCAGGAAGTTAAAACAACAGGAGATATAAGTGGTTATCATCTATGTCCTCTAGTATGTTAAAGGCGGAAACCACCTTTCGCCTTTCATATTGATTAGACTTCTTGCATAACGTGGCTAATAACGCGAATTTAGGATAAGGAAGAAGAGAAGCATGGAATAAGAATAAAGTATTTACAAGTTAAGAGTGTTGGGTTACTGAAGTTTTTCAACAAAAAAACAAGAACCCAACAATGAAAAAATGTATCACAACTTTATTTTAGATACTAGACAATTTTTGTGAAATATATGAAGAATGGGAGAAGCAAAAATTAATACCAACAGATAGAAAACGCCGGAGAGAAGGGAATTTAAGCCTTTCAGAGCTTTTAACTATCGTATTATATTTTTATATATCGCCGTGCAAAGATTTTAAGAATTATTATTTATATCACTTATCATATAAATATAGAGGTTATTTTAAATTACCAAGTTATAGTCGAATAATACAATTATGGTCAAGATTAATTCTACCGCTTGGTTATAATGTTGCAACTATTTAGAGGAGAGGAAACAGGAATTTATTGCATAGATTCAACTAAATTATCGATATGTTATACAAAACGTACAAATAGCAATAAAGTATTTAGTGGTATACTTCTTTTACCTGAAGAATTGGTAGTATTAGATATTAATTATCCATAAGAACATTGATTATTCGCTCATCTAAATATTCATTTTCCAACTTTTCAAGTTAAAGAAGTATATAGCTAAAATAGGGATGAGTAGTTATGGATGGTTTATGGGGTTTAAGTTGCATATAGTAATTAACAATAAGGGAGCGATTATGGCGATCAAAATTACCAAAGCAAATAATAGTGATTTATCGGTAGCAGACGATATAACTGATGGATTACAAGGTAAACTCTTTGGTGATAAGGGATATATTTCTAAGGAATTATTTACTAAATTATTAGGTCGTGGATTACGCTTATTTACAGGAATTAGAAAAGATATGAAGAATCATTTATTGGAAATGGAAGATAAAATACAGCTTAGAAAAAGGTCGTTGGTTGAGTCAGTATTTAATGTCCTAAAAAATAATATGAATCTTGAACACTCAAGGCATCGATCACCTACTAATTTTTTAGTTCATATTCTAGCTTGTGTTAATGCTTTTAATATTACTAAAACTAATATTTTAAACTCTTTTTTCGATAATCTTAAACTCTTCTTATCCTAAACTGGCGTTATTAGTGTATCAGGTTCTACCTGTTATCACAAAATAGGACTATAATTTTATTTAGAAAATGGTGCCAATGTGGGGATTTGAACCCCAGACCTACGCATTACGAATGCGCCGCTCTACCAGCTGAGCTACATCGGCAAGGCTGAGATATGTCATTCCTGCGAAAGCAGGAATCTAAGTAAGCATACAAGAAACTATGTAATTTTTATCCAATTATTAAGGTTGTTCTACTGGATTCCTGCTTTCGCAGGAATGACATAGAACTATGCGATAATGTTTACAATCAGCATCTTTATAAATGCGTTGAAAATCTTAAATGGAAATGCTGCGTATCGTCATATTTCTTCTTCTTAACCGGGAAACCCCAATCCATTCTGATCGGTGCAAAACGTGTTACCCAAATAAAGCCGAAACCAACGGAAGCTCTAAGCGATTTATCGTTATAAAAACCGTTTGGAGTTTGATATTGTTTCTTATTTAGACCTACTCCCCATACGCTTCCTAAATCCATAAAGACTGCACCGGTTAAATTAAATTCCTCAGGTACAGGTGTTGGGAAATTAAGCTCTGTTGAGAATGTGTAATATCGCTCACCGCCAAGTCTTTCATTAGTGACCTTTTCGCGAGGTCCTACACCACCGCTTGCAAAGCCTCTTAAACTATAATCACCTAAATTAAAGCGATCGGAAATTCTAATAATTTTTCCTCCAAGCCCTGCAATATCACCACCGGAAGCAGATAATTTTAAAGTAAGCTTGTTATGTATGAAAGATTTATAATATTTACCGTCAACTTCATGTTTTATATATTTGTTATCACCTCCAACGCCGGCAAATTCTTGGGTGCCGCTTACTAAATAACCGTTCTTTGGAACAATTTTATTATTGGTTTGATCATAAGTAATAGTATGTCCTATAGCAGAAGTAATAAATCTTCCCATCTGCTCATTTAAGAATATTGAGCTTGATGGACTCAGTGCACTTAAAATATCACGTTTAATTAAACAATCTATTTCGTGACCTAAATCCTCTTTAATTTCATAGCCAAGAGAAGTTTTAACCCCTATAGAGTGTAACTTATAGCTTTGATCGGTTGTATTTAATACACTAGCACCGCGTCCTGTATAGTTTCTAAAAGCATTTACGCCAAGCGATAAATCACGATCTAAAAAGTGTGGTTCGGTAATACCGCCGTAATAGCTTGTACTGTTTTTACTTACTTGTACACCGGCATTAAGTAGTTTACCGGTACCGACTAAATTACGCTCTAAGAAAGAGAAACGCCCGAATAAACCGCCAGCAGTATTATATCCTAAATCAAAACCTATAGAGGAAGTAGATTTTTCATCAACTTCAACGTTAACATCATATTTATATTTAGCTTTAGTCGGAGCTAAGCTAATTGCTACTTTCTCAAAATAATCTAAATTTCTAAGGTTACGCTCACCTTTTTCAATATATGAACGGTTAATTATGTCCCCTTCTTCTGTTTTAAATTCTCTTCTTATAACATGGTCTTCAGTTTTAAGGTTATTAATAATATTAACTTTATTAATATAAACCTTATCAGCTTTCTCAATAATAAATTTAATATCTGCAGCATGATTAGCACTTTTCATTATATCCGGATAAACATTTACTGCAGGGTAACCGTTTGCTGTAAAATATTCTCCGATTTTTTCAGCTATATCATCAACCTTTTTCATATTGAAAACCTTGCCTTGCTTAATATTAACAATTTTATTAAGCGGTGTTATATCTATATTAGTTAATTTATTGTCTATTGTAATATTACCGAAGCTATATTTTTCTCCCTCTTCAATGGAATAGGTAAGGGCGAAATATTCTTTAGTATTATTGAGTTCTGCCGATGCCGAAATTACTCTAAAATCTGCAAAACCTACAGATTGATAAAACTCTCTCAGTAATTCTTTATCATATTCCACTCTATCAGGATCGTAAGTATCGTTACTTTCTAAAAAACGAAACCAACGAGATTCTTTAGTTAAAACAATAGATTTAAGTTCTGAATCACTGTAATTTTCATTACCGCTAAAATAAATATATTTAATACCGGTTTTTGGTCCTTCTGCTATATCAAAAATAACCTTAACTCTGTTATTTTCTAAATTTTCGATTTTAGGCGTTACCGTGGTAGCAAAACGTCCGCTACGTTTATAAATTTCTAATATTTTCTTTACATCTAATTCAATTTTAGCTTGGCTAAGAGATTCGCCAGACATTGTATAAATTTCTTTAGCGAGCATATTAGTTTTGATTTTAGAATTACCGCTAAATACTACGCTACTTATAAAAGGCGTTTCAGTAACGTTAACTATTAAATTACCCTCATTTGTTATATGCATAATTATATTTCTAAAAAGTGAGGTGGCATATAAATTTTTTATTGCTTCATCTTCTTTAGAATTATTATAGGTTTCTCCTACCTTAAGCTTTAAATAGCTCTCAATAGTAGAACGCTCAACCCTATGGTTACCTTCGATAGTTATTTTACGAATTACAGAGTCAGCTAATGAAATATGATAATAAAAAATCGTTAATAATAAAATTGTTAACTTACTAATTGATCTGATTTTCACCTAAAACCTTCTTTAAGATTTAATTTAAATTTCTAATGTTTAAATACGATGTCATCCGGTGGTTTGACCACGGTATCCAAAAAAACAATACTAATAATCTTGGTATTTCTAACTGGATCCCGTGGTCAAACCACCGGATGACAGGTGCATTTAAACGTAATTAATGTACTCCACTATAGTAGATAATATAAACGAGAGCAAGCAAATCTATAATTTAGGAAAATAAATTTTGTATATCGTTAGAAACAGAGATTATAATAAGAAAAATTATTATTGCCGCTCCTAATTGTAATAAAATATTTTTAGTTTTAGGATTCGGTAATCTACCGGTAATTGCTTCATAGAGTATAAATATCAAATGTCCGCCGTCAAGTACCGGTATAGGTAGTAAATTAAGTAATCCTAAATTAACGGAAAGCATTGCTATAAATAATAGATACATTTGGGTTCCACCAGCTATAGATTTTCCTGACTCTTTAGCAATAGCTACCGGTCCTCCTATCTCATCGAATGAACGTTTTCCTACAATCATTTGCGATATTGCTTTTAGAGTTAAAGCAGACATATCTATAGTAGTATTAATAGCTTCCCAAAATCCTCCTAAAATTCCTATTTTAGTATGAATAGGTTCATTTTTAGCTATAATACCGATGCGAAGAGTTTTCTTAATTTTCTTTTCTTCGGGAGGCGATATAATGATTTCTTGAGGCATTATATTAACGATAAATTCCTCATTTTTTCTTTCTATAGTTAAAGTAGAAGAGCTAAAGCCGTTGATTAATATCTCTCTCTGTACGTCCCCAAAATCTTTAACAGATTTATCGTTAACCTTAACAATTTTATCTCCTTCTCTTAAGTCTGCTCTCTCTGCCGGTGATGAAGCTACTACATCACCTATTATAGGAGGAATCTCTGTTTTTCCAAAGTAACAATAAAAACCTGCAAATATTATTACGGCAAGTAAATAATTAATTAACGGACCTGCCGCAACTATTAAAAAACGTTCTAAACAAGATTTAGCATAAAAAGCTACTTTTTCGTTAACTTCTTTAGTCTTATCCATAAGGCTGCGATCATAACCGTAAATCTTGACATAACCGCCAAGCGGTATAAGACAAATCTTCCATCTAACTCCTCTTGTATCGGTAATGCCTATTAGTTCTTTACCAAAACCTATCGAGAATTCTTCAACTTTTACATTAAAATATCTAGCAATACAATAATGCCCAAATTCATGGATAAATACCAGGATACTTATTGTTATAATAAATCCGATTATAGACAACATAAAAATTTTATAAGTTTACTAATAAATTATTTTAAGGTATAAATTGCAAGGTTGTAGGTATTATTTCGTTGTTGTGAGCGGGCGTTGTTGTTTTGTTTCCGATGTCATTCCCGCGAAAGCGGGGATCCAGTCTTTTTTTATTTTTTTTGGATACCGTGGTCAAGCCACGGTATGACACTGAACGTAATACTCACTCGCAATGACGAAAATTAAATTTTAAATTTCTTTTCTCTATGAGTTCAAATAAAATTAATAAAAAGTCGATTGCACGTATTGCAGCAGTGCAAGCTATTTATCAAAACATATTGCAAAATAACGATGATATGGATGATATCATACAAAATGTACTTTCTTTTTATCAAAATAATAATTCTACAACAGATTTACCTGAGAATTTAAAAATATCATTAAGTATAAGTCATTTTAAAATGCTGGTAAAGTCAGTATTTGAAAATATTAATAAACTAGACGAAATTATCGACAATCATTTAACAAATGATAAAGATCCTGCACATATGCCGATCTTACTCCGAGCTTTATTGCGGGTTAGTATATGTGAGCTATTATTTTGCCCTACTACTCCTGCTAAAGTAGTAATCAACGAATATACGGACATAGCAAATGATATGTTAAATGAACACGAGATTGGTTTTGTGAATTCAATATTAGACAAAATAGCTCAAGAAAATAATAAAATTTCATGACAAATAATTTAAGCGGTTATAGAAATAAATTCGTTAGAGTTAAGACTTCTAAAAAACGTACCGTCTCTTCTAGTAATTGGCTTAGACGCCAATTAAACGATCCGTATGTTGCAAAAGCACGTATAGAAGGCTTTAGGTCGAGAGCTGCATATAAACTACTTGAAATCCATGAAAAATTTAAACTTTTTAATCCTAACATGAAAATTGTTGATCTAGGAGCAGCTCCTGGGGGGTGGAGTCAAGTAGCTTCCAAGCTTATTAAAGCTTCGGATCATAGCCTAAATAATAAAATAATCTCTATCGATTTGTTAGAAATCGAACCTATTGCCGGAGTTGAGTTTTTTCAAAAAGACTTTTTTGAAGAAAATACGGAAGCATTAATTATTCAGGCTTTAGACGGTAAAGCTGATATAGTAATGAGTGATATGGCATCAAATACCATAGGTCATAAAGCTACAGACCATATAAGAACCTTACTTTTATGTGAGCAGGCTTTTGAATTTGCTTTAAAAGTGTTAAAACCCTCTGGTCATTTTATTGCTAAAATTTTTCGTGGCGGTGCAGAAAATGAATTATTAAATAAAGTGAAGCGTGAATTTAGAACGGTGAAACATTTTAAACCTTCATCCAGCCGCAGCGAATCTACGGAAATCTATTTAGTTGCTCTAAATAAGAAATAATAGACTTCTTTCATAACTTGCTTCTAAGGGTAATTTGTGCGTCGATCCGGTACTCGCATGGCATTTGCGTGGACCGGTAAATGCTCTTTATGTCATTCTTAGCTAAAAGCGGGAATCCAGAAAAAAGTATACATACAGAAAATTTTTGAAATTAAAAGCTCGATTTATCTCGCTTTATGCTGGATTCCTGCTTTCGCAGGAATGACATCGGTATCCACGCAACAACGTCTCCTCGCAATGACGACTTTCAGTATCCACGCAACAATGCCTACTCGCATCCTCACGTACTAAAGTGTACGCTGCGGCGGCAAGCACTTCCGTGTCTCCTACAAATTCCTCCTTATTAACGCCAGTTTAGGATAAGAAGAGTTTAAGATTATCGAAAAAAGAGTTTAAAATATTAGTTTTAGTAATATTAAAAGCATTAACACAAGCTAGAATATGAACTAAAAAATTAGTAGGTGATCGATGCCTTGAGTGTTCAAGATTCATATTATTTTTTAGGACATTAAATACTGACTCAACCAACGACCTTTTTCTAAGCTGTATTTTATCTTCCATTTCCAATAAATGATTCTTCATATCTTTTCTAATTCCTGTAAATAAGCGTAATCCACGACCTAATAATTTAGTAAATATTTCCTTAGAAATATACTTCTTTTACCTGAAGAATTGGTAGTATTAGATATTAATTATCCATAAGAACATTGATTATTCGCTCATCTAAATATTCATTTTCCAACTTTTCAAGTTAAAGAAGTATACAGATAAAACATTACTGCTTTACTTAAATAATGAAGAAGAAAAAAAAGAGTTTATTTTAAGCTTTTGTCAAAATTCTTTAGATTATGATGAAGCGTTAGAGGTTTGCCGGTATTTTCTTGAAAAAAAAAGAAAGTGAACAAATACATAAAACTGTTTTTCAAGGACTTAGTTATATAGTAATCAGAGTCCAAAAAATAAATTTTGATATAACATTGCCGTTTATCAAAAAATTTATAAAGTTAGATAAAAGTTGTGTGCATATTTATACAGGCTTTTTTTGAGTTAACATAGCAATTATGATACCTGAATTAAGAAAAAAAGCAATGCCTTTTTTGAAAAAAGCAAAATCACCTTATCTAAAAGAAATACAAGCCTTAAATCATTGAATATTGCTTTATTGCACTTTTATATTCAACTTCTTAAGCCGAATAGCAGATTATGTAATAATTCGCTATTCGTGTTAATTAACTATTATCTTTTTTCTTGGAGGAATATAGATTGTTTCATCTTCAGCATGCGAAATCTTTTCTAAAAGTCCGATAAAACGGTCTTTATTAGGTACTAGCTTTACTATTGCCCACCCTTCTTCTATTGATTTCTTTATGCGTTCTATATCAGATTTATGCTCTGAAAAAGATATAACTTTTTGTGCTGGATTTTGCATATTGATAAATCAATTATAGTTAATAAATGTTAATATTATAGTAAATATTTTTTAATAAATCAATCACATATTTATTATTTGCTAAATATAAATAAAATGATTACCATATATTAGGTCTTGTCTACTTATATCCTAATAAATAGTTTAATTAAAAATTAAAAGTTGTACAACAATTTTTTATTTTAAACATATATTTTTATTTCACTTATTAACTTTATTTAATTTAAACTGTATAATTTAATTATGTCAAATGATAATTTACAACCGCCTGCTCTTTCTAAAAAGCAATTATTTGCTTTTTTTGGTATGGTTGTCGGGATGTTTATGTCGGTACTTGATATTCAGATTGTCGCTAGCTCATTATCCGTAGTAGCTGCAGGTCTTGCTGCATCAAGCGATGAGCTTTCTTGGGTTCAAACATCTTACTTAATAGCTGAAGTTATCATTATTCCTATTACCGGCTTTTTAGCAAGGTTACTTTCTACCAAAATTTCTTATTTTATTGCAGCTCTAGGATTTACGGTTATGAGCGTATTATGTTCGCTCGCAACTAATATTGAATCAATGATTATCTTTAGAGCATTACAAGGATTTTTTGGTGGTGCTATGATACCGACGGTATTTAGTACCGTTTTTATAATTTTTCCTGCATCACAACGTCCTACCGTTACTATCTTAATCGGTCTTGTGGTAACCGTTGCCCCTACTTTAGGACCTACACTCGGTGGATATATTACGGAGATTTTATCATGGCATTTTATGTTTTTATTAAACGTCATACCTGGTATTTTCGTATGCACGGTAGTATTTTTATATGGGGATTTTGATAAACCAAATTATAAATTACTGAAAAATTTTGATTTTCTCGGTATATTATTAATGGCTTTAACGCTCGGCTTATTACAATATGTTTTAGAAGAAGGAAACAAAAAAGGTTGGCTTGAGGATAATTTAATATTATTTTTAAGTATTGCAGTAGCTTTAGGTTTTGTTTTATTAATCATTAGAGAACTAACCTTTATTAATCCAATTTTAGATTTAAAAACATTCCTTTATAAAGACTTTACTTTTGGTTGCCTTTATTCATTCGTTATGGGTATCGGATTATACGGGGCAGTATATATATTACCGCTATTTCTCTTTACTATTGCCGGATATGATACATTACAAATCGGGGCTACTATGATGGTGACGGGCGGAGCACAATTTTTATCTGCACCACTTGCCGGTAGGATGTTAGGGCTAGGGGTAGATTTACGCCTGATGCTTATTATAGGGCTTGGAGGGTTTGCTCTCGGATGTCATTTGAATAGTTTTCTAACGCCTGATTCTAAATTTGCTGCATTTGTGCTTCCTCAATTTGTTAGGGGGCTTTCATTAATGTTTTGTTTTATACCGACTAATAATATAGCTCTTGGCAATATGCCAAAAGAAAGAGTAGGTAACGCTAGCGGGCTTTATAATCTTACTCGTAATTTAGGAGGAGCTGTAGGACTTGCGGTAATCAGTACTATACTTACTAATGATACTAAAATCTTTATGCAATATTTATCGGAAAATATCTCGTCTACTTCTATAATGGCATTAGAACAACTAGATTCTTACACTGAATTATTAAGCGGGAAAGTCCTTAATCCTGAAAAAGCATCCTATTTGTTATTAGCAAACAAATTAAATAATGATGCTTTTGTAATTGCAATAAATAATATATTTAATATGATAGGGCTGTTATTTGTATTTATAATGCTACTAATACCTTTTACTTCAAATATCAAATTAACCGGAAATGTTAATGCTCACTAAAATTAAATTTATATTATATTTTCCTTGGTTATTATTAGAAATATGGAAATCAGCTTTCTCGGTTATCAAAATAATTTGGCAAAGAAAGATAGAGATAGAGCCGGTTTTTGAATGGATTGACGCAGAAGGGCTAGAAGAAATCGGTGAAGTAATTTATAGTAACTCGATTACATTAACACCCGGTACGGTAACACTTGATATAAATAATAATATGCTATTAGTGCATGCACTCAATAAATCATCGATTACCGATCTACAAAGAGGTAGAATGATTAAAAAAATTAAGCAAATATTAAAAACAACTTGAGGTAGAAAATAATATCAGATATAAACGCTCTAAAGTGTAAAAAAGTTTTGCTTAAAGTTTCAGGAGAAGCTTTAATGGGAGACAAGCAATTTGGACATGAATATGAGGTAATAAAAAAGATTGCCGGCGATATTAAGGAGGTCATTGATTTAGGAGTAGAAGTCGCTGTTGTAGTCGGAGGCGGGAATATTTATCGAGGGATCAATGCAGCACTTGTCGGTATGGACCGAGCTTCAGCGGATTATATAGGTATGCTTGCAACGGTGATTAATGCTTTAACATTACAAAACGTTATGGAAAGCCTAGGTATCTATACAAGAGTTCTATCGGCTATTCCTATGATGAGCGTGTGTGAGCCTTATATTCGCCGCAAAGCTAAAAGACATATGGGAAAAAAGCGTGTAGTAATTTTTGCTGGCGGCACGGGTAACCCTTTTTGTACAACCGATAGTGCCGCAGTACTTCGTGCAATCGAAATGAATTGCGATATTTTATTAAAAGCAACTCAGGTTGACGGCGTATATGATGCCGACCCTAAAAAAAATCCTGATGCTAAAAAATATTTCACTATTAGCTATAAAGATGTTATAACTAACAACCTGCAAGTCATGGATACGGCAGCTATTGCAGTTGCAAGAGAAAATAAGTTACCTATACGAGTATTTTCGATAAAAGAACAGGGAAATTTTGCTAGAGTAATACAAGATAAAGGCGAATATACGACAATTGAGGAATAATATATTGTAGTGTGACTCGGTTTTTCGTCATTGTGAGGAGGTCTTGTTGCGTGGACTGGTAAAATCCACTGTGTCACCCCGTGACTTGACCACGGGGTCCATAAAAATAATAAACAAATACTAATAATTTTAGTATTTTAACTGGATCCCGCGATCAAGTCGCGGGATGACAATAGAAAACCGATCCACACAACAATGTACTTGGTTCATGTACTAATAATATATAAAATAAATATATGGATGAATAAATATGGACACAGAAACGTTAAAGAAAAACTTACAAGAAAAGATGGATAAAGCTCTGAAAGTTTTAGATCATGAGCTTAAAGGGCTACGTACCGGTAGAGCTTCGGTTAATTTGCTTGATAGCGTAACCGTGGAAGCTTACGGGAGTAAAATGCCGCTTTCACAAGTTGCTTCTCTATCCACCCCGGATGCACGAACAATTAACGTGCAGGTTTGGGATAAATCTATGGTGTCCTCGGTAGAAAAAGGAATTACGATAGCGAATCTTGGCTTAACTCCAGCAACAGACGGTCAATTAATCAGACTACCGATACCGGCTTTAACTGAAGAAAGACGTAAAGAACTGGTAAAGCTTGCTCATAAATACGGTGAGGCTACTAAAATTTCATTACGTAATATTAGAAGAGACGGCAATGAAGAACTTAAAAAGCTAGAAAAGGATAATATTATTGCAAAAGATGAGCATCATAGCTTATCTGAACAAGTACAAAAACTAACCGATGATTATAGTAGTAAAGTTGGCTCGGCAATAAAACAAAAAGAACAAGAGATAATGACTGTTTGATTCTAATCGTCATTGCGAGCAGCCATAGGCTGCGTGGCAATCTCGTCAAATACCCTGAGATTGCTTCGTCAAAATTTTCAATTTTTCCTCGCAATGACGCCAACGCCTAAAAATACCCGAATGAAGAACATAAAACTATGATTACAAAAGAAGAAGCACAGAAAATAGCAAAATTAGCTAGATTAAAACTTGAAGAAGATACTGTAGAAAAATTTTCTACTCAGCTTAGTACTATTATGAATATGATTGATATCTTAAATGAAATAGATTGCAAAGATATAGAACCTTTAACTTCGGTTTCTAATATGAATACTAGAATGCGAGAGGACGCCGTTACGAGTTCTGATTTATCAAATAAATTATTTGATAATGTAAGCGGAAATAGTGCCCAGCTTGCTAAAGAAGTAAAATATTTTATCACTCCAAAGGTTGTTGAATAATTATGACGGAACTAAACAAATTAACAGTAGCAGACAGTGTAAAAGGTCTAAAAAATAAAGATTTTACAAGTAAGGAATTAGTTAATGCACATATTAAACAAATAGAGAAACATAAAAACCTAAATGCTTATGTTACCGAAACTTTTGATTTAGCTTTAAAACAGGCTGAAGCAGCCGATCAAAATTATGCTAAAAATCAACCGCGAACACTTGAGGGTATACCATTTGCCGCTAAAGATCTTTTCTGTACGAAAGGAATTAGAACTACGGCATGTTCTAATATACTGAAAAATTTTATACCTAATTATGAATCAAGCGTTACACAAAATATTTTTGATAAGGGCGGTGTGATGCTCGGCAAAACCAATATGGATGAATTTGCGATGGGTTCGGCAAATATCACTAGTTGTTTTGGAAATGTAATTAGCCCTTGGAAAGCAAATGATGATAATGCAGATTTAGTTCCGGGCGGTTCTTCAGGCGGTTCAGCTGCAGCAGTTAGCGGGTTTATGGCATCTGCTGCTCTTGGTAGCGATACTGGAGGCTCGGTACGTCAACCTGCAAGCTTTACGGGTTTAGTCGGATTTAAACCGACATATGGTCGTTGCTCAAGATACGGAATGGTATCGTTTGCTAGCTCACTTGATCAAGCAGGGATATTTACTAGAAGCGTTTTAGACAGTAGCATTATGCTTGAAGCGATGATGGGGTTTGATGAAAAAGATTTTACTTCGATTAAAGCAGAAGTTCCCGAACTACAATCCGCTATCGGAAGTTCTATGAAAAATATGAAGATAGGTGTACCTCTTAGCCTTGGTGAAGGCAATATTATTGAACCTGATATTATGAAAATGTGGCAGGATACCATAGAGCTACTTAAAAACGCCGGTGCTGAAATAGTTGATATTACGCTGCCGCATGCTAAATACGGTGTTGCCGTTTATTACGTAATAGCACCGGCTGAAGCTTCTTCAAATTTATCTAGATATGACGGCGTTAGATACGGTCTTCGAGTAGAACGTGCAAATATGACGCTTGACGAAATGTATGAAATGACTAGATCAGCCGGATTTGGGGAGGAAGTAAAACGTCGTATTATGATTGGAACACATGTGCTTTCATCTAGTTGTATGGATGCATATTATCTAAAAGCTCAAAAAGTACGTCGTTTAGTTGCAAACGATTTTAATAATGCTTTTGCAAAAGTTGACGCCATTTTGTTACCTGCAACACCGACCGAAGCTTTTAAGATCGGTGAAAAACAAAATGATCCGACTATTATATATTTAAACGATTTATTTACTATTCCTGCAAGTTTAGCCGGTTTACCTTGTGCATCGGTTCCTGCCGGATTATCGGCACGAGGTTTACCTCTTGGGATGCAGATTATAGGTAAACAATTAGATGAATATAATGTTTTGAAAGTAGCATCGACAATTGAGTCAGGTGTAAAACATATTAAATTTGAGCCAAAGGATTTTTAATTATGGCATATATTGAAGGTAATACGGGGAAATGGGAATATGTAATAGGGCTTGAAATCCATGCTCAAATTTCCTCAAAATCTAAGCTTTTTTCAGGAAGTAGTACTATTTTTGCAGCAAGTCCAAATTCGCAGGTTTCCTATGTTGATGCAGCAATGCCCGGGATGTTACCGGTATTAAATAAGCATTGTGTACACCAAGCAATTAAAACAGGGCTTGGGCTTAAAGCTAAAATAAATAAATATTCGGTATTTGATCGTAAAAATTATTTTTATGCCGATCTGCCCCAAGGTTACCAAATCTCACAATTTTACTATCCTATAGTACAAAACGGGACTATGGAAATACCGACTAGTACCGGCGATCTTAAAACTATTCGCATTAACCGTTTGCATTTAGAGCAGGATGCGGGTAAATCTATACATGATCAATCACCACATTACAGCTTTATCGATTTAAATCGTGCCGGTATTGGGCTTATGGAAATTGTAACCGAGCCTGATATATCTTCGCCGGAAGAAGCGGCTGAATTTGTAAAAAAGTTGAGGAATTTGTTACGTTATATCGGCAGCTGCGACGGTGATATGGAAAAAGGCTCAATGCGTTGCGATGCTAATATTTCAGTAAGACGTAGTGGCGAACCACTAGGCACAAGATGCGAAATTAAAAATATTAATTCAATTCGTAATATTATTAAAGCAATAGAATTTGAAGCTAAAAGACAAGTAGATTTGCTTGAAAGCGGTGAAGCAATAATTCAAGAAACACGCTTATTTAATGCCGATAGCGGCATCACTAGAACTATGCGTTTAAAAGAAGAAGCACTTGATTATAGATATTTTCCTGATCCTGATTTATTACCGCTTGTTATTTCTGATGAGTTAATAAATGAACTAAAAGCAAACTTACCTGAGCTACCTGATCAAAAGACTGAAAAATATACGAAAGAATTTGGCTTAAGTAAATATGATGCCGAAGTAATAGTAGCCGATGAATCGGTTGCTGAGTATTTTGAGAAAGCAGCAAATGAATGTAACCCTAAAATGCTTACTAATTGGCTAACTAGTGAGTTGTTCGGACAATTAAACAAAGCATCGATAGGAATAAATGAATGTAAAATTACTCCTAGTAACTTTGCAAAACTGGTAAAATTAATAGAAAATGATACTATTTCCGGTAAAATTGCAAAAACCGTTTTTGAAATTATGTTTGAAACCGGTAAAGCACCTGATAAAATAGTAGAGGAAAAAGGACTGATGCAAGTTTCGGATAATAACGTGCTGAACACAGTAATTGACGAGGTAATAGCTGAAAATCCTGAATCAATAGAGGGTTATAAAAGTGGTAAGGATAAATTATTCGGTTTCTTTGTAGGCCAAGTAATGAAAAAAACCGGCGGTAAGGCTAATCCGACGCTTGTGAATCAGCTTTTAAAGGATAAGCTGGATTCTTGATGTTTACCGATGTTGTCTGCATGGTTTCTATGTCATTCCTAGCTAAAGACATTATTGCGTGGACCGGTAAAATCCACTGTGTCACCTAGTTCGCTTGACCACGGGGTCCATAACAACAATAAAAAATACTAATAATTTTAGTATTTTTAACTGGATACCGTGGTCAAGCCACGGTATGACACACCAAACGGGTTTTTCAAGCCATACAACAAGCTCAATGCCTTACGGAAATGACACGGAACACACTAAAACTTAAAACATTATTTTTATGAAATTTCTAAAAATATTTCTACTATCTTTCTTACTAGTTTCTTGTGAAAAAAAAGAAACGGAAAAAACTTTAATAGTCGGTACTGCCGCAGATAATCCTCCTTATGAATTCATCCAAGACGGAGAGATTGTTGGGATTGATATTGATATTATAAAAGCAATAAGTGAGCGTCTAAATAAAAAAGTTATCATAAAAAACTTCGACTTTAACGGTTTACTTGCAGCTTTAGTTAGTGAAAATATTGATGTTGCGGTGGCGGAGCTTTCCGTAACACCGGAGCGTTCCGAATATATCAGCTTTTCCGATAACTACGCTACTGCAAGATTTGCCATAATATATAGAACAGGCGATAATATACAAAATAGCAAAGATCTAGATAATAAAATAGTAGGGGTACAGCTCGGTAGTGTTTTAGAAAAAAAAGCACAAGATCTATCACAGACAATGAATATTAAAGTTCATTCTTTAGCAAATCATTTAATGTTAGTTGAAGAGTTAAAAGCCAGAGTCATAGATGCTATTATTTCTGAGGAATTTCAAGGCAAGAAATTAAAAGAAAATAATTCAAATTTAGAAAGCAGTACTTTAGAAGAATTTTCATCAGATTTTGCTATAGGTATGTCTAAAAACTCAGGACTAATTAATGAAATTAATGAGGCAATCGATTCATTAAAAAAAGACGGAACCATTAACAAAATTATGAAAAAATGGCTGGGACAGTAACAGAAAGTCAATTTAAAGATACTATGAGTCGATTCCCCCAGGGAGTGACTATTATAACAACAACTTGTAATAACGAGCTTTTTGGCTTTACTGCTAGTTCTCTTACTTCTGTATCTTTAAAACCACCGTTAATATTATTTTGCCTCAATAAAAACTCTTTTAGTATAAACAGTTTTCAGAAAAGTGATAAATTCGCAGTTAGTATTTTAGCAGAGAATCAAATTGATATCTCAAAACATTTTGCTCAATCACAACCTAATAAATTTACAAAAATTGCTTATGAGCTTGGCAATAAAACCAATTGTCCTTTAATAAACGGTGCAACTTGTTATATAGAATGTAATAAATATGCTTCTTATGATGCCGGTGACCATGTTATATTTATTGGTGAAGTAATAAATACTGCTATTAAAAATGATTTAAAGCCTCTATTATATTTTCATAAATCTTATGCAAATTTACAATAAATCAAACATGATTAATATCGGTCTTAGCGGTTCTACCGGTAAAATGGGAAAAACCATTACAGAGAGAATAGATAAATTTAAAGATTGCAAAATTTCAGCAAAATTTAATAGTACTAATAATTTAGATGATTTAGATAATTTTTGTAAAAATTCTGATGTAATCATCGATTTTTCTACTCCTGAAATATTAGAAAAATTAATTAATTATGCATTAAAACATAATACAAAATTAGTAATCGGAACCACAGGACTTCAGCCTCAACATTTTAAGCTTTTAGAAAAAACAGCTCAAACTTTACCTATTTTATATTCTGCAAATATGAGTATCGGGGCTAATTTGCTCAGCTATTTAGCAAGAAAGACAACAAAAATACTAGATGATTACGATATTGAAATTCTAGAAACCCATCACCGTAATAAAAAAGATTCACCCTCAGGAACTGCTATTATGCTTGCTGAAACAATTGCAAGCGAGAAAGGATTAAATATAGCATTTAATCGTGGTAACAGACCGAGAAGCGAAAAAGAAATAGGTATTTCCTCGCTTCGTGGTGGAAATGTTCACGGTATACATGAAATATCTTTCCTAGGTGACGATGAAATAATCATTTTAAAACACGAAGCTCTGAATAAAAACTCTTTTGTCATTGGTGCAATTAAAGCTGCTATTTGGCTACAGGATAAATCACCGGCTTTATATTCAATGCAAGATATTTATAATTATCACTTGAAAAAGAGCCTTTAAAGGGCTATATTTTATTATTATACCTTGGTAAATGAAGAATTGGTAGACGAAGCTCAATTTGAAAAAGAGCAAGGGGAGTCTGTAAACCGAGGAGCGGAGCGTATACTTAATACGTGAGCATCCGAGGGCTTACAAAGACGACGTAGCCAATTTTTCAAGTTCAGCGAGTATAAATAACATAATCCTAAGGTTACTTTATGATCGATTATACAAAAACTTTAACTGCCACCTCAAAGAATAAAACTTTTGATGAAGGCTTAAGAAAATACATGCTTAAAGTATATAATTATATGGCTTTAGCACTTTTACTAACCGGTGTAGCAGCCGTAACGACTATATCAGTTGAACCTATTTATAATTTAATGTTTCAAACAGGTTTCGGCACTATTATAATGTTTGCTCCGCTCGGTATCGCTTTATATTTCTTTATGGGCTTCGGACGAATGAACCTGAAAACGGCACAAATATTATTTTGGGTTTATGCCGGTTTAACCGGTATGTCGCTTGCATATTTAGCTCTTATTTATACCGGTGCCTCGATAGCTCGTACTTTCTTTATTTGCTCTTCCGTTTTTGGAGCAATGAGTTTATACGGTTATAGTACGAGTAGAGATCTAACATCTATGGGTTCATTTTTTGCAATGGGTCTTATAGGTCTTATCATTGCTTCATTAGTCAACTTGTTTCTAAAAAGCTCGGCTCTTTCTTTTGCTACTTCTCTTATTGGAATAGTAGTATTTATGGGATTAATTGCTTGGGACACTCAAAAGATTAAGTCTATGTATTACATGGCAGGAAACGATGAAGTAGGACAAAAGCTTTCTATTATGGCAGCCTTTACTTTATATTTAGATTTTATAAATCTTTTCCTATATTTAATAAGATTTTTAGGCAATAGAAGAGATTAATTGGTATCCTTTCTGCAAAGTCATGATTTATTCATGGCTTTGTTTTTTTCATTGTCATATCACGATCAAATCTATAGTACCGAATAGTTTTTAAAAAGACCTCGATGTTATATCCCCACAAAAGCGGGATCTTGTTGTATGGATACCGACTCCTCATTGTGAACGGTCTAAGCGAGTTGGCGTTGTTGCGTGGATACCGATGTCATTCCTGCGAAAGCAGGAATCCATCATAAAGCGAGATAAATCGAGCTTTTAATTTCAAAAATTTGCTGTACTTATACTTTTTTCTGGATTCCCGCTTTTAGCTAAGAATGACATAAAGAGCATTTACCGGTCCACTCAACAATACCTGCTCGCAATGACGATTGAGATAGCCATGCAACAATGTCATCGCCCTAGCAGCAATTATAACTTCTTATTCTTTCTCTGCATTTTTTCTAGCTGACGGTGATAGCATAACGCTTAGCTCTTTTAGAGCTTTATCTTCTACATAGCTTGGAGCGTTCATTAGTAAATCTTCAGCTTGCTGATTTAAAGGAAATGCAATTATTTCTCTTATATTAGTAGCTTCTGCGAGTAGCATAACGATTCTGTCAATACCGGGAGCTATTCCGCCATGTGGTGGAGCACCAAACTTAAACGCTCTAATCATACCGCCAAATCTCTTATCAACTTCCTCCTCACTATAACCTGCTATGGAAAATGCTTTATACATAATCTCAGGCTTATGGTTTCTAATAGCACCGCTAGAAAGCTCTATACCGTTACAAACAATATCATACTGGTATGCATTAAGCTCAAGTAGTTCTTCAGTTGTTTTAGCATTTTCTAAGGCTTCCAAACCACCTTGTGGCATAGAAAATGGATTATGGCTAAAATCAATTTTTCCTGTTTCTGCATTTAATTCATAAAATGGAAAATCAGTAATCCAACAGAATTTAAAGCAATCTTTTTCAAGTAAATCAAGCTCTTCACCAAGTCTTATTCTAACCTTACCTGCAAGCTTTGCAGCTTTTTCTTTTTTATCGCTAGCAAAAAATACGGCATCACCGTTACTAATACTAGCTGTAGCTTTTAGACTCTCTAATTGCTGCGGGCTTAAGAATTTTGCTACCGGTCCTTTTGCTTCACCGGTTTCACTAAACTGAATATAGCCAAGTCCACCTGCTCCTTCTGATACCGCAAACTCTATCATTTTATCGAAGAAACTACGAGGCAGTGCAGCTGCCTTAGGGGCAGGAATTGCACGAACAATACTACCTTTTTTGATATTCTCTCTGAAAATCGTAAAATCGGAATCTCTAAATATCTCAGTTACATCAGCAATTATAATAGGATTTCGTAAATCAGGCTTATCAGAGCCGTATTTTAGCATAGATTCATTATATGGAATACGAACAAAAGGAGTCTTTGATACTTTTTTATCCGTGAATTTAGTGAATAAATCATACATCACAGGCTCAATAGTACTAAATACGTCTTCCTGTGTAACAAACGACATTTCTACATCTAGCTGATAAAACTCGCCAGGTGATCTATCGGCTCTTGCATCTTCATCCCGAAAACAAGGAGCAATTTGGAAATAACGATCAAAGCCTGATACCATCAATAACTGCTTGAATTGCTGAGGTGCTTGCGGTAACGCATAGAACTTACCAGGATGCATCCTACTCGGTACTAAGAAATCCCTAGCACCTTCAGGTGCACTTGCCGTTAAAATCGGTGTTTGAAATTCGGTAAAACCTCTTCCCGTCATCAAATGACGAATATGAGCAATAATTTGTGAACGTAGTATTATATTATTATGTAACTTCTCACGTCTAAGATCCAAAAAACGATGCTTAAGCCTTGAATCTTCCGGAGCATCTTTTTCGGTATTAATAACAAAAGGTAGAGTATCTGCAACCGATTCAACAATAAATTCACCTGCTAAGACCTCAATATGACCTGTCGGAAGCGTATCATTAATAGTATCATTTGATCTTGCTACAACTGTACCGCTTACCGTAATTACCGACTCATAACGCAAACGGCTTGCATCTTCCATAAGCTGCTGGTTTTGATCGGTAAACACGATTTGAGTTATACCATAATGATCACGTAAATCTATGAAAACTAGATTACCGTGATCTCTTCTTCTATGTACCCAACCGGATAACTTAACTTCTTTCCCAACATCGGATATTTGTAATTCGTTACAATTATGAGTTCTATATTTATGCATTTTCTACGTATATTTCTTTCCTTTATACATATACATAAAATTACAGAGTTTCGCAAATAAAAACTAAAGTTTTACCTTGCCAAAATTTTATCTTGATATTGCAGCAGCTTTTGGCTTTGATGGGAGTTGCTGATAATTTTGTTGTTGAGGTTTTACTTGATTTAACTCACCTTTAATCCATTCATATATTGCTTTCTTAGGGTTTTTAATTATCTCTGCAACATTTTCTACTAGATTTATTATTCCTTTAACTAACGATAATACATCTTTTGCTATTTCACCTATAGAATTATTACCTGCTTGTAGTTTTTCTTGGTCTTTATTGGACAAATTACTACGTATGTTATTCATTCTTGATTTAAGCTCATCTTGTTCTAGCTCTTCTTTTGTAAAATGTGACTTAAGTTTTCTATCAACAATTTTTTGTTCTTCCGGAGTTAAATTCTTGTATTGATCAACAAGTTTATTAACTTTTTCTTGTTCTTCCGGTAGTTTTGAAATATTTTCAGCAATATTTGGCATTTGTTTCTCTCATAAAGTTAAAACATATTAATTTTGCGTATTATATATATTTTTTAACTTTATACAAGAAAAACTTTAATAGAAATTAACCTTTGAACGCAGCCTTAATACCTAGAAAGTCTAAAAAATTTCGTAATTCTTGACGTGCAAGCACGTGTGAGCTATTAAATGCTCTATCATATTTTGCAGTTTTTAGATCAAATAATGTTAGACCTTGTAAAAATAACTCCCTATATATTACACGTTCACTAAATCCTTCTGCGAGTTTAAAGTTAATTCTTTTAGCAAGTTTAGCTAATACATTCCCTACGCGTCTTTTATTTAATGCATCAAGATTGCTTAAACGATTGCGAAGTATTACCCAATCTATACTAATTCTATCACGACTAGCACGCTCCATTTTCTGCTCCCAAATCATTTGACTATATATTGATGGGCTAATAATTTCATCCTTGCTATCGACTTTTGCTATTACGTCTAAATCTAGAAAGCTGTCATTAATCGGTGTAATAATTGTATCGGCGTAAGAATGAGCAACTCTTGATAAAGGAGTATGACTGCCTGGGGTATCAATCACTATATAATCGGCATCTTGATTATTTTCTAGTACTTCCTCAAAACTCTTGACTTGCTCTTCTATCTCTCCTTCAGATATATGAAAATGTTTTGGTACTAATACAGGTTTATCAGGATTTTGTTTATTATATAAATCTCGATTTTTTAAATAGCTTGTTAAAGAACCTTGCCTTGAATCGGTATCAATACTTACTACCGAGCAATTTTGATACAGCAAAGCTATTATTAGATGCATACAGCAGGTAGTTTTACCTGCTCCACCTTTTTCATTACCGATAACAAATATATAAGGTTTATTTATTGTGTTCATAATTATATTCAGAATAAACGAATAGTAGATAGACGAAGTTTAATGTCATTTTTAGCTAAGCATTGTCAGATGAACCCGATGTCATTCCCGCGTAGGCGGGAATCCAGTTCTTTGTCATACCACGACTTGATCGCGGTATCTAATTTATTATTTTTAGATCCCGTGGTCAAGCCACGGGATGACATCCCAAAGCCTTGGATTCCCGCTTTCGCGGGAATGACATAAAACGATCCATGCAACAACGCCCTTCGCTTCTCGCAATGACGACTCTGTATTCATGCAAGCAATGCCACACAAAAACGGCATCAAGTATATTCTTTGATAAATTTTTCAAGTAATCTAACACCATATCCAACTGCTCCCTTAGGCCCGAGTGCTGAAGCTTTGTTACTATTTGCAACGCCTGCTATATCTAAATGAGCCCAATCTACCCCGTCTTTAATGAAGCGTTTGATAAAATGTGCAGCCGTGCTGCTTCCGGCAGCTCCCGGTACGTTACCGATATTTGCCATATCGGCTATGTCGGAATTGATCATTGCATCATACTCATCATGAAGCGGCATTCTCCAAAGTTTTTCATTAACTTCTTCCCCTACTTTTATTAACTTATCAGCTAACTCATCATTATTGGAAAAACAACCGGCATATGTACTACCGAGTGCTACGGTTATCGCTCCTGTTAGAGTTGCAACGTCAATCACGCATTTAGGCTTAAATTTTTCTTGTGCATACCAAACGGCATCGGCAAGTACTAAACGCCCTTCTGCATCGGTATTTAAAACTTCTGCAGTTTGCCCTGACATAGTAGTTACTACATCTCCTGGACGCTGTGCGTTACCGGACGGCATATTTTCTACAAGCCCTACAACACCGACTATATTTACAGGTAATTTTTGACCGGCAACCGCAATCATAGCACCCACGACTGCTGCAGAACCTCCCATATCGTATCTCATTAAATGCATATTACTTGACGGCTTTAAGGAAATACCGCCTGTATCAAAAATCACTCCTTTACCAACCAAAGCAATAGTCGGAACATCTTTACTGCCGCCTTTATATTCCATCACTACTAATTTTGACTCGTTTTGTGAACCTTGACCGACCCCAAGTAATGCTCCCATACCAAGATTTTTCATCTCACGTTCACCGATAACGTCAACATCTACTCCGAACGGTTCAAGTATATCAACTATTCTTTCAGCATAAACTTGCGGAGTTTTAATATTTGATGGTTCATTACATATATCTCGTGTAAAAAATACTGCCTCAGCAATTAATTTTTTGACTTCAAATAATTTTGCTGCTTCAGTACTATTATCGGTAAAAATCTCAATTGACTCTACTGCAAACTTCTCTGCTTCTTTTAAGGTAGTTCTATATTTATTAAATCTGTAAGAAGCAAGGAATGCACCGCTAGCAACTAAAGATATAAATGTTTGAGGTGTAAACTTGCTAATTCTATTTGTAAGTTTTAAGCCGATAGTAGAAATTTTAGCACAAATTGCATTTTGTAAGATTTTACCGCCTAACTCTTCAATTTTTGCTTCAGTTAATTTTTCTTCATTCCCAAGACCTGCTATTATCAAATATCTAACCTCGCCTGATTTAATGACAGACGGAATAACTTTAATCTGTCCATATTTACCGGTAAATTGCAGTTTATTCTGAATAGTTTTAGAAATTAATCCGTGATGTTGTTGATCAAGTCCTATTAAATTACTATCAAGCTTTAACTGTTCATCAATAAAAACTACTAGACCCTGATTAGTAGATGATTCTTCATTCACAAAATTTATGTTAAGCATACTCATTCCTTATATTACTTTTGACTTTGGATAATTCTATTTATCTTGATAAAACTTTGCAAGTATTATAATTGATTTAAAACAAAATCTCATTAAATAGCATTTGACAAATGTTAATGTTTTTTATATTTTGCTGACGAGTTAGTTAAATTTAAGTAATAATATGCCAGTACATGACATCACTTCTCATTTAATTAAGCAGAAGTATACAATGATTAAAACATCATGTGAGCTAAACCAAGATATGGATGAGATTTATAGCCTCACGCCTCATCCAATGCGATATACTTGCTTTAACTATTTAAAGTTATTATCTCTACCTAATATCGCTAGCATTTTATGTAACAAAGCTTTGTTTTACGGCTAATCCTGTATGGACATGGACAGGGGCTAATATTTTGTATAAGAAGATGGATTAAGCAATAGCCAAAAAAATATTACACGGCTTACCTGATGAAATAGAAGCAGATCAACATATACCTAAAATTGTTGAGTATGTATTAAAAAAATATGAAGAAAACCCTACATTAGCACCTCTTGTTGAACCTACATTTATACAAAAATTTTTAGCAAAGACCGGTAAATATATTCCTGCTTTTTCTAAAATAGTAAAGTTTTGGAATGAAGGAGGAATTAATTATTCTGATGAAATACAAACAAAACGAAAATTAATTGACGTTATTTATAAACAAATTGTTTCTAAAGCTTATGAAGTAGGTAAAAAAGGAGAAAAACTTGAAATAACGGATGTGAAAGCACTTTTCCCAGAGATAAATTTTGAAGAAAAAATCAATGCTAAATCAGAAAATCTTGAAATAGAGAAAGTAGAAGTAATCAATGAAGAGCCTTTAATTTCTGAATTACCTGTTAGACATCTTTCTAAACCAGTTTATAGAGAGGAATTTAAAGGAGATACGGAACGCGCAGCACCGCAGCGTATATAGACATATGTGAGGATGCAAGTCTAGGCTCGACGTCTAAATTACCTCTAGAAGCGAAGTTTAGGAAGATGTCTATTGATCAAAAACACGAGGAAGCTACGATTACTACTAATGCAAATAATGGTATTAACCCATTAGTAAACTTACTCATGTTAAAAGCTTTACATGATGGAATTTGTCAAGAGGTGCTGAAAACTTATGTTGAACATTGTTTAGCAGAAATTCCGATATCTAAAAATCAAGAAATACTTGAAAACTTCCGATATGAAGATTCTTTAGCAAGATTACAATTATACGGTAATTATAATTATGATAACAATAATACGTATATCTTTGAACAACCAGTATCTTATTTAGGTCAAACCTACGAGCATTTAACAGCACCGATTGCTTGTTATTAAAGAATCATTCCTACAAAATAAGAAAAAGCCTATAGTACCAGACATTTTGTTAAAAAATCCCAATGTCATCCCCGCGAAAGCGGGGATCCAGACTAAAAAAACTTTACTTTACTGGATTCCCGCCTACGCGGGAATGACATAGAATAAAAATTGTCCGGTACTATAGTTATCCCCGCGTGGATACTAAAGGTCGTCATTGCGAAAAGCGAAGCGACGTGGCAATCTAGAAAATAATTAAAAAAATTCTGTAAATCAGAATTTTTAACTGGATCCCGTGGTCAAGCCACGGGATGACAGTGGTGAAATTGAGCCATACAACAACGCTTAGGTCGTTCGCAATGACGACTTTCAGTATCCACGCAATAACGCCTTACAAGAATCAAGTATATTTATACATTTTCTTCATCAAGCTTCACGGCTGCTTTACGCATTTTATCCATAAAGTAACCGGTTCCGGCAGGTACTAATCGTCCAACTATCACGTTTTCTTTTAATCCTCGTAGCTTATCTATTTTACCGGCAATAGCTGCTTCTGTTAAAACTCTAGTAGTCTCTTGGAATGATGCCGCAGAGATAAACGATCTAGTTTGCAGAGAAGCTTTAGTAATACCTTGTAATATTAATTGTGCTTCAGCAGGTTTTAAACCATTTTTAATAGCTTTTTCATTTATCTCCTCGAATTCATGTCTATCTATTTTTTCACCTGCTAATAAGGTAGTTCCACCTGAATCCGTGATTTCTACTTTTTGTAACATCTGACGAATAATAACTTCTATGTGCTTATCATCAATCTTTACACCTTGTAAACGATAAACGGCTTGAACCTCTTTAACAATATAATTTGCAAGAACCTCTACACCCATTACTTTTAAAATATCTTGAAGTACTGGATTACCGTCAATCAATAAATCGCCTTTTTTAACAAAGTCACCTTCGTTAACTACAACATGCTTGCCTTTAGGTACCATATACTCAATAGACATTGTTTCATCAATCGGATGTATAATAATACGTCTCTTAGATTTATAGTCTTTACCGAATTCTACTCTACCGTCAACCTCGGCAATAACTGCGTGATCTTTAGGACGTCTTGCTTCTACAAGCTCGGCAACTCTCGGTAAACCACCGGTAATATCTTTAGTAGTGGTTGATTCTTTCGGTATACGTGCAATAATATCACCTACAGATATTTGTACTCCGTCTTCTACGCTTAAAACTGCTCCAACCGGCAAGTAATATCTAGCTTCTAAACCATTTGATAAGGTTATAACTGCACCTTTAGTATCTAAAAGCTGTATACGCGGACGTAATTCTGCACCGCGTGAATATTGCTTCGATTCAATAATAACTTTACTCGGTATTCCAGTAGCTTCGTCAGTTACGTCACGAATAGAAATACCCTCAACCATATCTTTGAATAAAACTTTACCTGATTTCTCCGTGATAATCGGTATAGTATAAGGATCCCACTCCGCTAGTTTTTGAGTTTTAATAACCATATCACCGTCATCAACAAGTAATCTAGCACCGTATGGAATTTTATGACGAGCCTTTTCATTACCGTTATTATCAAGTAATAATAATTCACAATTTCGGCTCATAACAATTTTACGTTCTTCGGAATTAATAACAACGTTACGACTTATAATTTTCACTTTTGCGTCACAGGAAGCTTCTACAGAAGAAACTTCAGCACCTTTTGTTGCCGCTCCTCCGATATGGAAAGTTCTCATTGTAAGCTGCGTACCTGGTTCACCGATAGATTGAGCAGCAATAACCCCGATTGCCTCACCCTCCGACACCAACGTACCGGTAGCAAGATCCCTACCGTAACATATGCTACATATACCGGTAGTACTTTCACAGGTTAATACGGATTTTATCATAATTCTGTCGAGTCCAGCCGACTCAATCTGCTCTAACTTTGCTTCATTAATAAACTCGCCTTTATTGAGAATTAGATCATTAGTTACAGGATGAAATATATCGATAGCGGTAGTACGACCTAAAATCTTTTCAGCTAAAGGTACTATAACTTCTCCCCCTTCAATAACACTCTTAACTTCAATCCCTTTATCAGTTCCACAATCTTTTTCGGTAATAATACAATCTTGTGCAACGTCTACTAATTTTCTTGTTAAGTAACCTGAGCTTGCCGTTTTTAAAGCCGTATCTATTTGCCCTTTACGCATTCCGTTAGCAGAATTAAAACACTCAAATTCAGTTAATCCTTCCTTAAAGTTAGAGATAATAGGAGTTTGTATAATTTGACCGTTTGATTTGGTCATTAAACCTCGCATACCGCCTAACTGCTTAATTTGCTGGAAAGAACCTCTTGCTCCGGAGATAGCCATCATATATATAGCATTTATTTTTTGATGATTCGGATCATCACTAACTGGCGGCGTAGCAATCTCTTTCATCATGTCGTTTGCTACTCTATCGGTACATCTTGACCAAGCATCAACTACTTTATTGTATTTCTCTCCATAAGTAATTAAACCGTTTGAATATTGTTGTTCAAATTCTTTTATTTCAAGCTGAGTTTCATTGATATGAGTACTCTTAGATTCCGGTACTACCATATCGTCCATTCCAAAAGAAATACCTGAAGAACAAGCATATTTAAAACCTAGTTTCATTAGCTGATCGGCAAAAATTACTGTAGCTTTTTGACCGCAGTGACGATAAACTAAATCTATAACTAATGATATGTCTTTTTTAGTGAGTTGTTTATTAATAAACTTGAATTCTATATTAGGGTTAGAAGGCAATAATTCACCGACCATTAACCTACCGTAAGTAGTATCAATGATAACAGGGACCATTTTACCTTCGACATTTAGCTGATTTCTACGATATTTTATCTTTGTATGAATAGTTATAAATTTATTATATAAAGCATGTTCCATCTCAGCTAAATCTGAGAACATCATCCCTTCGCCTACTTCATTATCAAATGCAAGGGTTAGATAATATAAACCAAGTACTATATCTTTATCCGGTACAATAATAGGACGTCCGTTTGCAGGGCTTAAGATATTATTTGTAGACATCATAAATACCCTAGCTTCAAGCTGTGCTTCAATCGATAACGGAATATGTACCGCCATCTGATCACCGTCAAAGTCCGCATTAAACGCAGCACAAACAAGCGGATGAAGCTGAATCGCTTTACCTTCGATTAATAGCGGTTCAAATGCTTGAATACCTAATCGATGCAATGTCGGAGCTCTATTAAGTAAAACCGGATGCTCTCTTATGACTTCTTCAAGCACATCCCAAACTTCAGGCTTTTCAGCTTCCACCATTCTTTTTGCGGCTTTAATAGTCGTAGCAATACTGTACAACTCAAGCTTAGAATAAATAAACGGCTTAAATAGCTCCAATGCCATTTTTTTAGGTAAACCGCACTGATGGAGCTTAAGCTCAGGTCCGACCACGATAACCGAACGTCCTGAATAGTCAACCCTTTTACCAAGTAGGTTCTGACGGAAACGACCTTGCTTACCTTTAAGCATATCACTTAATGACTTAAATTGACGCTTATTAGCATTTTTCGCTGCTCTACCTCGACGACCGTTATCAAATAACGCATCCACTGCTTCTTGTAACATTCTTTTTTCGTTCCTGACTATTATATCAGGAGCTTTTGACTCTATTAGTTTCTTTAAACGATTATTCCTATTAATTACTCTTCTATAAAGTTCATTTAAGTCCGAAGTAGCAAATCTCCCGCCGTCAAGCATAACAAGCGGTCTAATTTCAGGAGGAATAACCGGCAAAACATCCATAATCATCCATTCCGGCTTATTTTCCGACTCTAAAAAATCCTCTACTAATTTTAAACGCTTTACTAATTTTTTCTTTTTGACTTCTGAGGAAGTGGTTTGTAATTCCTCGTATAATTCTTGCTTTAACTTTAAAAAATCAAGCTCTTTAAGCATTTGTTGTATTACTTCTGCACCTATAGAGGCAGTAAATGCATCTTCACCGTACTTATCTTTTGCTTTCTGTAATTCTTCCTCTGTTAAGAGTTCGCCTTTTTGTAAAATCGATAACCCTGGGTCAACTACTACATAATTTTCAAAATAAAGAATCTTTTCTACATCTCGCATTGTCATATCAAGAAGCATACTAATTCTTGAAGGTAGTGACTTTAAAAACCAAATATGAGCAACGGGAGCAGCAAGTTCAATATGCCCCATTCTTTCACGCCTTACTCTAGAAACCGTAACTTCAACGCCGCATTTCTCACATGTAATACCACGATTTTTCATCCGCTTATATTTACCGCAGAGACATTCGTAATCTTTTACCGGACCAAAAATTCTTGCACAAAATAAACCATCTTTCTCTGGTTTAAAGGTTCGATAGTTAATTGTTTCAGGTTTTGTTACTTCACCGAAAGACCACGAACGTACTTGATCAGGACTTGCTATATTAATCCTTATTTGATCAAATTGTTGAGTATTACTTAATTGTCCGTAAAAATTTACTACGCTCATAAATACTTTTCCTTAAAAATTACTCGTATACTTCTTTATTTAAAGTTCTCATTGTATGGTTTTCGTCATTGCGAGGAAATTGCAGAGCAATTGTACGCCCGCAATCTCGTGCCAAAATCCTGAGATTGCCACGCTCCTTTTAGTCGCTTAGCTCATGACGCTTTAGTATCCATAAACCACAGAATAACTAACTCGAAGTTACTTCAAGCTTTACGTTAAGACATAAAGATCTAAATTCTTTTATCATAACATTAAATGATTCAGGAATGCCTGATTCAAAATTATTTTCACCACGTACTATAGAATCATAAGTTTTGATCCTACCGTTTACGTCATCCGACTTAACCGTTAACATTTCCTGTAACGTATAAGCCGCACCGTAAGCTTGTAATGCCCAGCATTCCATTTCTCCGAAACGCTGTCCACCGAAATGAGACTTACCTCCAAGCGGTTGCTGCGTTACTAAGCTATAAGGTCCTATAGAACGAGAGTGAATTTTATTATCGACTAAGTGATGAAGCTTCAGCAAATATTTCTGTCCAACGGTCACTAGACGGTCAAAATATTCACCGGTTCTACCGTCAATTAATTTTACTTGTCCTGAAGGATCTTGACCGGCAAGTTTTAACATATCTTTAACGTCCTGAACTTTTGCTCCGTCAAATACAGGAGTTGCAAAATGTACGCCTTTACTTACTTTATTACAGAAAGATATAATCTCTTCTTCCGATCTTTCAAGTATATAATTAATATTCTCTCCGTATAGCTCAAGTAAGAATTTCTTAATCTGCTCAATACCTATATGTTTATTTTTATATTCCTTTACTAAGGTAGATATTTTTTTTGCTAAATTTATTGATGCCCACCCAAGATGCGTCTCTAAAATCTGTCCTATATTCATACGAGACGGAAGACCTAGAGGGTTAAGAACGATATCTACCACAGTTCCATCTTCTAAAAATGGCATATCTTCTTCAGGTACGATACGTGAAATAACACCTTTATTTCCGTGCCTTCCTGCCATCTTATCCCCGGGCTGTAATTTATGCTTAGTTGCGATAAATACTTTTACTACTTTTAAAGCTCCCTGAGGTAAATCATCACCGCTTTGCAATTTTTCTACCTTAGTAGCAAATCTTTTATCGATGGCATCTTTTTTCTCATCATAATGAACTTTAACTTGCTCTATTTCATTCATTACATTTGCATCTTCCACGGTAAGCTGCCAAAATTGCCCTTTAGATAAACCTTTTAGCATTTCACTAGTAATTGTTCGTCCTGCTTTTACTTGCTTAGGACCGTTAACAATCACCTGCCCTATTAAAAGCTTTTCAAGCCAACTAAACACAAAATGCTCAATAATTTCTAATTCGTCGTCTCTGTCTTTTGCTAATTTTTCAATTTGTTGTTTTTCAATAGCAATAGCTCGCTGGTCTTTTTCTACACCCCTACGAGAAAATACCCTTACTTCTACTACAGTTCCGCTAACTCCCGAAGGTACATGCAGAGATGAATCTTTTACGTCAAAAGCTTTTTCCCCGAAAATAGCACGTAGTAGCTTCTCTTCAGGAGTAATAGGCGATTCACTTTTCGGTGTTACTTTTCCGACTAAAATATCACCGGCTTTTACTTCTGCACCTACATAAATTATTCCGACTTCATCAAGATGACGCAATGCTTCTTCGCTTACATTCGGTATATCACGGGTAATTTCTTCAGGACCAAGGCGTGTATCTCTAGCTATTACTTCAAACTCTTCAATATGAATAGATGTAAACACATCCTCTTTTACTATACGTTCAGATATTAAAATTGAATCTTCAAAATTATAACCGTTCCAAGGTAAGAAAGCCACAAGCACGTTTCTACCTAAAGCAATTTCACCGTTATCCGTACTAGGACCGTCAGCTATAATATCGTTTTTCTTAACATAATGACCGACCTTAACTAAAGGCTTTTGATTTATACAAGTATTATGATTGGATTTTTGGAATTTTAATAAATTATAAATATCAACAGACGGAGAACCGCCAATTTTTTGTTCTAGAGTTCTAATCACTATTCTATTTGAATCTAACTGCTCAACAATACCGTCATGTAATGCAAGTACTGATGCTCCGGAATCTTTAGCTACTACCCCTTCAACTCCGGTACCTACAAAAGGTGCATCCGTTTTAATTAAAGGAACGGCTTGTCTTTGCATGTTTGAACCCATCAAAGCACGGTTAGCATCATCGTTTTCTAAGAAAGGTATAAGAGAAGCCGCAACCGATACTACCTGCATAGGAGTCACATCAATAAAATCTACCTCATGCGGTTCTACCATTACAAAATTACCGCCTTCAACACGGCAATTAATAAACTCTCCTTGCAACTTTCCGTCTTTATCAACTTTAGAATTTGCTTGTCCAATTTTGTATTTACCTTCTTCAATAGCAGAAAGATATACTACTTCATCAGTTACCTGCCCATCTTTAACTCTTCTATATGGACTCTCTATAAAACCGTGTTTATTTATCCTAGCATAAGTAGCCATAGAGTTAATTAACCCGATATTCTGACCTTCAGGTGTTTCAATAGGACAAATACGACCGTAATGAGTCGGATGTACGTCACGCACCTCAAAACCCGCTCGATCTCGACTAAGCCCTCCGGGACCGAGTGCCGACAGCCTTCTTTTATGAGTTATTTCCGATAATGGATTTGTTTGATCCATAAATTGGGATAATTGGGAGGTACTAAAAAATTCTTTTACGACTGAAACTAAAATCTTGGAATTTACTAAATCATGAGGCATTACGGTATCAACATCACCTGCCGACATCCTTTCAATTACAGATTTTTCCATTCGGACTAAACCTATTCTAAATTGATTTTCTATCAATTCACCTACTGATCTAACCCTTCTATTACCTAAATGATCAATATCGTCTATAATACCTTTACCGTCTTTAAGCTCTACTAAAACTCTTACGATATTTTTAATATCATCAATTGTTAAAACCGTAACTTCTTCTGAAATATTCAGCTCTAACCTAGAATTCATTTTTATTCGTCCGACTTCTGAAAGATCATATCTTTCCGCATCAAAGAATAAATTATAAAACAGGCTTTCAGCCGCTTCGATATTAGCAGGTTCGCCGGGTCTTAAAACTCTGAAAATATCACATAACGCTGCCTCACGGTCCTGATTCTTATCAGCAAATAAGGTATTTCTTATATATGGACCGGATTGAGGATTGATTACTAATACACTAACATTTTTAATTTTAAAATCATTAATAACATTTAGCATATCGCTAGTTATCATTTCACCGATTTTTGCTAATACTTCATCGCTTGCAGGATCCCTTAAATCTTCGGATAGATATTTGCCGATTAAAGTTTCATGAGCTACTAAAATATTATTAAGCCCTTCCCCAAAATATTTTTTAGCTAAACGCGGAGTAATTTTTTGCCCTGCTTTCAGTAAAACATTTCCGGTATCTGCATCTACTAAATCACTTATTAAACGATGAGCAGTAATATGCTGAGGTATAAATTTAACCGCCCAACCTTTATTTTTAACAAGCTTATAAGTTACTGAATTATAATAAAATTTTATAATTTCTTCAGTACTCATACCTATAGCTCTAAGCAAAGTAGTAGCATAAAGCTTTCTTTTTCTATCAATCCTAAAATAAATAACATCCTTAGCGTCGAATTCTAAATCAAGCCAAGACCCTCTATATGGAATAACACGAGCAGAATATAAAAGCTTGCCGGAAGAGTGGACTTTTCCTTCATCATGATAAAAGAATACGCCAGGTGAGCGATGCATTTGCGATACAACTACTCTTTCTGTACCGTTAATGATAAAAGTACCGTTTTTAGTCATTAATGGGATATCACCCATATATACTTCTTGCTCTTTAATCCCTTTAATTTCTCTAGTACCGGTATCCTCATCTATATCCCAAATACTTAATCTTAAAGTTACTTTAAGAGGAGCAGCATAACTTAAACTTCTTTGACTGCACTCTTCTACATCATATTTTGGAGTATCGAATTCATATTTTACAAATTCTAAATTAGCAATATTGGAGGAATCTGAAATAGGAAAAATTGAGTTTAATATAGATTGTAAACCTTTATTTTTTCTTTCAGAATCTTTAATATTTAACTGTAGAAAGTTTTTTTCATATGAATTTTTTTGAATTTCAATCAAATTCGGTATATCTGCTACTAAATTTATGTGACCGAAATTTTTTCTTATTCTTCTATTATGTGACAAGGGTTGTGCTTCTATATTATCCCTTAATGAAACCATATAATCTCCTGACTGATAAAATTACTGCCCGTATTGAAGTGATTAGGTCCTATACATTTTAATAGAATAATCATAATTATGGCTCTTTTTAGCTGTAAATCATAAGTTTTTTTGAAATAGTAATAAACTTTCCTCTCAAAAATCTTATTAATTTTTGCTTAAAAATATCTCCTAATTATAATCATTAATCAAAAGTGTTCAAAACCTAGGTTCTGTATATAAAATATAAATTATTTATATTTCAAACAGTAAAATTTTTATTGGAATAGCTACCTATTTCAATAAAATGCTTACAATTTGCAGTAAAATAAAAATATACTGTTTTAAATTTTTTTACATAGAACTTAAATTAAAGAAACCTAGTAAGTTTCCTATTTAGATCTTGTGTAGGCTCTGCGAACATTTCCAAAAAGATTTGATTTTGGTTATTTGTTTGTTACAAAAAATTATAAGGTTTTTTTAAAATTAGGTATTATTCCTTCAAAAATCTCATTAATTTTCATCAAAAATCAATTATAAATGTTCACAGAACCTAGAAAATTTTAATAATTTAAATTTCTAGACGTATGGTACGTTAACAAAATTATTTTAATCAATAAGATTTTCAATGTAATAGCTTTAACCTATTTCAAAAAAATAACTTACATTAGCTTTAAAATAATTTTTAAACAAAAAAGCCTTATTCAAATTTAATTACTAAAATAAGGCTTTTTAGACTTTAAGAAGTTAATTTAAAGCTATAAAATATTTTATCATGTAATGCAAAAAATATTAGGTCCTGTAAAAAATTAATCTATATTTAGTTGTTTTTGATTGAAAACCACAAGATTTTTTTTGGAATAAAGATAACTGTTCCAACAAGAATCTTATTAATTTTTACTTAAAAATATCTAATAATACAAATAATTTAATTTTTCTTTACAGAACCTTAATGCAGAAATAATTATTTTAATTCAACTTTTGCTCCGGCAGCTTCTAACTTACCTTTGATTTCTTCAGCTTCTGCTTTTTTCACATTGCTTTTAATCGGCTTTGGAGCTTCATCAACTAATTTCTTAGCTTCAATTAAACCAAGACCTGTGATATCTTTCACAACTTTAATTACTTCAACTTTCTTGTCACCGGCAGCTGTTAAAACTATTTCAAACTCAGTTTTTTCAGCTGCTGCTTCAGCCGCAGGAGCTGCAGCACCGGCAGCTGCTACAGCTACAGGAGCTGCTGCAGATACACCCCATTTTTCTTCTAGCATTTTCACAAGCTCAGCTGCTTGCATTAATGTTAATGATGATAATTGTTCTTCAATTTTAGCTAAATCTGCCATAATTTTTTCCTTTTTACTTTTTTTATATTGAGAGATTACTGCATCAGGTATTTCAAAGTTAATTAAATTCTTTTTTGCTACAAATTATAAGATTTTTTTAAAATAAGAACAATCTCCTATAAAAAACCTTATTAATTTCCACTATAAAAGCTCTTTAATTATCAATTAAAATCCCTAATGCAGTAAACCTTTAAGTTAATTTTTACTAGCATGTGCTTGTATTACTCTCGCCATACTCGAAGACGGGGCTTGTAAAACACCTACAACCTTAGTAGCCGGTGCTTGTAATAACCCAACAATTTTACCTCTAAGCTCATTAAGTGAAGGTAGCTTAGAAAGTTCTTTTATTGAATGTTCATCTAATACGTGATTATCGACTATTCCACCAATAATCTTAAGATTATCATTAGCCTTAGCAAAATTAACTACTAATTTTGCCATCTCAACCGGTTCTTTAGAATAAACAATAGCAGTAGGACCTGCAAATAAATTAGCAATACTATCAAGCCCTGTTTGATTTGCAGCTATTTTTGCTAAAGTATTTTTAACTACTTTAAAACCTGCTTCTTTAGATTTAAGTGATTCTCTAAGTGAACTCACTTGACTAACGGTTAACCCATGATAATGGGTAATAATTACGGAGGGCGATTCTTTATAAATATTTACAATATCCTCTACTGCTACCGGTTTTTCTGATCTTAACACCTTTTAATTCTCCTTTTATAACACAGTTTAATATATTTAAACTGATACAAATGCTCAAAATAACAAAACTTTTTTTTATTATTACTATACTACCGTTAAACGGCTATAAAAATTATGCTATACTAGTTAAATCTATTTGTACCGATGCTCCCATAGTAGAAGATAAATACACTGCTTTTAAATAACTTCCTTTTAATCCGGCAGGTTTCGCTTTAATTACTGCCTCAATAAACGCATTTAAATTTTTTAATAAATCTTGGTCTGAAAAAGATAATTTTCCAAGCCCTGCATGAATTATACCTGCTTTCTCTGCTCTATATTCTACTTGACCGCTTTTAGCATTTTTAATAGCATTTTTAATATCTAAAGTTACGGTACCAAGTTTAGGGTTAGGCATTAAACCTTTTGGTCCTAAAATTCTTGCAACTGAACCTATAACTGCCATCATATCGGGAGTAGCGATACATACATCGAAATTAATTTTCCCTGCTTTAATTTCATCAATAATATTTGTTGAACCTACTAAATCTGCCCCGGCACTTTTAGCTTCTTCTTCTCTTTCTTCTTTACAAATAACGGCAACTCTTACGGTTTTGCCTGTACCGGCAGGTAAATTAACTACACCACGTACCATTTGATCGGAATGCCTAGGATCAATTCCAAGCTTCATAACTATTTCTAAGGTTGGATCAAATTTAACATATGATGCTGATTTTAATCGTTCAACTGCATTTGTTAAATTATATAAAGTATCTGATTTTACTTTTTCTCTAGCTTCTCTTATTTTTTTACCGCCGCTAATTTTTACGGCAACATCTTTCTTATTTGACATAATAATTAATTCCCTACCACTTCAAGTCCCATAGATGCAGCACTACCACAAATAATTTTTGTTGCTGCTTTAATATCTTTTGTATTTAAATCAGGCATTTTTAACTTTGCAATTTCACGACAATCATCCATAGTAACTTTACCTACTACGGCTTCTTTCTTAGTAGCACTAGAACCTTTAGTAATTTTAGCATATTTCTTTAAAAAATAAGAAGCAGGAGGAGTTTTTATTTTAAAAGAAAAACTACTATCTTCATAAACAGTAATTAAAGTCGGTAAAGGTACTCCTTTTTCCGTATCTTTTGTACTATTATTAAATTCATCACAAAATGTTTTAATATTAACTTTTCTTTGCCCAAGGGCCGGTCCTATAGGAGGAGCAGGAGTGGCTCCGCCGGCCGGAATTATCAAGTTAATATAACCTTTTATTGCTTTCTGAGACATTTATAAATATCCTTATTTTTCTCTTAAATTAATATTACTTTATAACACTCTTACGTAGAGGTAGTTTATATATTGCACTTTAGTCCTAATTAGACATATACTTCTTTTTTTGAAGAAGTTTTAAATAATGAGTAATGAAAATGAAAAGCGGTTTTCACTTTTATTAAAAATTTATTTATTTTTCTTACTCTTCATTTTATTTAGTATTCTAAAAATACTATCGGCTTTTAATCATTTTTCTTTACTTGGTTAAAATTTAGTTCTATTGGAGTTGCTTTACCAAATATTGATACTGAAACTTTTAACCTATTTTTTTCCTGATCTATTTCTTCTACCGTACCGGTGAAAGTTTCAAAAGGACCGTCTGTAACAGTCACTATTTCACCAACTTCATACAATTTAGAATTCTTTGCTTCTTTAGCTTCTGCTTCCAAATTATTAAAAATATTCTGTATTTCGCTTTCCGTAAGAGCTTTTGGTGTGGTCTTGCTTCCTAAAAAGCCGGTTACTCCTGGTATATTTTTTACTAAATGCCAAGATTTATCAGTCATATTCATCTTTATCAAGATATAACTCGGCATTAGTTTTTTTTCTACCTTGACATTTTTACCGCGTTTAACTTCAGAAACTCCAAAAACAGGTATTAATATATCTTCAAAAAAATCCGTCATTTTCTGTTTAGCGATTCTTCTAAGCATATCTTCTTTAATGCGTTTCTCTGCTCCTGATGCCGTATGTACTACATACCACTGCTTTACATTTTTTTCAGAAGAAGGCAATATATTATCTATACTCTGTGCTGTCACAATTTATTCCTTATACTATTTGCCGATATTAAGCAAAAGCTGCATTATGTTATGTATACTATAATCAAGTACCAAACAAATTAGGCTAAAAATAAAAACTGCTACTACCACTACTAATGTTGAAGCAACAAGCTCTTTTCTAGTTGGCCAAACTACCTTATAAGTTTCTTGTTTCACTTGTTCAAAAAACTTATAAATTTTATATTCTTTAAACATGTTTTTGTTAGGTAATTTATTAGACTTCTTACAAAATTCTACTTCTAGAGGTAATTGAGACAATGATCCAGCACTGAAATTCTCACATACTAGCATGTACGTTGTGATTCGAGGTGAAGTATCTCTTTTAAATTTTTCTCTATAAGCAAATTTTGTAAAAATTCTATATTTTATAGCAAAAAAGCTCTAAACCTATAATGGCAGGAGCGACAGGCATCGAACCCGCAACCTCCGGTTTTGGAGACCGGTGCTCTACCAATTGAGCTACACTCCTATCATATTTTTAATAAAAAATCAATAAATTTATTAAAAATATTTGTTATTATTAAAAAATTACTATAATAATCGGTACTTCTAATTTATAAGCTGTCATGGTAAAACAACATTTATCTTTGCAAAACATGACATTAATTATATCTAATTAGATCCATCAATTATTTTTTAGCTTTAATAATATCAGCTACCTGACTCGGCACTTGATCATAATGAGAGAATATCATACTAAACTGAGCTCTACCTTGAGATAAAGACCTAAGCGTATTAACATAACCAAACATTTCCGCTAACGGAACATTCGCAGTAACTACTTGAGCATTCCCTCTTGGATCCATGCTTTGAATTTGCCCTCTACGACTATTTAAATCGCCTATAATATCACCCATATATTCATCAGGAGTGATAACTTCAACTTTCATAACAGGCTCAAGTAATTTAGGATTACCTTTCGGCATCCCTTCTCTAAAGGCTGCCTTTGCAGCAATTTCAAACGCAAGTACACTAGAATCTACATCATGAAACGCACCGTCAACTAAAGTTGCTTTAAAATCAATCATAGGATAACCGGCAATAACACCAGTTTCTCTAATATTATTTAAACCTTTTTCAACACCCGGTATATATTCTTTAGGCACGGCACCACCGACGATTTTACTTTCAAAGACAAAAGTTTTATTTTTATCTTCATCTTTTAGATCTTTTACCTCTTTTAGAGGCTCAAAAATAATTTTTACACGAGCAAATTGTCCTGCACCGCCGGATTGTTTCTTATGGGTATAATCGATTTCGCAAGCTTTTGTTATAGTTTCACGATATGCTACTTGAGGAGCTCCAATATTTGCTTCAACCTTAAACTCTCTTCTCATACGATCAATGATAATTTCTAAATGGAGTTCTCCCATTCCTTTTATCACTGTTTGTCCTGTTTCATGATCCGTTGAAACTCTAAATGATGGATCTTCAGCTGCTAAACGAGAAAGTGCAAGACTCATTTTTTCTTGATCGGCTGTTGATTTAGGTTCTACCGCAAGCTCAATTACCGGCTCCGGAAATTCCATTCTTTCTAAGATTACTTGCTTATCCATATCAGATAACGTATCACCGGTAGTAGTATCTTTAAGACCTGCTAAAGCTACTATATCACCTGCTGACGCTTCTTTTACGTCTTCACGATTATTAGCATGCATTAATAGCATTCTACCGATTTTTTCTCTTTTATTCTTTACGGTATTAATAACAGTTGTTCCTGAAGCAATTTTACCTGAATATATTCTAATAAAAGTTAATGAACCGACAAACGGGTCATTCATAATTTTAAATGCTAAAGCTGCAAAAGGCTCAGTTACCGAAATAGGAAAATCTTTTTCTTCACCGGTACTTACTTCCATACCTTTTACTATACCTATATCAATAGGCGAAGGTAGGAAATCTACTACAGCGTCAAGTAAAGGCTGTACTCCTTTATTTTTAAAAGCACTACCGCATAAAACTGGATAAAATGCTGCTGAAATAGTACCTTTTCTGATTAATCTTTTAATCTCTTCTTCTGTTACTTCTTCACCTGATAAATATTTTTCCATGACGCGATCATCTAACTCAACAACCATATCAAGTAATTTAGCACGATATTCTTTAGCCTTGTCTTTCATATCGGCAGGTATATCTTCTTCAAAATACTCAGCACCAAGTGATTCATCTTTCCAAATCACTGCTTTCATTTTAACAAGATCAATTATACCTTTAAAATTTTCTTCAATACCTACAGACAATTGAATAACAAGCGGTTTTGCTCCTAAACGATCTTTGATCATTTCAACGCATCTATAAAAATCTGCTCCCATTCTGTCCATTTTATTGACAAAACACATTCTAGGAACATTATATTTATCTGCTTGCCTCCAAACCGTTTCAGACTGAGGTTCAACACCTGCTACACCGTCAAATACTGCAACCGCACCGTCAAGAACACGAAGCGAACGCTCTACTTCGATAGTAAAATCAACGTGTCCGGGAGTATCGATAATATTAATTATCTTATCTTGCCATCTACAAGTAGTAGCAGCTGAGGTAATGGTTATACCGCGTTCTTGCTCCTGCTCCATCCAGTCCATGGTAGCACCGCCCTCATGAACTTCACCTATTTTATGCGATTTACCGGTATAATATAAAATACGTTCGGTAGTTGTGGTTTTACCGGCATCAATGTGAGCACATATCCCGATATTACGAATATGCTCAAGTTTATTTATTTTACTCATTATATCCCCTACCTTATTTCATTTTTTTAGGGCTAAAATGAGAGAAAGCTTTATTAGCTTCAGCCATTTTATGAGTATCTTCTTTCTTCTTAATGGCGACGCCTCTATTATTAGAAGCTTCAAACAGCTCTTCAGCAAGTTTATCAATCATCATTTTTTCAGAACGTTTTGACGCAGCATTAATAATCCAACGGCTAGCAAGAGCATATCCTCTTCTTTCATCAACATGCGTAGGAACTTGATAATTAGCTCCTCCAACCCTAACCGAAGTTACTTCTAAATGCGGCTTCACGTTATGCATAGCATTATTAAAGGTTTGATACGGATCGACTCTATGCTTCTTTTCAATTTTATTAAAGGCTGAATAAACAATTTTTTCTGCAAGGGCTTTCTTCCCTTCTTTCATAATATTATTGATAAATCTTGACAGTAAAATACTGTTATATTTCATATCAGGTAAAATTACTCGCTTTTCAGCGGCGTGACGACGTGACATTTTATTTTTTCTCTCTAACTAATAATTTATTTTTTTGTAACTGCAACTTGTTTACGAGGAGCACCATAACGTGAACGACCTTGCTTACGTCCTTTAACTCCAGCAATATCATATGCACCGAGTACGATATGATATTTCACACCCGGAAGATCAGGAACCTGACCGCCTCTTACTAATACCCTATCATGCTCCTTTACACTATGCTTTTCACCGGGAATATATGCATTTACTGTTCTTTTATTACTTAAACGCACCGTTGCAATCTTACGAAGTGCAGAGTTAGGCTTTTTAGGGGTAACGGTTTTTACAACTAGGCAAACACCACTTTTAAAAGGATTAGATTCTAAGGCAGGAGCTTTGGTCTTACGAGTTTTTGACTTTCTCCCAAAACGTACTAATTGATTATATGTCGGCATTAAAAAAAAATACTCCAAAAAAACTTATATATACGATAATTAAAGGGTGAAAAAATACTTCCACCCTTTGTTTTAAATCATTTCTAAATACAAATTATAAGAATTTGTAAATTACACTAAATTTAAATTATAATTACTTTTTCCATAAAAGCAAGTATGTTTTAATTAACAATCATTTTTTTCTCAATTATTTTTGCTATAAAGCTGATTAACATCACTAGAATATAATAACAGCACGCAGCAATAAGCATTGGAAAAAAATAATTATATGTTTCAATTGATACAATTTGTGCTCTACGCATTAAATCCATTTCTCCAAGCATAGAAATAATGGCTGATTCTTTAATCAAATTTACAAGCTCATTTACTAATGACGGAAAAATATTTTTAACTGCTTGCGGCAGAATTATATCTTTCATTATTAAAAACTTTGGAATAGCAAGAGCTTCAGCCGCTTCAAACTGCCCTTTATCAACTGCATTAATCCCCGCCCTGATTACTTCGGAAACATATGCTCCCGAATTAAGGGAAAAAGAAATAGCTCCCGCCATAAACACACTAAATTTAACGCCTATTATATAAGGTGAAGCAAAATAAATAATACTTAATTGAATTAATAAAGGAGTACCTCTGAAAATAGAAGTATAGAAATTTGCAAAAAGCCTTAAAGCACGATTCTTATTTACCTTACAAATAGCGAGCAACATCCCTATTACTAAACCGAATATAACGGCAATAACGCTATATTTTAAAGTTACTAAAGTCCCCTCTACAATAAAAAGGATTTTTGGATAAAATTTTATTAAATACTCAAACATTTTGTTTAGTTATATAGTATTGTTTGCCTTGTTAAATGACTGTCGATGTCATTCCCGCGTAGGCGGGGATCCAGCATAAAGCGAGCTAAATCGAACTTTTAATTTCAAAAATTTGCTGTATTTATACTTTTTTTCTGGATCCCCGCCTACGCGGGAATGACATTAAAGGTTTCTGGATTGCCACATCGCTTCGCTTCTCGCTAGTATCTACGAAACAACGACGCCAATTTTTGAAATTCACCGAGTATATACATTAATACACTCTTTTTGCCGGTGGAATTACACTTATCTCATCGGTTAAAGTGGTTAGCGTTACAGGTTTATAATCAAGAACTACTTTACCTGCTTCATCGATAGAGCTAAGAGTATGTTTCATCCAATCTCCATCATTACGATCAGGATAATCTTCCCTAGCATGAGCTCCTCTACTTTCTTTTCTTGCAGCTGCCGAATATACCGTTACCAAAGCTTGATCAAGTAGATTATCTAGCTCTAAAGCCTCCACTAAATCACTATTCCAAATTAAAGATTTATCGTTAATTTTTATATCTTTATAGCCGCTTCTTATTTCGCTAATCATTCCTGCTCCTTCATCTAGTACTTCTTGAGTTCTAAATACCGAAGCGTGGCTTTGCATAGTTCTTTGCATTTTAAGCCTTAAATCTGCAACTACAATATTACCGTTAGCGTGACGGACTTTATCAAATCTATTTATAATTTTTTCAAGACTTGCCTCTTTTATAGGCTTATGGGGACTCGCTGGACTAATAAGCTCAGCTGCTTTTAAAGCACTACTTCTACCGAATACTACTAAATCAAGTAAAGAGTTTGAACCTAATCGATTAGCACCGTGTACCGATACACAAGCCGCTTCACCAATTGCCATAAGGCCTTTTACTACGCTATTATGATTAGTGCCGTCTTTAATAATGACTTGACCGTGGTAATTAGTCGGTATCCCGCCCATATTATAATGAACTGTAGGAAGTACCGGTATCGGCTCTTTAGTAACATCAACACCGGCAAAAATTTTAGCCGTCTCAGAAATACCTGGCAAACGGCTATGTAAAATCTCAGGCGGTAAATGATTTAAATGCAGGAATACATGATCTTTATGCTCGCCGACTCCTCGCCCTTCACGAATCTCGATAGTCATCGCTCTGGAAACTACGTCTCTTGAAGCTAAATCCTTTGCAGCAGGAGCGTAACGCTCCATAAAACGCTCTCCATTTGCATTAACGAGATACCCCCCTTCACCTCTAGCTCCCTCGGTAATAAGACAGCCCGCCGAATATATGCCTGTCGGATGGAACTGTACAAACTCCATATCTTGCAGCGGCAAACCTGCTCTAATCGCCATACCGCCCCCATCACCCGTACAAGTGTGAGCAGACGTTGCTGAAAAATAAGCACGCCCGTATCCGCCTGTTGCAAGCACTACATTATGAGCTCTAAAACAATGCAGACTCCCATCATCTAAATTCCACGCAACTACGCCTCTACATTCACCGTCTTCCATCAATAAATCAATAGCAAAATACTCAACAAAAAACTGCACTTTATGCTTTAGTGACTGCTGATATAACGTATGAAGTATGGCATGCCCTGTACGATCTGCCGCAGCACATGTACGCTGAGCCGCTTTTCCTTTACCGTACTCTGTTGTCATACCGCCAAAAGGGCGTTGGTAAATTTTTCCCTCTTCGGTTCTTGAAAAAGGTACCCCGTAATGCTCAAGCTCTAAAATTGCATCGGGAGCATTCTTGCACATATACTCGATGGCATCCTGATCACCTAACCAGTCTGAACCTTTCACCGTATCATACATATGCCAACGCCAATCATCTTCGCCCATATTCCCAAGAGCTGCACTGATTCCGCCCTGAGCAGCCACAGTATGACTACGGGTTGGAAACAACTTAGTTATACAGGCGGTATTTAGCCCTTCTTTAGCCATACCGAATGCAGAACGAAGACCAGCTCCGCCTGCACCTACAACTACTACGTCAAATTTATGATGTATGATATTATACGCTTTAGTCATTAAATTAATTTTTTATTATTTTGATACGTGAATTGCCTATTCCTGTCACCCCGTGGCTTGACCACGGGGTCCAGTAATTCAATACACAATAATGCTATAAACTGTTTTCTGGATACCGCGGTCAAGCCGCGGTATGACAATTTTTACCCCCTATAAAACATCGCTATTACAAAAGCTACAATAGTCACAATGCAAAATGATTGCACTATTATAATCAATATATTACGTAATTTGTGACAACTTACATAATCCTCAATCACTACACGCATACCAAGCATTGCATGATACAACGAAATAGCCACCGTAATTAACAATGCTACTACGTTAAAAGGCTTTTTAAGCTCCCACATAATAATATTTATATCATTATTTTTGTTAGTTAGCGTAAAATATATTAACCATATAGAACATAAAGCTAATATAATTCCCGTTACTCTTTGCAATAACCAATGATGAGAACCGCTTTTAGCAGAAGCACTATTTTTTGCTTTTACAATTTCTGCTTTAAAATCATATACCATTAATTTTCTCTAAACATATTAAGCTGTCATACCGCGACTTGATCGCGGTATCCAAAAAACACATTATTAATAAAAATAATTTACTTTAAAAGTTCTTCATATAAAACACTCATTGTCATCCCGTGGCTTGATCGCGGAATCCAAAGAAATAACTAAAAATACTAATATTATTAGTATTTTTAACTGGATCCCGCGATCAAGTCGCGGGATGACACACTATTTATACTTTTATACCCATAGTAACATAGTTAATAATATAGCAAATACAACTACACACCAACCGGTGATATTAACTGCTTTTATAGAAAAGCCGTAACCGATATCCCAAAACAAATGCCGAATACCGTTGCATAAATGATAAAACCAAGCGTAGCTCATTGCTACTAAGCATATTTTTATACTGCAGCAATTAGCAAGTTGTAAATAATTATTATCATATTTACTAAGGATCAGCCACCATACCAAAATCGATACTGCAAAAAATAGAGCTACGCCGGTCATACGATGCAAAATCGATAAAGTAGAACTAATTTGCGGCTTATATATGCTTAAATGCGGCGAAGTCGGACGCTTATTATAAATTTCTTGTTTGGTTTTAGTCATATATTTCTAATAAATAAAAAAAGGTTATGTCATTCCCGCAAAAGCGGGAATCCAGCGTAAAGCAAGATAAATCGAGCTTTTAATTTCAAAAATTTGCTGTATTTATACTTTTTTTCTGGATTCCCGCCTACGCGGGAATGACATGCTACACCACTAGGTCAATGACATCTATCTCTGTAACCAATGCCCTTCAGCGGGTGACAAATTATCCGCAACTGCTCTCCTATCATCAAAGACGAAACATTCACCTTGCCATAAATTATTCTCATTTTGCGTATCTTCTAAATATTGCAGTATACCACCCTTTAAATGATATACCTCTTCATAACCTATACTTTTAAGTAAGCTGGTGGATTTTTCACACCTAATACCGCCTGTACAAACCATAGCAATTTTTTTACCTTTGAGCAATTCTTGATTCTGCTGAACCCAAGCAGGAAACTGCTTAAATGTTTTAGTATTAGGATTAATTGCCGATTTAAATGTACCTACCTCTACTTCATAATCATTTCTAGTATCTATTACTATAACATTTTGTTTGGTGATAAATTCGTCCCAATCTTTCGGCTCTATATATTCACCTTTAAATAAATCAACATTCAAATCTTCAACATTCATGGCTACAATCTCTTTCTTAAGCCTTATCTTCAGCTTTTGAAAAGGATGAACATCGCTATAATTTATTTTAACGTTAACATCTTTGGGAGAGGTTATCTTTATCAATTCTTCAAGTACAAGATTTACATTTTCGTATGAACCTGAAAAAGAACCGTTAAAACCTTCGTTAGCTAATAAAATAGTACCTCTAACATATTTTCTTTTACCAATAAGCAAAAGTTTCGGTATCAAATTCGCTGGTTCTTCTATATTAACAAAACTATATGCACTTAAAATTGCTATTTTTTCATTCATAATTATTTAGGTGTCATACCGTGGCTTGACCACGGTATCTAGTTAAAAATTAAAAAATATTGGATACCGTGGTCAAGCCACGGTATGACATTTAATCACACCACCGATAACGGCACGAATACACTTGTATCGCCCCTTTCAATCAAGAGCAAAATATTTTGCTTATTCGATTTTTTTGCATTTTCATATAATGCTTCTAGCTTACTTATATTGTCTATGCTTTCCTGATTAATATTGGTTATCAGATCGCCAATTTTGAAGCTACTTTCTTCTTCATCAATATTGGTTATAACTATTCCCGCTTTATCGCTCGGAATATTATATTGTTGTCTTAATTCTTCAGTCAAATTACTAAAAGTAATATTATTTTTAGTAATAGATAAATTACTTTCTTCTTTGTTTGTTATTTCTTCTTTATTGGTCTCTTCTGTAGAATCTTTGGTAACTTCTTCATTATCTGAAGTAATTTTAATAGGTAATTCAAGCTCTTTTTTCTCGCGAAGTATTTTTACTTTTACTTCCTGATCAATAGGAGCATCTGCAATAATTACACGTAATTTTTTAGTATTTTTAACCGGTATATCTGCAAACTCTATTATTATATCACCTGTTTTAATTCCTGCTTTATCACCTGGACCGTCTTCTTGTACTTTAGCTACTAACACCCCCCTAGTATCTTTAAGCCCTAACCCTTCAGAAATTTCCTCGGTTAAATCTTGTATTGTTACTCCAAGGCGTCCTCTACTTACTTTTCCATCTTTCTTAAGACGTTCGATTATGGGCTTTGCAGTATTTGACGGTATTGCAAAACCAATACCTATATTAGTACCGAGCGGTGAAAAAATTGCCGTATTTACGCCTATTACTTTCTGATCCAAATTAAACATAGGACCGCCGGAATTACCGTTATTAATTGCAGCATCCGTTTGAATAAAATTATCGACTATATTATCCGTATCTATATCGATATCCCGCCCTTTAGAGGAAATAATACCGCTTGTCACCGTACCGCCTAGATTACCGAATGGATTACCGATTGCAATAACCCAGTCTCCTACTCTTGCATCATTTGAATCTCCAAACTCAACAAACGGTAACGGTTCCTCACTATCTATTTTTAAGAGAGCTAAATCGGTTTTAGTATCGCTACCTATTAATTTAGCCGATAATTCGGTATTATCTGCAAGTTTTATATTAATTTTATCAACATTTGCAATTACATGATAGTTTGTCACTATTAAACCGTTAGGCTCAATAATAAACCCTGAACCAAGCGGAACGCTTTTAAGAGTTTGATCGACCTCTTCCAAATTCAGCGGTATATTAAGCTTTTCTAAAAAATCATTAATGACGTCTAAAGGCTTTTTTTCTTGCAGCGGATCTTTCTCAGCATTTTCCGACTTACTATTAACATATTCTATTGTTGAAATATTAACGACTGCAGGAATTAACGGCTCAACTATATCAGCAAAGCTATAACGGGCAGCTTCACTTACTTTTAAAGGAGCAGAATTTATTGCCGTAAATTCATTCTCTTCTTGCTCCGCTACTTTTAAAGATTTACTATTTTCTTTTGCTAGAACAATGTTACTTGATATTAAAACTATTATAACAAGAACTATTTTCAGATTCATCATACTACTTAGTTAAATTAAGGTATTTTAAAACTTCAGCCTCAGGTGAAATCACAAAATTAGTATCTTCTTTCTTTAAAGAATTTTTATATACTAAAAGTGATCTATAAAATTTATAAAATTCCGGATCGACGGAATAAGCGGAATTATATATTTTTGCCGCTTTCTCATCGCCGTCACCTTTGATAATTTGTGCATCTCGATAAGCTTTAGCAAGTATTATTTTACTTTCTTTATCTGCTTTTGAACGGATACGCACGCTTTCTTCCTGTCCTTCTGCTCTAATTTGGGTCGCTTCTTTTTCACGTGCCGTTTGCATACGGCGATAAATAGCCGCACTATTTTCTTTCGGTAAATCTGCTCTTAAAATTCTAACATCTACAACATCAATTCCAAAGCTTTTAGCTTCTCCGTCTACTTGATTTAAGATATTTAGCATTACATTACTACGCTCTTGACTTAAAAGACTACTTAGCGAAATTTTACCTATCACTTTACGCATTGACGATTCAAGATTACGAGTCAACCTAATTTTCACACCTTGATAATCATGTACCGTTTTATAAAACATTACGGGATTATTAATTTGGAATTTGGCATAAGCATCAACAATAACTCGTTTACCGTCGGTAGCCGTTAATTCTTTTGCCTCAACCTCAACATCTAAAAGACGTGTATCAAAAAATTCAACATTTTGAATAAACGGGATTTTAATATTTAGTCCTGGATTTTCTATAGTCCTAACTGCTTCACCAAACTGGAATACTACAGCAGATTGGCGTTGGTCAACTGAAAATAAGGAGCTAAAAATCAGTATCAGCCCAAAAACAATTGTAAAAATTATATAATAGATCTTATGTTGCATTTAATATTCCTTGTTGTGTTTTTATATTCTATGCTGTCATAGTGTCATCCTAGCTAACTTGATCGCGGGATCCAGTCTTTTTTATTTTTTTGGATACCGTGGTCAAGCCACGGTATGACAAATTGGATTCCCGCATACGTGCGAATGACATCGGTATCCACGCAGAATGCATAGTACACTACGGTTTAATAGCCATATGCGGTAGTAGTGCATTATTAATAATCGTTTTATTTGAACCGCCTAATATCTCTTCGACTACTTCTAAATATAACCTATCTCTAGTTACTTGCCTACCTATAGTATATTGTTTATAAATAGCATTAAATCTTTGGCTATCACCTTCTGCTTTTGATATAACTTCTTCTTTATAACCTTCTGCTTCTTGTATAATCTTTGCGGCCGCTCCTCTAGCTTCCGGCAAAATCTTATTATTATAGGCTTGAGCTTGATTTATTTCTTTCTCTTTATCTGCCTTTGAAGTTTGCACGTCTCTATAAGCGTCTATTACTTCGGCAGGCGGCTCGGCTTTTAATAATTGTACTTTCTCAATCATAACACCGGCATTATAACTATCCAGTATCTTTTGTGCTAATTTTTCTATTTTGTAAGTAATTTCTTGCTTTTGATCAGATAATACCCAAGAAATAGGAGTATTGCCTATTACTTCTCTAACAGCACTTTCTACTGTTGCTTTTACTGTTTCTTCAGGTCTTTGTACGTTAAAAATAAAATCTTCGAGGTTATTAATATGCCACATTACGTCACAATTTAAAGCAACGATATTTTCATCACCGGTAAGCATTATACTTTCACCGGCAATATTTTTAGTATTATCGCCACCGCTACGTGCCGAGCTATTTGTACGATAACCAATCTCAATTCGGCGTGATTGTTTAACTTTCTCAACTATTATCTTTTCAAAAGGGGCAGGCAAATGATAATTAAGCCCGGGGTAGCCCTTACGCACAAAACGTCCAAATCTTATTACCGCTGCTTCTTCACCTTCTTTTATTTCATAAATACCCGAAGCAAGCCATAAAGCAATCACTGCGACAACAGCTAAAATTATTGTTTTAGCATTGAAATTAAACTGGAATTGAAATTTATCAAAATTAAATTGATTTTTACGCGGTCTTGTGAATATGTTATCATCTTTATTAGCATCAAAATCTTTCCATGGGGATTTTTTTAAAATCGAGCTATATTTTTTACTAAGCATTTGCTTTTTTATATTATTTTAAGGATTAAGTGATTATATATATTATAGCATATAACGTCAAGTTACGAACTTAAACAGCCTTAAAAAGGAAATTTAATTATGGCGGATTTACACCAAAAGCAAATTATCGATAAACTTCAGCATATTATCTTTAAAGATGGTACTTTTTTAAATAAAGTTATATCGGATATTATAATTAAGGGTAATAATATAGGTTTTTCCATAGATATATCAGGTAAAAACAAGTTAGAAGCCGAAGAAATAAAAACTAAAGCAATTGATAAGCTTAATGAGATTTCGGAAATAAATAAAATAACAATTGTTTTTACCGAAAGTAAACCGATGGAGAAAAAAGCTCAAAAACCAAAATATTTTGTAGAAAACGTAAAAAAAATTATCTTAGTAGCGTCAGGTAAAGGCGGAGTCGGAAAATCTACAATATCGGCTCTTATTGCTCAGCAGTTAAGTCTAGAAAATTACCGCGTCGGGATAGTGGATGCGGATATTTACGGTCCATCAATTCCGCATATATTCGGCATTAACGAAGTACCGAAAACAACAGATGGACGAATAATACCGATAACGGTAAAAAGCATCCAAGTTATTTCTATAGGCTTTTTTGTTAAAGACCATTCGGCAATTATTTGGCGTGGTCCTATGGCTAGTAAGACCATTTATCAATTATTATCAGTAACAAAATGGGATAATTTAGATTATCTAATTATCGATATGCCGCCGGGAACTGGTGATATTCATTTAAGCCTTTTAGAGAATTATCATTTAGACGGCGTAATAATCGTAACAACACCGCAAAAAATATCAGAAATAGATGTAATACGTTCTATAGATTTATATCAAAAACTTAATTTACCTATTTTGGGAATAATTGAGAATATGAGTTATATGTTTGAAAATAATAGCGGCGAGCATTTATCGCAAAAATATAATATTCCCTTAATCGCTCAAATCCCGATTATGCCGCAAATAGCCGATGCTTGCGATAAATCACTACCTCTAACAGATTTATTAACATTACCTTTAAAAGAATATTTATCATGAAAATATGGGTTATTGCAGATGATAGAACAGGCAACACGCATCAGGCTATTGCACTTGCAGAAAAATTAACGGTATTATTGCATGGATCGAAAAACGCACCCGGTGTCATACCGTGGCTTGACCACGGTATCCAAAAAAAAATTAAAGAAGACTGGATCCCGCGATCAAGTCGCGAGATGACAACTGAAAAATCGATCCATACAACAACATCAAAATTAGCTACAGATTACACTTTAATTAAATTGCAATATAATTGCTTAGCTAAGCTACCGAATTTTTTACTAAAATATTATCCTATTCATATAAAAAGTGAGCTATTACAAGATATTATGGCAAAACCTTTACCTGACATGATAATTACCGCCGGCAGAAGAACGGCAGTTTTAGCATTTTATTTAAAAAAGAAATTTAAAGATATTAAGCTAATCCAAATAATGCAACCTAATCTTCCCTATAATGTATTTGATGCCGTTATTCTGCCTTATCATGATTCAAGTAATAGCCAAAATGTCATCCCGTGGCTTGACCACGGTATCCAAAAAAAAATTAAAGAAGACTGGATTCCGCGATCAAGTCGCGGAATGACAATTCCCATCAACGGAGCTATCAACAACGTAACCGAAAAGTTCACCGCCGCGAACTTTGAACTCCAAAAACATTATCCTGATCTTAAACATTTTATTGCCGTGATAATCGGTGGGAATAACAAAAAATTTAACTTCAACGAAGATGAAGCAGTTTTATTTTCTTCATTATTAAATAAAATATCTACTAATCAACAAATACCGTTTTTCATTAGTTTCAGCAGACGTACACCACAAGCTGTAAAATCAATTATTAAAAATAATATGCCGTCTTCTACAATTATTTATGACCCGAACGAAGACGCAGGCTATAATCCTTATATATTTATGCTTGCTAATGCAAAATATATAATCTCTACAGCCGACTCGATTTCAATGTGCAGTGAAGCAGCTTCAAGCGGCAAGCCTCTTTATATATTCTGCCCACCAAACTTTAATTCCTCAAAGCATAAGATTTTTATAAAGCAGTTAGTAGAGCAGAAAATAGCAAAAACTTTTGATGAGTCCGTAACAATGCTAGAAGAATATAGCTACCAACCTTTAAATGAAGCAGAAAGAGTAGCTAAAATTATTAAATCTTTAACCAAAAGCTGGTAATTATATGGATAAAGATATAAAATCATATATATTTATTGAGAAGTTAAAGTCTTTATCATTCGTTGAAGCAATATGGCTTTTCGGTTCTCGTGCTAGAGGGGATAACGATGAGCGTTCCGATATTGATATTGCAATTATCTGCCCTAATATTACAGATCAAGAATGGCTAAAAGTTATGGATATTATAGAGAATGCCGACACCCTTTTAAAGATAGATTGTGTAAGGTTTGAAAATACTAAAACAAGCTCTGAACTTTATGAAAATATATTAAAAGAGAAAAAAATTATATATGTCAAAAATAAACCTTAAGCTTGAAAAATTTCGTAAAGCTTTTATGACACTTGAAGATATCTATTTAAAACCGGTCACAGCAGATAGGGCTTATATTGATGCCACTATACAAAGATTTGAATTTACTTTTGAACTCGCTTGGAAGTTTTTAAAAGAATATTTTTCTCAAAAAGGCACAGTTCTTCACTATCCTAAAGAAGTGATAAGGGAAGCTTTTGTTAACGGTATTATAAATGATGAGAGTTTATGGATTTATATGCTTACTGATCGTAATATGACATCTCATACTTACGATAAAAAACTTGCCGATGAAATCTATAGCCGGATAAGAAATTATGTTCCTGAACTTAAGAAGTTACTAGATGCTATTGATTCAAAGACTTCATAATGCCTTGCAGTGTTTGAACTTCAGGGGAAGAGAGGCTATTGATACGTGTCAATATATTAGTGATATTTTGCTGCATAGCGGGCTTTTTGTCAGGAGCTTTGAAGAAGCCGGCTTTATCGAGTCTGCCGAATAAATTTGCTAAAAAATGTTCTATTTCTTCTTTAGTAGCTAATTTTTGAATATTGTATACTTCTTCAACATGAAGAGTTGTTAAAATGATTAGGAACAATGGTTTGAAAATTGTCATTTACCAATGAAGAAATTTTATTTTTATATTTTTCAGGGAGTGTTGAGCTATGAAGAGTAAAAGGTTATAATGTGATAAAAAAATAAGAAAGTAAAAAATGTCAGAGCATCAAATAACAATGGTCAGTTTAGATGAATTAGTTAGCCCGGAACATCAATATCGTAAATTTAAAAGTTAATTTAATTTCAAAGTAGTTGAAAGAGAGTTATTAGCGATAGAAACTGAAGCTAATTATAAAGGCTATGGAGCATTGAGGTTATTTAAATGTTTACTTCTACAATTTATGGAAGACTTATCTGATCGAGAATTAGAACGTTATTTCGCTGATAGTAATGCCGGCAAATGGTTTTGTGATTTTGCTCTTACAGAGACGACTCCAGATTATAGTGTGTTTAGTAAAATACGTAAGAAAATAGGTACTAACTTACTATCAAAAATATTTGCAAACTTTAGAGAACAACTACGAAAGCAAGGTTATATGAGCGAGGTATTTACCTTTGTAGATGCCTCTCATTTGATCTCAAAAGCTAGTCTTTGGACAGAACGTGATGAGTTGAGGAAGCAAAAATATGACAAGCTAAATAATGAGACTTTGCCCAAAGTTGCGAATGATAAACAAGCTAAAATTGGTTGTAAAGGAGGTAATAAGTTTTGGTATGGTTATAAAAAACATGTTAGCGTTGATATCCAATCAGGGATTATTAATAAGGTTGCAGTTACCTCTGCAAATGTTACTGATAGCAAAGGTTTTAAACACGTTATGCCACGCTCCGGTGCTGCATATGTAGATAAAGCATATTGTACAAAGTCTACCAAAGATACAGCAACTAGGCAAGAAGTGCATCTTTGTGCTGTAAAGAAAAATAACATGAAAGATAAAAATTTTGACCTTGATAACGCCAGTTTAGGATAAGAAGAGTTTAAGATTATCGAAAAAAGAGTTTAAAATATTAGTTTTAGTAATATTAAAAGCATTAACACAAGCTGGAATATGAACTAAAACATTAGTAGGTGCTCGATGCCTTGAGTGTTCAAGATTCATATTATTTTTTAGGACATTAAATACTGACTCAACCAACGACCTTTTTCTAAGCTGTATTTTATCTTCCATTTCCAATAAATGATTCTTCATATCTTTTCTAATTCCTGTAAATAAGCGTAATCCACGACCTAATAATTTAGTAAATATTTCCTTAGAAATATATCCCTTATCACCAAAGAGTTTACCTTGTAATCCATCAGTTATACTTCTTCAACATGAAGAATTGGTAGTATTAGATATTAATTATCCATAAGAACATTGATTATTCGCTCATCTAAATATTCATTTTCCAACTTTTCAAGTTAAAGAAGTATATAGCTAAAATAGGGATGAGTAGTTATGGATGGTTTATGGGGTTTAAGTTGCATATAGTAATTAACAATAAGGGAGCGATTATGGCGATCAAAATTACCAAAGCAAATAATAGTGATTTATCGGTAGCAGACGATATATACTTCTTTAACTTGAAAAGTTGGAAAATGAATATTTAGATGAGCGAATAATCAATGTTCTTATGGATAATTAATATCTAATACTACCAATTCTTCAGGTAAAAGAAGTATATTATCTAGGGAAAAAATATTTTATTTAGAAGTACCGACATATGAACATATAACATCAAGTCAAAATATTCAAGAAAAGTTCCGATAGACAAAATACCTAATGCTTGTTTTTGTTCTCTATTTAAACTTGTTTGTGCTTTCTCATAGCCGAACATAAATTCTTTATAAAAAATTAAATTGTAAAGAAATCTATACTGTTTAAAATAAAAGTCAATAGGGATTTTCGCTTTATACGATAAATAAAGAAATGAAGTGCAACTTATTATTAATTTATGTTATCAATTTTATAACTATAATTGAACTAGTTTAAAGTGGTATGCCCGTGTACCTGAGCATTCATCACAAGCCCAAAGCCGATTAGCATCGATACCATCATTGTTCCGCCGTAAGAAATAAACGGTAAAGGTACACCTACTACGGGCAGTAAGCCCATAACCATAGCTATATTAATAAATACGTGACTAAATAAAATTGAAGTAATACCTATTACCATTAATTTACTAAAAATCTCTCGGCAATTTGCAGCAATTAATAAAGAAATAGTTATAAGTGCAAAATATAATATTAGTAAAAACATTCCTCCCATAAAGCCGAACTCTTCGGCAAAGGTAGCAAAGATAAAATCTGTTTGATGTTCGGGAAGAAAATCTAAATGGCTTTGGCTACCTTGATTTAAACCGCGTCCAAATAGGCTACCTGAACCTATAGCGATTTTAGACTGAATAATATTATAGCTAGCACCGAGCGGATCATGTTCGGGATCTAAAAAAACCATTACCCGTTTTTTTTGATAATCATACATCATATTCCAAGCAATAGGGAGGCTAATAAGAGCAGCAAGACCTAGTATTATAAAATATTTTATTCTAAAACCCGTTGCAAAAAATATAATTGCCGAAACAATTAAAACAATCATTCCCGTACCTAAATCCGGTTCTCTAATTATTAGAAAAGCCGGTATTAAAACTCCTATAATCGGTATGATAACTTTATGGAATTTTGTTAGATCATCAATTGTTAGTGAATGGAAATACCTCGCAAGCATTAGTACAACGGCAATTTTTATCGGTTCGGAAGGCTGAAGCTTAACTATACCGATATCAATCCATCTTTTACCGCCCATAGCAGTTGAACCGAAAAGCTCCACAGCAACTAGTAAAGCGAGTACACAAAAATAGAAAATATATGATAATCTGAAGATTATATGCAAATCAATCAATGCAACAACAATAGCTAACGGCAAGAATATACAAAAATTTATAATTTGTTTGTAAGCCCAGGGTTGTAAATTACTATTCGCTGCAGAATAAAGCACAATGAAACCAATACAGCAAATTAAGCTAATTAGTAAAATTAAAGTAATCGGTAATTTTTGTAATTGTTCTAGATAATTTTTATGCATGGTTTTTGTATTAAGTAGAGGTATTTTATGTCATTCCTGCGAAAGCAGGAATCCAGTATTTTAAAGCTTTTTAAAAGCTTTATTTAAAAAGTAAAACTATATAAAAATCTTGGCTTCAAAGATTTTTTTAAAAGCTCAATTTATTTCGCTTTATGCTGGATTGTATCTTGAAGCAAGTATTGAAAAGAGTATAGAGTAGAAAATAAGGAGTGATACCGTTTAACTGGATGGATCATAAAAGATCGAAGGAATCTAGGTACACACCTCATAATCTACAAAGTGTTGTAGTACGAACGGTAGGATGGTCCTGAAGAGATCGAATTTACAATCCTGTAATCGCACTTTGAACAACGTTAACAAGGTATCAGAAATGACAGAAGAAAACAAGTTATTTATAGGTATAGATGTATCAAAAGCAACATTAGATATATCTATGAATAAAAAACATTATAAAATTAAAAATACAGATGAAGCAATAACTGATTTTATAAAATCAGTTATTGCTTCTAATAAAATTAAGCTTTGTGTATTAGAATCGACGGAAGGTTATGAGCGTCTTGTAATGAAGAAGCTTCAAGAGTGGGATATTGTGGTACATAGAACACACCCAAATAAGGTATATACTTCTTTAACCTGAAAAGTTGGAAAATGAATATTTAGATGAGCGAATAATCAATGTTCTTATGGATAATTAATATCTAATACTACCAATTCTTCAGGTAAAAGAAGTATACCACTAAATACTTTATTGCTATTTGTACGTTTTGTATGACATATCGATAATTTAGTTGAATCTATGCAATAAATTCCTGTTTCCTCTCCTCTAAATAGTTGCAACATTATAACCAAGCGGTAGAATTAATCTTGACCATAATTGTATTATTCGACTATAACTTGGTAATTTAAAATAACCTCTATATTTATATGATAAGTGATATAAATAATAATTCTTAAAATCTTTGCACGGCGATATATAAAAATATAATACGATAGTTAAAAGCTCTGAAAGGCTTAAATTCCCTTCTCTCCGGCGTTTTCTATCTGTTGGTATTAATTTTTGCTTCTCCCATTCTTCATATATTTCACAAAAATTGTCTAGTATATAAAATAAAGTTGTGATACATTTTTTCATTGTTGGGTTCTTGTTTTTTTGTTGAAAAACTTCAGTAACCCAACACTCTTAACTTGTAAATACTTTATTCTTATTCCATGCTTCTCTTCTTCCTTATCCTAAATTCGCGTTTTTACTCAATTATGAAAACAATACAAAGAATTGCAATATACGAAGATCAACTTCAAAAAGAGCAAGGAGTTCACAAGACGAGGAACGGAGCGTATACTTAATACGTGAGTACCGCAGTACTTGTAGAACGACGTAGCCAATTTTGAAGTTCATCGAGTATATCCTTTTAAAACCTCAAAATCCTGCCCTTGGAGAAAAAACTTTTCAGGTAATGTAATTTTTGCTACAAAATTCTTTACATCTTCGCTTTGTAAATAGATTGTAGCTTTAGCATTACTCCGGTCCCCATTATTAGTGCGAGCTGCAAGCAAGGTTACTATCTGCCGTAATTCTTCATGATTTTGTGGGTAAAGCTGTAGCTCAAATTGTTTATTATTAATTGCATCCTCAATTGATGAAAAGCTTTTTGCCGTTAGTTTTATTCCTCCTTCATCTTTAACTATATCACAATTAACGACTACCAAACTTTTAACATCGAGTAAATGTACATAATCTTTTAAAACTTCCTCACTAAAAATACTAAGTTCAAATATATTCTCAGGATCGGAAAGCACGAGCGTCATGAATCTACCCCTTGCCGACATACGAGAATCCTTTTTTTGTATTACACCGGCAAGATTTACTCGGTTAGTACCTTCAGGTAAATTATTATGCAAATCCGCACTATTTAAAATATTTAAACGACTAAATATTTCTTGATATTCCGTGAGAGGATGATTAGAGATAAATAAACCCATAGACTCAAATTCATAAAAAGCTAAAGTATTTTTATCGGCATAATCACTTGATACTAAAATAGTTGGACTTAAACTAGAAACTTTAATTAAACTAAATTGATTAGATTCTTGCTCTTCGTGATATGAAGTTGAATAAGCAAGCAATTTTGAAATACTTGAAAATAATTGCAATCGATTATCATGTAACTCATCAAAACAGCCTGATTTAATTAAATTTTCTAGTAATTTACTATTAATAGCTTTTGGCGGTAATCTTTCAATAAAATCGGTAATTGATTTAAACGCTCCTCTTGCTTTTCGCTCGTCCGTCACTAACTTACCGAAATTTGGCGTAACTCCCTTAATAGCCCCTAAGGCGAAGATTATTGCACTCTCGATGTCATCCCGCGACTTGATCGCGGGATCTTTTAAGTCTTTTTCCTGGATACCGCGGTCAAGCCGCGGTATGACAGGCTTTACACTATGCGGGATGGCAGTATCCGAAGACTTTACACTAAAATACCCTTCAGAAATATTAATATTAGGAGCAATAATTTTTATGCCGCTATCTTTTGCTTCTTGTAAAAATAAATTAATTTTATCATGATTATTTAATTCAAGATTTAAACATGCTACTAAAAACTCAGCCGGATAATTAGCTTTAAGATATGCGGTTTGGTATGAAATAACGCCGTAAGCTGCAGCATGTGCCTTATTAAAACCGTAACCTGCAAATTTAGCCACGGTTGCAAAAATGGATTTAGCTTGAGATTCCGAAATATTATTAGCAATTGCTCCTTTAACGAAGATTTCTTCCTGCTCCTCCATTTCTTTTTTTATCTTCTTACCCATCGCTCTACGAAGCAAATCAGCAGCTCCTAGCGTATAACCTGCAAGAATCTGAGCAATTCTTTGTACCTGCTCCTGATATATCACCACTCCATAAGTTTCTTCTAGGATTGGCTTTAATAGCTCATGTAAATAATTAGGCTGTTGTAATTTATGCTTACAAGCTATATAGGTAGGGATATTTTCCATAGGACCCGGACGATATAAAGCCCCAAGAGCTATCAAATCATGTATAGAATCAGGTTTAAGGCGTCTAAGTGCATCTTTCATCCCGATACTTTCAAACTGGAAAACGCCGACTCCTTTACCTTTACACAACATTTGATAAGTCTTATTATCATCAAAGGTCATGTTGTTAAAATCTACTTCTATCCCTTGCTCTTTAAGTAGTTTCTTACAATCGGTAATAACCGTTAGGGTTTGCAGTCCTAAAAAATCAAATTTAATTAAACCGGCAATTTCGGAATATTTCATAGAATAACCGACTACCAGCATATCGGAATTAGCATCTTTATATACCGGTACTATATCGACTAAATCAGTACCTGCTATTACGATTCCTGCAGCATGAGTTGAGGAATGCCTATGTAACCCCTCAAGAATTAACGAAGTATCAAGTACTAGCTTAATTAACTCCGCTTCACCCTCTAAATTATACAACCCATTACCTTTAGCGGCATTTGCAAGCTCCGGAACTTCACGCATCGCCTGTTCAAGCGTAACGGGATTAACCGCACTAAAAGGTACAAGCTCCGTTAGATAATCAGCGAATTTATAAGGTAAGCTAAGCACACGAGCAACATCCTTAATTACGGCCTTTGCCTGCATTTTACCGAAAGTTATAATCTGTCCTACTCTATTATTACCGTATTTAGAGCGCACGTAATTAATTACTTCTTCACGTCTTTCTTGACAAAAATCAATATCAAAATCAGGCATTGAAATACGTTCAGGATTTAAAAATCTTTCAAATAATAAGCCGAATTTAATCGGATCGAGATCAGTAATAAGCAAGCTCCAAGCAACAACCGAGCCTGCTCCCGAGCCTCTACCCGGTCCAACTAAAATACCCTCTTTTTTACTCCATTTAATAAAATCGGACACAATCAAAAAATAACCGGCAAAATTCATATTACAGATAATATCCAGCTCATAATTAAGACGAGCAAAATATTCGGTTTTCAATTCTTCTTGATTCTGCAGTGGAATATTTTCAGATTTAAACTTTGTAGCAAGCCTTGCAAGCAACCCTTCTTTTGCATCTTTTCTAATTAAATCCGTTTCACTAATATCTTTGGTGGCAAAATTAGGCAGCATCGGCGGGTTTGCATGTGCTGCAAAATAACAACGCTCTCTTAAATTCACGGTATTTTGGATGGCACTAGGTAAATCAGAAAAAAGCTCTATCATCTCATGCGGTGATCTAAAATAACAATTTTCACTAACTGTTTTACGATCAGTATATTCTTTAGTAACACCGGCTGATATACATAATAATACATCATGTGCATCATGCATACTTTTTTCGCTAAACAAAACTTTATTAGTAGCAACAAGCGGAATAGCAAGCTCGGCAGCAATTCTAATATAACTATCTTCAATAAACTGTTCTTCCGGTAGATCGTGTCTCATAATCTCAAAGTAAAAACGATCTCCTAAAATTTCCTGTAATTTACGTGCAAATAGCATCGCTTGCTCTTCGCACCGAGCTAGCAAGCATTTTCCGACAATACCGTCGGTATAACAGCATAACGCTATTAATCCCTCTTGATATTCAATTAAATCTTCAAAATCAATGTGATCGCATAGCTTACGATCATTTTTAGTAAAAGTAAGGCTTGATAGTTTGAGTAAATTTTTATAGCCGGTTTCATCTTTAGCTATAAGTAAAATTTGAGCAAAAATATCTATATCGTATTTTATATTTAGAATAACTCCGTGTATCGGCTGCAGTCCTTTTTTTACTGCATATAATGCAAATTCTAACGAGCCGAATAAATTTCCCTTATCTGCCAAACAAATAGCAGGCATTTTATTTGATGAAGCAAGCTCTACTACTTTCTCGATTGTTAATGCACTTTCTAGAAAAGAATAAGAGCTTTGAGTTCTTAAATGAATAAATTCAGGTCGCATTTTTTATTAATGTTAAATTTTATTGTCTTCATGACACTGTGTCACCTAGTTAGCTTGACCACGGGGTCCAGTCTTTTTTAATTTTTTTTGGATCCCGTGGTCAAGCCACGGTATGACACCGGGTGTGTTTTCCGTTCCATACACCAAGGCTAAATCTTACTCCCGACTGCATAATATCTAAAACCGATTTTTTTCATTGCTTCATTATCTAGTATATTTCTAAGGTCAATGATTATCGGGGATTTTACTAAATCATAAATTCCTTGCCAATTAAGTTCTTTGAATTCTAACCATTCAGTTGCAATAACTATAATATCTACTGATTTACAGGCTTCAGCTACCGAATCTAAATATAGCAAATTTTTATGTTCTAAATTCTTTTTAGCATTTTCAAGACCGATAGGATCAAATGCTTTAACATATACATCTTTATTTAATAAGATCTTTACAATTTCGATGGCAGGACTTGCCCTAACATCATCTGTTTCTGCTTTGTATGTTAAGCCTAAAATTGCTATATTTTTACCTTTTAAATCTCCGTCTAACAAAGTAGCTATTTTATCTACCATATTACTTGGACGCTGCTTATTACTTTTAATTACTGCCTTAAGAATTTTACAATCGATATGATGGTTTTCTACAAGGTTATTTAATGCTAGGATATCTTTTGGAAAACATGAACCGCCAAAACCCGGTCCTGCATTTAAAAAATTTTGACCGATTCTTTGATCAAGTCCTACACCTTTAGATAAATCTTTAATATTACCGCCGATTTTTTCACATAAATCAGCCATCTCGTTAATAAAAGCAATTTTGGTAGCTAAAAAGCTATTGGAAGCATATTTAATAAGCTCGCTCGTCACTAAATCGGTAACCACGAACTTTGCACCTTGTTCTATTAAAGGTGCATAAATTTTTCGCAATATTTCCTCTGATTCTTTATTATTTACCCCGATAACTATACGATCAGGATATAAAAAATCTTCTACCGCACTGCCCTCTCTTAAAAACTCAGGATTAGAAGCAACATTAAATGAAAAGCCTTTTGATTTTAAATAAGCTATAATATTACTGCAACTATCAGGCGGAGCAGTAGATTTTATGACTATTAAACAATCTTTATTTATATGCTCGGAAACTTTATCAATAGCATCATAGACATATTTTAAATCTGCTTCTCCCGACTCTTTTGAAGGTGTACCGACCGTAATAAATATTGCCTCGGCATTTTGAAGTTCATTATTATAAATATTTGTAAATTTTAACCTATTAGCTTCTAAAGCTTGCTTAAGATACTCATCAAGTTTAGCTTCATAAATCGGTAATATTTGCTTATTTAATTTGGATATTTTAACCTCATCATTATCAAGACAAGTAACATTATGACCTAAATAGCTCATAATAATACCTGAGACCAATCCCACATATCCGCTACCGATAAATGTAATATTCATAATTTTTTGTGATTTTTATATTAAATTTTTAGATTATACGCTATATTCAACTAACGTGACAAGCCTAAAGCTTTTATCATATTTCAATAGATTTACAAGCTCAAATGAATTTTATTAAAAAAACCTTTATTAGTATTTTTATAATTCTAATTTCATTATCTTTGGCTATAACTCTGACTGTTTATAGTGCAAATAAAGGACACTTAAATGAACCTTTGAAAAAAATAATTGAATTTTATTTAAGTAAAAATGATATAAAGGCTGTACTACATAATTTAGGATTTAAAGAAAAACGATTATCCATAGATAAAATTTCCTTAAGTCTTATAGATAATGCTAGAGGAGAAATTAACGATTTTAATCTTTTCTTTAATTTCAAAAATTTCTTCTCTAATTCGTTAATAGAGGCTAATTTTAATATTGATAAAATTTCCGTAATCTCAAATAACGATGAAGAGATTATAAACACTTCAACAACCGGTGATTATTCGTTAAATATAATTAAAAAAGCTTCCCTAACCGACATACGACTAACTTCAATAAAAAGTGATATCTTAACCGATGAGCAAGGAGCGGACTTACCTCTAGGAAATGCTTTATGCTCATATAAAACCGCCTATTCTAAAGATAATCCAAAGACCGTTAATTGCAAACTTACCTTTGGGGACAAAGCTTTTTTATCACTAAGCGGTATAATAACCGATAAAAATATCGATGCAAGTGCAGCTGCCACAAATATGCCTTTAATAATTTATCAAACAGTCGAAAAAATTATTCCGGATAACCCTATAATCTCATATTTACGAGAACATATAAAACAAGGTTACATCCAAAACGGAGAATTAAATATTAAATTAGATAAAATATTTTTTAAAAAAAATATTTTAGTAGAAGATAATTTAAAAGCAAATTTACATATCTCGAATTTTGAATATAAATATCATACAGATTTACCGCCTTTGACTAAAGTTGATACTAATATAATCATTTCAGGACCGGAAATAAAATTTCTAATTAATGAAGCATATAGCGGTAAAAGCGTTGTTTCAGACGGTATTATGACTTTCAAATGGGAAGGACCGGATAAATCACAATTTGTTTTTAATGCTACTGCTAAAGGTGAAATTAACGACTTAATTGCCTTTGTTCCAAATGATGCCTATCAAAATATTAAAGCTCAAAATATTGATCTTAAAAAAATCAAAGGAACGGCAAATTCAATAATAGAGCTAATAATTCCTATTAGCCCAAATATCCCTAATAGCTATAATGTTTTGTCGACATTAACAAATATCTCTTTTAACACCTTAGACAATAATATCCTATTACAAAACGGTGAAGCCAAAGGTAGCTTTAAAGACAACAAACTAAATATTAACGGTAAGGGTAAAATTAATAATTATGCAAGCAGCTTTACTTATGATCATGATATATCAGATAAAAATAATGAGTGTTTACTTAAAATAAAAAGTAATATTACGGCAAATAATCAAAGATTTGGAGTATTTAAATTAATTTCAGGCAGCAGCATTTTAAATTTTGAGTATACAAAACAGCATAATAATGAGAGTTTTATTACCGTTAATTCTAATCTTGATAATTTAGAATTCTATATAGATAAAGTATCTATTCATAAAAAATTATATAAAAAAGCTAATTTATATTTATATACTAAATTAAATGATAAAAATTTCGATAGAAATATTGAATTTAACCTGTCGGGGCAGGATAATCTAAAAATTAACGGTAATGCCCTAATTAAGAAAAATATTTATACTATTAATCTAGCCTCTGTTAAACATAATCATACGGATTTAAAAGGAAAAATAATCATAGATAACCATAATCTTAATACGGAACTTTATGGAAGCGGATTAGATTTATCAAATGCTAATATGATGCAGTTTTTAGAAAAAGAGGGAGATTCTACACGTAATATTAATTTAAAAACTAATATATCAAAAATAATTTTAAAGAATAATATAATTCTAGGTAATCTTGATTTAGCAATTAAATGTGATAAAGTACGGTGTTTTTCCGGTTTTCTAAATGCTAATATCGATAATAAAAAAGTTAAGATGTCGCTTACTGCTAAGGACAGTTTTGAACAATGGCTAATTGAATCCGATAATGCCGGAGCATTACTTAAGGGCCTTGGAATGTATACCACTATGCAAAACGGTCAGATTAACATCAACTTAAATACAAGAAGATATGAAGTAAAAAAAGGGGAAATAGTGCCGATATTAGACGGCAAATTTTCTATAAAACATTTTACGGTAGTCGATACTCCTTTTTTAACACGGCTTGTTTCCTTTGTTTCGTTGCCGGGTTTTATTAGTTCAATAACTAATAATAAAAATATTTTATTTGAAGATATGACCGGTAAATTTAATTATAGAGGAAATATAATTACAATTTTCGATACGGAAGCACATGGACCGTTCTTTGATTTTACTATGAAAGGTAATATTGATACCAAACAGCAATTAATTACGGTTAAAGGAAATGTTATTCCTTCCTTTTTCTTAATCAGCACTATTGTAACTAAAATACCGGTAGTCGGTAAAATATTTTCCAAAGTAGCACCTTACTCCTTAAAAATGAACTATAAATAGTTATATTCCGTGTACAAAAAATTATATTTAATCGGTATTTTACTTTTAGGCTTAATTTCCGGTCTTACGTTTAATTTAATTTTTTTCACAATTCCATATCAATTATCCGAAGCAAAATACACCACTGATATAATAGGTTCGATATCACTAGCTGCTTTTCCGTATTGCTTAAAGGTCATATGGTCACCTTTTATAGATAAATACTCTATACCTTTTTTATGTTCTAAATTCGGTCATAGGCGTGGCTGGGCATTGGTATCACAAATATTTTTAATCCTAGCGATGACGGGGTTCTTAAACATAAGCCCTTGTAATAACTTATATATTACTGCAATTATCTTATTTATTATTTCATTCTGCAGTTCTACGCAGGATATTGTACTTGACGCATATAGAATTGAGAGACCTATATCTAAAGAAGAGCTTTCAATGGCTTTTACCTTTAGTAGCATAGGGTTTCGTTTAGGTATGTTACTTGGCAGCGTCGGTGCTTTATATTCATCAATTATTTTCGGCTGGGATACAGTATATAAATTTGCTTTATTTATTACTGTAGTGGGTCCTATAGTAATCTTATGTATCAAAGAACCAAAACCTAAAGAAAAACGTCATACGACTACTAATTTAATAGGATTGCAACAATATTTTGAAGTTATTAAAAAAAGTATTATCTCCTTAAAAAATGAACAACAATATTTATTGCTAATTATATTGTTTGTCTTTTTATATAAAGCTGCGGATTCTATACCTATGGCTATGAGTTCGCCTTTATTTCTAGATTTAAGTTTTACTACTCATGAAATTGCCTTTATTTACAAAGCCTACGGGTTACTGATCATGATCGTCGGAGGAGCTTTAGGCGGCGTTTTAGCTACAAAAATGGGTATATTTCATAGTGTCTTAATTGGTGGAGTTATTCAATTATTGTCACCCCTTATGTTTATGATTCTTGCTACTATCGGCTATGATATAAGGATATTTATAATAACCGTTACAGTACAAAACTTTTGTGCAGGCTTTGCAGGAACTATTATCTCTATCTATTTTGCTAGCCTTTGCAATAGTGAATTTGTTGCCACGCAATATTCTATTATTGCATCTTTTAGCTCTCTTAGCCGTATTATTCTAGCTAGCCTTGGCGGTATTTGTGCAAAATATCTTACTTGGTCTGTATTCTTTTTAGGTAACACTCTGTTTAGCATGTTATTTATACCGATATTTTATAAAATATATAGAAAGAAACTAGACTTTGTGAATATTTCTAAAAAGATATGACAATTATTAAAAAAGGTTTATAATATTGATATATACTTCTGCGAAATGAAGAGTCAAAATTTTTATGAAATTATATAGTTTTCAAGAACATTTATTAGAATTAAAAATAAGACTTCTTAGAATATTTACTGCTTTTATAATTATATTTGCTATTTGCTATTATTTTAGCGACAATATTTATAGTTTTTTATTAAAACCGCTTGCTAAGCTAAGCGGTGATACAGTACGAAATATAATTTATACAGGGCTTACAGAAGCATTTTTTACCTATATTAAACTTGCAGCTTTTACTGCTTTTACTATTATTATACCTATAATTGCTTTGGAGTGTTATTTATTTATCAGCCCAGGGTTACACCGCCATGAAAGAAAAATTATCTCTTTTATTCTTTTTATGTCGCCTATTTTATTTTGGTGCGGTAGTATTTTTGTTTTTTACTTTGTAATGCCGAAAGCTTGGAATTTTTTTCTTAGTTTTGAAAAACGTGATATGATAGTACCGATAGTTTTGGAAGCAAGAATTAGCGAGTATCTAAATTTAGTTATTCATTTAATTATTGCTTTTGGAGTTGCTTTTCAACTACCGGTTGTGCTAATAATATTAAATATACTAAAAATAGTTAAGGTACAAACACTTAAGCAAAAAAGACGCATTGCCGTGGTAATTAACTTTATTATTGCAGGAATATTAACGCCTCCTGACATTTTAAGCCAGTTTGCTCTTGCAATACCGCTACTTTTATTATATGAAACTTCAATAATGATATGTAATTTTATAGAAAAACCGAGGACACTAAATGTTAAATATCAAATGGATTAGAGAAAATCAAGAATTATTCGATGAAAAGCTTAGCCAAAGATTTATTGAACCTATGTCTAGTAAAATTGCTATGCTCGACGGAGAGAAAAGAAAAATTACGAGTTTAATTCAAGAATTTCAGCATGCACGTAAGGTAAAATCAAAGATTTTAGGTAATATGGCCTCTAAAAGCGGCGAAGAGTTTGAAGGGCTACAAAGAGATGTCAAACATATAAATGAGAAGTTGGAAGAACTTGAACAGGATCTAAATAATAATAACGAATTAAATGAACTATTAAATATGCTTCCTAATATTCCGGACGAAGAAGTACCTTACGGAATGGATGAAAGTATGAATAAATTAGTTCGTACTTACGGAGAGACAAATCCGAATGCTTTGAATAAACAGCATTTTGAACTAGGTACAAAATTAAATTTAATGGATTTTGAACAAACTGCTAAAATTTCTGGAGCTAGATTTGTAACGTTAAAAGGTGATTTAGCAAAGCTAGAACGTGCTTTAATTAACTTTATGATTGATGTTCATACTAAAGAGTTTGACTTCTTTGAGATATCACCTCCGGTATTAGTTCGAGATAATGCTATGTATAATGCAGGACAACTACCTAAATTTGCCGAAGAGTCTTTTGCAACAACAAATGGTTATAGACTAATTCCAACCGCAGAAGTATCTTTAGTAAATATAGTCGCCGATACTATTATACCAAAAGAAAAATTACCGATGCGTTATGTTGCTTACACCCCGTGCTTTAGATCAGAAGCAGGTAGTAGCGGTAGAGATACAAGAGGTATGATTAGATTACATCAGTTCGGTAAAGTTGAGCTAGTATCTATTACTACCCCTGAAGAATCAAAAAATGAGCATGAATATATAACTAATGCATCAGAGACTATTTTACAAAAACTGAATCTTCCTTATCGTGTTATGTTACTTTGCACCGGAGATATGGGATTTGCAGCAAAAAAAACCTATGATATAGAAGTATGGCTTCCGGGACAAAAGCAATATCGCGAAATTGCTAGCTGTTCTAATTGTGGAGATTTTCAAGCACGTAGAATGAAAGCAAGATATACGGAATTCGGCAGTAACGAAACTACCTTAGTTCATACTTTAAATGCTTCAGGATTACCTATCGGAAGAACTATGGTTGCAATACTTGAAAATTATCAGAATGAAGATGGATCAATAACTATACCTGATGTCTTGATAAATTACATGGGAGGGTTACAAAAAATCACTACATATAGTGAATAATTGTTTATTAAATATAAATAATAAGGTAAAGTTTTGTGATATACTCGTTTAATTTGAAAATTGGCTATGTAGTGTAGAAGATGCGGTTGCATGAGTTGATTTTTCCGTTGTCACCCCGTGGCTTGACCACGGGGTCCAGTTTATAATACTAAAAATTAGTATTGTAAGTTTTTTGCTGGATACCGTGGTCAAGCCACGGGGTGACATAGTATACAAAACGATAATTTAAATTCAGGTTATTTGTGTTTAGTGATTTACGAAAATTTGACAAAGATATATATAATTATAATGCTCCTCATTTTATACCTATAGCATGTCATTATAATGAAAATACTTTACTCACCAAAGACGGTAAATTACTACAAATTATAAAAATACACGGCATTAACTCAGAGAAAATAAGCGATAACATACAAAATTTACGTGAAATGGTTAGAGCTTCTATAAAAAAGAATATAACCAATTATGATTTTGCTTTTTGGCTACATACAATACGAGAAAAACAAAATTTAGATGATTCTACTCCTTACAAAAAATTATTACCGGCAAATATTCATGCACTATGGCAAAGAAAAAACCATTGGAATGATAAATTCGTTAATACTTTATATATATCTATAGTACATGATTCTGCTAAAGTTGACATCAAAAATTTTCACTCTTTAATAAATTCTTTATCTAATAAATTAATTACTGATTTTGAAAATAACTACTTAGATTCAGCTTTTCAAAAACTAGAAAATATCACTAATAATATTTTAAACGATTTAAACGAATTCGGTGCTGAGAAACTCGGCATAATATTTGAAAATGATAATGTTTTTTCTAATCCTTTATTTTTATATAATCGAATAGCTAACCTTAATAATAATGATTGTTTGGTACCTATAATAGATTTATCCGATGCACTAGGTAGAAGTATTTATACAATTAGCGGCGATAAAATGGTAGTTACGGATCATGAGAAAAATAACAAATTCGCTTCTTTACTATCTATAAAAGAATATCAAGAAACTCCTTCTAATACACTAGATAAATTTTTACAGTTACCGATTGAATTAATAATAACTGAAATATTTTACTTTGTTAGCAAAAAACAAGTAATATCCAAATTGCGTGGTCAAGATCATATTCTAAAAATTACTAATGACCCAACTTTACTTAATCATAAAGGGATTAATAAGCTTGATGCAGCTAATTTAGATTTTCAATTTTGTAATCAGCAAATTTCAATTGCCGTTATAGAAGAAGATGAAAATAAACTAGATGCAGCCGTAGCTAAAGCATCAACCGAACTTTTTAAACTTGGTATTATTCATGTAAAAGAAGATCTTAATATTGAACAAATATTTTGGTCACAATTACCTGCTAACTTTGCCTTTATCCGCAGAATGTCACCATTATCCGTAGAATATATTGCTTCTCTTACCGCTCTTCATAATACTACACTCGGTAATCAATATAATCCTTGGGGTAAGGCTATAACTTTACTGCGAACCGAGAAAGGTACTCCATATTTCATGAATTTTCATGATAAAACGAATAAAGGTAATACTTGCATCTTTGGTACGGAAAAAACCGGCAAAACCGTATTATTGAACTTTCTAATATCAGAATCGACTAAATACGATCCAACAATAATTTATATTTCTAATAAGAATGATTCTAAAATTTTTATCGAGTCAATAGAAGGCAAATGGTTAGAACCGGACAAACAAATTATCAATCCATTTTTAGTAGATGATACAGAAAAATCACAAGCTTTCATTTTAGAATTTTTAAAATTAATCAGCGGTCATTACATTGCACCTCTTAGCAAAATAGAGATATCATTTCTAGAGAAATTAAAAAATAAAATTTTATCAATTGAAAAAGAAAAACGTATTTTTTCTGATATTTTAAAATTAGAGGATTTTAAGGAGGAAGGAGGAATACAAATACTTGATAAACTTAAAGTTTTTACCGAAGGACAATTATATTTCGGGTTATTTGACGGACCATCTCTTAACATTGAAGAAGGGAAAGTTATAGGGTTCAATTTATATAAACTTTCTGATGAGCCGTTTTCTAAACAATTTTACCCAACGGAGAGGAAATTTTTAGAACAATTTAATAATAATTTAAAGAAACATCAAAGTATTAGTGCAGCAGTAATTTATGCTTTTACTTATCATTTAAGCCTAGTTGGCACAAAACCTAAAATATTTGCTGCCGATAATTTTGATAAACTTTACAGACCTGAAGTTTATTATGATAATATAAATTTAATCTATACTAATTTATCTCAAAATAACGGTATTTTCGTCAGTAATTTCAATTTTATTTATCTTAAGTCATATCCAAAATATACTATAAAACCTTGGCTTGATTTAATTAATACGAAAATTATTCTACCGTCTGACGTTAAAATAGAAGATTTAGATAAAATTTTAGGTTTAAGCGAGGCGGAAATACGAAAATTATCACAGCTAATACTTTCTGCAAGAATGTTCTTAATTAATAAGGATAATGAATCGATAGCTTCTGAATTAAGTATTGCCGCTTTAATAGGAATTGTCCGTATTTTATCAAGCAGACAAGAGGAAATGGATATTTATAACAAAATACTTGAACAACACCAAGGTCCTCCGGATAATTGGATTAATTACCTATATAATGAGTTAAATACGGACTGATGTGAATAGCTACTAAAACCATTGGTCATTGCGAGACGGTGTTGCATGCGTGGATACCCAAATCGTCATTGCGAGGAGGCGTTGTTGCGTGGACCGATAAAACCCAATGTGTCACCCCGTGGCTTGTCCACGGGGTCCATAAAAACGATAAAAAATACTAATATTATTAGTATTTTTAACTGGATCCCGTGGTCAAGCCACGGGATGACAAAGGTGAAATTGGTCCACACAACAATGCCTTGCGAGGAGCGAAGCTTTGTTGCAATCTAGTTTTAATTTCATGAGATTGCCACGCTCCTTACAGTCGCTCGCAATGACGGAAAATCGGTCCACACGGGCAATGCTTTCTCACAATGACAACAAAACAACGAACATAAAGAATACTCAAAGTGTTAAAAAAATATTTACTACTTTTCTTATTTTCATTTTTCTCATTTAATGTGCAGGCATCTATTTGGGGTGATATAGCCGATTGTCTTAGCGATCCCTGTAATTGCGGACAAAGCGATAGAACGGAAACTTGGAATAGAGGCAGCAAAAATGAAGTAAAAAGAGGCCCCTTTAAACCAGACACATTATGTCCTCCTTGGAATAAAAGCGACGGTCGCGATAATGATACTTGTTTATTAAAATTTGATTACCCAGGTACATTTATCGGTTTTTTACTTAATAGATGTGCGGAAGAAGCCCCTGATAGTAGTTACTTTACTCCAAAAATTCGTATTAGAGTTCAAAGCTGTAATGCCGCAGCTTGTTGGAATCAAAACTCCACCTTAAATTGGGATGGAGAATGTGTATTATGGCCTACAGGTTACGGTCTACCTCTAACTAGAGTCTGTGCTAGAGTTGCCGTACCGGATATGCCTCCACCTCCCGGAATAAATGCCACACCTTCCCCTGCAGATCCAGGTTATACCGATGGAGTACATCTCAATAAAGTCGGTTATACAGAAACTGATAATAAGATAATAGGTGTAGACGGAAAAATAGTTACTTTAAAATCTCCTAAACTTTGTGCTTATAGCGACCCTGGACTTGTTAACCTTGTTTCAGATTCTGGTGTACATCTTGATCCGATGGACTGGAATCCTAATCGTCAACCTCTTCATCAAACTAACGAACTTAGTCCTATTGCAAAAGTATTAAAATTTTTAGTTGAAACGGTAAAAGGAGCAAGTTTACCAAGTTTATTAGGGCAGCTTCTTGGTATGATAGATCAAGATTCAGAATTTATAAAAGTACTTCAATCAATACTTAACGCAATAGGAGAGGTTTTTAATTTTTTCCCTAGTTTAATAATAACAGTTATTGAAAAACTTGGATCATTAAACGGTTCTGTAGATAGCTATTCTTTTGGTTGTGTACAATTACCTTTAGGACCTTTTCCACCGCCATATTGTCCAAATTTAGATTATATTAGTATTAATGCTAAGGCTAATAATATATGTAGCATAAAAAATACCCCAGAGGATATTCAGAAAGGAAAACCTGTATTTAAACAATCTTCAACTTTGCCGCCTTGTGTAGTATCAAATGTTAACAACAATATTGTTAATAATACCATACGTGTTAGCTTTAGCAATCTTGTTCCGCTTTGCACGAGTTCTACCTCTGATCTCAAAACTTGTGTAGAACCACGTAATACAGATTTTCTTTCAGCAAAAATTACTCATACTAATACGGCTTTTAAAGATTTAATTAAATTATGTAAGAATACTTCAGGAGGTACTCCATGTATTAATACAGAAATTTCTACGCCATGTAGTGTTACGGCTAACGGTTGTAATGAGGGATTTAGAATAGTATATTCGCAGAAAATTGGAAATGTAGAAACACCTAGCGATTATTACATAGAGGATATACCGGACTGTCCAAGTTCTAGTTCAACTACCTGCCAAAAAGTATGGGGAGTTAATATAGGCGAATTTAAGGATGTAAGCGTAAAGTTTCCTAAGATACAAGGGCAAGATACAAATAGCTTAATACCTATAAAGACAGATGTCACCCTAAAAGACAATAACGGTAAAGATAGAAAACTTTATGTCTCTATTAGTAATACCGAAGACGATAAGCAAAATCCTAATAATATTTGCTTATTTGAGTCCGGTCAATTAATAGATTGCGTACCGAGAGTAAATCATTCTTATAGTCTAGCTGCTTATGAATGTTCAAGACAATATGCCGGAATTACCTGTACTAATAACAATGCCATCGATGCTTATTATAAACCGCAATTCATTGCTTCAGTGCAAGTAAGAGAGAAACAAACAGATGGGACTATTAACATTGTAGATGAAACAAGCACTCTTGTAACACCGTTAGCATACGCCGGACCTCCACCTCCCAACCCCACGGACACAGAAAGTATAGTAATGCTTGCCGGTTATAAGTATAGTTCTTCCGTTGCGTTTATACCTAAAGATCCACCAAAAGATCCGACAAATGATAAATATATTGCTATGCCGTTTTCAGGAGAGAATGCTCTAAATCAGTTGACTATTCACGGTAAATATAAAGACGATAAAGAACCTTATGATAGCAATGGAAAACCTGACTCAAGTGCGGTATATTTAAAATATTTAGAATATATAAACGGTAAATATATCCAAGGTGGAACACATGCCTGCTTGATGCCGAAAAATTTCCAACATTGTAATCCTATGCCGATTCCTACTTTACCTGATGGATCACCTATTCCCGGTTACAATAATGACTCGATAAATTGTGTACTTGCTAAACTAAACAATAACAATACTATAAATTGTAAGAATTTTAAAAATACATATAGCCTTAAATATCCAAACCTTGGTTTATGCAGCAAAGATATAAATACAAGTAGCTGTACTCTAAAAGAAACAGTGGAAGGTATTACTATTTATGCTTGCAATATAAATAATATTCCAAGTAACTGCTATACTAATAATAAAAGCCCTAATACTCCAGTATGTGTTTTAAGTAGGGATTATAAAGATAGAATCGAGCCAGGACCTGACAAAGGACCAAAATTAGTACCGTTAGATGATAAATCAAAATATTATACAGTGACATACACAAAAGGAGATGAGAACACTCCTCCTGAACCGACATATGAAGCTAAGACTGAGGATGTAAGAGATAAAACTTGGCAAGAGCTAGATCTTTGTGCTCCTATATTAGTACCTACTTGTGCTAAAATTCCTAGCACAGCTGATGCTCCTTCCGGTAGCACCCACGGTAATGCAGAATGGGATGAAAGCGATATAGGTGAACTTGCAATAGGAAGATGCCCGACGAATTGGATAGTTATTGATCCTAGTAAACCTTTAGAACGCCATTGTTTCTCATACTTTGATAGAAAAGTTGTTGAATTTGAACCTTTAGGTCAAAATGTCGGCTGTAGAGAATCTACAGGATTGCCTATAAAAGTTGGTTATAACGACTTTCCATCAAGTCAATTACCTGAGACCCCTTATAATCCGGTAACTAAAATAGGTGACTATATCTTAAACAAAAAACCGGTACCACAGGGGAGCATTATGGCATTTCCAAAGGATGGGGCATTTATAGAGGCAACAAATAAACCGGAAAATACAATATTGCATACTGTAGAATTCAAAGTAACTTTAGATGCAATAATGGACGATATTGAGTATTTTGAAGTAAAAGATTTATGGTATGATGATTGCACATTAATATATGTCAACGGCCAAAAGCTACTTAGCCTCCCCACTGACGTTAATTCTCTAGATGAGAAAAGGTACTGTAACAATGGAAATGACCAAGGTCAAGCATTACAAGCTAAGAACTTACCGATTGATATAAAGCGTTATTTAAAACAAGGAGAAAATACTATCAGATTCCAGCTAAGAGTTATGTTTGGTGGGGGGCTATATTTCCACATGCAATATAAAATGAAGAGATAAATAAATGAGTTGGATTATTTTTTATACGGTAATCGCTGCTTTACTGGTTCTCGATTTGGGAATAGTACACAAAAAAAATACCGTAATAAGCTTTAAAGAAAGCGTACTTTTTAGTCTTTTCTATTTTGTAATAGCTTGTTTATTCGGTATCTATGTTTACTATAATACGGGAGCAGAACATGCTCGTGAATATTATGCTTTCTTTCTCATTGAGAAAGCTATGTCCCTTGATAATATTTTTGTTATCTCTATTATTTTCCAATTTTTTAAAATTCCCGGGAAATATCAACATCGTATTTTATTTTTTGGTATAATAGGCGTAATAATATTCAGAGCCATAATGATTTACGGCGGTATTATTCTTATAAATAAATTTGCTTGGTTATTATATATTTTTGCCGTAATACTTATTGCTACAGGTATAAAAACTTTCTATGTATCACATAAAACTTTTGATATACAGAATTCTTATATTTACAAGTCAATAGTAAAAAATCTAAATATTACTCCTAATCTTGAAGGGGATAAATTTGTTGTTAAACGTAATAATAAACTATATTTTACTCCCCTTTTTATATCGTTAATGCTGATAGAAGCAATAGATTTAGTCTTTGCTATAGATAGTATACCGGCGATATTTGCAATTACTAATGATGTTTATATAATTTATACTTCAAATATTTTTGCTATTTTAGGGCTTAGAGCGTTATTCTTTTGTTTAGCAGAAATTGTAGAACGTTTCAGTTATATAAAATATTCTTTGGCTTTAATTTTAATATTTATTGGCTTTAAAATATTTATTCATCATTATATAGCAATTCCGGCATATGTTTCGCTCATTGTAACTATTACTTTATTACTATTTGGTATAATTGCTTCCATAATTAGAAAAAATATGATTGACCATTAATAAAGGGGGTATATAATATTTTTTTATTTTTTAAGCAATTATAATGACTAAATTACTAAAATTATTTTTTATTACTATCATCATTTTTAATAACATTGCTTTTGCAAAAGAAACAGGGTTCTATATAGGAGCAGAAGGCGGAATAGTTGAACCGGTCGTTAGTAAATTCCGACATAAACACTCAAATACCGAAATAATTTTAAAAAAATCAAGTATGTATAGCGGAAAAATAGGCTATATAATATATCCACAGATAGCTATTGAATTCTCAGCAACTTATCAACCTAAATATCGTCTGCATTACGTATTACCTCAGCAAAATTTAAGTAATGGTCTCACTATTCCTAAAACCCCAGGTAATACTACCGTATTATCAAATATATATATGCTAAATCTTATTTATGATTTAGAAAAAATAAAAACTTTCACACCTTTTGTAATACTTGGAGGTGGAATAGCACAAGTAAAAGTTAAGCCTACCTCCTCTAGGTGGAGTGTTATAAATGGTGATTATTTTAAAGTAAGAAGAACTCATAAAAATTGTGTTGCGTGGCAAGCAGGTCTTGGAGTCTCACAAGATGTAACTTCAAATTTAAGTATTGATGCAACCGCAAAATTACAAACGGCATATAGCATATAGAGTAAGAATTAATTATGATACGCTTGATATGAAAACAGGACAATTCGTGCCGGCAAATCCTATCAAAAAAAACTATAGCCGTTGGAGAATTTGGCGTAGGATTTACTTATAGATTGCCATTTTAAGAATTCTGTGAAATATTTATATGAAAGCTGCAATGTCATCCCGTGGCTTGCCCCCGGGATCTCAGGACACAGCCTGTGATACAAAATCCCGCGGTCAAGCCGCGGGATGACACGAATAATCCAACTATATAAGGAAAAAATATGTCCTCAAAAACTACTAACTCTTCTTCTACCCCTAACGCTCATGATAAGACAGCAAAAACTACCAAGCCTGTTCTGAATGGTGCGGTTTCAAATCATAACACTTATGATGAAGTACCGTATGAAAGCTACCCATATGCTCTTACAAATCCTTATCACTTAAGTACACTTGCAACTCTTTTCGGTGTGAATGCTCCTGAAGTCGAGAATGCAAAAATATTAGAGCTTGGTTGTGCAGCAGGGGGTAATTTAATACCACATGCAGTTCTTTATCCAAAAGCTCATTTTGTTGGGGTTGATTTGTCTAAGGTACAAATTGACGAAGCAAATAAAAATGTTAAAGAACTAGGATTAAAAAATATAGAGTTCCATCATTGTTCGATAACCGATATTGATGATTCTTTCGGTAAGTTTGATTATATAATTTGCCATGGCGTAATTTCTTGGGTACCAAAAACCGTTAGAGATAAAATTTTTGAAGTTTGTAATAAAAATCTTAGTCCAAACGGAATAGCATATATTAGCTATAATACCCTCCCTGGCTGGAATATGGTCCGTACTATTAGAGATATGATGATGTATCATTCTAGCTCATTTGCAAATGTACGTGATAGAATAGCTCAATCTAGATTGTTACTAGAATTTGTTAAGGATAGCTTAGAAAACTCTAAAACTCCTTATGCAGAAGTATTAAAAACCGAAGCAGGGCTGCTTGCTAAACAAACCGATCACTATTTACGTCATGATCATCTCGAAGAAGAAAATGCTCAATTCTATTTTCATGAATTTATGAATGAAGCAAGAAAGCACAATTTACAATATTTAGCCGATTGTAATCTTTCGACTATGTATCTTGGTAATATGCCGCCAAAAGTAGTAGAGCAGTTAAAAGCGGTGAACGATATAGTTAGAACTGAACAATATATGGATTTCATTACGAATCGTCGTTTTAGAAGCACTTTACTATGTCATAGTGATATGAAAATTAATAGAAATATTAATAATGATGATATAACGAAATTTAATATAATCTTTAATATAGTGCCTGAAAAGCCGATTAAAGAAGTAGATCTTAATAATGCTTCCGAAGCCTTAAAATTCTTCTTAAACGGTAATAAAGATTCTAATTTAACAACTAGTTCGCCTTACATGAAAGCTATTTTATACACTTTCAGCGAGAATCTAAATAATCCGTTAAGCTTTGAGAAAATAACCTCTGAAGCCAATAAAAAGCTACATAATACTAAATTAAACGAAATCAAAGCTGAGCTTTTAAATAATGCAATGAAGCTAGTACTACAAGGTTATATTAGTATTACAAATCAGAAGCATCGAAATAACCCTGAGCTTGATAAGCCTAAAACAACAAAAATGGTGATACATCAAGCAACCCATACACCTTCTATGTGGGTTACAAATTTAAAACATGAACCGATCGGCGTTAATTTCTTTGAGAAGTTTGCACTTAGATATATGGACGGTAAACATGATAAAAAAGCAATCATTGAGGCTGTACTTGGTCATGTAGAAAAAGGCGAATTAACTTTAAGTAAAGAAGGTCAAAAAGTAGAAAATAAAGAAGAAATACGCAAAGAACTAGAAAGCTTATTTACTCCGATGATCAAGAAATTTTCTTCTAATGCTTTGTTGGTGTAATATATATTTCGTCATTGCGAGCGACTGTAAGCATTGTTGCATGGATCGTTTTATGTCATTCCCGCGTAGGCGGGAATCCAGTAAAACCTATAAAAACAAGTTTTTATAGGTTTACTTTGTCAAATATGATTTATATTAAGGTTATTTTCTAGATTCCTGCTTTCGCAGGAATGACATCGATGACGATGTAAGCGGTACTCAAAAACACAAAATAACTCATGTTCATATTTTTTTATTTATTTGCAACATTAATAACTATCAGCAGCTTATGCGTTGTTTTAAGCAAAAATTCCGTATATTCGGTATTATGGTTAATTTTTGCATTTATCAACGGTGCAGGACTTATGATTTTGCTTGGAGCAGAATTTTTAGCTATGATGCTGATAGTGATTTATGTTGGAGCTGTAGCAGTATTATTCTTATTTGTGATAATGATGCTAGATATGCATTTTAATCAGACAATAACACAGTTAGAAGAAAATCTTGCTTTAAGTATTTTTATAGCTCTAATAATGTTTGCTGATTTAGTAACAATTATTTTACTTGGCACTAAAAATATTAATTTCAGTTCGGAGGTATCGTTTGCCATAATAAATAGTATCTCAAATACTAAAGCAATAGGTAACGTGCTTTACACCGATTTTATGCTACCGTTTCAAATGGCGGGGCTTATTTTATTTGTCGCTATGATTGCATGTATTACATTAACGCTAAAGAAGCGTGAGGGAGTAAAACATCAAGGTATTACAAAGCAACTCTCCCATAATAAAAGTAATGTTGTATTGATGACAAAGCCTACTCTAAATAAAGGGGTCGAGAATATTAAATATGAATGAATATATTTCGCTTAATCATTATTTAATCTTAAGCAGCTTAGTTTTTACTATTGGGATGTTTGGATTATTTATGCATCGCAAAAATATTATCAATATATTAATGTCCATTGAGTTAATGCTGCTTGCAGTTAACATAAATTTTGTTGCATTTTCTATATATATGCAAGAATTATCAGGACAAATTTTTAGTATTATAATCTTAACCGTAGCAGCTGCCGAAACCTCAATAGGGCTTGCGATATTACTAATATATTTCCGTAATAAAGGCTCAATTGAAATCACTGACATTAATCAGATGAGGGGATAAGATGTATCAAAATCTTGCCATAATGATCATCATGTTACCGCTTGCATCTAGCGTAATAAACGGGTTATTCGTAAAGATAATAGATAAAAAATTAGCTCAAATAATTGCAACCGGCCTCTTATCTTTATCTGCCTTATTCTCATTAATAATATTTTGCGATGCGGGTCTAGACGGGAATATAATCCATATTAAATTATTACCATGGATTGAGGTTGGAACTTTTAAAGTAAATTGGTCGATTTATATCGATCAGCTCACTAGCATAATGTTCATAGCCGTAATATGGGTATCTAGCGTCGTGCATATCTACTCGCTTGGCTATATGGCGGAGGATAAGGGAATTGTACGCTTCTTGTCTTTCCTTTCTTTGTTCACTTTCTTTATGTTAATGCTAGTATCAGCTGATAATTTCTTACAGTTATTTTTCGGTTGGGAGGGCGTCGGCGTTTGCTCATATTTACTAATTGGTTTTTGGTATTCAAAAGAATCCGCCAATAAAGCAGCGATTAAAGCTTTTATAACTAATAGAGCCAGCGATTTTGCTTTTATCTTAGGCGTAATAACGATTATTGTTTATTGTGGTTCGGCAAATTACAAAGATGTATTTTCATCTGCAGAGTTATTATCTAATACAAAAATATTTTTACAATTTTCTATTCTAGATGTTATTTGCTTGTTATTATTTATCGGCTGTATGGGTAAATCTGCACAGATCGGTTTACATGTATGGCTGCCTGATGCGATGGAAGGACCGACTCCAGTATCTGCACTTATTCATGCGGCAACCATGGTAACGGCAGGAGTATTCTTAGTAGCACGCTGCTCATATTTGTTTGAATATAGCCCTTTAGTTCTACAGTTTATTACAATAATAGGCGGTGTTACTTGTCTTTTTGCCGCAAGCATTGCTATTATGCAAAGCGATATTAAGAAGATTATTGCTTACTCAACTTGTAGTCAGCTTGGTTATATGTTTATGGCTTGCGGGGTATCTGCCTATAATAGCGGGATATTTCACTTAGTAACTCATGCCTTTTTTAAAGCCTTATTATTCTTATCAGCCGGCAGTGTAATACATGCAGTTCATGAGCAGGATATTTTTAAAATGGGTGATTTAAGAAATAAAATGCCGGTAACTTACGGAAATTTCTTAATCGGCTCACTTGCATTGATAGGTATTTATCCTTTGGCAGGGTTTTACTCTAAAGATTCGATTTTAGAAGCAGCCTATAGTAGCGGCTCGTTTATGTTCATTTTTGGGATAGCGGCAGCAATACTTACCGCTATTTATTCAATGAAGATTATTATGTTGGTATTTCATGGTAAAACTAAGCTAGAAAAAGATGTTTTTGAGCATGCCCATGAACCGGCTAAAATAATGAATAATCCTCTTATATTACTTGTCGCTGGGAGCTTTTTTAGCGGTATGATCGGCTATTATTTACTTTCTATGGACAAACCAAACGGCTATTTCCATGAAAGTCTATTTAATTTACATATTTATAAACTACTAATTAGCCACCCGCCTTTATATATAAAATTATTACCTATGGTTGTCGGCGTAGTTGGGATTGTTATTGGTATTTACTTATATAAGTCAAGTACTATTATGTCATATCCATCTTCTTCTATGTCATTCCCGCGAAAGCGGGAATCCAGCAAAAATATTAAAAAAGGCTGGATGTCGTGGTTGGGTCACGGTATGGCATTTATATCCAACATACTAAGAAATAAATATTACTTCGACGAAATATATAATTTCTTAATTGTGAAACCTATTAACTGTTTAGCTTCTTTATTTTATCTTGGCGATCAGAAAATAATCGATCGTTTTGGACCAAACGGTTTTTCACGAGTTGTTAATTGCTTTAGCGTTCTTACTGGTAAAACACAAACAGGATATGTTTTTAATTATGCTTTGTATATTGTATCGTTTATTGTTGTTGTAATTAGCGTTTTCGTTTGGAAAGGTTTTTAGTGTCATACCGCGGCTTGACCACGGTATCCAGCACTTTTGTCACCCCGCGAGCTTGTAGCGGGGTCCAGTTAAAAATACTAAATTATTAGTATTTTTAGTTCTTTTTTGGATACCGTGGTCAAGCCACGGTATGACACCGAATGCGTTTTTCGATCCACGCAAGAATGATATATACTACTAAAAAAACTCATCAAATCTTAAAAGAATGTTAGAATTACCTATTATATCTATCAGTATTTTCCTGCCACTAATAAGCGTGCTATATATTTTGCTGTTTATTAGTCAAAGTAAAAAGGCAGATAAAGCGATATATGTAATGTATGTTGCAGTACTTAGTTCTGTTTTAACATTCATCTCAACTATTTATATTTTAATAGAGTTTGACTCCTCAAACCCCGCTTATCAATTTGTTGAACGCTACGCTTGGCTTGATAAAATCGGGCTTGAATTTCATGTTGGTGTTGACGGTATATCAATATTTTTTGTGGCTCTAACTTCTTTTCTTACTCTTATTTGTATAATCGGAAGCTTATTTACCGTTAAAAAATATATTAAAGAATATTTAGTATGTTTTTTATTAATGGAATCTTTTTGTATAGGGGCATTTACCTCAGTAAATTTATTATTATTCTATCTCTTTTTTGAAGCAATATTAGTGCCGATGTATATTATTATCGGCGTTTGGGGAGGTGAGAATAGAATATATGCGGCTCTTAAATTCTTCTTATATACTTTCTTTGGTTCGGTATTTTTCCTACTTTCATTAATTTATATTTATAGCAAAATTCATAGTTTTGATTTAACCTATATTTCTGAACTTACCTATAACATCCCGTTATTTGCTCAGCAAATTTTATGGTGGGCTATATTTATTGCTTTTGCCGTTAAAATTCCTATGATTCCATTTCATACTTGGTTACCCGATGCACACGTACAAGCTCCAACCAGTGGCTCTGTTATACTTGCCGGTATCTTGCTAAAACTCGGCGGCTACGGTTTTTTAAGAGTATTACTACCGCTATTTCCAAGTGTATCACAAGAATTTGCAATTTATGTAATTTACCTTAGCGTTATTGCTATAATATATGCGTCCCTTGTTGCTCTTGCTCAAAAAGATATGAAGAAGATGATAGCCTATTCATCAATTGCACATATGGGATATGTTACGATAGGTATTTTTAGCTTTACTGAAGCCGGAGTTAGCGGAGCAATATTTCAGATGCTTAGCCACGGCGTGATTTCCTCATGCCTATTCTTAATAGTCGGTACTTTATATGAAAGATTGCACACCAAAGAAATAGCTAAATACGGCGGTGTAGCAAGTAAAATGCCAGTGCTTGCCACATTTTTTATGATTGCAATGCTTGGTTCTGTTGGGCTACCCGGAACTAGCGGATTTATCGGAGAATTTTTAAGCTTGCTTGGGATTTATAAGGTGAACGTAATAGCAACCTTTATAGCGGCTCTCGGCATAATCCTTGGGGCAGTTTATATGCTGAAATTATATACAGAAGTTATGCTTGGTGAAATTACCAATAAAGAAATTATGCATTTCAGAGATTTATATAAATATGAAATAATCTCAATAGCTCCTTTAATATTATTGATTATTTACTTTGGTCTAATGCCCAGTTCTATTTTAAACGTATTTCGTTTATCGGTGGAGAATTTATTGGTTAAATTTTAATTGCTTACAAAAAATATAAATGCTACTCTAATTATAGAACTTAAAATTGAAGTCTATATGTTAAAAGAAATAGGAAAAATAAATAAAAAATTAGATGAAGCAACTAGAGATATAGGTCAAGAAGCTAATAAGTTGGTAGGTACAGAGATAAGTCAAGCTCTTAAGCCTAATGCATCTCGTCACAAAGACGCATTAAAATGATGCTCAAGCCAAACTTAAAGGCGATAATAATCAACAAGATAATACAGAATTAACTGGGGCTACACCAGAAGAGCATCATGAAAATTAAATTTAGTGTTGCAATGTCATTCCTGCGGAAGCAGGAATCCAGAAAAAAACAACTTACAGTATTGGTACAAAAATTATATATTTAATAAAAAGCATATAAAAATTCTATATGTTTTACTGGATTCCCGCTTCTGCGGGAATGACATAGTAACAAAAACATGCTATCACTTCATCAATTACAATTTAATCTAGAACAAAGAAATTTATTTGATCTATGTATCACTTTTCTTCCTTCTTCTATCACCTATATAAAAGGAGCTAATGGTTGCGGTAAAAGCTCACTACTGCGAATGATAGCAGGGATTATGCAACCGAGTAGCGGTAATATCTACTATAAAAATAGTAATATCCACAATATCCCTAAACCATACTGCAATTATATCGGTCATAATCTAGGTCTAAAACTCGAAATGACTGTTTTGGAGAATCTAAAATTTTGGTCGGAAATTTATAATTCTGCCGAAACTCTATACGCCGCTATTCATTACTTTAAATTACAAGATTTATTAGATGAAAAATGCTATAGTCTATCTAGCGGAATGCAGAAAGTCGTAGCCGTATCAAGGCTTATTGCCTGCCAATCTGACTTATGGCTACTTGATGAAGTTGAAACTAATTTAAGCAAAGAAAATAGAGATTTGCTAAATAATTTAATTGTTATGAAAGCAAATAGCGGAGGTATTGTTCTTCTATCCTCTCACCTAGAAAATTCCATAAAATCTGCACAGACATTACAGCTGGATATATGAAATTTCGAATGCAAAGTTCGAGATTTCATGGTATAATCTTCTCAAAGATAAAATTATAATTTATGAAAGCTATTGTTAAACGCCCTCATTATTTAGAAAAGATAACAACACAATTTTTAAGTCATAAAATTGTAGCTCTTTTAGGACCAAGGCAATGCGGCAAAACTACTTTAGCCCGTCAATTTGCGAAAGGACAAAAAGAAATACATTTTTTTGATTTGGAAGATATAAGAGATTTAGCTGCTTTAGAAAATCCTTATATAGCTCTTGAAAGTAAAAAAGGCTTAATTATTATTGATGAAATTCAAAGATTACCGGATTTATTTCCTATTTTGCGAGTTCTAGCTGATAAAGATACAGAGCAGTGTTTTTTAATACTCGGTAGTGCTTCAAAAGATTTAATTAGACAATCGTCAGAAACACTTGCAGGCAGAATAGCTTATATAGAAGTGCATCCTTTTTCTTTATTAGAAGTAGATAATGTAGAACAATTACATCTATTCGGTGGATTTCCAAATTGTTATCTCTATCCAAAAACAGGCTTTGATTGGTTAGAACAATATATTAGGACTTTTCTAGAGCAAGATATTCCAAACCTTGGCTTCTCTATTCCGCCTGCTACATTACGTCGTTTTTGGACTATGCTTGCTCATTATCACGGAAATATTTTTAATGCTTCTGAAATTGGGAAGTCTTTAGGAGTGAGTGACCATACCGTCAAAAATTATCTAGATATTTTATCAGGTACTTTTATGGTGCGTCAATTATATCCTTGGTTTGAAAATATTTCCAAACGTCAGAAAAAACGACCTAAAATATATTTTACTGATTCAGGAATATTTCATCATTTAATTGATATTTATTCACCTGAGCAATTATTAAGACATCCAAAACTAGGAGCAAGCTTTGAAGGATTTGCTCTAGAGCAAATAATACGCATTTTTAATAAACGCAGTGAGGATTGTTATTACTGGGGGATACATCAAGAAGGAGAACTAGATTTATTTATAAGACATAAGGGTCTAAAGCTGGGTTTTGAGTTTAAATTTAGCGATGCTCCTACTCTTACTTCTTCGATGTATAAAGCCATAGACTATTTAAAATTAGATGAATTATTTGTTATATATCCAGGTAAAAAAAGATATCAATTAGGAAGCAATATAACCGTTATGCCGGTTAAAGATATAGTAACGCTTGTGTAATTCTATAGTACTGGATCGTTTTTACTCTATGTCATTCCTGCGAAAGCAGGAACCCAGTTAAAATAAAGCTTTTAGAAGCTTTATTTTAAAAAGATAATCTAATTAAAAAAATCTTTAAAACCAAGATTTTTTTAAAATCTCGCTTTATGATGGATCCCTGCTTTCGCAGGGATGACATCGAGAGCTTTTTCAAAAACTATCCGGTACTATAACTATAATTACCTATATTCATAATCCTTATGTAGCTTATTAGCGAGTGCCTGCTCCCATTTGTCACCGTTTTGCAGTAATCTTTCTTTATCGTAAATAAGTGCCGTATGAGTTAGAGTTGCAAACTCAAAATTAGGACCTTCAACTATCGCATCTACAGGGCAAGCTTCTTGGCATAACCCGCAATAAATACATTTTGTCATGTCTATATCATAACGAGTGGTACGTCTACTGCCGTCATCTCGTTCATCCGCTTCAATCACTATCGCTTGTGCCGGACAAATTGCCTCACAAAGTTTACAAGCAATACAACGCTCTTCACCGTTTTCATAGCGACGCAGTGCATGCTCACCCTTAAATCTAGGACTAACAGGACTTTTTTCATAAGGATAATTTATGGTAACTTTGGGCTTAAAGAAATACTTTAAAGTCAAAGCCATTCCCCTTATTATCTCATATAGAAAAAATGATTTTAAATAGTTTATCATAATATTAAAAAAATACCTGTCATCCCGTGGTCAAGCCACGGGATGACAATGTAGAGCAATGATACTCTCCCCCTCTAAACACCAGGCAAATTATCAGTGTAAAAAAGCACACTCGACACTAACACCGCCCAAAATAAAGTTAGAGGTAAAAATACTTTCCAGCCGAGTCTCATTAATTGGTCATAACGATATCTCGGCAAGGTTGCTCTAATCCATAAAAAGCAGAACAATAAGAATCCGACCTTAAATACAAACCAGAAGAACCCCGGAATACAATCTAACCATGATATATTAAACGGCGGTAAGTAACCTCCTAAAAAGAAAGTCGTAGTCATTGCACTAACTAATATCATATTAGCATATTCACCTAGAAAAAATAAAGCAAATCCCATAGAGGAATATTCAACATTATAGCCGGCTACTAATTCCGATTCTGCTTCAGGTAAATCAAAAGGCAATCTATTTGTTTCGGCAAGCACCGAGATAAAAAATACGACACCCATAGGTAGTAGCATTAAATCAATCCACCACAGCATTGTTCTTTGTGCTTCAATAATCCCACTTAAATTGAGAGTACCGGTAGTAAGTAGCACGGTAATAATAACTAGTCCCATCGATACTTCATAAGAAATCATTTGGGCCGAGGAACGTATAGCACCAAGGAAGGCATATTTTGAGTTACTAGCCCAACCGGCAATAATAATGCCGTAAACGCTTAAAGAAGATATAGCAAGAATATATAAAACACCGACATTAATATCTGCAAGAACTACGCCCTTTGCAAAAGGTATAACTGCCCAGCCGATTAAACTTAATATAAAAGTTATCATCGGTGCTAAAATAAATAATATTTTATCGGAATTGGTTGGAATTATCGGCTCTTTGAATAAAAGCTTAACCGCATCAGCAATAGGCTGAAGTAATCCAAACGGACCCACGACATTCGGTCCACGTCGTAGCTGCATTAATCCAATAACACGACGTTCTGCATATGTTAAATACGCAACGCATAAAATTAAAGGGATAGTGATCGCCACCACCTTTAGAGCGATTATAATTAACGGGAAAATATATTCAAAAAAGAGTTCTGTCATAATGTTATTTGATTGTCATCCCGCGACTTGATCGCGGGATCTAAGCAAAATTATTTTATAATATCTTCATATAAATCATACCAATTAGGGTTGTTAGCTTCTATTAAATCTAATTTCCATTTTCTTTTATATTCTTTTAAGCGTTTCTCACGACTAATTGCTAGATTAATATCATTAAACTGTTCAAAATAAACTAATTTATCTAAATTATATTTTGTAGTAAATCCCTTTATTATTTTTTGTTTATGTTGCCAAACACGTTTTATAATATCAGAAGTAACGCCGATATATAAAGTATCGTCATATTTATTTGAAAGTATATAAACATAGTATTCTTTCATGTTTATTTTTAATTATTAGATCCCGCGATCAAGTCGCGGGATGACAATTTCCTCTTGCTTCCTTAGCCTCTATGCACTTAGCCATAGTGACCGAGTTTTTACTAATTACATCAGTCATATAATAATTAATAGGTTCTGTAGTTATAGGCTCTTTTGATAACTTATCTTTAGAGCTAAATTTAGCAAATTTACTCTCTACAATTTTATCAATATTAGCAAATATCTTATATTCTTTAGCAAGCCTTACTCTTACTTCTTGTAAATCACTCATTCCGATATCTATTTTCAGATAACCGGCAAGCTCTTTAATAATTTCTATATCTTCTTTAGCTGTTCCTACAAGCGATACTGCTTTTTCCACTATTTGAGGTCTTCCTTCTAAATTTACGTAAATTCCGCTCTGCTCTGTATAAGCAGCCGCAGGTAAAATTACATCAGCATTCGCAGCACCTGCATCCCCATGATGTCCTTGATATATTATAAAAGCCGATTTTAGCTTATCAAATGGGAGTTCATCAGCTCCAAGTAGGTAAGTGAGTTCTAACTCTTCAAGCTTAATAGGATTATTAAAACCGATGTCAAGACCGCCGACTATAGAAGCATGGTTATGCAATATATTAAAGCCCTTCCAATCATCACGCATAATATTATATTCAGCCACTATCTTATGAATAAGCGACAATATAGCATATCCGTCATCTCTTGCATATACGCCGTCACCCACTATAATCATCGGATATTTTGCTGCTTTTAAGGATTTCGTAAACTCATGAGTACCAATGGCTAGTTCCTCAATAATCTTAATATCACTTCCTAAATCTTGAATTTTATAAGTTTGATTATGCCCTTCGCCTATCCGCACTACTTTTAATGAGCCGGCACGTACTCGCATGCCTATTCTGCTGTTTAATACCGGAGCTATCTGTCTTGGATTCGCTCCGATCAGTAAACATAAATCAGCCTTTTCTACGCCGGCAATAGTTGTATTAAATAAGTAGTTTCCTCGCTCGTTTGTATCTATTTTATAGTTAAACTGATTAACGCTATAATTATTACAGCCAAGCTTTTGCAGTAATGTTTTTAATATAAACATTGCTTCAACAGAAGCAAGAGCACCTGCAATAGCTGCAATTTTCTCCGGTTTTATAGATTTAATTTTATCTGCTATCGTTTTTAAAGCTTCGTTCCAGCTGGTTTCTACTAACTTACCGTTTTTTCTGATATAAGGGCGATCTAAACGCTGATATTTCAAACCGTCATAACTAAAACGGTTTTTATCTGAAAGCCACTCTTCATTTATTTCTTCATTAACACGAGGTAATATTCTCATTACCTCATCGCTTCTACTATCTATACGAATATTGGAACCTTCAGCATCATGTACGCCAATGCTAGCAGTATGTTTTAGTTCCCATTTACGAGCTTTAAAAGCATAAGGTTTGGAATTTAAAGCACCTACCGGACAAATATCTATCATATTACCGGATATTTCGGAATCGAGCGTTTGCTCTAAATATGAAATTACCTCCATATGCTCGCCACGATGGATAGCTCCCATTTCTTCTATTCCGGCTATATCATTTGCAAATCTAATACATCTTGTACATTGTATACATCTAGTCATCGCTGTTTTAATCAGCGGTCCCATATATTTATCTTTAATAGATCTCTTATTTTCATGAAATCTATTAGTACCTTTACCGTATCTAAAAGCCTGATCCTGCAAATCACACTCACCGCCTTGATCACAAATAGGGCAATCTAGAGGATGGTTAATAAGTAAAAACTCCATCACCCCTTCACGTGCTTTTTTTACCATAGGCGTATCGGTGTGAATAACCATACCGTTACTTACCGGCATTGCACAAGAAGCTATAGGCTTGGGTGATTTTTCCATTTCAACCAAGCACATACGGCAATTACCGGCGATTTTTAGACGCTCATGATAACAAAAATGAGGAATTTCTTTACCTGCTTGTGTACAGGCTTGATAAACGGTGCTACCTTCTGATACTTCTATTTCAGAGCCGTCTACGTTCAGTTTTATCATCTTATTTAATCCAATAAGTTATAGGGTTTGGGTATGCCTGATCCTCTATCATATATTTAAAACCGATGGCAACACGAAGTACATACCAAACAGCAAGTGCAAAGTATAGTACTACTCCAATAATGATAAACGTAAATATGAAACATACAATCCACCCAAGTACCCCAAGGCAAAAAGTACGAAATAAAAACATATAATGACTAACTGCAAAATTATCACCTTTATCTTTATTGAGATATGCAAAAAATACCCCTATTAATGGTAATATAGGTGCTACTATCCCGCATAAATATAATATATATACTACAATTAAGTTTTTCTTACCGCTCTCGGTATATTCTTTAAGATGCTTGTCCATATGTTTTTCCTTTTTATGTCGTTCCTGCGTGGCTCGAGAAAAGTGTTGGATGTCATTCCTGCGAAAGCAGGAATCCAGTACTTTTTTATGTCATACCGTGGCTTGACCACGGTATCCAAAAAACAACTAAAAATACTAATAATTTTAGTATTTTTAACTGGATCCCGCGATCAAGTCGCGGGATGACATTAGTTGTGACTAGATTCCTGCTTTCGCAGGAATGACATAAACGACCCGCCCCGTACAACAATGCCCCTATCCTTTCAAACTCTCTACCACAAAATGCATAATACTGCCGTGCTTTATATAATTTATCTCATTATCCGTAAATATTTGCAATATCAAATCGATTGTTCTTGTTTCGCCAGTTTGTTTTTTTATCACGCATTTAACAGGATTATAAGGCTTTATTTGTTCAGTTAAGCCTATAATATCAATAGTTTCCGAACCGTCTAACTTTAAATCTAATCTTGTATTATTGCCGGTAAAAGTTAGCGGTAAAATACCCATACCAACTAAATTTGAACGATGTATTCGCTCAAAGCTCTCGGCAATCACTGCCTTTACTCCAAGCAATTGCGGACCTTTTGCCGCCCAATCTCTAGACGAACCGCTACCATATTCTTTACCGGCAAAAATCACTACAGGTACATCATTAGCTTTATAGTCCATAGCCGCATCGTAAATAGTTTGCTGCGTACTACTTAATTGGTTTATAGTAAAGCCGCCTTCTACTCCCTTACACATTTCGTTTTTTATGCGGATATTAGCAAATGTGCCACGCATCATCACTTCATGATTCCCTCTACGTGATCCGTAAGAGTTGAAATCTAGAGGCTCTATATGATGGTCCGTTAAATATTTAGCAGCAGGGCTGGTTTTACTAATACTTCCTGCCGGCGAAATATGATCGGTAGTAATAGAATCACCGAAAATTGCTAGAATTTTTGCAGATTTTATATCTTTTATATTATTCTTGCTGCCTATATCCTCAAAATAAGGCGGATTATTAATATAGGTACTGTTCTTATTCCAGTTATAAGTAGAGCTAGTTGTAATCTGTAAATCTTTCCACTCTTTCGTTCCGCTAAATATATCGGAATATTTTTCTATAAACATAGAGGCATTAATTGAATTTGCAATAACTTCATCTATCTCTTCTTTGCTTGGCCAAATATCTTTTAAATAAATATTTTTTCCTATCGGCTGATTATTTAAATCTATATTAAGAGTGCCACTAAGTGCATATGCTACTACTAAAATAGGCGAACTGAGATAGCTTGCTTTAGTAAGTGGATTAATTCGCCCTTCAAAATTCCTATTACCAGATAAAACAGAAGCAACGACTAGCCCGTTTTTGTTAATAGTTTCCTCTATTTCCGGATTTAGAGGTCCGGAATTACCGATGCAAGTAGTGCAGCCATAACCTACTAGATTAAACCCTAATTCATCTAAATATTTATCAAGACCGCTAAGCTTCAAATATTCCGTTACGACTTTTGAACCCGGAGCAAGAGAAGTTTTAACCCAAGGCTTTACCTTTAATCTTTGTTCTAGTGCTTTTTTAGCAAGAAGTGCTGCACCAATCATCACGCTAGGATTAGAAGTATTAGTACAGCTAGTAATTGCTGCAATTACCACATCGCCGTTACCGATTTCGTAATTCTGATTTGCTACAACATACTTTTTATCAATGTCTTTATTTTCTAAAGCAAAATTTGGTAATTCATGTTTAAAACTGCTTGCTACATCATTTAGATTTACCCTATCTTGCGGGCGTTTTGGACCGGCGAGTGAACTTTGTACTTTCGATAAATCTAGCTCTAAAATTTCGGTATATTCTGCCTCATGCTCAAAATCATACCAAAGATTCTGCTCGTTTGCGTATTTTTCTACTAATTTGATTTGCGTTTTTTCTCTACCTGTTAGCTCTAAATATTTTATAGTTTCTTGGTCAATCGGGAAAAAGCCACAAGTAGCACCGTATTCAGGCGACATATTAGAAATGGTAGCACGATCGGCAATCGTTAGATTTTTTAGCCCCTCACCGAAAAACTCAACAAATTTACCTACTACTTTCTTTTTCCGTAGCATCTCGGTAACGGTTAAAACTAAATCGGTTGCTGTAGCTATGCCTGTTAATTTTCCTGTTAGTTTTACCCCAATTACTTCCGGTAGAATCATAGTAAGAGGTTGTCCAAGCATTGCAGCTTCTGCTTCTATTCCGCCAACTCCCCAACCAAGCACCGATAACCCGTTTACCATGGTTGTATGGCTATCAGTTCCAACTAAACTATCAGGGTAAGCAAGTCCGTCTTTATGCCACACGACTTTTGCTAAATATTCTAAATTTACCTGATGACAAATACCCGTACCAGGCGGCACTACTTTAAAATTATTAAATGCCTGCTGCCCCCATTTAAGAAATGCATAACGCTCTATATTACGTTTCATTTCCATCTGTACGTTTTTATCGAATGAATCCTTAGCTGCATAAGAATCAACGCTTACGGAATGGTCTATTACCAAATCAACAGGAATAAGCGGGTTAATTTTTAACGGATCGCCTCCTATTTTCTTCATCGCATCACGCATAGCAGCCAAGTCTACAATAGCAGGCACACCAGTAAAATCCTGCATCAAAACTCTTGCCGGCATAAAATCTATTTCCGCATCAGATTTTTTAGTTTTTAGCCATTCTTTAAATACAAGTAAGTTTTGTTTTGAACCATTAGAACGTAATACATTCTCAAATAACACTCTTAAACTATATGGAAGCTTTTTTAAGGGAAGTTCGATATCGCTTGCCGCTTTATTTATATCGTAAATTTTGTAGGCAGTATTATCAATTGATAGTTCTTTAAGATATTCTAAATTATGCACTTTTGACATTTGTTTCTCACTTGATTGCGTGAATTGGTTTTCCTATTGTCATCCCGTGGCTTGACCACGGGATCCAGTAAAAACATCAAAGCAATATAATAAGCTTAAATTGCTGGATGCCGTGATCAAGTCACGGCATGACACCTTAAACCTTATCCCAAAACGTAGATTTTTCAAACAAATTAATGTTGTTCTGATAAAGGTTTTTGAAGTTCTAGAAGCTTAGTTGCTATTTCTGCTTCATTTAAATTTGTAACGTTAATAGCAGTTTCCGTTGCTATATTAACATAACTTCCCGTTACTTCGGTTACACCGCCGGAAACAAGATAAGTAATTTGTGGGTTGTGTATATCATCTATATAAACCTGTACTAAACCGGCTTTTAAACTAACGATCATCGGAGCGTGATTCGGCAGCACTCCAAACATACCCTCCTCACCCGGCATTGTTACCATTTTAGCTTGCTTTTCAAATGCAATACTTAAAGGAGTAATTATTTTGACTAGAGTTGTTTCGTTCATATTTTGGTTTATCCTTAATGTCACCTAGTTCGCTTGACCACGGGGTCCAGAAAAACAACTTGCTATATTGCTACTTTCACTGGATCCCGCAGGTACAAGCCACGGGATGACAATGACTACATCTTCAGAGTTTTCGCCTTCTCAATAGCCTCGTCCATAGTTCCGACCATATAAAAAGCAGCTTCCGGTAAATCATCGTATTTACCCTCTACAAGCCCTTTAAAGCCTGCTATAGTATCAGCTAAATTAACAAATTTGCCTTCAGCTCCGGTAAATACTTCAGCGACATGGAAAGGCTGTGATAAGAAACGCTGTATTTTTCTAGCACGCGACACGGTTAGTTTATCTTCTTCGGATAGCTCATCCATACCTAAAATAGCAATGATATCCTGCAACGATTTATAAGTTTGTAAAATCTGCTGCACTTGTCTTGCTACGTTATAATGCTCTTCACCGACAATCATCGGGTCAAGTACCTGAGAATTACTATCTAACGGGTCAACTGCCGGATAAATTCCAAGCTCGGCTATCTGACGGCTAAGTACTGTTGTAGCATCTAAATGTGCGAAAGAAGTAGCAGGAGCAGGATCGGTTAAATCATCTGCCGGTACATATATAGCCTGCACGGAAGTTATTGAGCCGTTCTTAGTAGAGGTGATACGCTCCTGTAGCTCTCCCATATCAGTAGCAAGAGTAGGCTGATATCCTACCGCTGACGGAATTCTACCAAACAACGCCGATACTTCAGAACCTGCTTGAGTAAAACGGAAAATATTATCTACAAAGAATAAAACATCTTGCCCCTCATTCATATCTCTAAAACTTTCCGCAATGGTCAGACCGCTTAACGCAACTCTTGCCCTTGCTCCCGGCGACTCATTCATTTGTCCATAAACAAGAGCTACTTTTGAATTTTCCGGTTTCTCAAGGTCAATCACACCGGAGTCAATCATTTCATGGTAAAGATCATTACCCTCTCTAGTTCTCTCACCAACTCCTGCAAATACCGTATAACCGCCATGTGCCTTAGCTACGTTATTAATAAGCTCCATAATTAACACGGTTTTACCGACCCCTGCACCACCGAATAATCCTATCTTACCGCCTTTAGTATAAGGAGCAAGTAAATCAACAACTTTAATACCGGTTACTAATATATTACGCTCGGTTGACTGATTGGTAAAATCAGGAGCAGACTTATATATAGAAGAAATATTTGAGCTTTTAATGTCTCCTTTACCGTCAATCGGCTCACCTACAACATTCATAATACGCCCAAGCGTCTCAGTACCTACAGGAATACGAATAGGACTGCCTGTATCTATTACTTCTACACCCCGCACTAATCCTTCAGTAGAATCCATAGCAATACAACGCACCGTATCATCGCCTATATGTTGTGCTACTTCCAGCACTATCCTTTGTGTATCGTTATAGCACTCTAGAGCATTTAAAATTTCCGGTAACTCACCGTTATTCGTAAATTTTACATCCACCACCGCTGAAATAATCTGAGTAATTTTACCGATATTTTTTGTCATAATTTTTTCTTTTGTTTTGTCATCCCGTGGCTTGACCACGGGATGACACAGTCTTATATCTACACCGCCTCAGAGCCGGCTATAATCTCTATCAACTCCGTAGTAATAATAGCCTGTCTTGATCTATTCAACTTTAAAACTAATTTACTTATTAAATCATTAGCATTATTTGTTGCATTTTCCATAGCGGTCATTCTCGCTCCCTCTTCACTTGCTCTACTTTGTAGTAAAGCATAATTTATTTGGGAATTCACATATAAATTAATTAGATTAGAAATTAGATTTTCTCCCTCATACTCATAGTGGTCATTCTCTATTTTAGAATCATCATGATATTTTTCTACCGGTAAAACCTGTTGTCTAGTCATAATTTGAGTCATTGCGTTCTTAAATTTATTAAAATATATAACACAATTACTAACTTCTAGATTTGCGACTAGCGACATAATTTTTTGTTTTACTTCCAGCATCAGATTTTCATCATGAATTTTGGGTAACTCAAAATAACTATCAATATAATTTGCATATTGCCTTTTTAGTGCTTCGTAACCTTTTTTTCCTATAATGATAAGCTTTATTTGTTCGCCTTTATTTTCTAACTCTTTAATATCATTCTTAACTTGCTTAATTATACTGTAATTAAACGTTCCGCATAAACCACGCTGTGATGTCATAACTATCAATAAATTTGCTTTATTCGGTATAGTATTAAAAAATTTCTGCTCTTCTATAGATAACTCATACATATAAATTGATAATATATCGGACATCATTTTACTAATAGCCTCAATATAAAAATTTGAATTGGCTATTTGACTTTTTATTTTTGCCATTTTAGAAGCTGATACTAGTTGCATTGCTTTAGTAATCTTTTGTGTAGATTTAACGCTTTTAATTCTAGTTCTTAATTGCTTTAAATTTGACATATAGTTTTATTTCTTTATAAACCTATGTCACTCCCGCGTAGGCGGGAATCCAGTAATTAAAAAATACAAACATACTAAATTTTTAAAATTAGAAGCTCGATTTATCTCGCTTTAAACTGGATTCCCGCCGTTGCTGGAATGACATAGAGTACGGTAATAACATAACACTAATTAACCTGCTTTCACAAATTCCTTAACGAAATTTTCTAAAAATGCTTTTAGTTTCTGCTCGGTTTCTTTGGTTATACGTTGCTCGTTTTTTATTGATTCCAAAATATCTTTTTTATTTAACCTTATCTCCGTAAGCATTTTATCTTCAAATTCTTTTACTTTCTGAAGCGGTACATCATTTAAATATTTCTTAGTTCCGACATAAATACTTACTATTTGTTCTTCTACCGGAAAAGGATGATATTGAGCTTGTTTTAATATCTCAACTAATCTTTTACCGTGATCGATTTGTGCTTTAGTGGCAGGGTCTAGATCTGATCCAAATTGCGAGAAAGACTCCAGCTCTCTAAATTGAGCAAGTTCTAGCTTTACCGAACCTGCTACCTGCTTCATAGCCTTTATTTGTGCTGCAGAACCAACACGGCTTACTGAAATACCGACATTAACGGCAGGTCTTACGCCTTTATAAAATAACTCACTTTCTAAGAAAATTTGACCGTCGGTAATTGAAATAACATTTGTTGGGATATATGCGGATACATCACCTGCCTGCGTCTCGATTATAGGAAGAGCAGTAAGTGAACCGTTGCCTTTTTCCTCTGACATTTTAGCAGCTCGCTCAAGCAACCTTGAATGCAGGTAGAACACGTCACCGGGATAAGCTTCTCGCCCGGGCGGTCTTCTAAGTAATAATGAGATTTGTCTATATGCGACGGCATGCTTACTTAAATCATCATAAATAATAAGTGCATGCATACCGTTATCACGAAAATATTCGCCCATACTACAGGCAGAATAAGGGGCAATGAATTGAAGAGCTGCAGCTTCCGAAGCAGTAGCCGAAACAACGATTGTATAGTCCATTGCTCCAGCATCTTCTAGTTTTTTTACTATCTGTGCAACACTTGATCTTTTCTGCCCAATAGCTACATAAATACAATAAATTTTATCGCTTTCATTAGTAAGTGAATGAGCTTGTTTTTGATTAATAATAGTATCAACCGCTATCGCCGTTTTTCCGGTTTGTCTATCACCGATTATTAACTCTCTTTGCCCTCTACCTATCGGAATTAACGAATCTATAGCCTTTATTCCGGTTTGTACAGGTTCGCTTACGCTCGTTCTGTCTATTATTCCCGGAGCCTTCATCTCGATATGTCTGTACTCTTTACTTGCAATATCGCCTTTGCCGTCAATAGGGTTACCAAGAGCATCAACAACACGACCAAGCAAAGCTTTTCCTATCGGTACTTCTAAAACTTCTTTAGTTCTTTTGACATTATCGCCTTGCTGTACTTGGTTATCATCGCCCATAATTACAGCACCGACGCTATCATTCTCCAAATTTAAAACAAGACCCTTAACACCGGATTTAAACTCTACTACTTCACCGGATTTTACATTAGCAAGACCGTAAATTTTAGCTATACCGTCACCGACCGAGATTACCTGCCCAACTTCTTCAAGTTCACTCAAGCAATTAATATTGGCTATTTCCTTTTGTAATATTTCAGCTACTTCAATAGGCTTTAGTTTCATGTGGGGTGACTCCTAATTACGCGTTGTCATCCCGTGGCTTGACCACGGGATCCAGTTAAAAATGACAAAATAATATATAGCTTTAGATTGCTTATGGATCGCGTGGTCAAGCCACGGGATGACAATAGTACTCAAGCAGCAACCCTAACTTTCTTTAAAGCTTTCGTTATTTTCTCTAAACTACCTTTTATTGAGTAATCTTGCAACATACTATCATATTTAATTACAATACCTCCGATAATAGTAGAATCAATGTTAAAAATTATTTCTGTTTTTTGATTTAATTCTTTTTCTATACGAGATTTAATCCACTCTTGCTCTTTAGGTTGTAACTTATTTGCAGAAATAACCTGAACTATCTTTATGTTTTTACTTTCATATAGTAAAGTATTATAAGCATCTACTATATTAGATAAAATAGCAGTACGAGAATTTTTTACCAATAACAATAAAAAATTATTCACTATTTTGTTAAATTTAGTATTTTTTACTAACGAATTAACCACATTAATTTTATCATCCTTATTTACTATAGGAGAAAATAGGAATTCTCTAATATCAAAATTATCGGTAATTATACGATTTATAGCGGTAATTTCTTCAAAGATTTTATCTTGTATATTATCAACCATAGCATTATTAAATAACGCCACTGCATAATTCTCGATTAAATTATCTTTGTTCATACATGTATTGCCCTATCAAATGCAGCTAACACCGACTCGTGCATCATTTCCGATAAAGTCGGATGCGGGAAGATAGTATTAATTAAATCCAACTCCGTTCCTTCTAAATTTTTTGAAACCACATATCCTTGTATTAATTCTGTTACTTCCGAACCTATCATATGAGCTCCGAGTAACTCACCGGTTTTAGCATCAAATATAGTTTTAATTAAGCCGTCGCTATCACCGCTTACTAAAGCCTTACCATTAGCCATAAAAGGAAACCTGCCTATTTTAAGCTCATAACCTAAAGCTTTCGCCGCTTCTTCCGTAAGTCCGACGCTTGCTATTTGCGGCGAAGAATAAGTGCAACCCGGTATATTATGCTTATTGATAGCATGGGGCTTTAAGCCAGCTATACTTTCCGCTGCAATAATCCCTTCATGGCTTGCTTTATGAGCTAAACAAGGTACTCCTGCTACATCCCCTATAGCATAAATTCCCGATTCTGCAGTTTGCATTAGTCCGTTAGTAACTATATAGCCATTTTCTATTTTAATTTTGGTCTTTTCAAGTCCTAAATTTTCTGTATTTGCCGTAATACCTACTGCCATAAGTAAGATTTCAGCTTGTAATTTTTGTGTTTTACCGTATAACTCTAGCTCAACTTCTATCTTATCTTTTGATTTTGTTTGCTTAATTAACTTAGCATTTGTAATAATTTTTATTCCCTTTTTCTCAAAATTCTTATGAGCGATTCCGGCAATTTCCGTATCTTCAGCAGGTAATATTCTATTATGTGCCTCAATTACGGTAACATCCACACCAATACTATTATAAAATGAAGCGAATTCTATACCTATTGCACCTGAGCCGACAATAATCATAGATTTCGGTACATGCTGCGGTATCATAGCTTCTTTTGAAGTCCATATTTGCTTGCCGTCAGGCTCAAAGCCTTTTAAAACTCTAGATCTTGCTCCGGTAGCTATAATAATATTATCTGCTTTTACTATAGGTTTATCATTTATACTTATTACCTTACTTCCTGCAAGGCTTGCTACTCCGTCTATCACGGTAACTTTGTTTTTTTTTAGTAGTAACTTAACGCCGCCTGCAAGTTTATTTGAAATCTCTCTTGAGCGTTCGACTATTTTCTTAATGTTGATTTCAGCACCTTTAGAATCAATTCCATAATCTTTAGCATGTTTTATATATTCAAAAACCTCAGCAGATTTAAGCAGGGATTTAGTCGGTATACATCCCCAATTAAGGCACACCCCTCCTAAATGTTCTTTTTCTATTAATACAACTTTTTTCTTTAATTGTGCTGCTCTAATTGCCGCAACATATCCACCAGGACCACCGCCTATAATGGCTACATCGTATTGTTCCATTTTATTTTTGTTTTGTTAATTAGGTTTATTGCCATCTCTGTATGAACTTATGTCATTCCCGCGAAAGCGGGAATCTAGTACTTTAAAGATTTTTTAAAAAGCTCGATTTATCTCGCTTTACCCTGGATTCCCGCCTACGCGGGAATGACACTAGAGTATACTACTCTTCAGCATCCATCTGTTTTTTTCATGCACCTTAATCCGCCCGATAATCATATCGGCTGTCCCTTCATCACCTTCTGCTTGTGCTACTTTGAGTCCCTTATATAATGTATCTCTAATAATATCTTGATCTTTTGTTAGACTTTTAAGCATTTCGTTTGCTGTTACGTTTGGATTTGCCTCATCTATAGATGCAAGCTTTATTAAATTTGATAATGCGGGGACTTTAGCACCTAAACTTCTCACTCTTTCAGCAAGTTCATCTAAGCTTTCAGCTAAATCTTCATATTGTCCTTCAAATAATAAATGTAGACTTCTAAACTCTGCTCCTTCTACATTCCAGTGATAATTCTGTGTTTTAAAATATAAAGCATAACTATCTGCTAAAATTTGTTCTAAAGCTTTTACTACTTGCATAATATCCTCAAATTTTTATGAACTTTTTGACTTTATAACATTTCTTTAGATACTTCAAGAGATAACAGGGTTTATATAAATTCCTGATATATTTCTTTTCTGTGTTTGATTGCAATAATAATTACCGTAGATGTTTCTTGTTCAATACGGTATATACTTCTTTTACCTGAAGAATTGGTAGTATTAGATATTAATTATCCATAAGAACATTGATTATTCGCTCATCTAAATATTCATTTTCCAACTTTTCAAGTTAAAGAAGTATATAATACGATAATCACTTATTCGGAATCTTCTATGACCTTTCAAACTATAGCGTAACGGTTTGCCAAAAGCTATGGGATCAAACATTAATCGTTCTTCAATTGCACATTTGATAAGAGTTTTTGCATTGGAGTAAAGCATTGGGATATGCTTATTTGTTACTTCTTCTAGATAACATATTTTATAATTCATTTCCACGCTTCTTCGTGAGAGTAAGTTTTAGCATTCTCTTTATCAAGCTTTTTAGCAACTTTTGACAGAAATAAATCTTCTCTCATTTCAAGAGCTTCAAGTGTTAATTCTCTGACTAAACTCGATAAAGATTTATTTTCTTGAACTGCTAAATTACTAAGCAAAGTGGAAATTACCGGCTCAAAAGTCACATTAACTCTTGGACTTTTAGACATATAGAATTATTTTTATTGATTAGTATTATTATTGTAACACTTTTACATCACTCAAACAATAAAATTATCAATTAAGACTAAAATTGCAATGATTAAATATTAATTTTTATTAGTAATTTCTTGACTAATCTATTAGTTTTATCTATTGTGCCACCTTGATTTAAAACTTAAGGATAGAACGGCATGAATTACATATTACACTTTTCTTTAACTACCGCAGCAAGACTTACTAATACAATAAAAATAATTGGTGGTCAAGGATATCACATGTTTAAAATAGGGCATAATGTGGCCAGTTACTATCTAACTCCTCCTACCTTTAGTTTAATTGAACCGACTTGCCATAAAGAGAATATATTAACAACTCTGTGTAATAAAGGAATTGAATTATTAAATACTGAAACAAGCAATTTTGTATTTGAAGGAATGTTCAAAATAAAGGAAGTATTAACTGCAAATAAAGCTATTATTACAGCGATTAATGATAATAAGACTATACGGGATTATATATTGCAAAAACAAGGTAATAAGACTTATATATATGAGGAACGCTTGCTTAAAATATGTCAAGAAAATCTTCAAGGAAATCTTACTATTGAGGGTATACTTAATATCACAGGGGATAATAACCCTATTATAGGAGATATTAAAGGGTGCGAAATATTTGAAGTAGCGAAAGAAAATGCTCTACAGGCGATTCTCTCAGAAATAAAGGATTTAATAGCTAACCCGATATCTAGCACTACTCAAGCAAGTGATATTAATACAACCGAGGGATGGACAGAGTCCGTAACAGAATATTTATCTGAAATGGCGACTAATGCAGTTAATAATACAATAACAAATTCTACTGCTGAAATTTCTGAATCAATCTTTTCCGATAACACTGAAAGTTGGACTGAAACGGAAATAAATTTAATTAATAACACCGTAGCAAACCTTACTACTACTGCTTTCAATTCAACTTATAACCCTCAAGAAAATATGTTTGATGAGAGTGATAACGATACTTCCTTAGTTGCTCCGTATATAAAATATGGTATAGCTGGAATTGCCGTTATAGGTGTAGCAATAGTTGCAGGATTAACTTGGTATGTTAGAAATAAAAACGCAAAAAAAGCTAAATTAAAACAATATATTGATGAAATTGAAGCTGAAAGAGCTGCTGAAGATAAACTTGCTGCTAAAGATACTGAAGAGCATAACGCTCCTATACTTAACAACAACACAGAGCATAATGATCACACTACGGTAGATATGACCGGACTCTCCTATGAAGACGAAGGTACTCCTGTATAGATAACTTAGAGTTTTGATTTTTAATCAACAACCAATAGCAAATTCACTGTTGGTTGTTCCTCGAAAATAAACATTGAAATTTATTTCAATGCTTTATTTATCAATTCCTTTAGCTTTTCTTTTGCTGCTTCTTTAGAACGTCTTCCTGCATAAGAATCATAAGGTTTAGTATCTTCAATGAAATGTACAAAGAAAACTGTTCTATCATTTTTTTGTAACCAACCTACAAACCACCCTATTTGACGATCTTGTAGTTTTACGGTTCTATCTTCATTAAGGCGGTTGCCACTACCTGTTTTGCCGTAGAGCTTCCACCCATCTGCAAAATCTTCAATAAACATAATATTTTTTGTCATTTCCTGAGCTTTAAGGCTTACAGGTAATTGATTTGCAACAAGTTTTTGAAGAAAAGCTATTTGTTCTTCCGGTGAAATTTCTAAAGAACTAGAAAGCCATGAATTAGTTAAACCGTTATTCTTTCCTTTATCTCCTGAAATATCTTGGTTACCGTAATTAAATTTTGTCACATAACTATGAAATTTTTCATAACCTAATTCTTTAGTAATAAGACGTGAATACCAAAGACAGCTGTTTTTTATCCAGCTTTTAGGAGTTTGTGACTGCTTCCAAACTTCAAGATAATCGTCGTATCCTTCTTTAAAAGGTAACTCCGGATGAGTTTCATCAATTAAAAAACCATCATCGTAACCCATCAAGCTTAAGACAATTTTAAATGTTGAACATGGAGCATAGTGTGATTTGCAATCACCATCCTCCTTGATAAATTTGTCATTTTCTTTAACTAAAAAGCAATCTGCTCTAGTTATAAAAGGTATAGTAAGTGATATTAGGGCAGTTAGATATAAAATAATTTTTTTCATAGGTTAAAATAAAAATAGGTGGTTTTGTTGCATAATACCGATGTCATTCCCGCTAGGCATTGTTGCGTGGATCGGAAAACACGCTCGGTGTCATCCCGTGGCTTGACCACGGTATCCAGTTTAAAAATAGTAAAACAACATAGACTCTAAACTGTATTTCTGGATACCGTGGTCAAGCCACGGGATGACAGTATACTTAATAAATCTCTTGAGACTGATCCTCTTTACTAGGCACATAATCAAAAATATCATTATTATCGTGATTATCGATCATATCTTCATTCTCAAGCATCTGAACATTATTTACTTTAAATGCTTCTATAACAGTGCCACTTGGCGTAATTTTACCGGTTGCTCTATCTACGGCGATTAGCTTAATTGAATCTGGAACTTTGAAAGGCAGCGATGGCTCATCCTTATAAGCATTACTCATAAAATCAATAAAAATCGGCAATACTACGTTTGAACCTGTTGCTCTTTTTCCAAGCTCTTTCGGTGTATCATAACCCACATAACTGCCGACTACTATTTTTGGCGTAAAGCCTACAAACCATGTATCTTTACTATCGTTACTAGTACCGGTTTTTCCACCGATAATTTTCCCTAACTTCTTCGCAGCATAACCTGTTCCTCTATCTATTGCTCCTGTTAAAAACGAAGTAATTTGATAATCGCTAGCTTCATCCGTAACTCTATAAATATCTTCTTTCGGTATTTCTAATATTGCGATATCTAAATTGGCGTCCGAAACATTACAAGAAAGACATTCTCTATCATCTCGCCTATAAATAATTTTACCGTTACGGTCTTTAATTAATTCTACAAAATGAGGTTCAACTTTTTTACCGCCATTAGCAATAATTGCATAGGCATTAGTCATTCTGCTAAGTGTGGTTTCAATTGAACCAAGTACCATAGAGTAAACTTTTTTTGGTTCATTATTAATACCGAATCGCTTAATTATATCAACGATTTTTGTAAGTCCTACAGCAGTTGCAACTCTTACAGTTATAAGATTACGAGATTTTTCAAGACCGGTACGCATAGTGATTTCGCCTAAAAACTTACCCTCATAATTTTTAGGACGCCAACTAGGCATACCCGGACCTTGCGAAATCTCAATAGGTCCATCGTTAAAAATCTGATTCGGCTTAATACCGTTTTCAAGAGCTGCTAAATAAACAAAGGTTTTACTCAAAGAACCCGGTTGACGAAGTGCTTGAGTTACTCTATCAAATTTACTTGTAGAAAAATCATATCCCCCAACACTTGCAAGTACCTGTCCGGTATTCGGGTTCATAACCATAATAGCCCCGTTTACTTCAGGAATCTGACGCAAAGCATAAGTACCTTTTATGGGTTCAACCACTATTACATCGCCTTTTTTAAGCAAAGTCTTCACTGATTTAAGATTACTTCTTGCCCATTTCATTTCAGCAATAGGAATCTTAGATTTACTGCCGTCTATAAGCCCAATCTCTGCATGATTATCGGTCATATCCAGAACTACAGCTAATTTATACTCTAAAAGCGATGGAGGAGTCGGTAGTTTTTTTAGCTCCTCTTGCCAATTATCAAGAGGAATATTAGCTATAGGCTTTCTAAAACCACGCCTTCTATCAAACTCTCTCAGACCTTTTCTTAGAGAATTTTCGGCTAATTGCTGCATCTTTGCATCTAAAGAAGTGATAATAGTAAGACCTCCGGTATAAAATTCTTCCTTACTATTTAACATCCTAATTACTTCTTCTCTAACCTGTGCAGCATAATAATCTGCCGTAACAGTTTCTTCTTTAGCTCGTTTACGTAAAACTATCGGGCTATCCATAGCTTCTTTCGCAGCATCTTTTGTTATGTAACCATCTTCAAACATACGTGCTATTACATAATCACGACGAGCTTTTACTCTAGCGTAGTTTCTCTCTGGATTAAGTTCGGAAGGGGCTTTAGGCAGTGCCGCAATAAAAGTTGATTCTGCAATAGTAAGTTCCTCTACGGATTTATTAAAATAATTTTGTGCAGCTGCCGCAACACCGTAAGCACCACGACCAAAGAATGTTTGATTAAGATATAATTCTAAAATTTGATCTTTAGTAAATACTCTTGAAATCATATAAGAAAGAATCGCTTCTTTAATCTTACGTTCAAGAGAAACTTCGTTAGTTAGCAGAAAATTTTTAACCACTTGCTGAGTAATTGTAGACGCTCCTTCCATACGCCTATGATGTAAATAATTAGATATATTTAAAAATGCCGATCTAACTATTCCAAGTAAATCGACGCCGGGATGGTTATAGAAATTCTTATCCTCAGCTGCAATAAAACTTTCTATTAATGAACTCGGTACACTATTAATCGGTACAAATACACGACGTTCAAAAGCGTATTCCTCCATTAATTTACCGTTACTAGAATAAATACGCGTTACCGAGGGGGGATAATAACGTGCAAGCTGCGAGTAATCAGGTAAATCACGCGAATAGTGATATATTATATACCCCACAACCGCACAACCTATTAGAATAAGCACGGCAAAAATTTTTAAACAAAAAAACAGAGATTTATACATTTAATAGATAATATTTTTTTACATTATAATAGAATATAGGTATTGCCCGCATGGATACCGATGTCATTCCCGCGTAAGCGGGAATGACATAAAGAGCATTTAAATTATACACTTTATAGGCAGTGCAAGAAATTTGTCAGAAAAACTGATTATTTCATCACCGTTATAAAGTATAATGCCATGCATAATTTGTGGGGCTAATGCTTCTGATAAATCTTTAAGACCCGTAAAATGCCGGCTTTGAATAGTTTCTGTGGCTTTACATTCTATGCCGCAAAATACATCGCCTTTATATAAAAGAAAATCAACTTCTTTTCCTAAATGTGTACGATAAAATGCTTGTTCTATACCCGTAGTTAAGGTTAATATTTTTCTCAGTTCTGCCCATAACCATGTTTCAAATATTGTTCCATAATAAGGACTATTTAACAATAAGTTAGGACTTGTTATGCCGTTTAAATACGATGCATAACCTGAATCATTCATATAAATTTTAGAGGTTTTTATTAATCTTTTACGTGTGTTACTAAACCAAGGCGTTAATTGATTTACTTGAAAAGTTGTTTCTAAAATCTCTAAATATCTTGATATTGTTCTTTGATCCAGTCCTATTTCAATGCTTAAATTTTTTTGATTTAATAAATTACCGCTTTGTAAACCAATTAAGCGAAAAAGTTTAGCAAAGGAAACAACATCTAAAAATTTATTTATATTTCGTACATCTCGCTCAATATAGGCTGATTGATAAGAAGAAAACCAACGTTCTCGAAATCTTTCTTGCTTTTTTAATACAACTTCCGGAAATCCACCATAGAAAATATATTCATTTAAAGATTGGTTATTTATTTTTGGTTTATATTCTAACTCTTTAGTCCATTTGTCTTTTAATTCAGGAATAGTTGCTCCTGAAAAAATATCTAATATAAAAGAAGAAGGGTTATTTTGATTTAAAATTTCTCCTAAACTTAACCCTTCAAGATGTATTATGTCAACACGTCCTGCCAAACTTTCAGATACTCCCGGATAAGAAAAAATATTAGCAGATCCAGTTAAGAGAAAACGCCCCGGTCTCTTATCTTCATCAATTGACTTTTTTATAGCCTTTAAAAGATCAGGGACTCTTTGAATCTCATCAATAGCAAGAGGATAACTTGCATTTTTTATAAATCCGTGAGGATCATTAGTTACTGCTTCTAATTGCGAAATATCATCTAAAGTAATATATGACTTAAAAATTCCTTCGTCATATAATTGTTTTACTACTGTAGACTTACCTACTTGCCTCGCTCCAATAATAAGAACTGCAGAAAAATCTTTTAATGATTGCTTTACAAATGATGTTATATGTCTTTTGATCATGTTGTAAATAATATCATACATGAGCTATTATTTACAACATTTATTTTTGTAATATGTAAATTACATAATTAAACTATCTCTCCACTTAAACTATTCATTCCAGCTTTGGTAATTTTTACATCAATGATTTTACCAAGTAAAGATTTATTAGGGTTTTGGATATATACGGACTGCATGTATGGAGTTTTACCTATTATTTGATCATCGAATTTACCACTACGATCAAATAGAACTTTCATAATACTACCGACACAACTTTCATTAAAAGCTAGTTGCTGAGCCATGAGTTCTTTTTGCAATATAGTTAATCTCTCTGATTTTATGTGTGCCGGAATTTGATCTATTCTAGTCGCTCCCGGCGTACCGGGACGAGGACTATATTTAAACGAATAGCACTGACCGTATTTTACTCTGCGGACCAAATCTAAAGTATCCTCAAAATCTTCATCCGTTTCACCGGGAAAACCGACAATAAAATCAGAGGATAAAACTATATCGGGCCTTGCCTCTCTTAAGCGATTAATTATATCAAAATAATAATTCCGATCATGCTGACGGTTCATGGCTTTTAATATTTTATTTGAACCTGATTGCACTGGAAGATGTAAAAACGGCATTAATTTAGCCTCAGTACCGTGCAGTCTTATTAGATCATCAGTCATATCTATCGGATGTGATGTCATATAACGCAGTCTCTCTAAATTTGGAATTTGTGCTAGATGTCTAAGTAAATTGGCTAGACTAAATGTTTTATCTGCAGGACCTTTACCGTGATAAGCATTGACGTTTTGGCCAAGCAGCATAATTTCTTTAGCACCGCTGCTAACTACTTTTAACGCTTCTCTGTACACCTGTTCTACGTTTCTTGAAAATTCAGCCCCTCTTGTATATGGTACCACGCAGAAAGTACAAAATTTATCGCATCCTTCTTGTACTGATATGAAGGCACTCGCTCCTTGCGGGTATAATTGCTCCGGTAGATTATCAAATTTTGCTTCTTCAACAAAATCGAGATTGATTAAATATTTTTCGTGTCTAACGACTTTTGAGATTAATTCGGGTAGGTTATAATAAGATTGCGGCCCCACTACAATATCAACATAAGGAGTTCTTGAGAAAATCTCTTCACCTTCCGCTTGAGCAACGCAGCCCGCCACAACTATTATTGCAGAGTTTAAGCCTTGTTTTTTTCTCGTATCTTGTAGTTTCTTAATACGACCAAGTTCAGAATAAGTTTTCTCGGCTGCTTTCTCTCTGATATGACAGGTATTTAGAATAATAACATCAGCATCTTCTATATTTTCTGTGGGTTCATAACCGAAAGGATAAAGCAAATCTTGCATCTTAACGGAGTCATAAACGTTCATCTGACATCCGTAGGTCTTAATATAAAGCTTCTTACTCATAAAATTTTTAATATTATAAAAAGTTTTATATTATACTCTATTTAAATAATTTTATCAAATTTTAAATGAGCTGGAAGCAGGATTCATAATCAGCGAATTAATTTAATATTAGCATCTTTTATTTTTAACTCTGCCCATATTTTATCAGCAGTATATATTGTAGTATTAAGTTTAATACCTAAAGCTATACAAGCTCTATCTCCAAGAGACAATCCTTTATGCTGCGTATATGCCTGTAACTCCGCAGCATATTTTGCTTGCTCTAAATCAAACGGAATAATTACTGCTATAAAATCCGTAATTAAAGTTAATGTTTCTGCCGTATCTATATTAGTGCGTTTTAAAGCAGTTAACACCTCGGTAATGTTCACAGTCGACATAATCGTATATGACAGTAGCGGTTTTATTATTTCGCCACCTCTTTCATTTTGAATTAAGGCAAGTAAAGCTGAGGCATCTAGTACTATATTATTCATGTTGTGCCTCTGCTCTTCTTGTTTTAATTAGTTCATCCACTAGAGAAATTTTTTCTCCTGCACTATCCGTATAATCTTTTACTTTTGCTTGCAGCTTTGCTAAAGCCTGACTCGGAGTAGTAATATAAATTACATCTTCTTTCATATGTAGTACTATATCATCGCCAGTTGAAAGATGAAGATTTTGCCTAAAAGCTGAAGGAATAATAACTCTACCTCCTTCACCAAGCTTAGTACGCATAACTTCTTCAAAATTCTCTTTTTTATTAATTTTGTCCTTTATTTGCTTTTTTGCCATGTTAATAACACTTTTGTAAAAAAAATTATTTTTACCTTGTTTTTTAAATATTGTCAAATAAAAGCAAAAATGTCTTTTAAATATTTTTTGGACTATAAAAAAGAAGCATTGCAAAATAAGGATTGATAGCTTGAAAAAACTTCGTCATTGCGAGGAAAAATTGAAAATTTTGACGAAGCAATCTAGTAAAAAATTCTGATTTACAGAATTTTTTTATTATTTTTCCTGGATTGCCGCGTCGCTTCGCTCCTCGCAATGACGGTTTGGGTATCCATGCAACAATGCCCATAATTTACTGATTAATTCTTGCTGTGCATATTCTTTCGGTGATTTCTTTTAATTTTTCTATTCTCTCTATTAAATAAAGCAGTTGTTCTTTTGGAAGTGTTGAGAGATAAGAAATTAAGTAGCGAATTATAGGAAGGATATTTTTTTGGAAGAAATAGTGTTTAAAATTAAGATAATTTTTGTTCAGTATACTTCTTTAACTTGAAAAGTTGGAAAATGAATATTTAGATGAGCGAATAATCAATGTTCTTATGGATAATTAATATCTAATACTACCAATTCTTCAGGTAAAAGAAGTATATATACAAAATTAGTAAAAATCAGTGGAGATTTTGTTATTATCTATGCGTTATCCATTATAATATTAGCTAGCCGTTAAAACGGTTAAGCGTTTCAAATTAAAACATATAGCATTCATAAATTCCGAGAATTGATTTTTGGCAATACCAATATATCTGACACGTTTATTATCTTGTGAGAATACTCTTTCAAAAGGTGCTCTAATTTTTGTATAATATCTATCAAGGTCAAAATTTTTATCTTTCATGTTATTTTTCTTTACAGCACAAAGATGCACTTCTTGCCTAGTTGCTGTATCTTTGGTAGACTTTGTACAATATGCTTTATCTACATATGCAGCACCGGAGCGTGGCATAACGTGTTTAAAACCTTTGCTATCAGTAACATTTGCAGAGGTAACTGCAACCTTATTAATAATCCCTGATTGGATATCAACGCTAACATGTTTTTTATAACCATACCAAAACTTATTACCTCCTTTACAACCAATTTTAGCTTGTTTATCATTCGCAACTTTGGGCAAAGTCTCATTATTTAGCTTGTCATATTTTTGCTTCCTCAACTCATCACGTTCCGTCCAAAGACTAGCTTTTGAGATCAAATGAGAGGCATCTACAAAGGTAAATACCTCGCTCATATAACCTTGCTTTCATAGTTGTTCTCTAAAGTTTGCAAATATTTTTGATAGTAAGTTAGTACCTATTTTCTTACGTATTTTACTAAACACACTATAATCTGGAGTCGTCTCTGTAAGAGCAAAATCACAAAACCATTTGCCGGCATTACTATCAGCCAAATAACGTTCTAATTCTCGATCAGATAAGTCTTCCATAAATTGTAGAAGTAAACATTTAAATAACCTCAATGCTCCATAGCCTTTATAATTAGCTTCAGTTTCTATCGCTAATAACTCTCTTGCAACTGCTTTGAAATTAAATTAACTTTTAAATTTACGATATTGATGTTCCGGGCTAACTAATTCATCTAAACTGACCATTGTTATTTGATGCTCTGACATTTTTTACTTTCTTATTTTTTTATCACATTATAACCTTTTACTCTTCATAGCTCAACACTCCCATAGAACGTCAATATGGAGTAATCTATACATTAGCTGGGGTAATCAAGCTGTTACACAGACTTGGTTTTAGTTATAAGAAACCTAAGTTAATTCCTGGAAAAATAGATTTAGCTAAGCAAGAGGAATTTAAGCTGCAATATAGTTTGCTAAAAAATAATTTAGCTAAAGATGAGTCTATTTATTTTATGGATAGTGTTCATCCTCAATACCAAACTCGAGCAAAATTTGGTTGGATTAGAAAGAATGTAGTTAAAACATTACCAAGTTTCAGTGGTTGGAAGCGTAAACATATTATTGGTGCTATTAATCTTAAGGATTTAGAGGTAGTAACAACTGACAATCCTAAGGTTAATGGTGATTATATTATTGAATTTTTAAAGAAATTAGAAGCAAATAATCAAGATAAAAGTAAGATTTATTTGATATGCGATAATGCTGGATATCATAGGTCAAAAAAGGTAAAAGAATATCTACAATACAGTAAAATAGAGTTACTATTTTTGCCAGCATATAGTCCTAATTTGAATCCAATTGAACGACTGTGGAAATTTATGCATTCTGTTGTAAGTAACAATAAATTTTATGCGAATTTTGAGACATTTACTGATTCTATACGAATATTTTTTGAAAATATTGAAAAATATAAAAATAAAATTTCTTCATTGGTAAATGACAATTTTCAAACCATTGTGCCTAATCATTTTAACAACTCTTCATGTTGAAGAAGTATATTATGGTAGATAGTAATGCTTCAGATGACGAAGAAGATGAGAATAATAACGGTAATAATAATGAAGTAGCCCGCCTTCCTTATGGTGATAATGGTGAAGTTGATGGGCTTGGTATTGTCTCTCAACATCTAGAAGTTTGACGTTGCGATGTCATTCCTGCGAAAGCAGGAATCTATTTTGTCATCCCGTGGCTTGACTGGCGTTGTTACATGGATCGATTTTTCAGTTGTCATACCGCGACTTGATCGCGGTATCCAGCTTTAAATACTAATGATCATTAGTATTTAAATTATTTTTCTGGATCCCGTGGTCAAGCCACGGGATGATACATTACACCGAAAAAGAATTACCGCAGCCACATTTTGCTTTAGCTTGTGGATTACTAATGTTGAAATATGAACTGCCGAGTTCCTCTATAAAATCTAAAGTACAATCTAGCATAAATTTTTGAGAGATAGGATCAATAATAATTGTAGCATTATGTTTAGTAATGACATAATCATCTTGCTCTATATTATTTTTTGAGACTAGTTCGTAATTATACATAAGTCCTGAACAACCGCCGCTATCAACAGAAACTCGCAGTACTAAATTCTTATTTTTTTCTAGCTCTATTAACTCGCAAACTCGTTGAAAAGCTCTATCCGTAATTGTTATCGTCACAAAAATTACCTTGTAAAAGTCTTGTAAATTATATAATATAATGAATATTTTTTCAAGATGGCGTTGTGGTGTAGCTTTGGTACAGAGGTTCTATGTCATTCCCGCCTACGCGGGAATGACATAAGAGACTCATAATAACGCCTTTCAAAATAAAGGATAACAATGCTTGCTTCATACGCTTCTGATCCTCTTAAAAGTAGGGGAAGGTTATATAAAGAAATCCCTACCTCTTATAGAAATGAGTTTGAACGTGATCGTGATCGCATTATTCATACCAATGCATTTAGGCGTTTGCAATATAAAACTCAGGTTTTTATTAATCATGAGGGAGACCATTACAGAAATAGGCTAACTCATTCCCTAGAGGTTTCGACTGTCGCACGTTCGGTTGCTAATACTTTAAATTTATCAAGTGATTTAGCTGAGACAATAGCACTTGCTCACGATCTTGGGCATACGCCTTTCGGTCATGCGGGAGAGAGAGCTTTAAATGAATGTATGAAAGAGTATAACGGCTTTTCCCATAATGCTCAATCTTTGAAAATATTAACACTACTTGATAAGAGATATGCGGCTTATAACGGAGTAAATTTAACATGGGAAGTTTTAGAAGGAATCGTAAAACATAATGGTCCTATAACTGGTGAAATAAATGAATATATAGCGGAGTATAATAAACAAAATGATTTAGAGCTTAGTACTTATGCGTCGGCAGAGGCTCAAATAGCAGCACTTGCCGATGATATTAGCTATATTTCGCATGATTTAGAAGATAGTATCGGTGCTAAAATTATTGATTTTAATAGTCTTGCTGAACTTAAATATATTGACCAACATGTTTTTGAGATTAAAACAAAATTTAAGAATATTAGCTCCTCTTGTCTGATTTATGAGGTAGTACGTAAGCTAATACATGAATTGATTACCGATTTATTATGGCAAACAAAAGAAAATTTAAATAAAGAAAAAATTACTAATATAGACGAAATACGTAACTTAAATTATCAGATAGTGGATTTTACCGAAAAAACTAATGACCGTATTAAGGAAACTAAAAAGTTTCTGCATGAGCGAGTTTATAAAAGTAATAAAATTACGGCCATCAGCCTTAAATGTACTAAAATTGTTCAAGGTCTGTTTAAGGTTTATATGGATGATATTAATTTATTACCGGTTAATTGGAAAATGCTAATAGATTCTAATGAAACATATAGTAAAGCTAGAGTTATTGCCGATTATATAGCAGGTATGACCGACCGTTTTGCCATTCGAGAATATAATCAGCTTTGTTCGCTGAATTTTAATAATATCTAAAAACTTAATTATGAATATATTTAATCAATTAAAACAAGATATAATTGCGGCAAGTAGGCAATTATATAATAATCAAGGAATAGCAAATAATGCTACTATTGAAACTCCGAAAGATAGTTTTAACGGCGATTTATCAAGTAATATTGCAATGATTATTGCTGCTAAAGAAAATATTTCTCCTCGGGAAGTGGCTTTAAAGTTTAAAGAAATTCTTATAACATTACCTTATATTGCAAGTATAGAAATAGCAGGACCCGGCTTTATTAACTTTACTATAAAAGCCGAAACTTGGCAGATAGCAATTAAAGATATTCTACAGCACGAAGAAAAGTTTTTTGAAATTGATATAGATAAAAGCAGAAATATTAACATCGAGTATGTTTCGGCAAATCCCACCGGTCCAATGCATATAGGGCATGCTAGGGGTGCGGTATATGGTGATGTGCTAGCTAGAATTTTGCAAAAAGTAGGTTATTCCGTTACAAAAGAATATTATGTTAATGATGCAGGTTCGCAAATAAATGATTTAGTTAGTACGGTATTATTACGTTATAGAGAAGCTCTGGGCGAGAAAATTACTATCCCTACCGGTTTATATCCGGGCGAGTATTTGATTCCGCTTGGGCAAATTTTGGCGAAAGAATACGGTAATAAATTATTAACTATGAACGAGAATGAAAGATTCAAAATAGTCAAAAATTTTGCCGTAGAAAAGATGCTTGATTTAAATAAAAAAGATTTAGCGGATCTCGGTATTAAACATGATATATTTTTTTCTGAACAGTCATTGCATGATAAAGGCGAAATAGAGGAAACGGTGAAATTACTTACCGGTATGGGGCTGATTTATGAAGGAACACTCCCTGCTCCTAAAGGTAAAGTTCACGATGAATGGGATAACAGAGTTCAAAAATTGTTTAAATCTACTGACTATGGTGATAGTCAGGATCGTCCTATAGAAAAAGCTGATGGAAGTTGGTCTTATTTTGCTTCCGATCTTGCATATGCTAAGGATAAAATAGATAGGGGAGCGAGCCACCTAATTTATGTACTTGGTGCTGATCATAGCGGGTATGTTAAAAGAATTGAGGCAATAGTTAAGGCTCTAGGCAAAGAGCAGGTTAAAGTAGACGTTAAAATCTGTCAATTGGTCAATTTTGTTGAAAACGGTGTGCCGGTTAAAATGTCAAAACGTCTTGGGAGCTTTGCTAGTGTACAAGATGTAAACCATGAGGTAGGGCAAGACATCATAAGATTTATGATGTTAACAAGGCAAAATGATAAGCCGCTTGATTTTGATTTAGTAAAAGTGAAAGAACAATCAAGAGAAAATCCTATCTTCTACGTACAATATGCTCATGTAAGAACAATATCGATTTTATCGAAAGCTATGGAACTAATGCCTGAATCTTATAATGACTTTGAAGAAGGCAAGTATGATTTATCGCTGTTATCGTCAGAAGAAGAAATTGAGATCATAAAACTTTTGGCTAGCTGGACCAAAACATTAGAAACATCTGCAAAATATTTTGAACCGCACCGCATTGCATTTTATTTAATAAACTTAGCTTCAAAATTTCATTCTATGTGGAATTTTGGTAAAGAAAATAGCGATTATAGATTTGTAATTGAGAGCAATAAAGAATTAACTACTGCTCGTCTTGCTCTTGCAAGTGCCATACAGAAAGTTATAGCTAGCGGCCTTGAAGTGATAGGTGTAGAGCCTATGAAAAGTATGTAGTTCTTTTCTTAGATGTTGTTGCGTAGATTGATGTCATTCCCGCGGAGGCGGGAATCCAGCAAAACATGTAAAAAACAAGTTTTTTATATGTTTATTTTGTCAAATATGTAATTTTTTACCAATATTAAGATTATTTTTTCTGGATTCCCGCCTCCGCGGGAATGACATACAATATGATCAATAATATTTTTATTAAAATATTTCTAGTGTGCTTGATATGTATATCCGCTATTTATTTTGGTTATCAATATTACCAGAATAGCAAGCCGGTAATTACTATTTATCCTGATGAGCTGCCTACAAAAATAAAACCGTCTATAATAGAAAATAACCAAATAGCAGCAGTACATAGTAGTATATATGAAAATCTTATTGCTAAAGATACAAATATTAAAACCGTAAAATTGCTTCCTGACCCTGAGAAACCTATGAATATAGATTCTCGTAACCAAAGTCAAAGCAATGAATCTTTTGATGAAATATCTAACCTGATCGCATTAATAGAGCCAAATAATAACGCCAAAAATGAAACGGATTTAAATATAATAAAGCTTGAAAAAGGAAGTAAGGATAAGGTTAGTAATGCTAAAAATTGTAAAAATAATGAGAGTTATAAAATACAGCTTGGTTCGGTAAAATCTGAAGCAGAAGCAATGCAAGAAGGGGAAAGAATAAAAAAGAAATTCCCAAAAATTCTTAAAAATGTTGTTATTACAACCAAAAAAGTTAAATATGACGACGGCAAGTTTTTCTATTTAATCTTAGCCGGTGATTATGGTAGTCTTAGTCAAGCTAAAGCAGTTTGTAAGAAACTAGCTTATAATAAGCAAAGTTGTGTGTTGAAGTGATACTTTAGTGTCACCCCGTGGCTTGTCCACGGTATCCAGTTAAAAATACTAAAATTATTAGTATTTTTTATTGTTTTTATGGACCCCGTGGTCAAGCCACGGGGTGACACAGTGGGTTTTACTGGTCCACGCAACAATGCTACGCGGGAATAACAAACGATCCATGCAACAACAACTGCTTGTAATGACGATAAATAAAAATTAAATAACTTATGAAAGAAGCTAAAATAGAAAATATTGACTTTGGTAATGCGTTATCGGAGCGTTATCTTGCTTATGCGTTGTCAACGATTATGTCACGTTCGCTTCCTGACGTACGCGATGGACTTAAGCCTGTACATCGTAGGTTGTTATACGCAATGCTACAGCTAAGACTTGAGCCGAATTCTGGTTATAAAAAATGTGCAAGAGTGGTAGGTGACGTAATAGGTAAATACCACCCGCACGGTGATGTGGCAGTGTATGATACCTTGGTACGTCTTGCTCAGCATTTTTCGCTTCGTTATCCTTTAATTGACGGGCAGGGTAATTTCGGCTCTATAGACGGTGATAATGCAGCAGCTATGCGTTATACCGAATCACGCATGACGGAAATATGTACTTTATTAATGGTAGACATTGATAAAGATACGGTAGATTTTCGCCCTACTTACGACGATTCAGATTTAGAACCGATAATAATGCCGGCAAGTTTTCCGAACTTACTAGCTAACGGTTCGGAAGGTATAGCAGTCGGTATGGCAACCAATATACCGCCGCATAATTTACATGAGTTATGTGATGCTCTAATGCATTTAATCGACCACCCGAAAGCTGAAATTAACGATATAATGAACTTTATCAAAGGTCCTGATTTCCCGACCGGCGGCATAATTATTGATAAAGCCGAACTTATAAATGCTGCATATACTACCGGACGCGGTAGTTTTAGAGTGAGAAGCAGATGGGAGAAAGAGGAGCTAAGTTACGGTACATATCAGATAGTCGTAATCGAGATACCTTATCAAGTTCAAAAATCAAAACTTATAGAACAAATAGCGATATTACTAAAGGATAAAAAAATCCCGCTTGTTAGCAATATTAGAGATGAATCAACCGACATTATAAGATTGGTTATAGAGCCGAGAGATCGGGGATGTGATCCACAAATAGTTATGGAATCTCTATTCAAGCTAACGAATTTAGAAAGCCGTATTCAGCTAAATATGAATGTGATCGGCAGTAATAACGTGCCGAGAGTAATGAATATTTTAGAGGTTTTACAAGAGTTTTTAGCTCATAGACAAAATATTGTTACTCGCAGGTCAACTTATCTTTTAAACAAAATCAAGCATCGTTTAGAAATTCTAGAAGGTCTTAGAATAGCTTATCTAAATCTTGATGAGATAATTAAAATTATTCGTGAAGAGGATGAGCCGAAAGCTATAATGATGAAGCGGTTTAAACTAACCGAAATACAAGTAGAAGCAATATTAAATACTCGTCTTCGCTCACTTCGTAAACTTGAAGAGCAGGAAATCATTAATGAGCATAGTAACTTGCAGAAGCAGCAAGCTATATTAGAAGAGATTTTAAATAATCCAAAAGAATTATGGAAAGTAGTAAAAAAGGAAATAAAAGCAGTACAAACGAAATTTGGATTAAATACAGTAATAGGAGCTAGACGTACAAGCTTTGAAGAAGTAACGCTTATGAATCAGGTAGTTGATATAACGGCGTTTATTACTAAAGAACCGATTACTATTATTTGCTCAAAAATGGGATGGGTGCGTTCATTAAAAGGTCATAACACCGATTTATCGACTATTAAATATAAAGAAGGTGATGCAGAGAAGTTTATTATAGAGGCTTACACGACCGATAAGATACTAATAGTAAGTTCGGAGGGTAGGTTTTTTACTTTGCTTGCCGATAATATTTCTAAAGGTAAAGGAACAGGAGAATCTATAAAGCTGCTTGTGGATATAGGCAATAACGATATTACTAATATTTTAGTCCATAAACCTGATCAGCTTTTATTACTCGCAAGTAGTGTAGGTAAGGGGTTTTTAGTTAATTCAAACGAAGTAATGGCTCAAACAAAAACAGGAAAGCAAATTATGAACATGCCTGATGGTCACACATGTATAGCGTGTTTACCTGTAAACGGGGATAGTATTGCTTGCATCGGTGAAAGCCGTAAATTACTGGTATTTAATATAGATGAGATACCGGAAATGAAAAAGGGGCAAGGCGTAACGCTGCAAAAATTTAAGAATGCAAAGTTACTTGATATTAAGATATTCAATAAAGAAGATGGTTTAAGCTGGAATAACAATGGAAAAGTAAAACTTGAGAAAAACATCATTGCATTTTTAGGAAAAAGAGGTAGTACCGGTAAATTACCGCCTATGGGCTTCCCTAAAAATAATAGATTTTCATCATAATTATAATAAAGATTGAGTGTATACTTCTTTAACTTGAAAAGTTGGAAAATGAATATTTAGATGAGCGAATAATCAATGTTCTTATGGATAATTAATATCTAATACTACCAATTCTTCAGGTAAAAGAAGTATACACTATCAAGTGCTCTATTCTGCCAGGCAGTAACTTCCTCTAAAATACCATCAGTTACCTTTGATATTAACTCAGATGATACCTTGGTAGCATATAGTTCTTCTAAGTGTCCTTGTATTTCCCTAATGGTCATTCCCCTAGCATATAAGGATATTACTTTATCATCAAATCCTTCAAATTTTCGTACTCCTTTTGGAATGAGTTGAGGTTCAAATTCTCCATCCCGATCCCTTGGCACTTCTACTGTCAATTTACGACCTTCAGGATCTATTAAAGTCTTTTCATAATTGCCATTACGTCTATTCTCTGACTCCTTGGCATTCTTAGAATGCTTCTCATAACCTATATGAGATTCCATTTCTTTCTCTAAAATCTTATTTACTATCTGCTTTTTAAATTCCTGAAATATCCCTTCTTTGCCAAATATCTCAGATGGATCACTTTGTGATAGTATTTCTGATACTACTTTTTCTATAGTCGGATTTGATACTTTGCTCTTATTCTTCATATTAGCCTCATGTAAGTTGTTTTAATTAATTTTATTCTTAACTATTTTTACAACTTACACAAACTTTCTAACACCCTCTTATCTTGTGAGAATACTCTGTCAAAAGGTGCTCTAATTTTTGTATACTTCTTTTACCTGAAGAATTGGTAGTATTAGATATTAATTATCCATAAGAACATTGATTATTCGCTCATCTAAATATTCATTTTCCAACTTTTCAAGTTAAAGAAGTATATAATATCTATCAAGGTCAAAATTTTTATCTTTCATGTTATTTTTCTTTACAGCACAAAGATGCACTTCTTGCCTAGTTGCTGTATCTTTGGTAGACTTTGTACAATATGCTTTATCTACATATGCAGCACCGGAGCGTGGCATAACGTGTTTAAAACCTTTGCTATCAGTAACATTTGCAGAGGTAACTGCAACCTTATTAATAATCCCTGATTGGATATCAACGCTAACATGTTTTTTATAACCATACCAAAACTTATTACCTCCTTTACAACCAATTTTAGCTTGTTTATCATTCGCAACTTTGGGCAAAGTCTCATTATTTAGCTTGTCATATTTTTGCTTCCTCAACTCATCACGTTCTGTCCAAAGACTAGCTTTTGAGATCAAATGAGAGGCATCTACAAAGGTAAATACCTCGCTCATATAACCTTGCTTTCGTAGTTGTTCTCTAAAGTTTGCAAATATTTTTGATAGTAAGTTAGTACCTATTTTCTTACGTATTTTACTAAACACACTATAATCTGGAGTCGTCTCTGTAAGAGCAAAATCACAAAACCATTTGCCGGCATTACTATCAGCGAAATAACGTTCTAATTCTCGATCAGATAAGTCTTCCATAAATTGTAGAAGTAAACATTTAAATAACCTCAATGCTCCATAGCCTTTATAATTAGCTTCAGTTTCTATCACTAATAACTCTCTTTCAACTACTTTGAAATTAAATTAACTTTTAAATTTACGATATTGATGTTCCGGGCTAACTAATTCATCTAAACTGACCATTGTTATTTGATGCTCTGACATTTTTTACTTTCTTATTTTTTTATCACATTATAACCTTTTACTCTTCATAGCTCAACACTCCCATAATATGTTTTCTTATCCCTTCATCACTCAGTAATAACACTTTCGATATCTCATCAATACTATAGCTATCATCATACATGAGAACAGCCTTGATTCTATCACAAATCCTCTTATCCCTTTCGCTTCTATGGTAAAGCTTTAATTCTTCTTTTTCTACTGATGTTAATTTTCTATAAATCATTCTTACTTAATAACACTTGCTGACTTCTTTGACAATTTTTCATTTACTAGAGGTATATTACGTTTGAGAGTAGTTGTCCTTCAAACTCTATGAGAGCTGCAGTAATAATAGGCTCTTTAATTTCTGCATTATTTGGCGTAGCCGTTCTAAAATATTGTACTAGCAAAGAGTAAAGAACCTAAGAAGCTCTACCTTGAGTAATAGACCCATTTTGTGACGGGCGTGAGGAGCGAAGTCTATAACTAATAGGCAAGCCAATGAACAACAAAGACATTGTTGCGTGGACCGATAAAACCCACGGGCTCCATAAAAACAATAAAAAATACTAATAATTTTAGTATTTTTAACTGGATCCCGTGGTCAAGCCACGGGATGAGACAGAGATAAAATTGATCCGCACAACAATGCTAACAACGAAGCACAAAGTGGGGATCAGTTTACTATACTCATTAAATAACGATGATAGGATTTTAATAACACATCATATTTTTGTTTAGAAAAAACAGGATATGGTACTATATAGATAGTATTAGAAGAAGGAATCGCTTTTTCAAGCTTATTTAGCATAAAAGGCATATTATAATTATGCTCTACTAAAATTATTGAAGTAAGATTGTAAGTTACAATAAAATCAACCTCTTTCTTAATATTATCTTCTTCAGACATTATTTTATTCGGAGCAAGTATTACCTGCTGTTCTATAACATTACGTTCCTTTAACAAATTTTTTAATTGCTCTGTAGATTCTATACCGATAATAAATAATATAGGTGCATAGCCTGCTTTAAGCAAAGCAATACCGGTTTCAATTTTATGTCCTCCTCCTGCAAATACTATTATTGCATTAGTGGTATTACTATTGAGCTTATAAGAATTTATTAAATATAAATAATAACCAAGACCACCAACCCAAAGAGCAAAAATTGCTAAAATTGTGAGTAAAAATTTTCTGATCATTTAAATATTTTATTAAATTCAGTTTGAATAATTTTATCAAATTCAGACATTTCAATATGAATTCCTAACTGATTTAAAGATGTTACTAAAGAATTTTCAAGTCCACAAGGAATAATCCCACTAAACTTACTTAAATCTGTTGAAATATTTATAGCTACACCGTGATATGTAACCCATTTTCTTACTCTAACACCTATTGCAGCAATTTTAGCAAATTCATCTTTTCTTACTTTTACCCAAATTCCTACTTTATCTTTAATAATATATGCTTTAATTCCAAAATAATTTAAGCTATTTATAATCCATTCTTCAAGCATTTTTATATATAGCTTTAAATCTTTGTGTCGATTTGGTGAAGCTAAATTAAGAATTGGATAAATAACACGCTGACCCGGTCCATGAAAAGTAAATTTACCGCCACGTCCTGTGTAAATTACCGGAATATCACCGTAATTTAATAATTCTTCTTGTTTATAATTAGTACCGGCTGTATATACTTCCGAATGTTCAACTAAATAAACAATTTCCGGCTCATTATCACTAATTACTTTGTTAACGTAATCTTCCATTAATTTCAAAGTAACCCGATAATCCATAAGATTCGGTATAGTTATAAATTGTAGCATATTATAAATGTGTCATACCGCGAGCTTGTAGCGGTATCTATATATTAATTTTTTGTATACTGCCACAAGCTCGCGGTATGACATCAACTTTGTTGTATCATATTAATTACTTAACTCAGATTTATATTTCAATATTAATGCATCTAAAATTGCTATGGTTTCAGCATCCAAATCGCCAGAAAAATTACTAGGACGAAAATGTATTTGAAACGAAATTATAACATCTTTCATTTTAGAATCTAAAATTCCGGTAGCTTCGAGTTTATAACCGTATGTAATAAATTTTTGCTGAATTGCTGCAATATCGGTTATGTCGATTTGCGGCAATAGATCGTTAAACACTTGTTCATCATACCAAGCTCCAATATCGTTATCATATAATAGTTTCCAAGGAAATAGCGGACCAGGGTCCTGTTTTCTACCTGGAGCAATGTCAGAATGCCCAACCACTCTAGTAGGTTTAATATCATATCTAGCGATAATCTGTTTACACAAACTTATGACACTATTAATTTGTTGCTTTGAATAAGGCAGCCAGGTTATATTATTGTTTTTTGCATTTACTTCAAAAGCAGGATTTACGATTTCAATACCGATTGATGTATCATTAATACGCTCATGACCTTGCCAGTAACTTACTCCGGCATGCCATGCTCTATCATGCTCTTCTACTAATTGAAATATATGTTCAGGGTTTTCATTGTTTATTAAATAATGGCTACTTAACTTTTCACCGGTTAGAAAATCTAAAGACTGCTTAAAATCACACTGTGTATAATGTAGCACTAGGAATTTAATACGTTTATCAAACCCCACAGCTCTATAAGATGTTTTATCGATTACTATCATAGTTTAAAGGATGTTAATCTTAGTTAAAAAACGGCTTTGTTGCATGGCTCTTATGTCATTCCTGCTTCCGCACATGAAGGGCAATTTAAAAGTATAAATACAGCAAACTTTTGAAATTAAAAGCTCGATTTATCTCGCTTTATGATGGATTCCTGCTTTCGCAGGAATAACATCAAGCCGTTTTTTGAGCCATGCAACAAAGCTTTGTTCCTCGCAATGACAATTTGGTATCTAATACAACAAGAATTGATAGCTCCAACAAGAAAAATTTTGATGGTGCCGGATATCGGATTTGAACTGATGACCTACCGCTTACAAGGCGGTTGCTCTACCACTGAGCTAATCCGGCATATTAATATGATTATAGAGAAAAATATATAAAAAACGTTATCGTATGGATCTAAAAACGCGCTCGGTGTCATACCGTGGCTTGACCACGGTATCTATTTAAAAATACTAAAATTATTAGTATTTTTTATTATTTTTATGGACCCCGTGGTCAAGCAACTAGGTGACATACAGTGGGTTTTACCGGCATACGCAACAATGCCTGCTCACAATGACGAAAATACACTATAAATTAAGCTTCTTTAGCTTCCTTTTTATTTGGTCTAGCTTTGCGGTTTTTTGCTTTAACTTCCATTTCCTTTTTAACTTTCTCAGGAAGAGTAACACCTGCTTGCTCAATAAATTTTGCGACTCGCTCGGTTGGTTTAGCACCGGTGCCAAGCCAATATTCTATACGATCTTTTTTTAAAACCACACGCTCACTATTATCTGAAGCAAGCATTGGATTATAAGTTCCGACTTTTTCTAAAAAGTCACCGTCACGAGGTGCTGTTGCGTTAGCTACTACTACACGGTAAAAAGGACGCTTTTTAGCACCGCCTCTAGCTAAACGAATTTTTACTGCCATATATTACTTACAATTATTTTATTTTTTCTTCTTTAAAAAGAACATGTTTTCTAACTACTTTATCATACTTACGAAAAGAAAGCTTCTCGGTTTGGGTTTTCGGATTACGTTTTTTTACCCAAAAAACACCTGTGCCAGCAGTACTTACTAGCCTTACCAAAACATTTTTATTTTTCTTTGCCATTAGCTGACACCTTAAATCAAGATATTATTTTATTATTACTCAAGAAAAGCAGAATAAAACGAAATTGAAAAATAGTCAAGTAAAATACTTTACACAGAGAATAATACATACTCCAATAATAGTAACGAAGTTTTATTTGGAAAAGAGCAAGGCGTTTCATATTTTTTGACCGCAGCGTAGATAAACTACGTGAGGATCAAAAAATATGAAACAACGACGCCAATTTTTCAAATAAAACGAGTTACCGTCCAAATAAGCGTTCGATATCCTTAAGCTTCAACTCAATATAAGTAGGTCTGCCGTGATTACATTGACCTGAAAACGGCGTATTTTCCATTTGACGCAGTAAGGAATTCATTTCATCTGCCGATAATTTTCGTCCTGCTCTAATAGAGTAATGACAGGCATAAGTTTCCGTCACATGCTCTATTAACTCCGTCAAAGCTATATTCTCACCGAAATCCGATAAATGATCAGCGAGATCCTGAATTAACTTTTGTACGTTTACATCTCCAAGGATATTTGGAATTTCAGTCACTATAATAGATTTCTCACCGAATTTTTCTAGAGTTAAACCAAGTTTATATAGTTTTTCTCTATTTTCATATAAACAATCTGCTTTTCTTTCATTTGGCAGTTCTACTATCTCAGGAATAAGCAAACGCTGTTTTATTAACTCTTCCGTTTTAAGATAATCTTTTATTTTTTCATATCCTAAACGTTCATGTGCTGCATGCTGGTCGGTAATTACTATACTATCTTCGGTTTGTGAAATAATATAAGTAGTATGAAGTTGTGCTTTAGCTGCCCCAAGTTTATATTGTTTATGGGCTTGCTGCTCATGTTCTATACGTCTTTCTACTTCTTGTTCTATTTTAGCGTGCGGTAATGTATCGATTAGTTTTTGACAAGCAGTATTTGGCGTAGGTTTAAAACTAGGCGACATAGCAGGTTTATAATCTGCCGGTTTACTATTCACGCTTACAGCCTTACTTACTGACGGTTGTTTGTTAACTAAAGGATTTTTAAATAACTGAAGAGCATCAGAGGCGATAGTAGTAGAAGTAACATGGCTTTTATTTATTAAAGCATTTTTAATTGCTTCTATTAATAAGTTTCGTACATAATTCGGGTCATGAAACCTAACCTCTGCTTTTGCTGGATGTACGTTAACGTCAACAAGTTGCGGATCAATTTGTAAGAATATAGCACATAACGGATAACGATCACGAGCTAAATAATCCTGATATGCTACCCTTAAAGCTACTTGTAGCAACTTATCTTTTACCGGTCTATTATTGATAAATAAAAACTGATCTTCACTTGAAGCTCTATTATACGTCGGGATACTAGTATAGCCGCAAATAGAGAAATCAGGAGTTTTGAAATCTATATAAGCGGCATTTTTTATAAAATCATCACCTATTACATCAATTATACGCTGTTTTAGGTTAGTTTCTGCATCTTTATTTTGTCCTTTAAACTTTAGCAGATTTCTGTCATCATGCGTTAAGCTAAAAGAAATTTCAGGATGTGCTAGAGCGATTTTCTTAACCACGTCTGCGGTTGCTGCAAGTTCAGTCTTATCGGCTCTTAGAAATTTTAAGCGAGCAGGTGTTGCAAAAAATAAATCACGTATCTCTATTTTAGTACCTTCATTATGGACAGAAACAGTAACTTGTTTTTCATTTCCACCGATTAACTTAATCTGAAATGCTTTGTCAGCCCCTTGTTTCTTAGAAGTAATTAGCATTTTGCTAATGGCAGCAATAGACGGCAGTGCTTCACCTCTAAAACCGAAAGTATGAATATTTAGGAAATCGCTTTCATCAAGCTTAGAAGTTGTGTGACGTTCAACGGCAATTTCTAATTCCTTATCAGTCATACCGATACCGTCATCGGAAATAATGATTAGATTTTTACCGGCACGTTCTAAAATAATATCTATTTTGGTACTACCAGCATCAACAGCATTTTCAACTAATTCCTTTACTACCGATGCGGGTCTTTCTATAACCTCACCGGCAGCAATTCGGTTGATAGTACTTTCTGAAAGAAATTTGATAGTCATTTTGTTACTAATTTAAATTTCTTACTACAATATGGGCAGATAACTTCCTTTTTTTCTTTATCTATCTCTAAATAAACTTTTGGATGGTCATATGGAGGTTCTTTGCCCTGGCAAGATACAGATGCATCAACGCTATTAACAATTTCCATAGATTTATACATTATTTCTTTAAGTGAAATCTAGTATAAGTTACTTTTAAATAAAAGACAAATAATACTTGATTAACTATGTCATGCCGTGGCTTGTACCGGCTAAATCGTCATTGCGAGCAGCCGTAGGCTGCGTGGCAATCTCATGAAATAATAACAAAACTCCTGAGATTGCGGACGTACAATTGCTACGCAATTTCCTCGCAATGACGGTTTAGCTTACAAGTCGCAGAATGACACACGACAGGAGGTGAAAATGAAAGACAAAGTAGTAGTTATTACCGGTTCTACTAGCGGTATCGGGCTTGAGATAGCAAAACATTTTGTAAAACTTGAGTCTAAAATAGTTATTAACGGTTTTGCAAAAGAAGATGAAGTAGCCAAAATTTTAGCAGAATTGAAAGAGCTTGGTGCAAGTAGCGTATTTTATCAAGGAATAAATTTGGCAGAACCTGAAGAAATACGTTCTATGTTTGAGAGAATAATAAAAGAATTCGGTAAAATAGACATATTAGTAAATAATGCCGGTATTCAGCATGTTGCTCCTATCGATGAATTTCCTGAAGATAAATGGGAACAAATTTTGCGTATAGATTTAATAGCCTCTTTCTATACTACGAAATATGCAATACCGATTATGAAAAAAAACGGTTTCGGGCGAATTGTTAACATCGCTTCCGCTCACGCATATGTTGCATCACCTTTTAAGTCGGCATATGTAGCAGCAAAGCATGGTATCCTTGGGCTTACCAAAACCGTTGCTTTAGAAGTGGCTGAGAATAATATTATAGTTAATGCTATCTGTCCCGGTTATGTCAACACACCGCTCGTGCAGAATCAAATAGCAGATACTGCTAAAGCTAGACATATCAGTGAAGAATCGGCACTCCGGGATGTAATCCTTAAATCTCAAGCTACGAAAAAATTTGTAGAAGCTGATGAAATAGCAAACTTAGTAATATTCTTATGTGATGAAAAAGCATCATCAATAACAGGTAGTAGACTCTTGATAGACGGCGGCTGGACGGCACAGTAGTTTTTAATTCTTAATATTTGTTAGTTATTGAGAAATAACTAACAATAAAAACTTCTTGCAAAAATTTAATTTACTCCTTTACACTTGAAATAAATCAAAATTTATTCAAGGAGGAATTTATGCCAGAAAAAAAACATCTACATTTTCAAACTGAAGAAATTGAATTAAATAGAGTAAAAAATGCCAAATTAATTCATTTTAAAGATGAACTGGGTAGACCCATAGATGGGCAGTTAGTTATAGGAGAAGTTAAAGAAGTAAAAGAAAAAGAATTTTCTAGACCCGTAGAAGTTGAGGTAAAGCGTAATTTGGGTAAGTTTAAAAAAGCTCTAGCCTATCTTGGAATTATTAAAAATACTAAAAAAGTTATTAAAGAAGAAAACTATACGGAAAAAGTAGTAAGCAAAGAAGAGAAAATTATAGGTACTTATGAATTAGGCAATTTTACTAATGATAAGAATTCCATAGAGAATTTTTTAAACAACTTAGATTTTCATGAAGAAAAACTTTACGCATATGATCTTAGCGGTAAAAAAATTGGAGAGGTAGGTGATTTTGGAAAAGTAGTATTAGATGAGAATATTAAGCTTGATGAAACTATTCTTCAAAAAAATGGAAAAGTATTTGCTATTGAAAAAAATGGTAAATTCTTAGATTTAGAAGGCAAAGCTTTACAAAATCAAAATAAGTTTATACAAAAAAGTAGTGGAGTTTATCATTTAAGCACTTCTACAGACATAAAATATTTTGACAAAGATGAAGATATTAAGACTTCAAGAGGTATTACGAATCTTAACACAAAGCCTGTAAAAAGTGCTCTTAAAGGTAGCAGAGAAGCTACAAAAATAGGAGAAAAGCTACGAAAACAACAAGAAGAACAGAAATTTGCAGGAATTAAAAAGCCAAAAGGAGCTAAACTTACACAAGTAGGAATTCCGGTAGTTCCCACTAGAGGATAACTAAGTTATAAGTGCTTGACCATTATAACGTGTATATTATCATAGTTATGACCAAATTAATATGCACGTTATAATAGTCATAATAAATATATGAAAAGGATTTATGAAGTAGTAATAAAAAATCACCTGTACGAAAACAAGCAAATGATTTTTATAGAAGGAGCCCGTCAAGTCGGTAAAACTACTTTAGCTAAAAAAGTAATAGATAAAAATTACTACTTAAATTGGGATGAAGAAAAGGCTCGTTTGCTAATTCTAAAAGGAACAACAGCAATAGCAGATTTTATAAATCTACATATTCCGGATCAAAATAACCCTATCGTGATTTTTGATGAGCTACATAAATTCTCAAACTGGCAAACTTTTTTAAAAGGATTTTATGATGTTTATGGAGAACAAGCTCACATTATAGTTACCGGCAGCTCAAAGCTTGGAGTATATAAAAAAGGCGGTGATAGTATGATGGGGGAGATATTTTCCATATCGTATGCACCCTTTGACACTAGCTGAAGTAATAGAAAATTTTAGTAGTCTAACCAAAGAAATAAATCTACCAAAAAAAATATCTGAAGAACAATTTGAATCCTTATTTAAATTTGGTGGTTTTCCTGATCCTTATCTTAAGAATTCTTCCACATTTTGGCATAGATGGAAGAAAACTAAAAATACTCAGCTTTTTAAAGAAGATATTAGAGAGTTAACACAAATCCAAGAGTAATCCAAATGGAAGTCTTAGGAAACTTTTTGACTTCCTCTATAGGAGGACACGCATCTTATAGCTCTCTTGCAAATAAAATTAAAGTATCAATTCCAACCATTACAAGATGGCTTGAATCATTTGAGTCATTTTTTTATAGTTATCGTATTTATCCATGGTCCAATAATATTCCTAGAAGTTTAATAAAAGAGCCGAAAATATATCTATGGGACTGGTCGCTTATAGAAGATATGGGAGCAAAATATGAAAATTTTATTGCAAATCATTTATTAAAATTCTGTCATTTTTGGAGTGATTTAGGATTTGGTGAATATGAATTATATTTTATTAGAGATAAACAAAAGAAAGGAGTAGATTTTTTAGTAAAAAAAAATAACAAACCATGGACGTTAGTTGAAGCTAAAACTTCTTCAAATCAAGAATTAAACTCAAATTTAAAATATTTTCAGGGAGTGTTGAGCTATGAAGAGTAAAAGGTTATAATGTGATAAAAAAATAAGAAAGTAAAAAATGTCAGAGCATCAAATAACAATGGTCAGTTTAGATGAATTAGTTAGCCCGGAACATCAATATCGTAAATTTAAAAGTTAATTTAATTTCAAAGCAGTTGCAAGAGAGTTATTAGCGATAGAAACTGAAGCTAATTATAAAGGCTATGGAGCATTGAGGTTATTTAAATGTTTACTTCTACAATTTATGGAAGACTTATCTGATCGAGAATTAGAACGTTATTTCGCTGATAGTAATGCCGGCAAATGGTTTTGTGATTTTGCTCTTACAGAGACGACTCCAGATTATAGTGTGTTTAGTAAAATACGTAAGAAAATAGGTACTAACTTACTATCAAAAATATTTGCAAACTTTAGAGAACAACTACGAAAGCAAGGTTATATGAGCGAGGTATTTACCTTTGTAGATGCCTCTCATTTGATCTCAAAAGCTAGTCTTTGGACAGAACGTGATGAGTTGAGGAAGCAAAAATATGACAAGCTAAATAATGAGACTTTGCCCAAAGTTGCGAATGATAAACAAGCTAAAATTGGTTGTAAAGGAGGTAATAAGTTTTGGTATGGTTATAAAAAACATGTTAGCGTTGATATCCAATCAGGGATTATTAATAAGGTTGCAGTTACCTCTGCAAATGTTACTGATAGCAAAGGTTTTAAACACGTTATGCCACGCTCCGGTGCTGCATATGTAGATAAAGCATATTGTACAAAGTCTACCAAAGATACAGCAACTAGGCAAGAAGTGCATCTTTGTGCTGTAAAGAAAAATAACATGAAAGATAAAAGTTTTGACCTTGATAGATATTATACAAAAATTAGAGCACCTTTTGAAAGAGTATTCTCACAAGATAATAAACGTGTCAGATATATTGGTATTGCCAAAAATCAATTCTCGGAATTTATGAATGCTATATGTTTTAATTTGAAACGCTTAACCGTTTTAACGGCTAGCTAATATTATAATGGATAACGCATAGATAATAACAAAATCTCCACTGATTTTTACTAATTTTGTATATATACTTCTTTTACCTGAAGAATTGGTAGTATTAGATATTAATTATCCATAAGAACATTGATTATTCGCTCATCTAAATATTCATTTTCCAACTTTTCAAGTTAAAGAAGTATATAAGAACGTATACCTCTAGTAAATGAAAAATTGTCAAAGAAGTCAGCAAGTGTTATGAAGTAAGAATGGATTTATAGAAAATTAACATCAGTAGAAAAAGAAGAATTAAAGCTTTACCATAGAAGCGAAAGGGATAAGAGGATTTGTGATAGAATCAAAGCTGTTCTCATGTATGATGATAGCTGTAGTATTGATGAGATATCGAAAGTGTTATTACTGAGTGATGAAGGGATAAGAAAACATTTAATAGATTATCATAATGCTCAGAAGCTTAAGCCTGGAAATGGCGGTAGTGATAGTAAACTTACTAGACAGGAGGAAGCAGAGTTAATAGTTCATCTAGAAAATAATAATTATGTGTATGCTAGAGATATAGGTTTGTTCATAGAACGTCAATATGGAGTAATCTATACATTAGCTGGGGTAATCAAGCTGTTACACAGACTTGGTTTTAGTTATCAGAAACCTAAGTTAATGCCTGGAAAAATAGATTTAGCTAAGCAAGAGGAATTTAAGCTGCAATATAGTTTGCTAAAAAATAATTTAGCTAAAGATGAGTCTATTTATTTTATGGATAGTGTTCATCCTCAATACCAAACTCGAGCAAGATTTGGTTGGATTAGAAAGAATGTAGTTAAAACATTACCAAGTTTCAGTGGTTGGAAGCGTAAACATATTATTGGTGCTATTAATCTTAAGGATTTAGAGGTAGTAACAACTGACAATCCTAAGGTTAATGGTGATTATATTATTGAATTTTTAAAGAAACTAGAAGCAAATAATCAAGATAAAAGTAAGATTTATTTGATATGCGATAATGCTGGATATCATAGGTCAAAAAAGGTAAAAGAATATCTACAATACAGTAAAATAGAGTTACTATTTTTGCCAGCATATAGTCCTAATTTGAATCCAATTGAACGACTGTGGAAATTTATGCATTCTGTTGTAAGTAACAATAAATTTTATGCGAATTTTGAGACATTTACTGATTCTATACGAATATTTTTTGAAAATATTGAAAAATATAAAAATAAAATTTCTTCATTGGTAAATGACAATTTTCAAACCATTGTGCCTAATCATTTTAACAACTCTTCATGTTGAAGAAGTATATAGCCATTTCAGCCCTAAAATAATCATCATGCTCTTGGTCCGTCCATTTATATTGCTCTAAACTTGCATATGCCGATAACACAATTTCATTTTTAATTTCTTTTGGCGGTTCTTGTTCTTGCGAAGCATATTTAAATAAATGCAACCATTCATCGGTATCATCTTTAAGATCATTTTTTTAAAATTTTCCTAGTTCAATAAATACATAAGTTAATGAAAACAAATATTGTTTATGGGTATTGCTTTCTTTTATATGATGATAGCTAACATACGGCAATTCATCAGGCAAAGCTTTTGTTCCTATGATAGAAATTATTACTACCGGCAATAAATCCCTATGTTTCATACCTTTCTTAATTTGACTAACATAGGTATAACAACCGTAAAGCTGCGTTCTATTAAGATAATCTTTCTCCATTTTACGCTGCATTTCGATTATATACCATCTACCGGTTTCATCTTTAACTTTTAGATCGAATAAACTTCTTTTCCCTTCAAGAAATAAAGGCAATTGTTCAGTAGTTATATAGCTTAAATCTATGATTCTATCTCCTTTCGATAACCTAAGAAGAGAGTTCAATAAATTTATTAATTTTACTTTATCGCTAAATAATTTTTTAAATGCGACATCATTTGTACCGTCTAAATATCTTTGCATAAATAATTATATTTTTAGTAAGTTTGCCTATATAGCAAATTAACCTCAGATAGTAAACTACTTTTACAATTTATTATAAGTATTAGACTTCTTGCATAACTTATCTTATAAAGAGGAATCCCCCTAGAAACACGGAAGCACTTGCCACCACAGCGTATATAAATACGTGAGGATGCTAGTACCGGATTGATGTACAAATTACCTTTAGAAGGAGGTTATGCAAAAAGTCTATTAATACCTATCATTATCATCATATACCCCCCAAATTACTTTCTTAGAAATCCAACCTGTGTAATTCTTACATGTAATTTGACAGAATTGTTCTTTGCATTTTTTTAAACTGCAGCGAACCTTGGGCATTAATTTTGCTATAACTCGGCTTTTATGGTCTGCGGATTTGGTAAGCTCTATTTCCTTACCGGAGGTAATAACTACTGATCTTTTACCTGATAAAACGCTTGAATGTATCCAACCGCCTTCGCCGTTAATGTCACATACTTGTCGCCATTGTTCGTACTCTGCAGTTATTTCTACCGGTTCGCCTTTTTTAACAAAAACCCATTCTACGGCGGATTTAGCGGTTGGTCCGCTCCTTGCATTTACTTCATTAGATTTTATTGAAACAAATCTTGGAATAGGCAATTTTTTATTATCGGCGTTAATTGTTGTTGATAATATTATCGTAATTAAAATGATAAAAACTTTAATCATTATCTTCCACTTCAGATAAAGCATCCTCTTTTTTTGCTATTATATAATTACCAAGCCTAAATTGTACTTTTATTCTATTAATTTCCTGCTCGCTAATACCTATATTTTTTAGGACTGTTCCACCGATTTGTAAGCCAGTCTCATAACTTTCCGGAATAATAGTTGTGGCACCTAAATCATAAAACTCTCTAGCATTTTTTAAATTTTTTAACTTAACGACAACTGGTATATCCTGATAATTACCACTAATTGTTTTAAGCGATTTCTTAATAGTTACTTGATTATTCATAGTAAGTATTATAGCGAATGCTCTTTCCGTACCTAATGCCTTCAGAGTATCGGCTTGCGATACGTCACCTTTAAAAACCGGTAAACCGTTTGATAGCTCTTCTTTGACTCTATCATCATCTAAATCAAGTATTACGTAACTTATACCTTCCGCTTCCAAAACTCTTGCTACCATTTTACCGGTATTACCAAGGCCGGCAATAATAATATGGTTTGTTAAATCTCTTGCCCCAAGCTCAATCATTTGAGTCGGAGTTTTACCGAGTCCTTTATCGACTTTCTCGGCAATCTTTTTCCCTAAAGCTGCGAGTAATGGAGTAAGTGCCATAGTAAAAGTAACTACGAGTAATAATATATCGGCAGTACTTTCTTCTAATACTCCACTATCTTTACCTAAACTGAATAATATAAAACCAAACTCTCCACCTTGCGATAATAATAAGCCTGAATAAAAAGCAACTCCTTTATTAAAACCAAATAAAATACAAAAAGCTGTTATGATTAAGGTTTTTATACCTATTAAAACAATAGATAAAGTAAGAATATGAGATATTTTTTCATACATTTCTAGTGCGTCGATATTCATACCGACGGTCATGAAAAACAATCCTAAAAATAAACTTTTGAAAGGATAAATACTTTCTTCTGCCTGCAATCTAAATTCGGTTTCTGCAACTAATACTCCGGCAACAAATGCTCCTAGAGCTAAAGATAAACCAAATGTTTCGGTAGCCCAAGCAGCAGAAAGTACTATTAACAAAGTCATTGAAATAGGTAACTCGCTTGCATTATTACTTTCTGATGAAATGAAAGAAAATACAGGACGAAGAAAAACACGACCGACAGTAAATATTGTAAGTAAGGCCGTTACGGCTTTTAAGAGTGCAATACCAAGAGCCGCTGCAAGCGAAGCTTTATTACTATCGGCAAGTAGCGGCACTACCACAAGCAATGGAACTACGGCCAAATCTTGCAGTAACAGAATAGCTAAAGAAACTCTTCCTATTTGGGTTGATTGACTACGATTTTCCTCAATAACCTGCATAACAAGTGCCGTAGATGAAAGGGCAAGACCACCGCCGGTAATAATAGCCGCACTACTATTATCGTCTATAAGTACCATTGCACCGGCAATTACTATAGCAGTCGTTAAAACTTGCAAACTACCGAGACCAAAGACATATCGTCTCATAGCTTTTAATCGCTCGAAGGATAACTCAAGACCTATTGCAAATAATAGAAATACTACACCAAGTTCACCTAGTAACTTAGTTTGGTCATATGTTACGATTTTTAAACCGTGATCACCTATTGCAGCTCCTGCAATTAAGTAACCAAGTACCGGACTTAATCTAAGACGCTTAAGTATAGCCACGATAAAAACCGCAGTACCGAGTAAAATTATAACGTTAATAAGAATATGATCGTTCATCTTTTCCAAATTTCTTCTAGCTTAAAATGCTCCCGTGCTTCAGGATAAAAAATATTAATTAAAATAGTACCTGCATCTATTAGTACCCACTCTGATTTACCAAGCCCCTCAATATTACTATTTATACCGGCATTATTTTTTAATTCTAAAGCTACATATTCAGCAATTGCTCCAACATTTTTAGTCGAACGACCGCTAGCAAATATAATATAATCAGCTAATTTATGTTTTCCTGTTAAATTAATTACCTCAATATCTTCTGCTTTTTTCTCATTCAAACATTCTAAGATAAATAATTTTAATTCTTCAGCTTCTTTTTTCATAATAATTAATAAATGACATAATAATATTAATTATTATATGCATAAGAGTAGAGTTTATCAATGAATGTTTAAAATTCTATAATAAAAATTCATATAAAGCTTTACTTTAACCAAAAAAAACTTTAATTAAAATTTAGGCTTTTATATCTAAAAAGTGATAAAATAATGGCAATATCCGCAGAAGAGTTAGAAAAAATACTTAAGTAATCCTTTCCAAACAGCATAATAAAAATTACTAATTTAGTAGGAGATCAAGACCATTATGCATTAGAAATATCAGATGTTCTGATTAATGGACTTTCTTTAATTAATCAACATAAATTAGTAAAAAACGCCCTGTCTGAAATATTAAATAAAAAACTACATGCAATTACCATAAAAACTATCGCAGTTCCTGCAAAATAATTACAAATATTAATATAATAAATCTTGCACAAATTTAACTTATTATTTACTTAAGCTTATACTTACTTAGTTTCTATGAAGCTTTCTAAAAAGATTTAATTTTTCTGATAAAACCAAATTTTAAATTAACTTTTGCATTAGTCAACAATATGTTGACTTCTATTCTTACATATAGAATAAATAAAGGAAAGTTAGAAATTCTAGTAATTAATGTTGATGTTAGAGGATAGGTATATAAATGAGTAATAAACATATAATAGAATATCAAGGAAAGCCTGCTTTTGTTGTTATACCTTTTAATGAATATCAGGAACTTATCAATAAAAAACGAGGTATTACTGATGAAACATTATACGCTGAAGCTATAGCCAGAAATGAGGAATATTTTCCTGAAGATTTGGTACAAAAAATTCTAAACGGTGAAAATCCTATTAAAGTTTATCGTGAATATAGAGGATTATCTCAAGAACAATTAGCTATTAAAATTGGTAAAACTAAGCAATATATATCATTTATTGAGAAAGGATTACGAAAAGGCACAATAGATATGCTAAAAAAACTAAGTACTGTTTTAAATGTTGATTTAGATATGTTATGATTTGCAGCAAAAAATAACCAGAATTAAATCTTTATTATAAATATTCACAGAGCTAATATTTATAATGCTATAATGGACTGAAAAAATTAGACAAAAAAAGAGTTAGATTAACTTGGTAATAAGTTAGAATAAAGAAATAACTTATAGGAGATAAAATGACTAAGAAACAGATACGGAATTTCAGTGCTGAAGAGAAGACAAAGATAGTGTTAGAATTATTAAAAGAAGAAGTAACAATATCACAGTTATCGTCTAAATATGAGGTGAGTAGCAATAGTATATCACATTGGAAGAAACAATTTTTATCAAATGCATCAATAGCATTTGAACCAGCTAAGGTAGTGAGTGAATATCAAGAACAAATTAAAGAACTTAAGGAGCAAAATGATGCGTTGGCAAAGGCTTTAGGAAAAACTACAATTGAAAGAGATTGGGCTGTGGGAAAGCTCAGAAGCTTGGATTTATCAAATAGAAAGAGTCTTGTCATATCCAAGCTAGAACAGTTACCAAAGACAAGACAATGTGAATTATTAGGGGTTAACCGTTCTTCAACATATTATAAAGAACAATCACTTAGTAGCTATAATTTAAATATGTTAAATAGAATAGATGAGATATATACAGATAATCCAGAATTTGGTTATCGTTATATGTATCAGCAATTATTAGAAGATGGTTTTAAGATAGGTCAAGACCGAGTGCTAAAATATATGAGATTAATTGGTATTGAAGCGATATACCCTCATAAAAAGAAACTGGCTACTATAAAAGATAGTGAGCATAAAATATACAGCTACCTACTTGATAAATACTGGATCACAACTGATAAAACTAAGAAAGTAGTTGTTTCTACTGCTAATCAGGTCTGGAGCGGAGATATTACATATATTCGCACTAACGGAGGCTTTATGTATCTAGCAGCCATTATAGATTGGCATAGCAAAGCCATATTAAGCTATAAACTGTCGAATAGCATGGACGGGACATTAGTAACTGATATATTGAAGGAAGCATTAAATAAGTATCAAGCTCCACAGATATTTAATAGTGATCAAGGTAGTCAATATACCAGTAATGATCATATACAGATTCTTAAAGATTATAATATTCAGATATCAATGAATGGTAAAGGCAGAAGTATTGACAATATTGTTATTGAGCGTTTCTTTAGGACGCTGAAATATAATTGTATATTTATTAATGATTATCAAAATATAGGAGAGCTTAAAGAGGGTATCAATGATTATATCAGTAAATATAATTATCAGAGATTTCATTCAAGTATTGGGTATAAAAAACCCATGAATGTCTATCTCGATAGTATACAATATCATACACAAATGGCAGCTTAATTTTGAACAAAATTACCAAGTAAATTGCTCAAAATCTTGGCTTGATTTTTCAGTCCATTATAGTACTAGTATTACCGCCGGCTACGGTAGTCATTAGTTTAAATACCGATGCAGGATTCACAAATGTAACACCCAGTGCATTTAACATAAAGTCACCGTTTAGTGCGTAAGTACCGGGACCGGTATTATCACCGATATTGATTTTGGCAATTTGTGCCGAGGTAATTGACTGGTCGGCAAATATTGCTCCATTTCCAATATTAAGAGCAAGTGCATTACTTACGTCTAAGCTATTACCGCCACCGACAACGCCGACCTCACTACCCGCAGTAACATTTATAGCAGCTAGTTTATTTGCGACGGTACCAAGCGTTTTAGTAGCATCACTGCCTTGAATTTCAAGTTTAGCACCTTTTGTACTGCTTAAATTGACGTTACCGCCACCGCCGGCAAAACCGCCGAAACTATTTGCAAAGGTAACTTGCTGATTAGCATTAGTCGTTAAGCCAAATACTGAGTTCGTATCACCGAAATTGATAGTAACGCGAATTTAGGATAAGGAAGAAGAGAAGCATGGAATAAGAATAAAGTATTTGCAAGTTAAGAGTGTTGGGTTACTGAAGTTTTTCAACAAAAAAACAAGAACCCAACAATGAAAAAATGTATCACAACTTTATTTTATATACTAGACAATTTTTGTGAAATATATGAAGAATGGGAGAAGCAAAAATTAATACCAACAGATAGAAAACGCCGGAAAGAAGGGAATTTAAGCCTTTCAGAGCTTTTAACTATCGTATTATATTTTTATATATCGCCGTGCAAAGATTTTAAGAATTATTATTTATATCACTTATCATATAAATATAGAGGTTATTTTAAATTACCAAGTTATAGTCGAATAATACAATTATGGTCAAGATTAATTCTACCGCTTGTTATAATGTTGCAACTATTTAGAGGAGAGGAAACAGGAATTTATTGCATAGATTCAACTAAATTATCGATATGTCATACAAAACGTACAAATAGCAATAAAGTATTTAGTGGTATAGCTAAAATAGGGATGAGTAGTTATGGATGGTTTATGGGGTTTAAGTTGCATATAGTAATTAACAATAAGGGAGCGATTATGGCGATCAAAATTACCAAAGCAAATAATAGTGATTTATCGGTAGCAGACGATATAACTGATGGATTACAAGGTAAACTCTTTGGTGATAAGGGATATATTTCTAAGGAATTATTTACTAAATTATTAGGTCGTGGATTACGCTTATTTACAGGAATTAGAAAAGATATGAAGAATCATTTATTGGAAATGGAAGATAAAATACAGCTTAGAAAAAGGTCGTTGGTTGAGTCAGTATTTAATGTCCTAAAAAATAATATGAATCTTGAACACTCAAGGCATCGATCACCTACTAATTTTTTAGTTCATATTCTAGCTTGTGTTAATGCTTTTAATATTACTAAAACTAATATTTTAAACTCTTTTTTCGATAATCTTAAACTCTTCTTATCCTAAACTGGCGTTAGTACTACCTGCCGGCTGCAAGAGAGTTCAAAGCCCGTTACTGACGTCTACGGTAAATGTCTTAGGAGCGGCAGCTTGTCCGATATTAATTGTTTGTACCGTACCGATAGATACATCCGTAGCAGTTAAGTTAGCAAAAGCGTTCAATGCTCCGGTAGCACCGTTGGTAACTACGCTATTAAACGTATAACCTGCAGGATTTGCTCCTGAAAATTCTAAGATACCGCCGGCTCCAAAATTTACATTACCGGTAGTGGTAAGTGATCCTTGTAAATTCGCTGTTGCACCATTGCTGAAGACTAAAGAAGCAATAGACACGTCTTGCTGGAAAGTCGCTATTTTACCGGCCACACCGTCAATTGTTATTGTATACCTCTAGTAAATGAAAAATTGTCAAAGAAGTCAGCAAGTGTTATTAAGTAAGAATGGATTTATAGAAAATTAACATCAGTAGAAAAAGAAGAATTAAAGCTTTACCATAGAAGCGAAAGGGATAAGAGGATTTGTGATAGAATCAAAGCTGTTTTCATGTATGATGATAGCTATAGTATTGATGAGATATCGAAAGTGTTATTACTGAGTGATGAAGGGATAAGAAAACATTTAATAGATTATCATAATGCTCAGAAGCTTAAGCCTGGAAATGGCGGTAGTGATAGTAAACTTACTAGACAGGAGGAAGCAGAGTTAATAGTTCATCTAGAAAATAATAATTATATGTATGCTAGAGATATAGGTTTGTTCATAGAACGTCAATATGGAGTAATCTATACATTAGCTGGGGTAATCAAGCTATTACACAGACTTGGTTTTAGTTATAAGAAACCTACGTTAATTCCTGGAAAAATAGATTTAGCTAAGCAAGAGGAATTTAAGCTGCAATATAGTTTGCTAAAAAATAATTTAGCTAAAGATGAGTCTATTTATTTTATGGATAGTGTTCATCCTCAATACCAAACTCGAGCAAGATTTGGTTGGATTAGAAAGAATGTAGTTAAAACATTACCAAGTTTCAGTGGTTGGAAGCGTAAACATATTATTGGTGCTATTAATCTTAAGGATTTAGAGGTAGTAACAACTGACAATCCTAAGGTTAATGGTGATTATATTATTGAATTTTTAAAGAAATTAGAAGCAAATAATCAAGATAAAAGTAAGATTTATTTGATATGCGATAATGCTGGATATCATAGGTCAAAAAAGGTAAAAGAATATCTACAATACAGTAAAATAGAGTTACTATTTTTGCCAGCATATAGTCCTAATTTGAATCCAATTGAACGACTGTGGAAATTTATGCATTCTGTTGTAAGTAACAATAAATTTTATGCGAATTTTGAGACATTTACTGATTCTATACGAATATTTTTTGAAAATATTGAAAAATATAAAAATAAAATTTCTTCATTGGTAAATGACAATTTTCAAACCATTGTGCCTAATCATTTTAACAACTCTTCATGTTGAAGAAGTATACCTAGTCAATATAAAACTCCAAGCCTAAATTCCCCCGATTCAGAGAGAGAAATGAAACCTGCATCGGTAAAGAGTGATATAGAGGAGCTGGAAGTGTTGTTTAAAGATAAAACAAAAAGCAGCATAAAAGCTTTTAATAGTGCATTAAAGGTATGTATTGAAAATAATCCCACTGCCTTATTACACGAAGCGGCTGAGCATGGTAAAAAAGAATTAGTGATAGCAATCTTAAAAGTAAATCGGGATTCTATAGATCTAAGACTCTTCAGGGGCTATCGGTGTTACATTCGGCAATTGCAGGGGTTAATTAAAGATGTTATTGAAATTCTATTACAGGCAGAGCCTACTTTAGTAACAACAAAAGATGCTTCAGGTCTTACTCCATTAGATTATTCTACATATTATGGAAGTAGGGTAGAGATAGTAGAAATATTACAAACTTACACTCGCGATGTTAAAGATCGAATTCCTATAGAATCATCAAAATACAATAAGGGAGTGTTGAGCTATGAAGAGTAAAAGGTTATAATGTGATAAAAAAATAAGAAAGTAAAAAATGTCAGAGCATCAAATAACAATGGTCAGTTTAGATGAATTAGTTAGCCCGGAACATCAATATCGTAAATTTAAAAGTTAATTTAATTTCAAAGTAGTTGAAAGAGAGTTATTAGCGATAGAAACTGAAGCTAATTATAAAGGCTATGGAGCATTGAGGTTATTTAAATGTTTACTTCTACAATTTATGGAAGACTTATCTGATCGAGAATTAGAACGTTATTTGGCTGATAGTAATGCCGGCAAATGGTTTTGTGATTTTGCTCTTACAGAGACGACTCCAGATTATAGTGTGTTTAGTAAAATACGTAAGAAAATAGGTACTAACTTACTATCAAAAATATTTGCAAACTTTAGAGAACAACTACGAAAGCAAGGTTATATGAGCGAGGTATTTACCTTTGTAGATGCCTCTCATTTGATCTCAAAAGCTAGTCTTTGGACAGAACGTGATGAGTTGAGGAAGCAAAAATATGACAAGCTAAATAATGAGACTTTGCCCAAAGTTGCGAATGATAAACAAGCTAAAATTGGTTGTAAAGGAGGTAATAAGTTTTGGTATGGTTATAAAAAACATGTTAGCGTTGATATCCAATCAGGGATTATTAATAAGGTTGCAGCTACCTCTGCAAATGTTACTGATAGCAAAGGTTTTAAACACGTTATGCCACGCTCCGGTGCTGCATATGTAGATAAAGCATATTGTACAAAGTCTACCAAAGATACAGCAACTAGGCAAGAAGTGCATCTTTGTGCTGTAAAGAAAAATAACATGAAAGATAAAAATTTTGACCTTGATAGATATTATACAAAAATTAGAGCACCTTTTGAAAGAGTATTCTCACAAGATAATAAACGTGTCAGATATATTGGTATTGCCAAAAATCAATTCTCGGAATTTATGAATGCTATATGTTTTAATTTGAAACGCTTAACCGTTTTAACGGCTAGCTAATATTATAATGGATAACGCATAGATAATAACAAAATCTCCACTGATTTTTACTAATTTTGTATATATACTTCTTTTACCTGAAAAATTGGTAGTATTAGATATTAATTATCCATAAGAACATTGATTATTCGCTCATCTAAATATTCATTTTCCAACTTTTCAAGTTAAAGAAGTATATTTCTTGTTTTCTCATTAATTCTCCTAAATTTATCAATGACGCAAATAGCAAATTATTACATAATCCGCTATTCGCATTAAATATCTATATTTTTGATGAGGACTACTATATCTACTCCTCCGGGGAAGCTCCCAAAAGATTTGAATATAGTTCATATTCTTCTGAGCAAGGGTCTGGGGCTTTTGTTATTAAACATTGAGTTATATTCCATGTTAAATTAGGAGCTAATTTTTGCATATACTTAATTAAAGCAGATTCTTTACTGTTAACTGCTAAATACAGTATCTCCTCTAAATTTGAGAGGGGGCATATAAGGCAGGTCTTGTTATATGTGATAGGTCAGCACATGAATTAGATCTCGTCATATCTAATAAATATTGTGTACAAATTTCTAATTTATTGTTGTTGTGCAGGTACTTTAAATAATTTAACATATTTTCAGCATTGCATAATTCTTCCTTATTCATTAATTCTCCTAAAATTAAGATTATAAATTTAGGAGTAATAATGCAACAAACCGAGTTGAATTGATTGCGGCTTAATTGATTAAGAATTGTTAATTTATCACAATCGATTAGTTACTGAAGTTTTATATTTTCCATATCCCAATCATGAGAAACAGTATTATACTTTAATATATAAGGCTTGGTATCTATAGAATCCAAGGTTACATCGGCAATCATATCATCATGTGAGGAGATAAGTTCGTTATAACCGAAATTAGCGTAATAAGGTTGATAATTTTTAAATCTAACCGTTATAAATTTCTCTTTAGTAATAGCAGGTAAGAATTTCACCAAATCTTCAAGATTACTTAAGGCCAAATCTTTCATCTCAAAAATTTGTAATCTATAAACATTTTTATAATCTTTGGTAAAGAATGTCGGTATAGCGCTAAAGCTACTACCGGATTGAACGGAAGCTATACTTAAAGCTTTAAGCGGGACACCTGATTTATTACTAAAATAATCATCGGCTTCAAAAAATACCGCACCACCGAAATTTATCATTTTAGCGATTTTATTATTGTTCACATCATATAAATCTACTGCTTGTTCTAACTTTTTTCCATCACGAAATATAGTAAGTTTAATAGCTATTCCTTTAAAATTATCCATTTCTCTATCAAATAATGCTAGATTACTGCCGAGTTCCTTATCATTAACTGCCCAAATAATATCACCGGCTTTTAAAGATTTTTCAGCAGGCGAACCGGCTAGAACTGCCTTAACGCTTATCACCCTATTTCTACTGTCAAGAAATTTATTTATATATTTGTCCATTTCTTCTTTAGGAAAATTATGATGTCTAACTGCTTTATTTAAAGAATATAACTCGCTTATTATTCCTATATGTTTTCTGCTCGGTTGTTTATTATTCTTTAAACTTTCTAAGGTGCGAGCTACATAATCACCGTGCAGTGCTAGAGAATGAGTTTTACCGCCGCCGTATAATACTCCTATAGCCTCAATTTTATCGTTTAGTACCGGTGAACCGCTAGCACCGCTAGTACTATTTAAATTAATAACATAAGTACATTGCGGCATTAAACCTTCAATATTATAAAGATCGGACAAATAACCGGTATGGAAAGAAAAACCTTTTGCTTCCGTGTTACCAACTACAAAAACCTTTTGATTTAATTTTGGAATCTCATTTGAGAAAGTTATTTGTGTTGCCAATGCCGGTATATCTTTGCTCTCTACTTTTAAAACGGCATAATCCTGCCAAATATCGTAATAGATAAGTTTTGCTTCTGCCTGCTCGCCATTATAAAAAGTAACAAAATAAGTTCCGATAGACGCACCGCCGACAACATGAGTATTAGTAATTATATAACCGTTATTCTTATCGTTAATAAATCCCGTTCCTGTCCAACTACTTGTATCATCATATGCCGATACGGCAATTCTAGTATCAATTGTTACAATTGCTTTCTTCGCTTTTTCAAATATAGCACTGCTTGCTTCAGAAGATGCTAAAACTATATTATTTAGGAAAACTAAATTAATAATAAATAAAAGTTTTAGTGAAATCGGTAGTTTTTTCATTTTCACCTCTTGTAAAATCATTTAAGCCGCACTATATCAAATAAAAAGTCATAATAAAATAAAAAAAAGAAAACGAGGAATCTTATGGGAAAAGTAATAGGTATCGACCTTGGGACTACTAACTCTTGTGTTGCGGTCATGGAAGGTAAAGAGCCAAAAGTAATAGAAAATTCAGAAGGCGAGAGAACTACGCCGTCAATAATAGCTTTTGCAAACGGCGAAAAATTAGTCGGGCAGTCTGCTAAGAGACAAGCAGTAACCAACCCTCGCAATACTATATATGCGGTAAAGCGATTAATCGGTAGAAATTTCACCGATCCTATGGTTAAGAAAGACCAAGATATCGTACCGTATAATATAATTAAAGCCGATAACGGTGACGCATGGGTCGAAGCTGATAACAATAAATATTCACCAAGCCAAATTAGTGCTTTTATTTTACAAAAAATGAAAGAAACCGCAGAGAATTATTTAGGCGAAAAAGTAACACAAGCAGTAATAACCGTGCCTGCTTATTTCAATGATGCACAACGTCAAGCAACAAAAGATGCCGGTAAAATAGCAGGTCTTGAGGTCCTTAGAATAATCAACGAACCGACTGCTGCAGCTCTTGCTTACGGTTTTGATAAATCGGCAAGTAAAACTATTGCAGTATACGATCTTGGCGGCGGAACGTTCGATATTTCAATTCTTGAAATCGGTGACGGTGTTTTTGAAGTAAAATCAACAAACGGCGATACATTCCTTGGCGGTGAAGATTTCGATACAAGAATATTAAACCATTTAATAGATGTATTCAAAAAAGAAATCGGTATAGATTTACGTAACGATCCTTTAGCACTTCAGCGTTTAAAAGAAGCAGCGGAAAAAGCTAAGAAAGAACTATCTTCTGCAGTAACTACCGATATTAATTTGCCTTATATTACGGCTGATAGCAGCGGTCCAAAACATTTAAATCTTAAATTTACTAGAGCTGAACTAGAAAAGTTAGTAGATGATTTAATTGAGAAAACTATTGAACCTTGCCGTAAAGCGTTAAAGGATGCAGGTTTAAAGCCTGCCGATATTCAGGAAGTAGTACTTGTCGGCGGTATGACTAGAATGCCGAAAGTGCAAGAAGCCGTAGAGAAATTTTTTGGACGTGCACCGCATAAAGGCGTAAATCCTGATGAGGTTGTAGCTCTTGGTGCTGCTATTCAAGGTGGAGTGCTTAATAAAGAAGTAACGGATATATTATTATTAGACGTTACGCCTCTGTCCCTTGGTATTGAAACGCTTGGCGGCGTATTCACAAGATTAATCGATCGAAATACTACTATACCTACTAAAAAAAGTCAGGTATTCTCAACTGCTGACGATAATCAGCATGCCGTAACTATTAGAGTGTTTCAAGGTGAACGTGAAATGGCAGCTAGTAATAAATTACTCGGTCAGTTTAATCTTGAAGGCATACCTCCGTCGCCTAGAGGTGTTCCACAAATAGAGGTAACATTTGATATTGATGTTAATGGAATAGTGCATGTTTCGGCTAAAGATAAAGCAAGCGGTAAGGAGCAGAAAGTAACTATTCAGGCTTCCGGCGGTCTTAGCGATGCCGAAATCGAACAAATGGTTAAAGATGCTGAGCAGAATGCCGATGAAGATAAAAAGCGTAAGGAACTTATTGAAGCGAAAAATGCTGCCGATAGTTTAGTTTATTCTACTGAAAAGAGTCTTACGGAGTATGGTGATAAATTATCATCAGAAGATAAAGGAGCTGCTGAAGAAGCACTATCTGCTTTAAAAGCTGTTCTTGAGTCGGAAGATGCTGCTTTAATTAAAGAAAAGACAGAGAGCTTAACTGCAGCTAGTATGAAAATCGGTGAAGCAATGTATAAAGCACAAAGCGAAAGCCAGCCTGCTGAAGAAAATACTGCTAATGATGAAAAAGTAGTAGATGCCGATTTTCAGGATGTAGAGAAGAAGTAATAATGTTAATGCGGTAACGGCTTCTGTGTCATTCCCGCGGAGGCGGGAATCCAGAAAAATAACCTTAACATTGGCACAAAGATTACATATTTAACAAAGTAGACATATAACAACAAGTTTTTATATGTCTTGCTGGATTCCCGCCTCCGCGGGAATGACATTAAAACCATATAACATAATTTCATGTCACAAGATTATTATCAAATACTAGGCGTTAGTAAAACAGCTAGTCAAGCTGATATTAAAAAAGCCTACCTCAAATTAGCCAAGCAATATCACCCTGATACTACTGACGCTAAAGATGCTGAAAAGAAATTTAAAGAAATAAATAGTGCTTATGATGTTCTAAAAGACGAGCAGAAAAGAGCCGCTTACGACCGCTTTGGGCATGATACTTTTCAAAATCAACAGTCACGAGGGGGAGGAGGAAATCACGGCGGTTTTCATCCTGATATTAACGATATTTTCGGCGACTTCTTTAGCGACTTTATGGGAGGTGGTAGAAGAAAGCCTACATCAAGTAATGCTAGAGGTTCGGATTTAAAATATGATCTGACAATTAACCTAGAGGAAGCATTTCACGGTATAGAAAAAAATATTAGTTTTTCTAGCGAAGTAAAATGCGATACTTGCCACGGCACTGGTTCTGAAAAAGGTGAAACCGTAACTACTTGCGATGCTTGCGGCGGTGTTGGAGCGACTAGAATTCAGCAAGGATTCTTTACGATCGAACAAGCTTGTCATAAATGCCAAGGTAACAGACAAATTATAAAAAATCCTTGTAAGAAATGTCATGGCATGGGACGTTACCATAAGCAACGAAATTTATCAGTAAATATTCCTGCCGGTGTCGAAAACGGTACTAGAATAAAACATACCGGAGAAGGAGAAGCAGGTATTAGAGGCGGAAATAGCGGTGATTTATACGTTGATATAGCAATAAAACCACATGATATTTATAAAGTAGACGGAGCAAATTTACATTGTAAACTACCTATTAGTTTTGTAAATGCCGCTCTTGGAGGAGAAATAGAAGTACCGGTAATTGAAGGTGGGAAAGTCAACTTAACAATTCCGGCAGGCACACAAAACGGTGATCAATTAAGGCTACGCAGCAAAGGTATGTCTAAAATGAGGTCAACTATTAGGGGTGATATGCTTACACATATTCATGTCGAAGTACCTAAAAATTTATCTAAAAGACAACGTGAACTACTAGAAGAATTCAAAAAAGAATCCATAAATGAAAAAGAAAATGACGGTAGCTTTTTTAATAAAATGAAAAGTCTATGGTCATGAATTTTATTTAACTTTCCTATAGAAATGAAACCTCCGATGTTATAAAATATTATAGTCATATGTCATTCCCGCGTGGCATTGGCATTGTTGCAAGACTCAGTAAACCCCACTATGTCACCCCGTGGCTTGACCACGGGATCCAGAAATATACTTCTTTTACCTGAAGAATTGGTAGTATTAGATATTAATTATCCATAAGAACATTGATTATTCGCTCATCTAAATATTCATTTTCCAACTTTTCAAGTTAAAGAAGTATACTTAAACGTTCAGTACCGCAGGACTTGCTAGACGACGCTGCCAATTTTTGAAATTCACCGAGTATTTTTAAATTGAATCCTTGAAATTCTTTAAGCCTATATGTATATTTAGTTATTAACTGAATTTAAGTTCTTATGAAATTAACAAAATTATCGAGTACCCTTTTAGTTATAGGGTTAGTTTTCAGTGGATGTAAAAGCAAAAAAAACAGTGATGATATAGTAGTTCCTATCCCTACTCTTTATAACGAAGGTGTTACTTTGTTAGAAAAGAAAAAATATAAGAAAGCTGCGGAAGAATTCGGAAGAGTATTTTACCAACATCCGGGTAATGAAATGACCCCACAAGCCGAATTGATGCAGGCTTATTCTTTATTCCTCGCCGCTCAATATGAAGAAGCGGTTGATGTGCTTGATATGTTCATTAATTTGCACCCTGCAAATGTTGACATTGCTTATGCATATTACCTTAAAGCATTATCATATTATATGTTAATTTCAGACGTAAATCATGATCAATCTAGAACTTTCTTAGCTAAAGATAGTTTTGAAGATGTAATAGCAAAATTCCCAAATACTAAATATGCTATTGATTCATCTTTAAAAATCGACTTAGTACACGATCATTTAGCGGGTAAAGAAATGATGGTAGGTCGGTTCTACTTAAAGAAAAAGAACCCGATGGCAGCTATTAATAGATTTGAAGAGGTAATTGATAATTATCAAACTACTTCTCACTCGGTAGAAGCTCTTTACCGTTTAGCTGAAAGCTATATGATGCTTGGGCTGCCGGATGAAGCAAAAAAATATGCCTCAGTGCTAGGTTACAATTATCCTGATAGTCAGTGGTATAGTTATGCATATAAGTTGGTCAAGTAGTAAGATATTCATGGTTCTTAAAAAGTGTTCAATGTCATTCCCGCAGAAGCGGGAATGACATAAACGAACCGTGCAACGCAGCTTTTCAAATTCATCGAGTATAAATATGTTTCATAGTCTCTCAGTTAAGAACTTCATTCTGATAGACGAGCTGGAAATTGAGTTTAATAAAGGTTTATGTATTATTACCGGTGAAACGGGAGCCGGTAAATCTATTTTACTTGATGCTATTTTATTTTGCCTTGGTTATAAAACTTCAAATAATATAATAAAGCGTGGAAAAGATTACGCTGTTGTTAATATAATATTCTCTTTAAATGAAGAAATAAAAAATTTTCTGATTCAAAATTTGATTGAACCTGAAGAATTATTGCTTGTAAAGTGTTTACAAAAAGCCGAAGGACGGAAAAATTTTTTTATTAATAATCAAGTAGTTAATAAGGCTATCATGCAGCAATTAGCTACTTACTTATTTGAACTTCATGGGCAAAATAATAATATTTCCCTTCTAGAAACAAGTACGCAGCGTGATATTTTAGATAGTTACGGAAATCTTTTAGGCTTCCGAGAGGAGCTTTCCAAATGTTATCAGACTTGGCAAAATATTCGAAAAGAAATTGCCGAAATAACATTTAAACAAAATTCTATAGACCAAGAAATTGAGTATTTAAGTTTTGCAACGGAAGAATTAATTAAATTAAACATTCAAATAGGCGAAGAAGAAAAACTCGCAAATATACGAAAAGATTTGCAAAATAAAGATAAAGATTTACAGCTAATAAAAGATATTCTAGAACAGATTAATAATCCCGAAATAAATACATCGATTAATAGAGCAGAGAAATTATTAGTAAGACAAGGTGATAATAAGCGTTTTGAAACTATAGCTACAAGTTTAGAAGAAGCATATAATAATCTAGAAGAAGCACGCCAAGAATTATCAAATCTGTTAGATAGTTTTAATTATGAGGAATATAATCTTGAAGAAACAGAAGAAAGATTATTTTTAATAAAAGCTATTAGTCGTAAATATAACGTTCCCACTGATGAACTCGGAATATTTTTAGATAAATCTTTAGAGCAGCTCGGTATATTAAAAAACAAAATAGCAAATAGTAATGAGTTAAAAGCTCAAGAAGTGCTATTGCAGAAAAAATATTATGAACTAGCCGGCGATTTATCCGCAAAGCGTCTTATCGCTGCAAAACATTTAGAAGAATCGTTGCATCAGGAACTAAAACAGCTTAAAATGGCGAAAGCAATTTTTGAGATTGAGATAGAAGCTAGAAAAGAGCCGGCAGCCGGTGGCAGTGACGATATTGTGTTTAAAGCTTCTACTAACCCAGGAACGGCAGCGGAAGCAATTAATAAAATCGCTTCCGGCGGTGAATTATCAAGGTTCATGCTTGCTTTAAAAACTTCTTTGTTTGATAAAATGGTAAAACCATCTATTATATTTGATGAAATAGATGTCGGGATTGGTGGAGAGGTCGCAGATAAAGTAGGTGAGCGATTAAAAAAACTTAGTAGCGTTACTCAAGTAATAGTTATTACGCACCAGCCGCAAGTAGCAGGTAAAGCGGATTTGCATATAAAAATCGAGAAAACACAGCTAGAGAAAGAAACGAAAGTAACGGTAAAAGCTTTAAATTTAGCTGAAAGACAGGAGGAACTCGCCCGCATGATTTCAGGTAAAACAATCACCGAGGCAAGTTTAAAAGCAGCAAAGGAGTTGTTATACTCCGATGTCATTCCCGCATAAGCGGGGTGTTGTTGCATGGCTTGAGAAAAGTGCTCGATGTCATTCCTGCGAAAGCAGGAATCCATCATAAAGCGAGCTTTTAATTTTAAAAATTTGCTGTATTTATACTTTTTTTGGATTCCTGCTTTCGCAGGAATGACATAAAGAAAATGGGACTGACATAGCAGGAAAAAAATATGAACAACAACTATACAAAACTAGAAAACGAATTTGCGACCATTTCGCATTTTAATAATATTTTGAGCATATTATACTGGGATGTTGCCGTAAATATGCCTATGGGTTCAGGTGAGAGTAGGACAAACGAAATAGTAACTTTAACGTCGCTCGTTCACTTGCTGCTCAAATCTCCTATGCTAAAAGAGCTAGTTAGCAAGGCAAAAGAAGAATCAAAGAGTCTTGACGATTGGCAAAATGCTAATATTAGAGAGATTGAGAGGCAAATAATAGATGCAAATTGTATTGACGAGCAGCTACAAAAGAAACTAGTAGCAGCGACTACCAAAGCTGAACTTGTTTGGCGAGAAGCAAGAAAAAATAATGACTATACTTTATTCAAACCGCATTTACAAAAAGTTTTAGATTATACGCAAGAAGTTGCAAAAGTACGAGCAGATGCTTTTAATTGCGGATTATACGACTCATTAATAGATATGTTTGATCCAAGCAGAAAGAAGTAGCGAAATCAAACAAGTTTTTTCAGTGCTTAAAAAGAACTCCCGCAGCTCATAAATAAAGTTTTAGCAAAACAGAAAAGCGAGAAAGAACTAGTAAAGAACGCCGAACTAGCTCCTGAAATGCAAAAGCGTATCGGAAAACGCATTATGGATTAGACGAATCTACTCATCCTTTTTGCGGTGGAACACCAAACGATATACGTTTAACTACTAGGTATTATAAAGATAATTTCATAAGCGGTTTAATGGGAATTATTCACGAAACAGGTCATGCTCTATATGAGCAGAATCTACCGGAAATGTATAAAGGACAGCCGGTAGGACGTGCTAAAGTATGGCTTTTCATGAAAGCCAGTCTTTATTTATGGAGATGCAAGTAGGTAGATCAAGAGAATTTACGGAGTTTTTAGCTAAATTACTTCGAGACGAATTTGCTTTTAAAAGCGAAGAATATTCAGCAGAAAATTTATATAGAAAGATTACTAAAGTTAAACCTGATTTTATAAGAGTGGATGCAGATGAAGTAACTTAGCCATTGCATGTAATATTGCGTTTTGAGATAGAGGAGCTACTCATCACCGGTGATTTGAATCTTGATGAGCTACCAAGCTTTTGGGATAATAAGATGCAAGAATATTTAGGCATTAAACCGGTAAGCTTTAGTAATGGCTGTCTTCAAGATATTCACTGGTCACACGGAAATTTCGGTTACTTTCCCGCTTATACAAACGGTGCAATTATCGCATCAATGGTGATGAAAAAAGTAAAAGAGATGTATCCTAATATAAAAGATGATATATTAAAGGGTGATTTTAGTAATCTAAATAATTATCTAAATAAGAATTTTAGAAATCTCGGTTCGTTAAAAAATTCAGCCGATTTATTAAAAAGTGCTAGCGGTGAGGAAAAAATTAACCCTGAAGTGTATATAGGGTATTTAGAAGGGAAATATTTATAGGCGAATAACCGATGTCATCCCGTGGCTTGACCACGGGATCCAGAAAAACAATAAAAAATACTAATAAATTTAGTATTTTAACTGGATCCCGGGAACTTCGTCCCGGGAATGACACCAAAAAGGACTGGATTCCCGCTTTCGCGGGAATGACATAAACGAGCCCTACAACAACGTCCGTAGGTGGAATGACATACTTATGTGCAATCAAACAATACAAACAACAATATGGAAGAATATCTAAAAAAAACCGGTTATTTATTTGGCGGGAACGCTGTTTTTGTTGAAGAATTATATAGGCAATATCTAGCTAATCCCGCTTCAGTTGATCAAACTTGGCAAGAATTTTTTGCCGGCATTAAGGATAATAGTGCTGTGCTTAATAAAAGTACGGCAAAGATAATTATTCCGTATGAAATAAAAAAAGAACCGTTAAATAATTTATCTTCTGAAGGCTTAAGTAGTTTAAAAGCTAAAGAAATGATTAATGCTTATCGCAAGCATGCTCATTATTTAGCAAATCTTGACCCGCTTGGTCTTGAGCTACGTAAAACAAAAAATGATTTAAAGCTTAATATAGAAACTTTTGGTCTTGATAGCGGTCAGCTAGAAGAAAATATCAATATTACGGATGAATTTGTTGGTAATTGGAACTGTAAATTATCTGAATTAGTTACCAAGCTCGATAAAACTTATACAGGTTCTATCGGGGTTGAATTTGAACAAATAGAAAATGTAGAAGAAAAAAGCTGGTTATATAGTCAGCTAGAAAACGAAGCTACATTTTCTCCTGAAGACAAAAAAACTATCTTAAATGATTTAGTAGAAGTAGAAGGATTTGAGCAGTATTTACATACAAAATTTCCTGGAGCTAAGCGTTTTTCCATTGAAGGGGGTGATGCTTCTATAGTTGCTATGAGTAAAGCTATAGATTTATCCATGAACCAAGGCGTTGAAGAAATCGTTATCGGTATGGCACATCGAGGGAGATTAAACACTCTGACTAAAGTAGTAGGTAAGCCATATAAAGCTGTTATTGCGGGCTTCATAAGCGGCAGCGTATTCCCTGATGAATTAAATGTTTCAGGTGACGTGAAATATCATTTAGGCTATTCATCGGATAGAGTCATTGGGGATAAAAAAATACATTTATCACTAGCTGATAATCCTTCACATTTAGAAGCGGTAAATCCTATAGTTGCAGGGAAAGTAAGAGCAAAACAGGATATTCTTGTAGATACCAAACGCAGTAAAGTTAAGGCTATTTTAGTGCATGGTGATGCTGCTTTTTGCGGTCAAGGCGTAGTTGCCGAAAGCTTATCAATGTCACCGCTCATTGCTTATGATATCGGCGGAATATTACATTTCGTCATTAACAACCAGCTAGGTTTTACGGCTAATGCTGCGGATACTAGAGCTAGCAGATATTCTACGGAGTTTGCTAAAATCATCGCTGCTCCGATTTTACACGTTAACGGTGATGATATAGAGGCAGTGTTAAAAGCCACCAATATTGCGGTAGAATATAGGCAAAAATTCGGTAAGGATGTTGTAGTCGAAATTATTTGTTACCGCAAATACGGACATAATGAGGGCGATGAGCCGATGTATACTCAAGGCAAGATGTATAACATCATTAAAAGCAAACCGACTCCCGGCAATATTTACGCAAATGAGTTAGTAAAAAGCGGTGTAATTGACAATAACTATTTTACTAAGTTAAAAGAAGAATTTAAAGCAAAGCTAGATAAAGAGTTTGAGCAAGCCAAGAATTATAAGCCGGAAGCACATTTCTTAGGTGGGTTATGGCAAGGCATTTCTCGTACTCGTACACAAGCTGCAATAACGGGCGTCGGGAAAAAAACATTACAAGATTTAGGAACTAAACTATGCGAAATACCGAAAGATTTTGCCGTTAATCCAAAACTTGTAAAACTATTTGAAGCTCGAAAAGTCAATCTAACGGCTGAGCAGCCTATTGATTGGGCAACGGCTGAGCAGCTAGCTTTTGCAAGCTTGCTTGCTTCAGGTACCAATATAAGGCTAACCGGACAAGACTGCGGACGCGGTACTTTCTCGCATCGTCATTCAGTATTGCACAACCAAATTGACGATACTACCTATATACCTCTAAATAATTTATCTAAAGAACAAGCAAAATACGAGGTAGCCGATAGTAATTTATCTGAATATGCGGTGCTTGGTTTTGAGTATGGTTATTCACTCGCAAATCCAAAAAATTTAGTTTTATGGGAAGCACAATTCGGTGATTTCGCTAATGGAGCTCAGATCATTTTGGACCAGTTTATTTCAAGCAGCGAAACAAAATGGCTTCGTATGAGCGGACTTGTGGTTTTGTTACCTCACGCATTTGAAGGACAAGGACCGGAGCATAGTTCGGCAAGACTTGAGAGGTTCTTACAGTTGGCGGCTGAGGATAATATATATGTTACATATCCAACTACTCCTGCCTCGATTTTCCACCTGCTACGTCGTCAAATACTTGATGATACCCGCAAACCGCTAATCGTAATGTCGCCGAAATCATTATTACGTCATAAATATGCCGTATCTAAACTTAATGAGCTAAGCGAAAATACTACTTTCCTACCGGTTTTAGATGAAGTAAATAAACTAGACACAAGCAATATTACTAAAGTAATTTTATGTAGCGGTAAGGTATATTACGATCTATTTGAAATGCGTGACAATAACAGTAATATAGTGATTATTAGGCTTGAGCAATTATACCCTTTTGAAAAAAAACTTGTAGCATCACTATTAAAAAAATATAATAGGACGCAGGAATTTATTTGGTGTCAGGAAGAACCAAAGAATATGGGAGCTTGGCATTATATAGCTTCTTACTTAAATGATGCTTTAAAAGAAGCAGGAATTAATAATGAATTTAAATATGTAGGTAGAGAGGAATCAGCCTCTCCGGCAGCAGGTTCGCTGCAAACACATAATAAACAGCAAGAGAAGCTATTAAGGGAAGCATTAAAGGTGTGAATATTGTGGTTCTTAATGTCATTCCCGCGTAGGCGGGAATCCAGCATAAAGCGAGATAAATCGAGCTTTTAATTTTAAAAATTTAGTGTGTTTGTGCCTTTTAATTACTGGATTCCCGCCTACGTGGGAATGACATAGGAAACGCATTTTTAGGAGTAAAATAAATTATGAGCGTTAAAATTATAGTACCGTCGCTTGGAGAGTCCGTAACGGAAGCAACTATTGCCAAATGGTATAAGAAAGAAGGTGATTCGGTTAAAACCGATGAATTACTGTTAGAAATTGAAACCGAAAAAGTAACTTTAGAAGTTAATGCTCCTTGTAACGGCACTATAGGTAAAATATTGAAAACTGACGGTGCAAATGTAGCGGTTGGCGAAGAAATAGGCGAAATAAATGAAGGGGCATCTGCAAATACTGCGGGTACTAATAATGAATCTGCTAAAGCTCAAGCAGTTACGCAGCCTACTTCAGAAAAGCCTGTAGAAAAACCTGCCGTGGTTAATAATATTCTTGCTCCTTCCGTACAAAAATTAGTTACCGAAAATAAGCTTGATCCCAATAATATAAAAGGAACAGGTAGAGACGGTAGAATTACCAAAAGTGACGTGCTTGAAACAATAAACACACCGTCTGCTGCTACTTCTACTCCTACAGTAAACAAAACTAATGAAGAAAGAGTACAGCGTGTTCGTATGTCACGCTTACGTAAAACTATTGCACAGCGTTTAAAAGATTCACAAAATACAGCAGCTATTTTGACTACTTTTAATGAAATCGATATGTCAAAAGTAATTGCCTTGCGTAATCAATATAAAGAAGAGTTTGAGAAAAAGCACGCTGTGAAACTTGGCTTTATGTCGTTTTTTGTTAAAGCAACAATTGAAGCTTTAAAGCTTATTCCGTCGGTAAATGCTGAAATAGACGGCGATGATTTAGTATATAAAAATTACTATGATATAGGTGTAGCTGTCGGAACAGAGCAAGGGCTTGTTGTACCGGTTGTTAGGGATGCCGATAAAATGGGATTTGCCGAAGTGGAAAAAGCTATAGGCACTTTGGCTAAAAAAGCTCGTGAAGGTAAGCTTTCTATGGCTGATTTGTCAGGGGGGACATTCTCGATTTCTAACGGAGGCTTATATGGCTCATTATTATCTACACCGATTATTAATCCTCCTCAATCAGGTATTCTAGGCTTACATAAAACCGAGGAAAGAGCTGTAGTTATAGACGGTAAAATTGAAATACGTCCGATGATGTATATAGCTTTATCTTACGATCATCGTATAATTGATGGGAAAGAAGGAGTATCGTTCTTGGTAAAAATTAAAGAGCTTATTGAAAATCCAGAGAAGTTACTACTGAATTTGTAGAAAGTTGTCATACCGACGTTGCCCGCATGGCTCGTTTATGTCATTCCCGCGTAGGCGGGAATCCAGGGTAAAGCGAGATAAATCGAGCTTTACATTTTAAAAATTTGCTGTATTTATAATCTTTTTCTGGATTCCCGCCTACGCGGGAATGACATTGAGTAGGTTTTTCGAGCCATGCAACAAAGTTGGCTTGACCACGGCATGACAATAGAGAAAGGAAGTATATAATAATGATAAAATGTACTCGTCGTATTGAGTTCGATGCAGGACATAGAATTATAGGACATCAAAATAAATGTCAATTCCTGCACGGTCATCGCTATGTTCTTGAGATCGCTATAGCCGCAAACAAAACCGATAAACTTGGTATGGTAATCGATTTTGGTTTAATTAAGGATTTAGCTAAAAAATGGATTGATGAAAATTTTGATCATAGCTTAATCCTACATCAAGACGATAAGGAAATGGGGCAGCAAATAGAAAATTGTACCGGTCAAAAAATATATTACATGCAGAATAACCCAACTGCAGAAAATATAGCGACGCATTTAAAGGATGAAATTTTTCCTAAACTTTTCGTAGGTCAAAACTTCTTCGTAGCGAGCCTCAAACTATATGAAACACCTAATTGTTTTGTTGAGGTTTAAGCATGCAAGATTGCTGTTTAATTTTAACGACTACTAATGATTTGCAAATTGCCGAGAAAATAGCATTTGTTTTGTTAGAATTAAATCTTGCTGCCTGCATTCAAATTGACGATGTCAAAAGTTACTTTAGATGGGATGGTAGAGTGACTTTAGAAACTGAATATAGACTTGTAATTAAAACAAAATCTTCTAATTATAACGAAATTGAAAATAAACTCCTTGAAATTCATAATTATGAATTACCGCAAATAATAAAAATAAATATTGACTATGGCTTTCAAAAGTACTTAGAATGGATTGACCAAAATAGTAAATAAACTTATAGTTGAGTAAATTTAAAAATTAAGTAAGTAAATTATGAAATTATGGCAAAAAGTTACCTTAGGGTTAATCTTAGGTATTATATTTGGTATATACTTACCACAATATGTTAATTATATTAAACCTATCGGTGACATTTTCTTACGCTTGATAAAAATGATCATTACCCCTTTAATTTTCTTTAGCTTGGTTTCCGGTATCACTAGTATGAATGATACTTCCGCCCTTGGCAGAGTAGGAATGAAAGCGGTAGCCGCTTTTTTAGGTACTACTTTTTTTGCCACGGTTTTTGGTCTTACTGTTGCCTTAGTATTAAAGCCGGGAGTAGGCATACATATAGATTTTACCTCTTCAGGAACGACTAGTAGAACTTCATTTAATATAATTGATTTTTTTGTAAATATCGTCCCTGATAATGCTGTTGGGGCTTTTGCAAACGGTGATGTCTTGCAAGTTGTATTTTTTGCTATTTTTGTTGGGATTACCTTAAACAAAATGAAATCTATCGGTGAACCTGTTACTGATTTAATTCATGTAATGTCAAAATTAATATTAAAAATGATATCGTTTGTTATTCAATTATCCCCTTACGGTGCTTTTGCTTTAACAGGCTGGATTGTAGGCATGCAGGGAGTTGAAGTAATGATTAGTTTATCGAAACTTGTTGTAGCGGTAGTTGTGGCGATGACATTTCAATATTTAGTTTTTGGCTTACTTATATATGTATTCTGCCGTGTTTCCCCTATACCTTTTTATAAAAAAAGTTTTGAATATCAGATACTTGCTTTTTCTACTTCAAGTAGTAAGGCAACTCTTGCAACTACTATGCAAGTTTGTCGTGAAAAGCTTGGCATTTCAGAGTCTAGTACTTCATTCGTACTTCCGATAGGGGCGTCAATTAATATGGACGGATTCGCCATAAATCTATCTCTTACTACTATATTCTTTGCTCAAATGATGGGAGTAACGCTTGCTCCTCACGACTATTTAGTAATTATTCTTACCTCAACACTTGGCTCTATCGGCGGAGCCGGCATTCCCGGGGCCTCTTTGATAATGCTTCCTATGGTTCTTTCTTCGGTTCACTTACCTATAGAGGGAGTAGCAATTATTGCCGGTATTGACCGAATACTTGATATGCTACGTACTACTATCAATATTACCGGCGATGCAACAATTACTATGATTATAGATAACAGCGAAGATACTTTAGATAAGGAAGTATATTTATCTTAATGCTTATCTACATTTCTAGCTAATTATGTCATTCCTACGAGGCATTGTTGCGTGAACCGGTAAAACCCACTGTGTCAAGCCACGGGATAACAGAGGTAAAACTGATCCACACAACAATGCTCACTCGTAATGACGGCTTAGGTATTAACAAACAATACTCCCCCCTATTCATTTACTTGAAGTATAATTATCAAAATTTTTTCTCTTATTTTTTAATTTTTAATTTAAAAATGCTATTGACTTTAGAATCTAAAGTATGTATTACAATAGTAATATTAACTTAAAGTTGAGGATATATACCTCTAGTAAATGAAAAATTGTCAAAGAAGTCAGCAAGTGTTATTAAGTAAGAATGGATTTATAGAAAATTAACATCAGTAGAAAAAGAAGAATTAAAGCTTTACCATAGAAGCGAAAGGGATAAGAGGATTTGTGATAGAATCAAAGCTGTTTTCATGTATGATGATAGCTATAGTATTGATGAGATATCGAAAGTGTTATTACTGAGTGATGAAGGGATAAGAAAACATTTAATAGATTATCATAATGCTCAGAAGCTTAAGCCTGGAAATGGCGGTAGTGATAGTAAACTTACTAGACAGGAGGACGCAGAGTTAATAGTTCATCTAGAAAATAATAATTATGTGTATGCTAGAGATATAGGTTTGTTCATAGAACGTCAATATGGAGTAGTCTATACATTAGCTGGGGTAATCAAGCTGTTACACAGACTTGGTTTTAGTTATCAGAAACCTAAGTTAATTCCTGGAAAAATAGATTTAGCTAAGCAAGAGGAATTTAAGCTGCAATATAGTTTGCTAAAAAATAATTTAGCTAAAGATGAGTCTATTTATTTTATGGATAGTGTTCATCCTCAATACCAAACTCGAGCAAAATTTGGTTGGATTAGAAAGAATGTAGTTAAAACATTACCAAGTTTCAGTGGTTGGAAGCGTAAACATATTATTGGTGCTATTAATCTTAAGGATTTAGAGGTAGTAACAACTGACAATCCTAAGGTTAATGGTGATTATATTATTGAATTTTTAAAGAAATTAGAAGCAAATAATCAAGATAAAAGTAAGATTTATTTGATATGCGATAATGCTGGATATCATAGGTCAAAAAAGGTAAAAGAATATCTACAATACAGTAAAATAGAGTTACTATTTTTGCCAGCATATAGTCCTAATTTGAATCCAATTGAACGACTGTGGAAATTTATGCATTCTGTTGTAAGTAACAATAAATTTTATGCGAATTTTGAGACATTTACTGATTCTATACGAATATTTTTTGAAAATATTGAAAAATATAAAAATAAAATTTCTTCATTGGTAAATGACAATTTTCAAACCATTGTGCCTAATCATTTTAACAACTCTTCATGTTGAAGAAGTATATATCTTCTCTAGGCGTAGAATTACGAAATAATTCATAGCATATAATAATAACCGCTTGAGCAATATTTAATGAGCTAAATTCAGTGGTGTTAATAGTGATAATCTTATTGGCAAGTGCGATTTCTTCATTACTAAGCCCGTTATTTTCCCTCCCGAACATTATCCCGACTTTTGCAGAATTTGGATAATCTAAAGGTAAATTTTGTGAAAATACATAATCTTTATTCATAGCCCTTTTAATGCAAGTAGTAGCATATAAATATTCGAGGTCTTTAATACAATCTTCAAGACTATCATAAACTTTTGCATTATCTATAATATTAACTGCTCCGACTGCATTACTACGTGCTTGCTCATTTGGCCATCCGTCTCTTGGAGTTACGATTCTAAGCTCACTTAAGCCAAAATTCTTCATTGCTCTTGCAGTAGCACCGATATTCTCACCCATTTGCGGGGCAACTAATATTATAACCGGCTTCATTTAAACCCTCATAACATGACAAGTATAAGCGATTGCAACTGCATCAGCTTCATCAGAGTTGGTAATAGCAGAAGTTCCAGGCAAAAGTAACTTTATCATATGCAAAATTTGGTCTTTCTCTGCATGCCCATAACCGGTCACGGTTTTTTTTACCGTATTCGGCTTAAACTCCCGCATGTCCAAATTATATCTACCGATTAGCGACATTATTGCACCTCTAGCATAGCCGAGCTTTAACGAAGTCACGCTATTAGTATTAACAAATGTTTCTTCAATCGCTGCCATATTTGGTTGATATTCTAATATTACTTTTTCTAATGTACTGTTAATAAAGGCAAGTCTATTATGAATTTCATCCTTACTATTTGTTTTAATAATACCGCTAGCTAAATATTTCAGCTTTGCGGTATCCTTTGCAACCACTGCCCATCCAAGACTCCCAAGTGCCGGATCAATCCCAAGTACTATCATTGTTATTTAGCTATCTCTTTTAATAATAATTGATCCATATCGTGTGTATGAGCATGATTATGTAGAAAAAATGCTTTGTTAATTTCCTCCAATAAGAAATCATTTTGTCCCAATTTATATAAGATTGAATCTCGTATTTTATATAAAGCCTCATCTTTTAAAACCATAGGAATTGGTTCTATAGCTTTATTACAAGCCTCAAACACTTGGTTATATTGCTCCAATTTATCCAAAGTTAAACTTCTTAGCTCCGTGTTATCATCATCATCTTCTTTATTATAAATTTCAAGTAATCGGTTATATGTTACTAATTTATCCAAAATTAAACTTTTTAACTCATATAAAACTTTAGGATTTAATTCTATAGCTTTATTACAAGCTTCAAGTAATGCACTATATACTTCTTTTACCTGAAGAATTGGTAGTATTAGATATTAATTATCCATAAGAACATTGATTATTCGCTCATCTAAATATTCATTTTCCAACTTTTCAAGTTAAAGAAGTATACCCACCTGCTTTGTAAGATTTAACACTCCGGTTATAATATTCTATATAATCAACAGTTTTATTTTCTGAGTCACTTTTACCAATTACCGGAAAAGTAAATAATAATGCGACAAGGAAAAATTTAAAATATTTTCTCACTTCACTTTACTTTCATATATACCTCTAGTAAATGAAAAATTGTCAAAGAAGTCAGCAAGTGTTATTAAGTAAGAATGGATTTATAGAAAATTAACATCAGTAGAAAAAGAAGAATTAAAGCTTTACCATAGAAGCGAAAGGGATAAGAGGATTTGTGATAGAATCAAAGCTGTTCTCACGTATGATGATAGCTATAGTATTGATGAGATATCAAAAGTGTTATTACTGAGTGATGAAGGGATAAGAAAACATTTAATAGATTATCATAATGCTCAGAAGCTTAAGCCTGGAAATGGCGGTAGTGATAGTAAACTTACTAGACAGGAGGAAGCAGAGTTAATAGTTCATCTAGAAAATAATAATTATATGTATGCTAGAGATATAGGTTTGTTCATAGAACGTCAATATGGAGTAATCTATACATTAGCTGGGGTAATCAAGCTGTTACACAGACTTGGTTTTAGTTATAAGAAACCTAAGTTAATTCCTGGAAAAATAGATTTAGCTAAGCAAGAGGAATTTAAGCTGCAATATAGTTTGCTAAAAAATAATTTAGCTAAAGATGAGTCTATTTATTTTATGGATAGTGTTCATCCTCAATACCAAACTCGAGCAAAATTTGGTTGGATTAGAAAGAATGTAGTTAAAACATTACCAAGTTTCAGTGGTTGGAAGCGTAAACATATTATTGGTGCTATTAATCTTAAGGATTTAGAGGTAGTAACAACTGACAATCCTAAGGTTAATGGTGATTATATTATTGAATTTTTAAAGAAATTAGAAGCAAATAATCAAGATAAAAGTAAGATTTATTTGATATGCGATAATGCTGGATATCATAGGTCAAAAAAGGTAAAAGAATATCTACAATACAGTAAAATAGAGTTACTATTTTTGCCAGCATATAGTCCTAATTTGAATCCAATTGAACGACTGTGGAAATTTATGCATTCTGTTGTAAGTAACAATAAATTTTATGCGAATTTTGAGACATTTACTGATTCTATACGAATATTTTTTGAAAATATTGAAAAATATAAAAATAAAATTTCTTCATTGGTAAATGACAATTTTCAAACCATTGTGCCTAATCATTTTAACAACTCTTCAGGTAAAAGAAGTATACTCATAAAAATCAGAGTTATTTTCCCACAGTTCACGCACCTTAACAAATAAAAATAAATGAACAGGGAAGCCAAAAAACCGCTCCATTTGCATTCGAGATTTTGCCCCTATTTCTTTGATTTTAGAACCGTTTTTACCAAGTATTATAGTTTTATAGCTCTCTCTTGAAACTACTATAACCTGATTAATCTTTACGGATTTATCTTTGAGTTCTTCCCATTTTTCGGTTTGTACGGTTAATTTATAAGGTAGCTCTTGCTGCAAATTAAAAAATAATTGCTCTCTCGTGATTTCTGCGGCAATAAAACGCATCGGTAAATCCGTTATGTCGTCTTCTGCATAAAGCCAAGGAGAAATTTTTGCCTTACCTGTTATATATTCAAGTAATCCATCAATATTTTTGCCCGATAAAGCAGATATAGGAAAAAGCAAACTATCAGGATGATTTTCCGTTAAAAAAGCCTTAATGTCATCTATATATTTTGATTCGATGTCTATTTTATTCAATAAAAATATCGGAACAATATTAAGTGAACGAAGCTTATTTAAAATATCGTGCGTTACATCATCAAACGGTTTTAAACTATCGATAATTAACATTACTAAATCCGCACTATGCAAACTAGACCACGCACATCTGACCATCGCCTTCTCAAGCGTTCCTTTCGGCTCAAATATTCCCGGCGTATCGTATAAAATTACCTGCGTATCTTTTAAGGTAATAATACCGGTAATAATTGACCTAGTAGTTTGAACTTTTGGGGTAACGATTGAAAGCTTCTCACCGATCATTCTATTTAACAAAGTCGACTTCCCACTATTTGGTCGCCCAATGATACAAACCGAAATTGTTTTTTGAACTTGTTTTGTCATATTTTAATACATCTAGCTTCCTAACGCCAGTTTAGGATAAGAAGAGTTTAAGATTATCGAAAAAAGAGTTTAAAATATTAGTTTTAGTAATATTAAAAGCATTAACACAAGCTAGAATATGAACTAAAAAATTAGTAGGTGATCGATGCCTTGAGTGTTCAAGATTCATATTATTTTTTAGGACATTAAATACTGACTCAACCAACGACCTTTTTCTAAGCTGTATTTTATCTTCCATTTCCAATAAATGATTCTTCATATCTTTTCTAATTCCTGTAAATAAGCGTAATCCACGACCTAATAATTTAGTAAATAATTCCTTAGAAATATATCCCTTATCACCAAAGAGTTTACCTTGTAATCCATCAGTTATATCGTCTGCTACCGATAAATCACTATTATTTGCTTTGGTAATTTTGATCGCCATAATCGCTCCCTTATTGTTAATTACTATATGCAACTTAAACCCCATAAACCATCCATAACTACTCATCCCTATTTTAGCTATATACTTCTTTAACTTGAAAAGTTGGAAAATGAATATTTAGATGAGCGAATAATCAATGTTCTTATGGATAATTAATATCTAATACTACCAATTCTTCAGGTAAAAGAAGTATAGTTACCTAACTGAGCTAAAACCATAGCTTTATTATAATATAATCCTGCATTATTAGGATTTAATTCTATAGCTTTGTTAAAATTTATAAGTGCCAAAGCATATTGTTTTGAACTATATAAAACTCTAGCTTTATTATAATATGAATAAAAATTTTCAGGTTCTGATTCAATACATTTATTAATAGCTTCAAGTGCTACATCATATTTTCCTTCTACACTAAACATACAAGCTTTAATAGCATAAAGGTTTTGAGAAGTAGCTTCTTGTACTAAATCTCCTACTAAATCTTCTTCACATAATTGGGCTACACTTAAAGCTTTATCAACACAAAAAACTGCGTCATCACGTTTCAAATTAAATGCCTTAATAAAGTCTTGAGACAATTTATTTTTATCTAACTTTTGTAGAATAACATTTTTATCATGGTATAAATCTGCATTATTTGGATCTAGCTCAATCGCTTCATCATAAGCCTCAATAACTGCATCATATCTACCTTGATTTGTGAGGTCTAAATCTATAGATTTATTTATTACTTTAAATGCTGATTCATAATCACCTAATTTAATTAATGTTATACCTTTATCATGATACAAATCCGCATCATTAGGGTTTAACTCCATAGCTTTGTTGTAACTTTCTACTGCTAAGTCATATTTTTTTAATGCTACCAACGCCAAAGCCTTAGCAGCATGAACATTTAAATTATTATCCGCTAATTTAATAGCTTCATCAAGACTCTTTACTACTAAATCAAATTTACCTAGCGTAAATAAAAATTTGCCTTTACTCTCATAAAAAATGGGGTTATTAGGATTCAACTCAATAGCTTTGTCAACGGCTAAAATAGCTAATTCATGTAAACCTAAGTTATATAATGTTGTTCCTTTATTGTGGTAAAAAAATGCGTTTGTGGGATCTAAAGTAATAGCTATATCACAATTCTTAACCGCTAAACTATACTCTTGTAATTTATTTAGAACGAATGCTTTAAGATGATAAAATTCTGAGCGAGTAGGATTTAATTCAATGGCTTTATTTATACTATCAATAGCTATATCATGTAAATTTGATGCATATAAAGCCCTCCCTTTATTATAATAAGCATCTGAACGGTTCGGAGCTATTATAAAATAGCTTTATTATAAGCTTCGATTGCTAAATGGCATCGACCGAATCTTAATAACTTATTACCTTTAGATATAGAAAGTGACCACCGTAAATATTTTATCATATTATGCTCTCGCTGTTATATTACATTTTGATAATTATTTATTTGAGCTTATGTAATAATTTCCTTGCTGCGTTTTTTTCGGCTTCTTTTATAGAATACCCCGTACCTGTTTGTTCATAATCTTTTACTTTCACAAGCACTGTAAAAGTTGATGAATGGGCTGCTCCTTCTCTTTTTATCAGACGGTATATAGGTAGGTGATGGCTACTCGCTTGAGCCCATTCTTGTAAAGCAGTTTTTGGATCATAATCCGTTAAATTCTGAACTTTTATAAATTCTGCCCATAATTTCCCGATAATATTATGGGTTGTTTCAATATTGCTATCAAGATATATAGCTGCAATCAAAGCTTCCGTGGCATTTTCTATATTATTAGGATTATCTCGCCCTCCTGCTACTTCTTCACCATGAGTTATAATTATATAATCTTTTAAAGCAAGTTTAGCCCCAACCATACATATTGTTTCTTTGCAAACTAAATATGATCTAGTTTTAGCTAAATTCCCCTCATTATAATTTGCAAAATTTCTAAATAAAATTTCCGTGACTACTAAATTTAATACAGCATCACCTAGGAACTCTAATCGTTCATAATCTTTATTATCCTTATACTCATGATGTTGTCTTAAAGACGGGTGACTCAACGCCTCTATTAAAAGCTCTTTATTTTTGAAACTATAGCCAAGCAGCTTTTCTAACTTCTCAAATGCTACCATTAAACCTCTGATAAATGTGACGCCGATGTAGACGAGATTTAATTTGGAAAAGAGCAAGGCACTTTGAAGCTTATAACCGCAGCGTATATATAATACGTGAGGATTATAAGCGAAAAGTAACGCCGCCAATTTTTCAAATTAAATGAGTATACTAATCCGTGTTATAAAGATTTCTGAAAATTCGATTTAACCTAACAGATTCAATCCATGGTTTTAACCTTAGTACTAGATTAATAACTCCTATATCATTATCCCACCAAGTTATTTTTGTTGAGAACCAAATAAATTGTGCTTTAGCAATAAAATTTTCAAACGGTACAAATCCAAGATTTACTCTACTATCATTTGACTGATCTCTATTATCCCCTAAAAAGAAATATTTTCCTTCAGGTACATAAAAAACATCCGTGTTACCGTATCTATCATTATATATAACGCCAAAAATAGGAACAAGCTTATAAGAAAAATATGTTCTACCGTTTGGCAAGGTTTCTTTAAACTTCAAATATTTTATTCCCTCTTCGCTTATATAAGTTCCAACTTCCATGCGTTCTATTTTTTTATCGTTAATATATATTACGTCATCAATCAATTGAATTTTATCGCCGGGTAGCCCTATTAAACGCTTTATATATCTAACATTCATATCGTTAGGCGGACGAAAAACTATAATATCGCCACGCTCCGGTTCACAAGCAAATATTCGTCCTTTAAAAAGAGGAATAAAATCGAAAAAAGATAAAGAATAATTACTATAACCATAACTATATTTCGTAGAAAATATATAGTCATTCTCAAGTATGGTTGCTTTCATAGAACCGGTCGGAACGGTAAACGGCTCCATAATAAGTATTCTAATAAGTAAAGCGATACATATTACAAAAGCAAAAGACCCCCACTCTTGCCTAGCTGTTTTATTAGTGTTTGATTTTGTATTATCTGTTTGCATAATATTTTTTTTAATTAATCAAGCTTAATATTAGTGGTGGTGCATAGCTCAATTCCACTCCTGTCATCCCGCGACTTGATCGCGGGATCCAGTTAAAAATACTAATATTATTAGTATTTTTATTGTTTCCTGGATACCGTGGTCAAGCCACGGTATGACATAGAAAGGTACTGGATTCCCGCCTACGCGGGAATGACATCCTGAACGTTCATATAGCACTGGACCACCCCTTTATCCTCTCCTCAATCTCGCTTCTAAAATGGCGTATCAGCCCTTGGATCGGCCAAGCTGCCGCATCACCTAAGGCACAAATAGTATGCCCCTCTATTTCTTTCGTAACATTAAGAAGTTCATCTATCTCGGATTTTTGGGCATTACCTTTAACTAGCCGCATCATAACACGCCACATCCAGCCCGTACCCTCACGGCAGGGAGTACATTGCCCGCATGATTCATGCATGTAAAATTTACTAAGCCTTGCTATTGCATAAATAATGTCGGTAGATTTATCCATAACTATAATACCACCTGTACCAAGTCCAGAACCTGCGGTTCTTAAACTATCAAAATCCATATCCACTTCACATAATGACTTAGGAAGTAAAGGCACCGAAGAACCGCCCGGAATTATGGCTTTAAGATTATCCCAACCGCCTCGAACACCACCGGCATATTTCTCAATCAATTCTTTTAACGAAATCCCCATTACCTCTTCAACATTGCAAGGCTTATTAACATGCCCCGATATGCAGAAAATCTTAGTACCGGTATTGTTAGGCTTACCGATAGAAGCAAACCAACTAGCTCCTCGTCTTAAAATGGTCGGCACTACTGCAATAGACTCAACATTATTTATAGTAGTCGGGCAGCCATATAGCCCAAATCCGGCAGGAAAAGGCGGCTTTAAACGAGGCATGCCTTTTTTACCCTCTAAGCTTTCAAGTAATGCAGTTTCCTCACCGCAAATATAAGCCCCCGCCCCGCGGTGTAAATAAATATTACAATCGAAACCTGAGTCACAAGCATTCTTTCCTATTAACCCGTCTTTATAAGCTTCATCTAAAGCACGCTGAATATTAGAAGCTTCATTATAAAACTCACCTCTAATATAGATATAGCAATCATTCGCTCCTATAGCAAAGCTTGCAAGCAAACAGCCTTCTATTAATTTGTGCGGCTCAAACCTTAATATATCACGGTCTTTGCAAGTACCTGGCTCAGACTCATCAGCATTTACTACTAAATAGCAAGGCTTCTCTGAATTTTTAGGCATAAATGACCATTTCATGCCTGTAGAAAACCCAGCACCGCCTCGCCCTCCAAGCCCTGATTTCTTGACCTCTTCAATAATAAACTCTCTACCTTTGTCGAGCAAAGCTTTAGTATTATCCCAATCGCCTCGCTTCTTGCTAGATTTCAAATCATGGCTTTGCTGCCCATGTAGGTTAGTAAAAATTTTGTCTTCTTCTTTTAGCATAAACTATTCTCGTTATGGCTTAAAAACGTCATTGCGAGGAAAGACGAGCGTTGTTGCATGGATTAGTTTTTCAGTTGTCATCCCGCGAGCTTGTAGCAGGATCCAGTTAAAAATACTAATAATATTAGTATTTTTAGTTTTTTTATGGATACCGTGGTCAAGCCACGGTATGACACCGAGAGCGTTTTTAGATCCACACAGGCGATGCCCGCTTGCAATGACGATTTTTTACCTTTCTATTACTTTTTTATCAAACTTTCTATTAGCGAACATTGTAAGTATCGGAGCGGAGATAAAAATTGATGAATAAGTACCGGCTATTATCCCAAAAAATACAAGGACACTAAAACTACGGATTGCCTCACCACCAAAAAGAATAAGGGCTAAATTGGCAAGTAGTGTAGTAATTACCGTTAAAATAGTTCTTGATAAAGTCTCATTGATACTTAAATTTATAATTTCCGTGATATTTTTTTTATGATATTTACGTAAATTTTCTCTAATCCTATCATATATTACTACCGAATCATTAACGGAATAACCTATAATAGTTAACACTGCGGCAATAGTGCTTAAGTTAAAATCAAGCTTTGTCATACTCATAAACCCAAGAGCGAGTATTACGTCATGCACTAAGGAGATAAGTATACCAAGACCAAAATACCACTCAAAACGCACCCAAATATAAACCATAATAGCTAAGAAAGAGAACAGCATCGCCATAGCCCCCGCTTCTATTAGCTGCCTACCGACTTGCGGACCGACAAAATCTACCTTACGATATTCAAACTTATACGGAAAATTACTTTGCAAAGATGCTTTAATTAACTCAATATTTTTCATGAGATTTTCTTCGCTACTACTACCGAATCTAATCGATAAATCACGCTCACTACCGAAATTCTGTAAGACCACCTCACCTATTCCAAGCTCACCTAGAACCCCCCGCATTTTTGGCAAATCAGGAGCTTGATCAAGCCTTACTTCAATAACTATACCGCCGGCAAAATCAATACCGAAATTAAATTTATATATCCCGATCCAAATAAAGCTAATGAGTGATAAAATAATTGAGAAAGTGTAACTGACTTTTTTAAAGTTCATAAAATCAAAATCGATTTTATTAGGTAAAAGCCTTAAAGGATAAATTTGCATTATTATATATTGAATAAGAATTACATTATTTGTATTATATAGTAATTTTAAAAAGGTTAAATGATTTTTTATGTCAGAAGTAGTAGTAAAAGAACAATTAGAACAATATATAAGCAAAATAGAAAGATTAGAACAAGAAAAAGCTGATTTATCTCAAGAAGTAAAAGATATTTTCCAAGATGCTTCTTCACATGGATTTGATGTTAAAGCTATGAAATCTATATTAAAGCTGAAAAAATTGGATAAAGACAAACTTGCCGAGCAGGATGCTATGCTTGAACTTTATAGAGATACTTTAGGGATTTAGTAGGTTTGCTTGCATGAATACTTAAGTCGTCATTGCGAGCAGCCATAGGCTGCGTGGATCTAAAAACGCCTCGGTGTCATACCGTGGCTTGACCACGGTATCCATAAAAAAACTAAAAATACTAACAATGTTAATATTTTTAACTGGATCCCGCGATCAAGTCGCGGGATGACACTGGAAAGCCAATCCACGCAACAACACCAAGCATATTTAAGCTTTTGCTGCTTTGGTTTTAGCAATAGGGATATGTCTCTCTTTAATTCTAGCAGACTTACCGCTTCTATTTCTTAAATAATAAAGTTTAGCACGACGAACTACCCCGTATTTTACTACATCAATAGAGTATACTATCGGCGAGTAAGTCATAAAGCGTCTTTCGACACCTTTACCATGGCTAATTTTACGTACTAAGAAAGATGAAGTAATACCACGATTTCTTTTTGCGATAACTACACCTTCATAAGCTTGAAATCTTTCCGTTAATTTTTCCTTACCGTCTTTCTCAATCGATCTATCAATAATTTTAACAGTTACCTTAACTGTATCGCCGGCTTCAAAATCAGGAATTTTTTTATTTGCAGTAAGCTTTGAAATATTTTCCTGTTCAAAGCGGTCAATAATATTCATTTTTTTAACTCCTTAACTCTATAAATCTTTAAGTAACTCCGGACGGCGTAATTTAGTAATCATACGTGATTGCTCTTTTTTCCACTCATTAATTAGACTGTGGTTACCGGATAATAAAACACTCGGTACAGCTCGATCACGCCAAATTTCAGGTCTTGTATATAGACCGCATTCAAGCCCGCCCTTAAATTCCCCGTCTTCTTCAAAAGACTCGGAAGATAAGGTATTTTGGTTCATTAAAACACCTGGCAGTAGTCTAATTAAGCAATCGAGAATGGCAAGGGTAGGTATTTCTCCGCCGGATAAAATGTAGTCGCCTACACTAATTTCCTCAACATTATACTCTTCAATTACACGTTCGTCAATCCCTTCGTAACGTCCACATAAGAATATAAGGTTTTTATTTTTTAACATCTCCTTAGCAAAGCTTTGAGTAAAGACTCTACCGCGAGGTGAAGGATAGTAAATTTCAGCATTAGGATTTAAAGAAAGGGCATAATCTATACTACTGCCTAAAACATCAGGACGCATTATAAGCCCGTCACCACCGCCGTAAGCTTCATCATCGACATTTTTATGCTTAGTTAGACCGAAATCCCGAATATTGATAATATCATATGACCAAATATTTTTATGCAGTGCTTGCCCTGCTAAAGAATACCTCAGAGTACCAGGAAACATTTCAGGAAAAACTGTTAAGATTGTAGCGTGAAGTATAGACATACCTTAAAATAGTAGCCAGTACCAATTAATGCAATAAAATTATAATTTAATTATTTACCCCACCCACCTGTCCTATAATCTTCTTTTCTTTGTTTTTTAGCAGCAGCTGTTGCACCACTCCTAAATGCTTCAGCTTTTTGTTGATTCGTTTTATGAGCTGGATCACTTTGAAATTTTTGAAATTCTGCTTTCTTAGTAGCTTCTATATAACGACTTTTTATTTTCTCTAAGCGTCTCATAGCATCTTTATCTAAACTAATACCTGCTTCTTTTGCTTGCTGCTCTATTTTTAATGCTGTCTTACAACCTGCTGCTGCGTTTTTAGCTATAACTTGCTTCTGCATAAAATTCACTCTAGAATCTTTCTTCATTGCATCATTATATATGGATTTATCTTATTATTTTTAATATCCTTTATTTGTTTTTCTGCTTTCTTTTTATCAAAATCTTCCGGCATAACTTCCCTCAAAATTTAAGTTAAAAATATATCTATAGTTGCATATATTTTATTTCAAAAAAAGTTAATAAAGAAAAATAGAGGTAGAAGTAATTAAAAATTAACCAATTTGTGTTATAAAAACTTCATCACTTCTTCAGCGATGATTAGCTCTTCGTTTGTCGGCACAGCAAAAACTTTAACCTTACTATCAGATGCACTTATTAGATGCTCGTTTTTTTGGTTTTTTGTATCATCTATTTTAATGCCTAGCCATAAAAGTTTTTCGGTAATCATTTCACGTATTACAGGGGAATTCTGTCCGACACCGGCAGTAAAAATTAGACAATCAAGCCCCTCAAGAGCAGCAGTTAGCTTACCTATTTCAAGTACAATGCGATACACGAATAAATCTATAGCAAATTTAGCATCAGGTGAGTTACTGGCAAGCAAAGTACGCATATCAGAGCTCTCACCGGACATACCGAGTAACCCTGATTTCTTATATAGTAACTCAGTTACTTCTTTTTAAATCACCGAGTGCTTCTACTAATTTATGGCTATTAGCAAAATTTCCTGCTTCATTATGATTGCCGTAATGATCAAAATTTAGTAATAGTTCTTCTTGAGAATTTTTATAAAAAATGTTGGTAAATAACCGCATTTCGCCGTCAATTTTAACTTCTACTGCTTTATTTTGTAAAAATTTAACTCCGTTGATACTTGTTTTACAATATGTAATACCTAAGGTTATTATCTAGTTTCTTTTCAACTTCTTTCGCAATTTTTGCAAAACAATTAAGCCCCTTATATACTTCTTTTACCTGAAGAATTGGTAGTATTAGATATTAATTATCCATAAGAACATTGATTATTCGCTCATCTAAATATTCATTTTCCAACTTTTCAAGTTAAAGAAGTATAGATTATCATAATGCTCAGAAGCTTAAGCCTGGAAATGGCGGTAGTGATAGTAAACTTACTAGACAGGAGGAAGCAGAGTTAATAGTTCATCTAGAAAATAATAATTATGTGTATGCTAGAGATATAGGTTTGTTCATAGAACGTCAATATGGAGTAATCTATACATTAGCTGGGGTAATCAAGCTGTTACACAGACTTGGTTTTAGTTATCAGAAACCTAAGTTAATTCCTGGAAAAATAGATTTAGCTAAGCAAGAGGAATTTAAGCTGCAATATAGTTTGCTAAAAAATAATTTAGCTAAAGATGAGTCTATTTATTTTATGGATAGTGTTCATCCTCAATACCAAACTCGAGCAAGATTTGGTTGGATTAGAAAGAATGTAGTTAAAACATTACCAAGTTTCAGTGGTTGGAAGCGTAAACATATTATTGGTGCTATTAATCTTAAGGATTTAGAGGTAGTAACAACTGACAATCCTAAGGTTAATGGTGATTATATTATTGAATTTTTAAAGGAATTAGAAGCAAATAATCAAGATAAAAGTAAGATTTATTTGATATGCGATAATGCTGGATATCATAGGTCAAAAAAGGCAAAAGAATATCTACAATACAGTAAAATAGAGTTACTATTTTTGCCAGCATATAGTCCTAATTTGAATCCAATTGAACGACTGTGGAAATTTATGCATTCTGTTGTAAGTAACAATAAATTTTATGCGAATTTTGAGACATTTACTGATTCTATACGAATATTTTTTGAAAATATTGAAAAATATAAAAATAAAATTTCTTCATTGGTAAATGACAATTTTCAAACCATTGTGCCTAATCATTTTAACAACTCTTCATGTTGAAGAAGTATATAGATGTATCAAAAGCAACATTAGATATATCTATGAATAAAAAACATTATAAAATTAAGCTTTGTGTATTAGAATCGACGGAAGGTTATGAGCGTCTTGTAATGAAGAAGCTTCAAGAGTGGGATATTGTGGTACATAGAACACACCCAAATAAGGTATATGCCTTTGCTAAAGCTAGTAACCATTTTGCAAAGACTGATAAATTAGATGCGATATTACTAGAGCAATACGCTATTTTTGTTTCTAATGAAGAAAAAGGCGATGCTATTCTTTCTGATTTACAGTATGAATTGCAATCCCTAAGGCTAGTAGAAAAGAGCTTAGAAGAAGAGCTACATGCTAATCAATGTAGAGTTAAGATTTGCACGGGTAAGAGTAAAAAATATTTAGATAAACAAATAGAATTTATCAAAGAGCAACTTAAGAAAATTAAAGCTGATATTAATAAGTTGATAAAAGAAGATGAGGATTTAAGCTCTAAAAGCAAATTATTAACAAGTTATAAAGGCGTAGGAGAAAAGACTGCAAATACTTTATTAATAGACGTACCTGAACTTGGTAAGTTAAATAATAAAGAGATTGCAAGCTTAGTTGGGGTAGCACCTAAAACTAACCAGAGCGGTCAAAAAACTAAAATAGCTAAGATTAGCGGTGGTAGGTTTGGTGCTAGAAAAGCTTTATATATGGCGGCACTGGTTGCTATGCGATATAACTGTAAAATGAAGCAATTATATTAACGTTTAATTGCTTCAGGCAAAAAAGCTAAAGTAGCTTTGGTTGCCGTCATGCGTAAAATTATTATTTGTTTAAATTCTATGCTAAAACATAACGAAATTTATCAAATTTAACGCTTTTTACTCTTGACTCTTAAGACGGTAGATTCCGTCTTCTTCAATCTCTGGAGAATTAATTTTTAACGGAGCTTGACCTATCATTGCTAAAGCCTCGTTAAAAGATAATTCTTCGTTTTTAACTACTTTGAGTTTCATACCGAACTACCAAGGGTTTATAAGATAAATAATGAAAAATCTTTTGGTTGCCGCAATGTAGACAATAAGCTCCGTTAGCCTAACGTATATAAGTAAAATAATTTATGTACTTTTGTTCAGTTAGGTAATTTTTCTAATAAATCAACAACACTTTTAAAATCTAACACTTAACTATACTCGTACAGTATATTATATCGAAAAAATTTGGGTTATACTAAGTATATAAACGCGAATTTAGGATAAGGAAGAAGAGAAGCATGGAATAAGAATAAAGTATTTACAAGTTAAGAGTGTTGGGTTACTGAAGTTTTTCAACAAAAAAACAAGAACCCGACAATGAAAAAATGTATCACAACTTTATTTTAGATACTAGACAATTTTTGTGAAATATATGAAGAATGGGAGAAGCAAAAATTAATACCAACAGATAGAAAACGCCGGAGAGAAGGGAATTTAAGCCTTTCAGAGCTTTTAACTATCGTATTATATTTTTATATATCGCCGTGCAAAGATTTTAAGAATTATTATTTATATCACTTATCATATAAATATAGAGGTTATTTTAAATTACCAAGTTATAGTCGAATAATACAATTATGGTCAAGATTAATTCTACCGCTTGGTTATAATGTTGCAACTATTTAGAGGAGAGGAAACAGGAATTTATTGCATAGATTCAACTAAATTATCGATATGTTATACAAAACGTACAAATAGCAATAAAGTATTTAGTGGTATACTTCTTTTACCTGAAGAATTGGTAGTATTAGATATTAATTATCCATAAGAACATTGATTATTCGCTCATCTAAATATTCATTTTCCAACTTTTCAAGTTAAAGAAGTATATAGCTAAAATAGGGATGAGTAGTTATGGATGGTTTATGGGGTTTAAGTTGCATATAGTAATTAACAATAAGGGAGCGATTATGGCAATCAAAATTACCAAAGCAAATAATAGTGATTTATCGGTAGCAGACGATATAACTGATGGATTACAAGGTAAACTCTTTGGTGATAAGGGATATATTTCTAAGGAATTATTTACTAAATTATTAGGTCGTGGATTACGCTTATTTACAGGAATTAGAAAAGATATGAAGAATCATTTATTGGAAATGGAAGATAAAATACAGCTTAGAAAAAGGTCGTTGGTTGAGTCAGTATTTAATGTCCTAAAAAATAATATGAATCTTGAACACTCAAGGCATCGATCACCTACTAATTTTTTAGTTCATATTCTAGCTTGTGTTAATGCTTTTAATATTACTAAAACTAATATTTTAAACTCTTCTTATCCTAAACTGGCGTTATAACTGCCTAATTTTATTGTAATAATTTATAAAAAGAAAATTATAGATAGAAATTAAAATCAAGTAAATAAATTATCATATTTCTTTTATACATCTCAGAGTTAATACATTTTATTTAATTTCCTTTGAGAAAAAATCAATAGGTTTGACTTTTCTAACATATTCTAGTATAATATGTATCTTCAAAATAAATAGAAAAATTTAATTTATGAGTACTCCCAAAAGTGACAATTATCTCTCGGAACTAAGAAAGGTAATTTGGCCTATAGAAAGATATGAAAATAAGAAGTTTCTTCCTATGGCGTTTATGATGTTCTGTATTTTATTAAACTACTCAACGCTTCGTTCAATTAAAGACGGATTTGTAGTAACGGATATAGGGGCAGAAGCAATAAGTTTCTTAAAAACATACATAGTACTACCTTCTGCCGTAATCGCTATGGTAATTTATGTTAAGCTCTGCGATATTTTAAAGCAAGAAAACGTATTTTATGTTATTACTTCATTTTTCTTAGGGTATTTTGCGTTATTTGCGTTTGTTCTTTACCCCTACCCTGATTTAGTTCATCCTGATCCTGAAACCATAGAATCTTTAAGTTTAGCTTACCCTAATTTTAAATGGTTTATAAGAATAGTTGGGAAATGGAGTTTTGCATCTTTTTATACTATGGCAGAGCTTTGGGGAACAATGATGCTAAGTTTATTATTTTGGCAGTTTGCTAACCAAATTACTAAAACCGATGAAGCTAAACGTTTTTACTCAATGTTTGGTTTACTTGCTAATTTAGCATTGCCTGTAACATCCGTGATTATTGGATATTTCTTGCATGAAAAAACTCAAATAGTTGCAGAATATCTAAAATTTGTGCCTTTATTTGTTATAATGATAACAAGTAGCTTTTTGATAATATTAACATATAGATGGATGAATAGAAACGTTCTAACCGATCCTAGACTTTATGATCCGGCATTAGTAAAAGAAAAGAAAGCTAAAGCTAAAATGTCATTAATAGACAGTTTTAAAATGATCTTTACCTCTAAGTATGTAGGTTATATTGCATTGTTACTTATTGCTTATGGTATTTCAGTAAACTTAGTTGAAGGCGTTTGGAAATCCAAAGTAAAAGAATTGTATCCGACGAAAGAGGCTTATACTATATATATGGGTAAGTTCCAATTTTATCAGGGTTGGGTTGCAATTGCTTTCATGCTTATAGGTAGTAATATTTTAAGAAAAGTATCATGGTTAGCTGCAGCTATGATAACTCCATTAATGATGTTAATTACTGGTGCAGCGTTTTTTGCATTTATCTTTTTTGATAGTGTTATTGCTATGTATTTAACAGGTATTCTTGCTTCAGGTCCTTTAGCACTTGCTGTTATGATCGGTATGATTCAAAATGTTTTAAGTAAAGGTGTAAAATATTCTTTATTTGATGCCACTAAAAACATGGCATATATTCCGCTTGATAAGGATTTACGAGTAAAAGGACAGGCTGCTGTTGAAGTTATCGGAGGGAGATTCGGTAAATCGGGTGGTGCTATTATTCAATCCACATTCTTTATTTTATTTCCCGCATTCGGTTTTGTTGAGGCAACACCATATTTTGCTTCTATATTCTTTGTAATAGTAATATTATGGATATATGCCGTTAAAGGTTTAAATAAAGAGTATCAAGTTTTGGTAAATAAAACTGAAAAATAGAGTTTGTTAAAATAAAAAAGCAAGTTTCTTAGAAACTTTTTATAGTCGGAGAGTTTATAATATGACAGATACAAAACCCAAAATTAAAACTCCAAGGTCGCCATATGTAAAAAAATATAATAGTTGGCGAATAAGGATTTTGTATTCTATTATTATAGGTTATGCGACTTTTTATTTTTGTCGTCAGAATTTTAATATAGCAACACCTGCTATAAGAGAATATTTTGGGGTTACTAAAACGCAAATTGGTTGGATATTAACTGCTTCATCTATTATGTATGGAGTTAGTAAAGCTTGTAACGGGTTTATTAGCGATAAAGTTAATGCTCGGATATTTATGGTTTTGGGTCTTTTATTTGTTGGGGTCATTACTATTCTAATAGGTTTTGCAGATTCTTTATGGCTTATAGGAATTTTATGGATAGCCAGTAACTGGTTTCAATCTATGGGTTGGCCTCCTGCAACAAAAATGCTTACTCACTGGTTCGCTTCAAAAGAACTTGGAACTAAATGGGCTATGGGTGCAACTTCTAATCAAATAGGTGGTGCCCTTGCTATGATAAGCTGCGGTTATTTAATCGATAAATTTGATTGGAGAGCCGCTTTTTTCGTTCCCGGTGTAGTTGCTTGTGTAGTATCGCTTTTTTTATATGATAGGCTTCGTAATTCTCCAAAAGAAGTAGGTTTATCTACCGTAGAGGAATATAAAGAATATCCGCCTGAAGCTATAGGGGATTACGAGAAGCTATTAACTCCTCAATTACTTAAAATGGTCTTTTGTAATAAGCTAATATGGTATGTTTGTTTAGCAAACATGTTTGTTTATATAATACGTTCTGGAGTAATTTATTGGGCTCCAACATTTTTAAAAGATTTACGTAATATAAGCCTTGCAAATGCAGGCTTACAAATCGGTTTATATGAAATGATAGGTATCCCAGGGGCATTAATAGCAGGTGTTTTATCTGATAAACTATTTCAAGGTCGTCGAGGTCCTGTTGCATCCATATGTATGGTATCGCTTAGCTTATTGTTAATCTTGTTTTGGAAAATTCCTATTCAAAGTGAATTATTAAGTATAGTAATTCTTTCTTTAATAGGCTTTTTTGTTTCAGGACCTCAGCTTCTTGTAGGTATAGCAGCTGCTGATTTTAGTACTCGTCAAGCTGTAGGTACGGCTAATGGATTATCAGGGTTATTTGGTTATTTAGGAGCGGCTATTGCGGGAGTCGGCATAGGATGGATTAGCGATAATTACGGTTGGAATGGGGTATTTATATTTTTCAGTATTTCTGCTCTTTTAGGAGGAGGGTTATTTGCTTTAACATGGAATCGTTCAGCTAAAAAATGAATTTAACAATTATATAAAAATTATATAAATAGGTTATAAAATGACAATACAATATACTTTTTCAATGATTAAGCCTGATGCTATCAAGAGGAATAAAATAGGACAAGTTAATACTTATTTGGAAAATGCAGGCTTAAAGATAGTAGCTCAGAAAATGAAATTTTTAACTAAATATGAAGCTGAGTGTTTCTACGATGAACATAGAGCAAGACCGTTTTTTAATAGCTTAGTTGAATATATTACTTCAGGAGCGGTAGTACTTCAAGTTCTTAAGGGGGAAGATGCTATAATTTTAAACCGTACCATTATGGGTGCAACTAATCCTGCTGAAGCTGAAGCAGGAACTATTAGAAAAGATTTAGGCGAATCTATTGAGGCTAATAGTATTCATGGTTCAGATAGTGAAAGCAGTGCGAAAAGAGAAATCGAATTTTTCTTTAACAAATCTGAAATTATAGAATAATTAATGCTAAAATATGACGTAATAGTTATAGGTGGTGGACATGCAGGCGTAGAAGCAGCAGCCGCTTCTGCACGTCTTGGAGCTTCTACTCTCTTAATTACGTTAAAACCGGAAAATTTAGGCGAAATGTCTTGCAATCCAGCAATTGGTGGAATTGCAAAAGGCACATTAGTTAAAGAAATCGACGCCCTTGATGGGCTAATGGGTTATGTTATAGATCAAGCCGGTATACATTATAAAATGCTGAATGAGACTAGAGGACCGGCAGTTTGGGGACCTAGAGCTCAAGCTGATCGAAAGCTTTATAAAAAAGCGATGTATCAAATATTAACAAATTACCCTAATCTAGATATACTATATGGAAAGGTGGAAGATATAGAAATTAAATCTTCTAAAGTTGAAGCGGTTATTTTAAATAACGATAGCAAAATTCCTTGTCAAAAAATTATATTAACTACTGGTACTTTTCTATCAGGTCTTATTCATATTGGACAAAAAAAAATTCCTGCCGGTAGAGCAGATGAAGAGCCTTCGTATGGATTATCAAATACACTAAAACAAATAGGTTTTAAACTGGCTCGTTTAAAAACAGGTACACCGCCTCGAGTTGACGGACGTACTATTGATTATAGTAAAACAGCTTTACAGCCCGGCGATAAAACTCCTCGTCCTTTTTCTGAATTAACAAGTGTTGTCAATGTTCCTCAGATAAATTGTTTTATTACAAAAACAACCTCAGAAACTCATGATATTATACGTGAGAACCTTAATAAATCCGCAATGTATTCAGGACAGATAGAAGGAATAGGACCGCGATATTGTCCTTCTATTGAAGATAAAATAGTCAGATTTAGTACAAAATCAGAACATCGTATATTTTTAGAACCTGAGGGGTTAGATGATTATACGATTTATCCAAACGGTATTTCTACTTCTTTGCCTGAAGATGTACAACATAAATTAATTAAAACAATACTAGGATTAGAAAATGTAAAGGTTTTACGTCCAGGTTATGCTATAGAATATGATTATGTTGATCCACGTGAAATAAGTGTTACGCTAGAGACAAAAAAAATAGCTGGATTGTATTTTGCCGGGCAAATTAACGGTACTACAGGATATGAGGAAGCCGCAGGGCAAGGTATAATAGCCGGTATAAATGCTGCTTTAGCAGTAAAAGATCAAGCACCGTTTATGTTAACAAGAGCAAACAGTTATATTGGAGTAATGATTGACGATTTAACAACATTTGGTACTATAGAACCTTATCGTATGTTTACTTCTCGCTCAGAATATAGATTATCTTTAAGAGCAGATAACGCTGATTTACGTTTAACGGAATTAGGGATAAACATTGGTGTTGTATCAGAAAAACGTAAAAAAATATTTACAAAAAAATATGAAGATATAGAAAAAACAAAATCATTATTAAATACTTTGTCTTTAACTACTAGTAAACTTGCTAAAATGGGTATACAGGTTGCACAGGATGGTACATATAAAACAGTATTAGATTTATTTAAAATACCTAGTTTTAATGTTGAACAAGCTATTAAAATTTTTCCTATGCTTAAAGAAACGCAAAATAATAATATTTTGCAATTACTCTATATTGAAGCAAAATATGCTTCATATTTAACTAGACAACACGCAGATATTAATTTATTTCAAAGTGAAGAGGCACAGTTAATACCTAAAAATATTGACTATTTTAAAATACCAAGTATATCATTAGAGATACAGGAAAAACTTTCTTCCCATAAACCTACTACTATTGGTGTAGCACGTCGAATTTCAGGGATTACACCTGCAGCAATTACGGCTATTATAATTTATTTAAAAACTAAATATAGTGATGGAAGTTCCACGTGAAATAATTGAAAAGTTAGAAATTTTTCAAAAGTTAGTTAAAAAATGGAATAAATCAATTAATCTTGTATCGGATAATACTATACATAATTTTTGGCAACGTCATATATTAGACTCATTACAATTAATGCAATATATTGATAATAAAGAAATACACTTGGTTGATATAGGAAGTGGGGCCGGTTTTCCCGGTATAGTATTATCTATAGCAGGGGTAGCAAAAGTAAGTTTAATAGAAGCTGATTTACGTAAATGTATATTTTTAGAAAAAGCATCAAAGATATCAAATAATAACATACAAATAATCAATCAAAGAATAGAAAAAGTAGAAATAGATTGTAGTATATTGACTTGTAGAGCTTTCTCTAAATTAAATACAATATTTAATTGTATAAAAAATATTTCAGTACAAGAAAAATTTTTATTATTAAAAGGAAAAAATTATTTAACAGAAATAGTAGAAGCTAAAGAGATGTGGTTATTTGATTATTTAATACATCAAGGTATTACTTGTGAAGAAGGGAAAATTCTAGAAGTTAGTAATTTAACAAAAATTATATGAGAGTAATTGCTATTGTTAATCAAAAAGGAGGGGTGGCTAAAACTACAACCACTGTAAATTTAGCTACAGCTTTTGCTGCTGTAAATAAAAAAATTTTAGTTATAGATCTTGATCCTCAAGGGAATAGTAGTACCGGTTTTGGAATTAGCCAGCAACAACGCAAAAATACTATATATCAAGTATTAACAAATTTAATAAAATTGAAAGATGCAATAATTTCTACAGACATACCAAATTTAGAAATAATTACTTCAAACACTAATCTATCTGCTGCTGAATTAGATTTAACAAAATTAAAGGACCGAGAATATATTTTAGTGAAGCTATTGGAAGAAATAAAGATATTATATGATTATATAATTATTGATTGCCCTCCTTCATTAAATTTATTAACAGTAAACGCTTTAGTTGCAAGCGATGAAGTGTTGATTCCAATGCAATGTGATTTTTATTCATTAGAAGGATTAAGTCACTTGCTAAAAACAATTGAAATTGTAGAGAAAAAATTAAATCCTAAGATAAAGATTGCAGGTATATTATTTACAATGTATGATAAGCGTAATCGTTTAACTGAACAAGTAGAAGATGATGTTAGAAAATGCTTAGGAGAATTAGTATTTAAAACCGTTATCCCAAGAAATATTAAATTATCTGAAGCACCTTCATATGGAAAACCGGCTATTATATATGATTATAAATGTGCGGGAGCAGTTGCATATATAGAACTTACAAAAGAAATCTTAGAAAGATATGGCAAAAAATAAAGGACTAGGAAGAGGGTTATCTTCATTACTTGGGGAAGAAGTTATTTCTATAGAATCAGAAATAATACAAATAATAAATATTGATAAAATAAGGCCGAATGAGAATCAGCCTAGAAAAAACTTTGAATATGATAACATAAAAGAATTAGCAGATTCTATATTGAATAATGGTTTATTACAGCCTATTATCGTTGATAATAATTTCCAAATTATAGCAGGAGAGCGACGCTGGCGTGCATGTAAATTAGCAAAAGTTTTAGAGATACCAGTAATTATAAAAAATTTAGATGCTAGAGAGAGTATGGAAATAGCATTAATTGAGAACATACAAAGAACTGATTTAACAGTTATGGAAGAAGCTCGTGGCTTTAAATATTTGGTAGAAAATTTTAATTATACGACAGAAAAATTAGCTGAAAGGCTTGGCAAAAGTCGTAGTCATATAGCTAATTTATTGAGGCTTAATAATTTGCCACAATCTATTCAAGATAAAGTAAATGAGAATATATTAAGCATGGGACAAGCTCGATGTTTAATAAATCATGAACATGCAGAAGTAATGGCCGATCATATTATAAGTAATGATTTAAATGTACGTCAAACAGAAGAGCTAGTAAGACAATGGTATAAAAATGAATATACGAAATCTCCTAACAATAATAACAAAGTAGGAAAGCGTTTTTTAAAAGACAATGCTACCGATAATGATCTTGAATCATTAGTAAAAGTTTTATCAGAAAAATTTGGTATAAAAGTAACCATAGAAAATTATTCTTTAGGTGGGAAATTAATATTTCATTATAAAAATTTAGAAGAATTAGACTTGATATTATTAAAATTAAATTAAAAAAACTGTTAAAATGTAAAGTATATATACAGCATTTTATTTCTTAAGATACATACCCAAACAAGAAAAATAATGATAGAAATTACAATGTCTAATTTTGAATTATATGATCATAGAGCAATAAATTCATACAATGCAGTAGTAAATATATTTATCGGTGTAAAATAATAATATAAGGAAATAAGTAATTTATGTCATATCAATATGTTTATGAAATGGTTGGTTTAAGCAAAATTATAAATGGTAAACGAATTTTAAAAGAAACAAATTTATCATTTTTACCAAAAGCTAAAATCGGTATAATAGGTCCAAATGGAGCAGGCAAATCGACTTTATTAAAAATAATGGCAGGTATTGATAAAGAGTTTGAAGGTAAAGCAACAGCTAAAATCGGTATAAAAGTAGGATATTTACCTCAAGAACCGTATCTTGATTCTAGTAAAAATGTTTTTGATAATATCATAGAAGGTCTTCATGAAAAGAAAAAACTTATTGATGAATTTAATTATATAAGTAATAAATTTGCTGCTGAAATCACTGATGAAGAAATGCAAAAGCTTTTTGATAAACAAGCAGAATTGCAAGAAAAAATAGACAATTGTGATGGATGGAATCTAGAACGTGAAATAGAGATCGCAATGCTTGCTTTACGTTGCCCACCAAAAGAAGCAGCTATTACAAAAATTTCCGGTGGAGAAAAAAGAAGAGTGGCTTTATGTAAATTGCTTTTAGAGAAACCTGATATGTTGTTACTTGATGAACCTACAAATCATTTGGATGCAGAATCAGTTTCTTGGCTTGAAGATTATTTAAAGCATTATGAAGGTACTGTAATAGTAATTACCCATGATCGTTATTTTTTAGATAATGTTACAGAATGGATATTAGAAATAGATCGTGGAAATTGTATACCGTGGGAATCAAATTATAGTTCTTGGCTTGAACAGAAGCAAAAAAAATTAGCTTTAGAAAGTAAAGAAGACGATGATAGAAAAAAACAATTGAATCGTGAACTTGAATGGATTCGTCAAATACCAAAAGCTAGACAATCAAAAAATAAAGCACGTATTACAGCATATCAAGAATTATTAAATAAACAACAAGAACAAAAAACTGATCCTACTCAAATAATTATACCTAACGGACCTCGTTTAGGGGATCTTGTTATTGAAGCAGAACATATAGCTAAAAAATTTAATAATAAAATATTATTATCAGATTTTAGTTTTAAAGTTCCACGTGGAGCTATTGTAGGAATTATTGGACCGAATGGAGCAGGTAAATCTACTTTGTTTAATATTATTACAGGTAAAATAACGCCGGATAGTGGTTCTATTAAAATTGGTCAAACGGTAAAATTAGGTTACGTTGATCAATCACGGGATCATTTAGATGATAATAAGACTATATGGGAAGAAATTTCAGAAGGTCTAGATGAATTACCACTTGGTAATAGAATAATTAAAAGTAGAGCTTATTGTGCAGCTTTTAATTTTAGAGGCGGTGCTCAACAAAAAAAAGTTGGACAACTTTCAGGTGGAGAACGTAACAGAGTACATTTGGCGAAATTACTAAAAGAAGGAGCAAATGTTATATTATTAGATGAGCCGTCTAATGATTTAGATATTGATACGTTAAGAGCACTTGAAGATGCTATTTTAGATTTTGCAGGTTGTGTATTAGTAATTAGTCATGATAGGTGGTTTTTAGATAGAATAGCCACTCATATTATATCATATGATAAAGAAAATAATGCTACATGGTTTGAAGGAAATTATCAAGATTACCATGAATATATGCTAAGTACTAATGGGGAAAGTATTTTAAATCCAAAATATAAACATAAGAAATTAATATAAATATGTCTTTAACACAAATATTATTAATTTTGTTTGTAGGAATATTGGTAACAAAACCGGATGATATTTTTATAATTAGTAAAGAATTTAAAAAAATAAAAGCGTATTTAATTAATATTAAGTCGTCTATTATAAAAAATATAGATGAGCCGTTAGAAACAGAGCAGGTAAATTTTTATTTAAAAAAAATTATTAACCTAGAAGGTTATTATCATGGTAATTATGATTTAACGACAATAAAAGAAAAATATTATACGCTAATAATTAACAATGACTTAATAGAAAATGAATCAACACCTGATATAACAGAGAAACACTAATCCGTGCCTCGCTCAATTAATTAAATCTAAGAATTATGCAAAAAGTAGTAAAACTTAACAATATTAAAATAGGAAATGATTTACCGTTTATCCTAATTGCAGGACCTTGTCAGATTGAAAGCAAAGATCATACGTTGTTTATGGCAGAAAAACTTGTTAAATTAACTAGCAAACTTGAGATTCCATTTATTTATAAATCTTCTTTTGATAAAGCTAATAGAACTTCCATAAATGGGATTAGAGGACTTGGTATTGAGAAAGGTTTAGAAATTTTATCAAAAGTAAAATCTGAATTCGATTGCCCTATTGTTACTGATGTTCATTCAGAGAGTCAATGTACTGAAACAGCCGAAGTAGCAGATATTTTACAAATTCCGGCGTTTCTATGTAGACAAACCGACTTGCTTCAAGCTGCAGCAAAAACAGGTAAAATAGTAAAAGTAAAAAAAGGACAGTTTTTAGCTCCGTGGGATATGAAAAATGTACAAACAAAACTAGAAGCTTTTGGGGTAAAAGATATATTATTTACAGAGCGTGGTGCATGTTTTGGTTATAATAATTTGGTATCTGATATGCGTAGCCTTGCAATAATGACGGAGTTAAATGTACCTGTAGTTTTTGATGCGACGCATTCCGTTCAGCAGCCTGGAGGGCTAGGAGGTAGTACTGGCGGAGAAAGAAAATATGTAGAGCTGCTTGCAAAGGCAGCAACTGCTGTAGGTATCGCCGGTATGTATATGGAAGTACATCAAGATCCAGATAACGCTCCAAGTGATGGTCCATGTATGATTAAGTTGGATAATCTAGAGTCCATTCTTATCAAACTAAAAAAATATGATAAAATTACAAAAGAAAAATAATCTTAGAGATTATCTGTAAATAAATATTAATTAGTAATTAAAGAGCTTGTTTAGCGAAAATTAATAAGATTTTTGCGGCAAAAAAGAATTAAATTATCGGTTAACATTTATTTACAGATAGCCTCTTAAACTTTACCTTTCAAAATATATATACCTCTAGTAAATGAAAAATTGTCAAAGAAGTCAGCAAGTGTTATTAAGTAAGAATGGATTTATAGAAAATTAACATCAGTAGAAAAAGAAGAATTAAAGCTTTATCATAGAAGCGAAAGGGATAAGAGGATTTGTGATAGAATCAAAGCTGTTCTCATGTATGATGATAGCTATAGTATTGATGAGATATCGAAAGTGTTATTACTGAGTGATGAAGGGATAAGAAAACATTTAATAGATTATCATAATGCTCAGAAGCTTAAGCCTGGAAATGGCGGTAGTGATAGTAAACTTACTAGACAGGAGGAAGCAGAGTTAATAGTTCATCTAGAAAATAATAATTATGTGTATACTTCTTTTACCTGAAGAATTGGTAGTATTAGATATTAATTATCCATAAGAACATTGATTATTCGCTCATCTAAATATTCATTTTCCAACTTTTCAAGTTAAAGAAGTATATGCTAGAGATATAGGTTTGTTCATAGAACGTCAATATGGAGTAATCTATACATTAGCTGGGGTAATCAAGCTGTTACACAGACTTGGTTTTAGTTATCAGAAACCTAAGTTAATGCCTGGAAAAATAGATTTAGCTAAGCAAGAGGAATTTAAGCTGCAATATAGTTTGCTAAAAAATAATTTAGCTAAAGATGAGTCTATTTATTTTATGGATAGTGTTCATCCTCAATACCAAACTCGAGCAAGATTTGGTTGGATTAGCAAGAATGTAGTTAAAACATTACCAAGTTTCAGTGGTTGGAAGCGTAAACATATTATTGGTGCTATTAATCTTAAGGATTTAGAGGTAGTAACAACTGACAATCCTAAGGTTAATGGTGATTATATTATTGAATTTTTAAAGGAATTAGAAGCAAATAATCAAGATAAAAGTAAGATTTATTTGATATGCGATAATGCTGGATATCATAGGTCAAAAAAGGTAAAAGAATATCTACAATACGGTAAAATAGAGTTACTATTTTTGCCGGCATATAGTCCTAATTTGAATCCAATTGAACGACTGTGGAAATTGATGCATTCTGTTGTAAGTAACAATAAATTTTATGCGAATTTTGAGACATTTACTGATTCTATACGAATATTTTTTGAAAATATTGAAAAATATAAAAATAAAATTTCTTCATTGGTAAATGACAATTTTCAAACCATTGTGCCTAATCATTTTAACAACTCTTCATGTTGAAGAAGTATATTAGTAGTACCTGATCTTGAATTAGGCAATATGCTTGCAAAGCAGCTAAAATATTTGGGTCAAGCGGTTATGGCGGGTATCGTTCTTGGAGCCCGTGTGCCTATTATTTTAACAAGTAGAGCCGATCCTATGGATATGCGGGTTATTTCCTGTGTACTTGCTTCATTTATCTATAATCACACTAAGGCAAAGCTACATATCCAAGCAGGTAAATAATATGAAAGATGTTATTTTAATAGCTAATGCCGGCTCATCTAGTTTAAAAATTTCTATTTTTGAAATTCAGAATAAAAAAGTTAAGGATAAAATTTATAATATTTTTTTAGAAAAGAACGACAATAAAATATTATTTCATATAAATAAAAAACAGGAAGCTGCTACCGATATTAAAGATGATGCTATTGAAATGATGATTGAGCTTTTTGAAGATTGGTGGAAAAAACAAGAGAATCTCAATTTAATTGCAACCGATCACCGTATTGTCCATGGCGGAAAAAATTTTAATAAACCGGTTATTGTTAATGAAAAAGTTAGTGAAGATTTGAGAGTATTAATACCTCTAAGCCCTTTGCCTCAACCTTATAATTTGCAGGTACTGGATTTATTTCTTCAAAAATATAAAGGAAGTGTTGAGAGATAAGAAATTAAGTAGAGAATTATAGGAAGGATATTTTTTTGGAAGAAATAGTGTTTAAAATTAAGATAATTTTTGTTCAGTATACTTCTTTAACTTGAAAAGTTGGAAAATGAATATTTAGATGAGCGAATAATCAATGTTCTTATGGATAATTAATATCTAATACTACCAATTCTTCAGGTAAAAGAAGTATATACCACTCCGTCATTGCAAGCAGTCGTAGACTGCGTGGATCAATTTCACCTCTGTCATCCCGTGGCTTGACCACGGGATCCATAACAAAACAAAAAAAGACTGAATCCTGCGATCAAATCCATAGTACCGGACAATTTTTAAAAAGTCCTAGATGTCATTCCCGCGTAGGCGAATCCAGCATAAAGCGAGATAAATCGAGCTTTTAATTTCAAAAATTTGCTGTATTTATACTTTTTTCTGGATTCCCGCCTACGCGGGAATGACATAAAACGAGTCATGCAACAACGCCTACAACTGCTCGCAACCACGTCCTAAATTAGTACACTACGACACTGTTAATAAACTGTATAATTTTTCCTGGATGTTAGTTAACTTACCTATATCATTTCCTCCGGCTTGAGCAAGGCTTGCTTGTCCACCTCCGCCGTTGCCTCCCAAGAATAAAGAGAGTTCTTTTGCAATTATACCTGCATTGTATTTGTCTGTTATAGCTTTACTCACCGCAACCGTAATAGATAATTTATCGTTATTACCCGCAATATATACTACTATTAAATCTTCTACTTTTTTCGTTAAATTTTCTGCAGCCTGACGCAATACTTTATTGTCTAAATTCTCTATATATCGATAAATTAACTTAACTCCTTTTATATCCTCAGCTTGCTTTTCAATCTGCTCTATACTTAAATCTAAACGAGCTAAATGAGTTTTTTCTAACTCTTTCTCAAGTTCCTTATTACGCTCTAGGGTATTATTAACCTTAGTAACAAGTTCGTTTTTGTTAGTCTTTAAACTGCTTTCTATCGATTTAAGTAAACTATCCTTTTCTCTCATTAATTTAATTACGAATTCACCGCAAACTGCTTCAATTCTGCGAACCCCTGCCGCTATAGCACTTTCGCTTGTGATTTTAAAGCAACCGATGTCACCGGTACGTCTGGCATGCGTACCACCGCATAATTCTAAAGAAGTCTCACCCATCTTAACTACTCTTACCTCAGAGTCGTATTTCTCGCCAAACAGTGCCATAGCTCCTTGTTTGACTGCATCTTCAGTTGTCATTAATGTAGTATCTACTTCATGATTATCTCTAATAATCTCATTTACCTTATCTTCGATTAAAGTGATTTCTTCATTAGTCACAGCTTTAGAATGGCTAATATCAAAACGTAAATAAGTCGGAGCGACTAAAGAACCTTTTTGTGTAACATGTTTACCAAGCACCTCATGTAGTACTGCATGTAATATATGCGTGGCCGAGTGGTGAATCCTTAAATTTTGTCTATATTTGATGTCTATACTAAAATTAGCATTTTCACCTACGTTAATCTGCCCCTTTTTCAAAATACATTTGTGGACTATAATAGAGCCTAAATATTTTAACGTATCTATTACTTCTATTTCAGAATCTTTTGAAAATATCGTCCCAATGTCACCCATCTGACCGCCGGACTCACCGTAAAAAGGTGTTTGGTTGCTGATTAGCAGAAATTGCGTATCTATTTCTTTTATATTATCAATTAAACTATTATCTTTAATTAATGCAATTATTTTACATTCTGCTTCATTAAGCGTATATCCTAAAAATTCCGTGCTACCATGCTGCTCTTTAATATCAAACCATAGTTGATCTATTTTTGATTCACCGGAGCCAAGCCAAGATTTTCTAGCACGTTCTTTTTGGGCAAGCATTTGCTCTTCAAATCCCTTATGATCGATGGAAATATCACGGCTTTTTAAAATATCTTCAGTTAAATCAAGCGGAAATCCGTAAGTATCATATAGTTTAAACGCTACTTCTCCTGATAATTCATTACCTTTTATTAGCGTTTCTGTTTCTTCGGTAAGAAGCTTTAAACCACGTTCTAAAGTAGTTTTAAACCTAATTTCCTCTTGTTCTAAGATGCTGCTGATAAAGCTTTCTGCTCTCTTAAGTTCAGGATAAACATTCCCCATTAAATCAACAAGCTTTGGCAGTAATTTATACATAAGCGGCTCTTTGCTGCCTAACATATGAGCATACCGCATGGCTCGCCTCATAATACGGCGAAGTACGTAACCACGCCCTTCATTTGAAGGGATAACACCGTCAGCTATTAAAAAGCTACTTGCTCGTAAGTGGTCGGCAATAACTCGGTAAGAAAATTTAGCTTCTCCCGCTACTTTCACTTTTACTATATTTTCGGTAAAATTAATTATTTCCTGAAATAAATCTATGTCATAATTATTGTTAACATGCTGTAGTACTGCCGTCATACGCTCAAGACCCATACCGGTATCGATAGATTTTTGCGGTAACTCTATTCTAGTATCTTTATCGATTTGTTCATATTGCATAAATACCATATTCCAAATCTCGATAAATCTGTCACCGTCTTCGTCCTTAGTGCCAGGTAGCCCACCGTATATTTGTTCTCCGTGGTCATAAAAAATTTCAGAGCAAGGACCGCAAGGACCCGTATCGCCCATAGACCAAAAATTATCATTTGTTTTAATCCTTATTATGCGATCATCCCTAAATCCTGCTATTTTTTTCCAGTAAGAAGCTGCTTCGTCGTCGGTATGATAGACTGTTACATATAGCTTATCTTTTTGGAGTTCAAATTCTTTAGTCAATAAATTCCAAGCGTAATATATGGCTTGTTCTTTAAAATAGTCACCGAATGAAAAATTACCTAGCATTTCAAAAAAGGTATTATGTCTTGCCGTGTAACCGACATTCTCAAGGTCGTTATGCTTGCCGCCGGCTCTAAGAGATTTCTGACTAGTTACCGCTTTGTTATAAGGTCTTTTTTCTTGTCCGGTAAAAACATTTTTAAATTGTACCATTCCGGAATTAACAAACATTAAGCTAGGGTCATTGTGTGGAATTAACGAGCTAGCCGGTACATGTGTATGATTATTTGCTTTAAAGTAAGTTATAAATTTACTTCTAACTTCTTCGGTGGTAAATTTAGTCATGGTAAGATATATTATTTAATGTTATGTCATTCCTGTGTGGATCGGTAAAATCCACCGTGTCACCCCGTGGCTTGACCACGGGGTCCATAAAAATATTAATATTATTAGTATTTTTTAAGCTGGATCCCGCTACAAGCTCGCAGGATGACAACGGAAAATCAGTCCACGCAGCCTACGGCTGCTCGCAATGACGGCTTGGGTATCCACGCAGAAATGACGTCCAGTATAGTAAAATACACTGAATTATGATTAAAATAAATTTATTTATGAAAAATATTTTTGATTCGATCAAATTACATTTTGTTAATTTTGTAACAAAATTAACAATAGTTTCTTTCAAAAGAAAAAAGATCGTGGTGTTACTAGGTAATAAAGGTGTATTTCTTAGTATTTTTCTCGATAATAAATTATTAGATAAATTATTTATCCCTACTCAGGAACAGATAGACTTAAACCCTTATAAAAACTTTTTTAGTAAATTTCCAAAAAGCGATATTTATTTTTTACTTGATGGTAGTGAATGTAAGACACGGCACGATCAAATACCTATATTACAGTCAATAGTTAAACTTGATCCTATTGAACAATTTATCGAAGGTTATTTTAATAAAGAAGACATTATAGCACATTGTGTTTACGAAATTACTACTACACCAAGTGAAATTTGGTCGACTTTAATTATGTCGTGTCCATTTGAAACACCTTTAAGTGATATAATTTCATGCATTATAGATAAAAGATCGCTTGATTTAAAAGGAATTTACTTTTTAACGCTAGAGCTAAAAGTTATTATAAATAAAATAGTACAGAATATAGAAAATGATAAATATAATGATTATTTCCAAATTTGTGTATATGCCTCACAAGCTAGCGGTATAAAATTTATTATCAAACATAAAAATAATATAATAACAATTAGAAATCTTGAGTATCCATTCGGTAAAACAACCGGATATGTTCAAGGTATTATAGAACAAGAAATTAATGATTGTTTGATATTATTTAAAAACTATATAAGTAATCTTGATCAAAGAGCCTGTATAATTCTTATAGTAGATGAAGAGTTAAAATCTTTATTAGAATCAACAAATTTTGAAGATCGCCCTGTAATCTTTATACCGGTTGATAATATACTAAATAAGCAAACTCTAGAAAAAGAAAGATTTATAGATACGAATATTAGTAGGCTGTTTCTAGAATATAAGAGTTTTCCTGCTTATAATAATAATTTAAAATCAATAAAAAAACTAGTTACCATAAAGGATCTGACATTTAAATTATATAGTGCATTACTTATAATATTAATATTAGTGGTCGGTATTATTAAATATAATACAAAACAGAATTACAAAGACATAAACTCTATTAATGAAAAATATTATGCAACAAATCAAGAATATGATAGTATCAAATATAAATATCCTTATATTAAAAATACTACTAGCCTAGCTGATTTATATGTAATAGAAAAATTACTAGAAGCACCGGTACCGCTACCGTTTGATTTACTTAACAGACTTATAATTACTTTAAATCCGGCTTTTAAATTAGAAGAAATTAAATGGGAATTAACAAATATAGATAATATTTTGTTAGTTTCTAAGAGACAGTTAATAATCAAATTAATACTTAAATATCATACTAATAATCTATCGGTAGATGAATCTCTAAAGATGTTAGATGATCATATGCAAAACGTAAAAAATAAATTATCTAATTTGCAGATAGATTATGTTATATATAAGGATAAAATACTTGATATATTCGGTAAGGTAGTAATTCCTTTATCGGTTAATATAGTTGACGATAAAACCCACTGTGTCACCCCGTGGCTTGACCACGGGGTCCATAAAAACAATAAAAAATACTAATAATTTTAGTATTTTTAACTAGATCCCGTGGTCAAGCCACGGGGGGGGGTGACACCGAACAGGTTTTTCGGTCCACGCAGGCAATGCCATGCGGGAATGACATAAGTCATGCAACAGCACTAATAACCCAAGGTAAAAGTAATGTTTGAAAAATATATTATGTATTTAAAGAATCGTATATTCTTTCAATTTATTATATGTTTCTTCTTTATTTCCTTAACTATTTGGATAATAAAAAATTTCCAGCAAGAATACAGTAAATCTATTCTTGATAAACAAGTTTCACAAGAAAATCTAACAGAGGAAGTTTTAAAGCTTTATTCTATCATTAACTCTAAAGAAGAAATATTAGAATCTTACAAAAAATATGTAGATTTAAGCGTTCCAAGTAATGTAAGTTGCTTAAATTATCAAGAACTAATTCCTAAAATAAAAAGTTTAAGCAATAAATATGATTTAGTAGAACCTATAGACGTATCTATAAATTCAGTATTTTTTAAAAATAATGTTCAGGCGATTGAAGGAGGAGAAGGTGAATCGATTCATGTAAATAATTATAGCATAAATATAAAATATGCATGTGCAGATTTTTTGACTTTTTTAAAAATATTCTCTGAAATTTATTCTTATATGCCTCCTAATACTCTTATATCTTTTGTACGAGTGCGTAATGAAGAAGTGTTAACGCCTAAGAATATATATAAACTTTCAGTGAATCATGCTCCTAATCTTATTTATGCTAAATTGATATTATATATCAGAGAATTAGCCTCAAAATAAATTAATAAAATGAATAATGCGATAGTACTTAATAACGTAAATACTAATTTATTTAAAAAAGATATTGTTAATAATTTTGTCAATAATCTTACGAAATCTACTTGCTCTACTATTGCAAATATGCTTGCTATAGATTATACGCTAAGGCTTAATTCTAAACCGGAAGCTGAAAAATATATTAATAAATGTATTTCTAGACTCAAAAATTATTTAGGTATGCGGGTTATTAACGATGATAATTTTTCCGTAGCATTAGGGTTATTTGCAATAATGATTACTTCTGAAGACGAAAATGAGCAAAATAAGAATAATATTTTAGAGCAATCACAAGATATAATAGCAGAAAATCTTGTAGAAGTTTATTTTGGAGATGAAAAAATAAATAGTACCGAAAAAGAAAAAATTAAAAATATATTTAAAACTCTTTTAAAAAAGAAGAATTTTGACAAAATAATAAATTATGCGGAATCTCATAAAAAATTATTTAAGGCTTCTGTAATGTATGCAATAAAGAAATATAATAATATTGATGAAGCAACAATTTATATAAAGAAAGAATTTAATAAAATATTAGAAATGTCTTTAGCATTTACACAAAAAAGTAATATATTTAAACAAGCAACCGGAAAAATCGCTGGTGCTGTTTGTGCTTTATTAGTCGGAGCAATTAGTGTTGCGACTGCGGGAGCGGCTTTCTCTATCATAGTTGTACCGGCATCGATTTTTGCAGTCAGATATGCACCTGAACTTGGTGAAAAAATTGGAGGATTAATTTTAAATAATGATAATGCAATAAAACTAGAACAAAGCAATATAGATAAGTTTATGAAAACATTACAAAATGATAAAGAAAGTCTTCTCTCTCAAGAAAAAACAAAAAACATCAAACAAAATATTAAAGTTTCTCCTTCTCAAATAAATGCTAAATTAACTAAGAAAGTGGTTAATGAAAAACATAGATAGGGTATCGTAATTGCGAGTGACTGTAGATGTTGCCCGTATGATTAGAAAAACCTACTCGATGTCATTCCCGCGAGGCATTGGCGTTATTGCATGGATAGTTTTTTTCGTCATTGCGAGGAAAAACTGTAAGTTTTGACGAAGCAATCCAGTTAAAAATGCTAAAAATTAGCATTTTTTTTAATTATTTTTACTGGATTGCCGTGCGGTCTTCGACCGCTCGCAATGACGAGGTGGTATCCATGCAACAACGTCCCGCTTTCGCGGGAATGACATAAATGAGCCGTACAATGAAGCTATAAAGCTATTTTTACTTGAGAATATAAAATATTCCTCTTATTATCTTTTTTTAAATCAATAAAATAACTTAATGAGAAAAGTAGTAATATCCGGCATGATCGGCAACGTTTTAGAATGGTATGATTATGCATTATATGCTCAATTTGCTTATATTATAGGGCAGCATTTTTTTCCGGATTCAGAAATGCGAGAGACTTTAACTTTTGCGGTATTTGCTGCAGGCTTTATAATACGACCGCTCGGCGGTATTATTTTCGGTAATATCGGTGATAGATTCGGCAGACGTACTGTTTTAGTAATGGGTATTATAACTATGGCAATACCGACTGCCGGGATAGGTCTCTTACCAGGCTATAAAACTATAGGTATTGCCGCTCCTATTATTATAACTGTTATCAGACTCATACAAGGTTTTTCTTTAGGAGGGGAGTTTAGCGGTTGTATTTCGTATATTGTAGAACATGCTTCGTTCGAGCAGCGAGGACTTGCGGGGAGTAGCTCATTCGTTAGTATGTGCGGTGGTATGCTGCTTGGACTTGCTACAGCAGCCGGTTTTTCTTATTTTATGCCCGCCGATATGCTATTTGAATGGGGTTGGAGAATACCTTTGATTGCCGGTTTATTTATTAGCTCTGTAGGTTTATATATTAGAAAAAACCTAGCAGAAAGTCCTATTTATAAAAAAGCTAAGGAAACAGGGCGTTTAGCACGTTTTCCTTTACGAGAAACATTAACAAAATGCCCAAAAGAACTAATTATCGCACTTGGTCTTTATATTACCGTAACTGCTCCTTTTTATACTTCTACGGTTTTTATCGGTAATTTTATGCAAACGCTTGGTTATACTAGTCAGCAAAGCACAATTGTTAGTAGTATAATATTAATCGTAATGATGATAGTATTTCCTATATCTGCGTATGTTTCGGATAAAGTGGGGCGGCGTCCTGTACTAATATGGGGGATTATCTTGTTAATTTTATCAGTTTATCCTATTTTTCTAGCCTTAGGATCAATGAACTTTACTTTAGCTATAATATCTCAAGTAATATTTGCTGGAATTATCGCTATTTATATGGGACCTATCCCAACGGTTTTAGTAGAGATATTTCCAACTAGCATAAGATTTACCGGTGTTGCACTTTCATACAACCTTGCAGCTGCTATATTTGGCGGTACTGCTCTAATGTTAGCAATGATATTAACGAAAGTTACCGGAGACAATTATGTTATTGCATATTATTTAATTGCACTTGCTTTGTTATCTTCTATAATCCTAAAATTCTATAAAGAGACATATAAAAAGAATTTGGTCAGCTAATCATGAGTGAAATTTTTGAAGTACCGGATGGTGAAAGTAAGGTTTTACTCCATTGTTGTTGTGCTCCGTGTGTTGGTCCTTTAATGGAGAAAATGATCGATACCGGTATTAAGTTTACGCTTTTTTTCTATAATCCTAATATTCATCCTAAAAAAGAATATGAGCTTCGTAAGAATGAAAATATTAAGTTTGCCGAGAAGCATAATATAGAATTTATCGACGCAGATTATGATCCGCAAAATTGGTTTAGGCGTGCTAAAGGGATGGAGTTTGAGCCTGAGAGAGGTAAACGCTGCACAATGTGTTTTGATATGCGTTTCGAGCGTACGGCTTTATATGCTTATGAAAACGGTTTTAAGGTTATAACTAGTTCGCTTGGTATTTCTAGATGGAAAGATATGAACCAAATTAATGAATCAGGGATTAGAGCCGCATCTCATTATGAGGGGATAACATAATATTGACAAAATAAACCTAAAAAAACAAGTTTTTTATAGGTTTTTACTGGATTCCCGCTTTCGCAGGAATGACATATAGCACTAAGCCTTTCCAGCTAATAATAATATTTGAAATTGAAATTATGAAAGATTCAGAACAAGATATTAATAAAAACGATATAAAAACCCTTTCATCCACAGAGATAGAGGATAAGAAACCTACAAAACTTAGTTTCATGGAGTATTTAATCAGTATGTCTAAATGTAATGAATTAGATATTCAAAGAGCAAAAGGAAAAGCTAGAGAATTTGAGTTCTAATATAGAAATTCTTATGAAAAAACTATCATTTCAACAAATTATACTAGCCTTGCAAAATTACTGGCAGGATTACGGCTGTGCAATCTTGCAGCCTTACGATACACATGTCGGAGCCGGTACGTTTCACCCTGCAACGGTACTTAGATGTCTTGGTTCAAAACCTTGGTCAGTAGCTTATGTACAGCCATCAAGAAGACCAGGCGATAGCAGATACGGCATGCACCCTAACAGAATGCAACATTACTATCAGTTTCAGGTTATCTTAAAGCCATCGCCGGATAATATTCAAGAGCTATATCTTAAAAGCTTAGAATGTTTAGGCATAGATTTAAAAACGCATGATATTCGTTTTGTTGAAGATGATTGGAAGTCGCCGACGCTCGGGGCTTGGGGGCTTGGTTGGGAGGTATGGTGTGACGGTATGGAAGTATCCCAATTTACTTATATGCAGCAAATCGGCGGTATTGAATGCCGTCCCGTTGCCGGTGAAATCACTTATGGGCTTGAGCGGCTTGCATTATATATTCAAGGTGTCGATGAAGTAAAGGAACTTGATTGGAATGGGCAGGTAGGAGAAAAAGCTTTAAAATACGGGGAAGTTGATTTTGAGGCTGAACGACAATACTCAAAATATAATTTAGAGCTTGCAGATAGTGAGATGTTAGTACGACATTTTAAAGATAGCGAAGAACAATGTGAGCGGTTAGTAAAAGAAAATGTACCACATGTTGCTTATTATGAATGTACAAAAGCAAGCGATGCCTTTAATCGATTAGATGCACTTGGGGTAATTAGCGTTACTGAGCGTGCCTCTTATATTTTAAGAGTACGGCACTTAGCTAAAATTTGTTGTATGAAATGGTTGGAGTTAAGCGGTGAGTGAATTATTATTAGAGCTATTTAGTGAAGAAATACCTGCATTCATGCAAAAAAATGCTGAAGAGGGTTATTTAAACATATTCACGAAAATTTTTGAAGAAAACGAAATATTTGCAAAAGTACAACTATTTGCAGGACCTCGTAGGATAACATTGTATGCTACCCACTTACCGAAAGTAACTCTGCCGAAAGAAACGGAGATTAAAGGACCGAGCATAGATGCTCCGGAAGCTGCAATTAATGGATTTTGTAAAGCTCATAACGTTAGTAAATTAGAGCTTTCTACTAAATTAATTAATAATCAGCTATATTATTTCTTTGTTAAAAAAACAGAAGAAAGAAAGATAAAAGAAATTTTGCCGGAGATTATTATAGAAGCTATTAATAAATATAGCTGGGCAAAATCGATGTTTTGGGGTGATTATAATATAAAGTGGGTTAGACCACTGCGTAACATTTTATGCATATTTGACGGTGAAATATTACCGCTGCAATTTGGGCATTTAACCGCTAATAATATTACGTACGGGCATCGCTTAACTGATAATAAAAAATTAGAAGTAACAGATTTTGAGGATTACAAAAATAAGTTTTCAGAAAATCACGTTATTTTAGAAAGAACAAAGAGAGAAGAAATAATTAAAACAGGTTTATTGGAACTGGCAAATTCTCATAATCTAAACATAAAAGAAGATAATCGTCTAATTGAAGAAGTAGCAGGGCTTAGTGAATTTCCTGTTGTGCTACTTGGAAAAATCCCACAAAAATTCTTAGAGCTACCTAAAGAAGTACTTATTTCTTCGATGCGTACACATCAAAAATATTTCTGTCTATTCGATAAAGAAGGAAATTTCGCACAATATTTTCTGTTTGTAAGTAATGGCAGATTTATAGATGCCGACCTCGTTATTAAAGGTAATGAAAAAGTACTATCTGCACGTCTTTCGGATGCTTTATATTTTTATAAACAAGATATAGCTAAAACTTTAGAATCAAGATTAGGTAAATTAGAAGCTGTAACGTTTCATGCAAAACTTGGTAATTTAAGAGAAAAAATTGATCGTATAATTAAAGTTTGCAAGCATATAGCTCCAAATAATAAAGATTTAATCACGGCAGCAAAACTTTGTAAAAGCGATCTCGTTTCTGAAATGGTTGGGGAGTTTCCTGATTTACAAGGTATTATGGGCTATTATTATGCAAAACATGAGGGATTAGGCGAAGAAGTAGCCGCTGCAATCAAGGATCATTATAAACCGCAAGGTTTGAGCGATAATGTACCAAGTGGAAATGCAGCACTGCTTGCTTTAGCCGATAAGGTGGATAGTTTAGCTGGTCTAATGATAGTGGGTGAAGCCCCAACAGGTTCAGGCGATCCATATGCCTTAAGACGTCAAGCTCTTGGCATAATAAGAATAATACTTGAAAATAAATTAGAGCTAAATTTAAATGATTTAATTAGTTTTTCTATAAACTTATATAGAGATTCTTCTCATAAAAATAAGGATTTAATAATATCTTTCTTTGAAGAAAGAGCAAAATTTTATTTTAAAAATGACTATGATATTGCGTTAATTAATGCTGTTCTTGATTTAAGAATGGAAGATGAGTTGGTTAGTATAAGTCTAAAACTTAATGCCTTACAAAAATTTTTAGCAGAAGACGCAGGCAAACAATTATTAAATGCTTACAAACGAGCTAGCAATATAATCGGTGATCAGAAAATTATCGACTTAGTTGATACAAGTCTCTTTAGTACACAACCTGAAAAAGAATTATTTGAAGTAATCCAAAAAATTTCGCCGCAAATTATAGAGAGTATAGCTGATAAAGATTATAAGAAAGCTTTAAATTTACTATCATCGCTATTAGTTCCTACTACTAGCTTTTTTGATAATGTACTCGTTAATGATCCTGATCCAAAAATTGCAGAGAATCGTTTATCGTTATTACAAAATATTTGTGAATTATTTGATAAAATAGCTAAGTTTAACCGCTTATGATTGAAACTTTCCTATGTCATTCTTGTGTTAGGGGTTGCATGGCTCTTAAAAAAGCATTCTATGTCATTCCCGCGGAAGCGGGAATCCAGAAAAAAGCGAAATTATTTGAGCTTTTAATTTTAAAAATTTAGTGTTTTTATACTTTTTAGTGACTGGATTCCCGCTTCCGCGGGAATGACATAGAGAAGCAGATATATAACAAAACCAAAATAACTAAATTAATGTTCAGTAAAGCAGTTCAATTTATAAAATCAGGCAAGGTAGTTGTTTTTCCAACCGAAACAGTTTATGGAATCGGAGCGGATGCTACTAATAATGAAGCTTGTTTAAAGATTTTTCAATTTAAAAATCGCCCTGCTATTAATCCGCTTATTGTGCATGTCTCCTCCATAGAGCAAGCAAAGGAAATAGGAAAGTTTAATGATTTAGCTACAAAAATAGCAGAAAAATTTTGGCCTGGACCTTTATCTATAGTTGTCCCTTTAAAAGAGAATGCAAATGTTAGACCTCTTCGGAAACTCGCTTATAGGGAGGAATTTGAAGGAGACACGGAACGCAGCACCGCAACGTATATAGACATACGTGAGGATGCGAGTACCGGATCGACGTACAAATTACCCCTAGAAGTAGAGTTTCCGAAGAGGTCTATTGCTCCTAGTGTAACGGCAGGACTTAATACAATAGCGATTCGGATACCGTCTTGTCCGCTAGCATTAGAACTTATCAGACAATCAGGCGTACCTATAGCCGCACCAAGTGCCAACCCTTCAAACTATATTAGTCCGACTAACGCCGAGCATGTTACAAAACATTTTTCAGAAAACGCAGAAATTTTTATTTTAGCACCTGAAATTTATCAATCTGAATATGGGCTAGAGTCAACGATAATCGATACAACAGCTGTTACTCCTACTATTCTTAGAGAAGGGTTTATAACTGCTGAAATTTTAGAAGAAGTACTTGGGGTAAAAGTTTTAAAAGCATCAAAGACAAGTAATATAAAAGCTCCGGGAATGCTTGCTAAACACTATTCACCGAATATGCCTATTAGATTAAATGCTACAAATTTGGGGGATAGAGAAATTGGATTAAATTTTGGCAATAGTAACCTTACGGGGAAATTTTCATTAAATTTAAGTGCCAAAGGTGAACTTATAGAAGCTGCTGCAAATCTTTATGCTTATTTAAGAATACTTGACGATTATGCGGCAGTTCATGATGTAAGCGGTATAGCAGTTAGCCCCATACCCTCGGTAAATATAGGGGCTGCAATTAATGATCGCCTAAAACGTGCCGCAAAATCATAAATTTCGGCGTTCTATTCTCCCTAATAGCTTTTTGATGATATTTGGTAATTATATAATTATCATGCGGCTTTAAATAATCATCTTTATTCATAATTTCAAAATTACCATTCTGCTCTATTAGCTCTATTGCTTCATAAAAATAATTTTCGATATCGGAAGCAAATACTAAATTACCGTTATCTTTTAGTTTATCCTGTAAAATCTTAAGCCGTTCTTTATTGAAAATACGTTTCTTTTTTTGCTTATTTTTTATCCATGGATCAGGAAATAAAATATAAATTCCATCTAAACTGTTACTTGGTATCTCATTTAATATTAAATCCAAATTATTAGGAAATAATAAAAAATTCGTGATATAGTCAAATGATTTGAATTCACTGAACGAGTCACTCGTCGCTCTCCTATTAGTTATAGACTTCGCTCCTTGCTCCTTGTAATTAAATCCAACTGATTTGACTACATTCTGCTCGCCGGCAAGTTTTAAAACATTTGCAACGCCGTTTAAATATACCTCTACCCCAATAAAAAGTGCATCAGGATTCATTTTGGCTTGGTTAATGAAATGCTCGCCCATACCAAAACCTATTTCTAAAAAGATTTTACGTTTTTCATCAATAAGTTTTTCTTTGGAAAATAAATATTTCGGTAGTTCGTTATCTAATAAATTCTGTTGCAGCCCTGATAAGTTTTTTCCGATACGCCTTGCGTATGACCGAGTTAAGTTAATAGGAGAAAATAATATTACCCTACTGTGACCTTGTAGGTCTTTATAAACATTTTCAATATTATAACCACAATCTAAGAAAATTTGAGTTATTGCTTCTTCCTGTTTAAACCCTATCTCTAATGCCAACTTACCGTTTGGTTTTAAGAATTTTTTTGTATTTTCAGCGATTAAACGGTAAGCTTGTAAACCGTCTTCTTCAGCAAATAAAGCTATAGACGGTTCATAATTGATTGTTTCAATTGCCATCTCTGATTTTTCACTATGAGATATGTATGGTGGGTTGCTAACGATAAAATCAAACTTCTGATCCTCAATATTCTCAAACCAATTACTGTGAATAACCTGAATTCGATCCGTCACGTGATATTTTAGAGCATTACTTCTAGCAACTTCTATTGCATCAAGACTGATATCAGTAGCAATTACATTAGCATTGGGTAGTTCGCATAATAGGCTGATAGCAATGCAACCGCTACCTGTACCGAGTTCGAGTATGCTAAAGAGTTTGTCATTGCAGGTTTCTCTTATGTCATCCCCGCGAAAGCGGGGATCCAGTCGCTTTTTTTTTGGATTCCTGCCTACGCGGGAATGACATTGAGACACAACATCAACCAAAACTTCAGTATCGTTTCTTGGAATTAATACATGTTTATTAACAATAAATTCACGTGAGTAAAATTCTTTAACGCCTGTAATATACGCTATAGGTTCATGCTTTAATCTTCTCTCTAACAGTTTTTCAAAAGCTTCTATTTCAGCTTCATTTAACTGCTCATCAAGATTAATAAGCAAATATTCAATAGGTTTATTTATAACATACCGTAGTAAGATTCGTGCTTCTAATTGCGGTGAATTGATGCCTATTTTATTTAATTTATCTGTTGCTTTACTTAAGACTTGTTTTATAGAATATTGCACGGAACAGGTCCAACTCCTATAACTTCTAATATTGCTTTATATATTGTTTGCATAATGATAGGACTGCAAGTAGTTAGAGGCCCTAGGATTAAGCGTTTATTATCTATGCTACGTATTTGGTCTATTAAAAGATCTGAATCTCTTTCTAATTTATTATGAGCTTTAAAAGGAAAAGCATCATCTATTAAATTAGTTGTTAAAGGGATGATTAAAGTAGATGGGTGATTTGCATCTAATAATACTTGATCTTGAATAATCAATACAGGTCTTGTTTTACCAAGCTCACTACCAACTCTAGGATTTAAATCGGCAAGCCAAATTTCTCCGAGATTAATTTTCAGGGTCATGCTCTATATTAGAAAATTCGGAATTTATTTTCATGCTTTCTTTTCTTGTTCGCATACTAATTGCAAATAATTTTTCTTTCCTTTCTTGCTCATATAGGCTTTTATTCATAGTTTTAATAGATCTTCTAATATACTGACTACGTGAAATATGAAGTTTTTTAGCCCTTTTAGCTACTTCCTCGGCTAAATCATCGGGTAATCTTACAGTAAGTGCAGACATAACTCTTAAGTATTACAATTATAATTACACTATGTGTTTATAATTGTAATACAATTTATGTCAAGTTCTCATTTTCTACCTAGATTTTTCATCTCTAAAATATCTTCTATACTACCCAAAGGAGCTTGTTTCTTAAGTTCGATGAATTTGTGTAATGCATCGGTGGCTATAATTTCTTCCATATCCCTTGGCAACTCACAAGAAAATTCCATAATTTCATTACTAGTCGGATGAGTAAAGCTTAAATACCAAGAATGCAGGGCTTGGCGTTTAAAATCGATTAATTTTGCTTTTAGTTCAGGAGAAGAATGAGCAATTTTTCGGTCGTTATTGCCGTAAGTTTGGTCGCCAACTACCGAATGCTTTAAATGGCTTAGCTGTACCCTAATTTGATGAGTCCTACCCGTGCTAAGCTTGCATTCTACCATGCTAATAGTACCCTTGTGAAACAATTCTAGAGTTTTATAATGTGTTACGGCTTCTTTACCACCATATTTTAATGTGGTCATTTTTTGGCGGTCTACTCTACTGCGACCGATATTATTCTTAATGACTCCTTCTAGCGGATTAATTACTCCCCAAACTAACGCTTTATATTTCCGTATTACCTGCCTTTGCTCTATCTGATTTGCAAGTAGCATATGTGCTTTATTATTTTTAGCAACTACCATTAAGCCCGTAGTATCTTTATCCAAACGATGCACTATCCCGGGTCTTTCTGCTGAACCTATATCCGATAAATTTTTCGTATGGTGAAGTAGTGCATTAACAAGAGTATCATCATGATGCCCTGCTCCCGGGTGTACCGTCATACCTGCAGCTTTGTTAATTACTATCAAATCATCATCTTCGTAAACTATATCAAGTTCTATATTTGTTGCCGTAATTTTTAGCTCTTCAGGTTCTTTAAAAGAAAATAATATAATATCATTCTCCTTGACCAAAACATCAGGATCAGAAATAATTACATCATTAACTAGTACTTGCGAATCTTTAATAGCTTTTTGGATTTGGTTTCTAGAAACATTTTCAAGAAGTTGTGACAAGGCTTTGTCGAGTCTTATATTATTTAGTTCGTGTGGTACGGAATATTTTAACATATTTTATTTTAAGATAATGAGTAATACGCTTAAATGGTTAAGTGCAATCGGTGTTGAATATTACTGCTCTGAGCATCCGCCGAAATTAAAAGTGAGTAATAATATCAAGCCACAAGTAAAACCTATGTCTACAAAAGAAACTGCATTCAATATGAATGATAAAGTTCATGATAATATAACCCTAGCAAGATCTCTTGCCGATAAAGCTAATAATATCGAAGAACTAAAAGAATCTCTACTAAATTTTAATGGTTGTGAACTTAAGAAATTTGCTACTAATACGGTTTTCGGTGATGGTAATTTGGAAGCTAAAATTATGTTAATAGGCGAAGCTCCCGGAAGTACTGAGGATTTGAAAGGAATACCTTTTTGCGGCGAAAGTGGCAATTTACTTGATAATATGCTGCACGCTATCGGAATTTCACGGAAAAATAACGCTTATATTACTAATACGGTATTTTGGCGTCCTCCTGCTAATAGACAGCCAACACTCGAAGAAGTCGATATTTGTAGACCGTTTGTCGAGAAACATATTGCTCTTATTAACCCGAAGCTAATTATTCTAGTCGGTAGCACGGCTGCAACTAGCTTACTTGGAAAAAATTCGGGTATTACTAAAATTAGACAAGAATATTATTTTTATACCAATAAATATCTATCCGCTTCTATCCAAACTACGGCAATTTTCCATCCTGCTTATTTACTTCGCCAACCTATGCAAAAACGCACCTCTTGGTATGATTTACTAAAGATTAAGGAGTATCTCATGAATAATAAACTCATTGCATAACTTGTACATTAATCTAGTACTCACAGCTTTACGTACTTTTCAAAATAATTTTCTACTGGACAATTAGTCGTATTTATGCGACAACATAATTATCTCTAGGTTCTGTGAAAGAAAATTAAATTATTTGTATTTTTAGATATTTTTAAGCGAAAATTAATAAGATTTTTGCAGTAATAGTTGTTCTTATTTCAAAAAAATCTTAATTTGCAGCAAAAAAGAACAAAAATATATTAAATTAATTTTCCTTCACAGAACCTAGTTAAGCTTAATATGCAAAAAACTAAACAAATACAATTTTTTATAACAGCAAACGGTAAATCTTATATTAAAGATTGGTTAGAAAAATTAGATATTAGGACGCATAGTAGAATTCTTAATAGATTAGTTCGGTTAGAATATGGAATTTATGGTGATTACAAACAGATAAAAGGAAGACTATATGAGCTTAGGTTTTTCTTTGGCAAAGGTTATAGAATATATTTTACTGAAAAAGATAATAAAATTATTCTACTATTAAATGCAGGTAATAAAGATACGCAAAGCAAAGATATTGAAAAAGCTTTAGAAATAATAGAAGAAGTTTATAAACGAAATTGAGGACGTTATATGGAAAAGTTTACAGATTATTTAAAAGAAAAATTGCAAAATGAGAAAATATTAGCAGAGTATATTAATGAAGCATTAGAGCAATATTTCGTGGATCATAATAAAGAGCTATTTTTGGCTACTTTAAAAGAAGCCATTATAGCGAGGGGAGGTATAGCAAAGATCTCTAAAGAAGCTCATATAAATAGACAACATATATATAAAATGTTATCTAGCAAAGGTAATCCAAGTTTCGACAATATAGGATCTTTATTAAACGCTTTAGGCTTGCAGTTGAAAGTAGAAGCATGTGCGTTTTAAACGAATTTATAATTAATTTCCGGAGAAAAAGCGTTACAAGATATTCGTGATTTTTGTAAAGAGCAGTTAAACTCCAACGTCTAATTATAATTTTTCATTAATCTTGTAAGCTGAGCAAGATATCAAAGAAAATTTTTAAATCCTCATAAATAATAATTCGTTTCTAATTTCATTAAATTAGGGTTATACTTACTGATGTATAAAAATAAGGTATATCCATATGACCAATGAAAATAATAATGATTCAGAATTTGCCGAATTAAAAATCAGAGGAAAAATATTTAAATTACCTATACTTAAAGCAAGTATTGGTGAGGATGTAATCGATATAAGCAGGGTATCTTCGGAAGCCGATTGTTTTACTTATGACCCGGGCTTTATGTCTACTGCTTCTTGTCAGTCTACTATCACTTATATAGACGGTGATAAAGGAATCTTGCGACATCGAGGATATGACATTAAAGATTTAGCCGAGAAAAGTGATTTTTTAGAAGTGGCATATTTGCTAATCTATGGAGAATTACCAAGCATCGAGCAGTATAATAATTTCACTAAACAGGTTGCTTATCATTCATTAGTGAATGAAAGATTACACTATTTATTTCAAACCTTTTGTAGCTCTTCTCATCCTATGGCTATTATGCTTGCGGCCGTTGGTTCTCTTTCGGCATTTTATCCTGATTTACTGAATTTTAAAGAAGCAGACTACGAACTTACCGCTATTAGAATGATTGCTAAGATACCAACTATCGCCGCAATGTCTTATAAATATTCTATAGGACAACCGTTTATTTATCCTGATAATTCGTTAGATTTTACTGAAAATTTTCTGCATATGATGTTTGCAACGCCTTGTACAAAATATAAAGTAAATCCAATAATAAAAAATGCTCTTAATAAAATATTTATTCTGCATGCTGACCACGAGCAGAACGCTTCTACTTCAACAGTCCGAATTACCGGCTCATCCGGGGCTAACCCTTTTGCTTGCGTAAGTACAGGGATTGCCTCACTTTGGGGGCCTGCTCACGGCGGGGCTAATGAAGCGGTAATAAATATGCTTAAAGAAATCGGTAGTTCTGAAAATATTCCTAAATATATAGCTAAAGCTAAGGATAAAAATGATCCATTTAGGTTGATGGGTTTCGGTCATCGTGTATATAAAAACTACGATCCCCGTGCCGCAGTACTTAAAGAAACCTGCAAAGAAGTATTAAAGGAACTTGGACAGCTAGAAAACAACCCACTCCTGCAAATAGCAATAGAACTTGAAGCTATCGCTCTTAAAGATGAATATTTTATTGAGAGAAAATTATATCCAAATGTTGATTTTTATTCAGGTATTATCTATAAAGCTATGGGTATACCGTCGCAAATGTTCACGGTACTTTTTGCAATAGCAAGAACCGTAGGCTGGATGGCACAATGGAAAGAAATGCACGAAGACCCTGAACAAAAAATCAGCAGACCTAGACAGCTTTACACCGGTTATGTACATAGAGAGTATAAGGGTATCGGGGAGAGGTAAAACCCACTGTGTCATACCGTGGCTTGACCACGGTATCTAGAAAAGCAGTTTAAGGTGTACATTTTTTGATATTTTTACTGGATACCGTGGTCAAGCCACGGTATGACACAGAGGTACATAATGAATTTTATTGATGCAGTTAAAATATATATAAAAGGTGGAAACGGCGGCAATGGTTGCGTTAGTTTCCATCGTGAGAAATTTATTGACAGAGGCGGACCGGACGGTGGTGACGGTGGACGTGGCGGTAGTGTTATTTTCAGGAGTAATCACCATCTTAATACGCTAGTAAATTATCGATATAAACAGCATTTTACCGCAGAAAACGGCGAAAACGGTAAAGGTTCAAATAGAAGCGGTAAATCAGGAAAATCGTTAGTTCTTGATGTTCCCATTGGTACTCAAATCTTTTCCGAGGACGGCAATATATTATTGCATGACTTCACTGAGGATGACCAAAGCTTTGAAATAATTAAAGGAGGAAGCGGCGGTCTTGGCAACAGTCATTTCAAAACGTCGGTTAATCAAGCTCCAAGAAAGCGTACGGAAGGCGAAATTGCTGAAGAAATGTGGATTCATTTAAGCTTAAAACTTCTCTCTGATGTTGGGCTTGTGGGTCTTCCAAATGCCGGTAAATCTACTTTTTTATCGGTTGTAACGGCAGCCAAGCCTAAAATTGCCGATTATCCCTTTACTACTTTAGTGCCGAATCTTGGAGTGGTGTATGTTGATGATGAAGAGTTTGTTATAGCCGATATTCCTGGCTTAATTGAGGGAGCTCATCAAGGTCACGGACTTGGCGATAAATTCTTAAAGCATATAGAAAGATGTAATGTATTAATACATTTAATAGACGGCTCTAGTAATGATGTAGTGGCAGATTATAATACAGTACGTCTTGAGCTTGAATCATATTCCGATTATCTAAAAAATAAAATCGAAATCATATGTCTTAATAAATGTGATGTTCTTACCGATGGGGAAATACAAGAAAAAATAAATAAGTTGCAAAAAGCTACTAATAAAGAAGTTTTTTCTATCTCTACCTACACTAATCTAGGGGTAAATAAAATAGTTAAACTAGCTTTAAAGACTATAAAAAATCAGGAGTAATATATTGCCGGAGCTAAGAAAGACGGGTATTGCCCGCGTGGATACCGATGTCATTCCTGTGAAAGCAGGAATCCAAAAAAAAGTATAAATACAGCAAATCTTTAAAATTAAAAGCTCGATTTATCTCGCTTTATGTTGGATTCCCGCATACGCGGGAATGACATCAATGACAATTAATAAACTTTAAATCAAAGTAATACGTTGCTCTTCTGCCTCTAGATATTTCTCTAGCTCTTCCTTAGTATATTTCTTTTCTTTAAGCTTTATTTCGTTATTAAATATATATTGCACAGCTTTATCTTCTAAGGCAGGACCTTTAAGTCCTTCAATTGCTCTAGGATTATTTTTATAAAAATCAAATATCATATTTTCCTGCCCAGGAAAATTACGTGCTTGTTGCATAATAACTTTTCTTAAATCATCAGGCTCTAATTGCAAATTTTTAGATTTTGCGTATTCAGCAAGTAATAAGCCTATTCGCACACGGCGTAGGGCTAATTTATTATAATATTCTGTTATTTCTTTAGGGGATTTATCTTTTAATAATGATTCATCTTGGTCATTTTTATCGGTTTCGGACTTTAGAATATTTTTTTCTTGCTCTAATAAAGATTCCGGTACGTCAAAATCTAACAATTTTTCTAACTTATCAAATAAGTTCATTTTCATTATAGTATTAATAGCTTCTTCCGATTCGTTTTCTATTTGTTTAGCAAAATGTGTACGCAATTCTTCAAGGCTATTACTTTGGAATTTTTTAGCAAACTCCTCATCAATAACGGTAGGTTCTGCATTATGTACTGCTTTAATTTGTACTGCAAAACGAGCATCTTTACCTGCTAAATCTTTAGCATGGTAATTTTCAGGAAAAGTAACATTAACATCTACTTCACTACCTGTTTTAGAACCTATTAATTGTTTCTCAAAACCAGGAATAAGTGCATTACTACCTATTACTACCTTAAAATCATTTAATTTACCGCCTTCAAAAGCTTCATCCTTGATGTACCCGATTGCATCAATAGTAACCTGATCTCCGTCTTTTATTTTTGCTTTACTTTCTTTAGTATAGCTTTTTGTTAATGCGGCAAGTTTTTCTAGTTGTTCTTCAACATCTTTAGAGTTTACTTCTAATTTTGGACGATCTAGTGAGATTTTCTTTAAATCCGGAATAGTAATTTTAGGTAATAGCTCTATTTTTACGGTAAATTCTAAAGCTTTATCGGGTTCGTTTTGCAATTCTTCAATTTTGGGTCTACCGATTATATTTAGATTATGTTCTTTAATAACGTGATTTACCGAATGGTTAATTCTTCTTTCTATTATATCATTCCTGACGGAAGTACCGTATTTTTTCTTAACAATTGAAACCGGTACTTTACCGGCTCTAAAACCTGCTATTTTAACTTTTTTGGTTAAATCAAGCAACTCTTTTTGAATATCGTCATCTATCTCACTTAAAGGAGTAGAGATTCTTGCATGAAAATCCAATCCTTCGTTTTTTAATACGGTAATTCCCATTTTAATAATCCATTAATTCTGTACATAGTTTGCTAACCAAAATAAACTAATGAGCCGAAATATGCAATAGTTTTTATAAGCTCATCGGTATTGCTTAGTAACTATCTATATCGTCGTTAGCTAAGAGACTGAAAGCATTATTGCGTGTATACTTCTTCAACATGAAGAGTTGTTAAAATGATTAGGCACAATGGTTTGAAAATTGTCATTTACCAATGAAGAAATTTTATTTTTATATTTTTCAATATTTTCAAAAAATATTCGTATAGAATCAGTAAATGTCTCAAAATTCGCATAAAATTTATTGTTACTTACAACAGAATGCATAAATTCCCACAGTCGTTCAATTGGATTCAAATTAGGACTATATGCTGGCAAAAATAGTAACTCTATTTTACTGTATTGTAGATATTCTTTTGCCTTTTTTGACCTATGATATCCAGCATTATCGCATATCAAATAAATCTTACTTTTATCTTGATTATTTGCTTCTAATTCCTTTAAAAATTCAATAATATAATCACCATTAACCTTAGGATTGTCAGTTGTTACTACCTCTAAATCCTTAAGATTAATAGCACCAATAATATGTTTACGCTTCCAACCACTGAAACTTGGTAATGTTTTAACTACATTCTTTCTAATCCAACCAAATCTTGCTCGAGTTTGGTATTGAGGATGAACACTATCCATAAAATAAATAGACTCATCTTTAGCTAAATTATTTTTTAGGACATTAAATACTGACTCAACCAACGACCTTTTTCTAAGCTGTATTTTATCTTCCATTTCCAATAAATGATTCTTCATATCTTTTCTAATTCCTGTAAATAAGCGTAATCCACGACCTAATAATTTAGTAAATATTTCCTTAGAAATATATCCCTTATCACCAAAGAGTTTACCTTGTAATCCATCAGTTATATCGTCTGCTACCGATAAATCACTATTATTTGCTTTGGTAATTTTGATCGCCATAATCGCTCCCTTATTGTTAATTACTATATGCAACTTAAACCCCATAAACCATCCATAACTACTCATCCCTATTTTAGCTATATACTTCTTTAACTTGAAAAGTTGGAAAATGAATATTTAGATGAGCGAATAATCAATGTTCTTATGGATAATTAATATCTAATACTACCAATTCTTCAGGTAAAAGAAGTATACCACTAAATACTTTATTGCTATTTGTACGTTTTGTATAACATATCGATAATTTAGTTGAATCTATGCAATAAATTCCTGTTTCCTCTCCTCTAAATAGTTGCAACATTATAACCAAGCGGTAGAATTAATCTTGACCATAATTGTATTATTCGACTATAACTTGGTAATTTAAAATAACCTCTATATTTATATGATAAGTGATATAAATAATAATTCTTAAAATCTTTGCACGGCGATATATAAAAATATAATACGATAGTTAAAAGCTCTGAAAGGCTTAAATTCCCTTCTCTCCGGCGTTTTCTATCTGTTGGTATTAATTTTTGCTTCTCCCATTCTTCATATATTTCACAAAAATTGTCTAGTATATAAAATAAAGTTGTGATACATTTTTTCATTGTTGGGTTCTTGTTTTTTTGTTGAAAAACTTCAGTAACCCAACACTCTTAACTTGTAAATACTTTATTCTTATTCCATGCTTCTCTTCTTCCTTATCCTAAATTCGCGTTTCTAAGGAATTATTTACTAAATTATTAGGTCGTGGATTACGCTTATTTACAGGAATTAGAAAAGATATGAAGAATCATTTATTGGAAATGGAAGATAAAATACAGCTTAGAAAAAGGTCGTTGGTTGAGTCAGTATTTAATGTCCTAAAAAATAATATGAATCTTGAACACTCAAGGCATCGATCACCTACTAATTTTTTAGTTCATATTCTAGCTTGTGTTAATGCTTTTAATATTACTAAAACTAATATTTTAAACTCTTTTTTCGATAATCTTAAACTCTTCTTATCCTAAACTGGCGTTCTAATAAGAAAATTTACAATCCACGCTTCTTCCACCATTCGTCAGTCTTGTATTCTTCTGGTAACTTTTCCCACTCTTCAGCAAATACTGTATCAATACCTAATTCTTGCTTTACTACTGCACACCACTCATTTCCTAAGGATTTTGGTAATTTAGTACCACACCAAGGACAATAAATTATTTGCTGATGAGTACCATATAAACTATTACGGGTTATAATGCTGTAAACTCTAACTTCAGGCTCATATTCAATAACTGTTTTATCTTTCTCAAGTTCAAACTCCATATTCTCACAACAATATTTTTTCATAATTTTATTCAATAGGATCAAAAGAGTTTTCGGTTTCTTGATTTTTATCCTCATCAGGTTCAAAATCTGGACCTCCTCCCGGCAGAGAAGCACTATTGCCGGCATTATTTACCGAAGCAGCAGGAGGTTTGTTGCTTTTATTCCCATGCTTACTTCTTTCTATTATATCTTCGCTTCCGAGACCTTAAAAACAAAAAATGATAGCTTTTTCAAGTAAACCAAGTTTATCAAGTATGATAAGTAAAGGCGTAATTTGTTTATTTAAATAAGCATCTTCTACTATATTTGTTGAATAAGAACTCGGACTATTCTGTAGTAATGCAGCCCCAACATCGCTATATGACATAGGTTGTCCACTCAATCCTATAAGCGGTGGTGGTGGCGGTATAGGCAATGCCATTGCTAACCGTTGTTAATTACCTGATCAATCTAGGTACTATGTAGCTATGGAGCATTAAACCTTTATCGGTAAGATAGATATTTTCATTTATTTTAATAAAATCTAATGCTTGATAATGCTGCAAGTTATTCATGTCTAAAATATCTGCTAATTTTGCATTTATTTTCTGCTCTAGTGCCGCAATATTTATACCGCTTTTAAGGCGTAAACCCATCATTAACGTTTCTTCAATGATTTCTTGATGCGTTAACTTAGTATTAGTTTGAATACCGACATTTTTTACGTTAACCGAGTCTGACCATTTTTCAGGTTTATGCCACATCATAATTGCCGATACCGAACTTGAAGTGTCAATTAGTCTACTATGAGCTCCAGGACCTATACCTAAATAATTATTATAATTCCAATAAGTCAAATTATGCAAACATTCCTGATTTGCTAGAGCATAATTAGATATCTCATATCTAAAATATTTTTTAGATTCTAGATAATGATTCGTCCATTCGTACATTTCAGCTGCCTCATCTGAATGCGGCAAAATCAGATTACCCTCCTTAAATAATTTATAAAAAGGTGTACCTTTTTCTATAGTCAATTGATAAAGAGAGATATGGCCATTTGCGAGTTGCATAGCTTGCTTTAATTCTTCTTGCCAGTCTTTTAATTTCTGACCGCTACGTGCATATATTAAATCAAATGATACTCTTGGAAAAATCGAATTTGCTGCCTCAATTGTTTTGATGGCTTGCAAAGCATCATGAGTTCTACCTAATTTTTTTAAATCGTCTTCTTTTAAGGATTGTACTCCAATTGAAACACGATTAATTCCGGCGGATTTGAATGCTTTAAACTTCTCAGTTTCAAAGGATGTGGGATTAGTTTCTAGAGTTATCTCGGTTTTATTATCAATAATTGCTAGATTACTGATTTTATTTATTATTCCTGCAACGACTACAGGATTCATTAAAGAGGGAGTACCGCCACCGAAAAAAATAGATTTAATGTATTTATTTTGAATAATATCCTTAAAATACTCTATTTCCGTTTCATAGGATTTAAGCCACTGATGATGATCTATAGTGCTTGCCACATGAGAATTAAAATCACAATATGGACATTTTGACAAACAAAACGGCCAGTGAATATAAATGCTTAAATCATTAGCCATAACTCTCATATTTTTAAGAATTCAGGCAGTTTGTCGTAACTTCTCAATTTCTTCTTTTTTTAAGCCTGTTGAGGCAATTATTAAGTCAGTTTTTAAACCGGCTTTGATTAAATTTTTTGCTATAATAATTTTTTCTTTTCTTCTACCTTCTTGCAACCAATGTTCTACTATACTTCCCATAATTTTTTCTCTTTTTTTAGAATTTAATTCTGATTTAAGTATGTTTTCTACTTCCATTATATCACTTTGCTTAATCTTGGTCAAAGTATAGAATAAAATTAGCTCTATATAATCAATGCCAATATTAACTTTAGCAAATTTAGGTAAGAGATCAGCTATCTCTTACCATCTTTTCAATAAATCACGTTCATGAATATGCTTCATGAAAAATTGTAAAATTCCGGACCAAGCATTTTTTTTCAATTCTTTATCAGATATATCATGCACGTTTATAAGTTGATAATCATTAGTCCACGTAGCCTTTACCAATTCACTATTTTCAAATAATTCCCATAAATTTAAAGGAGCATTATATTTTTGTATGCCGTTATAAAACACTAACGGATATATGAAAGGAAATTGCTTGCTTTTTGTTGTTTTCATATGATATTCGGCAATCTTTAACATATACTTAAACAAGCGAAAAGCCATGTAATAATCAGGTTTGCTTTGATGTTCTAATAATAAAAATAAGTAACCGTCTTCACTATTAAATTTAACGGAAAATAAAATATCTAATATGGATTTCTTAAGTGTTTTATCTACAAAACTATCTTTTTCCATTTTGAGAGTTTTAAAAGAAATCAAACTTTGTATATATGCCGGTAAGTGCATTTGAAAAAACTCTTTGGCAACTATTGGATTTTCAAATGCACTTCGTATAATCTCGTCGTGCTTAAGATTTTTAGACATAAATGTTAATGATATACTGCACTATAAATACATCATTAATAATACTTTTACAATTATAAATTGAGGTAAATTAAGCTTTACAATTTTTGTTTATTAATCCAATATATATCACTCAAATATAAAATTCTTGTACCAGAAGATTATAAGGATAAATATATTTATGTACATAGAATAAAATTGATTAGCCGAGATTTCAATAATCAATATTTTTAATTTAAGAGATATTATTAAATAGCTTTAAGCATGTCTTATTTAATTTTTGTATAAAGCTTTCCAATTTCATAATTAATACCTTAAAAATTTATTTTGAAGCGACATATATAAGTCTTATTTATAAATGTCAACATAAATTAATATGTAATTACTATTAAGTATTAACAAATACTAATTATTATAATTTTCTTTCACAAAATCGAAATAAGCTGTTATTAATATAAAAAACCAATCTTAATCTAGTATATGCGTTCTTTATTTGTAGTAATTATATTCTTTCTAATGAGTAGTTGTAATTTAAAACCGGTATATAGTGAAAAATACAGTAGAAATAATGATTTAGAAGCTATTAAAGTTGAGCCGATTAGAACAATTGAAGGAGCTGAGTTTTATCATCGTTTAACTAGTATTTTACCTCAGAAAGCAAAAGCAAAATACCTGCTTAAAGCAGAGCTTATCGCAACAACTATGCCTGCTACTATTGAAAAAAACTCCAATGTTTTAAGGGAATATATTAATCAATTAGTTAGGTATAAATTAATTGATATAGAAAGCCAAAAGGTTTTAATTGAAGAGAAGTTTTACCAAAACACGTCATATAATGCTATTTTTACACCATATGCAACAAATGTTGAAAGAGATGAAACAGGAATAGACTTGGCATATCAAGCAGCAGAAGAAATTCGTAGCAGATTAATTTTATATTTTACACGGAAATAGTTAAGCTATGAAATTTTATTTTTCACAAATAGGTAGATTATTTGAACTAATAAAAGCCGGAAAGATTAGAGCTCTTTTACTATACGGTCCTGATAAAGGCTATATAGAAAAAATTTGTAAGCATTTAGTAAAAAGCTTAAATATGCTACAAACTTCTATAGAATACTCAGATCTTAATATTTCATCTTTAGAAATATTACTTAATTCGCCTAATTTTTTTGGTCAAAAAGAATTAATTAAAATTAGATCGGTTGGGAATTCAATCGATAAGAATTTAAAAACAATTCTAAACAATGATTATATAAATTTCCCTGTATTTATAGGTGAGGAAATTACTTCAAGCGGGAGCTTTAAAAAGTTTTTTGAAACAGAAGAATATTTAGCGGCAGTTGCTTGTTATCATGACGATGAAGCAAAAATTGAACGAATTATTTTAGGTAAAGTAGAAAAAACTAATAAAATTATAAGTAAAGAGGCTATCACTTATTTAAAAGCTCATTTAAAAGGTGATCATGATTTAATTTGTAGCGAAATAAATAAATTGATATATTTTATTCATGATCGAAGAGAAATTACTTTAAACGATATTCTAAAAGTTATAAGTAGCGAAATTACGGCAAACGGCAGTGATTTAGCAATGTATTTTTCAAAAAAAGATTATAGTAATTTTCTGCAAGAGCTAGAAATATTAAAAAAACAAAATATCAATGAAGTTTTAATTATTAGAGCATTAATAAGGCATTATTTAAATTTATATATAGTTTTGTCGAAAATAAAAAATGGTGAGAGTGTGGAACTCGCAATAAAATCATTATCATCACCGATTTTCTATCAATATATTAATGATTTTACAAAGATAGCAAACACTCTTAGCCTAACTGAATGTTTAGAGACTTTAAAATTGTTACAGCAAGCGGAGGTAGATTATAAATTAAATCCTGCTGGTTTCGATTTATTACAGAGTATACTCGTTTAATTTGAAAAATTGGCGTCGTTGTTTTATATTTTTTGATCCTCACGTACTAGTATGTATACTTCTTTAACTTGAAAAGTTGGAAAATGAATATTTAGATGAGCGAATAATCAATGTTCTTATGGATAATTAATATCTAATACTACCAATTCTTCAGGTAAAAGAAGTATACGCTGCAGTCAAAAAATATGAAACGCCTTGCCCTTTTCCAAATTAAACTTCGTCTACCTAATTTTAAACTTCTTTTAAAAGTAGTATATATTATATGCCAAGACCTGATTTTTCTGACCCTGACAAACAAATTCACGAAATAATTAGAGTTAATCATGCCGGAGAGTATGGGGCAAAAAGAATTTATCAAGGGCAGCTAAAATATATCAAATCTCAGAATGATCATATATTAATTAAAGAAATGCTTGATCACGAAGAGGTACATTTAAATTATTTTGAAAAAAAATTACTAGAAAAAGAAGTAAGACCCACGTTTTTATTATTTTTTTGGCATCATTACGGATTTTTACTTGGTGCTTTATCTTCGTTGATGGGAATAAAAACGGCGATGCTTGTTACCGAGAGTGTAGAAGAAGTAATAGAAAAACATTATGAACAGCAAATAAATTATTTAGAAAATAAAAATATTGAGCCGGAATTATTAAATAATATTATTAAATTTCGACTTGATGAAATTGAACATAAAAATATTGCTATAATGAATGATAGTACTGAGGCAGTATTTGCAGAAATAACTAGTAAAATAGTGAAGATAATTTGTCGTATCTCTATAATTTTAAGTAAGGAAATTTAGAGTTAACAGCTTAATTAGTTGAAAAATCTAGAAATATTTTATTTCTAAGATATTAAGAAGATAATAAAAAAACATTAATAATATTATTAAAAACGGTGATGAAAAGAAAAACTTTTTTCTAATTTTTTCTTTATTTTTTGCATTTGTATTTTTTAGAATTAATAAATCTTTATTTTTATTAAACATAAGCTAATACTACTCGCAATTCCTTTATTTAATTTATGCCTAAATCTAATCTAGAATTAATAAATAAAGGTACCAGGGGTTAAGCTCCGTTGCTGTAAGACAACAACCTCCATTATACTTCATGATTTTACTCACTTATAATAATAGACCCCTGGCATAACTTAATATTAAGTTTTGACAGATTGGTCTTGCAACAATGGAGCTTAAACATTATTAGCGGTCTATATATTAGTTGAATAATATAAAGAGTCAAGAGATTTTAGTTATCATTAATAATAAATAATGTAATTCTAAGTTACGAGGTATATTTTCTATATAATCTGTTTCTAGAATTTGCTTTTACATCAATAATAATTTATATTTATTTATATACTAAGATAGAACTTGAAAAATTGACTATCTTGTCTTTGTAAGTCCTCGAATACTGAATGTTTATTATACGCTCTGCTCCTCGACCTACAGATTCCTTGCTCTTTTCCAAGTTGATCTTCGTATATCTATTCGTAAGTATAATTAGAAAATGATAAAATAAAATATGAATCCAAATTCACATCCTATGACTAAATCGCACTTATTCCATATAGTAGACCCAAGCCCTTGGCCCGTCCTAACATCTTTTGCTTTACTTCTTTTGGTTATAGGCGGCGTCTCGTTCATGCATGGCTACAAATTTAATATATATATTTTATCTGCAGGAGTTATTTCAGTAGGTTACTGTTTATATTCTTGGTGGAGAGATGTAGTGAAAGAAGGAATAGTCGAACATCAGCATACTAGTCCTGTTAGAAAAGGTTTACAAATAGGTATGGCGTTATTTATTTTAACGGAAATAGTATTTTTTGGTGTATTTTTTGCTTCTTTTTTTAAATCAAGTCTATCACCCGTAGGTCTTTTAGACGGTGTATGGGTTGTAAAGCAGGGAATTTGGCCTCCATCTACAATTAAAACTTTTGATCCATTTGATATTCCTTTTATCAATACTTTAATACTACTCTTATCGGGTACTACCGTTACTTGGGCTCACTACGCCTTAGAAGAAAAAAATCAAAAAGATTGCGTAACTGCACTTGCTCTTACCATATTGCTTGGAATATTTTTTACAACTATGCAAGCATATGAATATTATCATGCGGCGTTTAAATTTACAGATGGTATATATGCTTCTAATTTTTATTTAGCCACGGGTTTTCATGGAGCTCATGTAATTATAGGCACTATATTTCTAATAGTTTGCTACTTTAGAGCAAAAAGAGGAGATTTTACTACAGAAGGTAATGGACATTTAGGGTTTGAATTTGCCGCATGGTACTGGCATTTTGTGGACGTGGTTTGGTTATTTTTATTTACGTTTGTTTATATATTTGGAAGCTAAATTATACTATATGTGATTATAATGTTACTTAAAATAAGTGTTTTTAAAATATTTTTGCATATTAATTAAAATTGCATATATTTAGGAGTTGATTTATATATAAATAAATTATACATTAATTTTTAAATGCTAATTATTTTATTGAGGTAAAACAATATGAACTTTCCTATTCGTAAATTAAACGAAGAATTAATCGATTATAATCTATCATTACGCATACTATTTACTGTTCTAAGCGTGGCTATTATTATGGTAGCTTTTGATAGCTTAGGTAGTAGTGTCGACGATCCTGTAGGTGTTGCATTGTGTAATTTAATTAAAGTATTCAGAGGCAATACTGCAAAAGGTATAGCTGTTGTCGGTATAATTGTTCTGGGAATTCAAACATTAAGAGGAAAATTGCAGTGGGAAGTAGCTTTAGTAGTGGTTACTGCAATCATTATATTATTTAAAGCTCCAGATATTGTTAATATGATATCAAGTGATACTAATAGATCAAATTGTGGTGTTTCCTAATACACGATAATAAAAATTATTATATCTTTAGTAATACCCATAAGTTGCGGCTTATGGGTATTTTTATTTTTAAGTGACGTTGTTGCATAGCCTAAGCATTGCCTGTATGGATATCGAGTCATCATTGCAGGAGGCATTGTTGCGTGGGCGGGTAAAACCCACTGTCACCCCGTGGCTTGCTAACTAGGTCCATAAAAACAATAAAAAATGCTAATAATTTTAGTATTTTTAACTGGATCCTGTGGTCAAGCCGGCGTTGTTGCATAGCTCGGTTTTTCTTCTGTCATCCCGCGACTTGATCGCGGGATTTAGGAAAAATAGCCAAATAATATACGCTACAAGTTATTTTTATGGATACCGTGGTCAAGCCACGGTATGACAGAGGTGAAATTGATCCACGCAACCGTCTTTACTTAAATAAAAGCCCTAATCTATTACCTATAGCAATATCAATATATTCTGCTGTAACAGGGATCCCTTCAATATTCATTTCTAGATATATTGCTTGTTTTGCAGGGATTTTTGTTTGTAGTTTTGTAATTGATACATATTCATCTAAAGCTTGATTATTACTATCCATTACTCTAACTTTGATTATAGGATCAGAAATTAAATAATCAGACTGATTAGATAATTTATAAAATATCTTCATACCGCCTATATGATGAGATTTTCCTAAATTAATTTCTTCTATCTTTAATTGATCATATTTACCTAAAAATTTAAAACTATCTATTAGTAATATCACTAAACAAAAAATTATAAAGCTAGTCCATAATATTGGAAATATATTATATTTTTTCTTAGTAGGAATATACGGTAAAATAACCGGCACATTAGCATTATAATGATTTTTAATAGGAGTTTTAATAGTTTCCGTGTTTACTTTATCTTTAAAGTCATTTAATTTACTAGTATTATAGTCTAATTTTTGATACCACAAATGGCTACATTTGGAACATTTTACTCGTCGTCCGTTAATACCTATTTGATTGCTTGTAACGATAAATCTTGTTTGGCAATTTGGGCAAGTAATATACATAGTTAATTATAATTATTATGTTTGACTTCATGATAATCTCATTTATTATTTTTGGCAATAAAACAGTTAAAAGATATGTCCTCTCTTATTAAAGAAATTGAAGAAGCTTGGCAAATTAAGGACAAACTTCTTCAAGATTCTTCAAAGCTTATAACATTAAAAAAAACACTTAATGATATTATAGAAAGCTTAAATCAAGGTACAATTCGTGTTTGTGAAAAGAAAGAAAATAGTTGGGAAGTTAATGAATGGGTAAAGAAAGCTATATTGCTATATTTTATCACTACGGAATCGCAACTTTATAATAACAATTATAATAGTTGGTATGACAAAGTTGCTCCTAAATTTTCTGCGGATACTGATAAAAATATATTCAAAGAAGCAGCTATACGTAAAGTTCCCGGAGCTGTTGTTAGAACCGGTACTTATATAGCTAAAAATGTTGTAATTATGCCTTCTTTCATTAATATAGGTGCTTATATAGATGAGGGAACAATGATTGATACATGGGCTACTATCGGCTCATGTGCTCAAATCGGTAAGAATTGCCATATTTCAGGTGGTACGGGAATAGGAGGGGTACTTGAACCGCTACAAGCAAAGCCCGTTATCATTGAAGATAATTGTTTTATCGGTGCAAGATCGGAAATAGCAGAAGGGGTAATAGTAGAAGAAGGAGCAGTAATTAGTATGGGAGTGTTTATCGGTAGCTCTACAAAAATAATATACAGAGATACAGGTGAAATTATTTACGGCAGAATTCCGGCTTATTCTGTTGTAGTTCCAGGAGCATTACCTGCTAAGGAAGTAGGTAAGCCTGGGCTTTACTGCGTAGTCATCATAAAGCAAGTCGATAAAACTACTAGATCTAAAGTAAGCATTAATGATTTGTTAAGGTGACCGTTCACTGTCACCTAGTTCGTTTGACCAGCGTTGTTGCATGGCTCAAGAAAAGTACTCGGTGTCATTCCTGCGGAGCAGGAATCCAGCATAAAGCGAGATAAATCGAGCTTTTAATTTCAAAAATTTTCTGTATTTATACTTTTTTTGGATTCCTGCTTTTAGCTAAGAATGACATAAGAACCATGCAACAAGGCCCGCTTGACCACAGGATGACAAAGAGGAATAATAAGCCGCTTAACACTAGTGAACGGTCACGGATCAATAATATCGCCGATTATATCTTTAAAATACTCCTTTCTTTGTTGTTGCTCTGAAATATCCAGTTGTTGAATTGCATTATTATTGGGGTTTCCTAAGAAAGTATTGTATGCCGTAAGTACTAAATTTTGTTGTTTTTGAGGAACATGTACAACGCCGGCTGCTTTAAAATATGATTCTGCAGCATCTGCTTCCTGTTGTTTTTGAAAGCGAAGTTCGTTTCCTTGGTCCATATATACTTCTTTAACTTGAAAAGTTGGAAAATGAATATTTAGATGAGCGAATAATCAATGTTCTTATGGATAATTAATATCTAATACTACCAATTTTTCAGGTAAAAGAAGTATATATACAAAATTAGTAAAAATCAGTGGAGATTTTGTTATTATCTATGCGTTATCCATTATAATATTAGCTAGCCGTTAAAACGGTTAAGCGTTTCAAATTAAAACATATAGCATTCATAAATTCCGAGAATTGATTTTTGGCAATACCAATATATCTGACACGTTTATTATCTTGTGAGAATACTCTTTCAAAAGGTGCTCTAATTTTTGTATAATATCTATCAAGGTCAAAATTTTTATCTTTCATGTTATTTTTCTTTACAGCACAAAGATGCACTTCTTGCCTAGTTGCTGTATCTTTGGTAGACTTTGTACAATATGCTTTATCTACATATGCAGCACCGGAGCGTGGCATAACGTGTTTAAAACCTTTGCTATCAGTAACATTTGCAAGAGGTAACTGCAACCTTATTAATAATCCCTGATTGGATATCAACGCTAACATGTTTTTTATAACCATACCAAAACTTATTACCTCCTTTACAACCAATTTTAGCTTGTTTATCATTCGCAACTTTGGGCAAAGTCTCATTATTTAGCTTGTCATACTTTTGCTTCCTCAACTCATCACGTTCTGTCCAAAGACTAGCTTTTGAGATCAAATGAGAGGCATCTACAAAGGTAAATACCTCGCTCATATAACCTTGCTTTCGTAGTTGTTCTCTAAAGTTTGCAAATATTTTTGATAGTAAGTTAGTACCTATTTTCTTACGTATTTTACTAAACACACTATAATCTGGAGTCGTCTCTGTAAGAGCAAAATCACAAAACCATTTGCCGGCATTACTATCAGCCAAATAACGTTCTAATTCTCGATCAGATAAGTCTTCCATAAATTGTAGAAGTAAACATTTAAATAATCTCAATGCTCCATAGCCTTTATAATTAGCTTCAGTTTCTATCGCTAATAACTCTCTTTCAACTACTTTGAAATTAAATTAACTTTTAAATTTACGATATTGATGTTCCGGGCTAACTAATTCATCTAAACTGACCATTGTTATTTGATGCTCTGACATTTTTTACTTTCTTATTTTTTTATCACATTATAACCTTTTACTCTTCATAGCTCAACACTCCCATAGAACGTCAATATGGAGTAATCTATACATTAGCTGGGGTAATCAAGCTGTTACACAGACTTGGTTTTAGTTATCAGAAACCTAAGTTAATGCCTGGAAAAATAGATTTAGCTAAGCAAGAGGAATTTAAGCTGCAATATAGTTTGCTAAAAAATAATTTAGCTAAAGATGAGTCTATTTATTTTATGGATAGTGTTCATCCTCAATACCAAACTCGAGCAAGATTTGGTTGGATTAGAAAGAATGTAGTTAAAACATTACCAAGTTTCAGTGGTTGGAAGCGTAAACATATTATTGGTGCTATTAATCTTAAGGATTTAGAGGTAGTAACAACTGACAATCCTAAGGTTAATGGTGATTATATTATTGAATTTTTAAAGAAATTAGAAGCAAATAATCAAGATAAAAGTAAGATTTATTTGATATGCGATAATGCTGGATATCATAGGTCAAAAAAGGTAAAAGAATATCTACAATACAGTAAAATAGAGTTACTATTTTTGCCAGCATATAGTCCTAATTTGAATCCAATTGAACGACTGTGGAAATTTATGCATTCTGTTGTAAGTAACAATAAATTTTATGCGAATTTTGAGACATTTACTGATTCTATAGAGGGTGTCAGAAAGTTTGTGTAAGTTGTAAAAATAGTTAAGAATAAAATTAATTAAAACAACTTACATGAGGCTAATATGAAGAATAAGAGCAAAGTATCAAATCCGACTATAGAAAAAGTAGTATCAGAAATACTATCACAAAGTGATCCATCTGAGATATTTGGCAAAGAAGGGATATTTCAGGAATTTAAAAAGCAGATAGTAAATAAGATTTTAGAGAAAGAAATGGAATCTCATATAGGTTATGAGAAGCATTCTAAGAATGCCAAGGAGTCAGAGAATAGACGTAATGGCAATTATGAAAAGACTTTAATAGATCCTGAAGGTCGTAAATTGACAGTAGAAGTGCCAAGGGATCGGGATGGAGAATTTGAACCTCAACTCATTCCAAAAGGAGTACGAAAATTTGAAGGATTTGATGATAAAGTAATATCCTTATAACGCCAGTTTAGGATAAGAAGAGTTTAAGATTATCGAAAAAAGAGTTTAAAATATTAGTTTTAGTAATATTAAAAGCATTAACACAAGCTAGAATATGAACTAAAAAATTAGTAGGTGATCGATGCCTTGAGTGTTCAAGATTCATATTATTTTTTAGGACATTAAATACTGACTCAACCAACGACCTTTTTCTAAGCTGTATTTTATCTTCCATTTCCAATAAATGATTCTTCATATCTTTTCTAATTCCTGTAAATAAGCGTAATCCACGACCTAATAATTTAGTAAATAATTCCTTAGAAATATATCCCTTATCACCAAAGAGTTTACCTTGTAATCCATCAGTTATATCGTCTGCTACCGATAAATCACTATTATTTGCTTTGGTAATTTTGATCGCCATAATCGCTCCCTTATTGTTAATTACTATATGCAACTTAAACCCCATAAACCATCCATAACTACTCATCCCTATTTTAGCTATATACTTCTTTAACTTGAAAAGTTGGAAAATGAATATTTAGATGAGCGAATAATCAATGTTCTTATGGATAATTAATATCTAATACTACCAATTCTTCAGGTAAAAGAAGTATACCACTAAATACTTTATTGCTATTTGTACGTTTTGTATGACATATCGATAATTTAGTTGAATCTATGCAATAAATTCCTGTTTCCTCTCCTCTAAATAGTTGCAACATTATAACAAGCGGTAGAATTAATCTTGACCATAATTGTATTATTCGACTATAACTTGGTAATTTAAAATAACCTCTATATTTATATGATAAGTGATATAAATAATAATTCTTAAAATCTTTGCACGGCGATATATAAAAATATAATACGATAGTTAAAAGCTCTGAAAGGCTTAAATTCCCTTCTCTCCGGCGTTTTCTATCTGTTGGTATTAATTTTTGCTTCTCCCATTCTTCATATATTTCACAAAAATTGTCTAGTGTCTAAAATAAAGTTGTGATACATTTTTTCGTTGTTGGGTTCTTGTTTTTTTGTTGAAAAACTTCAGTAACCCAACACTCTTAACTTGTAAATACTTTATTCTTATTCCATGCTTCTCTTCTTCCTTATCCTAAATTCGCGTTTTTAAGCCCTTTATATTTTTGTGTTCTTTAATGCTTATACCTGTCCATTCTTGATGAATAATATTAGTTAATATAGCAAATTCACTCTCTTTCATTACTTCATGATTTTTCCAGTAGTCAGTTAATTTATTTCGTGTTTCCTGCCCCATCATACGTTGCTGAATCCATTTCTCACTACGCCCGTGTCGTTTCCAATTATCCCTTGCTCTATCAATTGACTTTTCCGGATCAGAAATTTCTTGAATCCTCTCATAACCGACTTTAGCAAGCCATTGTTTAAATGGTTCTGCTTTTGGAGACGGAATAGATTGTATAATACGAAGTAATGATTCTGTATTTGCACAATCTGTTTCACGCAACTTTCCATCGGGAGCTTTTAATTTTAACTGTACGATTTTTTCGTACAATTGAGAAAAATCTTCTTTTTCTATAAGCTGTTTTTTTAAATCTGACCAATATCGCCGTGGGATAGCACTATCAGTCAATGCTCCTACTACGTCGACTACTGAAAACCACCATTCATTATTATGAAAAATTCTTCTAATGGTTTTATCTTTAAAAATTACTAACTTATTAAGTTCATCGCTATTATTCATAATGTTCCATATTATTTTTTATGAATTATAAATATTCTAAATAAATTTTACAACTTACATTAGAAATAAAAAATCTTTTAGATAAATAAACTATTAGTTTAAAATAAGTTATAGATTGACTTTTAAAGGAAGTTAGGTATAAACTTTAACTGAAATAGTAAAACACTATTTCGGGGTGTAGCAACCTCTACCAAAAGTGAGAACATCTCTCACATAACTGATGTAATCCTCGACCTTATATGGTCGGGGAGATAGTAGGTATGTCCAGAGCTTAAAGCCATGCTTTAAGATTAAAACCTATTATAGCTGACTTTTGGCAGTTTTGCTAACTCCCCGACCACCAAAGTTAAACTTCGGTGGTTGAAACTTGAGCAATTTAAGTTTAACAAATCGAGAGAACTGCATGTCCAACCAAACTAACAAGAGCCTACCTGAACTCGTAGCAGAGTTTACTTCAAAAGAAAATTTAGAAATTCTGAAAATTGAGATAGCAGAGTTGTTAGAAAGACCTTTGAAAAAGAGAGATCTCAACGCAATAGAGAAACGCTTAGCAGAACTAGAAGCAATATTTGGTAGCTAAAGTATAGATATCATCGGTGAGCAGGCATTGCTTTATTTATATCATTCCTACTATTTAATATTTAAAGTTGTATTTATGGATACCATGGTCAAACTAAGGTATGAAAGGACAGAATAAATACTAGTCAAATGGTTTCACTATAACCATTATTACTGCAACAATCATACAAATAGCTGGAATCTCATTAACTATACGGTAAAATTTTTCTGAATGGACATTCTTGCCATTTGCAAAATCTTTTCGCCATCTTGCAAGTAAACCGTGAAATATCACTAAAATTAACACTGCAAACATTTTAACGTGAAACCAAGTATCAAGAGCAACAAACCCGTAAATATGAGCATTTATTAAACCAAATATAAATGTGCTAATCATTGCCGGATTCATAATGAACCTGAGTAATTTTAGCTCCATCACTTGTAAGGTATTATCTAGCTCACTACCTATTTTAGCTTTGGTATGGTAAACATATATTCTAGGTAAGTAAAGAAGCCCTGTCATCCAACATATAGCAGATATCAGATGGACTGACTTAAACCATAGATAGTAACTTGCCATTCTTTTCCTTGTTAATTTGTTAATTTACATAAACATTTAGTAAATTCGTTTGGACATATTCTTGTACTAGAGCTACTCGTAACTAAATTAGTATCAACCTTATTAATAAATTGTAGCAATATATTTGTCAAACTATTAATAAAAATTTTATTTGTTCCAAGTGTTGGAATTCGGATATATTGAATTTCATATTTATCTGCGATTAATTTATATTCAATATCAAGTTCTACCAATGTTTCAACATGCTCGGATACAAAGGATATAGGTACGATAATTATGTCCTTTTTTAACTTTCCTGCTAGCTCTATTTCGTCTTCCGTATTCGGTTTTAACCACTCTATAGGTCCTACTCTACTTTGATAAGTTATCTTATAATCTAGATCTTTTATATTTAATTCTTTAACTATTGCTTTTACTGTTTCTTTTATCTGAAAACTATAAGGATCGCCTGCTTTTATTATTTTTTCAGGTAATCCATGAGCAGAAAATAATATACGAAAATTTTTATCGTCATCGTATAGTTTTTCCTTAATCAATGAAATATGACTTTTTATAAAATCTTCTTCTAGAGGATAACAACAAATTGTTTTAATTGGAATATCAATATCAAAGTTTTGTAAAAAATTTTTAACTGAAGATCCTGTCGTAGTACTTGAAAATTGAGGATATAGAGGCAATAATATTATTTCGCTTGGATTATATTTTTTTATTTGATTTATTACTTCTTTGGCAAATGGTGCTGAATATCTCATATTTATAAAAATAACGAAATCTTCTTTTATGAGTTGCTTTAGTTTTTCGGTTAGTGCTAATTTCTGCTCCTCTGTTTCCTGAAGTAAAGAAGATTTACCACCAATTAAAGAATAAATTTTTTGAGATTTTCTCTCTCTAGTAGTAGAAATTATTTTTGCAATAATATAGCGTAATGGATGCGGTAGATTAATTATAGCTTTGTCATAGAATAAATTAAATAAAAAAGGTTTTACGGATTCAAGGTTTTTTGGACCGCCTAAATTAAAAAGTACTATTGCTATTCTTTTCTTCATATAACCTAACATATTCTGTCAAAAATTCTACATTTTCCAGCGGTGTTTCAGGCAAAATACCATGCCCTAAATTAAAGATAAAATTCTTTCCTTTCATTGTCTGAAGAATTTTATAAGCTTTTTCTTTGATAATTTCTTTATTAGTTAATAATACGACTGGATCTAAATTACCTTGTACTATTACTTTATCACTCCACTCTTTCATTTTTTCAAGAGGGATCATTTGATCTACGGCTAAAATATCTATAGGTACTTCTTTTATAAATTTTTCGTACAATAATCCCGCTCCTTTAGGAAAAGCAATTATAGGAATTTTTGGAAAAGCTTCTTTTACTTTTAATATAATTTTTTTTGTCGGCTCTATTACAAATTCAGTAAACTCCTCTTCTGCAAGTACTCCTGACCATGAATCAAAAAGCTTTAAAACATCTGCTCCCGATTTTGCTTGATTTATAAGATGATCAGCTGTTTTTTCCGTAATAAAATTCAACAATTCTTTAGCAAGTATTTTATTTTCATATATAAATTTTTTGCTCGTTTTAAAATCCTGTTTTCCTTTTCCTTCTAGCATATAACTCATCACTGTCCAAGGACTACCTGCAAATCCTATTAAAGAAGTGGTGGAAGGTAATTCTTCTTTTACTTTTTTTGTTATTTCATAAACTTTCTCTAATTTATTATTCGGATTGCTTTGCAGATATTTAAAATCTTCTTGTGATTTGAACTGCTTTAATATAGGTCCTATGTTTTCTTTAAAATCTACTTCCCATCCAAGAGCATGAGGTAAAACTAATATATCAGAAAAAATAATAGCTGCATCAAATCCATAACGTTTTATCGGTTGTAAGGTTACTTCCGTTGCTTTATTAACATCATAACAAAAATCTAGAAAATTTTTTGTTGTTTCTCTTACTTTTTTATATTCCGGCAAATATCTACCTGCTTGACGCATAAACCAAATAGGTATCTTATTACTATTTCCTTTTAATGGATTTATAATTTGCTTCATGCTATTACTAAAAATATTAAAATAATAAATATATTTATTATTTATGTAAACAGAATTATGTAGATTAAATGTTTTAAACAGAGTTATCAACAAAATTTTCA